>JASGCK010000009.1 GCA_030054145.1 Cytophagales bacterium
TCTGCCGGGGCCTTGAGCCCCCTAAAGAGTCGTTCAAGACCAGGACGTTGATAGGTCAGGTGTGGAAGCGCAGTAATGCGTTAAGCTAACTGATACTAATTGCTCGTGAGGCTTGACCCTATAACTTTGATCAAATTGATCGAAGACTATATGTTGTAGTTGATTATGAAAATATTCAAATTACGGTTTATTCAAGCACGCAATTGAAGATTATGTGTATTTAAGCTGATTTATCTCTATGAATTCGTTGGGTTGATTTATCAACCTGACAAACAGTTTTGCCTGATGACCATAGCAAAGTGGTACCACCCCTTCCCATCTCGAACAGGACCGTGAAACGCTTTAGCGCCGATGATAGTGCGGATTGCCCGTGTGAAAGTAGGACATTGTCAGGCTATTATTAAAAAAGCCCCAGTCGAAAGATTGGGGCTTTTTGCTTTCTAATTATTTTTCGGCCTCAATTCTAATTTTGACACGCCCAGTCATACGTGTTTGTTGTTTTGTATGTTCATACACAAACGAATTGGCGCTTATGGAGTTTTTCCCGCTACGAATGATGACGGGTAAATTACTGCTGATCGTGTCAGGCCGCTGCGTCATATAAAAATAGTTGCTTTGAAAAGTTGTTATCACAGGTTTAGCATCTAATGTTGAGCGCTCAACTTTTGCTTGACCTTGGAGTTTGATTGCATTGCCATCGTCATCTACAAGCGCTTGATTGGACACTCCCTCATAGCGGAATAAATCGTTTAAAAAATAAAAATGAAAATTATTGCTAATGGATAGCTGCTTCGTATTTTCAAAGTGCAGCGCCGACCCACCTTCGACATAGGCTTTTACAGATCCAGTTTCGCTATATTGCGATATAAAAAACTGGTCTAAATAATAGTCGGGTTCAGAATTGTTGGATATAGCCCGAATGGATACTTGTTGAGTATTGTTTGCTTGTTTGACTAAAGCAAAGCTAAACAAAGCCAAAGCTGACATTGAAATCAGCGGAGCTAAATTCGTGATGTAATTGAATGCGGGTCGAAACTTTTGCATTTAGATGACCTTGGCACGCATCAAATCATTGGAGTTAAGTATCCCAGCTAAGTGCCCCGATTCATTAACTGCTAATAAACTCGTAACTTTAAGATTTTCCATGATGACCGCTGCGTCAACCGCCAAGGCATGGGCATAGATGGTTTTTGGATTAGAGCGCATGAGTGTTTGAGGTTCGGCGTGAATGAGATCAGTCCCGCGCATCAACTCACGTCTCAAATCGCCATCGGTGAATATACCTGTTGGCATACCTATTTCGTCAACCGCAACCGCAGTGCCAAGGCCACTGGCACTCATCAGCTTCATCATCTCTAAAAAAGACATATTCGACGTGACAATGGGAATTGACGCTCCCGTTCGCATGATGTCGCTAACACGGGTTAGTAATTTTCTGCCCAGCGCGCCACCTGGATGCGCCGCCGCAAAGTCAGTTGCTTGGAATCCACGGCGCTCCAAACACGCAATTGCAATCGCATCGCCCATTGCCAGTTGTGCGGTTGTACTTGCCGTGGGCGCCAGATTGAGCGGACAGGCCTCTTGTTCGACGTGCGTTATCAAAACGTGTGTTGAGTGAGTCGCTAAGGTTGAGTCTGCATTGCCTGTCATGGCCACAATCGGTACGCCCAACCGCTTAAGTAGCGGCAAGATGGCTGCCAGCTCATCTGATTCTCCGCTATTGGAAATAGCCAAGACAGTATCGCTGGAAGTCACCATGCCCAAATCGCCGTGGCTAGCTTCAGCAGGATGAACAAAAAAAGCGGGCGTTCCTGTTGATGAGAGTGTGGCGGCAATTTTTCGACCAATATGCCCACTCTTTCCCATACCCATGACGATGACGTGACCAACGGTGCGATGAAAGAGATCAACGGTTTGAATAAAAGAGTCACCAATATTGAATTTAAGCTGCAATAAAGACAGCGACTCAATATCCAGCGTGCGATGCGCAGATAGCACATAAGGGTGCAATGCGTTTTGTGCTGAAGTCGGCATATGCATATAAATCTCGTTATGGTTTGATTGACCAGACTACATCTTGAACCTTACGCGGCCGACCAATGGGAGTCGTTGCTTTGCCACTTTGCACGGCCGCGATATCTTCAACGCTTGGATAATTGTCAAGGAGCACATAGTCAAAAACTCGCCTGGCAATGGGTGCTGCGTGCTCAGCGCCAAAACCCGCATTTTCTACCACAATAGCCAAAGCAATTTTGGGATTTTCAAGCGGTGCAAAGGCCATATACAGCGCGTGGTCGCGTTGCCGTTCTTCTAGTTTTCTGGAGTCGTACTTTTCTTTTTGACCAATGGTGACCGCTTGAGCCGTTCCTGTTTTCCCCGCGCTTGAGTAGCCCGCGCCCAAAAATGCGCGTGCAGAAGTGCCCTCCGTGGTTACGCCGCCAAGTGCTTTATGAATAGCGGCAACGTTGTCTGGGTTGAAGGGCAAATGGGTCGGCGTATGAGTGGCTGTGGGTGATTTCACCCGTGTCACAGGGTCTTGCGTACTCTTAACGATTTGCGGCGTATAGCGCAGACGGCCATTGGCGAGGGTTGCGGTAGCCGAGGCAAGTTGAAGCATCGTAAACGCGTTGTAGCCTTGACCGATGCCCAGCGAAATGGTCTCTCCCGCATACCATTTTTGTTGTTCAGGCTTTTTGTAGTTGCTACGCTTCCAGCTTGTGCTTGGCAAAATACCGCGAACCTCACCCAAAATATCAATGCCCGTGAGTTGCCCAAAACTGAGCGGCTTCATGAAGTCGTGGATGGCATCAACCCCCAAATCATTGGCAAGAGAGTAGTAATAAACATTGCTCGATAGCACAATGCTTCGGTACATATCCACAGCGCCAAGGCCGTGGTCATCGTGACTTCTAAAACGATGATCGCCAAACATCCAATATCCTGGGTCATTCGTGATGGCCGTGGGTGTGCGCTTGCCTAGCTCCAGCGCAGCCAATGCCATAAACGGTTTATAGGTAGAGCCAGGCGGATAAGTGCCGCGTAGTGCGCGATTGAGCAGAGGTTTATCAAGCGACTCATTTAGTCCCGCCCAGTTATCGGCATCAATTCCCTCTACAAATAAATTGGGATCGAACGTGGGCTTGCTCACAAACGCAAGCACCTCTCCGTTGCGTGGATCAATGGCGACGAGTGCACCTCGGCGATCACCAAATAAATCTTCAATCAACTTTTGAAGCTTCATATCAATCGATAAAACAACCGTACTTCCAGGTGTGGCGGGCGTGCTCGCAAGCTTGCGCGTGGCTCTGCCACCTGCTGATGTCTCGACTTGCTCGACACCTGTGATGCCATGAAGCAGGTGCTCAAAACTTTGCTCAACTCCAACTTTTCCGATGTACTCGGTCCCTCGGTAATTGGCCTCTTCATCGTTTTCTTCAAGGCGGTCTTTTTCGGCGTTGTTGATGCGACCAATGTACCCGATGACGTGACTTGCTAGCTCTCCATAGGGATAATTTCGGAACAGGCGAGCTTTGATGTCAACGCCAGGAAAACGAAAACGCTGGGCAGCAAACTTGGCAACTTCTTCATCGGTTAGGCGAGTTCGGATAGGCAAAGATTCAAAATTTTTTGACTCCTCCATGAGTCTTTTTAAGCGGCGTTTGTCGCGCGGTTGAATCTCAATGATTTTCGATAGCTCTTCAATCGTGTCATCCATACGCGGCACTTTAGATGGTGTCACTTCCAGGGTGTAAGCTGAATAGTTATTGGCGAGTACGATGCCGTGACGATCCAAAATGAGTCCGCGGTTTGGGACAATAGGAACGGCGGCAGTGCGGTTACCTTCGGCTTGACTATGCAAGTCCTCGTGCCTGATCACTTGCAGATAGAAAAGCCGCGACAAAAGCAAGGCAAATAGCGTCACAACCAGCGCACTCACAATCAAAATGCGCCCACGAAAGCGAGTCAAATCGCGCTCAAGATTTTGAAGCTCAATCATGTGCCCGCGTCATTACAGAGGTCGATGCACGTCAGGGTCTGGCGCACGGCGCTGCGGCATCAGCAGCACGGCAGACACGAAGGGCCAGCACAGCGCTTCAATGGGCGCAGCCAACATGACTTGCCACTGCGGCCAAGCGCTACTGAGCATTCCGCGCAGCACAATCTCCAGCAGATGAGCCGCTGCGAATAAAGGGAGCAATTGCAGCGCTTGCATAGCAGGCTTAAACCATAAGACGCGCCGCTGCATCAGCGTGACCACAAAGCTGAGCAAGGTGTAGCATAGCGCGTGCTCGCCAAGCAGCGTGGTTTGATGCACATCCATCGCCAAACCAAATATGAAGGCTACACCCATTCCAATGCGCTGAGGCTGGTGCAAACTCCAAAAAACAAGAGTGATGGCTAAAAAGTCGGGCAGCCAACTCGCCCAACCACCCAATAAAAAATTAAGCAAAAGATTGACAACAAAGGATGCAAAAATGCTCAGCCAAATAAATGATGGATTGGCTGGCAACAACAATTGCCGAGAACCTTTGGGCATGATGCCACTCATGGTGATCGACCTTTCGAGGCGGGTGCGTTTACTGCCGATGGCGTTAAATCCAGTCCACTGGTTTGTACGGTAGTGAGTGGTTTTAAGATCATGACATGGAGTGTGCCCGTCATTTTCGCAATGGGAATGCACTGTATCTTGGCAAAAGCCGTGTCAGCGCGGCGCTCAATTTTGTCTATTTTTGCGACAGGCAATCCAGCTGGATAAATGCCGTCTACGCCGCTTGTGGTTAATAAATCACCCGTTAAAACATCGGCATTCGTCCCCATAAATCGCAGGTCTAACATTTCGCCATAACTGGCGGCATCGCCATAAGCTACGCTACGCGCACCTGTGCGGGTATTGAGGACGGGTATCGCTTGTCGCTGATCAATCAGCAGCGTCACTTCGCTGGTGAGCGGGAAGACGCGCGTGACTTGACCCACAACGCCCAACTCATCTAGCACGGGAGACCCAAGCAAAATATCGTTGACTGAGCCTTTATTGACGATGACTTTACGCGAATGTGGATCGGCAGCATCAAATAACACTTCGGCCGCAATGCCAGAAGTCTCGGGCTTTTGTTTGAGATCAAGCAATTGGCGTAGGCGCTGGTTTTCCATCTGTAGCTGATCGACAATGACCGACTTTTGCATCATTTGCGTCAGCCGCGCGTGCACCGTCTTGGTGTCGCTTTGCGCCGCTTCTAGGTTTTGGAAATATTGCCCCAGCTCTTGCACCCCCGCTAGCGGCTGCATGACAACCCACTGAATAGGAAACAAAAGAGTCGCAATTCCTGTTCGGATGGGCTTTGTGACGCTATAGCGCACATCAGCCACCATTAAAAATAACGCTAATGCGCAGAAAAAAATGAGCCGCGAAAGTGCCGATACGCCTTGCCGAAAGAGCGGTATCTGCGCATCCTTAAAGGTGGAGTAGCGACCGCGGGAAGAAAACGCCATGCACGTCTCTAGACTTACTCAGTCGTAAAGATTGAACCCAGTCGCTCCATCCGCTCCAGAGCCATTCCGCAGCCGCGCACCACGCAGGTGAGCGGGTCTTCGGCAACGAGAGCTGGCAGTCCTGTCTCTTCTGCGAGCAGGCGATCAAGATCACGCAGCAGCGCGCCGCCGCCCGTCAGCATCATGCCGCGCTCGGCAATGTCTGCGCCTAGCTCTGGCGGTGTTTGCTCCAGCGCATTTTTAACCGCACTCACAATGTTGTTGAGCGGGTCGGTGAGCGCTTCCAAAATTTCGTTCGATGAAATGGTGAAGCTGCGCGGTACGCCTTCAGAGAGATTGCGACCTTTGACTTCCATCTCGCGCACTTCGCTACCTGGAAAAGCCGTGCCAATGTTCTTTTTGATGGCTTCAGCCGTTGGCTCGCCAATTAGCATTCCGTAATTGCGGCGGATGTAATTGATGATCGCCTCATCGAACTTGTCGCCGCCCACGCGCACCGAGCCTTTGTAGACCATGCCGCCCAGCGAAATCACGCCCACTTCGGTGGTGCCGCCGCCTACGTCGACCACCATCGAGCCGCTGGCCTCAGACACTGGCAAGCCTGCACCAATTGCCGCCGCCATCGGCTCTTCGATCAAATAAACCTCGCTCGCACCCGCGCCCAGTGCGGACTCACGAATCGCACGGCGCTCCACTTGGGTCGAGCCGCAAGGCACGCAAATAATGATGCGCGGGCTAGGCTTGAGCAACTGACGTGGGTGCACCATCTTGATAAATTGCTTGAGCATTTGCTCAGTCACGGTAAAGTCGGCAATCACGCCGTCTTTCATCGGGCGAATCGCTTCAATGTTGCCAGGCACTTTGCCCAGCATCATCTTGGCTTCGCGACCAACGGCTTGAATGGTTTTTTTGCCGTGCGGCCCGCCTTCGTGGCGAATGGCAACCACGGATGGTTCATCTAAAACGATGCCTTTGCCTTGGACGTAAATGAGTGTGTTGGCCGTACCGAGGTCAATGGCCAAATCGGTAGAAAAGTAGCGGCGAAAGGCGCTGAGCATGAGGAGATCCTGACAAAGAATTTGCAAACGTTGGATAATACCCGATAAACCAAATTTTTCATAGGTAAAACATGGCGTTAAGTCAACAAGATATCGTAAAGATTGCCAATTTATCGCGGCTAGAAATGCAGCCTGATGAGGGCGAAAAAATGCAACTGCAAATCAACAGTTTTTTTGAAATTGTGGAGCAAATGCGCGCCGTCGATACCAAGGGCATCGAGCCGCTAGCGCACCCAACGCACGCGATGCCAGAGTCGGTGCTTGCGCACCTTCAGCTGCGTCTTCGCGCCGATGTGGCGAGCGAGCCGAATAACCGAGAAGCCAACCAACGAAGTGCCCCCGCAGTAGAGCGCGGTTTGTTTCTCGTACCTAAAGTTATTGAATAGTCTAGAAGAATGCAAGACCTACACCTACTCACCGTCCGCGAAACTGCGGACTTATTGCAAACCAAGCAAGTCTCTAGCCTAGAGCTTGCAGAGCACTATTTGTCGCGAGCCAATACCCATAAGGCTCTCGGGGCATTCCTCGATTGCAGCCCAGACGCCACAAGGCTTGCCGCCAAAGCGGCAGATCAAAAGATTGCTATGGGCAACGCGCCGCGTTTAACAGGCGTTCCGATTGCCCACAAAGATATTTTTGTGACCAAAGATTTCGTCACAACGGCAGGCTCGAAGATGCTCAAGGGCTATCGCTCGCCATTTGATGCGACCGTGGTCGCGCGCTTAGCGGATGCGGGCATGGTCACGCTTGGCAAACTCAATTGCGACGAGTTCGCTATGGGGTCGGCAAACGAAAATTCTTTTTACGGCAAAGTGCACAACCCGTGGGATACCAGCCGCGTGCCAGGCGGTTCGTCGGGCGGTAGCGCCGCAGCGGTGGCGGCAGGACTTGCGCCCGCTGCAACAGGCACCGACACAGGCGGCTCGATTCGCCAGCCCGCCAGCTTTTGCGGCATCACAGGCATCAAGCCCACGTATGGACGCGCCTCGCGCTACGGCATGGTGGCGTATGCGTCCAGCCTTGACCAAGCAGGCCCGATGGCGCGCACCGCCGAAGATTGCGCCCTGCTACTCTCCGCCATGTGCGGCGCGGATTTAGACCGCGATTCCACATCGCTTGACTTGCCGCCAGAGGATTTCACACCTGGTTTGAATGACTCGATGAAGGGACTGCGCATCGGCGTCCCCAAAGAGTTTTTTGCCGATGGTTTGGCAGACGATGTTCGCGCCGCCATTGATGCGGCATTAGCTGAGTACGAAAAGTTAGGCGCAAAGCGAGTGCCCATCTCTTTGCCGCGCACTGAACTCGCCATCCCCGTCTACTACATCATTGCGCCCGCTGAGGCGGCTAGCAACTTGTCGCGCTTTGATGGTGTGAAGTTTGGACACCGCGCGGCGGATTACAAAGACCTTGCCGATATGTACAAAAAGACCCGCGCCCAGGGCTTTGGCGACGAGGTCAAGCGCCGCATCATGATTGGCAACTATGTGCTCTCGCACGGCTACTACGATGCGTACTACCTACAAGCGCAGCGCATTCGCCGCATGATTGCCGACGACTTCCAAGAAGCATTCAACAACTGCGACCTAATCGCAGGCCCCGTAGCGCCTAGCGTGGCGTGGACGTTGGGTGACAAAAATCGCAAACCGCTAGATGATTATTTGGCGGATATTTACACGCTACCCGCATCGCTGGCGGGCTTGCCAGCGATGAGTATTCCTGTTGGCTTTGGCGAAGGCGCAATGCCTGTGGGGATGCAACTCATTGGCAATTATTTGCAAGAAGGACGGCTCTTGAACGCGGCGCATCAGTATCAATTGGCTACCGATTGGCATTTGCAAAGACCTGTGATTTTCAAATGAGGACGATATGAATTTCAACGATGATGATTTATTGAAGTTAATTGACGCGCCAGAATCAAATTGGTTGGAACGTAAAGAAGCATATGTCAGTGGAAATAATAAAGATAAGGTGTGCAAAACAGTATGTGCTTTTGCGAATGCTTTAGCGCAGGGAGATAAGGGTGGGGTTTTGTTTTTAGGTGTCGCAGACAACGGTGAGATTGTTGGCATTGACGATACTGATGCCGTTAGAAATGGCATAGATGAGATCAAGTCGGATGGCCGCATTCAGCCCTTGCCCAGCATGATGACTAGAAGCTTGCGATTCCCCAACGGAAAGCATGTCATGGTGATAATTGTTGATCCATCTAGTTTGCCGCCCGTTCGTTTTAAGGGGCAAATTTATGTGCGATTGTCAGCAAGCACGCGCGAAGGAAATGCTGAAGATGAGCGTGTGCTTAATGAGCGTAGACGGCACAATGCTGGGCGCTCTTTCGATAGCGAAGGACTGCCGACTGCGACTCTGCAAGATTTGAATTTGCGCTATTTTGAAGAGGTTTATTTGCCAACCGTAATTGCCCGCGAGGTTTTGCAGGCCAATGGGCGTAGCTTGGAAGAAAAACTTATTACCACACGGATGGGAGTCAATGGTGGAAATA
The DNA here is from genome assembly GCA_030054145.1 of Cytophagales bacterium. Classification (GTDB taxonomy): domain Bacteria; phylum Pseudomonadota; class Gammaproteobacteria; order Burkholderiales; family Burkholderiaceae_C; genus JASGCK01. The sequence goes on from JASGCK010000009.1 coordinate 9,049, forward strand.
GTGGGGCTTGTGTTCCTAGTGTTGCAGGTGTCTTAGCCTTAGGGCATGCTCCGCAGGACTGGTTTGCTGGAGCCTACGTCCAATTCGTCCGTTACGCAGGTATTCACCACGGCGGGGTTATTGTCGATCAAGCGACTATCTCTGGCAATCTAGAAACCGTTATCAGATTGTCCGAGGAAAAAATAAAAACAAATATCCAAACACCAATCAGCATTGTCGATCAAGATAGAGAGATGCAGTATCCAGATTACCCATTGGCCGCAGTGCAGCAAATTTTTAGAAATGCCGTATTGCATCGTAGCTACGAAGGAACCAATGCGCCTATCCGTGTGTATTGGTTTGATGATCGCATTGAGATCGCAAACCCTGGTGGGCCGTTTGGCGCTGTGACGGAGGAGAATTTTGGACAGCCGCATGCCGCCGACTACCGAAATCCGATCATTGCTGAAGTTATGCACGGCCTAAGCTTTGCGCAAAAATTCGGTTTTGGTATTCAAAGCGCAAAAGCGCAACTGCAAGCAAACCGAAACCCCGACTTGGAGTTTAGTGTTTCACCTAGTATGGTCATTGCCACCATCAAAAAGAATTGACGATGAGCATTCACATTCCAACACTCACATTTTTCAACAACAAAGGCGGAGTTGGAAAAACGACGCTGGTCTATCACTTATCGTGGATGCTTGCGTTGTTGGGGGTCAAAGTTTTAGTTGTGGATTGTGATCCGCAGGCTAATTTGACAGGCGCTTTTATTGACGAAACCTCGTTGCTTGAACTGTGGGAGGGACGGAGTAATAGTGAAGTTAATTCAGTATATGAATCGGTTAAACCGTTAACACGCATTGGAGACTTTACACCCCCTCAGTTGTACTCTGTGCATGACAACCTGAAGTTAATCGCGGGCGATTTGAGCTTATCGAGTTTTGAAGATCAATTGTCAGAACAATGGGGTAAGGCCTTAACGGAAGACTCTAGTGAGCGGGCCATGCTTGTGCTAAGTGCTTTTTGGCGAATGGCTCAAACCAGCGCAGCATCAATTCAAGCGAACATTATTATTTTTGATGTGGGTCCCAATTTGGGCGCTATCAATCGATCAATTCTTATCGGGACGGATCATGTCGTTGTTCCATTGGCGGCAGATATGTTTTCGTTGCAAGGGCTGCGTAACCTCGGCCCCGCACTTAGAAAATGGCGCGAAGAGTGGAAGAAGCGCTTGGACATTGTTAAAGATGCCGTGGGGGCATTGCCAAGCGGCATTGCTGAGCCATTGGGCTATATTGCTTTGCAACATCAAGAGAGACTCAAGCGTCCCGTTCAAGCCTATGTCTCATGGCTAGAACGCATACCGGCTGAATATCGAAAAAGCCTAGGTATGAATGATCAATCAGGTGTTAGCGCTAATATCGACGAAGACCCTAACTGCTTAGCACGTTTGAGACATTACAAAAGCCTAATCCCACTTGCGCAAGAAGCTAGAAAACCCGTATTTCTTTTGAAGTCTGCAGATGGTGCAATTGGTAGTCACTCTGGGGCTGTTAATCAAGCGTATGAAGACTTTGAAATGCTAGCTAAAAAAATACTTACCAAAATTGGTGTTGCCATTCCAGTCAGATCATGAAATCACTCCTCATCCAAGGCTACGAAGTCGTCATCGGTTTCGAGACCCACGCCCAGCTCTCCACCCAATCAAAAATCTTTAGCCGCGCTCCCACCGCGTTTGGCGCAGAGCCCAATACGCAGGCTTGCCCTGTCGATTTGGCGCTGCCTGGCACGCTGCCCGTCATGAACATCGGCGCGGTTGAGCGTGCTATCCAACTGGGTCTTGCGCTGGGTTCGCATATCGCCGAGCGCAGTGTGTTTGCGCGTAAAAACTACTTCTATCCCGATTTGCCCAAGGGCTACCAAATTAGCCAGTTCGAAATTCCTGTCGTGCAAGGTGGCGAGGTGTCGTTCTTCTTGGGTGATGAAAAAAAGACCGTCAGGCTGGTTCGCGCGCACCTAGAAGAAGACGCGGGCAAATCGCTGCACGAAGACTCAGCACTCGGAGGCGGGGGTATGAGCGGCATTGATTTGAATCGCGCGGGGACGCCGTTACTTGAGATCGTGACTGAGCCCGATATGCGCTCCAGCGCCGAGGCGGTTGCCTACGCCAAAGAGCTGCACAAAATCGTGACGTGGATTGGCATTTGCGACGGCAATATGCAAGAAGGCTCGTTTCGCTGCGATGCGAACGTAAGTGTTCGCAAACCTGGCGAGCCTTTGGGAACAAGGCGTGAGATTAAAAATCTGAACAGCTTTAAGTTCATGCAGCAAGCGATTGACTTTGAAGTGCGCTGGCAAATCGAGCAAATTGAAGACGGCAAAGCGATTGAGCAAGCCACGGTTTTGTTCAATCCCGATACGGGCGAAACCCGCGCCATGCGCACCAAAGAAGACGCTGCCGATTACCGCTATTTCCCCGATCCAGACTTGCCGCCGCTAGTGATTGGGCGGGATTGGGTGGAGCGCGTGCAAAGCGAAATGCCTGAGTTGCCGCGTGTGATGGCCCAGCGCTTTCAAACGCAATATGGGCTATCGGAATACGACGCGACGCAATTGACGCAAAGCGTGGCGTTAGCAAACTACTTTGAAGCTGCAACCAAGGCTTGCCATCAACCCAAGCTCGTCAGTAATTGGCTTGGCGGCGAGGTGTCTCGCCGGCTCAATCAGGACGAGGCTTCTATCGATGCCTGCCCTGTAAGCCCCGCCCAGCTTGGCCTGCTGGTTAGCCGTATTGCAGACAACACTTTGTCTAACAACGCGGCTAAGCAAGTATTGGATGTGCTGTGGACGGATGGCGGCGAAGTCGATGCCATCATCGAAGCCAAGGGTCTCAAGCAAATGAACGATACGGGCGCTTTAGAAAAAATCGTGCTAGATGTCATTGCCGCGAATCCCAAAAACGTGGACGAGTTCAAAGCAGGCAATGCCAAAGCGTTGAACGCGTTAGTTGGGCAAATCATGAAAGCCAGTGGCGGCAAGGCCAATCCCGCGCAGGTGAATGAACTGCTCAAGGCTAAGTTAAACTGACACATTACTTATTCACAATGTCCTCTCCCTTCACAATTAGGAGTATTTTTATGAAACGTCACATCGCATCCGTCGCTATTGCCCTATCCATCGGCCTTAGCGCGGCATCCTCGGCTAACGCACAAACACAAATCCAGTGGTGGCACTCCATGACGGGTGCAATAGGGGATTGGGTGGGTGGCCTTGCCAATGAGTTCAATGCCTCGCAAAAAGAGTACAAAGTAGTGCCTGTGTTTAAAGGCTCGTATGACGAGAGCTACGCCGCCACGATTGCCGCGTACCGCGCAGGCAACGCACCGCACATTGTGCAAATTTTTGAAGTCGGCACGGCCTCCATGATGGCAAGCAAAGCGATCAAACCTGTGACGGATGTGTTTAAAGAGGGCGGTATCGCCTTTGATAGCAAGCAATATGTACCCGCCGTGGCGGGCTACTACACCGCGCCAAGCGGGGCGATGTTGTCATTTCCGTTCAATAGCTCCACGACCGTGTTTTTCTATAACAAAGATATGTTCAAAAAGCATGGATTGGATCCTAATCATGCGCCCACAACTTGGCCAGAAGTGGCTGCTGCTGCGGCAAAGCTAAAAGCCAGTGGCGAGAAATGCGGCTTTACGCCCGCATGGCAAAGCTGGACGCAGTTGGAGAGCTTTAGCACTTGGCACAACACGATTTTTGCAACCAAAAACAATGGCTTTGATGGTTGGGATGCACGCCTGGCGTTCAATAGTCCGCTGCACGTTCGCCACATCGAAAATCTTGCCAATATGCAAAAGCAAGGTCTCATGAGCTATGCAGGTCGCCGCACCGAAGCCGAAGCCAAGTTCTGGACGGGCGAGTGCGCCATGCTGACTTCGTCATCCGCCGCTTACGCGGGTATTAAACGCAACGCCAAGTTTGAGTTTGGTATTGCGCCGCTGCCGTACTACCCAGACGTTGCAGGCGCACCGCAAAACACGGTGATTGGCGGCGGTAGTTTGTGGGCAATGGCAGGCAAGACCGCCAATGAATACAAAGGCGTGGCGTTGTTTTACAAATATCTCTCAGATGCCAATGTGCAAGCCAAGAGCTCGCAGCTAACAGGCTATTTGCCGCTAACCAATAAAGCTTATGAGATGACCAAGGCCAGCGGGTTTTACGATAAAAATCCTGGCACCGACGTGGCGGTGAAGCAAATGATTGTTAAAACAACGGCGAAATCACGCGGCATTCGACTGGGCAATTTTGTGCAAGTACGCAATGTGATCGATGAGGAGTTAGAAGCCATTTGGGCCGGTAAAAAAACGGCGAAAGAAGGCTTAGATGCAGCGGTGAGTCGCGGCAATGAGTTGTTAGAAAAATTTGAAAAAGCACAAAAGGCGGCGGCAAAAGGTGCTTAAATTTTTTAGTTTGAAACTCGTCTTGGTTGGTTTGGTTTGCTTGTCGGCACAAGGCATGGTATGGGCTGAAAAAGCAGATAAAAATAAGCCGCTTAATTTAGAAGCTGACTCGGCACGCTTTGATGATGTGCAAAAAATCATGGTGGCCGAAGGTGCGGTGGTTGTTACCAAGGGCACGATGGTGCTGCGAGCCGCGCGGCTTGAGCAACGCGAAGACCCGCAAGGCAATCAGTTTTTGGTCGCAACCCCCCAAGCGGGTGGCACGGCGTTTTTTCGGCAAAAGCGCGAAGGCCTGGACGAGTTTATGGAAGGTGAAGCCGAGCGCATTGAGTATGACGGCAAGGTCGATGTGCTCAAGTTGACAGGACGCGCGGTGATGCGCAGGCTGCGCGGTAGCGCCGTGGCGGATGAGGCAACGGGTTATCAAATTGTGTTTAATAACTTGACCGAGACGATGAACGTAAACGGCGCTGCGGCGACAGGTGCAACCGCAAGCACCCCCGCAGGCTCTGGACGCGTGCGGATGGTGCTCTCGCCTAAGTTGGATAAGACGGCATCACCCGCATCATCTGACGCAGCGCCCGCTCTTTTGCTGAAAAGCGTGGAGAGCCTCAAGCCATGAAGCCGATGCGCTTGGTGGCGACGGGGCTGCAAAAAACTTACGGTCGTCGCCAAGTGGTGAAAGATGTCTCGCTGGATGTGTCCGAGGGCGAGGTGGTGGGATTGCTGGGGCCCAATGGTGCGGGCAAGACCACATCGTTTTATATGGTGGTCGGGCTGGTGCGCTCCGATGCAGGGACGATTACTTTGGGTGATCAGCCGATTCACCAAATGCCTATTCACAAGCGCTCGCGCATGGGTTTGAGCTATTTACCGCAAGAGGCATCTATTTTTCGCAAGCTCACGGTTGCAGAAAACGTGCGTGCTGTGCTGGAGTTGCAGGCATTGTCGAAAGATGAGATTGATAAGCGACTCGCGAGCTTGCTTTCGGATTTGCGCGTTGATCATTTGCACGACACGATGGCGACAGCGCTGTCGGGCGGTGAGCGTCGCCGCGTTGAAATTGCCAGAACGCTGGCAACCGAGCCGCACTTTGTGCTGCTTGATGAACCCTTTGCAGGCGTTGATCCAATTGCTGTGATTGAAATCCAGCGCATCATCCATTTTTTGAAAGAGCGTGGCATTGGCGTGCTGATCACCGATCACAACGTTCGAGAAACACTTGGTATTTGCGACCGAGCGACCATCATTAGCGAGGGTCGTGTGTTGGCGCAAGGGACACCATCGCAAATTATTGACAATGCCGATGTGCGCCGCGTGTATTTGGGTGAGCACTTCCGTATGTGAGATAGGCGTGTGTGAAGCAAGGACTCTCTTTAGGCTTTTCGCAAAGCTTGACTCTTACCCCGCAGCTTCAGCAGTCAATTCGGCTGCTTCAACTCTCTAGCCTTGAGCTAGAGCAAGAGGTTGAGCAACAACTAGCAACCAATCCTTTTTTAGCGCGCGATGATGAGGTGAGTGAGCGCGAGCGCTTCGATTATGCCGAGGGCAGTGATGAAGCGCCGCTACTCACGGCTGATGAGTTAGATTGGGATGGTGATGGCACGGTAGAGCTTGCGCCAAACGATAGCGAATGGGGTGTCGAGGCGCAAAGTCACAGTCAAACCCATGCCAGTCAATACGTGGACGGCGACGTAGACCCTTTTGGTCGGTTGACGAGCGCCACCAGTTTGTCCGAACATCTCAAGCGTCAAGCGCAGCATTTGCGCCTCTGCGAAACGGATGTGGCGAGTTTGCATTTTTTAATCGACTCACTGGATGAGCGTGGATTTTTAACCGAATCACTAGATGAGCTGGCCGCTTGCTTGAGTAGCGATCCAGAAGACGTGGCGCGTTTGGTTGATCAGTTGCGTATCGCGCGGCAATGGCTACTTCACTTAGAGCCGTGCGGCGTGGGCGCGCAAGATGTTGGCGAGTGTTTGCGTATGCAATTACGCGCAGCCGAAGCGGCGCATACGGGCGGTGAGGTGGCTCTTTATGCCGCTGCCAAGCAGCTGCTCAATCTTCCGTTGTCGGTGCTGGCTAAGCGTAACGTGTTGCAATTAGTTGCATCGAATGGCTTCTCGGAGAGCCTTATCCAGCAAGGCTTGCAGCTTATTTCAACTTTTGAGCCTCTACCCAGTCGGCGTTTTATACCGCTGGTTGATAGCGTTGTGGTGCCGGATGTTTATGTCTACCCAATTAAACGTAAAAATGCAGACCGACTGAAATTTGAAGTTGAGTTGAATACCGATGTGATGCCCAAACTCAAAGTGGATGAAGTCACCGCACAACTGCTCAAACTGCAAAAAGCGCGTGAAAAAGCGAAGGCTGATGGCAAGCACACAGCCACCGAAGTGATGCAGCAAACGCTGGCTGAGGCGCGCGGATTTATCAAAAGTTTGACGCAACGCTTTGACACCATTTTGCGTGTGGCCAAAGCGATTGTGTCCAGGCAAGAGCAATTTTTGCAGCATGGTGCCGTGGCGATGCGGCCACTCGTGCTGCGCGATATTGCCGATGAGCTGGGGCTGCACGAGTCCACTGTGTCGCGCGTCACCACAAGCAAATACATGGCAACGCCGCAAGGCACGTTTGAGTTCAAATATTTCTTTGACACCCGCCTTGGCACCGACTCGGGCGGCGAGACTTCGGGCACAGCGGTGCGGGCGCTCATCGCGCAGTTCATTGCGGCAGAAAATAAAAGCAAGCCATTGTCAGATGGAAAAATAGCGGATTTGCTGGCTGCGCAAGGCATCGCGTGTGCAAGGCGAACGGTTGCAAAGTACCGCGAAGCGCTGCGAATACCGACAGCGAGTTTGCGCAAAATGTGACGTGTCCACGACAATCAACGTATGTCTCAAAAATCACTTTCTCTTTTTCTACCCTGCGCCGCTGGCGTTGAGGACTTTTTGCGTGCTGAAGTCGGGCAGACTTTGGGGAGAAGTCATAGCTCTTTGTCGCAGTCCCAGCGCGGCGGCGTGGCGCTCATGGGCGATCAAAGCGACGTGATGCTGCTCAATTTGCATAGCCGTTTGTGCCAGCGGGTGTTGATTCGTATGGCGCACGCGCCTTATCGCTCGGAGCTAGATATTTATGAAGTGGCGAAAGCGGTAGAGTGGGATGCGTGGTTTAACGCCAGTCGTACTTTCAAAATCGAAATCACCGCGCAGCACAGTCCGCTCAAGAGCTTGAACTTTGCCGCGCTGCGTGTCAAAGATGCGATTTGTGATCGCTTTCGCGATCTGGTGGGCGAGCGTCCCAGCGTTGATACGCGCTATGCCGATATGCGCGTGTATGTGCATTTGACGGCGGAGCAGGTGACGCTTTATTTGGATACGTCGGGCGAGCCGCTCTTTAAGCGCGGTTGGCGCGAGGAAGTAGGCGAAGCACCTTTGAAGGAGACGCTCGCCGCCGCCATGCTGGCAGCGATTGGCTGGGAGCAAGCCTCTTCGCAAGGTGTGCCGCTGTATGACCCTTGCTGCGGCTCGGGCACGATTGCGATTGAGGCGGCGCAAATCGCGTGTCACATCGCGCCAGGCTTAAATCGCTTTTTTGCGTTTGAAAAGTTTGATGGTTTTGCCCCCGAGCCTTGGGAAGCCTTGCGGCAAGAGGCTCTTGCGCGAATTCGTACATCGTCAGCGGCTATCTACGCCAGCGATGTGGCGCATCGTATGGTTGATTTTGCCCAGCGTAATGCCGAGCGAGCAGGCCCGCAAGACATGGTGAGCAAGGCCATTCATTTTAGGGGGGGAGACGCTTTGCAGCGTATGCCGCCCGTGGAGTTGGCAGCGGGACAGGCGGGCTTGCTCATTCTCAATCCACCGTATGGTGAGCGCATTGAAACGGGTGGGTTCTCTAAAGCGATGACCGAAGATGGACAAGATTTTTTTGCATTACTTGCCACGCATTGGAAGCAAAATTTTGCAGGTTGGACGGGCTGGATTTTGTCGCCCGATTTGAAATTGCCAACACGCATGCGCCTCAAAGAATCGCGCCGCGTGCCAATGTGGAATGGCCCGATCGAGTGCCGCTTGTTTAAGTTTGACATGGTCAAAGGCGCGGCACGCGAAGTGAAGGCGGCTCAAGCGTGACGGACAGCATTCATATCACCGACATAGAGGCGGCCATTAACTATTGGCGTGCGCAGTCACCCAGCAAGGACGGCGTGAGTTTGTGCCCTGAGCTGCGTGAGTTAGCCAGCGTTTATGCCCTCATGGTGTTCTATCGCAAAGATGAAGTTGTCGCGCATGGAATGCCCGCAAAGGCTTATGCGGCGTGGCTTGTGTGGTACGAGTCCACACCAGATACGCCCTGTATTGCGATTTGCTCAACCAGCCAAGGTGATGCGCATTGCAAGGGCTGCGGACGCACGTTTGATGAGGTGCAGCATTGGCCTGAATTCACGCCTGTACAAAAGCGCCAAACATGGCGGCGCATTACCACCGAGGGTATTGCGTGGCGCTTTAACCGTTACGCCGAACGCGCGATGGAAAACGCGGACGAGCGCATGGCATCAAGATTGATTTAATGATGAAGCGATGGCGCACCTTGCCGTCGCTGCATTACTTGGACGCGGCAATCGCCTTTGCCAAGGCATCTGCTGTGCCAATGTAGCTGGCGGGTGTCAGCGCCAGCAATCGCGCCTTGTCGGCAGCGGGAATATCAAGCCCCGCAATTAGTTTTTGCAGATCGCTTGCCAGCACGGTTTTACCGCGCGTGGCTTCTTTGAGTTGCTCGTAAGCGTTTTGTACACCAAAGCGGCGCATCACAGTTTGGATCGGCTCGGCAAGCACCTCCCACGCCGTGTCCAAATCAGCGGCGATGGCCTCGTTGTTAATCTCTAATTTGCCAAGCCCTGTCAGCAGTGATTCATAAGCCAGCAAGCTATAGCCCAGTCCCACGCCAATGTTGCGCAGCACCGTGGAATCGGTGAGATCACGCTGCCAACGCGAAATAGGCAGCTTGTTTGCCATGTGATCCAGCATGGCGTTGGCCAGTCCCAAGTTGCCCTCCGCATTTTCAAAGTCGATGGGATTGACTTTGTGCGGCATGGTGGAGCTGCCAATTTCGCCCGCTTTGAGGCGCTGCTTGAAATAGCCCAGACTGACGTAGCCCCAAATGTCGCGGCACAAATCAATGAGGACGGTATTGCTGCGCATCAAGGCATGGAAGAGCGCTGCCATGTAGTCGTGCGGTTCAATCTGCGTACTGTAGTCTTGGAAGGTGAGCCCTAGCCCTTGCGGAGCAGGGCTCTCGACCACGCGCTTGGCAAATGCCGCCCAGTCCACATCTGGAAACGCCGCAAGATGTGCGTTGTAGTTGCCAACCGCACCATTCATCTTGCCCAGTAATTGGACGCTTTCAATATCCGCAATCACGCGGCGCAGGCGCATCACGACATTGGCGAACTCTTTGCCAACAGTCGTAGGCGTGGCGGTTTGACCGTGAGTGCGTGACAACATGGGCGTATCGGCATAGCGCAAAGCCATATCCGATAAGGCATACAAGACGGATTGAAGCTTGGGCGCGAGCACCGTGTCACGCGCCGCCTTGATTTGCAAGGCGTGGCTGGTGTTGTTGATGTCCTCGCTGGTGCAAGCAAAGTGGACAAAGTGCGCGTGGGCTTTGAGTTCGGGCAGATCGGTGGCTTGGGTGAACTTTTCCACGATCCAGTATTCAACCGCTTTGACATCATGATTGGTGACGCGCTCAATGGTTTTGATGGCGAGCGCATCGGTCTTTGAAAAATTCGCAATCAAGGCTTGCAAGTGAGTGCGGGCTGCGTCGCTGAGCGGCTTAAATTCAGCAAAACCAGCATCCGATAGTGCCGCAAACCATGTCAACTCAACTTGCACGCGGCGGTGCATATAGCCGTATTCGGACATCAAAGGCGCAAGGGCAGAAATTTTGTCAGCATAGCGCCCATCAAGTGGAGAAATAGCGAAAAGTCGGGCATTATTTTTGTCAGTCATAACCACATTTTAGGCGGTAGGGTGTCCACGATGCGCCCTACGGGTTCGTTAGAATGAAACCATGAAACTCATATACGCTAACGCCAGTCCTTATGCCCGCAAAGTTCGCATCGTGCTGGCGGAAAAAAAACTCGATTACCAGCTTGCGATAGAAAACCCTTGGGTGCCCGAGACCACGATTGGCGCGTCCAATCCGCTGGGCAAAGTGCCGTGCTTGGTGCTGGAGGGCGGCGAGGCGCTATTTGATTCGCGCGTGATTGTGGAGTATCTGGACACGCTCTCGCCTGTGGGTAAGTTGATTCCGCCCAATGGCCGTGAGCGTGCGGAAGTTAAAACATGGGAAGCCTTGGCCGATGGCGTGATGGATGCGGCGCTGACCGTGCGCATGGAGCAAACATGGCCGCATCGCACGCCCGAACAGCGTTCGCAACTGTGGATTGATCGGCATTTGGGCAAGATTACCGCAGGGCTTGCCGCGATGAGCCAAGGGCTTGGCGATAAACCATATTGCGGCAACATTCACATGAATTTGGCGGATATTGCCGTTGGCACAGCCTTGGGCTATTTAGACTTCAGATTTCCGCAAATTGATTGGCGCACGCCGTATCCAAACTTAGCGAAGCTGTTTGAAAAGCTCTCAATGCGGCAGAGTTTTATGGATACCGTGCCAGCTTGATAGGTGTCATCCCCGCGAAGACTCAGTTGCCGCTTCCACCGCAGCCACAAACATCGCCGCCACATCACATCCTGTTTGATCAAAAATCTCTTGAAAGCACGTGGGGCTGGTCACGTTGATTTCGGTCAGCTTATCGCCAATCACATCTAGACCAACTAGCAGCAAGCCACGCCCAGCAAGGGTTTCGCCTAGTTCTGTGGCAATTTTTAAATCGGAATCGGATAGTTTTTGCGCCACGCCTTTGCCGCCTGCTGCCAAATTGCCGCGCACTTCACCGCCTTGTGGAATGCGTGCCAAGGCATACGGAACGGGCTTACCGCCAATCAGCAGCACGCGCTTGTCGCCATCTTTGATGGCGGGCAAATAACGTTGCGCCATGATGGTTTGTGTGCCGTCGGCGGTGAGTGTTTCAGCAATCGCGCCTAAGTTAAGCGCATCATCGCGGACACGAAAAATCCCCACACCACCCATGCCGTCTAGCGGTTTTAAGATGACGTCTTGATGTTCGGCGTGGAAGGCTTTAATGCGTGCTATGTCGCGCGTCACAAGCGTTGGCGCGGCAAGATGCGCAAACTCCATCAGCGCTAATTTTTCGGGGTGATCGCGCAGTGCGCGTGGGCTATTTAAGACTTTTGCACCTTCGCGCTCGGCTTGCTCAAGCAGGTGCGTGGCATAGAAATATTCAGAATCAAACGGCGGGTCTTTGCGCATGATGACTGCGTCAAACGCCTTGAGGGGCGTGGCTTGCAAGGGCGATGCCACGTACCAAGCCCTATCCGCTTGGCCTGTGAGCGTGATGATTTGCGTATCCGCCACAACACCGCTTGCCTGCGCCCAACGTATGTTTGACACTTCGCAAGCGTTAATCGTGTGCCCGCGCTTGGCCGCTTCACGCATCATGGCAAACGTCGTGTCTTTGTAGATTTTGAAGCTAGCAAGCGGATCGGCAATAAAGAGGATATGCATTTAAATTTCAACCTTGCTGCCTAGCTCCACCACCGCGTTGCTTGGTAGATAGAGGAAGTCTGCCGCATCGCTGGCGTTGTGATGCATTTGCGCAAACAGTTTTTCGCGCCACGAAGCCATACCCGCGCTAGGCGTTGAGACCACGTTATTGCGCGATAAGAAATAGCTGGTTGTCATCGGGTCGATATCGAAGCCAAGACCGTAGAGCGCTTTTAAGGCCGCAGGCACATCCGGGTCGTTTTTGAAGCCGTAGTTGATGAGAACTTGCCAGCAGTGATGTCCCAGCGAGTGAACCTCTAGGCGTTTGCCCATGCCAATCCAAGGTACTTCGTGGTTGCGAACCGTCACAAATAAATTGTGCGCGTGCAGTACCTTGTTGTGCTTGAGGTTATGTAAAAGCGCATTCGGGGTGATGTCGATATCGGTTGTCAAAAATACCGCCGTGCCTTCCACACGGGTTGGCGGGCTGACGAACACGGATTGCAGGAAATCTTTTAAGTTATACGCATCCGCACGCTGGGCTGCTACGACGAGTTCCGAGCCACGGTGCCAGGTCAGCATCAAAGCAAAAACGGCTCCTCCAATTAGGATTGGGAACCAACCACCTTCAAAGAGCTTCATCATGTTGGATGCGAAAAAGGCTAAATCAACGATAAAAAACCAGCCCGTTGCGGCAACGCAAAGCCACAGTGGATACTTCCAACCGTAGCGGATAACGTAGAAGGTTAAGATCGTTGTAATTAGCATATCAATCGTGACAGCAATACCGTAGGCGGTGGCTAAATTGCCAGATGTTTTAAACATGACGACAGCCAAAACAATCGCAGCAAACAAACTCCAATTGACGAGGGGAATGTAGATTTGTCCTGTGTCTTTGACGCTGGTATGCACAATTTTCATGCGCGGTAAAAATCCCATTTGAACCACTTGTTTTGTCGCACTAAAAGAGCCCGAAATGAGAGCTTGCGAAGCAATCACGGCTGCGGCAGTTGCCAAGATGAGTAGGGGAATGAGTGCCCATTCAGGTGCCATGAGGTAAAACGGATTTTTAACGGCTTGAGGATTTTTAAGAAGCAGCGCACCTTGGCCAAAATAGTTAAGCACTAAGGCTGGCATGACAATCCAAAACCATGCGAGACGGATGGGCCGTTTGCCGAAGTGTCCCATGTCAGCGTATAGCGCCTCTGCTCCCGTCACACAAAGAACAACGGCACCCAAAATCACAAAGGTCGTGTGCGGGTTTGTCCACATAAAAATTAAGGCGTGGTGCGGCGATAGTGCCCACAAAATTGCAGGATTGGTGGCGATGTGCATGATGCCCAATAGCGCCAGTACAGCAAACCAAACAAGCGTGATAGGACCAAAAAATTTGCCAATACTGGCAGTGCCCCGTTTTTGCACGTAAAACAGGACAAACAGAATCACCAAAGTGAGCGGCATAACCCAAGACTTGCTAGCGGGTGAAATAACCTCCAAACCTTCCATGGCACCGAGTACCGAGATTGCTGGAGTGATGACCCCATCCCCGTAAAACAGTGCCGTTCCCAAAATGCCAACGATTACCAGCACCTTGCGTAGTTGCGGCTTGTCTTTGACGGCCGTAGAGGCCAATGCCAACATCGCAATCAAGCCGCCTTCGCCGTGATTGTCAGCGCGCAGCACCAGTGCCACATACTTGACGGAGACAATCGTGGTTAGTGTCCAAAAGAAAATTGACAAAATGCCATAGACGTTCTCGGGCGTAAAGACAACGTGACCATTGCCAAAAACCTCCTTCATCGCATAGAGCACCGAAGTGCCGATATCGCCGTAAACGACACCGATGGCACCCAGTGTGAGTGCCACGATGGACGACTTAGATGTGGAGTGTGATGTTTGCACGAGAAATAGCCCGTTGGATGGATTGGTTCGAGAAGGCGCTATTGTGCTACTTTATTTTGTTGCGCCGCAACATAATTTAAATGTGTTGTGGTGAAAGCGCATCAGCGAAAATAAAAAAATGAGTTGGCACAATCACCCCCTCCCCCTCGCAGGCATCCGCGTCATCGAATTCACCCACATGGTGATGGGCCCTACCTGCGGGATGCTGCTGGCTGATCTGGGCGCAGACGTGATTAAGGTTGAGCCGATCAAAGGTGACAACACGCGGCGTTTGCTGGGTTCTGGCGCGGGATTTTTTCCGCTCTACAACCGTAATAAACGCAGCTTTGCGGTTGACCTTAAAACGCCCGAAGGCCTAGAGGCTGTGCTGAAGTTAATTGCGACGGCGGATGTGGTCTCGCACAACTTTAAATCGGAGACGATGCAAGCGCAGGGTTTGGATTACGAGACGCTTTGCAAGATGCGCGACCCTGCTTTGCCTGCGCTCATTTATGTTGACCATCGTGGCTTTTTGCCTGGCCCTTACGACCACCGTACCGCGCTCGATGAAGTGGTGCAAATGATGGGCGGTCTTGCGTATATGACGGGGCGGCGCGGCGATCCTTTGCGGGCGGGCTCTAGCGTGAACGACATGATGGGCGGCATCTTTGGCGCGGTTGCTTGCATGGCGGCGCTGATGCAGCGGCAAAAAACGGGCCGCGGTCAGCAAGTGCAATCGGCGTTATTTGAAAACAATATTTTGCTGGTTGCGCAGCACATGATGCAGTTCCAAGTGACGGGACAAGCCGCCGCGCCCATGCCAGAGCGCATTTCTGCGTGGGGCGTGTACGATGTTTTTACGGTGCAAGGAGGCGAGCAAATTTTTCTATCGGCGGTCTCCGACACGCAGTGGAAGATTTTTTGTGAGGCGTTGCAATTTGCTGATTTATTTAACGATCCACAACTTAAAACCAATAACGACCGCGTGACGGCACGCGAATGGTTCATCCCGCTGCTTCGCGACCGATTAAAAGATTTTTCAGCGCAATATTTGAGTGATTTATTTGAAGCAAAAGGGTTGCCGTTTGCGCCAATCAAAGCGCCGCATGAATTGCTGGACGACCCGCACATCAAGGCTTCGGGCGGCATGGCAAAAATTGAACTCACCGATGGTGCGCGTGCGGGCGAGGCGGTGGATACGATTTTGTTTCCGTTCAAAATGGACGGCTCGCATCTTGGCGTGCGGAGAAGCCCACCAAAACTGGGCGAGCACACCAAGGAGCTGCTGCGAGAGGTGGGCTATTCCAATGCACAAATTGAAAATTTACAGATTCAGGGAAAAATACGATGAATGACAACAACCCCATGGGGCTTTGCGGTTTTGAGTTTGTTGAGTTTGCCGCACCACAAGACAAAGATGCGCACTTTGATTTGGGTGCCGTGTTTGAAAAACTCGGCTTTAGCAAAGTTGCCAAGCATCGCTCTAAAAATGTGTGGCTTTACCGCCAAGGGCAGATCAACTTCATTGTGAACCAAGAGCCTAAAAGTCAAGCCGCCTATTTTGCGGCGGAGCATGGCGTAGCGCCTTGCGGTATGGCGTTCCGTGTGAAGGATGCGCACAAAGCATACGCGCGCGCACTAGCGCTTGGCGCGCAGCCAATTGAGATTCCCACGGGCCCCATGGAGCTGCGCTTGCCCGCCATCAAAGGCATTGGCGGTGCGCCGCTGTATTTGATTGATCGTTTTGAAGATGGCAAATCGATTTATGACATTGACTTTGAATGGTTAGAGGGCGTGGATAAAAATCCGTTTGGGCATGGTCTAAAACTGATTGACCATTTGACGCACAACGTCTACCGTGGTCGTATGGCGCACTGGGCGGGCTTTTACGAGCGGTTGTTTCATTTCAAAGAGATTCGCTACTTTGATATTCAAGGTGAGAAGACGGGTCTCACCAGCAAAGCGCTCACAGCGCCTGATGGCATGATTCGTATTCCGCTCAACGAAGAAGCGAAGCAGGGGTCGGGGCAAATCGAAGAATATTTGATGCAGTTCAACGGCGAGGGGATTCAGCACATCGCGCTTTTAACGGATGACATTTATGCTGCGGTGGATAGCTTGCAAATGGCAGGCGTTCCGCTCTTGGCTGGACCTAACGATTATTACTACGAGGCTTTAGATGTAAGGCTTGCGGGGCATGGCGAGCGCGTGGGTGAGTTGCAGGCGCGAGGTATTTTGATGGACGGCGCAGCGGTGGATGCAGACGGACAAGCCACGACACCAAGATTGCTGCTGCAAATTTTTTCGCAAACCATGCTGGGCCCCGTGTTCTTCGAGTTCATACAGCGCAAGGGCGATGATGGGTTTGGCGAAGGCAACTTCAAAGCATTGTTTGAGTCGATTGAGCGCGACCAAATAAAAAGAGGTGTTTTATGACACGCGAGCATCATTGCTTGCGCCCTTGCGCCGTCAATGGATGCTGAATTTAACGGTAATTTTGCGGTCTAGCTGACTGAGGTTTACCCAATGAGGGACGACCTCCGCCCGCTGGGGTACGCGCTTTGCCGCCAGCAGGCGCTCGGTTGCCGGCACCGCCACCGCCCGCAGGACGAGGAGCACCACCTCCTGCGCCACTCCCGCCAGCGCGCGCACGTGGTGGGCGCTCATTCAGGCGCTGCCGCATCTCTTGCATCGCTGCTTTGGCGGCGGCTTGCATGACTTCGCGCGGCGGTGGCCTGCCCGCACCGCCCCAGATCGTTTGGCGACCCATGGCAATTGGCTCAGCGCGTTCGCCTGGCTCGGGTGCAAAGTCAGGCATGGGCACGCGTTCGATGCGTTGCTTGGTGAAGCGCTCGATGGCTTCAAAGAAACCTTCTTCGTCAAGGCTGACTAAGCTGACCGCCTCGCCGCTCGCCCCCGCGCGGCCTGTACGACCAATGCGGTGTACGTAATCCTCGCTGACGTTGGGGATTTCGTAGTTCACGACGTGCGGTAAATCGTCAATGTCAATGCCGCGTGCGGCGATGTCGGTTGCGACCAAGGCGCGAATCGTGCCATCCTTAAAGCCTTGCAGCGCTTGCGTTCTAGCGGCTTGGCTTTTGTTGCCGTGTAGCGCTAGCGCAGGAATGCCGTGCTTGGTTAAGTGCTCAGCCACGCTGTTCGCGCCAAATTTAGTGCGCGTAAATACGAGCACTTGGCTCCAGTTGTGCTGTTGAATGATGTGCGTAAGCAGCGCCTTCTTTTTGCCGCGCCCCACCAAATGCTGAGACTGCGTGATGCGCTGCACGGTTGTGTTGCTGGGCGTGACTTGAATCGATTTGGGGTTGTGTAAGAGTCCCTGCGCCAGCGTGCGAATTTCGTCACTAAAAGTAGCCGAGAACAACAGCGTTTGTTTTTGCTTAGGCACGAGTGCCAGCACGCGGCGAATATCGGGCAAAAAGCCCATGTCCAGCATACGGTCAGCTTCGTCCAAAATCAGCATTTGCACGGTGGACAAATCGAGCTTGCCTTGCTCTTGCAAATCCAGCAGGCGACCTGGCGTGGCAACCAAAATATCCACGCCTTTGCGCAGGGCGCTGATTTGCGGATTCATCCCCACGCCGCCAAAAATAACGGTAGACGTGAGCTGTAAAAACTTGCCGTAAGTGCGCACGGATTCTTCAACTTGCGCGGCAAGTTCGCGCGTAGGCGTGAGCACCAAAACGCGCGTGCCAATGCCGCCAAATTTATTTTTAGCAGAAGCGGTCATCGCCAAACGATGCAGCATCGGAAGCGTAAATGCCGCCGTTTTGCCCGTGCCCGTTTGAGCACCAGCGAGTAAGTCATGCCCCAGCATCGCTAGGGGAATCGCTTGTTGTTGAATGGGAGTGGGGGTGTCGTAACCCTCGGCGGTAATAGCGCGTAGTAGCGCAGGCGCAAGGCCTAGTTCTGTAAAAGTCATGCTGCAATTGTCTCATGCGGGGGCTCCCTCCCTGATATCCGCACGTTACACTGCTAGCCCTTTGCTCCTAGGGCTTGCGTATGCGTTTGATGTTTTTGAGTTTGTTCGGTTTGTTTTCGACAGTCGAGCGCTGTAGCTTTTGGCATTCCCGCCTTCGCAGGAAGGACGGATGGGGCGGCTAAACTTACTTCTGTACTGTCCATTACATTTTTGAAAGAACAGCATCATGAGCCAAGCAAACCCCCTCATCATCGACTGCCACGGTCACTACACCACAGCGCCCAAGGCGCTAGAGACTTGGCGCAACGCGCAAATCGCGGGTATCACAGACGCTGCACGCATGCCCAAGGTCAGTGACCTCAAAATCTCAGACGACGACATCCGCGAGACCATCGACAACAATCAATTGAAGTTGATGAAGGAGCGCGGCTCAGATATCACGCTGTTCTCGCCGCGTGCCAGCTTTATGGCGCATCACATTGGCGACTTCAATATCTCCAGTACGTGGGCGGCGATTTGTAACGAGCTGGTCTTTCGTGTCAGTCAACTCTACCCCGACAACTTTGCCACCGTTGCCATGCTGCCGCAAAGCCCAGGCGTTGACCCTGCGAGCTGCATCCCCGAGCTAGAAAAATGCGTCAAAGAATACGGTGCAGTCGGAATCAATTTGAACCCCGATCCAAGCGGTGGCCACTGGACTAGCCCACCTCTGACCCACAAGCATTGGTATCCGATTTACGAGAAGATGGTGGCGTACGACTTGCCCGCCATGATTCACGTCTCGACCAGTTGCAATCACGCATTTCACACCACGGGAGCGCATTATTTGAATGCGGACACCACCGCGTTTATGCAATTGTTAGAGGGCGATTTATTTAGGGATTTCCCCACGCTCAAGTTCCTCGTCCCGCACGGCGGCGGCGCAGCGCCTTACCACTGGGGGCGCTTCCGTGGCCTGGCCATGATGCTGAACAAGCCAAAGTTAGAAGAGCATTTGCTGAACAACATTTATTTTGATACCTGCGTCTATCACCAGCCTGGCATCGATTTGCTCACCACCGTGGTGCCCAGCAAAAACATCTTGTTTGCCAGTGAGATGATTGGTGCGGTGCGTGCAATTGATCCGCAAACAGGCTTTCAGTTTGACGACACCAAGCGCTATATCGAGGCGAACAAAACTCTCTCGGCGGAAGAAAAATATCAGGTGTATGAAGGCAATGCGCGGCGCGTGTTTTCTAGGTTGGATAAGGCTTTGAATGCGAAGGGGAGGTAATGATCCGATTCGCTCTCTTTGAATCCAACCACGCCGTAATCCTCGCCTGATCGTTTTCCGTGCGAATAGCTTGATACATCGCTTCCGCCTCAGCATACGTGCGGCGCAAAAAATTGAGCCACTGTTTGAGCCTGCCCGCACGCTGACGTGACTCTTGGGTGGTGCAAACGAGTAGCCAAAAATCTTGGATGAGTGGCATAAGCTGCTCCCACGCTAGCGGCGTTGGTGTATCCGCACGAATCGCTAGCGCAAGCCCAGGGTCAGTCACCATGCCGCGTCCCAGCATCAGTGCGCTTGCGCCCGATAACGCTTGGCAACGCCTGGCATCGTCCACGTTCCAAATTTCGCCGTTGGCAATGACGGGGATGTTGACTGCCGCGCGGATGTCTGCAATACGTGCCCAGTACGCGGGCGGGCGGTAGCCATCCGCCTTGGTGCGGGCGTGAACGACGAGTTCGCTTACGCCTGCTTCGGCAATCGCCAAGGCGCATTCCACAGCGCGGCTGTCGTCGTTAAAACCGAGGCGCATTTTGGCGGAGACGATTTGATTGGCGGGCACAGCGCGGCGCACCGCCGAGACAATTTGGGTAACCAACTCGGGCGCGTCCAGCAGCGCTGCGCCGCCGCCGTGGCGATTGACGACCTTGGCGGGGCAGCCAAAATTAAGGTCAACACCTTCTGATCCAAGACTGGCAAGACGCGCGGCATTCTCAGCCATGCACACAGGGTCGGAGCCCAGGAGTTGTCCACGCACGGGCACGCCAGACGGTGTGCGGCTGCCATTGAGCAGCTCGGGCATCACGCGAATAAAAGCCCGATTCGGCAGCAGCGTGTTGGTCACGCGAATGAACTCGCTGACACAGCGATCAATACCGCCTACACGCGTCAGTGCATCGCGCAGCACAAAATCAAGTAAACCCTCCATAGGGGCGAGTAGCAATTGCATGGGTGTTGAATCGGAAATTGGCGCGGGTTTATCCTGCTTTTGTAAATGAACTTCACTGATAGAGTGAGTGTTTTGTATTTTTCTAAAGGTTAATTGCCATGATGAATTTTTTGGAGCGTCGTCATTTTCTATCAAGCGTAGTGGCACTTGCCGCCAGTGGGGTGCATAGCAACTCGCTGGCGCAAAGCATGAAGTGGCCGACCAAGCCCATCAAGATTGTGGTGTCGTTTCCGCCAGGCGGTCTCACAGATGCGTATGCACGGCTATACGCAGAGCACATAACGGCACAACTAGGTGTGCCTGCTGTGGTGGAAAACAGGCCAGGTGCGGGCGGCATTATTGCCATTGACTACGTTGTTAAATCGCCTGCTGATGGCTATACCCTGCTGATGACCACTTCGGGGACTGTTGGGCAAAACCGTGTGTTGTATCGTAAGCTGCCATACAACTTGGATAAAGATTTGGGCATCATTGCCAATTTTCCGTCCGGGCCCTTGGTGGTCGGTGTGAGTGAAAAAGTGCCCGCAAAAAGTATGCGCGAGTTCATCGAATTTGCAAAAAAGAATCCAGCAGCGATGGGCACGTATGCCCCAGGTTCGTATCCTCATATGGTGGCAGATCAAACCAACCGCACCGAGGGCACGCAAATTCAATCTATTCACTACAAAGGCGAATCCCCCATGTGGATTGATTTAGCGTCCAATCAAATACAAATTGCGATTGGTAGCTACCAAGCTTTTTCCACGGTTCAGGCGCGTGGCGTGCGACCGATTGGCGTGACAGGTACGTACCGATCACCCAAGTTGCCCGATGTCCCGACCTTGGTAGAACAAGGCTTTACCAGTAGATTGGTTAAGTTGGAAGGTGGTTTGCCGTTGATGGCGCCAGCAGGTACGCCCGAGTCGATTCAAAAAATCTTGTCGAAGGTGGTGATGGATGGGGCGCAGACTGAACGGGCGGTCAAATTGCGCGAAAGTTTCGCAATTCCGAACAAGCCTAAAAATTTGATAGAGACGCGCCGCGAGTGGGATCGGGATGTGCCCGTGTGGGTCAAGATTGCTGTGGATTTGGGGATTACGCTGGATTGAGATGGAATTATTTACCATGAAAAAGGAAAGTCAGACTTTCGATTTTCATGGTGTTTGTGATACGATGTAAGTCATGATTCAACGCGACTTACTAGAGCAAACCGTAAGGCAAGCACTTGCTCGTTCGCGTGGCGTAGTCCTGATTGGACCGCGCCAAGCGGGTAAAAGTACGCTTGCGCAAGCCTTTGTGCCAGCCGCATCCAGTCATTATTTCGATCTTGAATATCCGCCGCACGCCAAACGGCTTGAACAGCCTGTGCTTGCGTTAGAGGGCTTGCAAGGGCTGGTCGTGATTGACGAAGTGCAGCGCCAGCCAGATTTATTTCCTTTGCTTCGTGTGCTGATGGATCGTGCCAACACGCCGGGACAATTTCTCTTGCTCGGTAGCGCTTCCCCAGACTTAATACGTCAATCTGGCGAGTCGTTATTAGGGCGAATTGAGATGATTGAAGTGGGCGGTTTTGATATTCAAGAAATTGCAATCAAAAGCACGGCGGCGTTTGGCGATGCGTGGCAAGGAGCAGCCGCGAATCAGTTGTGGCTGCGAGGCGGATTTCCACGCGCCTACTTGGCTGCAACGGATGAGGGCAGTATGCAGTGGCGGCATAGCGCGATTCAAAACCACGTGCAATTGGATTTGCCGCAGTTTGGTTTAAATGCGCCAGTGCCAGCCATGCTGCGGTTTTGGCATATGCTGGCTCACTATCACGGGCAAACGTTTTCAGCCGCGCCACTGGCGCAATCGATGGGCGTGTCCGAGCCAACGATTCGCCGCTACCTCGACTTGTTGACTCAAACACTCATGGTGCGCCAGCTGCCGCCGTGGTTTGAAAATGTCGGTAAGCGCCAAGTAAAAGCGCCCAAAATATATTTCCGCGATTCTGGGTTTTTGCACACGCTGCTTGGCATACAAACTAAAGTGCAATTGCACACGCATCCTGCATCAGGAGCCAGCTGGGAAGGCTTTGCGCTAGAACAAGTGCTACGAATCGCCAAGCCCGATCAAGCATATTTTTGGGCAACGCATCAAGGCGCAGAGCTAGATCTCTTCATGTTCAAAGGCGGGCAGCGAATCGGCGTAGAGTTCAAACGTACCACCGAGCCACGCCTGACAACCAGTATGCGCATTGCACAACACGACTTGAAGCTAGACGCGCTCTATGTGGTCTATCCAGGCGAGCATCGATATCCCATTGCAAAAGGCGTGGAAGCTGTGCCGCTGTGGGCTTTGGTGCATTGAGCGTTCAGATGCTGCGGCTCACACAACTTCTGAGAAAATACACGGTTTCGCTAAAACCTTAGCGAGCATCAGATAAGAGAGATTTACTGTGGCGCAATACGTATTCACCATGAACCGCTTGGGCAAAATTGTTCCGCCTAAGCGTTATATTTTGAAAGACATCTCTTTGTCGTTTTTCCCTGGAGCCAAGATTGGCGTGCTGGGAACGAATGGCTCGGGCAAATCGACCTTGCTCAAAATCATGGCGGGCGTGGACAAAGAGTTTGAGGGCGAGGCGATGCCGATGCCCAATCTCAACATCGGCTATCTGCCGCAAGAGCCGCAATTGAACCCTGAGCATACCGTGCGCCAAGCGGTTGAAGACGGCATGGGCGCTGTGGCTGCTGCTAAAAAACGCTTGGAAGAAGTCTATGTTGAATACGGCCTTGAAGACGCGGACTTTGATAAGCTGGCTGCCGAACAAGCTGAGCTGGAGGCCATTATTGGCAACGACTCTGGCGATAACGAGCATGAGCTAGAGATTGCCGCTGATGCGCTCAATCTGCCGCCGTGGGATGCTGTGGTGGGCGTGCTCTCGGGCGGTGAACGCCGCCGCGTGGCGCTGTGCCGTTTGCTGCTCTCCAAGCCCGATATGTTGCTGCTTGACGAGCCCACCAATCACTTGGATGCGGAGTCGGTGGATTGGCTGGAGCAGTTCCTGTCGCGCTACTCGGGCACGGTGGTTGCCATTACCCATGATCGCTACTTTTTAGACAACGCTGCGGAGTGGATTTTGGAGCTAGATCGTGGCAGCGGTATTCCGTGGAAGGGCAATTACTCCAGCTGGTTAGACCAAAAAGGCAACCGTTTGGCGCAAGAGCAAAAAGGCGAAGAGGCGCGTGCCAAGGCGCTCAAGAAGGAGTTGGATTGGGTGCGCCAAAACGCCAAAGGTCGTCAAGCCAAAAGCAAGGCGCGTATTGCGCGGTTTGAAGAGCTGTCCGATTTTGAATACCAAAAACGCAACGAGACGCAGGAGATTTTTATTCCCGTGGCAGACCGTTTGGGCAACGAAGTGATCGAGTTCACCAACGTCACCAAATCCTTTGGTGACCGCGTGTTGATTGACAACCTCAGCTTCAAAGTGCCAGCGGGCGCGATTGTGGGCATCATTGGCCCGAACGGCGCGGGTAAATCCACGCTGTTCAAAATGATTGCAGGCAAAGAAACGCCTGACAGCGGTGAGGTCAAAATTGGTTCGACCGCAAAATTAGCGTTTGTCGATCAATCGCGCGATGATTTGGCGAGCACGAAAACCGTGTGGGAAGAAATCTCGGGCGGACTCGATATGCTGACGATTGGCAAGTTCACCATCCCAAGCCGCGCGTATTGCGGACGCTTTAACTTCAACGGCGGCGATCAGCAAAAGCACGTAGGCACGCTGTCGGGCGGCGAGCGCGGACGCTTGCATATGGCAAAAACTTTGATTGCGGGCGGCAACGTGCTCATGCTCGACGAACCATCCAACGACCTTGATGTGGAGACACTACGCGCCTTAGAGGACGCGCTCCTAGAGTTCGCGGGCAGCGTGATGGTGATTAGCCATGATCGCTGGTTCTTAGACCGCATCGCCACGCACATCTTGGCGTGCGAGGGCAATAGCCAGTGGACGTTCTTTGACGGCAACTACCAAGAGTACGAAGCCGACAAAAAGAAACGTTTGGGCGAAGAGGGCGCACGTCCAAAGCGGGCGCGGTTTAAGGCTTTGAAATAAAGAGGAAAGCGTTATGCGATTTCGACTCCTTCTCACATTTGCTTTTTTAATAGTTTGTGCGGCTTGTTCTACCGATCAAATGCGCGCCATTGGTGAGTCGCGCTGTTTGGATTTACCCACTGCGCAATTGGGTGATCGATTGGATTGCAAGACTCGCAACAAGCGTGTGTTTGATGAGTTTGAAAAAACACAAAAGAAAGAGCCAGCATCATCCAAAGGCGCACTCAAAGATGATGATTCGGTGTGCTACAAAAATCCGCAAGCTGGCGAAAAGCCATGTGCGACAAATCCATAAATAGCCCGCTATGAATCCACGTGTTAAGGCGGTAGTGCCTGAGCTTGCTTACAAACTTCGGATTATGTTTGACAACAATGAGGTGAAACAATTTGACGTGAATCCCTACCTTGATAAAGGGGTGTTTCGCCAGCTTCAAGACCCAGCACAGTTTCAGACTGTGCGTCCATTTTTGGGTAGTATCGAGTGGCAGGGAGGGCAGGATTTGTGCCCTGATACTTTGTATCGTCAATCAGTATCGATTAACTAATTTGTCGGGGAAATACGATGCGAAATTTCTTAATGTTGCTGGCACTCATTGCAACTGGCTTGCTGGCAGGATGCCCATCAGTTTCTGGAGATTACGCTTGTGGTGCAGCAGGGACTAAGACTTATTCGGACTGTCAGGCAAGTCGCAATCGTGAACTAGCTGAGTTCCATAAAAAGAAAGATGGAGAACCGATTTCTTTAAAAAATGCTCTTAAAGATGATGATTCGGTGTGCTACAAAAATCCGCAAGCTGGCGAAAAGCCGTGTGCGACTGGTGAAACGAAAGAAAAGTAAATGTTAGATATCAACCAACTCCGTAAAGACTTGCCGAGCGTTATCGCGGCGCTGCAAAAGCGTAAAAACCCGCAAGCGTTTTTAGATGTGGAAAAGTTCACGGCGCTAGAGGCCACACGCAAGACGATTCAAGTGCGGGCGGAAGAGCTGCAAGCCAAGCGCAATATGCTCTCCAAGCAAGTGGGGCAATTGAAAGGCGTGGCTGCTAAAGGCGATGCACGTGCTGCTGCGCAAGCGGACGCTGTGATGGCGGAAGTGGCTCATTTGAAGACCGAGATGGAGCAAGCAGGTACGCATAGCGATGCGGTGCAAGCGCAAATTGCCCAGATGCTCTTGGCGCTACCGAACCTGCCGCATGAGTCTGTGCCTGTGGGGGCGGACGAGCATGGTAATGTCGAGCTGCGCAAGTGGTCGCCCGCAAGCCAATCTGGTAGGGGCTTGCAAGAGGGGTATGGCGGCAGCCCAATAGCCATGAGCTTTCCAGCCAAGGACCATGTTGATTTAGGCGAGCCGCTAGGCCTTGATTTTGAAATGGGCGTGAAGCTCACGGGCGCTCGTTTTACGGTGATGAAGGGCGGAATCGCTAAGCTGCACCGCGCCCTCGCGCAGTTCATGCTGGACTTGCAAACCGAGCAGCACGGCTACACCGAGTGCTACACGCCTTATGTGGTGAACGCCGATACGCTCAAGGGCACAGGTCAATTGCCTAAGTTTGAAGGCGATTTGTTCGCCGCTAAAAAAGGTGGTCAAGATGCCGTGGGCGAAGAAGGCTTGTATTTGATTCCAACGTCCGAGGTCACGCTGACCAACTTTGTGAGAGATGTGGTGGTTGCGGAGTCCGACTTGCCAATGAAGCTGACCGCGCACACGCCGTGCTTTCGCTCCGAGGCGGGCAGCTACGGGCGCGACACGCGCGGCATGATTCGGCAGCATCAATTCGACAAAGTGGAGATGGTGCAAATTGTCCATCCCGATAAGAGCTACGCAGCGCTGGACGAGATGACGGGTCACGCCGAAGCAGTCTTGCAACAACTGGGTCTTCCTTATCGCGTGATGTTGCTTTGCACAGGCGACATGGGCTTTGGCGCTGCTAAGACGCATGACTTAGAGGTCTGGTTGCCTGCGCAAAACGCATACCGCGAAATCAGTTCGGTCAGCAATTGCGAAGCGTTCCAAGCACGCCGCTTGCAAGCGCGATTCAAAAATGCGCAAGGTAAAAACGAGCACGTGCATACGCTGAATGGCTCGGGGCTTGCTGTTGGACGCACGCTGGTCGCGGTGCTGGAGAACTATCAAAACGCAGATGGTTCGATCACGATTCCAGAGGCGCTAAGACCTTACATGGGTGGACTGACTCAGCTGGGCTAATTCGGTTGCGACCCGCTGCACCACCGATTCCCAATTCAGCCTTTCGGTTTGCGCAAATACGCGTAGCGTTGGATACCACGGGCTGTCTTCTCGGTTCAGTTGCCAGCGCCAGCAACCATTTAGCCGCGAGAGCATCCACGTTGGCTTGCCAATAGCGGCGGACAAATGCACGGTTGATGTGTCGCAGCTAATCACTAAATCCATGTTGGCAGCCAGCGCGGCGGTGTCATCCCAATCGTGCAGATCGCTTGTCCAGTCGGTCATGCGGGCTTGCGGCCAACCGCTATCCAGCGCGGCTTGCCATTGCTTTGAGGGCGCTCCTTTTTGTAAGCTAAAAAAGTGCGTATGAAGGACCTCAAGCAGCGGCGCAAATTGCGTGAGACGCAGCGATCTGAAAGGGTCAATTTTGGTGTTTGAAGGATCTTCTTTTTTGAAGCCGCCCGCCCAAACGATGCCAATTTTGAGCGGCTTTGATTCGCTTGTTGACTGCATCAAATGGTGAATACGACTTTGCCACTGCGCTTGCTTCGTCGGATCTGGCATGAGGTAGGGACTTGAGTGAGGTATGTGCGCCTCAGTAAAACTGCGGCAAGCCAACGGCAAGCTCATCAGCGAGGTTTGATAGTCGTAGTGGTGCTGCGGATTTTCTTCGTACACCAAAACCTCCATAGGCGCTGGCATAGACCTTGCGAGCAGCGCGTGCATGGCACGGGGCACTTGCAGCACAACCTTGCCCGCTAGTTTTTGCACGAGTGGCGCATAGCGGCAAAATTGCAGTACATCGCCCAGACCTTGTTCGGGCCATAGCAAGATGGTTTTGCCGCTGAGAGACTCATCACCAATCCAGCGTGGCCCCGAAAACTCCGAAGCCTTCGCGGTGTTGACTTGCCAACGCGCCTCGTGCCTGCGCCAGCCTTGCTCAAACAGACCATGCTGCAACTCTGACATAGCCAAACCCCATTGGATGAGCGCGTCAAAGGGGTTCAGCGCTGCCGCTATGTGTAGGTAGTGAAGATTGGCATCAAACTGCCCGCAGTCGGCCAGTTCAAGCGCAAAATTCCAGACCACTATCGAATCACTAAAACCCATGCGGAGGGCTTGATCCATGCATTGGCGAGCGGACGTTATGTCCTTTAATCGCAGCAAAACTAAAGCATGATTGGCATGAACAAAATGCTCACTGGGCCTGATCTGAAGAGACTGTGCGATCAGGTCTTGCGCAAGTGGTAAATGGATGTTTTGTTGATAAAACAATAAGCCCAATAAATGCAAGGCATCGGGCTCGTTGGGGTCTATTTGCAGCACTTGCCGATAGATATCTTGCGCCGCGTTCAGTTGATTGGTTTGATGCAGTTGAACTGCGCTCAAGAGCAGTGACTGGATGGATGTGGACATAGGTGCAACATTTTATGCAAGCGTTAGCCGTTAGCTGTAGGGCGTTAGAATGGGCGCTTGCAAAATCCAGTGGAGAAGTGGCAGAGTGGCCGAATGTACCTGATTCGAAATCAGGCGTACCGCAAGGTACCGTGGGTTCGAATCCCACCTTCTCCGCCAAGACTATTTCGAACTGATTCCAAGTCGTTCGATCAATTTACAACTCGTTTGGAGCCTGTATGGGGTGATTTCATACAAGTTCATACCGGTTGGCTTGGCGTTTTTTCTCAGCGGGGTGGGTTGCTGCATCCCACTGGCAATTATTTGCTTGTGGCGATGTTTAGGATTTCCAATCCATGGTCATGTGCTGGGCAACCTCCTTGGGTCATGGAAAAGGTGTTTGTGGAGAACTCTAGGGGGCTGGTTTAGGCTGGGAGCAGACATTCAATCGTCGCAAGTGACTGGCCGCAGCCGACCCATAGCGGACATAGGGGAGAAGGGCTTTTGCGGCTGCTTCGACCCATTGCGGTCGACCTAGATGATCAAACCTAACTGCTGGAAATTGGAAGTCTGGCAGGGAATACCCCAATTGTAGACGACCGGTCTAATGCTAAACTGACTTTCACTTATGTGTGGTGAGGTCTAGCCCATCTGCACAAAAGAACATTGAGACACCTTAACTGCAACTAGGAAAGACACAGTTCAAATGCCTGAGCAAGAGCGACTGCTAACTTTGAATCAAGTCAGTAAGAATTTTGGTGGCGTACAAGCCGTTAAGAATTTGAGCTTTGATGTGAACTCAAATGAGATTGTGGGATTGATTGGTCCCAACGGATCCGGAAAATCGACGTCGGTGAATTTGATTTCAGGATCTGTGTCACCGAGCTCAGGTGACATTGTTTGGCGAAACCAAAATGTCAACAAACTGCCCATCAGTCAGCGCGTACCAATGGGCTTATCTCGAACATTTCAAACCACGAGCTTGCTTTCAGAGTTCAGTGTGCTAGAGCAAGTTTTGACTGCTTGCCACACAAGTTATCGCGTCTCACCGTGGCGTTCAGTTCTGCGAACGAAAGATGCGAGAACTCAAGATGCCGAACAAAGAGCCAAGGCACAAGAGTTGGTGGAGTTTGTTGGATTGAGTGACGTAATGAACGATCCAACATCAACAATTTCATCAGCTCAACAGCGACTACTGATGATCGCAACTGCAATGGCAGCTGACCCAAAACTGATCTTGCTGGATGAGCCTGCGGCTGGCATGGTGGCAAAAGAGCGTAAAGAATTGGCCGAAGTCATCATGCGTATTCGCAATAAAGGCTTGGCTGTTTTGGTCATCGAGCATCACATGGGGCTGATCATGGAAGTCTGCGATCGCATTGTGGTGCTGAATTTCGGTGAAAAAATAGCAGAAGGCAGACCTGAGGAAATCCAGCGTAACGCAGCAGTGATTGAAGCATATTTGGGTGGGGTGCATTGATGCTACATATTAAAAATCTTACAGCTGGTTATGGAAAAGTAAATGTGCTGCACGGCATCAGTCTGGATGTGAAAGAACGTGAATGTGTAGCGCTTATCGGAGCAAATGGAGCAGGGAAAAGTACCACTTTGCGATGTATCTGTGGCCTTAACGAAGTTCGTTCAGGAAGTATTGAATTCTTGGGAGAAAGATTGGATGGTCTAAGTGGGCATGCAATTGTCCGCAAAGGAATCACCATGTGCCCTGAGGGTAGACAAGTATTTGCAGAAATGTCTGTTGTCGAAAATTTAGAAATGGGTGCACACACACGCAGCGATAACGAGCAAAAAAGTGATGTGGAAAAAATGCTCGATCTTTTTCCTGTTTTGCGCCAACGAGCCAAGCAAAGGGCAGGAACGCTTTCAGGCGGTGAGCAAGAGATGCTGGCGATAGCAAGGGCACTCATGGCAAGGCCAAAACTTTGCATCTTTGATGAACCTTCATTAGGTCTGGCACCCAAAATTGTTGAAGAAGTTGAGCAGATTTTGGCGCGCATTAAGGCAATGGGAACAACCATCGTTTTAGTCGAACAGAACGCAGCCATGGCATTGCGCTTGGCAGATCGTGCGTATGTATTGGAAGCGGGCGAAGTTGTGCTTCAAGGCACAGGGCAAGAATTAAAAAATGATCCGCAAGTGAGTAAAGCCTATTTGGGCTACTGATGCAGTAATGTCCCCCCCCCAATATTGGGTATTTGAAATTTTTTAACAGGAGATAAAAATGAAACTGAAAAAACAGATGACTTTAGTAGCGCTGGTGATCTGCGCGGCCTTGACTCCAGCTGTTCATGCAGCAGATGAAGTCTTGGTACTCGGAGTTAACGATGCGTTGACTGGTGGTGGTGCTGTTTATGGATTGCCACAAGCTAACGCAGTTCAAATGGCTGCAGATGAGATCAATGCAGCCGGGGGTATCAAGGCTGGTTCAACTACCTACAAACTTAAAGTCATCACATCGGACGACAAGGCTAACCCCACTGAGGCAACAAACAGTGTGCGAAAGCTGATTGACCGTGACAACGTGAAATACCTTGTGGGTTTTTGCTGCTCCGGTTCAACAAGTGCAGTCGCCTCATTCATGGCCAAAGAGGATGCGGTCATGCTAGTGGGCAATGCTGCCGAACGTACCATCACAGCCCAAGGAATTCCGAACGTCTTTCGGACTCGTCCACCAGCAGACTTCACTGGTGCAGCAGCTGGAACATTTGTCGCACAAAAGGGTGCTCGAAATGTGGCTGTCATCGGCGCACTAGAAGTTGGGTTTTACACCCAATATGTTGATGCATTCGAAAAGGAGCTGAACAAGGCTGGCGGCAAGATTGTGGTCAGAGAAGCGTTTGGACTTCGTGATCGCGATATGACACCACAATTGACGAAAATCCGTGGACTCAAACCTGACGCAATTTTGGTTGTCGGCTACGTTGAGCCCGCAGCATTTGTTTACCGTCAGGCAGTTGAGTTGGGCATGAATGTTCCGCGCTATGGTTTTACGAGCGGAAGCGAAGAGCAGTTTCTCAAGGTGGTAACAAGCGCACAAATGGAAGGTGTTTGGGATCTCCGTCCAACGGAGCTCACCATTGAAGCGTTGGGGCCACAAGCCAAGGCTTACGATGCCAATTACAGGAAAAAGTTCAACCAATCGCCAACACCTAGTTCTCCCTATGCATACGATCAGGTGTACGTGCTGAAAAATGCAATCGAGCGTGCAGGCAGTGCAAAGGATGCAAAGAAAGTCGCAGATGCTGTGCGTACTTTGGCAATTCCCAAGGAAGCCGTCATGAAGTACATGCCTAACGACGGCGGCGCAATTTTCGATCAAAACGGCCAAGCCTACACGTCCAATGGCGCTTTCCAGTGGCAAAAAGGCAAGTGGGTCTTCGTGTCCGAGTTGCCATCTGATAACAAAGCTTATTCGCAGTTCTTGCGCAGCATTCGCAAATAAGTTGAAAGTTTTATTGGTCAACCACCCGCGACTCAGCCACAAACTGAGTCGCGGGTGGTTTCTGTCTCCCGCAGTTGTGTTATACGAACGGTGAAATGCGATGAATGAATTACTCCAACAAATATTCAATGGACTTGCCATTGGTTCCGTCTACACGTTGGTAGCACTCGGACTTACCGTGGTATTTGGAATATTAGGTATTGCGCATTTTGCACATGGCTCGTTGGCCATGTTTGGGGGCTACTTAACGTTCGTGTTTTCGACAAGGATGGGCCTTC
Source organism: Cytophagales bacterium (assembly GCA_030054145.1). Lineage (GTDB taxonomy): Bacteria > Pseudomonadota > Gammaproteobacteria > Burkholderiales > Burkholderiaceae_C > JASGCK01. The sequence continues at coordinate 40,565 of JASGCK010000009.1, forward strand.
CCCTGTTTGCAAGCATGGCATTGGCTATGCCTGTTGGCGCTTTGTTGGGCATGCTAATTGAGCGCTTGGCATATCGACCAGTACGTGACGCACCTCACATCAATGCCTTCATCATTGCTTTGGGATTGACAATGATGCTGGAGGGTGGGAATTTGCTTTTGTTTGGAGCCGATCAGGTCATCATTCAAACGCCTTATCAGAAGGTATTTGATTTGGGTGGCATCTTCGTTGCACAGCTCCGCATGGTCGTTATCGTGACATCGGTCACATTGGTTGCGATTGTGACTTTCCTTCTTTTAAAAACCAAAACCGGAAAATCTGTTCGCGCAGTGGCTCAAAACCGGCATGCGGCTGTGCTGATGGGCGTGAATGTGAATTTAGTCTCTTCGGTGGTGTTCGCTATTTCCTCTGCCCTTGGGGTTGCTGCTGGAGCACTCATTGGCGCTTTGTTAGCGCTTGCACCTGGTGTGGGTGAAAGTTTCGCGGTGAAAGGTTTTGCCGTGTTGATATTGGGTGGACTTGGGTCATTGCCAGGTGCTATTTTGGGCGGCTTGGTATTGGGTGTCAGTGAATCCTTAGCAGCAGGCTTTTTATCATCAGCCTACAAGGATGTGATTTCCTTCTTAATCATGATCTTGGTCTTGCTGGTCATGCCACAAGGCTTGATGGGGAAAAAATGATACGCGTTCTCAACAAACCTTTGCTGTTCAGCGTAGCCGCCGTAGCCGGCGCTTTAGCTATGCCACATGCCTTCAAATCTCCCTACTACATTCATTTGATGACCTTAGCTTTGATTTGGATTGTGCTTGCACAAGGCCAAAATTTAACGCAAGGTTTTGTGGGTTATGTGTCGATCGCACAAGCAGGATTTATGGGCATAGGTGCTTACATATCCACCCTCTTGACAATGAACTTTGGGGTTTCGGTTTGGGCAACTTTAGTGGTTGCTCCTTTACTGACTGGCGCTATGGCGATCTTTGCGGGCTATCCGAGCCTGCGCGTAAAAGGGCACTACTTTTCAATCGTCACGTTGGCCTACAACATGGTCATTTTTATTGTGTTGATGACATTTAGCGCTCTCACAGGCGGAGAGGCAGGAATACCAGATGTGCCCCGCCCAAGTGAGTTGACACTCTTTGGCCATGTCTTTAGTTTCAAGGGGCGCAGTAACCTCAATTACTATGCTTTGGCTTTGACTGCCGCAGTGCTGGCGACCACCTGTTGTGCCTTTGTGTTGCACTCCCGCGCAGGCAGAGTGATGTTGGCCATACGTCAAAACGAAGACCTGGCAGAAGCCATGGGTGTCGTGACTTCACGGTACAAGTTATTTGCATTTGTGATGAGTTCAATTTTGGCTGGTTTGGCTGGGACTCTTTATGCTCATTACATAGGTTTTTTAAATCCTGAACCGTTCGGCGTCGATCAATCTCTGAACATTATCTTGGCAGTCATTTTGGGCGGCAGCGGAACGCTAACAGGCCCTATTGTGGGCGCAGTTTCAGTCACATTTTTGCCTGAGCTTTTACGATTTGCTGACAGTTTTCGGCTTATCACATATGGATTAATTTTAGTTGTGGCGACTATTTTCTTGCCTAAAGGTCTGGTGCCTTTGGTTGCCTCCATGTGGCGTTGGCTAAGAGCAAGTCAACCCACTGCAAGTCATAACAAGCCTGTCAGCAAGGCATGAAGAAATGATCATTGACACTGAAGAGCTGTCTAAGCGCGCGTTTAGCATCATCGAAGAAGCAGATCAATTTGCTCAACGACACCTAGCCCCGAATGCCGCTCAATGGGGGAGGGGCCTTTTTGATCGGCGTGCTTTATTTGAGCCTGCTGGATCTGCAGGATTATTGAGCTTACAAGTTCCGATTGAATTTGGGGGATCTGATTTGTCATTCGCTGACAAAGTCAAGGTTCTGTACAAGCTAGCGCGGATTGATTTCAGTGCTGCTATGGCATTGGTGAATTCACACAACGTTGCTGTGCAGCTTGTGAAGGCATCCCCCCATCAGTTGGCACCTCGATATGTGCGTGATTTACTCAGTGGCAGCATCGTTGCATGCACTGCACTTACAGAACCAGACGCTGGATCTGATTTGGGTCAAATCAAAACCACTGCCATTCGAAGTGGTGATGGTTGGTTGCTTAACGGTTCAAAGACTTGGATCATCAATGCTGTTCATGCTGACGGTGTAGTCGTTTACGCTCAGACTCAAGTGGGTTCAGGCGTCAAGGGAATTGCGGCATTTTTTATCCGTGCTGATTCACCAGGATTCGAGCGTGTTGCCGTTACAACCAACAGTGCCCTGAGCAGCATGGGGATTGGTGGATTTCGATTGACAAACGTCTATTGCGATTCATTTCACCTCTTGTATCAGCCAGGCCAGGCGTTTGTTGACATCATGGGTGCTATCAACCGTGCGCGCACTTATGTTGCGGCAATGTGTTGCGCTATGGTGTCTCAAGCTTTATCCGATGTGAGCGTTTATGGTCATAAGCGAACTGCATTTGGCCAGTCTTTGGATCAATATCAAGGCTGGCGATGGCAGGTAGCACAAGCTGCAACTGCATTACAAGCAGCTGAGCTCTTGGTGAGAGCTGCCTGTGTCCTCATTGACAAGGGTGGAGAGGTTCAAACTGCTGCTGCTCAAGCCAAACTTTTTGCAACAAATATGGCTCAAACTCAATTGGGAACTCTCTTGCATGCTATGGGTGCAGAAGGATTTTTAGATCACTATGCTTTTTTAAGACATCTCACTGCAGCACATACAGCTTCATTAGCCGACGGATCGACTGCGATGCTCCTTGAGCGTGTGGCAAATGACTTTCGTTTCAAACCAGGAGCAATTTAAATGCACGTCTTTCAAATTGAAGGGGAATGGGGAATTGACCATTTGAAACTTTCTCAGCGTCCTGAGCCTAAAGCGAAAGATGGTGAGGTCTTGGTGCGAATGCGCGCTTCTTCGCTCAATTACCGCGATCTCGTCGTACCTGAGCGCGGCTATGGTAGCTATACTGGTCAATTGCCATTGATTCCCATCTCTGATGGGGTTGGGGAAGTCATTGATGTTGGAGCAGGTGTTACGCGTGTTCGAGTAGGTGACCGAGTCTGTCCCACTTACTTTCAGGGTTGGATTGCGGGCGAACCAGATTTGCAGAGACTAACTCAATCGCTGGGTGGACCTATTGATGGAACCATGACGGAAGTGATGTGTCTTTCTGAACAAGGTGTGGTGCCAGTCCCTGAATACCTGAGCGATATCCAAGCTGCAAGTCTTCCTTGCGCAGCATTGACTGCCTGGAGTGCTGTGGTTACTTATGGTCATGTTAAGTCAGGTGATCGAGTTCTAGTACAAGGATGCGGCGGAGTTGCTTTGTTTGCACTGCAGTTCGCCAAAAGTCTAGGAGCTCATGCCACCGTCATAAGCTCAAGCGCAGAGCGAATGGATCGTGCAATCGCTTTGGGTGCTGATGCCGTCATCAATTACCGTGAACAGCCCGAATGGGCCAAAGCCACACGCGAGATTACTCAGGGACGTGGATACGATTTGATTTTGGAGTTGGGAGGTGAAAAAACACTTCCACAGTCTCTTCGCTGCATTCGTCCAGGCGGTACTTTAGCGATGATTGGCATCTTGTCGGGAAGCAGTGTCAACATGTCCTTGGGCCACATCATCACCCGCCAAGTTCGCCTTCAGGGTGTGACGGTAGGGCACCGTGATGGCATGGAGGCCATGTTGCGCGCCATGTCACAGCACAAGATAGTTCCCGTGACCGACAAGGTCTTTGCATTCGAGGAGCTCAAAGAAGCCATGACGTATTTGAAGAGTGGCGTACAGTTCGGCAAAGTCTGTATTGCCCATTAAAAATGGGGGGCTGATGTTAATTCCTATTCAACCAATCAACGTTGATCCTGAAAAAATTGCATTTCAGATGTGCGAAAGTGGTGAACAAGTCACATTTGCACAGCTCGATGGTCGAGCCAATCAAGTTGCTCACATGGTGTCGGATCTAGGCATCCTTCCAGGCGAACACGTGGCTGTTCTGATGAACAACTGCCGCGAATTACTAGAGCTTTGCTTTGGTTTGGATAGATGTGGTGTGTATTACACGCTGATCAGTACACGCCTGACGAACGAAGAGGTTGATTACATCATCCGTGACTGTGGTGCTCGCTTGTTTGTTTATTCGGCCGCTTTGGCGTCTGTTGACCAAGCGTTTTTCTCAAAGCTGCCGAAGACGTTGAAGTGCATGAGCGTAGGAGCATGTGCTGATAAAAGGGCGCACGGGGATTGGGTGGCTGAATGTGCGATCAAGCCTACTTCTGCCAATGCACAAGCTTTGCAAGGCAGTGACATGCTTTACTCGTCGGGGACAACTGGACGCCCGAAAGGCGTGCTGTGGCCATTACCCAAGTCAGCTGCAGGACAACAAACCATGTTGGTGAAGCTGCTGCCGCCACTGTTTGGATACGATGCCGACAGTCATTACCTGTCGACCGCACCTCTTTACCATGCCGCACCATTGCGTCACAGCATGACGGTCATCAAAATGGGAGGGACCGTCACGGTCATGGAACGGTTTGACCCATTGCTGGCTCTGCAGACCATTGAGCGATGCCGCATCACCCACAGCCAATGGGTACCGACCATGTTTGTGCGATTGTTAAAGCTTGACCTATCGATACGAGAAAAATTCGATTTGTCATCCATGAAAATGGCTGTTCACGCAGCCGCGCCTTGTCCTGTTGATGTCAAAGAGAAAATGATTGACTGGTGGGGTCCTATCGTGCACGAATACTATGCGGGCACTGAAAACAATGGGTTTTGTAGCATCACACCTTCTGAGTGGCTGGAGCACAAAGGCTCAGTAGGTCGCGCTTCGCAAGGAAAATTGCATATTTGTGATGAAGAAGGCGTTCCTCTAGACGTGGGTCAAACAGGGGCTGTTTATTTCTCAGATGGTCCCCAGTTCACCTATCACAATGACCCAGCCAGTACAGCACAAACTCGCAACTCTCGGGGATGGACTACTCTCGGTGACATTGGCTATCTGGACGAGCAGGGCTACCTTTATTTGGTTGATCGAAAAGCCTTCATGATCATCAGTGGAGGAGTTAATATTTACCCTCAAGAAATTGAAAATGTGTTGCTGCAACACCCGAAAGTGATGGATGCTGCTGTGGTTGGCGTCCCAAATAGTGATTGGGGCGAGGAAGTTAAAGCCGTCATACAACCAGTTCATGCATCCGATATTGGCCCAGCTCTGGCAGAAGAATTACAGTCATTCTGTCGTGAAAAATTAGCAGACTTTAAATGTCCAAGATCTATAGATTTCGACTTGGAGTTACCTCGTTTACCAACAGGTAAGCTTTATAAAAAATTGGTCAAAAAACGCTACTGGCCTCAATAAGCCTTGGTAAAAAATCATATGCCAATCGGAGAATCCTACGTGTCAGAAAACCACAGCAGTCGTGTTATGTCGAGCCCTAGCAGAAGCGACAGTCGTGCCGCAACACGCACAGATACTCGCAACGCTTTGGTTTGGTGTGGAACCGAACTTTTGACCGAACGCGGGTTTCAAATAACAGGTATTGATGAAGTGCTCAAGCGCGTGGGCGTGCCCAAGGGCTCCTTCTATCATTACTTTAAAAGTAAAGATCATTTTGGGCACGCTGTCATCGATAACTACGAAGCTTATTACGCAAAGAAAATGGATCGAATTTTTGGTGACACTTCACAGTCACCGTTACAGAGATTAGTGAACTTCACCGTGAATGCTAAAAATGGCATGGTGAAGTTTGACTTCAAGAGGGGCTGCCTTATCGGCAATCTTGGTCAAGAACTTGCTGCCCTAGATACCCAGTTTCGTGAAAGGCTGGAGGGCGTTTTGGTGTCCTGGGAAAAACGTGTTTCAGACTGCTTAAGTGAGGCTATCGATATCGGAGAACTGGCACATGGGCAAGATCCCCAAACACTCTCGCGTTTTTTCTGGGTCGGTTGGGAGGGCGCGATATTGCGGTCAAAACTTATGCGGAGTTTGGAGCCGATAGACCAATTCACATCCATTTTCTTTAGATCTGTGTTGATGCGTTGATTTCTTGAACATGTCCTCAGACCTCAAGACCAGCTCAAATCAATTCGTTCTTGCGCTCGATCAACGTAAAAAGCGCAGTTGATGACGAAGCTGCCTGTAGCTCTGAAGATATTCTTTATCCGTATCAGTCAGGCTTCTTCATAGGCCTCAATGTCTTTGATTAACACACCCAATGATCGGCAAGCATTATTTCGGTCAGTAGCTGGCGGGCGGGTTCGGCTGGGGCCTTGGGACCCATCGTTCCATCTCACGTCGATCACGTGCCATTTCGGCCTCAACAGAGTCTTTGGGAAGTTGACGTAAGCATTCTTCCATGGCTTGTGGATCGAGCTTTTCAGCCTTTGGAAGATTTAATCAGCGATGCCTGATATTATGACGTGGACACCATCAAACAGGACTATCTTGATGCCAAAAGCTGACCACTGGGAAAACGTCTATCGCAACAAAAAATTTGATGCTGTGAGTTGGTATGCCCCTCATTTAGGTGATTCGCTTCGACTGATTGAGCAACTTTGCCCGGATAAAACTGCGGCCATCATCGATATTGGTGCAGGTGAGTCCACTTTGGTGGATGACTTGCTGCATCATCATTACCTTGACCTGTCAGTGCTAGATATTTCGAGCACAGCCATTGAGTTCACCAAGCAACGTCTTGGGGCACAAGCAACGCAGGTGGGTTGGCATATAGGCGACGTAACACAGTACGACTTTGGGTCCAAAAAGTTTGATCTATGGCATGATCGCGCGGTTTTTCATTTCTTGACCGATCCAGTTGCGCGTGAGGCTTACGTCGAATTGGTTCGACGATCGGTTAGGCTTGGAGGCTATGTTCTCATGGCAACCTTCGGTCCAAACGGACCTCTACAGTGCAGCGGCCTGGAAGTCGTTAGGTACGACGATCGGCAACTTCACCACGTCTTCGGAGAAAACTTTCAGTTGATAGGAAGTGAACTCACTGAGCACCATACCCCCATGGGCACAGATCAGCAGTTTCTTTATTGCTGGTGTCAGGTCTCTCATTGATACCTGCCATTTAGCTGAATGAAAAATATGAGAATACGCATAAGAAAAGCCGTCTCAACAGCTAGAACGTCGTTATGGTGCCCAAATGCTAGTTTGGCATCACCATCAAAAACTTAGGCGGTTTATGATGAGGTATGTTCTGCCCCGCCAATTATGAAAAGTTATCGATGCACAAGCTACTCGCCATTTTTTTAATAGGAGCGTTCGCAGTAAGTGCGCAGGCTCAAACAGCGTTCCCCACCAAAACCATCAAAATCATTGTGCCAAACGCTGCTGGTGGCGCTGCGGATATCACCTCGCGCCAAGTCGGGCAAAAATTATCGGAAGCCTTTGGTAGCCCTGTGGTGATTGAAAACAAGCCCAGCGCAGGCGGCATTGTGGCGGCTGATATGGTTGTCAAAGCTGCGCCTGATGGACATACGCTGCTGCTTATTTCTAGTGGCACGGCCGTGAGTGCGGCGCTCTTTCAATCGCTGCCGTTTGATACGCTTAAAGACTTCACGCCTGTCTCTAAACTAGCGACGTTTGATTTGGTGATTGCCGCCTCTGATCGGGGGCGTTTTCATACGCTGGGTGAGGTGATTGCTTACGCCAAAGCCAATCCTGGCAAGCTCAATATCGGCACACCGCAAATTGGTACGACACAAAACTTTGCCGCTGAATTGTTTAAAAGCATGGCGGGCATTGAGGCGCAGCTTGTCCCGTTTAACGGCACGCCGCCCGTGATTTCGGCGCTACGCGGCGGCGAGATCGACATCATGGTTGAAATTTTGGGACCACTCGTCGCGCAGTTCAACTCGAAGGCGCTCAGACCGCTTGCGATTATGGGCGACAAGCGCACGCCGCAGTTTGAGGGTGTGCCCACGGTGCGCGAGAGCGGCGGCTCGTTGGCTAGTTTTAATGTGTCCTCTTGGAATGGTTTGGCAGCGCCTGCAAAAACGCCCAAAGAGGTCGTCGCCAAGTTGAGCAGTGAGATTCAAAAAGCGCTTAAAAATCCAGAAGTGATAAAGAACTTGGAGGTGCTTTATCTGTATCCACAAGGCAGTACGCCCGAGGCTTTGGCTGAGACGCTTGGTGCTGACATCAAACGCTGGAGTGATGTGATGAGCCGCGCCAAAATTGCTAAGCAATAAAAATAAACAATAAAAAATTACATAGAAATGCAAGATTTATCCATCGAACACTTTGAACACCTTGTTCATATCCGTCAGCATGAGGCCGCTGGCAAAGCGCTTTTTGCAATGCTCTATAGCATGGATAACCACGCGGGAGCGATGGATGCCATCACTTGCCTTGCACCCGAGGGCCTATCGCCCGCCCAGCGCGAGATGCATATGTGCGAGCGCATGGCTGGCGCGACTTCGCGTCTGTTTTTAGATGAGTCCTTTACGCTGTCGCCGCAGGGCTTTCGACAGCTGATGTGCTTGCAGCGCTGGCTGAGTTTGATCTACGGCTGCACCGCGCAAAGAAATGCCGATCACGTGATTCGCACGATGTGCGGCGTGAGCACGAGCTCAAGTGACTTCTCAATCCCAGATGCGCTGCTCACCAAATGCTTGTTTTTGATGACGGTTGAATCGGAGTTGCCGCTCCATTTAGATTTGCTGTGGCAGCGGCATCAAACGCTGGCCGCGACGCTCTTCTTTGGTTGGCTCTCCACGAATGTGATGGCCTCGCCAGTCGCGCATCAAAAGCGCGAGACCTTGCTGGCGTGGTGGCCCACGCAGATGCTGCAAGCAACCGACTTTTCAAGCTGGCCGCTACTCGTTATCCATCAGGTGTATATGCTGTGCAGCTACGGGCTGTTAGAGGGGCGCCATGCGATTAAAAAATCTTTGAACGCGCTTGTCCGCCAGTATCTTGAAGAGCGCAATTTGGGCGATGTTGCCAAGGAGGCATTGCCCGTTTTAGGCACAGCAAAAACACGGGCACTGGCCAAGCTGGCCACACGGTTAAAAGTCAAACCCGTGTTGATGGTTGTGACCGAGTGGTTCTCGCCAGGCTTTGCGGTGTACCGCACGCACTCCATGACGCTGCGTGCTTTAAAAGATAAGTTCCACTTGATTGGTGTGGGGCCTCTCGCGGGCGCGAACGAAGTTGGGCAAGCCGTGTTTGATGAGTTCTACGAAACGCCAGTGGGCGACGCCTTAGAGGCGGTCGCATTCACGCGCAACTTGGCGGAGCAAAAAAAGCCAGATATTGTTTACTACCTTGGGGTAGGCATGTTTCCGCATACGGTGTATTTATCGAACATTCGGCTTGCACCGATTCAAATGGCCTCTAACGGGCATGGCGCATCGACTTTTTCGCCGCAGATGGATTACTTCATCACGGACGGCGGTTACATCAGCGGACAAGCCGCGTTTGGCGAGACGATTTTGCCTATGCCTGCCAACGTGATGCAAATGATCCCCAATGTGGATATGCCCGATGCGTTTTTGCAGCAAGTCCAGCGTGTGCCGCGTGAGCGCCCTGCGGTGCTCAAAGTGGCGATTGCTGCGTCCCTCATCAAAATCAATCCCGTCTTTATCAGCGTGCTGCGTACCATTGCCCAGCGCTCTGAGGCAGAAGGTTTGCCAATGGAGTTTCATTTTCCAATGGCGCAGGCGGTAGGGCCGCTGTATCAACGGATTCGCACCGAGATAGAAAGCATTTTGGATGTGGGCGCAACGCAAAGAAGAGCATTTGTCTATCCGCATCAACAGTACACGGACTATCTGCACATCATTGGCCAGTGCGATATGTTTATCAATCCATTTCCGTATGGCAACACCAATGGCATTGCGGATATGGCGCTGCTGGGGATGCCTGGCATTTGCAAGGCGGGTCCTGAGCTAGCCGAGCACATTGACGTGGGAATGTTCAAACTTATCGGCCTGCCCGACTGGTGCGTCGCGTGGACGGTGGATGACTACATTGCTGCCGCACTGCGCATGGCGCACAACCATCACGAGCGCTGGATGCTCGCCAAGCAATTGATCGACAACAAGGTCTATAGCCGCTTGAATGAAAACCAAAAACCCGAAGTCATGGGCGACATTTTGCTGAAGATGTGTCGGGTATAAATTAATTGGGGACAGACCCTAATTAACTGCATCAGCGCATTCGCCACGAGATAACGGTTGCAGTTAATTAGGGTCTGTCCCCAATTAATTGATACGCCGCATCCACACCCGCGCCGCGTGTGAACTTGTGACCTTCTGCCGCCAGCACAATCTCTAGTGCTGCTAGCGTGTGCAGCACGCAGTCGGGGCGGGCGTTGTAGCCCATCGCTCCGATGCGCCAAATCTTGCCGTTGAGTTGCCCAAAGCTTGTGCCAATCTCGATGTTGAAATCGTTGAGTAATGCGCCGCGCACTTTGTCGCCATTCACACCATCGGGGATGTACACGCCCGTCACGTTAGGCATTTTGTTGTTCAAATCGCCGTAGACCTTGAGGTTCATGCCTTGCACGCCTGCCACGACGGCGCGAGAGGCTTGCGCATGACGTGCGTAGGCGTTTGCCAATCCCTCTTGAATAAAGATACGCGCACATTCGCGTGCACCGTACAGCATGGTCGTGGCTTCGGTGTGATGGTTGAGTGCGTTGTCGCTCCAGTAGTCAATCACCATGGCTAAATCCATGTAATTAGATGCAATGCGTGAACCCGTGCCAGCGGTGTAGCCAGCGGTTTGCAAGCCTTCTTCCAAATGCCTGCGGCTATAAATGATTTTTGCGAAATGGTTATTAAGCGTAATGGGTGCTATGCCCGATGGCCCCGCTAAACATTTTTGCAACCCCGCTGTGACTGCATCAATCGCCCAAGCGTCCACAGGCAAGGGCGTGCCGCCGCAGGATGCCGTGGCATCGACTTGCAACAGCGCACCGTACTGATGGCAGAGTTCGCCAAGCCCCGCGAGGGGTTGCAGCATGGTGGTCGATGTATCACCTTGGCAGACCGCGACCAACTTGGGGCTAAAGGATTTGATGGCTTGTTCAATTTGCGCAAGATCAAACACCGTGCCCCAAGGCGCTTCAAGCACGCGCACATTGGCGCCCGAGCGCTTAGCGATTTCGTCCAGCAATTGACCGAAGCGACCAAAACTGAGCACCAGCACTTTGTCGCCCTGCTCAATGGCGGACATCATGACCATCTCAATGGCGGAGCGCGCTGTGCCATCTAGCACCAAGGTCCAGTCGTTGTTGGTTTCAAAAAATTGGCGGTAAAGCGCCATAGTCTCGCGCATAAAACCTCGGAACTGCGGATCAAATTGTCCAAGCAGCGTAGACGTCATCGCTTTTAAAACACGAGGATCGGCGTTGATGGGGCCAGGGCCCATGAGTAGCCTTGGCTTGGGGTTTAAGTCTTCAAACGCCGAGTTGGGATTGGCAAGCGGCGACAGTTTTGGTAGAGAGATAGAGATCATGGCGTTATGATAGCAAAAGTGTATACACAATCAATCAATTGGTTATCTTTTACGTTTTTTCGTTTGTCGCGCTATGTCAACTCCAACTTCTCAGGCACTTTTTACGCAAGCGTTTGTGCACGCCAATCTCTACAAAGACTCCGTGGCTTTGATGCGCGTGGCGCAGGCGCTTTTGGCGCTGGACGGCGTGGTCAATGCGACGCTGCAAATGGGCAATCCTGCTAATAAAGAAATTTTGACCGAAGCGGGATTGCTCACCGCCGAAGTCCAAAGCGCAGGTCCAAGCGATGTGATGGTCGTCGTGCAGGCCACGTCCAGCAAGGCTTGCGCGAGTGCCATTGATGCAGCCAAGGTACAGCTTGCAGGTCAAGGCAAGGTGGCCAGCGGCACAGCGCAAGAAGAGATTGCACCGCGCACGGTGAGCATGGGGCTTGCAAAATTGAGCGCGGCTAACATCGTGCAAATTTCTGTGCCAGGCGCTTATGCCGCAGCCGAAGCGCTCAAAGCCGTGAAGCAGGGACTGAACGTTTTTATGTTTAGCGACAACGTGCCGTTAGCGCAAGAAATTGCCATCAAAACCGAAGCCAAAAAACGCGGCGTATTGGTGATGGGGCCTGACTGCGGTACCGCCATCATTGGCGGCGTGCCGCTGGGCTTTGCCAACAATGTGCGCAGAGGGAATATCGGATTAGTTGCCGCATCGGGCACGGGCTTGCAAGAGGTGACCACGCAAATCCACCGCATGAGCGGCGGCGAGGGCAGAAGACGCACCGTGGGTGTTTCGCACGCTATTGGCACAGGCGGGCGGGATGTCTATGCGGACGTAGGCGGCATCACGATGCTGCAAGGCATAGAACTGTTGGCAGATGACGCGGCAACGCAAGTCATTGCGATTGTTGCGAAGCCGCCCGCCCCAGAAGTGACGCAAAAGGTGCTGGCGGCGCTTGAGCGAGCAGGCAAGCCAGCCGTCGTTTTATTTTTAGGTAGCGATCTCAAGTCGCCTAGCAAATCGATCAAGCTGGTGCAGACGATGGTGGACTGCGCGGCGCAAGCTGTACGGTTGGCGGAAAAGTTCTCCCCGCGCGTCCCGTCCGCCGCCCTCTCTAGGGGCGCTGACGGCTTGTCTAGCTACCCGATTCCTCGAAAGCCCAAGTTCAGTCAGGCTTCGCGCTATCTGCGGGCGCTTTACTCGGGCGGCACCTATTGCTCGGAAGCCCAAATGATTTGGGCGCAAGCGGGCCTTAGCGTGTGGTCGAACATTCCCGTGAATCAAGCCTTGCTGCTGCCCCATCCAAAGAAAGCAAGCTTCGAGCACACGGCGCTTGACTTGGGCGACGACGACTTCACCGTTGGCAAGCCGCATCCCATGATTGACCAAGGCGCGCGCATTGAGCGCTTGCTGCGCGAAGCGGCCGATCCATCGGTTCGCGTGATTGTGCTGGATGTGGTGATTGGCTGGGGCGCACACGCAGATCCCGCGTCTGAGCTGGCGGCGGCGATTGTGCAAGCCAAACACATAGCAGCCAAAGATAAGCGGGCGCTGGCCGTGCTTGGTTTTGTTTGCGGCACAGACCAAGACCCGCAAGGTTTTGCGGCGCAAGAAAAAAAATTGCAGGACGCGGGCATGGTGCTCGCACCTAACTCGGCGAGCGCAGCGTGGCTGGCGGCTCAGTGGTTGCAATGAGTCGCCTAGCCGCTCGCCCTGAGCGTGTCGAAGGGCATCACGCACAAGGCCAGGGACAAGCTCAGTCCGAACGCCGGTTAGTCGTCGTGGCTTTGGGCGGCAACGCTGCCTATCCACCCACGATCAAGGGCACAGCCGATGAGCAGTTAGAACTCATGCGCGGGGTTTGCGAGCATTTTGTGGCGATCATCAAAGCGGGTTGGCAGTTAGTTTTGACGCACGGCAATGGCCCTGTGGTTGGGAATATTTTGTACCGCATGGCCAAGACGGCGGACGAGTTGCCGCCGATGCCGATGGACATTTGCGTGGCGCATTCGCAAGGCGGCATGGGTTATATGCTCCAGCAAAGTTTTGCCAATGTTTTGCATGACCACGGCATGAGCGCTGTCGTGTCTTGCGTCATCACCGAGGTTGAGGTGAATGCAGACGATCCAGCGTTTCAGCATCCAACCAAACCCGTAGGTAAATTTTTTAGTGAAGCGGATGCCAAAGACATGGCACAGCGCACGGGCTGGACGTTTGCCGAGGATTCGGGGCGTGGCTGGCGGCGCATGGTGGCAAGCCCCAAGCCGCGCAAAATTTTAGATTTGCCCACGATTGATGCACTCCTCAAAGCGGGCGTGCTGCCGATTGCCTGCGGCGGTGGCGGCGTGCCCGTCATCATCAATCGTGCGGGGCATCTGCAAGGCGTGCCCGCTGTGATTGATAAAGATTTGACCAGTGCCATGCTCGCTGCGCATTTGCACGCGGACGCACTCATCATGCTGACGGGCGTGGAGCGTGTGGCAGTTGATTTCAACAAACCGACGCAGCGCTGGCTAGATCACATGACCCTTGACGAGGCCAATAGCCATGCGGCTTCTGGGCAATTCCCTGCTGGTTCGATGGGGCCAAAAATCGATGCGGCGCGAATGTATTTGAGCGAGTTACCTGAGGCCAATCAATCTGGGCGCGTCATCATTACCAGCCTTGAAAAAACGTTTGAAGCCTTGATGGGTCGGGCGGGCACGCATATCACAGCATGAACAGCAGCATGAGCAGCAACACGAACAGCAACAGGAATAGCAACACGAGCAGAGGGGGCCAGCCCCCCGAGCAAAGCGTAGCGACTTGGGGGACTGGCCCCAATTGGCTTGTGCGGCAACGCGCCCATGTCATCCCGCTCACCCCAATTAAAGGTTTTGAACAAACGCATTACGCCTCTCTTGGCGGACGCATTGTGTGGATCGGTGACGATGCGGCTGTGCGCCATCCGCGCAACTATTGGAAGCCGTGGCAACCACCCAAGAAGACCTACAGCGCGGCGCTTTTGCAAGCGGGCGCTCGTCTGTGTTTGCAACAAATCGACGTGTCTGATGACGCTCAAGGTTTGCTGGCGTGGCTGCTCAAGCGTGAACTGGCTTTCCCGCTCAATCACGCCAAGCTGCGATTCGATGACCTGCGGGTTGCCTTGCAAGCCAAGCGTAGCAAGGCTTTTGAGGCGGCAGCACTTGGCGTGTTGGGTCTTGGCAATGGACTTACGCCAAGCGGTGATGATTTTGTGGGTGGTATCTTTTTCGCTTATGCCCATGCCTGTAAGCCAAGTCCAGATTGGCTTGCCAGCCTATCAACTCTGCAAGCCACAATCAGCAAGGCTTGCGAGACATCGACCAATCCGATTTCTGCTGCGCTGCTGGCGGACAACATGGCGGGCGCAAGTTTTGGCGAACTGCACGATATGCTGGATGCATTCGAGTCGAATGACTCGCGCTACATTGAAAGCGCGCTGCAAGCCTTGCTACGCTTGGGGTCTAGCTCAGGCGCGGATTTATTAGCAGGATTACTTTTAGCTTTGACAATCTTATGAAGAAAAATAATCTACTCAACCAAGCGCCATCGGTTCTGAATATCGGCATCGATGGTTTTAACGGCAGCGTGACGGCGGGCGGCGGCACGCTGACCTCACTCGATTGGCAACCGCCTGGCAATGCCGATCCTGAGCTGGCGTGGCAACTGGCGCAGTTAATGGGGGATGAGCGCATCGAGGCGGCCAATGCCCAGGCGTGCAATCGCATCATCAACGCGCGCCCGATCTGGGAAGACATGGCGCTGCGTGCGGACGGCGTGATTCCTGAGCTCAAAGGCTCGCGCTTGTTGCTGCACGCAGGGCCGCCTGTGAATTGGCGCGATATGTGCGGCCCGATGCATGGCGCGATGGTTGGCGCGGTGCTTTATGAGGGCTGGGCGAGCAGCGAGTCTGAGGCAACGCAAATGCTCAAATCAGGACAGATTGATTTTGCGCAGTGCCACGACTTCAATGCCGTGGGGCCGATGACGGGCATCATCAGCGCCTCGATGCCGCTCATTCAAGTTCGCAATACGAGCCATGCAAACGTCGCGTATTGCACGCTGAACGAAGGCATTGGCAAGTGCTTGCGCTTTGGTGCGAATGGCGCTGAGGTCATTGCGCGATTGAAGTGGTTTGAGTCCGTGCTTGCGCCGATTTTGAAAGCTGCCGTGCGGCACACGGAGGGCGGCGTTGACTTGAAGGCGATTCAATCGCAAGCGCTGCTGATGGGGGACGAAGTACACAGTCGCAACGCGGCATCAACGGCGCTGTTCTTTATGCAGGTCGCGCCAGCCTTGGCGGCGCAGCCCTATTTGGATAGTGACCATGTGCGGCAAACACTGGATTTCATCGCGAAGAATTCACAGTTTTTCTTGAATTTTTCGATGGCATCGTGCAAAGCCATCATGGACGCGGCGCACGGCATTGCCTTCTCCACGGTTGTCACTGCCACGGCGCGAAACGGTACAGAGACGGGTCTGCGCGTGAGCGGCATGGGACGCGAATGGTTTACTGCCAAATCTGATTTACCCAAGGGATTATTTTTCCCAGGCTTTAAGCAAGAAGATGCTTGTCCCGATATTGGCGACAGCGCCATTACCGAGACCGCAGGCTTTGGCGGATGCAGCTTTGCCGCCTCGCCAGCGCTGACCTTGCTGGCGGGCGGCACGGTGATTGATGCCGTGCGCTACAGCAAAGAGATGTACGAGATCACCGTTACCAAAAACCCAGCGCTCAGTTTGCCTGCACTTGATTTTGCAGGCGCACCGTGCGGCATCGATGTGCGTAAGGTCGTGGATACGGGCATTCGTCCCGTTGTCACCACAGGCATCGCGCATAAAGATGCGGGTGTAGGGCAAATTGGCGCGGGCGTTGTGCGCGTGCCGATGGCGGCTTATTCAAAAGCACTGACAGCTATTGCAACAAAATTTAATTCATAAATAAACATCATGCGTCAAACACTCACTTCCCCACGCGGCATGGCCACAGCGCCGCACCATTTGGCCGCGTCTTCAGCAGCTGCGGTGCTGCGCGAAGGTGGCAACGCCATTGAGGCAATGGTTGCCGCCGCCGCGACGATTGCCGTTGTCTATCCACACATGAACTCGATTGGTGGGGATGGCTTTTGGATCATCTCCGAGCCAGGCCAAGAGCCTGTTGCGATTGATGCTTGCGGACGCGCTGCGGGGCTGGCTTCGATGGCTTGGTATCGCGAGCAAGGCGTGACTGGCTCAGTCATTCCAGGTCGCGGGCCGCTGGCTGCCAATACGGTTGCAGGTGCGATTTCGGGCTGGCAAGAGGCACTGCTGCACAGCACGCGAATGGGTGGCAAGTTGCCTGTTTCGCGTTTGTTACAAGACGCCATTGATTACGCCAACAATGGTGCGCCCGTAACGCAAAGTCAAGTCAACTTCACGAGCAAATTTTTACCTGAATTGGGAACGCAACCAGGGTTTGCCAAGCAATTCCTCAACGACGACACCTATGGACATCACGTGCCATTGGTCAACACATTGCGCACTTACGCGGCGCTGGGGCAGACGCTACAAGCCTTATCGGATAAAGGTTTAGACGACTTTTACCGGGGCGCGATTGCGGCATCGAATGCCGCGCAATTGGAAGCGCTTGGTTCTCCGTTGCGTCTTGCTGACTTCCATGCACACCGCGCACAAAGCGTCAAGCCACTGTCGGTCAAGATTACGGATGCAACGCTCTACAACCTGACGCCGCCCACGCAAGGACTTGCGTCGCTCATGATTTTGGCGATCTTCGACAAACTGCGCATTCGCCACGGCATCAAAGAAGCCGAGGGCTTTGCGTATTTGCACGCGATTGTGGAGGCGACCAAGCAAGCGTTCAAAGTGCGCAATCGCTACATCGCCGATCCCGCTACGATGACCGCGCATGGCGTGAGCCCTGAGCAGTTTTTAACCGATCGCTTTATTGACCAATGCGCCAATGCCGTGGATATGAAGAAGGCTTTGCCGTGGCCAGAAAAAACGATTCACGGCGATACGATTTGGATGGGCACGGCGGACTCTGGCGGGCGCATGGTTAGCTACATCCAAAGCGTTTATTGGGAGTTTGGCTCGGGCGTGGTTTTATCGGATACGGGCGTGGGCTGGCAAAACCGTGGGTCGAGTTTCTTGCTCGATTCCGCATCACACCTGGCGCTTGCGCCGCACAAAAAACCGTTTCACACCTTGAACCCAGCGCACGCAAGGTTTGATGATGGCAGAACAATGGTCTACGGCAATATGGGCGGCGATGGGCAACCGCAAAGTCAGTCGGCGGTGTTTAGTCGGTATGCGATGTTTGGGCAGACGCTGCAGGCCGCGGTGAGCGCACCAAGATGGCTGCTCGGCAAGACATGGGGGCAAGAATCGACCACGCTTAAATTTGAAAACCGTTTTGATTCAGCGATGATGCAATCACTAGCCAACGCAGGCCACGAGGTGGAAATGTTGCCGGACTACTCTGACACGATGGGACACGCGGGCGCAATCGTGCGGCAGCCCGATGGCCTCTACCTTGGCGCGGCTGATCCGCGTAGTGATGGCGTGGTCTCTGGGTTTTGACGCTTGCAGTAGGCAGCGCGTGACTGCGCGAAAACAAAGCAATCACTCCAGTCATTCTTTCTTCTCTGGCCGCATCGTCCACCAAACAATTCCGACGAGTATCAGCAAAGCCAACAGCGATTCGAGCAAAATGAGAGTCATGTTGTTTCCTTTATTCCGATGCGTTGTTTTTTGTTCGGTAGCCATTGTCTCGCATAGTTATGCGCAGGATGCGCTCATCGAGCCGCCTGCGGCCATGCATCCCAATAGCCGCTGGACGGCCGTGTCGTGGGATACGCTCCCCAGTGTTTTTGATGACAACCCGCGCGAGGCGCTTGGCGCTTGGCTCGCCAGTTGTGCCCGCCCGCAAGCCTTATGGCGTAAGGCGTGCGGCGAACTCTCTGCGCTAAAGAGTGCTGACAGCGAGGTGATTCGGATGTGGATGATGTCGCGCTTGCAGCCTTATCGCATCGAGTCGCCCGCTAGCAACGGTGCGAGCGCCAGCGTGGGATTGCTGACGGGTTATTACGAGCCTGTATTGGTGGCGCGGCGCGAGGCGGATGATGTCTTTCGCTACCCGCTTTACCGCTTGCCCGCAGAGTTGGAGCGCGCTGGCGTTACCCGTCCGTGGTTCACCCGTCAAGCAATCGACACGGTGGGAAGCCCCGCCCAGCAAGCTTTGCAGGGACGTGCGATTGCGTATCTGCAAAGTCCGCTGGATGTGCTGGCACTGCAAATTCAAGGCTCGGGGCAATTGGATTTGGTGCAGGCCCATGGCGTGCATCAGCGGATTCGACTGGCGTTTGCGGGGAGTAACAATCAGCCCTATAAAAGCGTGGGCGTTTGGTTGCGTGACACGTATGGTCTGCGTGATTTGTCGTGGCCCGCGATCAAGGCTTGGGCGCTCTCGCAGCCTGATCAAATGAATAACTTGGTGTGGAGCAATCCGCGTGTGGTGTTTTTTAAGGAGCGTCCCGCATCAAACGAAGGGCCGTTAGGAGCGCAAGGTTTGCCGTTGACGGCGGGGCGCTCCATCGCGGTGGATGCGAAAAGTATCCCTTACGGCACGCCTGTTTGGTTGGCATCTGAGGGCGAGAGTCTGAGCTTAAAGCGGCTGGTCATTGCGCAAGATACAGGGACGGCGATTGTCGGTGCGGTGCGGGCTGATTACTATGTAGGCAGCGGTGACGCGGCGGGCGAAATAGCAGGCAGGCTAAAGCAAGGATTGCAGATGTGGGTGCTGTGGCCGAAATGAGCCGAAATAAGTCGAAATAAGAGTTGAACAACTAATCAAGGATTTCATCATGAACAAACGAATCATCATCCGTTGGATGGCGGCATCACTTGTGGGTGTCGTTATCGCCGCGTCGGCACAGGCGCAGGCCAATCAGAATAAGGCTTCCCAGCCTTCGCAGATGCAGCATCTTGTTATTCAAGTCAGCGAGGCAGAGCCTGCGAAGTGGAATTTGGTGCTCAATAACGCTAAAAATGTGCAGGAAGAATTAGGCGCAAAAAATGTCGAAATTGAAATCGTGGCTTATGGTCCAGGGCTGGGTATGTTGAAGCTAGAGGCGGTTAGCAATTCACGGGTAACCGAGGCTGCGCAGTCGGGCATCAAACTGGTGGCTTGCGAAAACACCATGCGCAATCAAAAAATTAGCAAGGACGATCTGCATCCTGCGGCCACTTATGTGATGGCGGGTGTCGTGCAAATCATGAAGCGCCAAGCGCAGGGCTGGTCGTACATCCGGCCGTGAGAGGCCGCCATCATCAGACCTTCAAAATTTAAGGTTTGGCGGCGGGTGACGTGCATTTTTAGATCAAGCCTTCAACTTTCATGGCCGCTTGAACGGCAGGGCGTGCGGCAACGCGGGCGCGGAAGGCAGCAAGATTGGCGAGATCACTGATGTCCACCTTGACAACAGCAGCCCAGTTAGTGACCGTAAACAAATATGCATCGGCAACAGTGAAGTGATTGCCCATTACGTAGCTTTTGCCTGCTAGCATTTTGTCGGCATACGCAAGGCGTGAGAGTAATCGTTCAGTGACCATCGCTTTGTACTCGGCAGGCGTGGCGGGATTGAAGAGCGGACTAAAGCTTTTGTGCAGCTCGGTGCCAATAAAGTTCAGGCGAGCTTGCAATTTGTAGCGCTCTAGCGTGCCGTTTGCAGGGGCTAAGACTTTTTCTGGCACAAGGTCGGCAAGGTATTGCACGATGGCAGGGCCTTCGGTCAGGCGTGTGCCATCCTCTAACTCCAGCACGGGCACATAGCCCAGTGGGTTGATGGTGTAGTAATCGGTTCCGTCTTCTAACTGGTGGGTCTTGGTGCTGGCAAGAATGGCGGTATGCGCCAACCCAGCTTCATGCAAAACAATGTGAGGAGAGAGTGAGCACGCACCTTTGGAGTAGTAGAGTTTCATAGTCAGTTCTAAAGCTAAGTTTAAAGAGGAAAAAACAAGAGGGGAAAACAAGGGCGAATAGTAGCCTTTTTTGGCTGGGCGAGATATTGTTAATTTGACGGTATCGGGTTTGTACGTATATAATCAAGGGCTTTGCTGAACTTTACCTATGTTTGATTTGCAAGATTCTGCCGAAGAGAAGGTTCGAACGCTTAGTAGGGAAGAAGCGGCTGTGGTGAAAGCCTTGAATCCGCCACTCAGTCCTTGGCGTGTGGTGGCTTGGCAGGCGATGATGGTGCTCTTGTTGATGCTTTTGGCATTGGCTGTGACGCAAAAATTGGCGATTGTGTATTCTTTGGCTTGGGGTGGTTTATGTGTTGTCATTCCTAGCGCTGTGTTTGCGCGCGGATTGATGAGTCAAACAACCCTGATGAATGCAGGATCGGCAACCACAGGATTTTTTCTGTGGGAGGTGGTGAAGATTGGCTTGACTCTGGCGATGTTGTTTGCAGCGCCAAGGGTGATGCAAATTTTGAGACAAGATTTAAGCTGGCTCGCCTTGCTGGTGGGGTTGATAGTGACGATGAAGGTGTACTGGTTGGCGTTGCTTTGCAAGCCAAAAGTCAGGTAAGCAAAACATAATTAACAAAATTTTGATTTAAAAGATTCTTAAAAATGGCTGAAACCTCTGCAATCGAAAATGGACCGACCGCTGGTGAGTACATCAGGCATCACCTGACCCATTGGCAATCTGGCAAGCAAGACGGAATCATTGATTTTTCAGTCTTCAATATCGATTCACTGTTCTGGTCAATGACGCTGGGTGTTTTGGGTTTGTTTGTCATGTGGCGTGTGGCTCGCTCGGTTACCTCGGGAGCGCCTGGTCGTATGCAGGCTGCCGTTGAAATCCTTTTGGAGATGGTTGACACGCAGGCCAAATCGATTGTTCATAACGCAACCTCACGCAAGTTTGTTGGGCCTTTGGCGCTTACAGTGTTTGTGTGGATTTTCTTGTTGAACGCCATGGATTTTTTGCCGATTGATTTGTTTTCAAAAATCTTTGAAGTGGCGCATCTTGATCACACGATTCACTTTTTCCGTGTAGTCCCTACGGCTGACCTCTCTAGTACGCTGGGTATGTCAACGGCGGTGCTTTTGGTTTGCCTTTACTACAACATCAAAATTAAAGGCTTGGGTGGCTGGTCGCATGAATTGATTAGCGCTCCTTTTGGCGCGGTTCATCCAAAACTCTCGAATCCCCTGACTTGGCTTGGTTTTGTGCTGATGTCAACATTGAACATTGGGATGCAATTAATTGAATTTACGGCTAAAACGGTTTCGCACGGAATGCGGCTCTTTGGCAATATGTATGCGGGCGAGTTGGTGTTTATGCTAATTGCGCTAATGGGTGCGGTAGGTTTTGGCTCGGCGACAGGCGTTGCGCTGTGGTTTGGTCATGTACTTGCGGGTACGGGCTGGGCTATCTTTCATATCATGATTGTTGCGCTTCAGGCCTTTATTTTTATGATGCTCACACTGGTCTATGTTGGGCAGGCGCACGACGCACATTGATTTTTCATCGATTCTTTTTTCTTTAACTATCCATTCTTTTTAGGAGCTTCAAAATGGAACACGTACTTGGCTTTGTCGCATTGGCAGCTGGTTTGATTATTGGTTTGGGCGCTGTTGGTGCTTGTATCGGTATCGGTATCATGGGTAGTAAATATTTGGAGTCTGCTGCGCGTCAGCCAGAGCTCATGAATGAACTCCAAACCAAAATGTTCTTGTTGGCTGGTCTGATTGATGCGGCTTTCCTGATCGGTGTTGGTATCGCGATGATGTTCGCGTTTGCTAACCCATTCGTCTTGGTTAAGTAATCTGGAGCTGTTGTGAGTATTAACGCAACATTCTTTGCGCAGCTCACCGTACTGTTTCTGTTGGTGCTGTTCACGATGAAGTTCGTGTGGCCGCCCATCGTTGCAGCGCTGGATGAGCGTGCGCTCAAAATTAAGGCTGGCTTAGACGCGGCTGACAACGCCAAATTAGAACTCGCCGCCGCTAATAAGCGTGTCGAGTCCGAGTTGGCAGCGTCACGCGGCGATGCGGCGGCTCGTTTGGCCGATGCGGAGCGCCGTGCGCAGCAAACCATTGAAGAAGCTAAAGCTCGTGCCAGCGAAGAGGGCGCCAAAATTGTGGCGGCTGCTAAGGCTGAGGCTGAGGCTCAAAGCGTTCAGGTGCGCGAGGCTTTGCGTGAGCAAGTGGCTAGTTTGGCTGTCAAAGGTGCAGAGCAAATTTTGCGCCGCGAAGTTAACGCTAGTGTCCATGCCGACCTCTTGGGTCAGCTTAAAAAAGAACTGTAAGAGTACATCATGGCTGAAATCGCAACCATCGCTCGTCCCTACGCGGAAGCTTTGTTCCAAGCATCCAAGTCTGACCTTGGCGGTACGCAAAACTGGTTGAACAGTTTTGCGGCTGTGGCGGCAGATGCTTCGTTATTGCAATTTGCGGCAAATCCTAAAGCGACAGATGCACAGGTCGTTGACCTTGTGTTGTCGGTGTCAAAGGTGCAGACCAACTCTGCTGCCGTTAACTTTTTAACGACCGTAGTTGAAAACGGGCGTTTGAATGTGCTGGGCGAGATCGCGGCGCAATTTCAAAAGCTCAAGAATGCGGCGCAAGGCGTGAATGATGCGATTATTTATAGCGCCTTTCCGATTGAGGGGGCTGCGCTCATCGACTTGGTTGCTTTGCTGGAAAAGCGCTTTGGGCGCAAGCTGAACGCTTCCGTTCAAATCGACGCGAGCTTAATTGGCGGTGTGCGTGTGGTGGTGGGCGATGAGGTGCTGGACACTTCTGTGCGTGCCCGTTTGGATCAAATGAAAGCGGCGCTGGTGGCGTAAAGCTGGCCTTGCGCACGTTGTTACGAATTTATTGAAATTAACAAAAAGGACGAGTCATGCAACTCAATTCCGCAGAAATTTCCGAGCAAATTAAAAGCCGTATCGAAGGCTTGACTGCTAATACCGATGTGCGCAATCAAGGTACGGTTGTGTCCGTAACGGACGGTATTGTGCGCATTCATGGTTTGTCTGATGTGATGCAGGGCGAAATGCTTGAGTTCCCAGCAGGTGCTGATGGTCAACCCACGTTTGGCTTGGCGCTAAACCTTGAGCGCGATTCGGTGGGCGCTGTTATTTTGGGTGCTTACGAGCATATCTCTGAAGGCAATACGGTTAAGTGCACAGGTCGCATTTTGGAGGTGCCTGTGGGGCCTGAGCTGATTGGTCGTGTGGTGAATGCACTGGGTCAGCCTATTGATGGCAAAGGTCCCATCAACGCAAAAATGACCGACGTGATTGAAAAAGTTGCGCCAGGCGTGATTGCTCGTAAATCAGTTGATCAGCCTTTGCAAACTGGTTTGAAGTCCATTGACTCGATGGTTCCCGTGGGTCGTGGTCAGCGCGAACTCATTATTGGCGACCGTCAAACTGGTAAAACAGCGGTTGCGATTGACGCGATCATTAACCAAAAAGGTCAAAACGTGACCTGCGTCTACGTGGCGATTGGTCAAAAAGCATCGTCCGTTAAAAACGTGGTGCGCTCGTTGGAGCAAGCTGGCGCGATGGCGTACACCATTGTGGTGGCGGCGACGGCATCTGAATCGGCAGCCATGCAATATGTGTCAGCCTACTCGGGTTGCACAATGGGCGAGTACTTCCGCGATCGCGGTGAAGATGCGCTGATCGTGTATGACGATTTGTCCAAACAAGCTGTGGCGTATCGCCAAGTGTCACTGCTCTTGCGTCGTCCACCAGGCCGCGAAGCTTATCCTGGCGACGTGTTCTATCTCCACAGTCGTTTGCTGGAGCGTGCATCGCGCGTGAATGCTGACTACGTGGAAGCCTTCACTAAAGGTGCGGTTAAAGGTAAGACAGGCTCACTCACTGCGTTGCCAATTATTGAAACCCAAGCGGGCGACGTGTCAGCCTTCGTGCCAACCAATGTGATTTCGATTACGGACGGTCAAATTTTCTTGGAAACATCGCTGTTTAACGCGGGTATTCGTCCTGCGATTAACGCGGGTATTTCTGTGTCACGTGTGGGCGGTGCAGCGCAAACTAAATTGATTAAGAGCTTGTCGGGCGGTATCCGTACTGACCTCGCACAGTACCGTGAATTGGCAGCGTTCGCGCAGTTCGCATCTGATCTTGACGAGGCCACCCGCAAGCAGTTAGATCGCGGTGCTCGCGTGACGGAACTTTTGAAGCAAGCGCAGTACAGCCCACAATCGATCAGCATCATGGCCTCCACGCTGTTTGCTGTTAACAAGGGTTACATGGACGATATTGATGTGAAGAAGGTGCTCGCGTTTGAGTCAGGTATGCACAGCTACTTGAAAGACAAGCACGCACCCCTGCTTGCAAAATTGGAAGCTGCTAAAGCGATGGACAAGGATGCGGAAGCTGAATTGAACGGCGCGATTGCGGCATTCAAAAAATCTTTCGCCTAACCCCTTCCTGAACACAAGGAGCCAACATGGCAGCAGGTAAGGAAATACGAGGCAAGATCAAATCGGTGGAGAACACCAAGAAGATCACGAAGGCGATGGAAATGGTGGCCGCCTCCAAAATGCGTAAGGCGCAAGACCGTATGCGTGCGGCGCGTCCGTACAGCGAGAAGGTGCGCAATATTGCCGCTAATTTGGGCAAGGCAAATCCAGAATACACGCACGCATTCATGCAAACCAATGAGGCAAAAACGGCGGGCTTCATCGTTGTGACAACCGACAAAGGTTTGTGCGGCGGTATGAATACCAACATCTTGCGTGCTGTGACCAACAAGATTAAAGATTTGCAAACGGCTGGCGTGGGAACGCAAGCGGTGGCCATCGGTAATAAAGGCTTGGGCTTTTTGAATCGTGTTGGTGCAAAAGTGGTATCGCACGTCACGCAGCTTGGCGACAAGCCACATCTTGATGCGCTGATCGGCCCGTCCAAGGTGATGCTAGATGCTTACGCTAAGGGCGAAGTCAATGCCGTCTACCTGTGCTACACGCGTTTTATTAACACGATGAAGCAAGAGCCAGTGATCATGCCATTGCTGCCGTTATCCAGCGAGTTGATGGAAGCTGAATCCAAAGACGCTGGCGGTCACGCTTGGGATTACTTATATGAGCCAGACGCTCAGACCGTTATTGATGAGCTGCTGGTTCGTTACACCGAATCGTTGATTTACCAAGCAGTTGCCGAGAATATGGCTTCCGAACAATCTGCTCGTATGGTGGCGATGAAATCTGCAACCGATAACGCAGGAAGTGTGATTGGTGAGTTGAAGTTGGTCTACAACAAAACTCGTCAAGCGGCCATTACCAAAGAACTATCAGAAATCGTTGCTGGTGCAGCAGCGGTTTAACCCCATTGAAATTTAATAGCTGGAGCAAAAAATGAAAGCCCAAGGAAAAATCGTACAAGTGATCGGCGCTGTGGTTGACGTGGAATTTCCACGCGATCAAATGCCTAAGATTTATGACGCACTCAAAATGGAAGGTTCGCCGTTGACCTTGGAGGTGCAACAGCAATTGGGTGATGGCATCGTTCGTGCGATTGCACTGGGTTCTTCTGATGGATTGCGCCGTGGATTAATGGTGTACAACACGGATGCGGCCATTACCGTGCCGGTTGGCAAGGCAACGCTGGGTCGCATCATGGACGTGCTCGGTACGCCGATTGATGAGCGTGGTCCTGTTGATCAAACACAAACAGCGTCGATTCACCGCACAGCGCCAACCTATGACGAACTCAGCCCTTCGCAAGAACTGTTAGAGACGGGCATCAAGGTGATTGACTTGGTGTGCCCATTCGCTAAGGGCGGTAAGGTTGGCTTGTTTGGCGGCGCGGGTGTGGGCAAGACCGTGAACATGATGGAGTTGATCAACAACATTGCTAAAGCGCACAGCGGTTTGTCGGTGTTTGCGGGCGTGGGTGAGCGTACTCGTGAGGGTAATGACTTCTATCACGAGATGGCTGACTCTAAAGTTGTTGACTTAGACAACCTGCCTAACTCAAAAGTGGCGATGGTTTACGGTCAAATGAATGAGCCGCCAGGCAATCGTTTGCGCGTGGCTTTGACAGGTTTGACGATTGCGGAATCGTTCCGCGATGAAGGTAAAGATGTGCTGTTCTTTGTGGACAACATTTATCGCTACACGTTGGCGGGTACTGAAGTGTCTGCTCTGCTGGGCCGTATGCCCTCTGCTGTGGGTTACCAACCAACGCTTGCTGAGGAAATGGGACGTTTGCAAGAGCGTATTACATCAACCAAAGTTGGCTCAATCACCTCCATCCAAGCCGTTTACGTGCCAGCCGATGACTTGACCGATCCATCACCTGCTACAACCTTTGCTCACTTAGACTCCACCGTGGTGCTCTCGCGTGATATCGCTGCGCTCGGTATCTATCCAGCGGTTGATCCACTTGACTCGACCAGCCGTCAGCTTGATCCACTTGTTGTGGGTGAAGATCACTACAGCACAGCACGCGCGGTGCAAGGTACGCTGCAACGTTATAAAGAACTGCGCGACATTATTGCGATTTTGGGTATGGACGAACTCGCACCAGAAGATAAATTGGCTGTGGCTCGCGCCCGTAAGATTCAACGTTTCTTGTCGCAACCATTCCACGTTGCGGAAGTGTTTACGGGCACAGCGGGCAAGTACGTGACGTTGGCAGAAACAATTCGTGGCTTCAAAATGATTGTGAACGGCGAGTGCGATCATATGCCCGAGCAAGCGTTCTACATGGTTGGCACGATTGATGAAGCTATCGAGAAAGCGAAAAAAGTATGAACACCATCCACGTAGATGTGGTCTCTGCCGAAGAGTCCATCTACTCAGGCGAAGCGACCTTTGTGGCGTTGCCTGGTGAGGTGGGCGAGTTAGGTATTAAACCGCGTCACACGCCGCTCATTACGCGTATCCGTCCTGGCACGGTGCGCATTGAAACAGCCGATGGCGGCGAAGAGTTCATCTTTGTGGCGGGCGGCATCTTAGAAGTCCAACCCAACTGCGTGACCGTGCTGTCTGACACGGCCGTGCGCGGCCAAGATCTTGATGAAGAAAAAGCCAACGCAGCTCGTCAAGCAGCTGAAGAAGCGCTTAAAAATGCCAAGAGCGATATTGACTTGGCAAAAGCACATTCCGAATTGGCGGTGCTCGCGGCTCAGTTGGCTGCGCTACGCCGTTTCCGCGACAAAAAAAGCTGATATTTGACGCTCCCATCCAGTGATAATCTGACTAATGATGTTAGATGATCGCGCAAAACTCCTACTTCAAGCGCTTGTAGAGCGCTACATTGCTGACGGAACACCCGTCGGTTCGCGCACACTCTCTAAAACCTCTGGACTAGAACTCTCGGCAGCCACGATTCGCAACGTCATGGCTGACTTGGAGGATTTGGGTTTGATTGTCAGTCCGCATACTTCCGCTGGTCGTGTTCCTACAGCGCGGGGTTACCGTATGTTTGTGGACTCGATGCTGACGGTCAGGCGCGATGCGTTGTCGGGTATGCCTACTGAGCTTGCAGCAGATCAACCCCAAAAGGTAATTGCCAACGCAGCGAATTTACTATCCAGCCTCTCACAATTTGTGGGGGTTGTATTGGCTCCCAAGCGTAGCAATGTTTTTAAGCACATTGAGTTTCTGCGGTTGTCCGAACGGCGTTATTTGGTGATTATTGTCTCCCCCGAGGGGGATGTACAAAACCGCGTGATTTTTACGCCAGAAGACTACTCGCAAAGTCAGCTGATAGAGGCATCCAATTATTTAAATGCACATTACGCAGGACTAGAGATTGAGCAGGTCAGATCACAACTCAAGACCGAGCTGCAATCGCTCCAAAGTGAAATTGCCAGCTTGATGCAGGCGGCTGTGCAAGCTAGCTCAGAGGCGATGAATCAGCCTGCGGACGAGGTGGTTATTTCAGGTGAGCGCAACTTGCTGTCGGTCTCCGATTTCGCCAGCGACATGGGGCAACTGCGCCGCACTTTTGATTTGTTTGAGCAAAAGACGCAACTGCTGCATTTGCTCGATACCTCAGCGCAAGCGCAGGGAGTGCGTATTTACATCGGCGGCGAGAGTCAAATCGTGCCGTTTGAAGAGCTCTCCGTGGTGAGTGCGCCGTACAAGGTGGATGGTCAGATCGTCGGTACACTTGGTGTGATTGGTCCTACACGGATGCCTTATGAGCGGATGATTCGGATTGTGGATATCACCTCTAAATTGGTTAGCAACGCTTTGACGCATCACAAATAAAAAAAACCGTTCGTCCCAAGCTTGTCGAACGACTCTCAATGAAGGATCTCCCCCATGCCACTTGACGCTCACATTTTTAAAGCTTACGACATTCGCGGCATCACGCCTACGTCACTCAATCCAGAAGTTGCACGTCGATTAGGCCGCGCGTTTGGCACGCACGCGATGAAGCAAGGCGAGCGCTGCGTGGCGGTTGGTCGTGATGGCAGATTGTCTGGGCCTGATATTGCGCAAGCCTTAATCTATGGTCTTTGCGAGGCAGGTATCGATGTTATTGATGTGGGCATGGTGACAACGCCGATGCTCTACTTTGCTGCCACGGGAGAAGTGGATACTCGCTGCAAAAGTGGGATTCAAATTACGGGTAGCCACAACCCGCGCGACTACAACGGATTCAAAATGGTGCTGGGTGGACGCGCGATTTATGGCGACGAGATTCAAACCTTGCGCCGCATGATGGAGCAGTCCATGTGGACCTTGCCCGCAACGGGGAAAGTCAAACCGATTAACGTGGAGGCGGCTTACACCGCACGCATTGCGGGCGACATCAAGCTCAAGCGCCCGATGAAGATCGTTATCGACTCGGGCAATGGCATAGCAGGCGCTAGCGCGCCAAGTATTTTTCGCGCTTTAGGCTGCGAGGTGATTGAGCTGTTTAGCGAAGTCGATGGCAACTTCCCCAATCATCATCCCGATCCCAGCAAACCCGAGAATCTGCGTGACCTCATCGCCGCACTTGAAGATTCTGATGCTGAACTGGGTCTTGCATTTGATGGTGATGGTGATCGCCTAGGCATTGTCACCAAAGGCGGCAACAACATTTATCCTGATCGGCAAATGATGTTGTTTGCCAAGGATGTTTTGTCGCGTGTGCCTGGTGCCACCATTTTGTTTGATGTGAAGTGCAGCCAACGCCTAGCCCCCGCGATTGAAGCGGCAGGTGGCCAGGCGCTGATGTTTAAAACAGGACATTCACTCATCAAAGCCAAGATGCGCGAAATTGATGCTGCAACGCCGCGTACCGATGGACAAGCGCAAGCGGCGCTTGGCGGTGAGATGAGTGGCCACATCTTCTTTAAAGAACGCTGGTATGGTTTTGACGATGGAACCTATGCAGGTGCAAGGCTTTTAGAAATTCTCAGCCATAGTCCCGATGCCAATGCGGTGCTCAACAGCTTGCCAACCAGCTATTCAACGCCTGAGCTAAACGTCGCTTGCAATGAAGGCGAGCCGCCCCAGTTGGTTGCGCAATTGCAAGATTTAGCCAAGAATTACGCCGCATTTCAAAACACCCGCATCAACGTCATTGACGGCTTGCGTGTGGATTGGGCGGATGGCTTTGGTTTGATTCGCGCGTCCAATACCACCCCAGTTTTGGTCTTGCGCTTTGAGGGGCATACCGATGCGGCGCTGCACCGCATCGAAGCCGATATGATGACGCTACTTAAAAAGGTTAAAGCCGACATCAGTTTTGCGGCCGGACATTAACACAACGGAATTCAAACCGTGACAAAAACTTATCCCGCACGCATCTTGGTCGTTGACGACCAAGTGATGACTCGCACACTCATTTCAAATTGGTTGACCAATGATGGGTACGACGTGTGCGAGGCCAAAGACGGATTGTCAGCGCTCGATATGCTCAATACCCAAGATTTTGATCTGGTCGTGTTAGATATTGAAATGCCCAAATTAAGTGGCATAGAGGTATTAGATGCTTTGGGTAAAAGCGCCAAATTAAATCAGTTGCCCGTGATTGTGGTATCGGCATCTGAAGGGGTCGATCAAATCGTCCAATGTATTGAGCGGGGAGCAGAGGATCACTTAACCAAGCCTGTTAACCGAATGATCTTAAAGGCGCGTATCAGCGCATCCTTAGAGAAGAAGTACCTGCGCGATATGCAAAAAAAGCTTTTACGCAGTTTTGCCACGCCTGAGGTGATTGCTGAGATTGAAGAAAACGGGTTTGAGCTGGGTGGAAAAATAGTTCACGCTAGCATTTTGTTTGTGGACATCCGCTCATTTACCAAAATGGCGGAGACGCAAAGTCCAACGCAAACCATT
The DNA here is from genome assembly GCA_030054145.1 of Cytophagales bacterium. Lineage (GTDB taxonomy): Bacteria > Pseudomonadota > Gammaproteobacteria > Burkholderiales > Burkholderiaceae_C > JASGCK01. The sequence goes on from JASGCK010000009.1 coordinate 71,431, forward strand.
GATATGCTGAACAACTTCTTTGGACTTATTTTTGACTTGATCGCCAAGCACAAAGGGATTGTCAGTCAGATATTGGGGGACGGCGTGATGGCGATATTTGGTGCGCCTCTCACGCATCCTGATCACGCAACCCAAGCGGTGCTGGCGGCATTTGCAATGATTGAGGCATTAAACAATTCGCCGCTTCAAATTGGCATTGGCATAGCCAGTGGTGCGATGGTTGCGGGATATACAGGCACGTATCAAAGAATGAGTTATACCTGCGTGGGCGATACAGTTAATTTAGCCGCTAGGCTACAAGAAATGACCAAGGAATATGGGCGGAGTATTTTAATTTCCGAGGCCACTCAGAGCAGTTTGCCTCCGCACTTTATTGCCCAGTCGCATGGCTTAGTCGATATACGTGGCAAGACAGATAAGGTGCATATTTTTTCATTGAACACGCCTAGTTTGCAGACATGAAGGTTCTCATTGTCAAACTCTCATCGCTTGGCGATGTGATTCAAACGATGCCTGTGGTGGCGGACATTTTGGCGGTGTATCCTGATGCGCAAATTGATTGGGTCGTAGAGGAGGCGTTTGCGCCGCTGACCCTGCGTGTGCAAGGCTTGCGCCGCGTCATGCCAATTGCGCTACGGCGCTGGAAAAAATCTTGGCTCTCTCGGGCAACTCGGCAAGAGCGAACCACCTTCAAGCAGCAATTGCAGGCAGACGCTTACGACGCAGTGATTGACTGCCAAGGACTCACTAAATCAGCGCTGGTCGCGCGTATGGCAAAACTCAATCCGCAAGGTCTGCGCGGCAGTTTTGCCAATAAAAGCGATGCTTGCAGTTACGAGTGGCCTGTTCAATATTTGCTGACAGACAACCAGCCCATGCCCCAGCGCATTCATGCGATTGCACGCACACGTTTGCTGGCGGCGCAGTTGCTTGGCTATGTCCCTACGGGATCACCTCGTGTGGTATTTATGGACTTACCCGTGCGTGCTGGCTTGTCCCGGCAGATCATGTTCACGCATGGCACAACGCGAGCAGACAACGAATGGCCGCAGTGGAAATGGGAGAGTGTGGCGGCGCAGTTGGCACGGCATGATCAGCATCAAATATTGCTGCCTCATGCAAACGACAAAGAACTCGCGATTTGCCAAGGCATCCAGCGCTATGCCGGTAAGTTGGTGCAGGTCTTGCCGCGCATGGGTTTGCCCGAGCTGCTGAACATCATGTCTACTTGCCAAGGTGTGATTGGCGTGGATTCGGGACTCTCGCACATGGCGGTGGCACTGGGTTTGCCGCACGTACAACTATTTAGCCACGATCGAGCTTGGCGGGCGGGCCCTGTGGATACGCCGCATCAGCTTGCGATTGGCGGAGCCGTGTCGCCCAGTGTGCAAGATGTGATGCAGGCTTGGCACAAAGTTGTGATTGCCAATTGCAAGCAGGTCGCCGCGTGATGTCTTTGCCACTCACGCTTTATTCACTGGTCACACGCATGATGCAGCCGCTCGTGCGGCGCAAGCTCATGCGCCGCGCCCTTGCCGAGCCCTTGTATGGTGAGCAGATGGATGAGCGCTTTGGGCGCTATGCATTACCAAAGCCGCTACTCCCGCGCGGGCGCGAATCCCCAAGCGCACAGTTGGCTGATGCCCGTCCGCTGATTTGGATTCATGCCGTGTCGCTGGGTGAAACCCGTGCGGCAGCTATTTTGCTGAAAGAGCTACGCCTGGCAATGCCAACGATGCGTTTGCTATTGACGCATGGAACAGCCACGGGTCGCGCAGAAGGCGAGAAACTGCTGGTAGGTGACGACATTCAAGTTTGGCAACCCTGGGATACGCCAGCGGCGACGCGGTCTTTTATGAATCACTTCAAACCCAGCATGGGCCTTTTGATGGAAACAGAAGTATGGCCAAACTTAATCAAAAGCGCTGAGGCGGCTAGTGTCCCTATGCTTTTGGTCAACGCAAGACTGAGTGAAAAATCACTTCAACAATCCCAGCGTTGGTTTTCAAAAAGTCTAGCAAGCCTTGCCTATCAAGCCCTTGCGGCGGTGTATGCGCAAACAACGGACGACGCGGCGCGGCTTGCGAGCGCAGGTGCAAAGGTGAGCGGCGTGTTTGGTAATGTGAAGTTTGACATCACGCCCAACCACGAGCAGTTGCTGCAAGCGACCCAGCTAAGGCAAACCCTGACTAAGCCCGTGATCGTTTTTGCCAGCTCGCGCGAGGGCGAAGAAGCGCTTTTTTTAAGTGCTGTGCAGGCGCTGCCAGAGGCGAGTCGCGCAAGTGTCCAGTGGCTGGTTGTGCCGCGTCATCCGCAGCGCTTTGACGAGGTGGCCTCGTTGATTCAAACGGCTGGTTTCACGGTTGTGCGCCGAGGGGCATTTTCCGCTCGGGCTGAACTTGTGGAGGCCAAGCAGGTTGACAAGCTCCGTGCGAGTGGTGTTGACCATGCTATCTGGCTTGGCGATAGCGTGGGCGAGATGGCGTTTTATTATGGGCTGTCATCGGCTGCTTTGCTGGGCGGTAGTTTTGCGCCGCTGGGCGGGCAAAATTTAATCGAAGCGCTGGCTTGCGGTTGCCCTGTCGTGATGGGGCCTCATACGTTTAATTTTGAAGAGGCCACTCGCCTGGCAGCCTTATCCGCCGTGGCTTTCAGGGCACAAACGCTGGAGAGCGCCATTTGGCAAGCCTTAGAGCTATGCCGCCCTGATGGATTTGAACCAGCAAAGGCTGTTAGCTTTATCGCCGCGCACGCGGGCGCAACGGCAAAGACCGTGGCGGCTATCAAAACGCAGCTGAGTTGTTTGCGAATTACTTAGCGAGCAATCCGTCAATCAACGCCAAATCGCCGTCTTTGAGCGTGCCGTTGGCTTGGCGAAGTTTGAGTTGTCCAAGTAGCACGTTGTAACGCGCCACCGCTAAATCGCGCTTGGTTTGATAGAGCTGGCTTTGCGCATTGAGCACATCAATGTTGATGCGCACGCCGACTTGATAACCTAGCTTGTTGGAGTCAAGCGCACTTTGGCTGGATTTTTCAGCCGCTTCGTAGGCTTTCACCGAGCCCAGTCCTGACTCCACACCCAAGTAAGCGGTACGCGTTGCCTGCGCCACGACTCGCTTGGCATTGTCCAAGTCATTGCGTGCTTTCTCTTCTAATGCCAAGGTTTGTTTGAGTCGATTTTGCGTAGCAAACCCAGCAAACAAAGGGATGTTCAGCGTGATGCCTGCTTGAGCAGAAAATGAACGCGAGTCGGTGGTGCTATTGTTAACGTTGGTACCTTGGAGGTTGCTGCTGTTGTTGAGGTTGATGAAACCATCCACCGTCGGTTTGTGCCCCGCGCGCGACTTATCGTTTTCCAACATCGCCACATCCACCGCAATTTGAGCAGAGCGCACCGAGGGATGCGCTTCTTGCGCCGCATCCACCCACTGGGTCATGTCATCGCCTTTGAGGGTTGGCAATGCCGCGCCACTGCGAATAGACAAAGGCTCCACATGGGATTTACCCACCAAAGTACGAAGCGCCAATTGCTTCACACGCACATCGTTTTCCGCTGCAATCTCTTGAGCGCGGGCAAGATCGAAACGCGCTTGCGCTTCATTGGTATCGGTGATTGTTGAGGTACCCACTTCAAAGTTACGCTTGGCAGAGGCCAGTTGCTCAGCCACGGCAGCCTTTTGTGCTTTGACTAAGGTAAGGCTGTCTTTGCTAGCTAGCACATCAAAATAAGCCTGACTCAATCGAATGATCAGATCTTGCTCGGCCGCTTGGAGCTGGGCATCAGCCAGCAATAACTGTTTTTGACCTTGGTTATAACTTGCTAAATTACCAGGGCGATACAGTGGCTGCGACACGTTAATGCCATACGTGCGATTGCCAAAAAAGCGTTCTTGAGGAACATTGTTGGTACCAACCGATGGCAGGTAAGGGTATTTCAAGTTGTAATCGGTTCGCGAAACTGTGCCGCTAAATCCAATCGTTGGCAGCAAGGCTGCTTTGGTTTGATCTGCCAATGCAACACTGGCATCAAACTGGGCTTTGGCGGATAAGAAGGGGGCATCGTAGCTGCGAGCAGACTCGTATAAAGCAGTTAGGCTTTGCCCCGACGCTGTGCCCGCAGCCAAACCAAGCGCCAATGCGGTTGCCAAAGTTGAGAGAGAAAAACGCTTCATACCGATTACCTTTTCAATATTGAGGGATGCTAGGGTCTACAGATTGCGCCCACGCCGCAATACCGCCGGTAATGTTGCTGACGTTTGTGAAGCCGTTTTGAGCTAAAAAATCCGCAACACGTCCACTGCGTGCGCCGTGGTGGCACAGGCAGGCAATCGGGGCATCATGATTCAATTCCGCCAGGCGAGCAGGAACGTCGTTCATGGGAATGTGCTTGAGCGTAAAGCCATCGGCCTTGACACTGGCAGTGCCCAGCTCCCAAGCCTCGCGCACGTCTAGTACGGTGACGCTGTCCTCTTGCGCAGCAAGCCAAGCTTGAAAGTGCGCGGGTTGAATGTGTGTAATCATACTGGCCGCGCTGTTAAAACGTGAACGTCTCAAGCTCAGGAAACCCAAGTAGTCTTGGCGCTAAGGTGTCCCACGGTTGAATGGTTTGCAAGCCCGTGCTGGTGCGCGTGATGAGTGTCATGCGCATAACGGGCTCGTCGCCCACAATGGCGATTAAACGACCGCCGACCTTGAGTTTGTCAATCAAAGCCTCTGGAATTTCGGCAACCGATCCCGATAGAACGATCACATCAAACATGCCTTGGATCGCATCGATGTGGGAGCCATCGGCAACCCGAACATCGACATTAGCCACCACCGCGCGAGCTAGATTCAACGTGGCTTGTGCCGCCAGTTCTGGATTGATTTCTAAGGTCGTGACGTGATGCGATAAGCGCCCCAAAAGCGCTGCCGTATAGCCCGTGCCCGTGCCAATCTCTAAAACATTCTCTACGCCTGTGAGCTGTAAGTCTTGCACCAATCGCGCCTCTACCTTTGGCGCTAGCATGGCCGCGTCATGACCAATTGGCAGTTCAAAATCACCAAAGGCAAGGCTCTTGTGGGCGGCGGGAACGAAGTCTTCGCGCTTGACTTCTGCCAGTAATTGCAGCACGCGGCTATCGAGCACATTCCAAGGACGGATTTGCTGCTCAATCATGTTGAACCGAGCGAGCTCTAGCGGGGAGAGATGGTGATTATTCATAGAGGCGTGATTTTACCGATGCGGTGTAGGGGTTCATATAAAACCGCCATTCCCGCGCAGGCGGGAGTCCACGTTGATGCAATGATTTTTCCATCATGGCGCACGGGATCCCAGCCTACGCGGGGATGACGAAAATGTGGCTTTTGCCCAAGCAGATAAGTCATCTAAATAGCAATAAATAACGGGTACGACGACCAAGGTCAAAATCGATGAAGTGATCACGCCGCCAATGACGGCTTGACCCATTGGAGCGCGTTGTTCGGAGCCCTCTGAGAGCGCAAAGGCCAGCGGAACCATGCCAAAAATCATGGCAAGCGTGGTCATCAAAATCGGGCGCAAACGCACTTTGGCGGCGTGCAGCAAAGCTTCGGAGCGAGCCATGCCTTGTTCGCGGGAACGGATGGCAAAGTCCACCAATAAAATCGCGTTTTTAGTGACCAAGCCCATCAGCATGATGACACCAATGATGGAGAACATGGAGAGCGTCGAGCGAAACGCCATCAGCGCTGCGACCACGCCAATTAAGGTCAGTGGTAGCGAACTCATCAGCGCAATCGGCTGAATGAAACTCTTAAATTGGCTTGCCAGCACCATGTAGATAAAGATGATCGCCATGAGCAAAGCAGCGGTCGCGTAGCCAAAAGACTCCGTCATATTTTTAGTCGAACCGCTAAATTGATAGCCATAGCCTGGTGGGAAGCTGATGGTCTCTAGCGCCGCTTTAATTCCTGCTGAAACCTCTCCCGCTGCCACGCCATACGTGTTGGCATTAATCGCTACCTCACGCTGCAAATCGCGGCGATTGATTTGATTGGCGCCGGTCGATTCGGTCACGGTTGCAATTTGGTTGAGCCTGACGATGCGCGATGTGCCATCGCTATTTGCGCCCACAAAGAAAGGTAGTCTGGCCAGATCGGCGGGTGTGCGTCTGCTACTTGGGGCTAGCTGCACATTCACGTCGTAGGTTTGGTCGTTGCTATCGCGCCAATTGCCCACGGTTTGCCCTGCAACCAAGGTGCGGAGTTGACTACCCATTTGCGCCGTGGTCAGTCCCGTATCGGTGGCTGCGTCGCGCATCACGGTTACGTCAATCGTCGGCTTGTTGGGCTTCATGCTGGAGTCCAAATCGACCAAACCCTTGACGTCTTTGAGCTTGTTCATGGCTAATGTGGCGAGGCGCTCTAGCTCATGTTGATCGGTGCCTGTAATCGAAAACTCAACTTGTTTGTTGCCACCAACGGCATCCAACAAACCAATGTGCGTGACGGTTATGCCCGCCACTTTGGAGAGCCGATCGCGCAAAGTTGCCGACATTTGATCAACGCTCAAACTGCGGTCTTTGCGGTCAACCAAGCGCACGTAAATGCTAGCGTACATTTTGCCGCTCGCTGTCCCCGTGTTGATGGTTGAGAGCGTGTAGCGCACTTCTTTGAACTCGCGCACAATGGCTTCGACTTGCTTGGCTTTTGCCTCGGTATTTTCTATCGATGAGCCAACGGGCGTGTAAAACGAAATAGAGGTTTCGGAAAAATCCGCTTTGGGTACGAACTCCGTGCCAAGTAACGGAATCATCGCAAGGCTGGCGATAAAAATGGCAAGCGCTGCCAGCACCGTGCTCAGTTTGTGCAGCAAAGCCCAACCGAGCGCCGCTTGATATTGATGCTCTAGCCACGTGGTGGCGCGATCAAACCAACCCGTGACGCGCCCAATCGTGTGTTCGTACAGGCGCTCCATGCGGGTCGAGTTCGCAGCCGTCAGCGGTTGCCCAGACCCCCCGTGGGTATCAATGGCGGGGTCATGCCAAACCGATGAGAGCATCGGGTCCAGCGTAAAACTGACGAACATCGAGACCAATACCGCCGCCACAATGGTGATGCCAAATTGGTGAAAAAACTTCCCAATAATCCCGCCCATAAATCCAACGGGTAAAAACACCGCAACGATGGAGAGTGTGGTGGCTAGCACGGCGAGCCCAATTTCTTTCGTCCCCTCCATCGAGGCATCGTAGGGCGTTTTGCCCATTTGTATATGGCGAACAATGTTTTCGCGCACCACAATCGCGTCGTCAATCAGCAACCCCACGCAGAGCGAGAGCGCCATGAGTGTGATCATGTTGATGGTGAAGCCAAACAGATTCATGAACAAGAAAGTTGCGATCAACGAGATCGGCAGCGTCAGCCCCGTGATGACCGTGGAGCGCCACGAATTTAAAAATAAAAACACAATCAAAATCGTCAGCAAAGCGCCTTCAATCAAGGTGCGGCGCACATTGTCCACGCCCACGCGGATAGGGCGCGACGCATCGCTGACGGGCTCCAATTGAATGCTGGCGTCGCCCGCATTTTTAAGCTGAGTTTGAATGTCTTTCAGTGTTTGATTCAGTCCATCAACGACCGCAATGGTGTTTTCGTCTTGCGACTTTTGCACCGACAAGAGCAGCGTGCGCTGACCGTTATAAAGCGCCAAGCTATCCACTTCGGGTGCGCCATCCACCACTTGCGCGACTTGGTTTAAGCGCACCGCCGCGCCGCCCTTGCGCGTGACGATGATGTCGTTGAAGTCGCTGGGCGTTTTCATACGCGCATCAATTTGCACTGTGCGCTCTTGCGTCAAATTACGAATAGCACCCACAGGCAAATCTTGGTTTTCGCCTTTGACGGCATTCACAATTTGGTCAGCCGTGATGCCAAGGCTCTCCATGGCTTGTGGATTCAAATAAACATTGATCGTGCGTTTGGTTCCGCCCACCAGACTGACAGCGCCCACGCCGCGCACGCTCTCTAGTCGCTTCTTGAACACTTGATCAGCCCAATTGGTCAGCTCCACGGCTGAAAGCGTTTTGGGTGCTGCCGTTTGGGCGGAGCCTGGCAAAGCCTGACTCTGCCCTTTGACAAGCTCAGGGCGAACGGTGCTGGGCAACACCGCCACCGACCAAATCGCTTTACTGGCAGGGTCAAAACGCTGAACGCGCGGCTCTTTCACCTCGGCCCGCAAATTGGGGCGAATGGCGGCAACTTTTTCGCGCACATCAATCGCAGCTTGGCGACCATCCACCGTGAGTTGAAACTCCAAAATCACAACGGAGAGATTTTCATAACTACGCGAGGTGACGGCGCTAATGCCCGCGACCGAGTTCACGCCTTCCTCCATTTTTTTGCTGACTTCGCTCTCCACCACTTCGGGCGAAGCGCCTGGGTATTCGGTGGTAATCACAACCACAGGAATGTCAATATTAGGGAACTGATCGACCTGCAAATTTTTGATTGAAAACGCCCCCAGCACGACTAGCAAAAGCATCATCATGGTGGCAAAGACAGGGTTTTGCAGCGAGATGCGGGTAAACCACATATCAGTTCGCCTTGGCTTTGGTGGTTGCGGTGGTCGCCGTGGTGGTCACGTTCACGCCTTCGCGCACCGCGCCCACATTGCCTTGCAACACAACGGCGTTTTCCAACAAGCCTTGCACGGCGATGTATTCCGCACCATTGGCGCTACCCTTCGCTCCCAGTGTCACGTTTTTGTGAACGACTTTATGGTTCTCAACCACTTGCACATAGGGCGCAGGCTTGTCGCTGCGTATCGCCGTTATGGGCACGGCTATCGCCTCAATCTGATTGGTTGCCAGTGTGCCTTGTGCAAACAAACCTTGGCGTAGTCCAGCAACCGAGTCCAGCGCTAAATAAATCAACACCGAACGCGAGCCCGCTGTTGCCGCAGGATTGATACGCACCACGCGCGCTGGCACGCTGCTGGCAGCGCCTGCAATGGTGAGCTGTGCGGCTTGACCCACGCGAACCGAAACTGAATCAGCAGGCGCCAGCGCCGCCTCAAGCTCCAAGTGGCTTAAATCAATGATTTCCACAATGCGTGCATCAATCCCTACGCGCTCGCCAGGCTGGGTGCTACGCACCGAAATCGTGCCGCTAATCGGCGCAAATACCTTGGCATCGTCAAATGATTTTTTAGCAACATCAACGCCAGCAAGAGCTGCGGCATAGCTGGCCTTTGCGCCATTCAGTGTGGCAAGCGAGGTCTCTAGTGCAGTTTTAGAGATAAAGTTTTGTTCAACAAGCGACTTGTTGTTATCAACATTCTTTTGCGCGATATCCACTTGGGCGCGTGCCGCATCCGCTGTCTTTTGCGCTTGATTTTGACGCGCCGCAAACTCGGTCGTGTCAATAGTGGCAAGTAGTTGCCCCGCCTTCACAAAATCGCCTTCGCGCACAGTCAGGCCATGTAAATCACCCGCTACTTTGGCTTTCACAACGGCGCTGCTAGCTGCTTTGATGCTGCCTGAAATAGGCAGTCCGCTGGAGAGCACGATGGTCTTGGCGATCACCGTATCGCTGGGCGCTAATTCGATGGCGCTATTGACCTTTTTATCTAAAGCCGCAGCAACAATCGCCGCTTGCTCAGCTTTGCGCTTGGCCATACCTTTACCAATGACAATAACAAGCACCGCCAAAGCGATAAGAGCGATGCCCCATTTAGCCCATTTTGGAAATTGAGAAAAATTCATAATCTGTATTTTCTATAAGTGGGTTCCTCGTGCCACCCCCCTGCGACGAAACTCACATTATCGCGGAGGAAGCAGATTCAAGGACTCGTCAGCCGTTTGGCAACAGGCATCAACCCGGAGAAAATCACAGTTATGACCACTGAAAACAATACGCCACCACCAGCAACGCTAGAGTTGCCACCCGCCCCCCCGCGTCGCCATTTGCATGACCGCACAATTACTTACCGGGGTTATCTGCGCGAGGACGGCCTTTGGGATATCGAGGGCGAACTAAGAGACAGCAAGCCCGAGCCAATCAAACTGGGTTATCGCGGAGATTTGCCTGCCAACGAAGCGGTGCACCATATGCTCATCCGCGTCACGATTGATGATGCGATGGTCATTCACGATATTGCTGCCGCCATGCCCAGCACGCCGTACCTAGAGTGCCGCCCTGCAATTGACTCCATCCGCGCCGTGATAGGTTTGCAAATGGGGCGTGGTTGGAAGCGAAAAATTGAAGATGCCATTGGCGGCTTGCAAGGCTGCACGCACGTGCGCGAACTGCTCTCGGGCGCTGCCACAGCGGCGTATCAAACCGTGTACCCGTACCGCAGCAACAACAGCAAAGTCCGCTCAGATCAAATCACCCAGCAACCCAAACATCTCAATCAATGCACGGCGTGGGATTTAAAAGGCGCAGTGGTGATGCGTTACTTTCCGCAGTTTGCGGTGCGGGCGGAGGCTTGAACCTTGTTACCTTTCTCAGCGGTAACTTCAGTGGATAACCCTGCATGGTTACACTCAAACCGCTTCAATTCCGAAACATTTAACCGTTCGTGAAACTGGGGGAAGTTCAGCCGCTGATATCTACTCTCTAGGGGTTACCGAGGCGTTCTACACACTAGAGCGGAAAAAGACGAGGATTTTTAGGAAAAAAGAGACAAATAATCAAAAAATCTTCATGTTTTTTCGATAAATGATGGGAAATTTCGATAGAATCTGACAACTTTTTTAAAAAATCACGACAAAATGCCGAATAAGACCGAACAATCACAATCTGCCGCCAATAGGGTAAATCTATTCACAATAGATAAATTTGGATTGGTAGAAGAACAAATTAGGATTTTCTTCTTCAAGTCAAACAATCGTCAATTACGCAAGAATGGATTGCCAACTCTCCTATCTGGAATGGTTGGCGGCGGCGTAAAAAAAGGAACGCTTGAAGCATTTAGGAATGGTACAGGTGTGAGCAAGGAAACTTGTGTTATCGCACAAAGGGCAATCAATAAACTGTTGCTGACTTTACCTGCTGCAAAAGAAAATGGGGTTGTATATACAGTCCCAGATACGGCTATTGTCCCCGTTGTCAATTAACTTGAATTTTTATAATGTGAAAACTCAAAGCATCCTAGAAATATGATGCTTTTTTCTTTGCAAAATTTTAATATATCTATATCATAGAATCATGAAAACAGCAGGACTTTTCAAAAAAACCCAAGATGAAATGAGTGTAATAGTAAAAGAACTAAGTGATAATAGTGGCTCTCTTACTACGACACGCCCAAACAATGAGTTGCCAGTTAAATATAAATTGGCGACTGCTGATGACGTTGAATATTATAAAGCTGTTTCAGCTAGAACAGCGAAAATACTTGATGAAAGTAATTGGGAATAATAATGAGTCAATCACAAAGGGTAGAATTGATTCTTAATCAATTCTATAAAAAACGAATTAGAGAAAAAAAACTTTCACTAGTAAGCCTTTTAAAGGCATATGCAGACTCTAAAGATGGATTAGATGGTTTTATTTCTAGTTTGGATATTATTGCAGTCGACCAACTTTGCAAATCATACTATATTGATGTTGTAAAATATAAAGAATATCATCTAAGCCCAGAAAATTCAAACCCATCTAGCAAACTAGAGCCATTTTCTGATGAATGGACTCGGGCTCTTCATAATGAAAAAAGTGGTAAACGTCTGAGGCTTTCTAAGGTTGCTGCATTTACGGCTAAATGGATTTTAAAATATAAGCCTATAAATTTAGAAGTTGAGGATAATATTTCTCCTGGATCAATTGACCCAAAAAAAAGACGACTAGCTGCCTCTCTAAATGAGGATTTCGCATTGGCTCATACTTTTCAGCTAATGAATTTAGACACTAGTAAAATACCTGATACAGTTCTTGCTGATATGATTTATCATTATAGATACAGGTCTTTTGATGAGAGGCATTTTTTTATAATGCTTGACCATTTTTATGAAAATTATATATGAAGCAGAGAATTCACCCTTTTCAAAAATCAACTGCTGTATTAGTTTCGATGCGGCAAGCGGATAATGATGAAGATAAAATAAATATTTTGAATCAATTTTATGTAGACGCAAAAACTAATGGGTTTGCTGATGCTGAGGAAGAATATAAATCTGAATCAAGACTTGCTGTTGGAAAATTAATTAAACGTTGGTTTTATTTTTCCAACACATTGACTATTGGTCTTATTGGAATTATATTTTGCATCGAAATATATAATGGCAAGTTGGGCGCAGGAATTATTAATGGTGCTATTATATTGGCACTCATTGGGGCTACAGTAACACAGAATGCTGCTGCATTTATTATCTATGCTAAATACGCATTTGGAAGCTCAAAAGAATCGCTAAAGGTTAAGTCCAAAGATTAGCAAACCGTCCCGCATTTGTCTCAGTATAGATAGTAGTGGACTGTATATTGCGGTGTCCGAGATAGGTTTGTATCAGGCGGGTATCATGCCCAGCGTTTGCGAGGGCGTACCCGCAGGCATGGCTGAGCTGGTGGGGATGCGGTACGAACTCTAACCCTACCATCTCGCCATATCGGGCTAGGAGATAGTTTATTTGCCGCCTATCGAGGGCTTCGCCTCGTTCTGACAGGAACAACACACCCGTATCAGCACCACGGTATCCCTCACGGGCTTTTAGCCACGCTTTGAGGGCTTTGAGTTCGTCAGTGGCTATCGGGTGCGTGGTAGGAGTCCCATTTTTTAACCGCTGTACATAGTCGTCCCTGAAAAAACCCTCAATCCCGCATGAACAAAAGGCTACAGGGCAATTACCAATAGAAAAAACTCCCAGTTTTTAGTTTAATCGAGTGCAGTTTTTGGGAGAAATCAACCGT
>JASGCK010000010.1 GCA_030054145.1 Cytophagales bacterium
AAAATAAGTTGTAATTCTCATCTTTGAGTGTCCACTTTTAGGGGACAAGTCCACTGTTGACGGCTTACTTGATAGACTTTGGGTTTGTCAGCACGCCTACATAGCCGTGTTCCAAGGCTCTGTTGACGGCTTACTTGATAGACTGATACCGATACCGTTGCGCCTCCACTCGTGGTTCCAAGGCTCTGTTGACGGCTTACTTGATAGACTTAAGCGTTTGAGGCGCAGCTCTACCGGTAGGTTCCAAGGCTCTGTTGACGGCTTACTTGATAGACTTAGCTTCGAGGGCCTTAGTACGCTCGTCGCGTTCCAAGGCTCTGTTGACGGCTTACTTGATAGACTGTCCCGCTTGCCTTAGCCCTTGGAGTTGCTGTTCCAAGGCTCTGTTGACGGCTTACTTGATAGACTTAGACAAGCTGCGTTAAGGGCAAGCCGCCAGTTCCAAGGCTCTGTTGACGGCTTACTTGATAGACTACATTAATTAATGAGCACTGCGCAAGGCCGGTTCCAAGGCTCTGTTGACGGCTTACTTGATAGACTGCGGCCTCATTTTGACCTGCCTCATTGACCGTTCCAAGGCTCTGTTGACGGCTTACTTGATAGACTGGCGGGCTTTGTGGACGTGTCAGGACCCGAGTTCCAAGGCTCTGTTGACGGCTTACTTGATAGACTCTGCGCTCGCCTTGCTGGGCGTGGCTTTCGGTTCCAAGGCTCTGTTGACGGCTTACTTGATAGACTCCGTAGGTATTGGTTGCGACTGGGTTGGATGTTCCAAGGCTCTGTTGACGGCTTACTTGATAGACTATACCGCTTATAAATGTTTGATTTATAAGCGGTATTTGTCTTTTCAAAATAGCATTCCTTGTTCTGGCTCTATAAAAAGTGGCTCTTCACGTGTTTTCTTTCCGAGATAACTGACGGTTAATCCCAGCTGTTTGTCTGTCAAAAATAAAAAATCCACTTTGCCATTTGATGGTGTTTCTGGTCCTAATCGCTTAGCTGATGCTCGAGCTTGATCGTAGTTTGGAAAATGCCTGCAATAGACAGAATGTTGTAAATGTTCAAAGCCTTGCGCTAGCAATAGTTTCCTGTATTGCGTGTAGCTACGCCGCGCCTCTTTCGTGTCGGTGGGAAGATCGAATGCGCAGACGAGCCACATGGTTCTAAAGAATTTTCCGACTTCGTAGCTCTCAGGGCTTGCGTCTTCATGCGAGTGGGAGAATGAAGCCGATAGGATATTCCAAGAGGTTTTCACGCTTGCCCTCCAGTGCCCTTGTGTACGCGGTTACGGTTTCATAGATTGCAGTGTGTAGCCTATATTTTTTAAGCTGATCGTGTGATTTAAATAGTGCTTCGCAATCCAGCAGCTTGAGAACAATGCGTTTATTGGCACCGTCAAAATTATTTTCATTGTCAATTAGCGTTGCCACTAGCGCATCCACACAAGGTCTGAAGGGCTCTATTAAGTCGTCAATTAAGCAATAAGGATTTTCGAAATTGCTATGTCCAAAACCAAAAACTGGAGACAAGCCGCTTACGGAAATGTACCTTGCAAATAGCCCACGCAAAATGGCGTAGCCAAAATTAAGTGCGGCATTTCGCACGTCTTCAGCGCCTTGCTTCTCACGCTTGAATTTTTCCCGAAAGATATCGCGCCAATAAAGCTTTGCGCCTTGGGCTTCAAAATTTTCTGGATCACCCGCTTGTATGGTATTTGCCATTCGCTCGAATCGAGCCAGCGCATCACTGTTACCTTGAGCAGATAAAAACCTAGCCTGATTGCGCAGTTTTGCAGCGATTGTGATTGCCCATAAGTTATCGCAAAAATTTTCCCCCATCGTGGCTTGCAGGCGTTGCCTCTTGACGGTGTGCGTGTGTACCGCACTTGGCATGAGTAGAGCGCATGGATAGTGCTTTGCATCCGTCACAATAATGGCTATATCGGCTTGCGCTAATTCTCGGATAACCCCCGCCGTTAGCTCGACTTGCATGGTATCAATGAGTAAAACGCCAATATCGACAATTGCAACCAAGGAAGTTATCCCGCCCCGTTCAATTTTTAACCGCGCTGTGTCGATGCTCAATCGACATGGGTTTTCGATTGCCAGAACGCGCTCAGATCTCATCTCGCTTTAGATTTGATGACCTTACTGTGAAGGGCAAGTTCGATCGGATGGCGCAGAATTTTCGCTTTTTTGATGTCTGTTAATTTTGACTTTACGCATTGCAAATCTGACCCACTTAAAGTGTTACCGTAAGCTGTTGTTTCGTTCGCATTAATACAGGCTACGCCACCTTCTTGCAACTGAGCCACGCGATAAACTACATGGTCATCTGGGAAACAAATTAAGTCGTTTTTGAACAGAAATCTTTCATCCTCTGGTAGGGTTAGTTTTCCATGCTTGATGTAGCGCTGACGGAACTCGGCGAGCGGGACTTGCTGAAAATCACTTTCAGTGATTCGGATACAAGCCGATTCGGATTTGACAAGTGTTTTTTTATGTACACCGCCTTTACGGTCGGTATGCTGAAGTAAGGCATCCGTTTCGGGATGAAAACTAGCGTAACCTCTACCTAGCTTGGCCTTCTTTCCTTTTTTATAAAGCGTCTTTCCGTCTTCTCCAATCCCAAATGGCTGGTCATACATCTCCCCTGCGACTAAATGATCGGGCACATGCCAAACGGTATAGCCGTTGAGCATTTTCAAGAGATGTTCTCGTAGGGAGGGTACAGGGCATAAGGGTGGTTTGTAGTTGCTGTGCCCCAGCGTTGCACGTTGCTGCTGGGCGCGCACCAGTGCCATGTAATTGCTTCTTGTTGATAGTGCGATAACGCAAGCATCAATCAAGTGATGGCGATGGTCGCTGCGTTTATCAAAAACCATCTCACCTAAGCGATTAGGTTTGTAGAACAATTGTGCGGCTTTATCGCTGTTGTGTCTGCCTTCGGCAATACGAACCTCCTCTAGGATAGTGTGCAAACCCCAAGCCCTGCGCTGTGCTGCCGTGAGGCTGCCGCGAATCACGGTGACATCGTCGCAAATACTCTGACACCAAGACTGCACCACACGGCCGATCCACTGAGTCTCTTGTAGCTGCCTGTCAACAAAACCTTCGTCGTCCAAGCTCATGTCTTTGAACTCGGTTTTATCCAAAATTAACTCTGCTTTGCTTTTGAAGTCTTTGTTTTCACGGGCAATCAATTTGACGGCTTGCTCGGTTTTATCCCAATTCCAAGCAGTGTTGCCTGCTTTGCGTAGTCGCTCTGCAGCGTGGTACGGCGTTTCGTCACCGCCTTTGAGGTTGTTAAATTGTTTCGATGCCAGCACCACGTCACTGAAGCGATTACCAACACCTTGCTTGCGTTTCGGAATGATGTGCTCAATGTCGTATTTGCTGCCACTAACAGCATCCTCAATTGAGAATATCGAATCTCCGCTATAGGGGCAACGTTTCCCTTGCTGAACCCAAAGTTTGTAGCGCAGGATACTGGTGTTGGAAATACGGCAATTAGCCTCCAAAATTGCTGCACGAGCTTTTCCGTTTTCTTTTTCTTCCTTGTTTTGGCGTGTAGTTGTTTTTGAGCGCTCTTCTAGAGTTGACTTCACCTCTTTTGCCAGCTCAATGACCATGGCATACGGCACTCCCAACCTTTTAATGGCACCTTGAATTTCGCGCCGCGTGTACTCCAGCGCGTGACTGACAACAGGTGATCGCAAATCTAATGACTCCACACTTGGCAGTGTGCTGAGTGTGGACGCACGCGTGTCGTGATTCGGATAAAGCGCCTGAATTGCCGCGTATTCATCAGCAGGTAAAGTGTCGTTTGCATGTTCGCGTATGTAGTTCGCTAGTCGCGCCAGTGCAGGTGCACCATAGGCGGTGCGCTTGCTGTCCAAATCAACGGCACTAGGCCTGTCTAATCCATCTAATGCAGTTTTAAGCGTATCAATGAACTTAGCAACTGCCTCACCATAAAGCGTTGCAACATTGGCGCGTGCGGCATCGTGTCCCCAGCTCTCTGGCGCAGGAATATCGTCTGCCCACGCCAAAAATACGTGATTTTGCTCTTCTGGTGTGAGTGATTCAAATAGATCTAAGAGATCAAATTTAATGAGAAAGTGACGAGTCTTATTGCCTGTTAATTTGTCGCGCCGAGGCGTGTGAAAGTTCAATGTCAGGCCATCCTCGTGCATGAGTCCAGCTTTATCTAATGCCTTATAGAGCGCACCAAAACCAATTTCTTTTTGCGCGTTAAGTTTTTCTCTGATGAAGTCTTTTTGCGCCAAACTGAGACGTTCACCAGCTTTGTTACCACCCCAGCGCAAGTCAGCCAGTAGTTTTTCTATGCGAAAGGTTTGATGCGCTGGATGTGCAGCGATAACACGCAAAGACGTTTTATCCATCGAGCACTTGCCAATTTTGTCTTTAAAGCCTTGTAACGGATGTTGATAAAAAAGAGCAATTTGAATCGCCTCGGTGACGCTGTTAGGTGAATGCCCCCAAAAATACTTGGTGCCTTGATTCCAATTTGCATCGACACCATGATGAATCGGCTTGGCGTGATCCGATAACAGCTTTTGCGAAAGTCGTTCACCGTAAATAGCAGCCAGAGGTTGACTTAAAACAGAGTGGTGCTTAGTTTGTTCAGAAAAAATTAAATCAAACTCATGCCTTATGTCAGTGCGCAAAACATAAATCCCTGCATTAATGTTGCCTCTGAATCTACGTTGATTCATACGAGGTTCTTTTTTGACCTGATCAAGCCAAAGTACTTCTGCAATTGTTCGCGCTTTTGGGTATTCGATTTTCAAACTTTCAGTGTGCTGAAGTGCTTGCCCCGCTTTGCCGTAATCTCCTTTTTTATTTGGACTAGGGGCATCGCCGTTGTAGCCGCGGTTTTTAGACATTCGCAGGACAATGAGCATGAGTTCTGCCAATTCAATTTTTTGATCAAGGGCGCGAACACGCAAATGCCAAAGTTCTTGAGTATTTTTGTATCGGCGCAGCGCATTGGCTAAATCTTCGGGTTTGATGCCAAGGGCGGTGGTGATGTGCATGATTTTTTGCAAGCGTTCACGTTTACGTTCGGTTTGGCGGCGCATCAGACGTTGCGTTCGCCTAACTTCATTTTTCAATTTCATTTCTTTTGGGAGAACGGGTTCGCCAAAAATAGTGGTTCCGCTAGCGATCAATCCACGGGATGCATCAATAGCCCCTGTTTCGGTGAGTGCCATTGCCGCCCAAGCAACAGAGCCTGTGCCAATGTCGATACCCAAGCGATAAGGAATTTTTTTTAGAGTCATGATGTATACTTGCCTTTCTATCAAGTAAGCCGTTGGCAACAGAATTTTTGCCTTGGCAACTAAGCACTATACCGAAGTGCCACAACCGACAGCCCCATGATTCGTTCTGGGGCTGTTTTCTTTTCTGGATTTATACCGCAGATGCAAGTGGGCACAATTAACATGATGAACGCGCTGCGCAAGGAAAAGCAAGATGCAACCGAGTCGGCTCACCAAATATGCAGGCATTTTGGTTTTGTTCAGCAGCGCTAGTTAAAGTCAATTCATCAGTTAATCACCATAAGGAGTTTTAATGGAACGCATGATTCAACTGCATATTGAGCATTTGCCAGAGGGTGTGTATTTGGCCACCAGTGACGATGTGCAGGGCTTAGTGGCACAGGGCAACACCTTGCAAAACACTTTAGAAATTGCCCGTGATGTAGCTAAAAAATTGATCGAATCTCAGTCGGACTCATCCTGATACAAGCAGGCACAATTGGAGGCTATGAATACCAACAAACGCCTCGTTCTGGTTGATGGCTCTAGCTATCTTTACCGTGCCTTTCACGCCATGCCCGACCTTCGCGCCGTGGCGGGTGACCCCGCAAGTAGCCCTACGGGGGCGATACGCGGCATGATTAACATGATGAACTCGCTGCGCAAGGAGCAGGTTTTGAAGGGTGACGATGCGCCCGTTACCTACGGCGTGTGCGTTTTTGATGCGCCTGGCCCTACGTTCCGCGATGCGCTTTATCCTGAATACAAGGCCACGCGCTCGCGTATGCCTGAGGATTTGCGCAGCCAAATTGCGCCGATTCACGAGTTGGTTGCGCTCATGGGTTGGAAGGTGCTGACTGTGCCTGATGTTGAGGCTGATGACGTGATTGCTACGCTTGCGGCTATGGCTTCTACCCACGGCATTGAGGTGATTGTGTCGAGTGGTGACAAGGATTTAAGTCAGCTTGTTAACCAGCACATCACCATCATTGACACCATGAACGGCAAGCGTCGCGATGTGGCTGGCGTGACGGCGGAGTTTGGTGTGCCGCCTTCTTTGATGGTGGATTTGCAAACGCTGATTGGTGACGCAGTTGACAATGTGCCTGGCGTGGAAAAGGTGGGGGCCAAGACGGCGGCGAAGTGGTTGCTGGAGTATGGCTCGCTCGACAATCTAGTCGCTAAGGCGCATGAAATAAAGGGTGTAGCAGGGGAGAACTTGCGCAAGGCGATGGATTGGTTGCCCAAGGGTCGGGCATTAGTCACCATGAAGCGCGATTGCGATTTAAGCGCACATACGCCCTACGTTGATGGTTTGCCAGACTTTGATGCGCTGGCTTTGCAAGCTGAAAACACGGAGTTGCTGGCTGGCTTTTATGAAAAATATGGCTTTAAATCTTTGCAAAAAATGGCTGCAAAGCCGGCCTTCAAACCTAGCGCTGAACTGGATGATTTGTTTGCCGATCATGCGCCCGAGGTGGCGACTCACCTTTGTGCCGAAATGGCTAAGAACTACGAAACGATCTTCACGGCCGAGCAACTTAATCGCTGGGTGAATCGCCTGCAAGCCGCGCCAGTCGTGGCTTTGGACACGGAGACTGATTCCATTCACGATATGCTGGCGCGGCTTGTGGGCATTAGCTTTGCGGTGCAAGAGGGCGCACAGATGCACGCGGCCTACATTCCGCTGATGCATAACTATCCTGATGCGCCTGCGCAGTTGCCTATGAATGATGTGCTGGCGGCGCTCAAGCCGTGGCTTGAGGATGCGGCAAAGCCTAAGGTGGGGCAGCACATCAAATATGACCGCCATGTGTTTGCGACGGCTGGGATTGAGGTCAAAGGTTATGCGCACGACACCATGCTGCAAAGCTATGTGTTGGAAGTCCACAAGGGGCATGGGCTGGAGAGCCTTGCGGAGCGGCACTTGGGGCGCAAAGGCGTGAGCTTTGAAGACTTGTGCGGCAAAGGCGCGAAGCAGATCACGATTGATCAAGTGGCGATTGAGCGCGTAGCCACTTACGCCTGCGAAGATGCGGAGATGACGTTGGCGGTACACCATGTGCTGTGGCCGCGCCTTGAGTCCGAGCCTAAGCTGCGTGCGGTCTACGAGCTGGAGATTGCCTCGTCGGAGGCCTTATTCCGCATGGAGCGCAACGGTGTGCTGATTGATGGCGAGGTGCTTAAAGCGCAAAGCAAAAACTTGGGCGGACGCATCATCACGCTAGAGACCCAGGCGCACGCGCTGGCAGGGCAGCCGTTTAATTTGGCGTCGCCTAAGCAAATTGGGGAGATATTTTTTGAAAAACTCGGCTTGCCGGTGGTTAAAAAAACAGCGACAGGTGCGCCCAGTACCGATGAAGAGGTGTTAGAAAAACTTGCGCTCGACTATCCGCTACCCGCTAAATTGCTGGAGTTTCGCAGCCTCTCTAAGCTCAAAGGAACCTACACCGACAAGCTGGCAACCCTTGCCAATCCACGCACGGGAAGGGTGCATACGCATTACGGCCAAGCCGTTGCGGTGACGGGGCGCTTGTCAAGCACCGATCCCAACTTGCAAAACATTCCCGTGCGCACGACTGAGGGGCGCATGGTGCGCGAGGCGTTTATTGCGGCCTCTGGTAACCAAATTGCCAGTGCGGATTATTCGCAAATCGAGCTGCGCATCATGGCGCATTTGAGTGGTGACGAGAGCCTTTTGGCAGCTTTCCACAACGGGCTAGATGTTCACAAAGCCACGGCGGCTGAGGTGTTTGGCGTGGCGGTGGCGGCGGTCAGTAGCGAGCAGCGGCGCTATGCGAAGGTGATTAATTTTGGTTTGATTTACGGGATGAGTAGCTTTGGACTGGCGCGTAATCTGGGCATCGAGACGAAGGCGGCAGCGGCGTACATCGACCGTTATTTCCAGCGCTACCCAGGTGTCAAGCGCTACATGGACGAGACGCGCGCGCAGGCCAAAGCCCAAGGCTATGTGGAGACCGTCATGGGGCGCAGGCTCTATCTGCCCGAGATCAATTCCCCGAATGGCCCGCGCCGCGCAGGCGCAGAACGCGCCGCCATCAACGCGCCCATGCAAGGCACGGCGGCGGACTTGATTAAGCTGTCCATGTGCGAGGTGCAGCGCGTGCTCGATAGCGAGAACTGCGCCACCAAACTCATCATGCAAGTCCACGATGAACTGGTGTTTGAAGTGCCCGAGGGCGAGATTGATTGGCTAAAGAGCGAGATCCCACGCATCATGGCGGGCGTGGCTACGCTCAAAGTGCCGCTGCTAGCGGAGATTGGTGTGGGCAAGAACTGGGATGAGGCGCATTAAAAACACCAGTCATCCCCGCGAAGGCGGGGATCCACTGCCTTATGGATTCCCGCCTTCGCGGGAATGACATACGTCGATAACTCTACAGAATGACATGCGTCGATGACTCTACAGAATGACATACGTCGATGACTCTAATTCCCGCCTTCGCGGGAATGACGTGCGTCGATGACTCTACAAAACCTCGCTCGCGTGATCTGCCAGCCGTGAGCGTTCGCCGCGTGCCAGGGTGATATGCCCGCTGTGCGACCAGCCTTTGAACTTATCGACGATGTAGGTCAGGCCGCAAGAGCCTTCGGTCAGATACGGCGTGTCGATTTGGGCTAGGTTGCCCATCAGCACAATCTTCGTGCCAGGCCCTGCGCGGGTGACCAGCGTTTTGATTTGTTTGGGCGTGAGGTTTTGTGCCTCGTCGATGATGAGGTATTTGTTTAAGAACGTGCGACCGCGCATGAAGTTCATGCTTTTGATTTTGATGCGGCTACGGATTAAGTCTTGCGTGGCGGCGCGTCCCCATTCGCCTGCGCTGGTGTCGTTTTTGGCGAGCACCTCTAGGTTGTCGTCTAGCGCCCCCATCCACGGGCCCATTTTTTCTTCTTCGGTGCCTGGCAAAAAGCCAATGTCTTCGCCTACGCTGACCGTGGCGCGAGTGACGATGATCTCTGAGTAGCGGCGTTCATCCAATACCTGCGAGAGTCCGCTGGATAAGGCGAGCAGCGTTTTTCCTGTGCCTGCTGTGCCGGCCAGTGTGACCAAATCGACGTCGGGATCCATCAGCAAATTCATGGCGAAGTTTTGTTCGCGGTTGCGTGCGTTAACGCCCCACACGGCGTGCTTGATATGTTGATAATCCTTCAGCGTTTTGAGTGTGGCGCTATCGCCGCGCAACTCCGTTACGCGCAGGTACAAGGGCGGCTCGCCCGCTTGTTCGTAGTACAGGCATTCGTTGATGCGCCAATCTTGCGTTTGTTTGCCCTTTACTCGGTAAAGCGTGTGACCGCCTTGCGTCCAGCTCTCAAGTTGCTTGCTTTGCTTGGTCCAAAAATCGGCGGGCAGGGCGGACGCGCCAGCGTACAGCACATCGCCGTCTTCTAGTACTTTGTCGTTTTGATAGTCTTCTGCGGACAAGCCAAGCGCATTGGCCTTGATGCGCATATTGATGTCTTTGGAGACCAGTACCACTTCGCGGGGCTTATTGGACTTGGCTTCCAGGGCTTTGAGCGAATGGACAACTGCCAAAATTTGATTGTCCGCTTTGCCTTGCGGCAAGCTCATGGGCAGATCGGCGACGACCAACGAAGTTTGAAAAAATAGTTTGCCTGTTGCTGCGCTGTGTCCTGTGGCATTGAGTGCAACACCCGCCGTCATTTTGTCCATGGTGGCTTGGTTGTTGGCAGCGCCAGCTAAGCTGAGCAAACTATCCAGCCAGCGACTAGTTTGGCGGGCGTTGCGAGCAACTTCCGTCATGCCTTTTTTGTGCGAGTCCAGCTCCTCAAGCACCACCATAGGCAAGTACACGTCGTGCTCTTCAAAGCGAAAGAGGCACATGGGGTCGTGCATTAAAACATTGGTATCCAGCACAAACAAACGCTTGGGACCTGTGCGTTTGGGTTTTGATTTGGCGGCGGGCATCAACCGTTCGGGCTGAGCTTGGCGAAGCTTGGGATGAGGTGCCTGCACTGGGGCGGGCTCCGTGCGAGCGGGGCTGTCGTTTTGAATGGGGCTGTCGTTTTGCGCGGGATATTGCGCGGGATATTGAGCGGGATAGTTAGCCGTTGTGGATGGGGCTAAATCGAATGTGCGCTCAGAAGTAGCGAGCTTGGCGAGTTTGGTGACTTTGGTGACTTGGGTAACTAGTGCTGAGAGCTTAGCCCCCGATTTTGGTTTTGGAGGCGGGGGCAGTGGCATAGGGGTTCCAGTGAAAATTACTCTTCTACAACTTCAACTTCTTGGATTAGTTTTGCGGCGGCTTTTTCAGTTTTCTTCAGCGCCTTAACCGCTTTCAAAACTTCATCCACATGACCCGGAACTTTCAGTCCGCGCCACTCGGCTCGCAAAAGACCATCAGAGCCGATTAAAAAAGTGCTGCGCTCAATGCCTTTTACTTTTTTACCGTACATGATTTTGTTTTTCACCACGCCAAAGAGGTGGCACATTTTTTCTTCGGTATCAGCAATCAGCTCAAAGGGCAGCTCCAACTTGGCGCGGAACTCGTTATGCGATTTCATGTTGTCGCGTGATACACCCAAAACGGTTGCGCCCGTTTTAATGAAATCTTTGTATTTATCACGAAACTCCATCGCTTCAGTCGTGCAGCCAGGCGTGTTGTCTTTGGGGTAGAAATACAAGACAACAATTTTCCCAAGGTGGGAAACGTTAGAGAGCTCTACGCCGTTGGTGCCGATGGCTTCAAATTCTGGAATTTTTTTGTTTAAATTAACAGCCATTTTGGGAATCTTCTTATTAACAGTAGCAGTAGCACGGGTGCGCGAACAACCGCCTATTTTAACCGTTATTGTTGGTTCGCTGTCAGCTTTATTAAAGGCTTATTCAAGGGTTTCCCCGAGGTTTAGCCATTCCACTTCGCGTTTTTCAAGGGTTTCGAGGACGGATTTGAGCCGTTGGCTCATCTCGTTGATTTGTTTGGCATCGGTTGCCGTGGCAATGGCGGTCTCAAGCGCCGTTTTTTCGGCCTCTAATTGAGCTATATCGACCTCAACTTTGCCAAGCGCTTTACGTATTTGATCAAGTTTTGCCTTGCTATAGGTCACGGCTGGCTTCGCTGCGGCGATCACAGCTTCGGCTTGCACGGCCTCGGCTTGTACGGCTTGCACGGCTTTTTTGGCGCTTTGCTGGCGCTGCTGCCGCGCCTCTTTGGCCTGTTCCAGTAAATAGACTTGGTAGTCGTCAAGGTCGCCATCAAAGGGCACAACTGCGCCTTTGGCGACCAGCCAAAACTCATCGCACACCGAGCGCAGTAGCGAGCGGTCATGGCTGACCAGCATCACCGTGCCTTCAAATTCGTTGAGAGCCACAGCCAGCGCCTCGCGCGTGGCCAAGTCTAGGTGGTTGGTTGGCTCATCCAGCAGCAAGAGATTGGGGCGTTGCCAGACGATCATGGCAAGCACTAGCCGCGCTTTTTCGCCGCCACTCATACTGCCTACTTTTTGCTTCACTTGCTCGCCCGTAAAGTTGAACGAGCCAAGATAAGCGCGGTGATCTTGCTCGCGCGTGCTTTGTCCTGAGAGCGTTCCAGCCGCCGTCATGCGTCGCACCATATTGCTCATGTGATCAAGCGGGTTGTCCTGCTCCACCAGCACGTCCAACTCTTGCTGCGCGAAGTAGCCAATATTGAGACCACGCCCTTCCAGCACCTCGCCGCCCAAGGCCTTTATTTCGCGAGCAATCGTTTTGACGACGGTCGATTTACCTTGTCCGTTCGCGCCCAAAATGCCGATGCGCTCGCCTGCAAGCACCGATTTATTGACGTTGCGAACAATGACTTTGTTTTCCGTGCGTGTTGAGTCTGTCGAGGCGCGCCCTTCGACCCGCTCAGGCTGAACGGTAGAGGTCACGACGTGGTAACCAAACTCGCCGCCGCTAATCGTCAGCATCGGGTTGGGTAAATTCGCAGGTTCTTTAAATTCAAACGTGAACTCTGCCTCTGCCAACAGTGGCCCGACTTTCTCCATGCGCTCCAGTGCCTTGACGCGGCTTTGTGCCTGCTTGGCCTTGCTGGCTTTGGCTTTAAAGCGATCAATAAACTTTTGCAGATGCGCAATTTTGTCTTGTTGCTTGGAGTACGCCGTGGCTTGCAGCGCCGCTGCTGCCGCTCGCAAATCTTCAAATTGTGAGTAGTTGCCGCCGTAGCGCGTGAGCTTGGCAAGCTCGATGTGCAGCGTGACTTTGGTGACGGCATCCAAAAATTCGCGGTCATGGCTAATGACGATCATCGTGCCTTCGTACTTCGCCAGCCAAGCCTCCAGCCACACCAGCGCGTCCAAGTCCAAGTGATTGGTGGGCTCGTCAAGTAGCAGCAAATCTGACGGGCACATCAGCGCCCGCGCCAGTTGGAGACGCATTCGCCAGCCACCTGAAAAGCTATTCACGGGCTGATCTAGCTCTTGCACGGTAAAGCCCAGACCTTGGATGAGTGTCTGCGCCCGCGACGCGGCATCGTGTCCGCCCGCGTCTTCCCAATGGGCGTAGGCCTCGGCGAACTGCTCGCCAAAACCGTCTCTGTCCATGTTGGGGTCGTTCTCCAGTGCGGTCAGCGCGATACGCGCTTTTTCTAAGCGCACATCGCCAGCTAGCACAAAGTCGGTTGCCGACTCAGATGTTTCGGGCATATGTTGCGCAACGGTGGCCACTTGCCATGCGGTTGGAATCCAATACTCGCCGCTGTCCTCAGCCAGCTCCCCCAGCATGAGTGCAAATAGCGAGGATTTGCCAGCGCCGTTGCGTCCTACTAAGCCGACTTTTTCGCCAGGTTGAATGATCGCAGAGGCCTCGGACAGAACAACTTTGGTGCCGCGACGTAGCGTAATTTTTTGGAGAGAGATCATTCAGAAAAATAAAAAAGATTATCGCTTTGTGGCCGGCATACGCGACAGCGTATCGGCGCGGTTGGTCATGGCTGCCGCATAGTTGGGGTCAATCGCAAGCGCTTTGTCGAAGCAGCTTATCGCTCCCGCGAAGTCTTGCAGATCGTCTAGCACTTGCCCCAAATTGTTATAGGCGCGGTGATTGTGCGGTTCAAGCGCTAATATTTTTTTAAACAGCGACACCGCGAGATGCCGTCTTTCTGTTTGTGCATAGACGATGCCCAGCAGTTGCAGCGCGTCGGTGTAGTTGGGATCAAGGGCGAGCGCTGCGTCAAGTTGCTTGGCAGCATTGTGGAAGTCATTGCTGTTATAGAGTGCGCGAGCTTGCTCAAAATGAGGCTGCGCTTTTTGTTGTGCTTGACGCACCCAAATTTCAGATGGTTTCATGTTGGTAGAGCCTTAGCATTTCTGTCGTGATCAATAAAACGTGATTGTCGCCTGCGCTGGTGTCTAACCAAAAAACAGGCAAGTCGGGGAAGGCTTTGCAGAAGTTTTTTTGCTCGTTGCCGATTTCTAAAACGAGCACCCCTTCGGAGGTCAAGTGGGACGCGGCTTGCGCGAGCAAAGCCCTTGTGAAGTCCATTCCGTCTGCCCCGCTGGCAAGTGCCATGTTGGGTTCTGCCAAATATTCGGGCGGTAACGCTGCCATGCTTTGCGCGTTCACGTAGGGCGGGTTGCACAGGATGAGATCGAACAGGCCGGGCACATGGGATAAGCCATCCGATTGCATGAGCGTGATTCGCGCAGCTAAATCGTGCTTGTCTAGATTGATGCGCGCCACAGCCAGCGCGTCCTCTGAGAGATCGCTCGCTACAACGGACACATCGGGATAAGCCATTGCAGCGAGTACCGCGAGTGAGCCATTGCCTGTACACAGATCAAGCACGCGCCGCGTTTGGTCTGACAGCCAAGCGTCGATAGAGCCGTCCGCGATGACTTCGGCAATCAGCGAGCGCGGAACAATCACCCGCTCATCCACATAAAACGGCACGCCTTGCAGCCATGCTTCGCGCGTTAAATAGGCGGCAGGTTTTCGCGTTGTGATGCGCTGGGTGATGATGTCAATAACGGCAGCTTCATCAAGCGCAGAAACCGGCGCATCAGCAACGGCATCGAGATCATCAATCGGTAACTGCATGGCCCACAGCGCCAGCCATACGGCTTCGTCAAAAGCGCTCAATGTGCCGTGACCGAAGGAAACCCCAGCATCGGTGAGGCGAGCGGCTTGTTGGTGGATGAGGGAGAGAAGGGTGTGGGGTCTGAGCATGGCAATCGCTGAAATTATAGAGGTCGCTCAGATCAGATGAGTCGGTATGATGACTCGCATGACCACGAGTTTTATTACCCGCGCCCACGATTTCGCTGTTGTTTTAATTGCTGATGTACGGCTTGCGTCTGGCGAGTCGGCACTCGATCATGCCGCTGCTGTGGCTGCTATTGCGGCCGAGTTTGATCACTCAGACGAGTTGCAAGCCGCGTGCTATTTGCTCTACGCGGTTGATTCTTTAAATAAGCCGCTGGAAGTGCTCACTAAAAACTTTGGCGAGAGTGTGGCGCGGCTGACGGTTGAGACGCGCCAGCTCATTGAGCTACATGCGCGGTCGCGCAAAACCACGGATGACGGCGTTGTGGCGAAGTCGCAGCTAGAGAACATTCGAAAGATGCTGCTTGCGTTTGGACGCGATTTGCGGGTGGTTTTGTTGCACCTGTCATCGCGTTTGCAGACGCTGCGGTTTTATGCGGCAACCAAGGCCAATCCTTCGCTGGACTTGGCTCGCGAGACGTTAGATGTTTTTGCGCCGCTTGCCAATCGGCTTGGAATGGGGCAGATGAAATGGGAGTTGGAAGACCTGAGTTTTCGGTTCTTAGAGCCGCAAACTTATCAACACATCGCGTCCTTGTTAGAAGAAAAACGCAGTGACCGCATTGCTAAAACGCAAGCACTCCGTTTGCAACTGGCGGCACAGCTGCAAGCGCAAAAAATCCCATGCACGGTCGATGCGCGTCCCAAACACATCTACAGCATTGTGAAAAAAATGCGCGGTAAAAATTTGCCGTTTGAGCGTGTGTTTGATGTGCGTGCCATGCGTGTGTTGGTGGACTCCGTGAATGATTGTTACGCCGCGCTGGCCTTTATTCACACGCGGTTTTCGCCCATCACAGAAGAGTATGACGACTACATCGCCAAGCCAAAATCGAATGGTTACCAATCGCTGCATACCGTGGTGCGGGATGATTTTGCGGGTGGCGAGCATCGACCCCTAGAAATTCAAATTCGCACGCATCAAATGCACGAGCACGCCGAGCAAGGCGTGGCGGCGCACTGGGCGTACAAAGAGGCTGGCGCTAAGGGCTACAGCGGCGTGCAAGCGAGCGGCGACTATGACCGAAAAATTGCCATGCTGCGTGCGCTGTTGGCGTGGGAGCGTGAGGTTGCTGGCGATCAGAGGGATCAACTCGATCAGGCGACGGGGGCTGCCGTTGCGACGGCGCTGCTGCAAGACCGCATTTATGTGCTCACGCCTGAGGCGGCAATTATTGATTTGCCGCAAGGTGCAACGCCGGTTGATTTTGCGTATCAATTGCATAGCAGTTTGGGGCATCGCTGCCGAGGCGCAACGGTGGACGGCGTACTCGTGCCGCTCAATACCA
Source organism: Cytophagales bacterium (assembly GCA_030054145.1). Taxonomy (GTDB): domain Bacteria; phylum Pseudomonadota; class Gammaproteobacteria; order Burkholderiales; family Burkholderiaceae_C; genus JASGCK01. The sequence continues at coordinate 15,857 of JASGCK010000010.1, forward strand.
AGCTGCAAAGCGGACAAACTGTGGCGATTCACGCCGCCAAGGAAGGCGGGCCATCGCGCGATTGGTTGAATCCTGAACTGGGGTTTATGGCAAGCGCCAGAGGCCGTGCCAAAGTACGTGCTTGGTTTAATGCGCAAGACGCTGAGCAAACGATTGCGCGGGGGCGCGAGCAGGTTGAAAAACTGTTGCAGCGCGAAGGAAAAACGGCGCTTAAGTTAGATGATTTGGCCGTGCAGCTCGGCTTTAAAACGGCGAGCGATTTATTTGAATCGGTTGGCAAAGATGAGTTTTCACTGCGCACGATTGAAGTTCATTTGAGACCAGCGGCTGAAGTGTTAGCACCTGACGATTACTTCATCTATAAAAAATCGAGAGCCAAAAAACAATCGACAGACAAGAGCGGCGTGCTGGTGGTGGGCATGGATTCGCTGATGACGCAGTTGGCGAAATGCTGCAAACCTGCGCCGCCAGATGCTATCTGCGGTTTTGTGACGCGCGGCAAAGGCGTGAGTATCCACCGCGCGGACTGTTCTAACTTTATGCAAATCGCCGCCAGATCAAGTGACCGCGTGATTGATGTGTCGTGGGGGCATTCGGCACTGGGCGGAGCCAAGCAGGACAAGGGCTTCCAGCCGATTTACCCCGTCGATGTGAGTGTGCAAGCGAGCGATAGAAATGGCTTGTTGCGCGACGTGTCGGAGGTTTTTTCTGCGGCCAAAATGAATGTCGTAGGCGTGCAAACGCAGTCGGTTAAAGGCAGTGCGGGAGCCACCGCGTGGATGACGTTTACCGTGGAAGTGGCGGATGCGTCTAAGCTGACGCCCGTCATGGCGACGATCCGCAAGGTGGCGGGGGTGCGCTCTTGTCGTCGTCGTTAAAATCAATTTTTTTAGGAGCTTCGTTTTGAATAAGATTTATCCCAGCGCCAAAGCGGCGTTAGACGGCGTGATTGCCGACAACCAATTGATTGCGGTCGGCGGCTTTGGTCTGTGTGGCATCCCAGAAGCTTTGATCGATGCCGTTAAAGAGTCTGGCGTGCAAAATTTAACCGCTATTTCCAACAACGCAGGCGTTGATGATTTCGGTCTTGGCAAGCTCTTGCAAACGCGTCAAATTAAAAAAATGATCTCAAGCTATGTGGGCGAAAACAAAGAGTTCGAGCGTCAATATTTGGCGGGCGAGCTAGCACTTGAATTCACACCGCAAGGCACGTTGGCGGAGAAGCTACGCGCGGGCGGGGCGGGCATTCCAGCCTTCTTTACCAAAACGGGCGTGGGCACGGTGGTGGCGGATGGCAAAGAGCTGCGTGAGTTTGATGGTGAGACTTATGTGATGGAGCGCTCGCTCGTACCCGATGTGGCGCTGGTCAAAGCCGATGTGGCGGACAAATCAGGCAACCTGCGTTTTCGCTTAACCGCGCGGAACTTCAATCCAGCCGTGGCGATGGCTGGCAAAGTCTGTATCGTCGAAGTTGAAAAAATTGTCGAAACGGGCGACATGGCACCCGACGACATCCACTTGCCAGGCATTTATGTACACCGCATTGTGCTAAACAGCACGCCTGAAAAACGTATCGAAAAAAGAACCATTACAGAAAAGGCGGGGATTTAATCATGTCATGGAGTCAAGACCAAATGGCGGCGCGTGCTGCTAAAGAATTGCAAGACGGTTTCTATGTGAATCTGGGAATCGGTATGCCCACGCTGGTGGCAAACCACGTGCCCTCCACGATGGACGTGTGGCTGCAAAGCGAAAACGGAATGCTGGGGATTGGCGCGTTTCCACTAGAAGACGAAGTGGATGCTGATTTGATTAACGCAGGCAAGCAAACTGTCACCACGATCAAAGGCTCGTCGATTTTTGGCAGCCATGAGAGCTTCGCCATGATTCGCGGCGGCAAGATCAACCTCTCCATCTTGGGCGCGATGCAAGTCAGCGAACATGGCGATCTTGCCAACTGGATGATTCCAGGCAAGATGGTTAAAGGCATGGGCGGTGCTATGGATTTGGTTGCAGGCGTGAAGCGAGTGATTGTGCTGATGGAACACGTCGCTAAAAAGAAAGATGGCACAACCGATATGAAAATTTTGCCAAACTGCACCTTGCCACTCACAGGCAAAGGCGTGGTAGACCGCATCATCACCGACCTAGCGGTGATGGACGTGACACCTGAAGGCTTGAAGGTCGTAGAACTCGCCGACGGCGTGACGATGGAAGAGCTGCAAGCCAAGACTGGCGTGAAGTTGCATTAATTCGTGCATTCTCTGCATGAAAGAAATCATCTACCCCGTTCGCGTTGAGTTTGGCCACTGCGACCCCGCAGGCATTATTTGGTATCCCAATTTTTTTCATTGGATTGATTCGGCTTCGCGCTATTTTTTTGAGCAGTGCGGTGTGCCGACTTGGGCGGAGACCACACGGACGATGGGCGTGATTGGTACGCCGATTGTGGATACCAAGGCAAAGTTTTTGAAGACGGCGACGTATGGCGAAAACTTGGGCATTCATACCTCCATTCCTGAGTGGCGCGAGAAAAGTTTTGTGCTGCGCTATGTGGTGCGCCGCGTGAATAAAGACGGCTCGGTGGACGACATCATGGAGGCGGAAGATGTGCGCATTTTTGCCATCAAGCGCGAGGACGGAAAAAATGGCATTCGTGCCGTGCCGATTCCGCCGTCAATTAAAGTTTTGTGCGAATGAGTATTGCTTAAAACGAACCCTTGAATCCAACGGTCATGCGCCCATCACCCCACGCCACGACTGGGCGTTTGATGGTGCTTGGGTTTGCTAGCATGACGGCTTTTGCGCTGGCGGCATCGACCACGGCGGCTTGAATGGCCGCATCCAATTTGCGCCACGCTGTGCCTTTGCGGTTGAGTAGCGCGTCCCAGCCAACTTGCGCTAAGCCTTGATCTAAAAGGCTTTCGGGCACGCCTTGCTTTTTGAAGTCGTAAAAAACGTAATCGAGTTGGTTCTCAGCGAGCCATGTGCGCGCTTTTTTAACGGTGTCGCAATTGGGAATGCCGTAAAGGGTGATGGGTGATGTGTTCATGGCTGGTCATTATGGCGATTAAGATTCCTGTTATGAACAACGCTCAACGCCACCTTAGACCCTCCATTCAATCACTTGCTGGCTCGCAAATCCGCGAGGTGGTGAATTCGGCGCTTGACCAAACCAGCATTCTTAAATTTTGGTTTGGCGAAAGCGACGAGGTAACGCATCCTGCGGTGCGCGAGGCGGCAATTGCATCGCTCCAAGCGGGCGAGACGTTCTACGCTGCTAATTTGGGCTTGTTTGAGTTGCGCGAAGCGGTGGCTGCTTATATGGCGCGGCTGCACGGCTCTTTAGCCAATTTAATTGATGTCAATCGCATTGCGATCACTTCTGGCGGAGTCAGTGGGTTGATGTTGGCAACGCAATCGATTGTGGATGCGGGGGATGAGGTGGTTTGCGTTACGCCGATTTGGCCGAACTTGCCGCAGCAAGCGCGCATCATGGGGGCGCGGGTTCAAGCGGTGTCGCTCTACGCAGAGGCGGGTGAGTGGAAGCTCAATATGCATGCGCTTTGCGAGGCAATCACACCTGCTACCAAGTTGCTGCTCATCAATGCACCGAATAACCCTACGGGCTGGACGTTGACGCGCTGTGAGCAGCAAATGATTCTCGATCATTGCCGCACAACAGGCACATGGATTGTTGCCGATGAGGTGTACGAGCGGCTTTATTACGAGCCCATGGAGGCGGGCAATCTCAATGGCGGCATCAACCATCCACATGGCTGTGCGCCGTCGTTTTTGGACATCGCCTTGCCCGAAGACAGACTCATCGTGACACACAGCTTTTCCAAATCTTTTTTAATGACGGGCTGGCGCTTAGGTTGGCTGGTTGTACCGCCAAGCTGTTTGGACGCGCTGGGCAAACTCATTGAGTTCAATACATCGTGTGCGCCCAGCTTTGTGCAGCGTGCTGCGCTGGAGGCGCTCAAGCGCGAGGCTGAGATCACGCCGCCGCTGGTGGCACACTTTAAGCGGTGCAGAGATACGCTGATCCCGCTCTTACAGGCTTTGCCACACGTGCAGGTCAGGGCGGCAAAGGGCGGTATGTACGCCTTTTTCAAAATCGAAGGCTTTGATGACTCACTCGCGCTTGCCAAGCGTTTGGTAGCCGAGGCAAAGCTTGGGCTTGCGCCAGGTTGTGCATTTGAATTAACCCCCAACGGGGCGGCAGGCGGGTGGATGCGCTGGTGCTTTGCGTCGCAGGACGTGGCGCGTTTGACGCAGGGCGTGCTACAGCTGAGGCAGTGGCTGGAGAAGCAATAAACGAGCTAGCGCGTGGGCGGTGGTGACATTGTCAGCCTAGTGAAAACCCCTGTGTTTTACAATCAGGCGGTTTGCAACTCAGAAAGCCTCAAAAATGTCAGAATTTCGCAATATCAATGCGTTGACCGACCTCACCACTTACCGTATGCCAGCGGCGGCGATTGTCTCGATTCTTCACCGTGCAAGTGGTGCTCTCATGTTTTTACTCTTGCCATTCATCATTTGGCTGTTTGACAAATCCATTTCTTCAGAATTCTCCTACGCCAAGTTCACAGGTTTGTTTAATTTTGGTTTTGGTTTTATGCCTGGCTGGTTTTTTAAGCTTGTTGCGCTGGCGCTGATTTGGTCTTATTTGCACCATTTAACGGCAGGGCTGCGTCACTTGTGGATGGATGTCAGTCACAAAGCTGTTACCAAGGCTTTTGGCAAAAAGTCAGCGGTTTGGACGTTTGTGATTAGCTTGCTTTTCACGGCGGCTTTAGGCGCGAAGCTCTTTGGTTTGTATTGATTGGATGGACTAAAAAATGACGATTTCAAATCTCACGGTTTTGACGAAGGGCAGGGGAAATAACGCTCTGCGTGGCTGGCTGGCGCAGCGCCTGACGGCGGCCTTGATGGCGGCGTTTACGCTGATTGTTTTGCTACAAGTCATCTTTAACGAAGGTGCGATGGGCTACGACAAATGGGCGGGCATTTTTGCCTCAACGCCGATGAAAGCGCTGACCTTCGTGGTCATTCTTGCCTTGGCTTGGCACGTCATGCTGGGCATGAAAGAAATTTATATGGACTACATCAAGCCTGTGGCGCTGCGCCTGGCGTTGAATGTGCTGTCCGTGATCTGGCTGATAGGCTGCGCTGGCTGGGCGATTCAAGTTTTGTGGAGACTGTGATTACATGAGCTATACCAATAAAAATATCGCGCGTCGCAAGTTCGATGTCGTCATCGTCGGTGCGGGCGGTTCGGGGATGCGGGCCTCTTTGCAACTAGCGCGTGCAGGGCTGAATGTCGCTGTACTCTCCAAAGTATTTCCTACGCGCTCCCACACCGTGGCGGCGCAGGGCGGCATTGGCGCTTCACTTGGCAACATGAGTGCTGATAACTGGCACTACCATTTCTACGATACGGTCAAGGGGTCGGACTGGCTGGGCGACCAAGACGCGATTGAATTCATGTGCCGCGAAGCACCCAAGGTGGTGTATGAGCTTGAGCACATGGGGATGCCGTTTGACCGCAATGCGGACGGCACGATTTATCAGCGTCCCTTTGGTGGACACACTGAAAACTACGGCGAAAAACCGATGCAGCGTGCGTGCGCGGCGGCTGACCGCACAGGTCACGCGATGTTGCACACGCTGTACCAGCAAAACGTGGAGTCAAAAACCAATTTCTTTGTGGAATGGATGGCGCTCGATCTCATTCGCAACGACGCAGGTGATGTTGTTGGCGTGACAGCGCTGGAGATGGAAACGGGCGATCTGTTTATTTTGGAAGCCAAAACCGTGCTCTTGGCAACAGGCGGTGCGGGGCGCATTTTTGCAGCTTCGACCAATGCGTTCATCAATACAGGCGATGGTTTGGGTATGGCGGCTCGCGCTGGCATTCCGCTGGAAGACATGGAGTTTTGGCAGTTCCACCCAACAGGTGTGCACGGCGCGGGGGTGTTATTGACCGAAGGTTGCCGGGGCGAGGGCGCTATTTTGCTCAACAGCAACGGCGAGCGTTTTATGGAGCGCTATGCGCCTACGCTGAAAGACCTTGCGCCGCGTGATTTTGTGTCGCGCTGTATGGATCAAGAGATCAAAGAAGGTCGCGGCTGTGGCCCGAATAAAGATCACATCTTGCTGAAATTGGATCATCTCGGTGCAGAAACCGTGATGAAGCGCTTGCCTTCCGTGCATGAAATTGGCATCAACTTTGCCAACGTGGACGTGACGCGCGAGCCCATTCCTGTGGTGCCAACGATCCATTACCAAATGGGCGGTATCCCAACCAATATCAATGGTCAAGTTGTGATTCAAAAGAATGGCAATGACAGCGAAGTCGTGAATGGTCTCTACGCTGTGGGCGAATGCTCTTGCGTGAGTGTCCACGGTGCCAACCGTTTGGGCACGAACTCGTTGCTGGATTTGCTGGTGTTTGGTCGTGCGGCGGGGAATCACATCATTGCGTCTAACCTGAAAGATCAAGCGCAAAAAGAATTGCCAGCCAATGCTGCCGATTTAACGCTGGCGCGTCTTAATCGTTTAGAAGAAGCAACAGAGGGCGAATACGCGCAAGATGTGGCCAACGACTTGCGTGCCAAGATGCAAGTTCACGCAGGCGTGTTCCGCACGCAAGCCAGCATGGACGCGGGCGTGGTTGAAATTGCCAAGTTGCGCGAGCGAGTCAAAGCGATTGGACTCAAAGATAAATCCAAGGTCTTCAACACCGCGCGCATTGAAGCGTTAGAAGTTGAAAACTTAATTGAAGCTGCGCAGGCAACGATTGTGTCTGCCGCCGCACGCCACGAGTGCCGTGGTGCGCATACGGTGAGCGATTACGAGCACCCTGTTGATCACCCCACCGCACCGCTAGGTCGCAACGACCCCGAGTGGATGAAGCACACGCTGTGGTACTCCGAGGGCAACCGCCTTGACTACAAAGCGGTGAAGTTGAAACCGCTCACCGTGGACTCTGTGCCACCTAAAGTAAGGACTTTCTAAAAATGGCAAAACGCACTTTTCATATCTATCGCTACAACCCCGATGTGGACGCCAAGCCGCGCATGGAAAAGGTTGAGCTAGAGCTTGACGGTCACGAGCGGATGCTGCTTGATGCGCTGATGAAGCTCAAAGCGCAAGACCCAACGGTGAGCTTCCGCCGCTCATGCCGCGAAGGCGTTTGCGGCTCGGACGCGATGAATATCAACGGCAAAAACGGTTTGGCTTGCCTCACCAACTTGAACACGCTCAAAGACCCCATCGTCTTGAAGCCCTTGCCAGGCTTGCCTGTGGTGCGCGATTTGATTGTCGATATGACGCAGTTCTTTAAGCAATACCATTCAATCAAACCCTACTTGGTGAATGACACGCCGCCACCAGAAAAAGAGCGCCTGCAAAGCCCTGAGCAACGCTTAGAGCTCGATGGTTTGTACGAATGCATCTTGTGCGCAAGTTGCTCCACTTCTTGCCCCAGTTTTTGGTGGAATCCCGACAAGTTCGTCGGGCCAGCGGGACTCTTGCAAGCCTATCGCTTCATTGCTGATACGCGCGATCAAGATCAAGCGGCGCGGCTCGATCACTTGGAAGACCCCTACCGTTTATTCCGTTGCCATACGATCATGAATTGCGTGGATGTATGCCCCAAAGGTTTGAACCCAACGCTGGCGATTGGCAAAATTAAAGAGCTGATGGTGGCGAGGTCGGTTTAAGTGATGGATGGCGCGTCGCTGTTGGATGAGCGAGCACTCTCTAAACTCAAATGGCGTAGCCGCCGTGGGATGCTGGAGAACGATCTTTTTATCGAGCGATTTTTTTCTCGGTATGAGTCGTGCTTAACCAAGGATGACGAGGCGGGTCTGTATGCCTTGATGGACTTGTCGGACAACGATTTGATGGATGTGTTGCTGGCTAGAAAACGCTTGGATGAGGTCGAAATTCGTGATTTGCAATCCGCGAATGGGCTGGTTACGAAGGCGCAGATTGACAATGTATTGACGATGTTGATGAATAAAGATATTTAAGGAAAATAAAAAATGAAACTCTCTGATAACAAAGCTACCATTTCCTTCTCGAACGGCACACCTAATTTTGAAGTGCCCGTCTATGCAGGCACCATTGGCCCCGATGTTTTGGACATCCGCAAACTCTACGGCGCAACAGGTATGTTTACCTATGACCCAGGATTTTTGTCTACAGCGGCTTGCCAGTCGGCCATTACTTATATCGACGGGGACAAAGGCGAACTCTTGTACCGTGGCTATCCGATTGAGCAATTGGCGACGCGCGGAGGCGACTTTTTAGACACTTGCTATTTGCTCCTTCGCTCGGAGTTGCCAACTGATACCCAGCGCAAAGACTTTCACAAGCTGGTGACCATGCACACAATGGTGAACGAGCAGATGCAGTTCTTCCTGCGAGGCTTTCGCCGCGATGCGCATCCGATGGCCATTTTGACGGGCTTGGTCGGCGCGATGTCGGCGTTCTACCATGACAGCACGGACATCAACAACGCCGAGCACCGCGAAATTGCGGCGATCCGTTTGATTGCCAAGATGCCAACTTTGGTGGCGATGGCGTACAAATACAGCATCGGTCAGCCCTTTGTTTATCCGAAAAATAATCTGTCGTATGCGGGCAACTTTTTGCACATGATGTTTGCGACGCCGTGCGAAGAATACAAAGTGAATCCCGTGATGGAACGCGCGATGGATCGTATCTTCACGCTGCACGCCGATCACGAACAAAATGCATCCACCTCAACCGTGCGCTTGTGCGGCTCGTCAGGCACCAATCCATTTGCGGCGATTGCGGCTGGTGTGGCTTGTCTTTGGGGACCTGCGCACGGCGGCGCGAACGAAGCGTGCTTGCAAATGTTGGAAGATATTCATGCCAAAGGCGGTCTGTCTTACGTCAAAGAGTTCATGGAAAAAGTGAAAGACAAAAACTCTGGCGTGAAGCTGATGGGCTTTGGTCACCGCGTCTACAAAAACTTTGACCCACGCGCCAAGCTGATGCAAGAGACTTGCCGCGAAGTGTTTGCCGCGCTGGGTGTCGAGAATGATCCGATTTTGCAATTGGCGCAGGCGCTAGAAAAAATTGCGCTGGAAGATGATTATTTTGTTTCGCGCAAACTCTATCCAAATGTGGATTACTACTCTGGTATCGTGCAACGCGCCATTGGTATTCCTGTGTCGTTGTTCACGGGCATCTTTGCCTTGGCACGCTCAGTAGGTTGGATTGCACAACTCAACGAAATGATTGGCGATCCTGAATACAAAATCGGTCGTCCACGTCAACTCTTCACAGGCTCACAACGCCGTGATGTCCCGTAGACAAAACGCTCCATCTATGCATTGAATGTTGGATCTGAATAACCACTACCTGATTGCCATGCCCAGCATGGCCGATGATGATTTTGACAGGGCGGTGGTATTCGTTTTTGATCATGGCATCAACGGCGCGGCTGGGCTGGTCATCAATCGCCCCAGCGAGAGCACGGTCAAACATATGTTTGAGCGCATGGATCTGCCACTGCGGCGTGATGATTTGTGGCAGCACCCCGTATTCGATGGTGGTCCTGTATTGCCAGACCGAGGCTTTGTGCTGCACGAAGCCCTGCAAACGGTTGAGATCGGGCCAGGCGGTGAGCAGACTGAAACTCAAGTCCCGTTTTACGCCGCTACCTTAACGGTGCCTGGTGGCCTAGAGATGACGACTTCGCACGATGTGTTGAATGCACTGTCGGGGGGCGCAGGGCCACGCAAAATTTTTATTGCGCTGGGCTACGCGGCATGGCAAGCGGGTCAGTTAGAGGCAGAGATCATGCAAAACGATTGGCTGACTGTTCCCGCGTCGAATCACGATTTAATTTTTGATGTTCCTGTGGCCAAGCGTTATCAAAAGGCTTTGTCGCTGCTGGGCGTTGACGAAGTGATGCTCTCGCTATCAGGCGGTAGCGCTTAAGCAATGAGTCGCACGGTTTCTTCTTATCTGGGGTTTGACTGGGGGCGTTTGCGCATGGGGGTCGCCAGTGGTAACTCCTTAACTCGCTCGGCGCAAAGCGTTGCCACCTTGACCGAACAAGGCGCAGCGCGGCAACAAGTGATTGTTCGTTTGGTGCGTGAGTGGCGACCTGCGGCCTTGGTGGTCGGTGTTCCCTGTCATCCAGACGGCGCGCCGCACAAAAATACCCGATTGGCAAAAGAGTTTGCCAAAGAGCTACGCGCTTGGACAGGACTGACCGTCCATGAGGTGGATGAGCGCTACAGCACCACAGAGGCTAAGGGAGATAATCCGAAGGCGAAAGAGAACCAGCTCGATGCGCTGTCCGCCTGTATCATCTTAGAACAATATTTGAGGAGTTTGCCGCAATGAATGCCGAGAAGCTATACGCTGATTTACGCGACGGGCTAGAGCCTTGGCGAAGCCCTAGCACACACTGGGTGGGTATTGCTTCTGGCGGCGCTTGGATGGTCGAGCGCTTGCAGCACGATTGGGGGCTAGACAACATTGGCATCATCTCCTCGTCGATGCACCGCGATGATTATTTGCGGCGCAGGAACAAATCAAACAGTCACCCCATTGAAACAACCGACTTGCCGTTTGACGTAACGGGCGCACATATTGTGCTGTTGGATGATGTGCTCTACACGGGCCGCACCATTCGCGCAGTGCTGAACGAGCTGTTTGACTACGGACGACCAGCCAGCGTTCGCCTAGCGGTGCTGGTAGATCGCGGTGGGCGCGAATTACCGATTCACGCTGACTTTGCCGCAGACAAGCAAACAGTGCCGCAAGGTCAGTCGCTTGCGCTGTCTAAAGCGCTAGACGGCACATTCACATTTGAAATGAAATGAAAAATCCGCAACTCAATAAAAATGGCGAGCTGATACATCTGCTCTCAACCGAAGGCTTATCCCGAGACATCTTGACGCATATTTTGGATACGGCGGCTAACTTTGCGAGCGTGAATGAGCGCGAAGTCAAGAAGCTCCCGCTCTTGCGCGGCAAAACCGTCTTCAATCTTTTTTTTGAAAACTCAACCCGCACCCGCACCACGTTTGAGATCGCCGCCACGCGCCTCTCGGCGGATGTGATGAATCTAGACATCGCTCGCTCCTCCGCTTCTAAGGGCGAGAGCTTGCTCGACACGATTGCCAACCTCTCGGCCATGGCGGCTGATATTTTTGTGGTGCGGCATAACGAATCGGGGGCGCCGTATTTAATTGCTAGAAACCTGCCACCGCATATCCACGTCGTGAATGCGGGCGATGGTCGTCACGCGCATCCCACGCAAGGCTTGCTGGATATGCTGACCATTCGGCATTACAAAAAAGATTTTTCTAACCTCAGCGTGGCGATTGTTGGTGATGTGCTGCACTCACGTGTGGCGCGTAGCGATATCCACGCACTGACCACACTGGGCTGTGCCGAAATTCGCGTGGTGGGCCCTAAAACGCTAGTGCCCGCCGATTTGACCGCGCTGGGTGTGCGTGTGTGCCATCGGCTGCAAGAGGGCATCACGGGCGCAGATGTGGTCATCATGCTGCGTTTGCAAAACGAGCGCATGGGCGGCGCACTATTGCCCAGTAGCCACGAATACTTTAAGAGCTATGGTCTCACGCAAGAGAAGCTGGCGTGGGCGAAACCTGATGCCATCGTGATGCATCCAGGACCCATTAATCGCGGGGTCGAGATTGACTCGTCCGTGGTAGACGGTGCGCAAAGTGTGATCTTGCCCCAAGTCGGTTTTGGTATTGCGGTGCGTATGGCGGTGATGAGTATCGTCTCGGCAAACGAGGGAGACGTGAAATGAAAATACTGATTCAAGGTGGTCGCATCATAGACACCCAAAGCGGCATGGACGCGGTTGGCGATGTGCTCGTTGTGAATGGTCGCATTGCCTCGATAGGCCAAGCACAGCAAGGCTTTCAAGCGGATAAAGTGATTGATGCCAAGGGCTGCTGGGTGATTCCTGGCTTGGTTGATTTGAACGTGCGACTGGGCGAGCCTGGCGGTGAACACGCGCAGATGCTGCAATCCGAATTGGCAGCAGCGGGCGCGGGCGGCGTGACTTCGGTCGTGTGCCCGCCTGATACGTCGCCAGTGCTTGACGAGCCAGGCTTGGTCGAGATGCTGAAGTTCCGCGCACAAAAACGCCATGCCGCGCGTGTATTTCCGCTTGGCGCACTCACGCGCGGCTTGAAGGGCGAGTCGCTCACTGCGATGCTGGAGTTAGCGGATGCGGGCTGCGTGGGTTTTGGGCAAGCGAACGAGCCAATTGTGAATACGCAAACGCTGCAACGCGCGATGCAGTACGCGGCAACGCATGGGCTCACGGTTTGGCTCAGCCCCCAAGATGCGTGGCTTGGCAAAGGGATTGCTGCCAGCGGCGCTTATGCAACAAGGCTTGGACTGGCGGGCATTCCCGTAATGGCCGAAACCATTGCCTTGCAAACGATTTTTGATTTGCAACGCAACACGGGCGCACGCGTGCATTTGCAGCGCATCAGCAGTGCCGCAGGCGTTGCTCTGCTGGGCGCCGCTAAAGCCGAGGGCTTACCCGTGAGTGCCGATGTCAGCATGCATTCACTCTTTTTGATCGATAGCGATATTGGCTACTTTGATAGCCGAATGCGCCTTGCACCGCCGCTGCGCCAAGCCAGAGACCGCGAGGCGCTGCGGGCTGCGGTGATGGATGGCACGATTGATGCGATTGTGTCCGACCATACGCCTGTGAGCGAAGATGGTAAGGCGCTTCCGTTTGGTGAGGCCGAGGTCGGCGCAACAGGGCTTGAGTTGCTACTGAACCTGACCTTGCGCTTTGCCGCAGAGTCACGCATGACGACGGCGCAGGCGCTGGCCTGCGTGTCGCTGCGTGCCGCCAAGGTGCTGGGTAAAGATAGCCTTGGTCATCTCAGTTTGCATGGTCAAGCGGATGTCACGGTGTTTGATCCCCGTGCAAGCTGGTTGGTGACTCCGCACAATTTATTGAGCCACGGCAAGCACACGCCATTTTCTGGTTTTGAGTTTGAAGGACGGGTACGGGCGACCGTTGTCAACGGACATCTTGCGTATGAAGGCGGGGTTTAAGTTTTTTCGTGCGCTGCTTCATGTGCTGCGCGGTTATTGGATTATCCGAACCCAGTTCGCTAACATTTCTCAGCCTCTGCGCCAAGCCCATGTGCAGCAATGGTCGGCGCAGCTTGTTCACATCTTAGGGCTGGAGCTGCGAGTGCTGGGTACGCCCATTCAAACGGGGTTGCTGGTTGCAAACCACATTTCTTGGCTGGATAACGTGGCGATTCATGCGGCGCATTACTGCCGCTTTGTGGCGAAATCTGATATTAAAAATTGGCCCGTCATCGGTTATTTGACCGATCAATCGGGAATGTTGTTTGTTGAGCGCACCAGCCGCAAAGACGCGCACCGCGTGGTGCAAACGCTAGCCCAGCGATTGGCCGCTGGTGACTGCGTGGCGGTGTTTCCCGAGGGCACAACGGGCGATGGGCGCAGGCTGTTGCCCTTTCACGCCAATATGCTTCAAAGCGCCATTGATGCGGACGCGCAGGTGCAGCCCGTGGCGATTCAATACACCGACAGCACCAGCAACGCGCCCAGTTTTGCGCCATGCTTTGTGGGTGACGACACGCTGTTGCAATCGGTGTGGCGCACCTTGCGTGCCAAAACCATCACGGTCACCGTGCAGTTTGGCACGCCGCAAACTAAAGAAGCGCGTACCAGGCGCGTTTGGGCGGACCAGTTGCGCACCACCATTCATACAATGCTCACATGACACAAACGCCAAGCACCCCAACCAACTTTACATTTTGTCCACAATGCGCAGCACCTCTGGCTTGGCAAAGCGCCGAAGAAGATGGCGGCCCCAAATTCCGTTGGCGCTGCACGGCTTGCACGTTTACGCATTGGAACAATCCAACGCCGGTGCTGGCAGCGGTGGTGGAGATGGAGGGTACAGGCCAAGTTTTGCTCGCACGCAATGCCGCGTGGTCGGGTAAAGTTTTTGCACTCATCACGGGTTTTATGGAAGCGGGTGAATCGCCCCAAGAGGGTATTGCCCGCGAGGTCAAGGAAGAGACCAATCTTGATGTGAGCCAGCTCCATCTCATTGGCGCGTATGACTTTAAGCGGATGAATCAAGTCATCATCGCGTATCACGTGGTTGCCAGCGGCGACATCCAACTCTCGCCAGAGCTGGTGGAATATAGGTTGTTTGCACCCGAGAAGCTCAGGTGCTGGCGTGCGGGCACGGGTTACGCGCTGGCCGATTGGCTCACGTCTAAAGGCATCACCCCGCAATTTGTAGAATGACCCACTCCCAATCCCACTTCCAATCCCAATCCCAATCCCAATCAAGTACAAACCACAAACCGAAACAACATGAATATTGATACCGAACTAGATACCAGTGGCCTCAATTGCCCGCTACCTATTTTGAAAGCCAAGAAGGCTTTGGCCGCCATGACCAGTGGACAAGTGCTGCGTGTGACGGCAACGGACGCAGGCTCGATGCGTGATTTTGCAACCTTTGCCAAGCAAACAGGCAACGAGTTGCTAGATCAACAAACCGTTGGCAATACCTTTATTCACGTATTGAAGCGTCGATAAACTGAAGCGTCGATAAATTGAAGCGTTGATAACCACCGCCTGCCCGCCCGCCAGCCTGCCGCTCAGTCGCTTCGCGCCAACTCCCCGTGCTGCGCGGCGCCCTGAATCACTTTCCCTGTCAAAGAGCGGTATTTCGCCCATAGCGATTCGTTGCTCTCCCTGTGCGCGGGGTTGATTGGAATGCAGTCCACAGGACAAACTTGCACGCACTGTGGCTCAGCAAAATGCCCGACGCATTCGGTGCATTTGTTGGGGTCAATTTCGTAAATCTCCTCACCCAAATAGATGGCTTCGTTGGGGCATTCGGGCTCGCACACATCGCAGTTGATGCACGCATCGGTAATCATTAAAGCCATTATTTCGCGCCTTGTGCCGCCAGCGCAGCAAGTACGTTGGGGCTGACCATCTGCGTCACATCGCCTTTTAGTTTTGAGATTTCACGCACCAAGGTTGAACTGATGCATTGCACGTTTGGCGTGGGTAGCAAGAACACGGTTTCCACGCTAGGCAACATTTTTTGATTCATCGCAGCCATTTGCGCTTCGTAATCAAGGTCGGTGCTGTTCCGCACACCGCGCACAATCGCCGTTGCATTGTGCGACTTGCAAAAATCCACAATCAAACCATCAAACGGCAAGACAAGCACATTGGGCGTGGCTTTGCAGGCATCGCGTACTTGCGTGAGGCGCTCCGCTAAGCTGAACATCGTCTGTTTGTGATGCGCAATCGCCACCGCAATGATGAGTGTGTCAAACAGCTTTGCTGAACGAGAAACGATATCCAAATGCCCAAGCGTCATCGGGTCAAACGTGCCGCTATAGATTGCGATTTTTTTGCTCATGCTGCGATTATCCCTTTTGTAGCAAATGGTAGTAAACCATGCCCGCCCGACCTTGGCGGGTGATTGAAAGCTCAAACGGCGCCAGTTCAGCGTCCGTCCACCCACGGTCAGACTCCAAATAAACAAAGCCGCCCAGCTTGGCAATGCGCGACGCGGCTTGAAGCGCTGGCAGAAACAAATCAGAGCCGAAGGGCGGATCTAAAAACACCCCATCCACACTTTGCGCCGCCAGGCGGGATAAGTGAGCGAGCGCATCGCCTTGGCTAATGTGAACATTTTGCGCAGATAGCTTGCTTCGCAGCCCAAGCAGCGAGCGGCATAGCGAGCTATCCAGCTCGCACAGCAATACGGACGTGGCGTTGCGCGATGCCGCCTCAAAACCCAGCGCACCCGTGCCAGCAAACGCATCGACGACGGATAGCCCCGTCAGGTCTTGCCCAAGCCAGTTAAACAATGTCTCCCGCACGCGGTTGGGGGTAGGGCGAAGACCTTCCTTGTTGGCAACGGGTAACAAGCTGCGCTTCCATTGCCCGCCAATGATGCGGATATCGCCATGACTGTGTGCTCCCCCTCGGGGAGCGGCCGCCGCGCGGCCAAGGGGCGAGCGTTTTGAAATCACGTTTCCTTCGAGATGCTAATCGTTGGAAATTTGCTGGAAAAATCCTTCGCCTGCAACGCAATTTTGCCAGCCACTTGCCGTGCAATCCCTTTATAGATAAGGGCTACAGCACCATCGGCAGCAGCAACCACCGTGGGCTTGCCGCTATCGGCTTGCTCACGAATGTGTATGTTGAGCGGTAACGCACCCAAATAATCAATGCCAAAATCCGCCGCCATTTTTTTGCCACCATCCGCGCCAAAGATGTGTTCGGCGTGACCGCAGCTGCTACAAATATGCACAGCCATGTTCTCCACAACGCCCAGAATGGGCACGCCCACTTTTTCAAACATCTTGATCGCTTTTTTGGCATCCAAGAGCGCAATGTCTTGCGGCGTAGTCACAATCACCGCGCCCGTCATCGGCACACGCTGCGACAGCGTCAGCGCAATATCGCCCGTGCCTGGCGGCATATCGACGACGAGGTAATCCAGATGCCCCCAATTGGTTTGACGCAGCAGCTGCTCCAGCGCCTGCGTCGCCATTGGTCCGCGCCAAATCATGGCTTGATCGGGCTCAACCAAAAAGCCAATCGACATCACTTCCACGCCGTAATTCTTCATGGGCTCCATCGTCTTGCCGTCCGTGGTATCGGGGCGACCATCCAGCCCCATCATCATCGGCTGCGACGGGCCATAAATATCCGCGTCCAAAATGCCGACGGACGCACCCTCCGCAGCCAAAGCCAGCGCAAGATTGGCAGCAGTCGTGCTCTTACCCACGCCGCCCTTGCCAGAAGCCACAGCGATGATGTTTTTTACATTCGGCAACAACGCAACCCCGCGCTGGGCGGCGTGTGCGACGACCTTGGTGGTGATCGTCACGTCAACGCTGGCAACGCCCGCAACAGCTTTGGCAGCAGCGACCAGCGCCGCAGTAATCGCCGCGTGCTGGCTTTTAGCGGGATAGCCCAGCTCCACGTGCAGCGAGACGCGATCCTGCGTAACCGTGAGATTTTTGATCTGGCGAGTAGAGACAAAGTCCTTGCCCGTATTGGGGTCGAGGACGGTTGCGAGGGCTTGGTGGATGAGTTCGGGGGATGGATTGTGCATAGTTTTTTAAACGGCGTTTAGAGGATTACGCTGTCAGGATTTACCCGAGTTTTGTAGGGCGGCTTTCATATTGTGCAGGGACTTTTTACGCCCAGTTAAGCGAGAGTCTATCCGTTCGAGATCATTTTTCATGCCACTGCCCTACAAGCCATATCGTTAGCGGCTTGCGGGCAGGTATGGCTGGTAAGCCAAGCCCCGATTGGGCTAGCGGGCAACGCCCTGTTTGAACTCGATCTTGGGTTAGCACTCTGGCGCAAGCCAATTGAGGTCAGACCCCTTTGCACCGTTGTTGGCGCTTTGCAATGCTGGGTTTGCTTTTGGGGTCTGACCCCAAATGTTTGCGCGGCTTCTTTTGTATTGAGTACGAATTGGTGCATATTGGGCATGATGCGTTGTTTGAATAAAAATAAATGAGAGTTTAAAAAGAAAGGTTACGTGCTGGTTTTTAGCGGGATGAACTTGGGTGGTTATTTCTGCCCCAAATGTAACGGCTTATCCCAACTTCAGTGTTAACGGTACTTGCATGGTTACTATTTCATAACAACTGTCTAGCACAGAATTACAATACACCCATATTTTGAAATATGGGTGTCAACATGAAAACTACATTAGAGCTTTCCGACGCATTGTTTTATAGCGCCAAAGAGTTTGCCAAGCAAAGCCAAACCACGCTGCGCGCCTTGGTGGAAGAGGGCTTGCGCCGTGTGCTCGGTGAGCAAACGATTAAGACCAAGACTGCGTTTAAGTTGCGTGATGCGAGTGTGGGGGGTGCAATGCTTGCAGATGGCCGTGCGATGCTTCAGATGTATGACGATCACGTATTGGAGCGGCAGCGGCGGGTGGATGCGGATATGCAAAAACTCTGGAAAACGAAGCAGGCATCGAAGAAGGTGAATGCTGCATGATTGCGGTTGATACCAATATTTTGATTTACGCACATCAACGGCAATCTACCTTCTATGCCCCCGCTTTTGCCAGTATGCAAACGTTGGCTGAAGGGGGAAAGCCTTGGGGGATTCCTGCTGCATGTTTATCGGAATTTTTGGCGAATGTGACGCACCCTCAAGTCTTGCCGCACCCAAGTACCTTTGAGCAAGCGCTCGCGCAAGTTGATGCGTGGCTTGAATCACCCACGGCGCATATCCTGCACAGTGGATTGCAACATTGGAAGGTGCTTTCAGATCTGACGCGCCGCGCCAAGTTGCAGGGCGGACAATTCCATGATGCGCGGATTGCTGCTATCTGCATCGAAAATGGTGTTTCCTTACTATGGACGGCTGATCGTGACTTTGCCAAATTCAAAGTGCTTAAAACAACCAACCCTTTGGTCTAAATTTCTCTCGATATGACACATACCTCCCCCCGCCAACTCTTCGTCACTACTGCACTGCCTTACGCCAATGGCAATTTCCACATCGGGCACATCATGGAGTACATCCAAGCCGATATTTGGGTGCGCGCGCAGCGCATGGCGGGGCACGAGGTTAACTTTGTGTGCGCGGACGATGCGCACGGTGCGCCGATCATGATTGCGGCGCAAAAGCAGGGCATGACGCCCGAGGCTTTTGTGGCGAACATTGCGGCAGGGCGCAAGCCTTATTTGGATGGCTTTCACATCAGTTTTGACAATTGGCATTCGACCGATGCGCCCGAAAATCATGCGCTGGCGAAAGAGATTTATTTGGATTTGAAACGCGCAGGTTTGATTGAAACGCAAAGCGTGGAGCAGTTTTTTGACCCCGCTGCGCTTGAGGGCAAGGGGATGTTTCTTGCTGACCGCTTTATCAAAGGCGAGTGCCCCAAGTGCGGCGCAAAGGATCAATACGGCGACAACTGCGAGAACTGCGGCGCGGTCTATGCGCCGACTGATCTGAAGAATCCTTATTCCACGCTATCGGGCGGAACGCCTGTGCTTAAAGCGTCGGAGCATTTTTTCTTTAAGCTGTCCGATCCGCGCTGCGTGGCGTTTTTAGAGCAGTGGACGCAAGACGGCAAATTGCAGCCCGAAGTGGCGAACAAGGTTAAGGAGTGGTTTAGCACGCGCACCAATGCGGACGGCTCAACCAGCACGGGGCTTGGCGATTGGGACATTAGCCGTGACGCGCCGTATTTTGGGATTGAGATTCCTGATGCGCCAGGCAAGTATTTTTATGTGTGGCTGGACGCGCCTGTGGGCTACCTTGCGTCGCTTAAAAATCTGCTGGATAAGCGTGGCGTGGACTTCAATGCGTACATGAAAAATCCAAACCTAGAGCAGTATCACTTTATCGGCAAAGACATCGTGACGTTCCACACGCTGTTTTGGCCTGCGATGCTGAAATTTAGCGGACGCAAAACGCCTGACAACATCTTTGTGCATGGTTTTTTGACGGTGAACAACGGCGAGAAGATGAGCAAGAGCCGTGGCACAGGACTTGACCCGCTGAAGTATCTGTCGCTAGGCATGAATCCTGAGTGGCTGCGCTATTACTTGGCGACCAAGCTGTCTGCTAAGAATGAAGATATTGATTTCAATGCCGAAGATTTCATGCTGAAAGTGAATTCGGATTTGGTGGGGAAATTCATCAACATCGCAAGCCGCGCTGCGAAGTTCATTCCAAACGGAAAGCTGGTATCCACCAAGCTTAGTGAGGCATCGCTCGATTTACTGCGCAGCGTTCAAATGGATGATGAGGCGCTGGAATACGGCAAAGGTTTGCGTGATGTCATGGCCTTTGCGGATACGGTGAATGCTGCGTTCGACGCGGCTGCGCCTTGGAAGTTAGTTAAAGAAGGCAAGGTGGATGAGGCTGCTTTGATTGGCAGCGAATGTATGGAAGCGTTCAAAATTATTGTGACGTGCATGAAACCCGTATTGCCTGCGCTAGCGGCGCAAGCCGAAATCTTTTTGAACTCGGGTGAGTTGAATTGGGTGAATGCGGCTAAGCCACTTGGTGCAGGTCACGTGATTGGCGACTACAAACACCTCATGCAGCGCGTGGACATCAAGCAGCTAGACGCTTTATTTGAAGCGCCAGCAGTTGTAGAAACTGCCTCGCAAGCCACGCCAGATAAGGCTTCCAGCAGTGCCAATGGCGCGGCTGCGATTGAGCCGCTTGCGCCCGAAATCAGCATTGATGACTTCTCTAAAGTCGATCTGCGCATCGCCAAAATCGTCAACTGCGAAGCGGTAGAGGGTTCGACCAAGCTCTTGCGTTTGACGCTGGATGCGGGCGAAGTGGACGCGAGCGGCGGGGTCAAAACTCGCAACGTGTTTAGCGGCATCGCCAGCCACTACAAACCTGCCGACTTGATTGGCAAGCACACGGTGATGGTTGCTAATCTTGCGCCGCGCAAGATGAAGTTTGGCGTATCGGAGGGCATGGTGCTGGCCGCTAGTAGCGCGGACGAGAGGGCCAATCCTGGCATCTATGTGCTAAAGCCCGTGGCAGGCGCAGAGCCTGGGATGCGGATTCGGTAGTGTGGCTGTGTGTCTGTGTGGGTGGGTGCGTGGCTGTGTTTGCGCCTAGAGCCTACAATCGATTTTTACTTTTGCTAAGTTTTTTTATTTTCTTATGAACATCTTTCGCCGCCCTGATTACCAATCTGAAACCACGCAGTTTATTCAGCAATTAAAAGCGAACAAGCCAACGCTGGAAGCGGAGCAATTAGCGGGTCGTGCGCTGCTGTGGGACAAGTCGATCAACCGCGCCGTCGCCAGCGATATTGCCGCAGGGCGCGTGGCGCAACGCGCTTACGTTTATGCAGGATGAGTTGCCCGTTGTCATTGATCACGTAGCGGTGGCAAGGCTCTATGGCGAGCCGCTGTTCGCCATGCCGCAGGATTTGTACATTCCGCCCGATGCGCTAGAGGTTTTTTTAGAGGCGTTTGAAGGCCCGCTTGATTTGCTGCTGTATCTCATCCGCAAGCAAAATTTCAATATTCTCGACATCCCAATGGCGGCGCTGACCAAGCAATACTTGGGTTATGTGGAGGAGATTCGCAATCACAACTTAGAGCTCGCGGCTGAGTATTTGCTGATGGCGGCGATGCTCATTGAGATTAAGTCGCGGATGCTTTTGCCGCCAAAGCCCACGGCGGATGGGCAAGAGGGCGAGGACCCAAGAGCTGAACTCACGCGCCGCCTGTTGGCCTACGAGCAAACCAAGCTGCAAGCCGCGCAGATTAACGAGTTGCCGCAGCTTGGACGCGATTTTTTGCGCACGCAAGTGTTTATCGAGCAGTCACTCGTGCCGCGCTGGCCTGAGGTTCACGCGCTTGATTTGCGCGAAGCGTGGGCGGACTTGGTGCGCCGCGCTAGGCTTGTGACGAATCACAAAATTGCGCGCGAAGCATTGTCGGTGCGCGAGTACATGAGCCACTTGCTGCGTCAGTTGACGCAGAGCCAGCAAAATGGCCGCCCTTTTTCGCCGTTCGAGAGTTTGTTCGATCCCGGCAAAGGCGTGCCCGTGCTGGTTGTTACTTTTGTCGCGTTGCTGGAGCTATCGCGTGAGGCATTGATTGAAGTCACACAAGCCGAAGCGTTTGCCCCGATTTACGTGCGGCTTGCTTATTCAACCGTTCATTCCGCAGCCTAGATACCCGCCCCGCCTTCGCGGGAATGACAAAGAAGCTAGTGGGCATACAACTGATTAATTGTTGCCAGTGTTGTTAGCCGCTGCCGCTTTTTGTTGAAGCTGCTGTTCGTACATCACTTGGAAGTTAATCTCTGACAGATGCACGGGTGGGAAGCCTGCGCGATTAATGATGTCGGCGATGTTGCTACGCAGATACGGATAAATAATTTGTGGGCAAGCAATGCCCATAATGGGATCTAATTGATCGGGGGCGACATTGCGAATTTCAAAAATACCTGCTTGCGTGGCTTCAACTAAAAAAACGGTTTTGTCTTTGGTCAAAGTTTGCACGGTGGCGGTGACGCTAATTTCATAAACACCCTCAACCACGGCGAGCGTTGCAATATTGAGTTGTATGTCCAGGGTGGGCTGCTCGGTCTCTAGCAGTATGGCGGGGGAGTTGGGTTGCTCTAGTGAGAGCTCTTTCAAATAGATGCGTTGAATTTGAAAAACAGGTTCTTGGGTCGGTGGTGTGGTGGCCATGGGCTTTACTTTCGGTTAGGTTGGTTAATTAAGAAGAGAGAAGCTTAAGAAGAGAGAAGCTTACGAGGCGAGAAGCGGTAGTAGCTGACCTGCTTGATCAAGTGCAATTAAATCATCGCAGCCGCCCACGTGCGTGTTGCCGATATAGATTTGCGGCACGGTGCGCCGACCCGTGGTTTGCATCATGTGCGCACGTGCAGCCGGATCGGTATCGATGCGAATTTCTTCAATCGTGCTGACACCTTTTGATTTGAGAATACTTTTGGCGCGGTTGCAAAAAGGACATACCGCGGTGGTGTACATCTTGACGGCTGGCATAGAGGAGTCCTTCTGCTTTCTGTTATGCGGTGGTTGCTTTGGCGATAGGTAGATTGGCGTCGCGCCAAGCTTTTAGGCCGCCGCTGAGGTTGTGTGCGTCTGCGTAACCTAGTTTGATGGCCGTTGCAGCAGCCGTTGCCGAGCGCTTACCAAAAGAGCAGATAAACACAAGTGGCAAGTCTTTTTTCTTCACGGTGCTGGCAAGCTTGGTCTCTAATTCTTTTAAAGGAATATTTTTAGCGCCTTTGGCGTGCGCGGCAGCGAACTCTTCGGGGTCGCTGATATCAATTAAAACGGCACGCTGACGGTTGATGAGTTGCACGGCTTGCGTGGCTGTCAGGCCTTTGGTGTTTTCTTTGATGAGAGGCCAAATCAGCAATCCACCAGAGGTTAACGCAATCAAAATAAGAGGCCAGCTATCGATTAAAAATTTCACGCAGTTGCTTTCTATGTAGGAGCGCTTTGGAGAGCCCAAAGCAATCGCTAATTTTAGCAGGCTGACTCAATCAAAAATGCGCCCACCACGTGCCGCCCTTCACCCGCCAAGATGTTGTAGGTGCGGCACGCAGCGGCGGTGTCCATGGTTTCCACGCCAATACGGGCGTGCATCAGGGCTTTGATGAGCGTTGGATGCGGGAATTTAATTTTTGTACCGCTGCCAAAAATAATCAGTTCGGGTTTGCTGGCGCCAAGCCGCTCGAAATGCGCCTCGGTGAGGCTCTCAAAGTTGTCTGCTTGCCAGTCAAAGCGCTCGCCGTGCGAGCCCAGCACGAGGCTTTTATCGATTCTTTCTGTGCCAATGTAAATGCCAGATGCCTCGTAAGCAGTGATGCGCGTGGCATCGGATTTTTCAGGTTGAAATTTCATCTGCATGATCTTAAACGACCGATGCAGCGTTGTTTGAATGGTTTATGGGACAATTGACCTATGAAAATCATTCAAAAATCAACCAAACTGAACAACGTTTGTTATGACATTCGCGGCCCGATCATGGATGCTGCCAAAAAGATGGAAGACGAAGGTCACGCCATCATCAAGCTCAACATTGGCAATGTGGGCGCTTTTGGCTTCGACGCGCCTGACGAAATCCGTCAAGACATGATTCGCAATATGCCTGCGGCTGCGGCGTACTCGGATAGCAAAGGTATTTTTAGCGCACGCAAAGCCGTGATGCAATATTGCCAAGAGCGGTGCGTACTGGGCGTTGGGCTAGAGGATATTTACATCGGCAACGGCGCGTCTGAGTTGATCGTGATGGCGACGAATGCGTTACTCAACGATGGCGATGAAATGCTCGTGCCCACGCCTGACTACCCTTTGTGGACAGCGGCCGTGAGCCTCTCGGGCGGAACACCCGTTCACTATCTGTGTGATGAGGCCAATGGCTGGATGCCCAACTTGGACGATATTCGCGCCAAGGTTACGCCTAAAACCAAAGGCATTGTGGTCATCAACCCCAACAATCCAACGGGCGCTTTGTATTCGGACGAGATGCTGAGGTCTTTGATTCAAATTGCCCGCGAGCATGGGCTTGTGATTTTTGCCGACGAGGTGTACGACAAGGTACTCTTTGACGATGCCAAGCACACCGCGATTGGTTCGCTCTCGCAAGATGTGCTCACCTTAACGTTTAACTCGATGAGCAAAAGCTACCGCGCCTGTGGTTACCGCGCGGGCTGGTTAGTGGTGTCGGGCGATAAGCGCGGCGCGAAGGACTATATCGAAGGCCTCACCATGCTGGCATCGATGCGGCTGTGCGCCAATGTGGTTGCGCAGTGGGGCATTCAAACGGCGCTCGGGGGTTATCAAACCATTAAGGATTTGGTGGCCGAGGGCGGTCGTTTGCGGCGGCAGCGCGATATTGCTTATGACATGATCACCGCCATTCCTGGCGTGACCTGTAACAAGCCAAGCGCCGCAATGTATATGTTCCCAAGGCTTGATCCTGAGATGTATCCGATTCGGGACGACCAAGAATTTATCCACGAACTGTTGCAAGAGACCAAGGTGTTACTCGTGCAAGGCACAGGCTTTAATTGGATTGATAACAACCATTTCCGCATCGTGTTTTTGCCGCACGAAGACGATTTGCGCGAAGCCATTACGCGCATTGCTAAATTTTTAGACGGTTATCGTAAAAGACATGGAGCACGCGCATGAAAGCACAAAATCCCCAATCTCTTAAGGTTGGATTACTAGGAATTGGTACGGTTGGTAGTGGCGTGTTCACGGTCTTGGCGCGTAATCAGGATGAAATTGTGCGCCGCACAGGACGCGGAATTGAAATCAGCATGGTCGCCGACCTTGATACAGCAAGGGCTAGCGCGGTGGTGGGTAGATCAGCGCAGGTCGTGAACGACGCGCGCGCTGTGATTGCCAATCCTGATATTGATGTGGTGATTGAACTCATTGGTGGCTACGGTATCGCTAAAGCTTTGGTGCTAGAAGCCATTGCCGCAGGCAAGCACGTGGTGACAGCGAACAAGGCTTTGCTCGCCGTGCATGGCGACGAGATTTTTGCCGCAGCCGCCAAGGCACGCAATGGCGCTGGCGTGATGGTGCTGTTTGAAGCGGCTGTCGCAGGCGGCATCCCAATTATTAAAACGCTGCGCGAAGGCTTGACGGCGAACCGCATTCAGTGGGTCGCAGGCATTATCAACGGCACGACGAACTTCATCCTCTCTGAGATGCGCGACAAGGGACTCGACTTTGCGACTGCGCTCAAAGAAGCTCAAGCGCTGGGTTACGCCGAAGCCGATCCCACCTTCGATATCGAAGGCGTGGACGCGGCGCACAAAGTCACGCTCATGTCGGCAATGGCGTTTGGTATTCCTGTGCAGTTTGACAAAGCGTATGTGGAGGGCATCACCAAACTGGGCGCACAGGACATCAAATACGCTGAAGCATTGGGTTATCGCATCAAGTTGCTGGGCATTGCCAAGCGCGTCAATCACGAAGGCGGCGCGGGTATTGAGCTGCGCGTTCACCCCACACTCATTCCCACCAAGCGCTTAATTGCCAACGTCGAAGGCGCGATGAACGCGGTGATGGTGCAAGGCGATGCTGTCGGCACGACGCTGTATTACGGCAAGGGCGCGGGCTCGGAGCCCACAGCCAGTGCCGTCGTCGCAGACCTTGTGGATATTGCCCGCATGAGTGGTAGTGCCTTGCAGGCCACGCCCGTATTGGCTTTCCAGCCTGGCAGCGTGCAAGCCGCGCCCATATTGCCCATCGGGCAAGTGGTGACCAGCTTTTATTTGCGGATGCGCGTTTCGGACGAAGCAGGCGTTCTTGCCAAAGTGACCAGCATTTTGGGCGGCGCAGACATTAGTATTGATGCGCTGATTCAGCATGAGGCGAGGGACGGCGAGAGTCAAACCGACCTCATCATCCTCACGCACGATTGCATAGAAGCCACGCTAGATAAGGCTTTGCAGCAAGTCGAGGCGCTGTCAAGTGTGCTGGGTAGCGTGGTCAAAATTCGTAAGGAAGAACTCGCTTAGCATCTATCTTTCAGGCAAAAGGTACTTCATATGACATCCACAGAAATTGAATCATTACTCGCGGATTTAACTCGCTGCGCGAGTCGCGATGTCCCTATTGATTTTTCTACCGATGAAATAGCTAAGCATTACATTGCGGGACTTCATGGCTCTGATAGCGATGCAGTTAAAAAATTGGCCAAGCGCATCAAAATTAGCCTTGGACAAAGCGTGCAGCTATTCACTGGACAACCAGGAAGCGGTAAATCTACGGAGCTTTATCGGTTAAAAAAGATACTTGAAGATGATCTCAAAGATGATATCCGTGTATATTTTTTGGATGTTAAGGCTTGGATTAATCTAACTGAACCATTGCGCCTTTCGGGATTTTTAATCGGGCTGATGGCTTCATGGGCTAGGCAAGCCGACACCGATGTTACACGGACATGGACAAAACGGTTTTATGATTTTTTGAATCACACCAATGTCATTCCTAAGGGCTTTAAGTTAGAGACACCTCCGGTGTTAGGTGCAAAATTAGCGCTAGAGTTTGCGCTGGAAACAGATAACGATTTTCGATCTTTGCTTGATATAGAAGTTAGAAAACAAGGAAGTCGTTTTATTGAACAGGCACATGCTTTCATTAAAAATTTTAAAAAAGAGTTATGTGGTGATCAGCGCAAATGTGTTTTGATTATGGACAGCTTAGAACAAGTCAGGGGTTATGGAAAAAATCTTGATGAGGTGTATAGAAGCTTGGAAGAGCTATTTATAGGCGAGCGTCAGGCGCTTAATTTGCCAGATGTGCACGCCGTTTATTCCATTTCACCATTTTTGTATGTTCGCAATGCTCAATTACCTGCACTTTATGGCGCGGGTGTAATCGTTAATATGCCATCGGTTCACGTGGTCAAAAAACAATCGAATGTCGTTATGCCCGATCCTGATGGTCTGGAGCGTATGCGCAAATTTATGACAGTCAGGTTCGAGCGATGGGCTGAAGTTTTTACAGAGAAACAGCTAGATAAGTTGATTCTTGGTAGTGGGGGGGATTTACGAGACTTTCTTCGCGCCGTGTCACACGCTTCATTGGCAGATACGCAAACTTTGCCGTTACCTGACAAAGAGATTGACGAGGCGTTGTCAAAAATTAAACCGCCATATGAAAGCATTCATTCTTCACACATCGAGTGGTTAAAGTCTGTTGAGTCTTCGCACGAGGCGACTCCTAGCGATACGGTCTCTGCTGTTGAGATGTTTCAATATCTGGCTAGCAAGCACATTTTGACTTATTTAAATGGCGAGACTTGGTATTCGGTTCATCCCTTGTTGCGCGATTGGGTGTTAGCTAAAAGTGCGTGACTTTGTTAGCTCAGAACTCTACGCAGTCCTCAGACAAATACGGCTACGCCTGCGGCGCACGCAGACTTTTTCGCTTTACTACCTTTTTGGTAACGACTTCCAGTCCATTCAGTGGCTGCAAAAAGAAATAGATAACAGTTTGCACACGCAGGCTAAACGGCTAATTGTTAGGCGCATTGAAGACACGCACAGTTTGGAGAGTGCTTTTAGGGAGTTGCTTTTACCCACAAAAGGTGAGCATCGATTTCCCATCTGGTTTGAAGTCTCTCAATCCGATAAAAATGAAGCCACTCACCATGTGGAAGATCAGTTGCTGCTTCGACTTAATGAGCGCAGAGCTCAATTGGTAGAAACTGCCCGTCCAGTGTTCTTAGTGTTTGATGCTGCAATATCACTGCAATGCGCCATAGTGGCGCCAGATTTATGGTCTATACGGACTTCTGTAATCAGCATTCCTCAGTTTAAAAAGAATCAAAGCCCCAGTATTGACGAAGGCATTACAAATCAAGCAAGCAAAAGGTATGGCAATTTCAAAGATAGTACCGCTCTGAGCGGTGAGCTTGATGATTGGCTCGGCTTATGGAATCAATGGTTGAATGCCAAAGAAGAGAAACCATTATTGCCTTTTGGAGTCGGGTTAAGTTTAGTGCCAGCCTTATTGCGCCATCGTCTGCATTCGCAAGCGCAAACTGTTCATGCGCAACTCCAGCAATATCTTCAGACGATGAAGGAGGCGGATGTCTCAGAAACTCATCGCGTTCGATATTTTGGGGTGAAGGGTGATGTGAGCCGCGCACTGGGCAACTTGGATGGGGCGAAAAAGAGTTATGAAGTGAGTTTGGAGATCAGTGAGAGGCTGGTGAAATTGACGGGCGGTGCACCCGAAGCACTGCGCGACCTCTCGGTGTCACTGAATAAGGTGGCGGATATAGACCAATCCCTAGGACGCTTAGACGCAGCGCGGGAGGGCTATGCCAAAAGCTTGGCGCTCAGAGAGCAACTGCGCGATCTGAGGGGCGGCGCACCCGAAGCACTGCGCGACTTCTGGGTGTCACTGAATAAGGTGGCAGATATAGACCGCGCCCTAGGGCGCTTAGACGCAGCGCGGGAGGGCTATGCCAAAAGCTTGGCGCTCAGTGAGCAACTGCGCGAGCTAACGGGCGGCGCACCCGAATCACTGCGCGACCTCTCGGTGTCACTGAATAAGGTGGCAGATATAGACCGCGCCCTAGGGCGCTTAGACGCAGCGCGGGATGGCTATGCCAAAAGCTTGGCGCTCAGAGAGCAACTGCGCGACCTAACAGGCGGCGCACCCGAATCACTGCGCGACCTCTCGGTGTCATTGGACAACGTGGCAGATATAGACCAAGCCCTAGGGCGCTTAGGCGCAGCGCGGGAGGGCTATGCCAAAAGCTTGGCGCTTAGAGAGCAACTGTGCGATCTAACGGGCGGCGCACCCGAAGCACTGCGCGACCTCTGGGTGTCACTGAGTAAGGTGGCCGATATAGACCGCGCCCTAGGGCGCTTAGACGCAGCGCGGGAGGGCTATGCCAAAAGCTTGGCGCTCAGTGAGCAACTGCGCGATCTAACGGACGGCGCACCCGAATCACTGCGCGACCTCTCGGTGTCACTGAGTAAGGTGGCCGATATAGACCAAGCCCTAGGACGCTTAGACGCAGCGCGGGAGGGCTATGCCAAGAGCTTGGCGCTTACTGAGCAACTGCGCGATCTAACGGGCGGCGCACCCGAAGCACTGCGCGACCTCTGGGTGTCACTGAATAAGGTGGCAGATATAGACCAAGCCATAGGGCGCTTAGACGCAGCGCGGGAGGGCTATGCCAAAAGCTTGGCGCTCAGTGAGCAACTGCGCGAGCTAACGGGCGGCGCACCCGAATCACTGCGCGACCTCTCGGTGTCACTGAATAAGGTGGCAGATATAGACCGCGCCCTAGGGCGCTTAGACGCAGCGCGGGAGGGCTATGCCAAAAGCTTGGCGCTTACTGAGCAACTGCGCGATCTGAGGGGCGGCGCACCCGAAGCACTGCGCGACCTCTCGGTGTCACTGGAGAGGGTGGCCGATATAGACCGCTCCCTAGGGCGCTTAGACGCAGCGCGGGAGGGTTATGCTAAAAGCTTGGCGCTCAGTGAGCAACTGCGCGATCTAACGGGCGGCGCACCCGAAGCACTGCGCGACCTCTCGGTGTCGCTGGAGAAAGTGGCAGATATAGACCGCGCCCTAGGACGCTTAGACGCAGCGCGGGAGGGCTATGCCAAAAGCTTGGCGCTCAGTGAGCAATTGCGCGACCTAACGGGCGGCGCACCCGAAGCACTGCGCGATCTCTCGGTGGTGTATGAACGTTTGGGAGATCTTGCAATAGAGGAAAAAAATGTGGGTATGGCTAGGCAGTGGTTTGAGCAAGAGTTAGCACTGGGGCAGCAATTGATAAGTCTTAACCCCGACTATGCGGATTTCCAAAGCATTGTGCGAGTTGCGCGTGAACGCCTTGCCAGTTTGTCGCCTTGAATGTAAGAAAATGAACGCCATGACTTCTGCATTCCTCCTCGTTCACGGCGCGTGGCATGGCGCTTGGTGTTGGTCGCGCGTGCTGCCGCTGATTCGCGCGGCGGGCTATGCGGCGCATGCTGTCACGCTGACGGGCGTGGGCGAGCGGGCGCATTTGCTATCCAACGCCATCCATCTCTCGACGCATATCAACGATGTGCTGGGTTTGATAGAAGCTGAGGAGCTGACGAACATTGTGCTAGTTGGGCACAGCTACGGCGGGCGTGTGATTACGGGCGTTGCGGATGCCTTGCTAAATGCTGGCAAGGTCAAGTTGCGGCATCTTGTTTACTTGGATGCGGTGGTGCCAAAAAGTGGCGAGAGTTGGTCGAGTACCCATGCGCCCGATGTGATTGCCGCTCGCGTTCAAGCCGCCAAAGACTTTGGGGTGCAGCATGGTGTGGATGCTTTCCCGCCGCCAGACGCGAGCGTGTTTGGCTTGACGGGCGATAACGCGGCGTGGGTTAATCGTCGCCAAACGCCGCAGCCGCTGGGCGTGTATTTAGATGGTCAAGCTTTTGACGAGGCCCGCCTAGCCAAGCTTCCCCGTACATTTATTGATTGCACCACGCCGGCACTTGCCACCATTCAGGTGTCGCGTGAACGTGTGCGGGCTGACGCATCGTGGCGTGTGGTTGAAATGGCCACAGGACACGATCCGATGGTGAGTCATCCACAAGAATTAACGGATATCTTTTTAACTTGTCTATGAAATATTTATCAACACGCGGTCATCCTGAGCGCAAACAATTTTGTCAAATTTTGCTAGAAGGTCTCGCGCCCGATGGTGGTTTGTATTTGCCAGAAAGCTATCCAAAGCTCACAATCAACGACCTGGACAAGCTGCGCCGCGTATGGCACGAAAAGGGTTACGCCGATTTAGCGTTTGCGATTTTGTCGCTGTATATCGACGACATTCCAAGCGCTGATTTGCTCGCGCTTTGCCGCAAGACTTATACCAAAGAAGTGTATGGAAGCGATGCGATTACTCCGTTGAAAGAGCTAACTTTTGCGCATGCGGGGCTTGCCAAAGCATCGGCAGGCACTTCGACAAGCTCAGTGCGAACGGAGGCGGCATTGTCTTCGACGGGATCCGTGCGAACGGAGGCGGCATTTTATTTAGAGGCGCTCTCTAACGGCCCGACGCTGGCGTTTAAAGACATGGCGATGCAGCTGCTTGGCAATTTGTTTGAGTACGAACTTGCGCGGCGCAACGAGACGCTCAACATCTTTGGCGCGACCAGCGGCGATACGGGCTCTGCCGCCGAATACGCCATGCGCGGCAAGCGCGGTGTGCGCGTGTTGATGACCAGTCCTGCGGGGCGCATGAGTCCATTCCAACAAGCGCAAATGTTTAGTTTGATGGACGAGAACATCCACAACATCGCCATTGAGGGCGTGTTTGACGACTGCCAAGATTTGGTCAAAGCCGTGAGCAACGACGCGGCGTTCAAAGCCAAGTACAAAATTGGTACGGTCAACTCAATCAACTGGGCGCGGTTACTGGCGCAAGTGGTGTATTACTTTGCGGGTTATTTCCAAGCGACATCGCGCACTGTCCAAGCGACACCGCGCGCTCCCCAAACGACACCGACCGTTCGGGCTCGGCCTGTCGAAGCCGCAAGCACTTCGACTTCGACAAGCCCAGTGCAAACGGAGTTGCCAAAGGTGAGTTTTTGTGTGCCCTCAGGCAACTTCGGCAACGTCTGCGCAGGCCATGTGGCGCGGATGATGGGCTTGCCGATTGAGACTTTGCTGGTGGCGACGAACGAAAACGATGTGCTGGACGAGTTCTTCAAAACAGGTGTGTACCGCGTGCGCGGCACGTCAGATACGCATGAGACCTCCAGCCCGTCAATGGACATCAGCAAGGCCAGCAACTTTGAGCGCTTTGTGTTCGATATGCTGAATCGCGATGGCGTAAAGGTCAAAGCATTGTTTGGCGATCAACTGGGTCAAACAGGGCAATTTGATTTAAGTGCAAACATTGCCGCAGCTAAAGCTCAGTATGGCTTTGCATCAGGGCGCAGCACACACGCTGATCGTCTCGCAACGATTAAATCAACTTACGATGCGTATGGCGTGATGATTGATACGCACACGGCAGATGGCGTCAAAGTCGCTCGTGAATTTTTGGCGCAGCATCCGCAGCCTAACGTTCCAATGATCGTTTTAGAAACCGCGCTGCCCATCAAATTTTCCGCAACCGTGAAAGAGGCGATTGGTCGCGAGCCTGATCGCCCCGCGCAGTTTGAAGGCATTGAGGCGTTGCCCAAACGTGTGGTCTATATGCCAGCGGATGTGGCTGTTGTGAAAGCTTATATTGCCAAGGCTTGCAGCGGCTTGTAAAGATGACCATGACTGCCGTGCCTCGTCCTTCACTTCTCTCACTTGACGACGCGCTCGCGCAATTGTTGGCGGGCGTGCAACCGCTGAACCGTTTAGAGACAGTCTCCACCTTCGATGCCGATGGCCGCGTACTTGCCGAAGATGTGGTGTCCGAATTGCAAGTTCCTGCCTTTGACAATTCCAGCATGGATGGTTACGCCGTGCGCTGCGTGGATGTGCCAGAGGCGGGCGCGGTGCTGCAAGTGACGCAGCGAATTCCTGCGGGCGCTGATTTGAGCCAAGCCAAGCCGCTGGGCGCTTTAAGCGCTGCCCGTATTTTTACGGGCGCACCGATTCCACAAGGCGCGGATGCGGTGGTGATGCAAGAGGATTGCGAGCTGGTGAATGAGGCGAATTCGGATGTGACCTTGCGCTCTGAGGGCAGCATTCGCATTAACACCATGCCCGCTAAAGCCCAGTGGATCAGGCGTGCGGGCGAGGATGTCCGCCAAGGCGCGGTGGTATTGGCTCGCGGGGCACTGCTCTCGCCAGCCGAGTTGGGACTTGCCGCCAGCGTGGGGCGGGAGCGTCTGACGGTTGCCGCAAAGCCGCGCGTCGCATTGTTTTCAACAGGCGATGAGCTTGTGATGCCAGGCGAAGTTGCACCAGCAGCCATGCGAGCGGGCAGCATTTACAACTCCAACCGCTTCTTTTTACGAGCCATGTTGATCCGCATGGGCTGCGAAGTCACCGATTTTGGTATCGTGCCAGATAACCGAGGCGCCACGCTCAAAGCCTTATCGGATGCGGCATCCCAGCACGATTTGATTGTGACCAGCGGCGGCGTGTCGGTGGGAGAAGAAGATCACATCAAGCCTGCGGTGCAGCAATTGGGTGCGCTCAATCTTTGGCAAATTGCCATGAAACCTGGGAAGCCGTTTGCATTTGGACACGTGAATAAATGGGGTAATAAATGGGGGACAGACCCTAATAAATGGGGGACTGACCCTGAATTTTCGGCACGAAAATTAGGGTCTGTCCCCCATTTATTAGCCCCCCATTTATTCACCTACTTTGTGGGGCTACCAGGCAATCCTGTGTCTAGTTTTGTGACATTCTTATTGCTGGTTCGCCCGTTGCTACGCAAGCTGCAAGGCTCGCCAGATAAGGCTTGGCAGCCGATGGCTTTGCGTGCTGACTTTGATGTGCCTAGGGCTGACAAACGGCGCGAGTTCCTTCGCGTGCGGCGTAACGCGGATGGTGGACTGGATTTATTTCCAAATCAAAGCTCTGGCGTTTTAACTTCTGCCGTGTGGGGTGATGGCTTGGTAGACAACCCCGCAGGCCAAACCATCAAGCGTGGTGATGTGGTTTCGTATCTCTCGTTTGCGGAGTTGTTGCAATGACCAAGGCGCCCATCAGCATGACCGTTAAATATTTTGCGTCGATTCGCGAAGCTGTCGGTGTGAGTTCTGAGACGATCACTTGCCCGGCCAATACAGTTGGCGTTTTGCGAGATTTTTTGATTGCCAAAGGTGCGCCGTATGCTGAGGTTTTGGCACGCGGAAAATCCGTGCGCAGCGCCCTCAATCAAGTCATGTGCGACGAGTCCACCGAGTTAGCCAATGGCTGTGAAGTGGCGTTCTTTCCACCTGTGACGGGAGGATAAAGAGTGATGTCCCGCGTCGCCATTCAAACCCAAGACTTTGATGTGAGTAGCGAGCTGGCACGCCTGCGCGCGGACGACAAACGTGTGGGCGCGGTGTGCAGTTTTGTGGGAACGGTGCGCGATGTCAATGAGGGCGATGCAGTCTCTGAGCTAGAGCTTGAGCACTACGCGGGCATGACAGAAAAATCGCTGGAAGCCATGATTGACAAGGCTTTTGAGCGGTTCGATATTTACGCAGCGCGAATCATTCACCGCGTTGGCAAGCTTTTGCCGCTTGATCAAATTGTCTTTGTGGCGGTGAGCAGTGCGCATCGGCATGAGGCTTTTCAAGCGTGCGAATTTTTAATGGATTACTTAAAAACCGAAGCGCCATTTTGGAAAAAAGAGCAAACCCCCAACGCCCATCAAACCTCGCGCTGGGTGGATGCCCGAAGTAGCGACGATGCGGCGATGGCGCGCTGGCAATGAATCAGTCACGCATTGTTCTCACAACGCTGAATGCTCGCTACACCCATGCCAGTATGGGCTTGCGCTGCTTGCGTGCGAATTTGGGTGAGCTGCGCGAAGATTCTGTGATTGACGAGTTCATCATCGGGCAGCAGACCAATGAGATCGTCGAAAAGCTACTCGCGCATCAACCCAAGATCATTGGCTTTGGCGTGTACATCTGGAACGTGGACGAGACCACCAAGATTGTCGCGCTGCTCAAGCGCGTTGCGCCTGATGTGGTCATCATTTTGGGTGGCCCTGAGGTGAGCTTTGAAATCGCTGAGCAACGCATCTGCCAATTGGCGGACTACATCATCACGGGCTGGGGCGAGGTGACTTTGCGAAAGCTCGCGGATGCGGTTTTGCATGGCCCCAAGCCTTTGATGAAAGTTCACGCGGGCGAGCAACCACCGCTTTGTGAGCTGGTGATGCCCTATGGCGAGTACACGGACGAGGATATCGCGCATCGCACGCTCTATGTGGAGGCCAGCCGTGGTTGTCCGTTTAAGTGCGAGTTTTGTCTGTCGGCACTCGATAAAACAGCGTGGCCATTTGCGACAGAACCATTTTTGGCTGAGATGAAAACCCTTTACCAACGCGGTGCGCGGCAGTTCAAGTTTGTTGATCGCACATTTAATTTGAATGCCAAGGTCAGTCTCAACATCTTGCAATTTTTCTTAGATCGGTGGTCTGAAAGTGATCCGATCTATGCACACTTCGAGCTTGTCCCCGATCACTTGCCAGATGTATTGAAAGAGATGATTGCGAAGTTTCCAGCAGGCGCTTTGCAGTTTGAAATTGGCATTCAAACTTTTAATACCGATGTGCAAGCTTTGGTGAGTCGCAAACAAAACAACGACAAGGCGGCGGAGAATTTGCGCTGGTTGCATACGCAAAGCAGGGCGCATATGCACGTCGATTTGATTGCCGGTTTACCCGGCGAGACGATGCAAAGTTTTGCCGCAGGTTTTGATCGCTTGGTTGGACTTGGACCGCACGAAATTCAATTTGGCATTTTGAAGCGTTTGCGCGGAACGCCCATTATTCGGCACACTGCACCGTATCGCATGACGTTTAGTCCTGACGCGCCCTACGAAATTGTGGCGAATCAAGACCTGAGTTTTAGCGATATGCAGCGCATGAGTCGCTTTGCCAGGTATTGGGATTTGGTGGCGAACTCGGGGCGCTTTGCGAGCACCTTGCCGCTGCTCCTTAAGGATTCGCCGTTTAACAACTTTATGGCGTTTGCCGATTGGCTTTATGCCACAACCAATAAGACGCACCAATTTGCGCTAGAGCGTTTGTTTGACTGTGTGCAGCGCTATTTGTTGCAGGTGCAAGACGCGGCCGTGGTTGATGTGGCCATTGCCATCGACAAAGAGCGTGCGCAAATCAAAATGCGCAGTGCGAAATTACAAAGACAGCAGCGGCATAGCGTTTGAGGATGCGCCGTAGTCGCTGGTGGTCTATTTCAGAGCTGACCGCACAAGTGGAATTAACTGAGCGGCCGAAGCAAGACTAATGTGGTTGTTGTCGGAGTACATGACGTAACCCCCCGTCCGCGTCGGGCATACGGTTGCTGTGCATAAAACATTTGCGGCATCTAAAGTGCTGAGTGATCCTAGTGATTGCGCAGGATTAACCGTGTCTTTCATAAAACGATTGCGGACTTCAACGGCCATGCGAGTTTGTGAGTAATCATCAGATAGATCTTGGATTCGCTTGGGTAAAGTAGGTACAGTATGAACAATAACGACCTCAATACCTTTTTCATTGAAATATTGGATCGTCTCTTTTAAATGCTGTGCGATGACTTTTTTGCTAGTCGTTGCATCATTTGAGAGGGATTTGGAGTCAGAAATAAAGTGGTATGGTCTTCTTTCATCTCCTTCAGAGTACATACTCCAATAGGCAACCAGAAATACTTTGTTAAAAGATTTAGCGCTCAATACATCTTTGAGCCTTGTATCAAAATTTGGATGGCAGATATCTTTGGCTCCATCCCAACTTTGTATTCCCATTAATGGTGGACAGCCTGGTAGGGATAGCAGCACGCCCCCCCATTGGTTTTGTTGACCTGCTGCGTCAAAAGCTGGTGCCCATGAACCCGCGTGTGAATCACCCAGAACAAGAAAACTCTGCTTTGCTTGTGGATGGCCAATGGCGCAGTTTTTTATGATCTCATTAGCCGATGCCTCGGGTGAACAGCTTTGTAATGAGCGCTGCACGATGCCTGTTTGTGCATGGAAGTCAAAAGAGGCCAAATTTTTAGCGATCACTGCGTAGCTTGGAAAACGTGACTCTAGCCCAGATTTTGCGTAGATGTAGCCGCCAGCAGAGATGCAAAAAATACCAAAAAAAATGGTTGCAGCAGCAACAACCTTTCCAGAATACTGCTGTTTGTTGCGTCGAAATGGTGTTTCGATGTACTTCCATGCGGCGTAAGAGACTAGTGCCGTGACGAGCGTTAAGAGTAAAACTTCCAAATTGGTAGGTAATCCCCAATCGCTTTGATGAAACCACACCATCAGCGGCCAGTGCCATAGGTATAAGGAGTAAGACATTCCGCCAATAAATACGAGTAGCTTGTTATGAAGCCAAGCCTGTAGTCGTGCGCTTTTTGACTCGCTACTCATGATCAGTATGGCTGTTCCCAAACATGGCGCGAGTAGCAGAGCGTCGGCGTAAGGCAGTCCCTCATTCAGACCAATGAGCGAGAGGAAAATAAGACTCGCTCCGATCCAAAACCATAAAGGCTGAGTCTTCAACTTGTCGTGCCAAGCAAGAGGGAGGTACGCAATGCCTGCACCTATCATAAACTCCCAAATGCGACCCAAGAATGAAAAGAATCCTTCGGATGGCAAACCTAGTTGCGTGTAGCGCCAGCGTATCCCGTATGAGGCTATGCCGAGGACGAGCAAGATGCCACCGATGCGAAGCCTAGCTTTGAACAGCACAAAGAGCAGCAGAGGCAGCAGTAAATAAAATTGCTCTTCAATCGATAATGACCATGTATGGAGCAAAGGCTTTACGTCCCGTGACATATCAAAGTAGCCTTGTTGATTGGCAAACACCATATTCGTTAGGTAAATGGCAGAGAATTGAAGACTTTTAGCGTATTGAAAAAAGTCATAAGGGAGCAATACCCAATAGCCAATCACGATAGTGGTTGCTACCATTAAAAATAAATTGGGCAGCAGTCTTACGACACGATTCTTGTAGAACTGCCCAAATGAAAATGTGCCTGCCTGCAAATCATTTCGAATCATGCGTGTGATGAGAAATCCAGAAATGACAAAAAACATATCCACGCCAACGTAACCGCCGACTAGCCAATGAGGTTGAAAATGAAACGCAATGACAGCTAAAACGGCAATGGCTCGAAGACCTTGAATGGAATCAGAAAAGACAATAGGTGTGGGTAGACATCTGTGTGACAGTTCGAGTGGCTTAGGCATGATGCGCATTATCGGTTACTGCTACTGCTACTGGTACTGGTACTGGTACAATTTGCAAGTCAGTTTCGCTCCTTCCACGCCAGTGCAAGTATCAATCCGCTCATCGGTTCAGCCGTGCCCGCGGAAGGTTTATCAACCAGCTAATGTCCCCTGAAGGGGGAGAGAGGTTTATCAGATGTCAGGCAGTTCAGTGTATTCCGCGTATAGCGGAAATTCGTATCTTTTTGGCGGCAATGCGCCGTATGTCGAAGAGATGTACGAGAGTTATCTTGCCAACCCAGGCTCCGTTACGGAAGGGTGGCGCTCTTATTTTGATGCACTCCAGCACGTTCCCGCCGTTGATGGCTCGGCTGCTAAAGATGTGCCGCATATGCCCGTTATCAATGCGTTTGCCGAACGCGCCAAGCAAGGCGTAACCCGCACCGTGATTGCCAGTGGCGACGCCAGTATGGGCAAAAAACGCACCGCCGCGCAGCAACTCATTGCTGCGTACCGCAATGTAGGCGCACGCTGGGCCGATCTCGATCCACTCAAACGCACCGAGCGCGACCACATCCCCGATCTCGATCCCGCTTTCTACGGCTTTTCTGACTCCGACCAAGAGGCGGTGTTTGACACCAGCAACACTTACTTTGGCAAAGCCACGATGAGCCTGCGCGATTTGCTCAACGCGCTGCGCGAGACTTATTGCGGCACGATTGGTATGGAGTTCATGTACTCGACCAACCAAGATGAAAAGCGCTGGTGGCAAGAGAAGCTGGAGTCCACACGCGGCAAGCCTATTTTGAATACGGCGCAAAAGAAAAACATTTTGCAAACACTCACGGCGGCGGAAGGTCTGGAGCGCTATTTGCACACCAAATACGTGGGGCAAAAGCGCTTTTCGCTAGAAGGCGGCGAGAGCTTTATCACGTCGATGGATGAGCTGGTGCAAAGCGCGGGCAAGGCGGGCATCCAAGAGCTAGTCATTGGCATGGCGCACCGTGGGCGTTTGAATGTGCTCGTTAACACGCTGGGCAAAGCGCCGAAAGATTTGTTCGCCGAGTTTGACCACACCGCGCCTGAAGACCTGCCTGCGGGCGATGTGAAGTATCACCAAGGTTTCTCTAGTGACGTGACGACCGATGGCGGCCCTGTTCACTTGACACTCGCGTTCAATCCATCGCACTTAGAGATCGTGAACCCTGTGGTCGAGGGCTCGGTTCGTGCGCGGATGGATAGACGCGCCGACCCCGATGGCAAACAAGTCTTGCCGGTGCTGGTACACGGCGATGCGGCCTTTGCAGGTCAAGGCGTGGTGATGGAGACGCTGGCGCTGGCGCAAACCCGTGGCTACTACACGGGTGGTACGCTGCACATCGTCATCAATAATCAAATTGGATTTACCACATCGGATCCGCGCGATACACGCTCTACGCTGTATTGCACCGACGTTGTCAAAATGGTGGAAGCGCCGGTGTTGCACGTTAATGGCGACGATCCAGAAGCCGTGGTGCTGTGTACCCAGTGGGCTTTAGAGTACCGCCAAAAATTTAACAAAGACGTGGTCGTTGACATCATTTGCTTCCGCAAACTCGGTCATAACGAACAAGACACACCAGCGCTCACGCAGCCGCTGATGTACAAAAAAATTGGCGCGCATCCAGGCACGCGCAAGCTGTATGCGGACAAACTGGCAACGCAAGGTTTGGGCGAAACGCTGGGCGACGATATGGTGAAAGCTTATC
The DNA here is from genome assembly GCA_030054145.1 of Cytophagales bacterium. Lineage (GTDB taxonomy): Bacteria > Pseudomonadota > Gammaproteobacteria > Burkholderiales > Burkholderiaceae_C > JASGCK01. The sequence goes on from JASGCK010000010.1 coordinate 55,553, forward strand.
GCGCCGCACTGGACGCAGGTAAGCACACCGAAGACATCACGATCACCAATTTCAAAAGCAAGTTCGCCGTTGACTGGAGCCCGTTTCTTGGCAACAAATGGACGGATGCTTGCAACACAGCCATTCCATTGTCTGAGTGGCGGCGCATTGCGGAGCGCATCACGACGATTCCCGCTAACGTCACACCGCATCAATTGGTGAAGACGGTGTACGACAACCGCGCGGCAATGGGACGCGGCGAGCGCGATGTGGATTGGGGCATGGGCGAGCACATGGCTTTTGCCAGTCTGGTGGCCAGCGGCTATCCAGTGCGCTTGTCGGGCGAAGACTGCGGACGCGGTACGTTTACGCATCGCCACTCCGTCATTCACGATCAAAGCCGCGAGAAATGGGACTCGGGCACTTACATTCCGCTGCAAAACGCAGCCGATGGTCAAGCACCGTTTGTCGTGATTGACTCGCTCTTGTCCGAAGAAGCGGTGCTTGGTTTTGAATATGGCTATGCGTCGAACGACCCCAACACGCTCGTCATTTGGGAAGCGCAATTTGGTGACTTTGCCAATGGGGCGCAGGTCGTGATTGACCAATTTATTGCGAGCGGCGAAGTCAAGTGGGGTCGTGTGAACGGCATTACGCTCATGCTGCCGCACGGCTACGAAGGCCAAGGCCCCGAGCACAGCTCAGCCCGCGTGGAGCGCTTCATGCAATTGGCGGCAGACACCAATATGCAGATCGTGCAGCCGACAACGGCAAGCCAAATTTTCCATGTGCTGCGTCGCCAGATGATTCGCACTTTGCGCAAACCACTTGTGATCTTTACGCCGAAATCCTTGCTGCGTAACAAGGACGCTGCGTCGCCACTGACCGAGTTCACCAAAGGCTCTTTCCAAACGGTGATTCCTGAGCACACAGAGTTGGATGCAAAAAAAGTGAAGCGCTTAATCGCTTGCTCGGGCAAGGTTTATTACGACTTGGTGAAGAAGCGCGAAGAACGCGCGAGCGACGACGTTGCCATCATTCGTATCGAGCAACTCTATCCATTCCCACACAAAGCGCTGGCTACCGAGGTGAAGAAGTACCCCCAGCTCGCCGAAGTGGTGTGGTGCCAAGACGAGCCGCAAAACCAAGGCGCGTGGTTCTTCGTGCAACACAACATTTTTGAAAATATGTTGGAAGGTCAAAAGCTGGGCTACTCAGGCCGCGCCGCCAGTGCATCGCCTGCCGCAGGCTATGCGCACTTGCACCAAGAGCAACAAAAGACGCTGGTCGAAGGTGCGTTCGCTCGCCTCAAAGGCTTCATTCTTACCAAATAATTTAATCAGAATTTTTAAGGAACACACATCATGGCAAGCGTAGAAATTAAAGTCCCTCAGTTATCGGAATCCGTGGCGGAAGCCACCATGCTGACTTGGAAAAAGAAGGTTGGCGATGCGGTCACTGCAGACGAAATTTTGATTGAAATTGAAACCGACAAAGTTGTGCTCGAAGTACCCGCGCCCGCGTCAGGCGTGCTGTCTGAGCTGGTGGTGCAGGACGGCGCACAAGTGGTGAGCGATCAAGTCATTGCAAAAATTGATACCGAAGGAACAGCGGGCGCATCTGCACCAGTGGCATCGCCGCAAGCCACATCAGCCGTGCCTTCCCAAGCATCTGCCCCTGCAAGCCAAGCGCCAAGCGGCTCGCAGAGCATGGCAGGTGTGGCAATGCCTGCCGCCGCAAAACTCATGGCTGATAACGGTATGGTCGCTGGTTCGGTTGCAGGCTCAGGCAAAGACGGTCGCGTGACCAAGGGCGATGTGCTTGCCGCTGCATCTGCGCCTAAAGCCGCCGTAGTTGCGCCACCAGTCATCCCCACAGGCGTGCCGACCAAAGCACTGCCGCAAGTCGCAACAGTCGCGCCAGATTTGGGCGAGCGCCCCGAGCAGCGCGTGCCCATGTCGCGCCTGCGCGCACGCGTGGCCGAGCGTTTGCTGCAATCGCAATCGACCAACGCCATCCTCACAACGTTTAACGAAATCAACATGGCTCCCGTGATGGAGATGCGCAAACGGATGCAAGAGCGCTTTGAAAAAGAGCACGGCGTGAAGCTGGGCTTTATGAGCTTCTTCGTGAAAGCGGCAGTCCATGCACTCAAAAAATTCCCCGTGCTCAATGCCTCGGTCGATGGTAACGATATCGTTTACCACGGCTACTTCGACATCGGTATTGCAGTCGGTAGCCCACGCGGATTGGTCGTTCCTATCCTCAGAAACGCCGATCAAATGAGCTTTGCCGATATCGAGAAAAAGATTGCCGAGTACGGCGTGAAAGCCCGCGACGGCAAACTCAGCATGGAAGAGATGACAGGCGGCACATTCTCCATCAGCAACGGCGGCACGTTTGGCAGCATGATGTCCACCCCGATCATCAACCCACCGCAGTCCGCAATTTTGGGTGTTCACGCCACCAAAGACCGCGCGATGGTAGAGAACGGTCAGGTCGTTGTGCGACCAATGAACTACTTCGCCATGAGCTACGACCACCGCATCATCGACGGCCGCGAAGCCGTGCTGGGCTTGGTCGCCATGAAGGAGGCACTTGAGGATCCTGCTCGTTTGCTGTTTGATATTTAAGGCAAATGAGTCAAAATTGGGACGTTGTCAGCGACATCACGGATATTGAAACTTTCGCAGAAGGTAGAGGGATTCGTGAATTGCAGCGACTCATTGACGCTTATGGCGGTAAGAACTGGCGTAAGCGCAAGGGCATTGCAACGATACGTTTTAATGAGAGTGGGGACACTTGCGAAGCAGAACTGCACTGGTACGAAGCGCACGGTATTGGTAAGGTTGAATTGAAGATAAAGGATCTGCTATGAACTGGATGATTTGCATCAATAACAAGGGCTACGAGGCTTCGCTGGAGTCGCGCAAACTCTATCCTGTGATTGCCGATGAAAAAGCTAGCACGCACGGCATGATTCGCGTCATTGACGAATCGGGCGAAGGATATTTGTACGATGAAGCAAGGTTCAATGGTATTTCCGTGAGTAGTCATCTCGATCAGAGATTGATGGCAGCATAAGTGAAAAAAATCATCCTCAGTCGGCGGCCATTTCATTCCCGACCATGTGGTGCGTAGACGTTTTGATGCTGGATTGAAAAATTTCCAAGACGTTTACAAATCATTGGTGGATGTTTGGTCGCATATAGATAACTCAGTGATACCTTACGTAATGATTGAATGGAGTGAGCAATGAATCCGAATCCCATGGCAAATGCCAAAACAGCCGATTTTCGTAATGCCCATGCCGCTTTGCTACGTGCGGCAGAGGCGGCTCGCGCCACTGCAAAACAATTTAATGTGCCTATGGTTGCCCGAAAGAGCGGACAGGCAGTTAAGTTGGCGGTGAAATAAAAACGAATTTAATTTAAGAAAGAAAAAAATCATGTCAAAACCTTTTGATGTCATCGTCATCGGCGCGGGGCCTGGTGGCTATATTGCGGCTATTCGGGCTGCGCAGCTTGGATTCAAAGTTGCTTGCGTGGATGCTTGGTCAACTGCTGCGGGCACGCCTGCGCCTGGCGGCACTTGCACCAATGTGGGCTGCATTCCTTCTAAAGCTTTGCTGCAAAGCTCGGAGTATTTCGATCACGCGAATCACCACTTTGCCGAGCACGGTATTTCGACTGGCGGTGTGGCGATGGATGTGTCCAAAATGCTGGCGCGTAAGGACTTGGTTGTGAAGCAAAACAATGACGGCATTTTGTATTTGTTCAAAAAGAATAAAGTCACATTTTTCCATGGCCGTGCTTCGTTTGTGGCTGCTAAAGATGGCGAATATGAGATTGGTGTGAGTAGCCCTTCGACCAGCGCAGGGCGAACGGATGTGGTGGACACGCTGACTGCCAAGCACGTCGTGATTGCCACGGGTTCTAACGCGCGAGCCTTAGCTGGCGCGGCTTTTGATGAAGTGAACATTTTGTCGAATGACGGGGCATTGCGCGTTGGCGCTGTGCCTAAAAAGCTAGGCGTGATCGGCTCTGGCGTAATTGGTTTGGAGATGGGTTCGGTCTGGCGTCGCCTTGGCGCTGACGTGACGATTTTGGAAGGCCTGCCGACATTCCTTGGCGCGGTGGACGAGACGATTGCGAAGGAAGCTAAAAAAGCTTTCGACAAGCAAGGTCTCAAGATTGAGCTTGGTGTGAAGATTGGCGAAGTGAAGAGTCCTTCGACAGGCTCAGGACGAACGGGTAAGGGTGTATCAGTTGCTTATACCAATGCCAAAGGCGAAGCGCAAACTTTGGACGTGGACAAACTCATCGTGTCGATTGGTCGCGTGCCCAACACGGACGGCTTGAACGCCGCCGCAGTTGGTTTGGCGCTTGATGAGCGCGGCGCGATTGTGGTCAACGGCGACTGCCAAACCAATTTGCCAAACGTCTGGGCCGTGGGCGACGTGGTGCGCGGCCCGATGCTGGCGCACAAGGCAGAAGAAGAGGGCGTTGCCGTGGCGGAGCGCATTGCGGGTCAGCACGGTCACGTCAACTTCAACACCATTCCGTGGGTGATTTACACCAGCCCAGAAATCGCATGGGTGGGGCGCACCGAGCAGCAACTCAAAACCGATGGCGTGGCCTACAAAGCGGGTTCATTCCCATTCCTTGCGAATGGTCGCGCCCGTGCGCTGGGTGATACCACGGGCATGGTGAAGATGCTGGCGGACGCAACAACGGACGAGATTTTGGGTGTACATATCGTCGGGCCATCGGCATCGGAGCTGATAGCCGAGGCTGTGGTTGCAATGGAGTTCCGCGCGTCGAGCGAAGACATTGCACGCATTTGCCATGCGCATCCTTCGCTGTCGGAAGCTACTAAAGAAGCGGCGCTGGCAGTGGATAAGCGGGCGCTTAATTTTTAAGTTTCAAAAAAGAATGACTTCAGTTAAAGATTACTTTGATTCCAATCCTAAAGCGCTCAACGCTTTGACCTCTTGGAACGTGTCTGATAATGATGGTTCGAATAATTGTGTTGTATATGGAAAGATTTCATACTTTTTCGAGCAAAACACTAAATACTGGTCATTTTATTTCCCTGAAAAAGCACTGATTCCTGAAATTGAATGTATTTTGAGAAATCCAGAGGTTTTAAAGTGCAAACTATCTGAACAATACTATTACAAGCAAGTCATAGGGTATGTTGATGAGCCAGATAGATATAATATGGATGACTGCATATTTAGTGGAAGAGTATTTGTCTATATGGATAGAAAATTAAATGAGAATGAAACTTCCTATTTGAAAAATTTATCTATCATATTGAAATTAAATATATGCATAAGGGATCTCTCATATATGATAAATCTTAATCTTCTAAAACAACCTCTTGCATTTGTTTCACATGATTCAAGAGATAAAGAATATTTAGTTAAAAATTTGGTGCATGAACTAAATCGCTTAAATTGCCCTGTTTGGTATGACGAATATTCTCTTAAAGTAGGTGATAGTCTCCGTGAAAATATAGAAAATGGTTTAAGGAAATCTAAAAAATGCATAGTTGTATTATCGCAAAATTTTATTTCTAATAATGGATGGACTAAAGCTGAATTTACTTCAATATTTTCACGAGAGATACATGAACAAAAAAATATAATACTACCTATTTGGCATAATATAACCAAAGAACAGGTTTATAACTACTGCCCTCTGATGGTCGATAGGCTGGGATTGTCTTCTGATCTGGGGGTTGAAGAGTTAGCCAAAAAGCTAAATGAAGCTATTCATGCCGATCAGTCCTAAAGGTATTCGTTTTCCAAACCGCAAAAGCCAATTAGGGTCAGACCCCTTCGCACCGTTATTGGTGTTTTGCTTTGCGCCTTTGGCTTTTGGGGTCAGACCCTAATTGTTTTTGCTACTCCTGCCGCTCAACTGTTTTAATTGCAGCCTATGTCCGTTCTAGAAATCTATCAAGCTGAACTCACTGCTCGCGGCTACACCTCTGACCCCGCGCAGTTGGTGGGGGTGGCGGCGTTGGATGCTTGCGCTCGTGCGTGGTCGGCTTATTTTGCGCAGCGCTCGAACCGACTTAAAAAACTGATTCATCATCCTGCCATTCCGCAAGGCGTTTATTTGTATGGTGGCGTGGGGCGTGGTAAGTCGTTTTTGATGGATTGCTTTTTTGAAGCTGTGCCGCTCAAACGCAAAACGCGGCTGCATTTTCATGAGTTCATGCGTGAGGTGCATCGTGAGCTGGCTGATTTGCAGGGCACGGTTAATCCGCTGGACGCGCTGGGACAGCGCATTAGCAAGCGCTATCGGTTGATTTGCTTTGATGAGTTTCATGTGTCGGATATCACCGATGCGATGATTCTCCATCGGCTGTTGGACGCGATGTTTAAGTACGGCGTGGGAATGGTGACGACGAGCAATTTCAAGCCTGACGATTTGTATCCCAATGGGTTGCACCGCGATCGTTTGCAACCCGCAATTGAGTTGCTGAACAGCAAACTTCATGTGGTGAATGTGGATAACGGCACGGACTATCGCCGTATCACGATGGACTCGCTCAAGCTCTACCATCATCCGCCAGATAGTCTTGCCGATGCGGCGCTGCACGATGCGTTTACGCGCCTCGCAGAAGCCAAAATGGATGATCCTGTGCTGCGCATTGAAGCCCGTGAAATCAAGGCTTTGCGGCGTGCGGGCGGCGTGGTGTGGTTTGACTTTAAAACCTTGTGCGGCGGACCGCGTAGCCAAAACGATTACTTAGAAATTGCTACGCAATTTCATACGGTGATTTTGGAGGGTGTGCCGCAAATGTTTGTGCGTCATGCGTCTGAGGCGCGGCGCTTTACGTGGCTGATTGATGTGCTGTATGACCGCCGCGTTAAGCTGATTTTGTCAGCCGCAGTTGCGCCCGAGCAACTCTATACCGAGGGGCCGCTTGCACATGAGTTCCCGCGCACGATTTCGCGCTTAAACGAGATGCAGTCCAAAGATTATTTGGCTCTTGCGCGGCGCGATGTGGATACGGGCTTGTCGCTCAAAGGCGCACCATGAAGCGCTGGATAAAACGAGTGATGCTGTCCGCGTTTGGCATGACGATGGTCGCTTGTGCTGCTGCCGCTGAGATTGATACGCCCGAGGGACGAAGCCTTGAGCGCGAGCGCATTGCCGCAGAGCGCAGCAGTATTGAAGCCACGCTTGATGCGAAAGACCGTGAATGCCAAACGCGCTTTGTGGTGACTTCGTGCCGCAACCAAGTGCGGCTGGAGCGAATACGTAGCTTGGATGAGTTAAAGCGGCAAGAGGGTATTTTGAATAAGTTAGACCGCCAAGCCGCTGCTGCTAAACAGCTGCAAAAATTAGATGAAAAAACGCGATAGAACGCGATAGAACGCGATAGAACGGCCTTAGTTCACCATCACCAATTTGCCTTTGACTGCGCGCGATCCCATGCGTTCATAAGCGGCTTTTAAGTCCTTCATGGGCATGGTGCAATCAATCACGGGTTTGATGTTTCCTTGTGCATACCACTGGGCCAACTCTTGCATCATGGCAGCGTTTTGCTTGGGTTCGCGCCGTGCAAATTCGCCCCAAAAAACACCGACTAACGATGCGCCTTTGAGTAGTGGTAGGTTCATGGGAAGACTAGGTACGACGGGGCTTGCAGCAAACCCCACGACCAAGTAGCGACCACGCCACGCGATGCTTCTGAACGCGGGTTCTGCAAGGTCGCCGCCAACGGGGTCATAAATCACTTCTGGGCCTGTGCCACCCGTCAACTCTTTGATGCGTTCGCGCAGATTCTCACTTGCGTAGTTGATGACTTCATCGGCACCAATTGATTTGCAAAGCGCCGCTTTTTCGTCCGTTGAAACCGCTGCAATCACCTTTGCGCCTTTGAGTTTGGCTATTTGAATGGCGGCTGTGCCCACGCCGCCTGCTGCACCCAAAATCAAAACGGTTTCGCCAGCTTGTAGCGCCGCGCGGTCTACTAGCGCGTGATATGACGTGGCGTAGATCATGATGAAAGCCGCTGCGTCCACCATCGGGAAGTTGGGCGGCAAAGGCATACACAGCGCCGCTGCAACGCAGGTGTGCGAGCCAAAGCCGCCCGTGCCGCTTAGTGCCGCAACCGCGCCGCCAAGCTTGAGATGCGGGAACTTTTCCGCCACGCCTTCGCCCAGGGCTTCGATCACGCCCGCGTATTCCGAGCCAGGCACAAAGGGCAGTGCGGGCTTCATTTGATATTTGTTTTGCACAATCAAAATATCAGGAAAGTTGAGCGATGCGGCTTTGATGGCGATGCGCACTTCGCCCGCTTTGGGCTGTGGCGTTGGGAGTTCTTTGTAGGTGAGTGCATCAACGCCAATCGGGTTTTCGCAGAGCCAAGCTTGCATGGTGAATCCTTAAAGATGAAAAGACAAATCAAAACGTAAATCATAGCGCCGCCTACAATCTATTTTTAGGACATTTAACATGAAAATTCTTCTTTGCAACGACGATGGCTACCAAGCCGATGGCATTGTGGCGCTGTATGCGGCGCTTAACAGACTTAGCGGCGTTGATGTCGAGGTGATTGCGCCCGAGCAAAATAACAGCGCTAAGTCGAATGCTTTGACGCTCCACTCGCCGCTGTATGTCAGCCGCTCTGAAAGTGATTCGCGCACGCAAGGGTTTCGCTACGTCAACGGTACGCCCGCCGATTGCGTGCATATTGCGCTGACGGGGCTGCTCGACTACCAACCCGATTTGGTGGTCTCTGGCATCAATAACGGTGCGAACATGGGCGACGATACGCTGTACTCGGGCACCGTGGGCGCGGCAATGGAAGGCTATTTGTTTGGCGTTCCTGCGATTGCTTTTTCGCAAGTCAAAAAGGGTTGGGCACATTTAGACGATGCCGCCAACTTTGCCGCCAACTTTGTGGCCGAGCGCTTGCATGGACTAAGTCCGATGACTGCGCCTTGGTTGCTCAATGTCAACATCCCCAATCTACCAACAGAAAAATTGCAAGGTTTGCGCGTGACGCGGTTAGGTCGCCGTCATGCTGCTGAACCCGTCATTAAACAGCAAAGCCCGCGCGGTGAGACCATGTATTGGATTGGCGCGGCAGGCCCTGCTAAAGACGATGCGGCGGGCACAGACTTTCATGCCACGGTGGAGGGCTATGTCAGCGTCACGCCGCTGCATATCGATTTAACCGATGCAGATCGCTTATCGTTTTGGGCGGAATCATTAATCAGATGAGTAAGCCTTCCTTTCCTGTAACGCTGTTTCCCCGAGCGCTGCTTGGCACTGCGATGCCAAGAAAAGCGCCGCCGAAAGTGGTGAGGGGAGTTGATACGGGTGTGGGTTTGGACTCCAGCCGCGTGCGCGAGCGGCTAATCGAAAAATTGGCGAAGGAAATTAACAGTACGGCGGTGCTAGAGGCCATGCGCCGTGTGGAGCGCCATCGCTTTGTGGATTCGGCGTTGGTGACGCAGGCTTACGAGGACACCGCACTGCCAATTGGATTTGGTCAAACGATCTCCAAGCCCAATGTCGTGGCACGCATGATTGAGCTACTGCTCAATGGTCAGCCGCGTTTTTCTGGCAAGGTGCTGGAGATTGGCTCTGGTTGTGGCTATCAAGCGGCGGTGCTTGGGCAATTGGCGCGGCACGTGTTTAGTATGGAGCGGATTGAAGGCTTGGTACTGAAGGCAAGAGCCAATCTCAAGGCCTGTGAATTGACCAATGTGCAAGTCAAGTTTGGTGATGGGATGCTTGGTTTTCCCGATGTCGCGCCATATGTTGCCATTATTGCGGCTGCGGGTGGCGAGGCGATCCCTCATGCGTGGTTAGACCAATTGGCAATGGGCGGCAGGTTGGTTGCGCCTTCGTGGGCAGATAATAAACAGCAAGCCTTAATTGTCATCGACAAAACCCCGCATGGATTGATGCGCCAGGTGCTAGAGCCCGTGCAATTCGTGCCCTTAAAATCGGGCATCCTTGCTTGAATTTTTTGCTATGAAAATCATACGATCCACCACACCACCCATTCGTTTTTTTTCTCTTAGCGCACTTATTCTTACGCTATTTTTAACTGCTTGTGCGAGTCAAAAGGGCGTGTCTGGTTACACGAACCAAGCGCCCGTTGAAGACCGCAGCGGCGCTGCTACCAAAGCACCGCTGGGCATAGAGAACGCGGGCAAGCCTGGGTTTTACACGGTTAAACCGGGCGATAAGCTGATTCGGATTGGTTTGGATAACGGTCAAAATTGGCGCGATATTGCGCGTTGGAATCAGTTAGAGAACCCGAATCAAATTGAAGTTGGACAAGTGCTTCGCGTTGTGCCGCCTGCGGCTAATCCAGCAGTTGCCGTGGCAACACCAGTTCCTCGGCCTGGGTCTGGGGCTGGAACGGTTGCCGTAGCGACACCAGTGCCGCCGCCCGTAGTGAGCACCCCTTTGCCCGCTGCACCGCCCAAGGCTGCGGTGGATGATTTGAATTGGATGTGGCCAACCCCCGCAGGCACGGTATTGATGGGTTTTGATGAGGTTAAAAATAAAGGTTTAGATCTTGGCGGACGGCTTGGCGATCCCGTGTTTGCAGCGCTGGATGGTCGCGTGGTGTATGCGGGTGCTGGTCTGCGTGGCTACGGCAATTTAATTATTTTGAAACACAACGATATGTTTTTAAGTGCTTATGCACACAACCAAACATTGTTGGTGAAAGAGGATCAATTGGTGGTTAAGGGGCAAAAAATTGCTGAAATGGGACAGTCCGACTCCGATGGCGTCAAGCTCCATTTTGAAATTCGTAAGCAAGGAAAACCTGTTGACCCTGCGCAGTATTTGCCGAAGCGATAGGTAAAATTGAAATAACAATCAATTGGAGTACGCGATGAGTAGTACCTTAACATTAGATGCTTTGACTAGCGAGGCTTTGCGAAAAGAAGCTGAGCTGGAGCGCAAATCGCCTGTAGCGTTTTTACGTGATCTGCTAGAAGACATAGGTGATCATCGGTTGGCGGAGCGTAGCATAAAAGCCAATGCAGGACAGCCAAGCGTTAGTTTGGAAACAGCTATGGCGCGATGTGGTCTGTAACAATTTCCGCCGCCGCAATGGCGGTACTGGTTTATTAAACCCCAAACATTGTTGGTGAAAGAGGATCAATTGGTGGTTAAGGGGCAAAAAATTGCTGAAATGGGACAGTCCGACTCCGATGGCGTCAAGCTCCATTTTGAAATTCGTAAGCAAGGAAAATCTGTTGACCCTGCGCAGTATTTGCCGAAGCGATAGGTAAAACTGAAATAACAATCAATTTCATGAATCCACATCATCTTTATATTGAATCCCTAGACCTCGAAGCCCAAGGCATTGCCCACCGTGATGGCAAAGTCGTATTTGTGGATGGTGCGCTGCCTTTTGAGGTTGTCTCGGCGCAGGTTAATCGCAAAAAAGAGACGTTTGAAAAAGCCACGCTGACTGAGATTCATCACGAGTCTTCTCAGCGTGTGCGGCCACATTGCCCGCATTTTGGACTTCATCCCAATGCCTGCGGCGGCTGCAAAATGCAGCACTTGCATAGCTCGGCTCAAGTCGCAGTCAAGCAGCGCTCGCTAGAAGATAGCCTTGCGCATATCGGTAAGGTGCTACCTGATAACGTGCTGCGTCCGATAGAGGGCCCTGCGTGGGGCTACCGCTATCGTGCGCGTTTGTCCGTCAAGTACGTTATTAAAAAAGGCGAAGTGCTCATTGGGTTTCACGAGCGCAAGAGTCGCTATGTTGCTGACATCAAAAGCTGCGCAGTTTTAGCGCCGCAGGTGGCGCGCTTGCTTTTGCCTTTGCGGGTGTTGATTGCCAGCATGGATGCGAGAGCAACGCTGCCACAAATCGAAGTGGCGTGCGGCTCGCAGGTCACGGCTTTGGTGCTACGGCATATGGAGCCGCTGTCGGCATCCGATATCGCTAAATTAAAATTGTTTGCCACTGAGCATGATGCGAGAGGCCACGTCCAGTGGTGGTTGCAGCCCAAAGGTCCTGAGACGGTACATCGCTTAGATAGGCATGACGGGACGAGCGAACTGAGCTATGCACTGCCAGAGTTTGGCGTGGTGATGCCGTTTCAGCCAATTGACTTTACGCAGGTTAATCCGCATATCAATCGTGTGCTGGTGTCGCGCGCTTTGCGGCTGTTGGATGTGCAAAAAACCGAGCGCGTGATTGATTGGTTTTGCGGATTGGGTAATTTCACATTGCCACTGGCCACGCAAGCCCGCGCCGTGCTGGGCGTAGAGGGCAGTGAGACGCTGGTGCAGCGTGCAACGGATAACTTCACAAACTTTAAAGATGGCTTGCAAGCCACAACCAGCAAGGCTTGCGCAAGCGCTACGTTTGTTGTCCGCAATCTGTTTGAGATGACGCCAGAGATGCTAGTCGCCGACGGCACCGCGCAAAAGTGGTTAGTTGATCCGCCGCGTGAGGGTGCGTTTTCACTGGTTAAAGCATTAGCTGAACTGATGAGCTCAGCGGGCGTGATGAACAAAGGTGATTGGCAAGCACCTTTAAGAATCGTTTATGTGAGTTGTAACCCTGCTACGTTAGCGCGGGATGCCGATGTGTTGGTCAATACAGCCGGCTATCGGCTGGCCAGCGCAGGCGTGGTGAATATGTTTCCCCATACCGCGCACGTTGAATCCATGGCGGTTTTTGAGCGACCGATCGCTTGATCGAGCATAAAAAAATCCGCCGAAGCGGATTTTTTTATGCTTGTTATTCCCGCGCAGGCGGGAATCCATGAGCGGTTAGTCGCGCTCGCCACCAAAGATGCCAAGCAAATTCAGTAAGCTTTGGAAGATGTTGACGAGATCAAGGTAAATCGCCAGCGTGGCGCTGATGTAGTTAGTCTCGCCGCCGTCAATCACTTGCTTGATGTCATAGAGCATATAGGCGCTAAAGATCGCAATCGAGATGGTGCTGATGGCTGCCATCATGGCGGTTGAGCCAACCCAGATGTTGATCAGTGACGCGACGATCAAAACGATCACACCCCAAAACAGCCATTTGCTCATGCCAGAGAGATCACGCTTCACGGTAGTTGCGAGCGCGGCCATTGCAAAGAACACGCCGGCTGTGCCGCCAAAGGCCGTCATCACAAGCGCTGAGCCATTACGAAAGCGCAGTGTGTGCTCGATGATGCCCGACAAAATCAGCCCCACAAAAAAGGTAAAGGCTAGTAGCACAAATACGCCCTTGCTGGTGTCTTGTGTCTTTTTGATGGCGTAGATAAATCCAAACATGCCTGCAAATAGGACGATGAAGCCAATGAAGCCGCTAAACAGGCGCGAGAAGCCCATCGTCACGCCAAAGTAGGCTCCCAGCACAGTAGGCAATAGGCTAATCGCCAGCAGCATATACGTGTTGCGCAGGACACGATTGCGCTCTAGCGCAGAAGCGCCAACGGCATTCCCGAAGGCGTGGTTGTTGAGTGGGGTAATGTTGTCAGACATACGGGACTCCTAAAAGTTGATGATGGGCGGATTCTAGACTGAAAAGATGGATGCGAGTCGCTTATTTTCAAGGTGTCAATGAAGGCGCTTTTCTAGGGAGCTAGGCGGCTGCGTAACCAGTGATCGTTTTCTTTTTCATAGATGAGTCGATCATGCAGACGGTTTCTGCGTCCTTGCCAAAATTCAAAGCGATCAGGCACCAGTCGATAACCGCCCCAATGCTCGGGGCGTATGGGGTTTTCGCCATATTGTTGGGAGGCTTTTTCCATCATGCTATCCAACTCATGACGACTGGCAAGCCTTGCCGATTGTGGGCTGGCAATAGCGGCAAGCCTTGATAACAAAGGGCGCACGTTGAAGTATTGATTGCTGGTTGCTGCGTCTACTTTTTCAACTAAGCCCTCAATACGAACCATGCGCTCTAGCTCAATCCAGTGGAATTGCAGCGCCGCAAATGGGTTGCCCGCCAGTTGCACACCTTTTTGACTTTGGTAATTGGTAAACCAAACCATACCGCGTTCATCAAAGTCTTTGATCAGCACAATCCGTGTGCTCGGGCGCAGATCAGATCCGACGGTTGCCAGCGTCATTGCATTGGGCTCAGGTATGTGTGAGGCGATGGCTTCGTTTAGCCACTGCGCAAACTGATCGATTGGCTGCGCGTGTGACTGCGCTTCATCTAAGGTCGCGTTCTCGTAATTTTTGCGAATATGAGCAAGTGACTGAGCGAGTGTGGTGGGGGGTGTCGTGTTGGTCATAGGGGCGAGTTTAGCGACCTCATCAAAATTGAAGGCTCAATAAAAATTCAACAAACCACGTCAAATAACTTATTTGTATATAAGAACAACAAAAAAGTAGTTTGAAAAATGCGGGCTAACCCTTACAGTCACTCGCTCATACATATTGCTTTAAAGGGTTTTGACGTGGATCAGGCGGCATTTATTTTTGCGGGTTTTGTTGTCGGACTGATTGTCGGACTCACGGGGGTCGGCGGTGGTTCTTTGATGACTCCATTGCTTATTTTTGGCTTTGGCATCAAACCCGTTTTGGCGGTAGGCACGGACTTATTGTTTGCCGCATTTACCAAGCTAGGTGGCTTGGTGGGTTTGGTCATTGAGCGCCGCGTCGAGTGGCGCGTGGTAGGCGCACTGAGCTTGGGTAGTATTCCAGCATCGCTGCTCACGCTGTATTTGATTCATCAACATGGCCAAGATGTCAGCTTTCAACAAGTCATTACAAAAACATTGGGCTATACGCTGATCGTCACGGCGATTGCCACGCTTTATAAAGCCATCAAAGGCAAGGCTCGTCAAGCTATGACAGCGGACGCGGCGGATATTTATAAACCGCTGCATCCACTATTGCCCGTTGCGTTTGGCGCGATTGTGGGTGTGCTCATCACAATCACGTCGGTAGGCGCGGGAGCCATTGGTGTGATGGCTCTGATGTTTTTATATCCAAGGCTGCCACTGTCGCGCATTGTTGCTGCGGATATTGCTTATGCCATCCCCATTACGTTAATTGCAGGTTTGGGGCACGCCTCGCTGGGCACGGTGGATGGGGCGCTTTTAGTCAAGCTGCTGCTAGGCTCGCTGCCAGGCATCTGGCTAGGAACACGCCTTGGGCCACGGATGCCAGAAGGCATGATTCGAGGTTTGCTTGCGTTTTTGATTGCGTATGCAGGCATCAAACTTATTACTCGCTGAAGCTTATTTTTATGTATCAATACACCGACTTCGATAAACAATTCGTCAAACTTCGCGCGGCTCAATACCGCGATCAGTTGGAGCGGCATTTGGCGGGACAGTTGCTAGACGATGATTTCCGTCCACTGCGTTTGCAAAATGGTTGGTACGTGCAGCGTCATGCGCCCATGCTGCGCGTGGCTGTGCCGTATGGCGAGCTGTCAAGCGCACAGCTACGTGTGCTGGCAACCATCGCACGCGACTTTGACAAAGTCACCACCGATGAGTTTGGTGCGCACTTCAAAGGGCGCGGCGGCTATGGTCACTTCACCACACGCCAAAATATTCAATACAACTGGATTGCACTGCGCAGAAGTGCTGACGTGATGGACTTGCTGGCGAGCGTCAATATGCACGGCATTCAAACGAGCGGGAACTGCATTCGCAATATCACCAGCGATGCGTTAGCTGGCATTGCGCCCGATGAGATTGTTGATCCGCGTCCGTTTTGTGAAATTTTGCGCCAGTGGAGCACGTTGCATCCCGAGTTTGCTTTTCTGCCGCGCAAATTCAAGTTTGCCGTGACGGGCGCGCACGAAGACCGCGCAGCCACTGCGTGGCACGATGTGGGTTTGCACGTCATCAAAAATGCAGCAGGCGAGGTAGGATTTCGCGTGTTAGTGGGCGGCGGCATGGGGCGCACACCTGTGATTGGCACCGTGATTCGTGAGTTTTTGCCTTGGCAAGAAATCCTCAATTACTGCGAAGCCGTGATTCGCGTCTACAACCGCTATGGTCGGCGCGACAACATTTACAAAGCACGAATCAAAATTTTGGTGAAGTCAGAAGGGCAAAAATACATAGATGATGTAGAGGCCGAGTACGCACAAATTGTGGCGAATGATGGTGCAAATCACACCATCACGCAAGCGGAGTTTGACCGTGTTGCCGCGTTTTTTGCACCGCCTACTAATAAATTGGGGACAGACCCTAATTTCCGCGCCGAAAATTTAGGGTCTGTCCCCAATTTATCAGGCACGCTGGCACATGATTCGGCGTATCAGCGCTGGCTCACGCAAAACGTGCGTGCGCATAAAAATCCTGCGCTGCGTGCCGTAACGATTTCGTTTAAGCACTTCATCAATCGCACCGCAGGCATCATGGGCGAAGGCTACGCACCTGGTGACGTGTTCCCTGAGCAGTTGGATGCCGTAGCAAAGATCGCGGAGCAATTCTCGTGCGGTGAAGTGCGCGTGACGCACGATCAAAACTTGATGTTGCCTTGGGTGCACGCAGACAACCTTGACGCGCTATGGCTTGCACTCAAAGATGCTGGCTTAGCACGCACCAATATCGGTTTGCTCACCGACATGATTGCCTGCCCAGGTGGTGATTACTGCGCACTTGCCAATGCCCGCTCAATCCCGATTGCCGAAGGCATTATGGAGCGCTACGAGGACTTGGACGAGCTGCATGACATCGGCGATATTGATTTACACATCAGCGGTTGCATCAATTCGTGCGGCCATCACCATAGCGGACACATCGGCATTTTGGGTGTCGATAAAGATGGCAAGGAGTGGTATCAAGTCACGCTGGGCGGCTCGGACGGTAGCACCGCGAGTGGCTCGCCTGTGGCTGGCAAAGTCGTGGGGCCCTCGTTTTCGGCAGAGGAGGTGACGGGCGTGATTGAGGCCGTGATTGAAAACTACCGCGAGCATCGCATCCCGAAAGAGCGCTTCATCGATACCTTTAAGCGTGTGGGTATGGAGACATTTAAAGCGGCGGCGAATGCCGCGCGTCATCCAGCTGCTTTGGAGGTTGCCGCATGAAACTGATTTTTAATTCTGATGCGGTGGGCGTGCAAGCACTACAAATCGCTAATGACGCAGACCCAACAAAGCTGCAAGCCGACATTGCCAAAGCCGCCGTCATTGATTTGCACTTCCCCAAATTTACGGATGGGCGTGCGTATAGCCAAGCGGCGCTGATTCGTAAACGCCTTGGGTTTAAGGGCGAGCTTCGCGCCACGGGTGATGTGCTGGTTGATCAATTGCAATTGATGCAGCGCACGGGTTTTGATACGGCGGTGCTGCGCGACGGACAAAGCCAAGCGGCTGGCGAGCGCATGCTGGCGCTCTTTAGCGATTTTTATCAAGGCGATGTCCGGCAAGCCACGCCGCACTTTGCCCGCGAGGCGGCATAGATGGGAAGCCTCTCTGCTATTGGCTTGCAGGCCAATGCCTCAAATAATTTCTCGGAAAAGCTAGCCAGCACGCGGACAGTTTTGCGCACAGCTTTGCAAGATGCTGCGGCAAAGAGCGTCAAGATGACGCAAGCTTCAAGCCTTGGCGCGGAAGATGTTGTCGTGACGCACTTGCTGGAATCGATCAAAGCAGAGCTTGGCTTAACGCTGTTTCCAGCCGATGTGTTCGTGCTCAATACGGGCAAGCTCCATGCGGAAACGCTGGCGTTATTGGCAAGCTCGCAGGCCGCATCCAGCTTGGCTTGGCGCGTGTTTGAACCTGTGCAAGCGGAAGCGATTCAATTCGTTAAAACGAATGGTGAACTGGCGATGCGTGAGTCGCTAGAACTGCGCAAAGCGTGCTGTCATATCCGCAAAGTCGAGCCGCTAGGCCGCGCCCTTGCTGGCTATGCCGCTTGGATAACGGGGATGCGAGCTGAGCAGTCAAGCGCACGTGCGGACGTGCACGCGGTCGATGCATCCGATAGCCAATGCACGAAATACAACCCACTGGTTGATTGGACGTGGGGCGATGTGCTGCATTACATCGTGACGCATAACGTTCCCTACAACGCATTGCATGACAAGTTTTATCCCAGCATTGGTTGCGAGCCCTGCACGCGCGCAGTTAGTCTTGGCGAGGACTTTAGGGCGGGACGCTGGTGGTGGGAAAACAAGGACGGTGCGAGCACCAAAGAATGCGGGCTACACGTGAAAGCCTAAGAATAAAAATGACTACATCACAACTCAACAATTCCCACCTTGATGCGCTAGAAGAAGAGACCATCTTCATCCTACGCGAAGTGGCCGCTGTGTTTGAGCGCCCAGCGCTGCTCTTTTCGGGCGGCAAAGACTCGCTGGTGCTGCTCAAGTGCGCCGAAAAGGCTTTTGCTTCTCAATCGAGTGGCGGTGGCTTGCCGTATCCCTTGCTCATGATTGACACGGGTCATAACTACAAAGAAGTGACGGATTTTCGTGACGCGCGCGCGGCAGAACTTGGCGCAAAGCTCATTGTGCGTAGCGTGGAAGACTCGATGGCGCGTGGCACGGTGCGCCTTCGCACACCCGACGAGCCGCGCAACGCGCATCAATCGGTGACGCTATTAGAGTCGATTGAGGAGTTCCGTTTTGATGCCTTGATTGGCGGTGCGCGGCGCGATGAGGAGAAAGCCCGCGCCAAGGAGCGCATCTTTAGTCACCGCGATAGTTTTGGGCAGTGGCAACCGAAAAACCAGCGCCCCGAGCTGTGGAATTTATTCAATACACGGCACGCGCCTGATGAGCATTTCCGCGTGTTCCCAATCTCCAATTGGACGGAGCTCGACATCTGGCAATACATTGACCGCGAGCGTATCGCGCTGCCCAGCATCTATTACACGCATCCGCGCGAAGTTGTTGTGCGCCGAGGCGGTACCGATGGCTCGTCGAGCTTGCTGGTGCCTGTGACACCACTCACGCCGCCGCGTGCGGGTGAAGAAGTTGTGACTAAAAATGTGCGCTTTAGAACCGTTGGCGACATGACTTGCACCGCGCCAGTGGAGAGCTTGGCTGCAAGCGCAGCGGACATTGTGATTGAGACGATTGCAGCGGATATCAGTGAGCGCGGCGCAACGCGAATGGACGATCAGACTTCGGATGCCTCGATGGAAACACGTAAAAAAGAGGGGTACTTCTGATGACAACTTCAATAGCAAACACCGCTCGGGCTGAGCTTGCCGCGGCCTCATTCGTGAACCCTTCGACAGGCTCGGGGCGAACGGTTCTGTCTGCCTTGCGCTTTATCACTTGTGGTTCGGTCGATGACGGCAAAAGCACGCTGATTGGGCGTTTGCTGGTCGATAGCAAATCGGTGTTGCAAGATCAATTGGCGGGCGTGAGCAAAAGCGGCGCGGCAGATTTGGCGCTCCTAACCGATGGCCTTGCCGCCGAGCGCGAGCAGGGCATCACGATTGATGTGGCATACCGCTACTTTGCCACGCCGATGCGTAAATTCATCATTGGCGATGCGCCTGGTCACGAGCAGTACACCCGCAACATGGTGACGGCAGCGTCAAGCGCCGACGCGGCTGTGGTGTTGGTCGATGCAACCAAACTCAATTGGAAAAATCCAGCGTTGACGCTGTTGCCGCAAACGCGCAGACATAGCTTGCTTGTGCAACTTCTGCGTGTGCCCAGTATCGTCTTTGCCATTAACAAACTGGATGCTGTAGAGGACTCAACTCTTGCGTATGCCAATATCAGCAAGGCTTTGCAAGCGTTTTGTGCAGAAGCAAAAATAACAGTGACGGCAATGATTCCCATGTCGGCGTTGATCGGTACGAATGTGGTCGCCGCGACCAAAGGTTGGTGCGGCTACAGCGGTGCAAGTTTGCTGGAGTTACTGGAGACTTTGCCCAATCAGTCGGAGGACACGAGCGCTGCTTTTGCTATGCCTGTTCAATGGGTGGAGAAGTTCTCTAGCTCATCCGACACCAGCCAAGGCAGGCGTGTGTTTTGGGGACGTATAGCGGCGGGTCTTGCACACATTGGCGCAGACGTGACGTTGTTTCCAAGCGGAAAGTTGGCAAAAATTGCGCAGGTGCTTAGCGCGACGCGAGCACCTTTGGCATCTCAAGTCGCGGGGCAAAGCGTCGGCATTATTCTTGATCAAGAGGCCGATCTCTCGCGCGGCGATTGGATTCTTGATTCTGGGGCGGTCTTGGGACAACGCGAAATGAGCGCCACGGTCGCTTGGCTTGACGATGAAGATTTGGTCGCAGGCCGCGTCTATCAAGCCTTGCATGGTCATCGCTGGGTGAAAGCGAAGGTTAAATCGATTGACCATGTGCTGGATATTCGGGATTTGGCGCAGACAGTATCGACTGAGCTCAAACCCAACGCAATTGGCCGCGTCACGCTGCAATTGGCGCAAGCCATACCTGCCGTGCCTTACGCACAATCGCGGACTTTGGGCGCGATGATTTTGGTCGATCCCGCGACGAACAAGACTTCAGGCGCTGTGCTGATTCAGTGAATTGTTAAAATCAAAAGTTACATTCAATTTCAAACTAAAAGAACACCATGACACACGTCGTTTCCGAATCTTGTATCCGCTGCAAATACACCGACTGCGTAGACGTTTGCCCCGTCGATTGCTTCCGCGAAGGCCCCAATATGCTGGTTATCGACCCTGATGAATGCATCGATTGCGCAGTTTGCATCCCCGAGTGCCCCGTGAACGCCATTTACGCAGAAGAAGACTTGCCGCCCGATCAATTGAACTTTATTAAGTTGAATGTAGAGCTCTCCAAACAAGCGGGATGGAAGTCGATTACCAAGCGCAAACCTGCGTTGCCTGATGCAGACGAATGGAAAGATAAAACGGGTAAATTAAGCGAACTGGTGCGCTAAACACGTCACAACACAAGTCAAAAAAGAAGATATCAATGAATTTAATTGAAGCCGATGCCGTTATTGTGGGCGCTGGTCCCGTTGGGTTGTTTCAGGTGTTTGAGCTTGGATTGCTAGAGATCAAAGCCCACGTCATTGACTCGCTAGAGCACGTGGGTGGGCAATGTGTGGAACTCTACCCTGATAAGCCCATTTACGACATTCCTGCTGTGCCTGTTTGCACAGGTCAAGAGCTAACGGACTCTCTTCTTAAGCAAATTGAGCCCTTTGGTGCGACTTTTCATTTGGGGCAAGAAGTGACTGTTGTTGAAAAAAAAGACGACGGACGCTTTTTTATTGAAACATCCAAAGGCACGCAATTTCTAACGAAAACGATTTTTATTGCCGCAGGCGTTGGGGCATTTCAACCCCGCCAATTGCGCGTTGAGGGGATTGAAGCCTATGAAGGTACGCAACTGCACTACCGCGTTAAAAATCCAGCAAACTTTGCCGGCAAGAATTTGATGATTGTGGGCGGCGGCGATTCGGCGCTTGACTGGGCGCTTAATTTTTGCGAAGGCAATAAAGACGGTGGCGCGAATAAAGCCCAGAGCGTTATCCTGGTACACCGCCGCGATGGGTTTAAAGCTGCGCCTGCTAGCGTTGCCAAAATGAAAGAGCTGTGCGATGCCTATGAGATGCAATTCATCGTCGGGCAAGTCACAGGGATTGAAGAGCAGGGCGGGAAACTCACAGGTGCAAAAGTGACGGGAGGCGATGGCGTGACGCGCGTTGTGCCCATGGACGAAATGCTGGTGTTTTTTGGCTTGTCGCCAAAACTAGGGCCGATTGCAAATTGGGGTTTAGAGATTGAGCGCAAGCAGCTCAAAGTGGATACAGAAAAATTCTCCACCAATGTCCAAGGCATTTTTGCCGTTGGGGACATCAATACATACCCAGGAAAAAAGAAATTAATCCTCTCAGGATTCCATGAGTGCGCATTGGCAGCCTTTGGTGCTGCGCCTTTTATTTTCCCTGAGAAAAAAATTCATTTGCAATACACAACAACCAGTCCCAAATTGCACAAAGTGCTGGGCGTTGAGACACCATCGTTTGACGATTAATTAATCTCAAGCTATAATTGAGGGCTTGTTCCTCGGTAGCTCAGTCGGTAGAGCGCCGGACTGTTAATCCGTAGGTCCCTGGTTCGAGCCCAGGTCGAGGAGCCATATAAACCCTGGGGTTGCATGAAAATGCAACCCCTTTGTTTTTGGTAACTGTCAACCAAGTGTCAACGCAGCTTTATTTGCTCTCGTATCTTGGTTAGTCATCCCTGCAAAAAACCTAAACCCCAGATAAGCAAAGGGCGACAGGGCAAATACGGATAGCAAAAACTCTCAGAATTGAGTTTAGTCGGATGCAAATTCCGAAAGAAAACGCCATGCTCAAGCCTCAAAAATCTAGTGCAGCCGCGTCAACCCCGCCCGCGCTTGAATACTCACTTGATGGTCAGCTTGCTGCAAGGTTTGAATTTTGCAGGGACGGCTAAATACAGCGCCGCCGCCGTCAGCAGTGCAGGCGCAGAGACCTATCTGCAAGTCAACGTCACCGACAGCGCAGGCACAGTGCAGAGTGCCCCGCTGAGAGCGGCGGTGTATTTGGACACGGCAGACCTCACGGATGCCAACAACCGCTTCGACCCCAGCCTTAATAAACAGTGGTACTTGCAAGATGCGAGTGTGATAGCGGCTAGGCCACGCGGTGATTGGCTTGCCAGCCATGCCTGCCCGCAAGCGGCTAATGATGTGGCTTACAGGCAAGCCGATTAAAACAAAAAACTTCTTATTTCAAGGGTAAGCACTTAGCCAAAAAGTCAAATTTTTAGGACATTTGTCGTAAATAAACAAAAAATTTGTCGCTAGGCTAGAGACTTCTAAAGACAGGAATCGACATATGAACTCGTTACTTCAACAAATCATAGGGATACTCGTAGCCACCACGCTGCTAACCGCGCAAGCCCAAGACAAACCCCGCAACGGCGCGTCCCAGCGCTACGAAGTCAACCAAACCTTTGATGGAACATCGTTCCTCAAAGACAACAACGTCTGGATTTACACCAAAGAGTTTGCCGATACGTTCGGGATGCCCGCTGCGGGCATTGGTGCAATTCAAGGCGCAGAAGCTGCGGCGTTTCGCGTTGAAGACACGGGCTACAAACTGTGCGGCATGGGCGGTAAAGCTGAGAACTGCATGAACAGCAGTCGCTATATCTTGGATGTGTACATCGACGAGCGCAAAACACCGCTGCCTTGGGCGACTGATCAGAAGGCGGATTGGTTGGGGACGTATAACTCGCTGCACTGGTTGCGTTTGGGAGAAAAATATCCCGAGCAGCGTAATGGGGATTTGGAATTAGCGCCTGCGGGGGCTTTGCCGTATAAGGATGCTCGTTACGGAGGTGCTCTGCGTCCCTATGTTGACCCCAAGACTAAGTTAGAGGCCTTTTGGGTCGGACTCTATCGTCACGTTGACAAAAGTCGACCAGATGTCAGCGGTGCGGGAGTGCTCTGGACTTGTCCCCTAAAAGTGGACACTCAAAGATGAGAATTACAACTTATTTT
>JASGCK010000022.1 GCA_030054145.1 Cytophagales bacterium
GTTAACTTGCGTGGTGAAATAAAGTTCAAATCGTTTAATGGGATGTCGCAAATTGAAGCGACATTCCCGATTGCTCACTTGCGTATTGGCTGATGTCGGCGACTAGTTCACTGCTGCGTTTGGTGTCGCGCCAAACTGAGCCATCAAATTTAATTAGATTTGCCGGGGAGGGGAGAGGTTAAGATGCCAGAGGGTAAAAAGGATCCTAACTCGCCACCCACAAACGCTCGTTAAGCTATAACGAAGGAGTTGTTCATGTGCAGGCTGCCAGTCTTGGGCTAGCAGTTATCTCGTTGATGCTGAAATTTTTGATAATCCGACAATCGATACCAACTCGAAAAAGCCCTTGATTTTCAAGGACTTTTTCTTTTAATAACTGCGCTTAAGTCGGATGCTTTGAACATTGATGCCGTTTGATTGGATGGTCGAAATCATGATGGGAACCAGTTGTTTCAGTTTGACCACAGCGGAGGCGTTGCTGATAAGGATGCACCATTCGCCATCGCTTAAAGGGCCAGGTGTAACGCTGGTGTGAAGTCCAAGCGGAATATGCCGGAGGGCGAGTTCTAAGCAACGTTTGGAGTCCTCCATTCGGGCTAGCAAACTTGCAATCGTGTTAGATTCGACAATGGCTTGCAAAACGGTGGGCATATTGTGTTTATTTATTGGGAGAGAGTTATATGCACCTCATTATTACGGATGCTTGGATGGCTAAGAGCCGTCCCATGCATTTAACGGGAATAAAGTTGTTATTAGTGGGTTTGGGCACTTCTTTGACGCTGACGCTTACCGCTGCGGCTCTTTATCACTGGGTTTTCGTGAAGGGCGCACGTGAGGGCTGGCCCATTATCAGTAGCGTTGTGAAGCTGGTGGCGCATGATGAGTTTGAGCAGCGCGATAAATTCCTGCGTGAAAACTTGGATGTGATGGCGCAAAAAGTGGGCGAAATGCAAGCCAAGCTGCTACAAATGCAGACGCTAACCGAGCGCGTATCGGGGCTGGCTGGCATTCCTGCCGCAGAAATTAAAAGCAAAATAACTGTAGGTGGTTCTGGTGGACCGTTAGTTTTGGGACGCAGTTTGTCTTTGACGGACGTGCAGCAAGCGGTTGATCAATTGCAGGCACTCAGTGATCAGCAATCGGACTTACTTACGGTGGCGGAGTCGCGCTTTTTCGAGCAAAAGATTAAAGCTATGGCGATTCCAACTCAGTTGCCTGTTTTGACGAGTTTGATTGGCTCATCTTTCGGTTGGCGTATTGATCCGATTACAGGGATGCGGGCTATGCACACGGGGCTGGACTTCCCTGCGGAAGTGGGCGCACCCATTTTTGCCGCTGCTGGCGGCTTAGTGGTGACGCAAGAGGCGCACCCCGAATATGGCAATATGATTGAAGTGGATCATGGTAATCAAGTCATTAGTCGATACGCACATGCGTCAAAAGTTTTTGTTAAAAAAGGTGATTTGATTAAGCGGGGGCAAAAAATTGCTTTAGTGGGCGCGACAGGGCGCGCGACGGGTCCTCATTTGCATTACGAGGTTTTGGTTCAAGGTGCGCCGCAGGATCCGCGTAAATTTTTAAATGCGGGTATTGGATTGGCTAAAAAATGATTCGGGCAAGTAAAATGAAGGGCTATGGCTTTTACTTTACTCACCAAAATCTTCGGCAGTCGTAACGACCGTCTTCTTAAAAAATATCGAAAACTTGCGGCTGATGTTGCCAAGTTTGAAAAAACGCTGGAAGTCTTAGATGATTTGGCGTTGCAAGAAAAGACAGCTAGCTTTAAAGCTCGATTAGCAACGGGCGAGAGCTTAGAGAGCCTTATGCCAGAGGCTTTTGCTGTGGTGCGTGAGGCATCAAAACGCGTTATGAAGATGCGGCATTTTGATGTGCAAATTGTCGGCGGTGCGGCGCTACACGAAGGCAAGGTTGCTGAGATGCGAACAGGCGAGGGCAAGACGCTTACCGCAACGCTTCCCGTTTATTTGAATGCGCTGCTAGGTAAGGGCGTGCACGTTGTCACAGTGAACGACTATCTTGCAAACCGCGACGCGCAGTGGATGGCGCGGCTCTATAACTTTTTAGGTATGTCGGTGGGCATTAATTTGCCCCAGATGTCTAGATCTGAAAAGCAAGCTGCGTATGCTGCGGACATTACCTACGGCACTAATAACGAATTTGGTTTTGATTACTTGCGTGACAACATGGTCTACGAAGTGGCGGATCGTGTGCAGCGCGGTCAGCATTACGCTATTGTGGATGAGGTGGACTCTATTTTGATTGATGAGGCGCGGACACCGCTCATCATTAGCGGTCAGGCCGAAGATCAAACCGAGCTCTACAAAGTGATGCAAAAGCTAGTTCCTGTGCTAACCAAGCAAGAAGGCGAGGAAGATCCGCGCACGGGCGAGGGTGTGATTGTTCCTGGCGATTTCACGCTGGATGAAAAATCGCACCAAGTGTTTTTGACGGATCGTGGCTACGAAAACGCAGAGCGCATGATGTCCAACCTGGGTTTGATTGCGCCAAACTCTTCGCTCTATGACCCCGCAAACATTGCGCTGGTACATCACTTGTACGCGGCGCTGCGTGCCAAACATCTGTATCACCGCGATCAACATTATGTTGTGCAAGGCGGTGAGAATGGCGCTGAAATTGTGATTGTGGATGAGTTCACTGGACGGCTCATGTCTGGGCGGCGCTGGGGCGAAGGATTGCACCAAGCGGTGGAGGCGAAAGAGGGCGTGCAGATTCAAGCAGAAAATCAAACCCTGGCCTCGATTACTTTCCAAAACTATTTCCGTCTCTACCAAAAGCTGGCGGGCATGACAGGCACGGCTGACACCGAGGCTTACGAATTTCAAGAAATTTATGGCTTAGAGACGGTGGTGATTCCGCCAAACCGCGTCAGTCGTCGTACCGACCAGCAAGACCGTGTGTACAAAAGCACACGCGAGAAATACGAAGCTGCGCTGTTGGATATTAAAGATTGCTATGAGCGCGGACAGCCTGTTTTGGTGGGTACGACTTCGATTGAGAATTCGGAATTGATTTCTGAAATGCTCACCAAGGCGGACTTGCCACATCAAGTGCTAAACGCTAAACAACACGCACGTGAGGCCGAAATTGTTGCGCAGGCGGGCCGCTCCAAAATGATCACGATTGCGACCAATATGGCGGGTCGCGGAACAGACATTGTGCTGGGCGGCAACTTGGAGAAGCAGCTTCAAACGCTTGATGCAGAAGGTCTTGACGAGGCAAGTCGTACTCGCCGCGAAGCAGAAATTCGTGCGCAGTGGATGCTTGATCACGAAGCGGTAAAGGCGCAAGGCGGCTTGCGCATTATTGCAACCGAGCGGCATGAGTCGCGCCGCATTGATAACCAATTGCGAGGTCGCTCGGGACGACAAGGCGACCCTGGTGCTTCGCGTTTTTATTTGAGTCTGGATGATTCATTGATGCGCATTTTTGCGGGTGAGCGCGTTAAAGCCATCATGGAGCGCCTCAAAATGCCTGACGGTGAGGCAATTGAAGCGGGGATGGTCTCGCGCAGTATTGAGAGTGCGCAGCGTAAAGTAGAAGCGCGTAACTTTGATATGCGCAAACAACTGTTGGAATACGATGATGTTGCGAATGATCAGCGCAAGCAAATTTATCAGCTGCGTAATGACATTTTGGACTCTAAAGGGCTGGAAGCGCAAGTTACTTCGTTGCGCGATGGTGCGTTGACAGACTTAGTTCGCCAGTATGTTCCGCATGAGTCAGTGGAGGAGCAGTGGGATATTGCTGGATTGAAAAAAGCTTTGCATAGCGAGTGGCAATTGGATCTCCCGCTGGATAAGGTGGTTGCTGATGCAGCCGCTATTACCGATGAGGATGTCGTTGTTCATGTGCTGGGTGCTGCAACCGAGCACTATGTTCATAAGGCGCAGATCGTTGGCGCGGACAATTTTGCTAACTATGCGCGAATGGTTTTATTGCAAAATTTAGATTCGCATTGGCGCGAACATTTGAGTGCGCTGGATTATTTGCGTCAAGGGATTCACTTACGCGGCTATGCACAAAAGCAACCTAAGCAAGAGTACAAGCGTGAGTCGTTTGAAATGTTTGGCGCGATGCTTGACTCGGTGCGCGATGAAGTTACCAAGAATTTGATGACCGTGCGGGTGCAATCAAGCGAGCAATTAGATTTGGCTGCTGAGACGATGGAGCACAGCGCACAAAACGTACAAAATGTGACCTATACCGCGCCTGATGAATCAGGCAGCGAGGCGCAAACAACCGCAGCATCATCAATGGCAGAAGATGAAGCGCTAAACGCTAAACAGCCATTTGTTGCAGGTGCGCGAGTGGGGCGTAATGATGCTTGCCCATGCGGCAGCGGCAAAAAATTTAAGCTTTGCCACGGGAGATTGGCTTAATCAAATTTTGTTAGCGTGATTGAAAGACTTCGCTTGCCGCCGCAGCCGTGGCTTCGATGTCTTCGGTTGTGTGCGCCGAGCTGACAAAGCCTGCTTCGTAGAGGGCGGGCGCAAAATAGTGACCGCGATCTAGCATGCCATGGAAAAATTGATTGAACCGTGCGCTATTCGTGGTCATCACCGTTGCGTAATTTTGTGGTAACTTGTCCATCATAAAAAATCCAAACATACCGCCTTGGGCATCGGTAGAAAACTCGATACCAGCACGACTGGCTGCTTGACTCAGCCCTTGAGTGAGTTGTTTGGTTTTTACGGATAAATCAGTATAAAAATTGGGCTGACTGATAATTTTTAAAGTTGCCAACCCGCAGGCTGTTGCAACAGGATTTCCGCTCAGTGTTCCTGCTTGATAAACGGGGCCTAGCGGCGCAAGTTGACTCATGATGTCTTTGCTAGCCCCAAAAGCCGCTAGTGGCATCCCGCCGCCAATCACTTTGCCTAAAACGGTGATATCGGGTTTGATGCCCATGACGCTTTGAGCACCACCTAGCGCCACGCGAAACCCCGTCATCACTTCGTCAAAAACGAGTAATGCGCCATGCTCTGTGCACAACTCGCGGCAGCGTTTAGCAAAAGGAGCGGATGCACGGACGAAGTTCATGTTGCCAGCAATTGGCTCAATCATGAGGCAAGCCAGCTCTTTGCCATGCAGCGCAAAAGCCTCTTCTAATTGCGTTAAATTATTGAATTCCAGCACGATCGTGTGCTGGGCTACTTCGGGTGGCACGCCTGCGCTGGTCGGGTTGCCAAAGGTGGCAAGCCCAGAACCCGCTTTGACGAGGAGTGCATCCGCGTGCCCGTGGTAACAACCTTCAAATTTAATGAGTTTTTTTCTGCCAGTCACGCCGCGAGCCAAGCGGATTGCACTCATCGCAGCTTCTGTGCCCGAACTGACTAAACGAACCATCTGCATGGATGGCATATGCTTCAGAATCTCTTCGGCTAGCTCAATTTCTCGCTCGGTAGGTGCGCCAAAGGAAAACCCGGTTTCTGCGGCCTTGATTACCGCTTCCAACACCGTTGGATGGCCGTGCCCCACAATCATGGGCCCCCATGAGCCAATGTAGTCCGTGTAGCGCTTACCCTCAACATCCCATAAGTAAGAACCTCGGGCGCGCTCGATAAAACGCGGAATACCGCCAACGGCTTTGAAAGCCCGAACAGGGGAATTAACACCACCAGGGATGACAAGGCTGGCACGCTCAAAAAGGGTACTATTTTTTCTCATGAAAAATGTGTGAAGTCGTTAGAATTGAGATATTGTAAGAATATTGCGCATAAGGATTAGATGCATATGGACTATAAAACTTGGATGTGCCTCATTTGCGGCTGGATGTACGATGAGGCAGCTGGCGCTCCCGAAGATGGAATCGCCGCAGGAACAAAGTGGGCTGATGTGCCCATGAACTGGGTATGCCCAGAATGCGGCGCAAGGAAAGAAGATTTTGAATTGGTGAATATCTAATTCGACAGCGAAAGTCAGTCCGTGAAAGTTCTCATTATTGACGACAGCAACACGATACGACGAAGTGCTGAAATTTTTCTGCGTCAAGCGAATCACGAAGTATTTGTGGCTATTGACGGATTTGATGCGCTTGCCAAAGTAAATGACCATCTGCCAGATATTATTTTCTGTGACATCTTAATGCCTCGTTTAGATGGCTATCAAACTTGCATGCTAATAAAAAATAACAAAAGGTTTGTTCATACGCCGCTCATCATGCTATCCTCAAAAGACAGCGTTTTTGATGTGGCACGTGGGCGAATGGTGGGCTGTGCGGACTATTTAACCAAGCCATTTACTAAAGCTGATCTATTAAAGGTCATCGAGACACACAGCGACTTACCGAAATGACTATTGAAAATATTCTCATTGCTGACGACTCTAGAACCGAACAAATCCATTTGTCCAAAATACGGGTTGCTGAGGGGTTTAAAGTTCAAACATTGGAAAAAATTAAAGCCATTGATTTGAATGTGCTGTAACGATGGTAAAAAAAGATACCCTGTCGCAATTTCAGTCTCGATTGGCTGGGTTGTTGCAATCGGCTAATCAAGGGGGCGGCGGCGTAGCTGCTGCAAACTGGTTGGCGGTGGAAATTGCGGGTCATGGTTTTATCTTGCCACTTAGCCAATTGGGTGAAATTTTTCCTTGGGCTGAGCCTCACTTAGTGCCTCATGCAAAAGATTGGTTTTTAGGCGTGGTGAACTTGCGCGGCGCACTATGCGGCGTTGTGAGTTTTGAACAATACTTCGGTCTAAAGTCAACTCAAAACCAAAGCGACCAAGACGCGATGAAGACCATTTCGCAGCATCAGCGATTAGTTGGTTTTCATCATTCGCTTGAACTCAATACCGTTGTCGTGATTGACAAGTTGGTAGGTCTTAAAAGTAAAGATCAAATGAAGCCAACTGACTTGGATCATCAATACCAGGATTCGCAAGGACTTATTTGGCGCGAAGTGGATTTGCATTTGCTGTCGCAGGACTCTTCCTTCCTCAACATTGCAAAATAATATTTGACAAAAGGGCTATCTATGAGTACCGCCACACTTGATTTGGTCAACAATTCGGAGCGCTTAACCGTTCCGATTTTGGGCAGCAAAACACTAGAGCGTCATCAAAGAATATGCATGTTTGTACTGGCATTGATGCTACTTATATTGGGTGCGACTACCGCATGGATTGTGATTCAGTCTGATCGAACCGCTAAGCAAGTTGGTGCGGCGGCGCAATCGCTTTTGCAGTCTCAGCGATTGGCGAAATCGGCAACGCAGGCATTGATTGGCAATTTAGGCGCTTTCACGGAGCTGAGCGAGAGCCACGATGCGCTCAATAAAAACATCAATGCATTGCGCGATGGTAATGAGAGTTTGGGCGTAGGAGCGGTGTCCGAAGATTTGCAAGCTGATTTGAAATCGCTTAAACCTAGTTTGGATAAGAACGGGAAAAATGTAAAACTTATCCTTGATCAAAAGAATTTTTTGGTGGAGCTGAGCGGTGCATTACGTGGAATGAATCGAAGGTCTTCTGACTTGGCTGAAATGGCTGAGTTCGTCTCTTCGTTGAAGTTACAACAAAACGCACCCGCTCAAGAGATTTCGACGGCTGGCGAGTTGGTGATGTTGACACAAAGAGATGAGCTGCTCAAGCTGTACGATGAAACGCGGACGCAAGCAGTAGGAATCTTGGGTAATTTGCAAGGCATGGTTGACGTGCGCGATGCGCAAAATGGCATCCTTGCCGAATCTGAACCTCTGCGCCAGCAGCTCGATGCGTTGCAAGCCAAGTTATCCAAGCAGTCCGACATTGAACCATGGGTTTTGGCGCTGTTGGCAATTGCGGGGGTGTTCGCCACTCTCGCAGCGGTGGGTTTGGTTTATGTTCAGGTCTTGGACGGTCGGCGCCGTCAGTCACAAGCTGAGATGCAAACTTTGGCAGCCCAAACGCAGGAGATGGAAGCCAAGCGTTTGAATGATGCCAATCAAGCCGCCATTTTGCGATTGATGAATGAGATGCAAAATGTGGCGGATGGTGACTTAACGCAAGAAGCCACGGTAACTGAAGACATTACGGGGGCGATTGCTGACTCGGTTAACTACACGGTTGAGGCGTTGCGCTCTTTGGTTGGGAACGTACACAAAACATCTAGCTTAGTGGCAAGTACGACGAGTCAGGTGGAGGCCTCATCCAATCAGCTATTAGCTGCCTCTACGCAGCAGTTGATTGATATTCGCCAAACGGGTCAGTCGGTTTTGGCAATGGCAGATCGTATGACGCAAGCATCCAGTTTGGCTGATGAGTCGGCATCGGTTGCGAAGCAGTTTTTAACAGCGGCTAATTCTGGTTTGTCGGCCGTTCAAAGTACGATGGGCGGGATGAGTGCGATTCGTAACCAAATCCAAGAAACCGCCAAACGGATGAAACGCTTAGATGAGTCGTCGCAAGAGATTGGTGAAATGACCGACCTGATCTCTGACATTACCGAGCAAACCAATGTACTGGCGCTGAATGCCGCGATTCAAGCCGCCTCAGCAGGTGAGGCGGGGCGTGGCTTTACAGTGGTTGCAGAAGAGGTGCAACGTTTGGCGGAGCGCTCAGGCGATGCGACAAGACAAATTTCAAATCTGGTCAAAGCTATTCAATCGGATACACAAGAGGTTGTGGCCTCTATGGAGGTGTCCACACGCGGCGTTGTGTCGGGCGCACAGTTATCGGAAAATGCGGGCGCAGCATTGTCGGAAATTGATCGTATTTCTAAACAGCTCACTGGTTTAATTGAACGCATTTCTAGCGGCACTGCGAATGAGGCTCGTGAGGCGAGCGCCGTTGCCGCAACGATTCAAAATATTTCAACTGTGACGCAGCGTACTAGCGAGGGGACAGAGGCAAATGCAAAAATGGTGCGCGAGTTATCAGTCATGGCTGATGATTTGAAGAGGTCGGTTGCAAGGTTTAAATTGGCTTAAACAGTTTGCGTTGATATGTCCATTACCAATCAATCATCTCTTGCCTGGCTTGCGGGTGAGGTTCAGGCAACACTTGCCAGCTTTCACGTGGAATTGCAGCCTTTGCGAGGGCTATCAAATGCTGACTTGGACTCGCGCTTGAGTCGGCTGGTAACGTGCGACGCAAAGGCTCATGCCATCTTTGGTGCCTTCTCAATGGCATCGTGCGAACCGCTGTCGAACTATGCGGCGGCGATGCAAGCCGTGCTGCAACTTTGGCAGCAGTCACCGCATCTGGTAACCGACGATGGTTTGTCTGAGCTGCTAGCCGCTGGTCAAAGCTTGGCTGAGTTTTTACGAATCACGACAGAAAAAGAGCCTTATTCGGAACTGTCGCTTTTTACGCCGTATCAACGCATGGGCGACATTGCTTCGCGCACCATACATCCCTTAGATTTGTGGCATGCACGTCAGCGCCAGTCCTCCATGACCGCTTGGCTTGCAGACAATGTGGTGCAGCAGCTTCAGGCAGACGCGCTTGAGCGACTGAGCTTTCAAACTGCGGATGCCATTTTGAGTGATCAAGTTGATTCGCTCATGCTGGGACTGATTCGATACAAAAAAACAGACGCGGCGACGCAACTGCAATTGCTATGCGATTGGCGAATGACGCAAACAAACCAGCCCCAGCAAATACTGCTTGGCACTTTACTTTTGCACGTGATTGATGCGCTTGATCGTGGTCACTTAACGCTAGATACTTTTCTCAAGCGTTATTTGTTGGGAAGTATGGCTTGGCTAAAGGGCGGTCAATGTGACGTAGATCGGCTGCTTAACGAAGCAGCATTTTTTAATTTTGTTGCGTGGCAATGCCAAACCACTAGATCAACCGAGTTCGTTGATTTACTTCCCGCAGCGATTCATTTGAATCGATTAGCGACTTTGGCAAATTGGTTGCCATTAAAAGGCTGTAGTTATGTGCGCGCCTATTTTGGTCAGCACGCAAGGGATTTGATTTCGGCGGCGCAAAGTGCCATTGATGTTGCGCATCAAGGGTGGCAAGCTTTTTGCGCGAATGATGTTCCCGAAGCCATGCAAGCTAACGTCGCGTATTTACCCCTGTCTTTTGAGATGATGGGGCAATGCTTGGAGACTTGGCACGCCTGCGCGCATGAGTTGAACAAAGTCCTGCAACGCATCGTCTTAGATTCTGGGCTTCGGGCTCAGCGCGATGTGCGGGTCGAAGTTGCTACGGCACTTCTGACACTGCGCGCTTTGGTGGTTGATCATCATCACTTAGAGGAAGCTGATATTGAGCCTCGTTTGCGTGATTTAACACGGCGCCTTGAAAGTGTTTGCAATCAACAACCCGCAGGGGCGTTTGAGTTATGGATGCTGGAGCTACAGCAGCGGCAAGGTCGCATGACTGCGAGGAGCCTCTCGGTTCAGCAGTTGATACAAAAACTAATTGAGATTGAAAGCATTTTGAAGCATTTATGGACTTACCCAGAAGAGTCCGAGACTTTAGGCTTGGTGCCAGAAAAATTGCAGCAAATGCAATCCGTGGCACATTCATTGGGGTTGCTTGATTTTGTCGCTGCCGTGCAACCTGTTCGTGAAAAAGTGGTTGAACTGATACAAAAAAATCAGCCAATGGATGCAATCGTGCAGCAAAAAATGACGGTTGATTTTGCCTCGCTTGGGCTGCTGCTAAGTGTGTGGTTGTATGAACCAAACGCGAGTCATCAAAATTTGCGCTCTATGGATTGGGCATTCCCTTTGGATACGTTACCAAACGTTGATGTCACTCCTGCGCCTGTGCTTGTGAGCGCAGATGGACAGGAGGCCGCAGAAGAGTCAATCGATGGGGTGCAGCAGATGGAACACCAAGACCTGCTGGATGTGCCGGCAATTGATGGGCGTGTGGACGACATGAGCCGTGTGGCTGCGCTCGCGTCCGCACAGTTGTTTGCGCTACTGCCGGCCGACTTTTTGGATTTGCCAAATTCAACACCGACACCTGCGGCGCTGCCTGATGCGCCGATAGAGTCTGAAATGCTCGCGCAAGCCAAAGTCATTGGCGACCTCGAAATCTCTATTCCACTTTATCAAGCCTATTTAAACGAAACCGACGAGTGGTCTAGGCAATTAGCGCATGCCTTGTCTGAATGGGCGTTAGATCCATCACAACCAATGCCGCATCATGCACCCACGTGGGCTCATGCGGTAGCGGGAAGCTCGGCGACGGTTGGATTTACTAATTGCGCCCTTTTGGCTCAAGCGGTGGAGCAGCTGGCACTCAGCGTTGAGGCACAAGACGTGCACTTAAACGATATAGCTCAAACGCTATCGGCTGCCGCCGATGAGATTAGGCGGCTATTGCATCAATTTGCCGCTGGCTTTATCAAAGCGGCTGATCCCAGAATACTAGAGCGCATTCAACAATACCTTGAAACCCCGACGCTCCCGCCGCCCATGATGGCGGACGATCAAAGTGCTAGCGACGACGCTGAAATGTTGTCAGTATTTGTAGAAGAGTCGGCACAAATACTTCCTGAGCTAGGTGCCGCCTTGCAGGCGTGGACGCAGTCGCCCAGTAGACGCGATTACAAAACACAAGCACTGCGTTTGCTGCATACGCTCAAAGGTAGCGCTCGTTTAGTGGGCGAGCACACCTTAGCGCAAAAAGCGCATGAGTTGGAGTCGCAAATTGAATCGACGGGTGATGCGCCAACGACATTCAGTTTGTCGAGTTTGCTGATGTCATACGATGGCTTAATGGTTGCGTCTCAGTTGCCAAATTTAGTGCAAACCGCAGATACGAAACATTCACTCTCTCGATCAAACGCGGCTCTTGTGCCTAGTGGCGAGACGATTCGGATTCCGTCAAGCGCGGTCGAGCGGCTAGTCAACCAAGCGGGCGAAATCATGATTGCGCGTGCGCGGATGGAGACCGAAATTGCGCACTCTTTGCACATCCTTACTGATCTTGGTGCGCAGGCGCAGCGCCTCAGAGATCAATTGCGCGAACTGGAATGGCAAACTGAATCGCAGATGCAGTCAAGGCACGCACAGATCAGCGATCAAGCTAACAGCTTTGATCCATTCGAGCTGGATCGATTGACGCGCACGCAAGAGCTAACTCGTTTCATGGCAGAAGCGCTTGGCGACATCTCCACTTTGCAGCGTAGCTTACAGCGCAGCTTAAACGCCGCAGAAGATGATTTGGCTATGCAATTACGCCAAACTCGCGATCTACAGCGTCAGTTGTTGCGTACACGCATGGTCGAGTTCGAATCAATTAGCGAGCGTCTACACAGACTGGTGCGCATGACCAGCCAAGAGCTGGGTAAAGCGGTTCAACTCACGATTCAAAACAGCGGACAAGAAATTGATCGCGCCGTGCTAGAGCGCGTGCTGCCTGCATTTGAGCACTTGCTACGCAACGCGGTGGTGCATGGTATTGAGCGCCCTGATGTGCGCGAAGCAAAAGCGAAGAATCCAGAAGGGCACATTCAAATTCAATTAAGTCAGCAAAACAACGATGTGATCGTCACGCTGGGCGATGATGGACAAGGTATTGATCGGGAAGCTTTGCTGCGAAAAGCGCAGCAGTTGTCGTTGCAGGTTGAGTCGGATGCAGACCCTTCAGAGCTGATTTTTATGTCGGGCTTGAGTACAAGTACCGAAGTCTCTGAGCTGGCAGGGCGAGGTATTGGCTTGGATGTCGTTCGTGCGCAAGTTCAAGCGCTTGGTGGGCGTGTTGAGGTTAAGTTTGCCAAGGACGTAGGCACGACGTTTAAATTGATCATCCCGTTAACAACCGCCGTGACCCAAATCGTATTGGTACGAACGGGAAACTTGATCACGGGCATTCCTGGTAATTTGGTGATGAGTGTGATTCGCGCAGAGCAATCAGAAGTTACCGATGCCCAGCATAGCGGTGAATTTAGTTATGGCGGGCAGACCTATCCGTTTTACAAATTGAGCCAATTGCTCCAAGTGCCAGGCAAATCGATGGAGCTAGAGCAAGCTAAATTGTTCGTCATGCTGCTGCAAAGTGCGGGGCGGATCATCGCGCTACAGATTGATGAGGTTATTGGTAATCAAGAGGTGGTGGTTAAAAATCTAGGCGCACAGCTTGCTCAAATGCCAGGCTTGGCGGGCATTACCGTGCTACCGACTGGCGCGACGGCTTTGATTTATAACCCAGTCGCCCTAGCGACTGTTTACGGAGCACGGCTTACAAGCTTGGCGCAAGCAGCCAGCGGTGCAGAACAAGCAATCGCGCCACTTCAGTCGGATGCCCATGTGCAGATTGCACCGCTCGTATTGGTTGTGGATGATTCGATTACGATGCGCCGAGTTTTGCAGCGGTTACTACAGCGTGAGGGCTACCGCGTGGCGCTTGCTTTTGATGGAAAGCAAGCCTTAGACAGTCTTCGGGTAGAAATGCCCGCGCTTGTTTTGTCCGATGTAGAAATGCCGCGCATGGATGGCTTTGAATTGTTGCAAAGCATTCGCTCCTCTGATCGGTTAAGCGATTTGCCTGTTGTCATGATGACGTCGCGCATTGCCGACAAACACCGAGAACACGCTAAGGCTCTGGGCGCTAGTGAATATCTTGGGAAACCTTATTCTGAGAATGAACTTCTCGCGCTACTGAAACGCTACGTTAATTGGTAAGCCTTTAGAATCAAGGCTATTTCCGCCGTAGTTCAATGGATAGAACGAGTGGCTCGAATTTTTGACAACTGCAATTTGTCTGATTGTCCGTGTAGTTCAATGGATAGAACAACCCCCTCCTAAGGGGTAAATACAGGTTCGATTCCTGTCGCGGATACCAACTTTCAAATAGTTTCCATCTGTCCAATCCTTTTGAGCATTCGCTCTGGATCAACCAATGTATCGACTGCTTTGGGGCCACCGCTGGCCTTCAAACAAGCTGTAGGTGCGCTCTTGTATTTCGCGCCTCCACCGCCCAACTTGAACGAGGCGCACGCCGTGCTCTCACCCTGGCTCGTTGAGGGCTTTGAGACCTTGCATCACCTCTAGCCCCATTTTGGCGGTGACGCTTTTTTCTCGTTCATTTTTAGTTCCTGTTACTTCGGAGCACCGCTTAAGCGACGGTCTCTTTTGTGGCGGGCGCTTTAGTGAATGACGATTCATCACGCTCGTGTTGTTTCTTTACAACTAAAGATTCGTTGAATTTTTATTAAAACTAACACTTAAGAGTTATAAAAAAAGGCGCATTAATTATATTTATATAATTTATCTTTAGATAATTCTTTTGTATTAATTAATGCTTGTCGTTGAGTCCATGATGATGACAAATTAATATTGATGTTTTACAAATTACTCATTAAGATGCCAAACGTTACGATATTTAGGCTTAATGCTTTTGGGTAACGCCATAAAGTGTTACATTAATTTTTAAAATGAAGCGGCTAACAACCAACTTCATCATTATTTATGAATAAAAATCTATATAGAGTCATATTTAGTAAGAAAAAAGGATTGCTTATTGCGGTGGCTGAGACGGTAACCTCGCAAGGCAAGAGTACCGGCGAAACCGCGGGGCCCAGTACCGGTTTAGCGAATACCAATGGCCTACGCTTGCTTCTCTCATCCTTTGCCATAGCGGCGGCGGCTCTAGGCGCACAAGGCTTCCAAAGCGTCGCCTACGCCCAGTCTGTGCTCCCCACAGGCGGCGTCGTCACATCAGGCGCAGGCTCAATCTCTACGGCGGGCAACACCCTCACCGTTAACCAAAGCTCAAATGTGCTGGGCGCTAACTGGCAGTCTTTCAGCATTGGCGCAGGTAACACGGTCATCTTCAATCAACCCAGCAGCACCGCCATTGCTGTTAACCGCGTGGTTGGCAACAGCCAATCCCAAATCTTTGGTAACCTGCAAGCCAATGGACAAGTGTTCCTCATCAACCCCAACGGCGTGATGTTTGGACGCGGTGCGCAGGTGCAAGTAGGGGCTTTAGTAGCCACCACCAAAAACATCACTGATAGCCAAATAGCCGCAGGCAACTACACATTCACAGGAGCCAGCACAGCGGGCATCGTCAGCCAAGGCAACATCACCGCCACAGGAACCAATGGAGCAGGCGGTTATGTGGTGCTTCATGCTGACTCCATTAGCAACGACGGCACAATCACCGCCAACGGCGGCACGATTAGCCTCTCGGCAGGACAAACATTGGGCTTTGCCTTAAACAACGGACAGCTAGTGAGCGTCCAAGCCTCAGGCAATGTGCTAAACGCCTTAGTCCAAAACAAAGGGCTGCTTGTGGCGGATGGCGGCAATGTGTACCTCACCGCACGCGGCAAAGACACATTGCTGAACACCGTGGTGAACAACGAGGGCATCATCCAAGCCAGAAGCATGAGCAGCAAAAACGGCATCATCATCTTAGACGGCGGCAGCGCAGGCGTGGGCGGCGATGTGCTCAATAGCGGAACGCTAGACGTATCGGGCGCAGGCGCAAACAAGGGCGGCGCAGTGATTGTGACGGGTGACAGGATTGGCATCTTGAACGGCAGCACCATCAACGCCAGTGGCGATGCAGGCGGTGGGCGCGTCATTATTGGCGGGGACAACCTACAAAAAGCAGTGGACGTGATGAACGTGGGCGTTGCCAATCAAACCGTGGTGCAGGCAGGCAGCGTAATCAACATCAGCTCCAAAAATGGCGATGGCGGTTTCTTAGAGACTTCGGGGCACGTGGTCAACATCAACGGCCAGATCAACGGCGCAGCACCCAATGGCAAGGCGGGGCAGTGGTTGATTGACCCAACGAATATAACGATTAGCACGACGGCAGGAACTGTGGGTACGGGTAGCAATCCGACGACCTTTCAAAACACCACGGGCGCAGGTGCTAGCACGGTAAGTAATGCGTCTATTGTCAATGCCTTGAACACGACCAATGTGCTCGTGACCACCAACAGTTCGTGCACAACAGGCGCAGGCCATATCGTCGTCAATGCGGACATCATTAAAACGAATAGCACAGTTGCCCTAACCAATCTCACGCTTTTAGCCAATGGCTCTATCACCGTTAACAGCACTATTTCGGCAATAGGCAGCGCTCAGCTTGGTGTTAATTTGACGGCGGATAGTGCCAATGCGGGCAAGGGCTTTGTGTGCGTTACAAGCGCGGGTGTCATCAACACCAACGGAGGGGACTTAACTATCAAAGGCAACACCACGGTTTTAGGTGGCGATGCGGTCACGTTTGACAACAGCGGCTTGACGATGACGGGCGGCAATGCCTCTATCGCGGGTTATGCGGGAGATGGTAATGGTGTGAACCTCACGACTGCATTGCAATTTAATATCACAAACAGTGGCAACGGCGTATTGTCATTGGGGGGTACAGCAACAGCAGGTGGTAAGGGTCTTTTAGCCGCTGGAACGCTGTCCGTACTTAATAATGGAACATCGGGTAGTGTGAATATATCGGGCACTACTATCAGCAGTTCGGCCTTTGCGGATCCTGTAAATGTGAACTCAATGGTGCTACGCAATAGCAGCTCTGGCAACTTAACCGTGACGGGGTCGATGGATGGTGCTGCGGGGGGCATAATTGTGCATAGTGGGTTGTCTGCCGATAACACGGGAGCTGGCGTGCTGATGGTGAATGGTCAGACCAACGCTATTTCCGGTGGTGCCGGAGTTAGCGTACTCAGTGGGACGACTAGCCTCAACAATACAGGTAGCGGAAGCTTGCAACTCTTTGGTGCGTATGCAGGATTCTTTGATTTAGGCGTGTCCTTTTTAGGCCCCGTGGCGCTGATTAGCAATGGCTCGGGCAGCTTAAATATCACGGGTTACGCCAATAATTCTGGCTCAGCGGGCATTTCTTTGTTCAGCACGCCAACTATCAAGCTCAGCAACGGTGGCAGCATTTATTTGGCTGGACAATCGTTTGGTAACAATGGCATATTAGGATTAC
The DNA here is from genome assembly GCA_030054145.1 of Cytophagales bacterium. Classification (GTDB taxonomy): domain Bacteria; phylum Pseudomonadota; class Gammaproteobacteria; order Burkholderiales; family Burkholderiaceae_C; genus JASGCK01. Next base: position 16,899 of record JASGCK010000022.1, read on the forward strand.
CAACCACGCTTAGCAATAGCGGCAATGGCACGCTCAGTATTTATGGCTCGTCATGCTCAAACAATGGTATTAGCACAAGTGCATTAACCTTGGTTAATTCGGGAAATGGTTCGATTCATCTGACAGGCGTGACGAATTCGACGGGCGGCGCTAATGGGCTTGCCATAAATGGGTTGGTTATTACAAACAATGGCACATCAGGGTCGGTGGCCCTAACGGGCAATGCCAACTTATCGCAAGGCGGTGGATTTTGGATAAACGGCGTAACAACCATTAACAGCAGTAGTAGCGGCTCGGTTGTATTGCAAGGCACGGATACTCAAGGAGCGTTATTCGCCCAAGGCGTTGTGCTGGAGTTTGGCGGGACAATTAACAATACAGGCAGTGGCACCATCAACATCACAGGCACGTCTGGCGTCGGTGCAGGAGTGGTCGTGTGCCAGAGCAGTGCGGCGACATTTTTAAATAGCGGCAATGGCTCTATTAATGTTTTAGGCGTGACGAGCGGTACAGCCTCAAGTGGAGGCCTCAACGCAAACGGTGTTTATTTTACGGGCGTATCGACACTGAATAGCAGCGGCTTGGGCCGTATCAACATAGCTGGCTTTGCCAATTTGTCTAGCTCAAGCGGTGTTTTATTTGGAGGCACACATGCACTGAACCTTGGCAATAACGGCAGCATTTATTTGGTGGGTCAATCCTGCGGCGGCAACGGCATCTCAGGATTACCAACTTCGTTTAGCAATAACGGCAACGGTACGCTCAGTATTTATGGCTCGTCATACGCAGGGGCTGGTATTTCCGCAGCAGGTGAACTAACGTTTGTTAATTTAGGGAATGGCTCGGTTAATCTGGCGGGCCAATCTAATGGCAATCACGGCTTGATCATTTCTAGCACGACGACGCTTAGCAATGCCCAAAACGGCAATATCACGCTCTCGGGTCAATCCCAAAGCGCTGTGGGTATCAATTTCTTGGGCGGCAGCCTTAATACAACGGGAGCGGGTAACTTCTCGGTGCTGGGTACATCCGACACAGGCTCTGGTGTGCTGATTGCACAAAACATGACCGTGAGCAATTTCAATCTGACGGGCTTGTCCAATACGGGTTCGGGCGTGACGTTTGCCAGCGGCAATCAAACGTTCAGTGGTAACAGCTCTATTGTGGGCAGCTCTTGCCAAGCAGCAGGCATTGCTTTCGGCGGCGCGGTTGCACCCAAGATCAACGCAACCCTAGGCAATACGATCAACATAACGGGCATCACCAACAACAGCACTTGCAGCACGGTGCATGGTTTGGATTTATCGGCGATACCTGTCAACATCACGGCTAGCACGGGCACGATCAACTTTTTCGGTACAGGCAACGCGGGTGCGGGCGTGTTGATTGGCAACGCGACGAATGGCAATATCACACTCACATTGCCCAACACCACCATTAGCGGTAGCTCCAACAATGCGCAAGGCATTTTGATTTGCACCAGCGCCAATATCAGCTTAGCGGGCATGACTTTGATTGGCAATACATCGAATAGCAGCAGCCAAGCCATCCATATCAACGCGGGCGCGGCTAATACTTCGAGCGACATCAACCTGAGCAGCAACATTGCAGGCACGGGACGGGTAGTGGTGACGGCTAGCGGCAACATAACTGCGGGCGGCAATATTTCAGGCGTTGGCGGCGGGCTAGGCGTGAATGTAACGGCGGATAGCACCCATGCGGGCAAGGGCTTTGTGTGCATTACCAGCACGGGGGTGATCAATACCAACGGAGGGGACTTAACCATCACAGGCAACACCACGGTTTTGGGTGACGATGCCGTCAGGTTTGACAACAGCGGCTTGACGATGACGGGTGGCAATGCCACTATCACGGGCTATGCCGCAGCAGGTAAAGGTGTGAACTTCACGACTGCAGCGCAATTTAATCTCACGAACAGCGGCAACGGTACGTTCAGTATTTATGGCTCGTCATACTCCAATAATGGCTTGAGTATTTCTGGCGCAACGCCGCTTCGCAATACGCAAAGCGGCAACATCACGCTCTCGGGCCAATCCCAAAGCGGTTCGGGTATCGATATCTCGGCGGGCGGACTAAACATCACGGCTGGCACGGGTACGATCAATTTCTTCGGTACAAGCAACGCGGGTGTGGGCGTGTTGATTGGCAACGCGACGAATGGCAATATCACACTCACGTTACCCAACACCACCATTAGCGGCAGCTCCAACAATGCACAAGGCATTTTGATTTGCACCAGCGCCAATATCAGCTTAGCGGGCGTGACTTTGATTGGCAATACATCGAATAGCAGCAGCCAAGCCATCAATATCAGTGCGGGCGCGGCTAATACTTCGAGCGACATCAACTTGAGCAGCAACATGACCATTACAGGCACGGGACGGGTAGTGGTTACGGCTAGCGGCAACATAGCTGCGGGCGGCAATATTTCGGGCGTTGGCGGTGGGCTAGGCGTGAATTTAACGGCGGATAGTGCCAATGCGGGTCGGGGCTTTGTGTGCATCACAAGCACGGGTGTGATCAACACCAACGGAGGGGACTTAACCATCAAAGGCAACACCACGGTGTTAGGTGGTAATGCGATTACGTTTGCCAATAGCGGGTTGACAATGGTGGGGGGCAACGCCAATATCACGGGCTACGCTGGGGCGGGTAATGGTGTGAGCTTCACGAATGCATCGCAATTTACGATCGTGAACAGCGGCAACGGCGTATTGTCACTGGGGGGTACGGCAACAGCAGGTGGTCAGGGTCTTTCTTTAGCCACTGGAACGCTGTCAGTGGTTAACAATGGAACATCGGGCGGTGTGAATATATCTGGCACCGCTATCAACACTTCGGTGAGTGCGGATGGCGTGCATCTGAACGCACTAGTGCTGCGCAATAGCAGTTCTGGCAATCTAACTGTTACGGGGTCGATGAGTGGCGGTGCGGGGGGCATATTTGTGAGTAGCGGACTGTCTGCCGATAACACGGGGGCTGGTGCGTTGATGGTAAATGGTCAGACTAGCTCTAATAACAGTGGTACTGGAGTTCGTGTAGCTGGTGGTACGGTTAACCTCAACAATACGGGTAGCGGAAGCTTGCAACTTTTGGGTGCGTTTGCAGGAGCCCCTAATCCAGGTGTGCGCTTTGACGGCCCCGTGTCGCTGATTAGCAATGGTTCGGGCAACTTAAATATCACGGGTTACGCGAATAGTTCTATGTTTGCTGGTATTTTTTTATCCAGCACGCTAGCTATTAACCTCAGCAACAGCGGTAGTATTTATTTGCAAGGTCAATCCAATAGCAGTACTGGCCTAGCTGGGCTTACGGGCACGTTCACCAACAACGGCAACGGTACGCTGAGCTTGTCGGGCACAT
>JASGCK010000026.1 GCA_030054145.1 Cytophagales bacterium
TGCCAAACGCTATGAAGTCCAAGGTGGACAATTTGGTATTGATGCAGCCAAGTGGCAGTATTACCCCACGCCGTCCTTGCTGACTGAGCGCGCTGCCAACGAGACCTATAAAAGCTTTGGTGTGACGACCAGCAGCACGCTCAGAATTGAGCAGCCACTGTGGTCAGGCGGCAGATTAGACGCGGCAGCGCAAAGCGCCGCCATTAAACACGAGGCGGCTCGCATTAGCGTAGAAGAGACCCAGTGGGGTATTGCCCTGCACACTTTAGATGCTTGGCAAAACCTGCGCCTAGCCCAAGGACGCGAACGCGCAGGTGCTGCGCTCATTCTCCAACTACAAAACCTGAGCGCGATGATGGAGCGTCGCGTGGCGCAGCAGGTTTCGCCTGCCATTGATGCGCAGCTGTTGCAGGCAAGGTTGGCGCAGGCCAAGTCAGATCAGCGCTTAGCCGAAGCGGCTATAGCTGCAGCTAAAGCTCGTCTTGTGCAATGGGCGGGTGAGGCAGCGCTGGCTGCCGTGGCGGCATCCTCATATACATCCCCCTCTACATCGACTGTGCCTCCAGCAGACAAACGATTGCATAGCTTTGCATCTAGGCAAGGTGCTGCTGTGGATGTCGCAATGAGCGCTACTAGGGATGCTGCCATTCATGCCGATGTTGCACGCACACCCAGCCTCATGCGTTATGAGCAAGAGATACGGCTTGCACAGCAAGATATCCGTTTGAAACAAGCCGATCAATGGCCTAGCGTCTACGCAAGGTTAGATCGGCAGCTCAGCGACTACGGCAGTCTGGGCACAAAAACCGCTATCAACACGCTCTACCTTGGGTTGCAATACTCGCCAGGCGCAGGACTTGCGGTGCGTTCAGAGGTACTAGCACTTGGGGCTAGGCTGCAAAGTTTGGAGAGTGACCGCGACACACTTATTCGCCAAATTAAAGACACCATCGCAAGCGAGTGGCGCGACTACGAGGCGAGCAGCGAACGCATCCAAATGGCAATGGAGGTTCAAAGTGGCAATGCCGAACTCTTTGAGTCCTACACACGGCTCTTTGTTGCAGGCAAGCGAAGTTGGTTAGAGCTCCTCAACACTCTTCGAGAACAAAACTCTGCCGATATCCAGCTCTCCGATTTGGCCGCGCAACAAGAAGCCAGCTACTTTCGCCTGCGCCTCTACCGCGCTGATTTGGCTTGGCAAAACAAGAACCAAACCTTACAAGACAAACCATGAAAAGTCCTTCCACACAAGACGCGACGCGCCTGATCCGCAGCACCTTTTGGCGCTACAAATCCATGTGGCTAGAGGGAGCTACTGCGACTATCCTCATCAATCTCGTGGCGCTGGCGACCTCACTCTTTAGTATGCAGGTCTATGACCGCGTGATCCCGACGCAGGGCTATCACACGCTCTTTATTCTCGGAGTTGGTGTGTTCCTTTCTATTTTTTTTGAACTTGCTCTCAAAGCCGTGCGCTCCACACTCATGGATTACGCCGTCGTGGGCATGGATAGCACCTTGTCAACCGACGTGTTTGCACGGCTGCTTGCGATTCGCTTAGATCAACTTCCGCCAAGCGTAGGAACGCTAGCAGCGCAGTTGCGCAGTTACGAAGGAGTACGAGCACTGATGACCGCCAGCACCGCTTACATCTTGGTCGATGTACCGTTTGCGCTAGTGTTTATCGTCTTCATGGGTTTGCTAGGCACACCCGTTCTAGCTCTTGTGCCGCTTTGCTTTTTAGCTCTCTCGCTCATAGTCGGCTTCGCCCTTAAACGCACCACACTTGCCACCGCTAAACAAAATGCCCGCGCCGCTCATCAAAAAACGGGACTGTTAGTCGAAGCCGCACATGCCGCCCCCAATATCAAAGCTAGCTTTGGTGCTCAAGGTATGCTTGGTCGCTGGAAGGATGTGAACCGAGAAACGATCCGCTCTGATTTGAAGCTGCGCCGACTTAGCGAAATGGGTAGCCATATTACTGGAAGTCTCCAGCAACTAAGCTACGCAGGGTTAATTGCGGTGGGTGCTTGGCAAGTCATGGAAGGTCATATGACCATGGGTGCACTTATTGCTTGTTCCATCCTAAGCGGGCGAGCGCTTAACCCTGCGGGAATGCTACCAGCCTTGATGGTGCAGTACGCCCATGCCAAAGCGGCGCTCTTCAGTCTTGATCAGGTCTACGCGCTTGCAAGGGATGACAGAAGAGCGCTGCGCCCCGAAAATCTCAAAGGTCACTACGCGCTAGAGGATGTGCAGTACGCCTACGGCAATAGCGGACAAAGCGCGACTCCTATTGCACTACATATTCCCAAGCTAGAAATCCAACCTGGCGACAAAATCGCCATTTTGGGGCCCGTAGGCTCGGGCAAATCCACGCTCCTCAAAATCCTTTGTGGTCTATACAGTCCAAGGATCGGCCGTGTATTGCTAGATGATTTGGCGCTCAATCACATCGACGCTGCTTGCTTGGCTCGCCAAGTAGGCTATGTGCAGCAAGATCACAGGATGGTTCAAGGTACACTGCGCAGCAATCTCGTGATGGGCTTGCAGGATATGGGGTTCCCAGAACCTACAGATGACGCACTCATGAAGGCCGCAAGGCAGACGGGTTTAGTCAGTCTCATTGCCCAGCATCCGCGAGGGCTAGATCTTTTGATTAGCGAAGGCGGCAATGGCCTCTCAGGCGGTCAGCGACAGCAAGCGGCGCTCACTAGGCTGCTACTCACTCAAGCACGTATTTGGCTCTTAGATGAGCCTACCAGCAGTATGGATGGTGCGTCCGAGCAGGTGTGCTTAAACACGCTCAAAGCCCGCATGACGAGTGAGCACACCGTGGTGATCGTCACGCACAAGCCCGAGCTCGTGACGTTGGCTAATCGCATCATCGTGATGAACCATCAGCAAGTGGTGATGGATGGTGCGAGGGATACCGTGCTTCAGCAATTGATTGATCAAGCTAAAACGCAAGGGGCAACAACATGAAGCGAGCCCATGAGCAACCCCCAGAAAAGGCACAGGCAGAGGATGAGTCGTTGCTAGCTAATCCCAAGCAAGCACGGCTGCTGTTATGGGTGGCAAGCGCGGGCTTTGCGCTTTTGATTCTGTGGGCTTATTGTGCGGACATCGATCAAATCACAAGGGCGCAAGGGCAAATCATTGCCAGCGCTAAAACGCAAATGGTGCAATCGCCTGACGGCGGTGTACTACAAAAGCTGCTCGTCAAAGAGGGCGATGCAGTAATTAAAGGACAGGTGCTCGCGGTGCTGGAGCGCTCTAGAGCGCAGGCAGGCGTGAACGACAGCAGCGCTAAAGTGGCAGCGCTTCGCATCACGCTCATCCGTTTGCAAGCCGAGGCTCTGAATCAACCGCTTCACTTCTCAGCCGCCTTGCAAAGGTATGGCGATTACGTGCGAAATCAAACCGAGCTCTACGCCCAGCGGCAGCGTGCGCTTAAAGAGGATGTGGCCGCTCTTGCTGAGAGTCTTAAACTGGCGAAGGAGGAGTTGGCAATGAATGAGCCACTCCTTGCCAAGGGCGACGTGAGTCGCTCAGATGTGCTCAGACTTCAGCGTCAAGTTAGCGATATGCAGGCGCAGATTACAAACAAGCGTAACAAGTATCTGCAAGACACGCAGATGGAGATGACCAAGGCGCAAGAGGAGTTGCGCACGCAAGAAGAAATGCTTGCGGACAAGTCGCAACTTCTCATTCACACCCGGCTCTTAGCCCCCGCCGACGGCATTGTTAAAAACATAAAACTGAACACTGAGGGAGCGGTACTGAGACCCACTGAGGAGTTGATGCAGATTCTCCCCACTAAAAGCGACCTTATTGTGGAGGCGAAACTGAAGCCTTCGGAAGTGGCATTCGTTAAAGCGAGTATGCCCGCGACCGTGAAGTTGGACGCTTACGATTATTCGGTGTTTGGCAGTTTGCGTGGGGTGGTGAGTTACATCAGCCCTGATACGCTGTCGGAGGATACCAAGCAAGGGGAGCTAGTCTATTACCGCGTTCACATTACGATTACGAATCATGAGTTCAGGGGAGTTCAAGCCAAAGATATTACTCTGCGGGCAGGACTCACGACAACGGTTGAGATCAAAACGGGGACGCGGTCGGTTTTTGCTTACTTGACTAAGCCCGTCACGAAGACTTTGGGAATGGCCTTGGGGGAGCGGTGAATTCAGCAGATTTGGTTGCTGGAGCGGATGATTGAGATGCTGATGTTTGGATCAGATCAACTCCCAGCCCGCGTCAATTCGCTACATCAACTGAAAAATGAGTTTCTCAGGGGGTGACTATTTAGCCAGCAACCATCTGAAGTGTTAAACCTAGTCGCATACACACAAAGCATCTAAACTTTGGTTTATGACTAAAGAATGTTTTTAAAAGCTATG
>JASGCK010000005.1 GCA_030054145.1 Cytophagales bacterium
TTATTCATTGTGGCATCAATCCTTTTTCTAGAGTTATCAAATTTTAATGATTATTTTAATGATTATTTTAATAATGATTCATTTTGGGCAAGCAAGCACTACTGACCACCCAACCCCTATTGATGGAATGCAGTCCAAGTAAATGGGTTGAGCGCCGCCAATAGATGCGTTTGCTATCGATGCGTTTTGCTGTAGCTGCGCCCGAGTACGCCAAGAGGCTGCCGACACGGCTATGCCTCTAGTGTGGCGATGAGAGTACAGCGCAGGCTTCATGCAACTTATGACTGTGCCAGTGTACTGAAATGAACTTGGCGATTGACCTGACTGGTCGCTTGGCTGACATCTTTGAGTTGGCCGCTGCCAAGACCATTGGCCTTCAACACATTTGCGGCAATTTTGTGCTGCTGCACTAAGTGCTGACGACCCGATACAAGACTACTCAAGGAGGCGATACCCATGGCAGATTGTGAATAACTTGTAGAAGAAGCTAAAGCCAGCGCAGCATAAACACTAGAAATAATGATTTTTTTCACGGTTCACTCCTCTAAAAATGTACGAAGAAAGCAATCAATCTAGAAGCACTTAGTGGCGATTCATATAGAATAACGAATAAGCATCTTGCCATAATAAAAGGGGTTCATTGTACGGCACATAGCGGGAATTCAAATAACCGCCTCAAATGTGAATATTCAAATTTGAGACGGCTGTTGGCAATCGATTGATTCTAAAGATTTAAATTTATTTAATTTCATTAATCATTAGCATTCCTGCACCAAACGCATCCGAGCACTGTGGATTGGTTTTCCTTGTGGCGATATTGCTACAAATCGCGGTTGAGGCGGTTTGTGAGTTGGTCATAAGACTTCCCAGCTCGGCGCGTCCCTCTGCGTTATTAAGCGATGCGGTAAAGGGGCCTGCTTTGTTTTTTGCCAAAGCCGTCAAGTCGCGCGGACCATCCGTCACCATCACGAGTAATTGGTTAACACCTTCTGGCCCTTGCGCACGAACCTTCCAGTTGATGCGTGGTAGCGCCATAGTTTGCCCCGCTTCGATGCGGTTGTTTTTATCTAAATCGTTGGGGAACAAAACGTAGAGCGATTGATTGTCCGAGCCCGCCAGCGCCACGTATACGTAGCCCGCCTTGTCGGATTTCACACTGAAGTCCAGCGTGTCCTGTCCAATTTTGAGTTGCGTTTTATTGGTCGTCAACGTTACTTTTCGCTTGCCGTCGCGCTGCTCAAACAAACGCTTGAGCGCCTGCTCGCCCGTTAGCGGCAAGGCGGCGACCACAGGCGCGGGCGTGGGTTCGGCAGGCAGTGCCGCAACAGGCGTGGATACGGGCGCGGCAGCAACCCCATTGCCGGAAGGCTTACCCGCCGTGACTTGCGGGGCAGGTGGTGTGGGCAGCGCGAGTGCCACGGCGGTCGGCGCGGTGGATGCAATCGCGGCTTGACTAAACCACGCGGGAACAAAGTCAGCATTGCCTGTCAGCGAGATATTGTGTGCTTTGTAGAGCGGGTCGCCCTTCATGCGGTCGTTGATTTTGGTTTGGGCGCATTGCTTGATCTCGTCCATGCTGATTGAGCCCGAGTTATCCAAATCTTTGGCGTCGCGCAGCATACAGTCGCGGATAAATTCGGTCGCTAAGCCGCCTTTTTTCTCATCGTCAAAACTGATCTCGTCGCTCCGCGAGCTGGAGATATGAACAATGTCTTGCGGTAGCGCTTTTTGCGCCACAGCTTCTACCAGCAAGTTGCGCGTTTTCATGTTGACGGGCTTGGCGCACTCTTCGCTAATACCTGCAAATTTAGGGCGCAGTGCGCCTTCGTCATTGCCATTCAACAGCCCGCGCGTTCGCACCGTGGATGCATTGTTAACAATGCCGCCTGAGTGACAAGCGTCGTACATCACAAAGAGCTTATCTGTTTTATTGGTAATGGGCTCAAGCAATTTTGCCATTTCTTTGTTAGGAATGACGGCATTGGTTGTGCCCTCATACGCGAGCAGCGCTTCCACGCAACCACCTGCGGCCTCGTCTTTGTAGCGCGTGCCGTGTCCCGAATAATGAATAAACACGCGGTCACCATCCACCACGCGGTCGCTTAAAGCGGCTAGCGCTTTGCGAATGCCGTCCGCTGTCGCTTGGTCGTCTTCCAAGTAAGCGATGTTGCTGACGGGCACTTGCATCGCCTGCGCCATTTGAGTGGCGGATTCACGGTCAACTTTTGCACCTGGCAATTGCGGAACTGCGGCAGACGCATATTTGCTGATACCGATAATGAGCGCATGGCGATTGCTGCGTGCGCCCAAGCTGCGCACACCCAGTGTCATTGCCACATTTCCTCTTGCCTCACGTCCTGACGACACATTGGAAGCGCTTGATGAGCCTGCGTTTAAAGCCAAGCTGCTGGCGCGAACCCAGCCTGATTTCCCATCTACTTGAATGTGTGCCCAGCCGCCCTCCAGACTCATCAGCTGCACCGCCGAGCCCACGGCAAGCTGGGAGATCACGCTGCTGCTGGGGAGCTTGTCGCTACGCAGCTCGGTTGCCCGCGTGAGTGACGAATTTTGCGCAAAGCTATAGCTAGCAAGGCTTGCGAGGCAGATAGCGGAGATGATGCGTGATAGTTTGTGGTTCATGATGGGCTTTCGTTAAATCATTTTGCGGCCAGTTTGATGGAGGTGGCCTCTTGCGTCCAAGAGTCGCGCCTTGTCGTGTCTTTGTAGCGTTGGTCAACAATGACCTTAATGGCAAAGCCAGAGTTAGGGAGTGTCCAGCTAGTGGACGTTCCCCAATTGCCCCAACCGTTTTTCCAGCTCTGTTCGATTTTGAAGGCTTGGAATGTTCCTGCGGGTACAGTGATTGATTCAATCGCGACAACTTTGCCCTCCTTCTCTTCCCAATTTTTACTGCCGTTTTTCGTGGTTAACGTCATGCGTGCGTGCCATTTTTTACCGACAGCAAGATCATCCGCAGGCAAAAAAGGAGTTGGCGGGTCATAGCTATTGCCAGTGCCAGCGTCATAGACGGTTTCACCGATGCTGGTGAGGACAGTTCCGCCATTCAACGACACAATGCCGCCTGCTACTGACAGTACGCGTATCTTAAATTTCTCGGGTGGTTTATTAGGCTCTGCATAGGTTCTCACCCGCTCAATCTCATCGCCCACGCGGTAGCGCGTCTGCACCGCTGCGTGCTCGATGCCGCTTCTGTCTTTGTACGTTGCCAGCTTGGCGGCGCTGAGTCGATCAATCACGCCCATTGCGGATTGCAGCAAAAAGCCTTTTGGATACTTTTGCACAAAAGCGTAATAGTCGTTGACCTCTTTGCTCTCCTTGATCTTGTCCCAGTCTGCTTTTTCAATCGCGTATGCCTTGTCTTTTTCTTCATCAGTTAGCTTCACAATCTTTTTGATGCCGCTGTTAAAGATGAATTCATCCTCAAGGCTGGTGGTCTCCCAAGGCACTTGCGCACCATTGCTTTCTTTGCGGACGGCAAAGCGCACGCGCTTAAACACTTCTTCAATTTTGGCGGTCGGCTTTTGCAACTCTTTGAGCAAGTAGCCTGTGTACAGCCCATTCTTTCCCGTGCCGTCTTGCGCCACATTGCCAGGCGCGGTGGCATACGCCAAGAACGTGCCCGTAGGCGCATCTAGCGGCGCAAGGCCTTTGCCGCTGGACGTTTTTCCGTCTGCAAACGGGTTATCGCGGCAAGCATCTAGCACCACGATGTTCATGCGGTTACCAGCCGATTGAAATCCCTTCATGACCACTTCAATATCCACCGCGTCGGTCAGTACATCTTTGGCGCTCTTAAGTTTGGCATCAACTGGAACCATAAAGTTGTGCCAATCGAGCTGCAAGCCGTGCCCTGCATAAAACAACATTCCCACGCCCTGCTTGCCTTGCAATTGCTTATTGGCGCGTTCAATCGCCTCCAGCATTTGCGCCTTGCTAGCATCACGCACTTCAATCACGCCAAAGCCCATGTTGCGCAGCGTTGCCAATAATGAGCGCGATGCGCACGTCGCTCGGGGCTTGGGCGGCGCTTGGAAAACCCAGCATGGCGAGCAAAGCCATGCTGGATAAGGCGGTGGCGATTTTTCGTTTGGATTTCATAAGTAGCTCCTAAAAAAGGTATGAACAACGTTGGCTTTGGTTAGCTCGCCCGCAACGGGCGTGGGACCAGATGCGGTGATGCCCTCAGGCAAGCAAGTTTGCAAATGCGTCAGTTGATTGATCGGGCCCGCGATGCCTGCGCGGCTGGCTAGTTCGGGCCAGCGCAGCTTGGCGGGCCAGCTGCTGGTGGCATCGCCGCCGATGATGCGGCAAGCAGGCGCGGCGACTTCTAGCCAATCAATCAAACGATCTAAACCCGTATCGGCAAAGGGCGCGTCATGGCTGTGCTGAATCGGCATCACAGCATAGGGTTGATCCGCCTGCGTTGGCGACAAGGCGCACCAGTGATTGCGCCTGAAGTTATTCCAAGCCCTGAGCGCCGCCAAGAAGATGAGAACAGCACTGGCGGCGAGTTGCAAATCTAAAAAGATGGGCAAAAAATTGAGCGACAAATAGCTAATGCCCAGGAGCGCACCTGGCAAGATGACCAGCGCACCATCGAGCGAAGCAATACCAAAGCGCCGCACCCAAAACGCCAACGCCACGCACAGCGTAATGGCAATTAGCGCTTGCAGCCAGCGCGCGATTTCGGTTAGAAAGCGTTCATTCAAACCGTTGTCAATAACGGTGGCAAGGCTCTCCACACCTGCTTGATAAGACACCAGAGGCGTGGGATGAATGTCGTGCAAACTAGGTGCTGTCGAGCCGACCACGACGACCTTGCCTTTGAAGGACGGCACGTCCGCCTTGGGCTTGCCGCCTTCGGCGCGTTCAAATACATCGGCAAAACTGATTTTGGGATAAGCATCTGCGTGTTTGCGCCAAACAATCAAGGTACCCGTATCGACACCCTGTTTATCGAGGCTCGGCGGTAGCGCGAGCAGCGGCGCTTGTAGCGCTTTGGACACATCGCTGACCGCGCTCAACGGTGTGGATTGAATCACCGAGCCGTCCGCCAATGTCTCGCTATAGCGGTAGCGGCGCAGCACGCCGTCCTCGTCGGGATAGCCGTTATTGAAGCCCAGCTTGCCCGCCGCGACGCTGGGCAAAACAGGAACAATGGCGGCCAGCGTGGCGGGTTTGCCTGCGCCTGCTCCTTTGCCGCCTTGCACCCACAGCGTAGGCAAATCGGCGCGTGTGAGTTGGCTCTTGCTATCGTTTGTGCTTGGCAAGCGGATGACGGAATAATGGCTATGCGGGCTGCGCTTGGCGGACTCATTAAACGCCGCATCGCCGCCAGGGCTGAGTCTGTCGGCATCGGTAAAAGCAATGTCCCAAACGATGGCGGCAACGCCCTCGCGCTCTAAAAAGTCTTGCACGCTAGCTAGCGTATCGCGCGGCCAAGGCCAACGACCAAACTCTTTAGCCATACGGGCTAGCGAGGCTTCGTCAATATCCACAATCACCAGTCTGGGGTCGGGCGGCGCAGCGTGCAAGCGATGCTTAACCATTGCATCGTAAGTGGTTTGCGACACGCCGCTAGAGACTTTGAGGTAAGTCAAATCCAACACAATCCAAACGGAAAAAATAATGACCAAACCCCACGTGACGGCGCTGATAGGCAAAGCAGCCAAGGCTTTGAAGCGAGCGATCCAAGGCGCAAAGATGGAGGTGAGTGCGGATTTCATAAGACTACTGTAGCCATTGCCACGGGGCTTGCCTCCTATATTTATAGGAGATGAGGAAGTTTATCCCATCGCTTTTTCTAATAGCTGCAAACCACGTTTGTCTTTGCGAGTACCCGCAGCCGCACGAAGTGCGAAGCGCGTCTCCGCATCAAACTCGACCAAAGCCAGTGTTGTGATTTCATCCAAAATACGATTGACACTCGTTCCGCGCGAACTGGCATAGGCACGTAAGCGTAGGTGTTTGTCATCTGGCAACCTGAGGGTTAAAGCCGTCATAGTGATAACTCCTTTAAAAATTTTTGAGGACTGACAACTTGTATATTTTTAAATTTCAAATCCGTATTGGATACGTGCTTGAGGTTTTTGGTAACGACGTAGCTTGCGCCTGCTGCGACTGCGAGCTCGATTAAATGGTTATCACCTTCATCGGGCAGGTTAGGTCGCCAGCCGAAATAAACACGCGTCCATTGGCACTTGCTGATAAAAATATCAAATAACTCATCGCGTTCTTTACGGGTTAGCTTAGAGTTTGCAAGCAGACTTTCTCTAGATAAGACATCCTCATGCTCGTGAAAGAGCGCAGACCCCATAACAGGCCTGAAGTGACCTTCTATTGCGCTTGCAATGACGCGATTGGTTGCACCCACGCCTAAGCACGCGCCCACAAAAATATTGGTATCAATGACAGCAAGCAAAGACATAAAGAGGTGGTGGCAAAATTGATACCATCATAGCGCATCTCGAACAGCAAACAGGCGCTCGTCAATATGCAATCTGAATTCATTCGCGGGTAAATGTGTTTTGATGGGCTGCGTCAAAATTGAACGCAATCTCGCTTCCTCTCCATTCTGTACGCGATAGCATGTATTTCGGCCACGACGGGATCAACCCAAGGTATCAATGGATCAGAAAAGAATTGTTTGGGTTGCATGATTTAAGACTCCAGCATATCAACGGGTGAAACCAATCCTGGCATTTTGTAGCCTTGGGCGGCGCATAAGCCGCGAATGACAGGCATTTGTACAGGATTCGCGATGCGCTTGAAATTCCAAGTCAACACAAAATCACTGCAAGTTCACAATCTTCACGCGGCGATTTTCTGCTGCTAGCGGATCTTGTTTGTTGGCGAGATCGCTAGCTCCCTTACCCGCGGCCGATAGGCGCGTGATCTCCACGCCTTTACCAACTAAGAACTCGCGCACGCTATTGGCACGCTGCTGCGACAGGCGCTGGTTGTACTCTGCGCCGCCTTTGGCATCGGTATGTCCTTCGATGGCAAATTTGGCGTCTAGCAATTCTTTTGACTGCAAGGCCGTTGCTAAGTTGGTCAGCGCTTGTCCGCTCTCTGGCTTGATGTGCGCGGAGTTGAAATCAAATTGAATTTGTAGCGATAGGGATGCTCGTTCAGTCGCAACCACCTCTTGCGCCGTTGCAGCGTCCACACTTAAGTTGCGAGTGTGATTCAGACCACGCGTTCTCGGCGCGTCTGCGCTGGCGATAGGCTTGGTCTTTAGTTGTTCGATCATGGATTGGGCACTTGGCGCTTGAGCCTGCGCTACGCTTTGTGCCAGCAGTAGCGCTACGGTATACGCGGCGGTTAGAAGACATATTTTCATGATGATTTTCTTTCAGTGAAAATAATTTTATCAAGTAGACGATGAACAGACAGTTGTAGTCTGTCTCCTCCCATATTAAGAGGAGGCGCAGTTGTTGGATAAGAGGACAAAATAGCGCTCATCCCTATCAACTTGAAAACAGAAAGCTTCTATGACTTTGATCGAAAAATTGCAGTGGCGCTACGCAACTAAAAAAATGCATCCTACCCAAGCCGTGCCCGAAGAAAAGGTTGAGCGCATTCTTGAGGCAACGCGCCTTGCAGCAACGTCTAGCGGCTTACAGCCTTATGAGTTGATTGTGGTGAAGAATGCGGCTATCCGCGAAAAAATTAAAGCCATTGCGAATGGTCAATCGCAGATTACCGATGGTTCACATTTGCTCGTGTTTGCAGCTTGGGATAACTACACCGCAGAGCGCATCAATATGATGTTTGACTTAACCAATAGCGAGCGCAATTTCACCAACGAAGGCTGGGAAAATTATCGCAAGATGCTCCTCAAGGCTTATTCTGCACGCGATGCTGAGGTGAACTTTAACCACGCGGCGCGTCAAGCCTACATTGGTGTGGGTACCGCTTTGATTGCGGCGGCTGAAGAGGCGGTTGATGCGACCCCGATGGAAGGCTTTGACCCCAAGGCGTTGGACGACATTTTGGGCTTAAAAGAGCGTGGTTTGCGCAGCGTGGTTCTCATGCCGCTGGGATACCGTGATGCGGCAAATGATTGGCTCGCGCCGCTGAAAAAAATCAGGCGCACCACCATGAATTTTGTAACGCGCATCGATTAAGGCTTTAAAGCGTGTTAAGTGCTTGCAATGCCGCGTCCGTTTTCTAGACTAATCTTCGTAATTTTTTGGAAAAAAATGCCGCTCGATTAGCTCGATCAAAATGTGCAGCACCTTGATGTGCAACTCTTGCACGCGATCGGCAAAATGCCCTGCGGGCGTGCAGATATACACATCACTGAGCGCCTCTAACTCAAGGCTTGACTTGCCCGACAAAATGACTACCTGCATGCCAATGGCTTTGGCGGTTCGCGCTGCACGGATGATGTTTTTGCTTGTGCCGCTGGTGCTGAGGGCGACAAGGCAATCGCCCGTGCGCCCATGTGCCTCAAGGTAGCGCGAAAAGACGTGTTCATAGCCGTAGTCGTTACCGACGCAACTCATGTGGCTCACGTCGCTGATGGCGACCGCGCCAAGCGCCGCGCGGTCTTTGCGGTAGCGCCCCGTTAGCTCTTCGGCAAAGTGCATCGCGTCACACATCGAGCCACCATTGCCGCACGAATAGACGTGTCCTTTTTGCGCAAAGACCTTGATGAGCGTTTGCGCGGCTTGCTCGATATGCCCAAGCGTCGTGGGATTGGCGAGCAAATGAGCGAGTCCTGTTTGGGCTTCACGTAGGCTGGATTGGATGTGATGAATCATGCGGGCTCTTTCAAATGTTAAGTACGGTTTTTGCCCATTCGGGGAGCGCTAACGTTTGTGGATTGGTCAACTCTCCCGAACGGAGCGTGCCAGCGGATCGCTGATGTTCTGTCCATGTGCAGCTTCGTACAAATCAGCGTTGACAAACTCGATTTGACGGTCAATGCTGCCTTGCTGGACGAGTGCTTTGTAGAGGGTGGACTTACCTGCGCCGTTAGGTCCTGCAAACAAATAAAAAATAGGTGCAGTCATGAGCGCGGTGCAGCGCCCTTTTGACGATCTTCCGCCAAAACGGTTTGAATGGCTGCTGACAACTCTCCACTTTGACTCACAGTTTTAATTTGAGAAACCAAGCTTTGCAGCTGCATATCGCGGTCACTTTGCTCCATAGCTTGCTTGGCTTGTTGCGCTGTCAGCCCTTGGCTTTCAATGGTTTTGCCCAGTGCCGCCCAATACTCAATTTGTCCCGCAGTGGATCGGCGAAAAGCTTGTGCGTGCTCCTTGGCCGCAGCGACCAAGGCGGCGGGCAATTTAACGGATTGATAATTGATTGCAGGCGAGGGAATGCGGGGGGGATTCGCTAAGGCATCCAACATAAATCAGCTCCAATTTGAACGAAAAAGAGTGCAATGGGCGAACTATAGATCAAAAAATTAGACAAATGGACGTTTCCGACGATTTTGAGTCGTTTTGCGCCACTTTGCTACCTTTTGCTATTTTTAAGTAGAAGTGCTTGATCATACAAATCATTCTTCGCCAGCCCACTCACATCTACCGCCACTTGAACTGCGGTTTTAAGTGGCACTTCTTGCAGCAAGCGCGTTAGCAAAGCTGCCGCTGTGGTTGTGATCGCCGTATCAGCCGCGCTGCTGGAAGCCTTATCCAGCAAGGGCTGCGGATGCAGGGCGATGGCGAATTCGCCGCGTGCGTTATCGGCTTTGCTTGCCAGCCAGTTGGTTAATGCCGATGCGGGCATCGTGATGACTGATTCAAATTGCTTAGTCAGTTCGCGCCCAATGGTGACTTTTCTTGTCCCTAGTTCGCTTAAATCTTTAAAGAGCACTTCGATGCGGTGCGGCGCCTCCAAAATGACGACGGCTTTGGGCTCCAGCGCTAACTGTTTGAGCGCATTGGCGCGGTCTGCGCCCTTGGTTGGCAAAAATCCTGCAAAAACAAAGCCTGCCACTTGGCTACCGCGCGAGGTATCTGCCGCCACGCAGCCTGCAACCGACAGCACGGCCGTCACGCTAGATGCGCCTGGTAGCGGCACGACGCGCAGGCCTGCGGTTGTCACGGCGGCAACCAAACGACTACCAGGGTCGCTCACGGCGGGCGTGCCCGCATCGCTGACGTAGGCGACGCGCTCGCCTGCTTGCAGCTTGGCGATCACGGACTGCGCGGCTTCGCTCTCGTTGTGCTCGTGCAGCGCCATGAGCGGCTTGTGCAATCCATACGCGTGCAAGAGCTGTCCCGTATGGCGCGTGTCTTCGCAGGCGATGGTGTCTGCCAGGCCAAGTAAATAAAGGGCTCGCAGGCTGATGTCGGCCAAGTTGCCAATTGGCGTGGCGACCACGTAGAGCGTGCTTGGCGGATAAGTTTGGCCGCCCGCGACCCATTTGGCGGCGGCGTTCATCGCGCTGTGGGCTTCGGTGTATGCTGACGTGATGCTGGACATGAATAAAACGGTAGGTAAGACGGAGAGAGGCTCAATCGCTGAAGATTTGGCGCTGGGACATTTACAAGCGGCTGGACTTCGGTTAATTGCCCGCAACTATAAAACGCCAGGTCGCGGCGGCGGCGAGATCGATTTGATTATGCAAGCGAATGATGCGGAGCGCACGCTCGTGTTTGTCGAGGTTCGCCAACGCGCCAGCAGCTCGCACGGCGGCGCGGCGGCTAGTGTGAGTGCGCTCAAGCAACGACGCGTGATTTTTGCGGCACGCCATTACTTGCTGCGTCTGCCCACAACACCGCCTTGCAGATTTGATGTCGTCAGCGTGGAGGGCGAACTGGCACACGCGGTAGACGGGTCAACCGCGCCCCATGTGATTTGGATAGAGGGCGCGTTTGATGCGCCCAGTTTTTAATAAGTTCACGATTGACAAGTATCATCGGCGCTATGTTTGAGCAGCGCATCCATCAACACTTTATTGCTAGCGCAGATTTGAAATATCAAGCTGCCGAAATTTTGTCAACGCCCATTTCGCAAGCGATTGAAGCGCTGTGGACGGCCCTCACCAATGGCTGCAAGGTATTGGCTTGCGGCAATGGCGGATCGGCGGCGGATGCGCAACATTTTGCAGCGGAGTTTGTTGGGCGCTACGAGCGCGAGCGCCCAGAACTGGCGGCGCTGGCGCTAACGACGGACACCTCTATCATCACGGCAATTGGTAACGACTACAGCTTTGAGCAGATTTATGCCAAGCAAGTGCGGGCGCTGGGTCAGGCGGGCGATATTCTTTTGGCGATCACTACCAGCGGCAACTCGGCGAATGTCTTGGCGGCCATTGCTGCCGCGCATAGCCGCGACATGATCGTCATTGGTTTAACGGGCAAGGGCGGTGGCAAAATGAATGCGGCGCTGCAAGAAACTGATATCCACATTTGCGTGCCGCATGACCGCACGGCGCGCATCCAAGAAGTCCATTTACTCACCCTGCATTGCCTGTGCGATGGCGTGGACGCGATGCTGCTGGGTGAGACCGAATAACTTTGTTTTTAAGAAAGATAGATCATGAAAAAATTATTACTCACCGCACTGACCGCCAGCTTGGTGACGACTGGTTTGTCAGGCTGCTTTACGCCGCTATTGGTTGGCGGAGCCTTTGTAGGCGGCGTGATGATGTCCACCGACAGACGCACCACGGGCACACAAATAGAAGACGAAGGTATTGAGCTACGCGCCTCTAGCCGCGTGCGCGAGGTGCTTGTAGAGCGCGCGCACGTCAACATCACCAGCTATAACCGCCAAGTGCTGCTGACAGGCGAAGTGCCAACCGAGCAAGACAAAGCGGCGGCAGAGCAAGCGGTAGCTAAAGTAGAAAACGTCAAATCGGTTACGAACGAGCTAGCTGTTTTGGGCAACTCCACACTGACCGCGCGCTCCTCCGATACGCTGGTGACCAGTCGCGTCAAGGCCGCGCTGGTGGACGATAAAGCGCTCTACGCAAATGCCTTCAAAATCGTGACCGAGCGCGGCATCGTCTACATGATGGGGCGCGTGACGCAGCGCGAGGCTGATCTAGCCACCGCTGTGGTGCGCGGTCAAAGCGGTGTGCAAAAAGTGGTGCGTTTGTTGGAGATCATTAGCGATGAAGAGCTGAAACGCTTGCAACCCACACCCGCGCCGCAAGCCGAGACGATCTCATCACCTGTGATGACGGGGTCGGGCAAGCCGCTGACCACAAGCTCGCCGAAATAACGGAGAACTTCTGGCGGATTGATGCCAAACGTTGGGTTACTTCGTTTGGTTACTTCGTTGGGTTACTTCGCTTGGTTACTTCAAGCGTTTAATCAGGCTGGACGTATCCCAGCGCCCGCCTTGCATTTGCTGCACGTCGGCGTAGAACTGATCGACCAGCGCCGTAACTGGCAGGCGTGCGCCGTTGCGCTTGGCCTCGTCCATGACCAGCCCCAAATCTTTGCGCATCCAATCGACGGCAAAGCCGAAGTCAAATTTATCCGCGACCATAGTTTTGCCGCGATTATCCATTTGCCAACTTTGCGCCGCGCCTTTGCCAATCACGTCTAGCACTTGGTTCATGTCCAGTCCCGCCTTTTGACCAAACGCAATCGCCTCAGACAGCCCTTGCACCAAGCCCGCAATGCAAACTTGATTGACCATCTTCGCCAATTGACCCGCACCGCTGTCGCCCAAAAGCGTGACAGCTCTTGAAAAGGCCATTGCAGCGGGCTTGATGGCATTGAATGTCGCCGCATCGCCGCCGCACATCACGGTCAGCAAGCCGTTTTGCGCTCCGCCTTGACCGCCCGAAACGGGCGCATCAATAAAGCCAATGCCCAGCGCTTTAGCTGCGGCGCTCAACTCCCTTGCAATGCTGGCGGATGCGGTGGTGTGATCAACAAAAATCGCGCCTTTTTTCATGGCGGCAAATGCGCCGTCTTTTCCTAGCGTGACCGAGCGCAAATCGTCATCGTTGCCAACGCAGCAAAAAACGATATCCGCATTTGCCGCTGCCAATGCGGGTGTTGCTCCTGCGGTATGCGTGCCCGCTGTGCCTTTAAATTCGGCAAGCCACGCATTAGCCTTGGCGGACGAACGGTTGTAGACGGTAACGCTGTGGCCTGCGCTGGCAAGGTGTCCTGCCATTGGGTAGCCCATGACGCCCATGCCTAAAAATGCAACACGTGCAGGCGTGGCTGATTCGTAGGTTTTGGCGTTAATGCTCGGTGTGGATGCGGTCATAGTGGTCTTTCTTTAAATATGAGTGACTTTGAAATTTTCGGGGGTGCGTGCTTTTGATCGCGCCTCGGCGAATGTGATGCGCCCTGCGCCGACGAGTGCCGCCAAAGCCTGATCCAGCGTTTGCATCCCCATGCTGGTACTGGTTTGAATCGTCGAGTACATCTGCGCTATTTTATTTTCCCGAATCAAGTTACGGATAGCGGCTGTCCCCAGCATGATCTCGTGCGCAGCTACGCGACCTTTGCCGTCCTTGGTTTTGCACAGCGTTTGCGTAATCACGGCTTCTAACGATTCGGAAATCATGCTGCGGATGAGGTCTTTTTCGGCGGCATCAAACACATCGACGATACGGTCAATGGTTTTAGCGGCGCTTGATGTGTGCAGCGTACCAAGTACCAGATGCCCTGTCTCGGCGGCGGTTAGCGCCAAACGGATGGTCTCTAGATCGCGCATCTCGCCCACCAAGATCGCATCGGGGTCTTCACGCAGGGCGGACTTGAGCGCGGCGGCAAAGCTGTGCGTGTGCGAGGACACTTCGCGCTGATTGATGAGGCTCTTTTTGGATTGGTGCAAAAACTCAATAGGGTCTTCCACCGTCAAGATGTGGGCGGGTTCGGTCTCGTTTAAGTGATTCACCATCGCGGCCAGCGTGGTCGATTTGCCTGAACCTGTGGGCCCTGTAACAAGCACCAGCCCGCGTGGCTTGCGGGCAAGTTTGGCAAATATTTTTGGCGCATCCAATTGCTCTAACGATTGGATGACCGACGGAATCGCACGCATCACAACGGCTGCGCCGCGATTTTGATGAAACGCATTCACACGAAACCGTGACAGCCCTGGCACTTCGTAGGAAAAATCGTATTCCAATTGTTCCGCGTAAGCGCTGCGCTGCTTGTCGGTCATGATGCCCGTGATTAAACGCAGCACCGTGTCGTGAGACAGGACGGGTAAGTTGATGCGAATCATGTCGCCATGCACGCGAATCATGGGTGGCAAGCCCGCCGACAAATGCAAGTCGGACGCTTGTTGGTTGACCATAAAGGTCAGTAGTTGCGTGAGGTCGTGCTCCATGCGTCAGATTATGATTGCAAACCATGACGTTCATTGGGCAACAAATTCAAATCATCAAAGGCAAAATTGAGACGAGTTCAGTGCGCGCGGGACGAGCGGCCAATGCGGTGCAGCTTTTGGCGGTCAGTAAAACTTTTGGCGCGAGTGCCGTAGAGGCTGCGTGGAATAGGGGCCAGCGCGATTTTGGCGAAAACTATGTGCAAGAAGCCGTGGACAAAATTGAGGCGCTCAAGCATTTACGCACCGATCAAAACCCGCTCCAATGGCATTTGATTGGCCCCTTGCAAAGCAATAAAACAGCCGTGGTCGCCGCGCATTTTGATTGGGTGCAAACGATAGATCGCATCAAAATCGCGCAGCGATTGAATGACCAGCGCCCCGCGCATTTGCCGCCGCTTAACGTTTGCATTCAAGTCAACGTGGACGGCGGGCAAACCAAATCGGGCGTTGACTGCACAGCATCCCTGCAAGCCTTGCTGGATTTGGCTCGCGAGGTCGATGCCCTGCCAAGGCTTATGCTACGTGGCTTGCTGGCCATCCCCGAGCCAGAGGCAGACGCTATCAAGCAACGCGCTGTGTTTGGCAAAGTAAAAGATGCGTTTGATTGTTTGAATGCCCATTTGCCAGTCCATGTAGATAAACCCAATCCGCTCGACACGCTCTCAATGGGTATGAGCGCGGACTTTGAAACCGCGATTGCGGCGGGCGCAACGATGGTGCGCATTGGCAGCGCGATTTTTGGCAAGCGACCCGAACACGCATGACAATACGCCCCATGAAAAATCAATACTTAAAAACTTTACTCATGTGGATTGGCGGCGCGGTGCTGATTGCTGCCGCGTATCGCTCGTATGAATGGAAGGGCGTGGCGCTTGTAGTGACGGGCATCGTCTTTTGGCTGATGCTGCACTTCACGCGTTTGATGCAAGCGCTCAAACGCGCGGCGAATCGTCCCTTGGGCTACATTGACAGCGCCGTGATGTTGAACGCCAAGCTTAAAACGGGCTGGTCGCTGCTGCATTTGGTTGCGCTGACCAAAAGCCTTGGCGTGCTACAAAGCGCTAAAGATGCGCAGCCCGAAGTGTTCCGCTGGACGGACAACGGCGGCTCTTATGTCGATTGCACTTTTGTGGGGGGCAAGCTGACTGGCTGGCAGCTCACGCGGCCAGCGCAGGGTTAATCCGATTGTTGTATTAACACTATTGAAGACCGCCTAGAAAGTTCACAGTGTCTGATTGCGAAGCGAATGAAGCGCGGATACTGTCGCCGTTACTGTAGTCAACAATAACTTCGATTTTTTGAAATTGTCCAACAGGTAGATTGAAATTCATTGTGGCTAAATTTTTCACTGCCGATCCCAGTGTCGTAAATCGGAATTCCGCACCGTACATTGGAATCAAAACAATTTGAGTTACAAGACGCATTAATGTTTTTTCCAGTGTGCTCATAAAACTATCAATCTCTGTTGCCGAAAGCTTGATGAGTTCACTGCGAATTTTGTCAATATGTTTATCCGAGAGTGTTTTCAATTTCGAGCTTGCTCCAGCAAATATCTCATCGGAAGTTTGTTCATCAAAAGCGATATCAAATCCAACCGACTTAAAAGCTGTCACGACGCTTTTGTAAGGAATGTAGAGCACAGAAAAACGATTGTTGCGAAGTTGCTCCAGTGCTGACTTGCTAAAGTCTCCTGCTAAGACCGCCCCATAAAACGGAGCGGATAATTTGTGCAGATCGACAATTGGCAGAATTGCGCCCTGTATTTCTTGCACTTTATTTTTAGAATGTTTGGTGTAGCGACGCCACGCGGCCTCGATAAATGCAACAGGAGTCCCTAATTTTTCAGGTGTTCCACCTGCCTCGATAACAAAATCTAAGTCATGGCTATTCCCAAATTGATCTTGCCAAGTTACCTTCTTGCCTGACCTTGCAGGACGTTCGGTTTGCCAATCTAAAAAGTATTTGTTTTGCGACGTGAATGCTTGCAGTCGTGGTTTGAGGATTCGATAAAGAACAATGTGCTCCAGCAGGTTTCCTAAATCTTGTCCAAATTTATGTGAAGGTGAGTTGGCCACAGTAATCCTAGATGGGTATTTTTGATTGCATATGCATGGCGAGCGCTTTAGCAAGCAAAGGCGGAACCGCATTACCCACTTGGTCGTCTTGAGTTGTCCATTTAGCTTTTCGGGTTAAATTTCCGAAAAATCGATAATCATCGTCAAACGATTGCAGGCGTGCAGCTTCTCGTACGGTCGTACCCCTTGGAACAATAGGATGCAATAAATCTGTTCGGTGATTGCAGGTCACGGTTCTGGATGGACGACTTCGGTGCAATTTAAAAACATTTGTCTTTTTCGTCCGCAGTTCTATTGGTACCTGGGAGTTATCGCCTCCCTCTGGGATGGCTGCGTAGCGTTCGACAACTCGTTCACTATGAGAGGTCGCACGATGATTGAAGATGATGCCTTCAAATCTAACACCACGACGCGCGCGCTGATAGTCGTTTGTGTAATTGCCTGAGTGTAGTAATTCTTCATTTCCTTCGCCCTGATAAATGATAGGCAGATCCGACAAGGCATCCCAAACACTAAGTTGCTGACGGCTCTCTAGAAAGCTAAATTGCTCAGAAATGCGGGAATCCCCGCAACGTGCTGTATGTGTAGGCTCAGGAAAACCAATTGCATCTGTGTCTCTACTACCAATCAGAATAAAACGTGGTCTAGCTTGTGGGACACCGTATTCCGCTGCATTTACAGTTTTATATTGGCAGCTATAACCAATACGTTCAAACTCTTTCAAGATGGCTTGTAGAACAGTGCCTCCTTGCATACTTATTAAGCCAGATACATTTTCGAAAAGGAAGAAGCGAGGCTGAACGCCGTCAACAACACGAACAAATTCTTTAAACAACTGATTACGTGGATCATCCGCTATGCGCTGCCCTGCCAAGCTAAATCCTTGACACGGCGGTCCCCCACAGATGACGGTGGGCTGCCCAATCTTGGTATCAGCCAACTCCAAAATTTGATCAACATGTAACCGCCTTAAGTCGCCAACAAAAAAAGGCGTGTTTGGATGATTAAATTGAAATGTTTTTGCCGCCATTTCGTCGTAATCAGTCGCCATCAAGGTTTTAAATCCCGCCTGCCGAAAACCTTCAGCCATACCACCAGCGCCTGAAAATAGGTCAATGCTAGTTGGAGGATTAGAGGATGATGCTTTATTGATTTTCATGAAGGTCAGCTAGTGGCGCGGGATTCGACTAGTGATTATCACGCGGCACAAACGCGCCGCGCTTGCCGCGCAAAAAGTCTAAATCCACGCCTTCATCAGCTTGTAGCACGGTGTCGGTATAGAGTTTCCAATAGCCTGATGTGAGCTTGGGTTCTAGTGGCTTCCATGCTTTGAGGCGACGTGCAATTTCTTCGTCGCTCACGTGCAGGTGCAAGCTGCGTCCTGCTACGTCGAGTGTGATCAGATCGCCGTTTTGCACAATCGCCAAAGCCCCGCCTGCTGCGGCTTCTGGCGCGGTGTGTAGCACCGTCGTGCCATACGCCGTGCCACTCATGCGGGCATCGCTGACGCGCACCATGTCGGTAATGCCTTTGCGCAAAATCTTTTGCGGCAGCGGCATATTGCCCACTTCTGCCATGCCAGGATAGCCTTTGGGGCCGCAGTTTTTGAGCACCATGACGCAGGTCTCGTCGATATCTAGGTCTTCGTTATCCACGGTTTGATGAAACTCTTCGATGCTTTCAAAAACGACCGCGCGGCCTGTATGCTGCAAGAGTGCTGGTGTGGCCGCGCTGGGCTTAATCACCGCACCGCGTGGGCACAGGTTGCCGCGCAAAATCACAATGCCGGCCTTGTCTTTGAAAGGTTTGGCCAGCGGCATGATGACATCGGTGTTGTAGTTCACCGCGTCCGCAATGTTCTCGCCCACCGTAGAGCCGTTCGCCGTCATTGCGTCCAAGTGCAAATGCTGCGCGATTTCTTTCATCACCACGGGCAAGCCGCCTGCGTAGCAAAAGTCTTCCATCAAATGTTTGCCGCTGGGTTGCAAGTTCACTAAGCACGGCAGGTCGCTACCCAAGCGGTCAAAGTCTTCTAGTTTCAGATCCACACCCAAGCGCCCCGCCATCGCAATCAAGTGAATGACGGCATTGGTCGAGCCCCCAATTGCCGCCAGTGTTTTGATGGCGTTCTCGAAAGCTTGGCGAGTCAAAATTTGCGAAATTTTGATGTCTTGCTTAACCAAATCCACAATGCGCCGCCCTGCCATGCGTGCTAACACATTGCGCCTGCCATCTACCGCTGGATACGCCGCGTTGCCAGGCAGACCAAGGCCTAGCGCCTCGACCATGCTCGCCATCGTGCTGGCTGTGCCCATAGTCATGCAGTGCCCGTGGCTGCGGTGCATACAGCTTTCGGCTTCAAAAAACTCTTCTAGTTTGAGTGTGCCTGCGCGTACCTGCTCGCTCATGCTCCACACGCCCGTGCCGCTGCCCAGTTCGCCGCCGCGCCATTTGCCGTTGAGCATAGGGCCACCGCTCACGCCAATGGTGGGTAAATCTGCGCTGGCTGCACCCATGACAAGGCTTGGCGTGGTTTTGTCGCAGCCCATCAGCAGCACCACGCCGTCAATTGGATTGCCACGGATGGACTCCTCGACGTCCATTGACGCGAGGTTGCGGTAGAGCATGGCGGTGGGGCGCAAGAGCGTCTCGCCAAGGCTCATCACGGGGAACTCTAGCGGAAAGCCGCCCGCTTCGTACACGCCAATTTTGACTTGCTCGGCAATCGTTCGGAAGTGCGAATTGCAGGGCGTGAGTTCGGAGAACGTATTGCAAATACCAATCACGGGGCGACCATCAAACTGATCGTGCGGTACGCCTTTGCCTTTAACCCAACTGCGGTACGCAAAACCATCGCGGTCTTGCCGACCAAACCACGCTTGGCTTCGCAGCTTGGACTCTACATTGGGGTTATGGCTCATGCCTTGCGAAATAGCGCTTGGGCTGGGTTTTTTCGAGTTGCTGTCCATCATGTGTCGCTTTCAAAATAAGGTACTTTGATTATGGGCATACTCAGAACTTTCTAACTCCGCACTTTCCCGATATGAGCACAACTAAACCCGAAATCCTCGCCGTCATGCCCTTGCCGCCGTATGCGCGTGCACAGCTTGATGTGCACTATACCGTTCACGATCGCATCCACCTATCCGCGCCCGCAGCGTTTGCCGCAGTCGCCCCGCACATCCGCGCCATTGTGGGTTCGGGCGAGGCCAAAGTACCGCGTGAGCTGATGGTGCAGATGCCCAATTTGAAAATGGTCTCCGTCATTGGTGTGGGCTATGACGGCGTGGACACCGCTGCTGCCAACGAGCTGGGCATCCAAGTCACGCACACGCCCGATGTGCTAAACGATGATGTGGCTGATTTGGCGCTGGGGCTGATGCTGTGCGCCGCACGCAAGTTGCCGCAGGCCGATCAGTACGTGCGTCAAGGCTTGTGGGCAACGCAAGGTGCGATGCCGCTGGCACGCAAAGTAAGTGGCTCGCGTGTGGGCATTGTGGGTATGGGGCGCATCGGCAAAACCATTGCCAAACGCTGTGCGGCGTTCGATATGCCCATTAGCTATACGGCGCGTTCCAGTAAAGCAGATTTGCCCTTCACGTTTTATGCCAACGCAAAAGAGCTAGCGGCGAACGTGGATTTTTTAGTTGTCATTACGCCAGGCGGCGCTGCGACCAAAGGCCTGATTAACGCCGAGGTATTGGCGGCGCTTGGCAAAGGCGCGGGCGAGGGTTATTTGGTGAACGTGGCACGCGGCACGGTGATTGATCAACCCGCACTGATTGATGCGCTGCAAAAGGGCATCATTGCAGGCGCGGGACTAGATGTGTTTGATGGCGAACCGCAAGTGCCCGACGCTTTCTTTTCGATGGCTAACGTGACGCTGGCGCCGCACGTCGGTAGCGCAACCAACGCTACGCGCAAAGCGATGGCGGATTTGGCGCTACTGAACCTCGCTAACTTTTATGCAGGCAAACCATTGGCGACCCCTGTACCTGAGTGCCGTTAAACACTTGAGTGCAGGTAAACACCTATGTCAAGCGTCACTAAAGTCTCTTAAGATACCGCTACCATTTTTACTACTTATAGGAGCAATTGATGAAGTTAAAACTCATTTTGGCGGCTGGTTTATTGGCAATGGGTGCAGTCACAACCAGTGCCGCCTTTGCCCAAGAAAAAATCACTATTTGGTGGGCGAAGGGCTATTACCCACAAGAAGATCAGGGCATGTTTGATGCCATCAAAAAATTTGAAGCAAAAAATCCAAAGTACAAGATTGACTTGTCACTGTATGCGCCGCAAGAAACCGTGCCAAAACTGGTGGCATCGATGGATGCCAATAATCCGCCCGATGTGGCTTACGGTGACGTTTTAGATTTCCAAGTCGCTGCGAAGTGGGCGTATGAAAACAAGCTCGCAGATATCAGCTCCCTGATTGATCCATTGCGTGCTAAGTTTGAACCACAAGCGCTGTCCACCACATTCCTCTACAACAATACAAGCGGAAAACGCGCCTATTTTGCATTCCCAATTAAGCAGCAAACCATGCATATCCAATATTGGAAAGATATGTTGGCCGATGCGGGCTTTAAAGAGAGCGATATTCCTAAAGACTGGAAGGGTTATTGGAGTTTTTGGTGCGAGAAAGTGCAACCTGCTTATCGCCAAAAAACAAATTCACGTGTTTACGGAACGGGCTTCCCAATGGGCGTGGATTCGAGTGATTCATTCTTCTCGTTCCTCACGTTTATGGATGCCCATAACGTGAAGCTGGTTAACGACTCCGGCAAGCTCTTGGTGGACGATCCATCGGTGCGTCAGGGCTTGATCAGCGCCGTCACCGACTACACCAGCGTTTATGGCAAGGGCTGCACACCGCCTTCCTCGACAACCTGGAAAGACCCTGACAACAATGTCGCGTTCCATAACAAATCCATCATCATGACGCACAATGCAACGATTTCGATTGCAGCCAAGTGGTTGGATGATGCGAACAATGCCAAGCTCTCGCAAGCTGAACGTGATGTGGCTAAGAAAAACTACGAGCAAAATATTGCAACGGCGGGCTTCCCAGCCAAGCCAGACGGCAGCAAGATGACGTACCGCTCGGCGGTAAAAGTGGGGGTGATTTTTGATGCGGCTAAAAACAAAGAAGGCGCTAAAAAGTTTGTCTCATTCTTATTGGAAGATGCCAACTTAACGCCATACGTCGAGGCCTCACTGGGTCGTTGGTTCCCTGTGACCAAAGCGGGGCAGCAAAGTGCGTTCTGGAAAAAAGACGCGCACCGCACGGCTGTTTACAACCAGTTTATGGCAGGAACCACACCGTTTGAATTTACTAAAAACTACAAGTTCACAACGCTCAATAACGAGAACGTTTGGGCCAAAGCAATGAACCGTGTATTGAGTGAAAAATGGCCTGTCGATAAGGCGGTTGACGAAATGATTGCGCGTATCAAAACGGTTGCAGGTAATTAAAAACCTAATCCACGTACAACAAGCTCACGATGCGTAATCAAACGTGGCAAGCATGGGGACGATTATTTGTCGTCCCCTATTTGCTTTTCTTTCTTGTTTTTGTGCTTTATCCTGTTGGGTATGGGCTTTGGCTAGCGCGTCATCCATCGAGCTACGAGACGCTATTTGCCGACCCAATTTTTTATCGAACAGTCGTCAATACCGTTATCTTTTTGGTTGTGGCGATTAACATCAAAATGTTGATCGCGCTGCTCTTGTCGGGCTTTTTTATTCAAGCGCGGTGGTGGATTAAAGTCTTATCCGTTTTGTTTATTTTGCCTTGGGCCGTACCGTCAATCCCAACGATTTTGTCCGTGCGTTTTATGCTAAACCCTGAGTGGGGTGTCATCAATACCACGATCTTTAACTTGACGGGCCTGGACGGGCCTAATTGGCTGAATGATCCAGCGCTCGCGCTGTCGTTCTCGATGGTGATGCACGTGTGGAAGTCGCTGCCATTTTGGACCTTGATTTTGATTTCGGCGCGTCTGTCCATTCCGTCTGAGCAATACGAAGCGGCTTCGGTGGATGGTGCGACGAAGTGGCAAAAATTTAGATTTATCACATGGCCATCGGTCAAAACCATGTACTTCACATCGACTATTTTGTCGATGATTTGGACGCTGGGCGATTTCAATAGCGTGTACCTGCTCACAGGCGGCGGGCCTGCTGATTTGACCCATGTGCTGGCAACGCTGGGCATTCGCTATCTGCGACTTGATCAAATTGATGTGGCGATGGCAAGCATTGTGGTGGCACTACCTTTTGTGCTTCCGCTGGTGTACATCATGATGAAGCGTCTCTCCAAGTAGGTCGGTAGGTCGATGCTAAAAATGAATAAAACTTTCAAAGCTGTATCAAACGAGGCCAAGCTATTGCTGATTGGCATTCCTGTGTTTTTGTGGACGATGATCCCTGTCTACCATATGTTTTTGTTTGCTATTTCTAGCAAGGACTCCGCAACATCGGGCAGGCTTTGGCCGAAAGACCCCACGCTTAAAAACTTTGAAACGGTGTTTACGCAAGGGCACTTTTACCTTAACCATTTTTGGCAGCAACTTGGCAACTCGTTCATCATTGCGTTGTCGGTTGGCTTTATTACGCTGTTTGTCTCAACGCTGGCGGCGTTTGCAATTAGTCGCCTGAAGGTGCGCGGCGGACGTGCCGTGCTTAACTTGGCGCTGTTTACTTACTTTATTCCCGCCGCTTTCTTGGCCGTTCCCATGTACAAAACGATGGCGAATTATGGCTTGCTCAACAACCATTGGTCGCTGATTTTGGCGATGGTCACCATTGCGTCGCCGTATTGCATTTGGGTACTCAAGCAAGCTTCTGATAAGTTGCCGTTTGAGCTGGATGAGGCGGCGCGTATGGACGGCGCAACGCCGCTACAACTCTTTCGTTTGGTGTACTTGCCGCTCATGGTTCCCTCGATGGTGGCGGTGGGCATTTATGCGCTGCTCTTGGCTTGGAATGAATATTTGTATGCGTTTTTATTGCTCTCCAAAGAGTCCGATTTAACCTTAGCCGTTGCCTTAGGTAACTTTTTGGGTTCCGACGATTCACCCTGGGAGGTGTTGATGGCGACGGGCTGTGTGTACGCCCTTCCACCAGCTGCGATTTATTACGTCTTCAAGCGCTACATGGTCTCAGGGCTAACGGCTGGTGCGGTGAAGAGCTAAGTAATTTAAGAGTTTAGGGAACATCATGGCATCACTCAAATTTGACAATATTCAAAAATCATTTGGCACAGGCAAGTCTGCGGTCAAGATCATTCACGGCATTAGCTTCGACATTGCCAATGGCGAATTCGTTGTATTGGTTGGACCTTCGGGCTGTGGCAAATCGACTTTGCTGCGTATGCTGGCGGGCTTAGAGGACATTACGGGCGGCGAAATTTCGATTGATGGCACGGTCGTTAACGAGATGGAATCCAAAGATCGCGATATTGCTATGGTGTTCCAAAGCTATGCGCTTTATCCGCACATGACGGTGGGCGAGAACATGGCGTTTAGTCTCAAGCTGCGTAAGGCGGATCAAGCAGAGACCAGCGAGCGTGTGCAACGCGCCGCCAAAATTTTGAATTTAGACGCACTGCTCCATCGCTATCCTCGCGAGCTCTCGGGCGGACAGCGTCAGCGCGTGGCAATGGGGCGCGCCATTGTGCGTGACCCAAAAGTCTTTTTGTTCGACGAGCCGCTCTCTAACTTGGATGCCAAGCTGCGCGTGGCGATGCGGGCGGAAATCAAGGCGTTACATCAACGTTTGAAAACGACAACGGTGTACGTCACGCACGATCAAATTGAAGCGATGACGATGGCGGATCGCATCGTGGTCATGCACGACGGCATTGTGGAGCAAATCGGCACGCCACTGGAGTTATTTGACCATCCCAAAAATTTATTTGTCGCGCAATTTATTGGCTCTCCTGCGATGAATGTGGTGCAAGGCGTTGTCAGCGCGGGCACCATCATGGCCGAGGGACAACAATGGCCTATGCCTACCCAGACCAGTACGCGACTTGCAGACAATCAAAAAGTTCATTACGGCATCCGACCAACCGATATTCGTATTGGCGCTGTGGGCGAGGGTGTCGCTGCCAAGGTTGTGGTTGTCGAGCCTACGGGAGCCGAGACCGAATTGCTCGTGCAAGTGGGCGCGTCAAAACTCGTGGTGGTGCTGCATGGCCGCACCGATGCCAAACCCGATGACATGATTGGCCTTGTCATTCAAGCGGACAAGGTTCATTTGTTTGATGACGCGAGCGAGCAGCGGGTTTAACCATCTCAGCTCCTCACCTCCCCGCTTCATCAGTCCAGCCCCAGCATCAGCTTTAAATTTTGCACCGCTGCACCGCTAGCGCCTTTGCCAAGGTTGTCTAGCTTGGCAACCAACACCGCTTGCCCTAATGCATCGTTACCGTAAACACTCAACTCCATATTGTTCGTGCCATTCAATGCCGTGGGCTCCATGCGCCCAGACGCAAGTGGCGCAACCACACGCACACACTCACTATCCGCATAGTGCGCACGCAGGGCATCTTCTAATTGCTGCGCGTTTTTAACGCCGTTCATCAAATCAAAATGCAAGCTGATTTGGTCAAGCATGCCCGTATGGAAATTGCCCACCGCTGGCACAAAAATCGGGCGGCGCGTAAGTCCCGCATATTTTTGCAACTCGGGCACATGTTTGTGCGCAAGGCCAAGACCATACACCTCAAGCGGCGGGGCGTTCTTTGTGACTTCGTAGGCTTCAATCATTTGCCGCCCGCCGCCCGAGTAACCCGAAAAGCCCTGCATGACGACGGGATAGTCGCGCGGAAGCAAACCCGCATCAATCAAAGGACGAAGCAGCGCAATGCCACCCGTGGGATAGCAGCCAGGATTGGCTACGTATTGCGCATTTTTAATCGCGTCGGTTTGCGTTGCACATAGCTCGGCAAAACCGTAAACCCAACCTGCTGCTGTGCGATGCGCCGTGGAGGAGTCAATCACACGCGGTCTTTTGCCTGACAAAGTCTCAATCACTGCCACCGACTCTTTTGCTGCATCATCATGCAAACACAAAATCACCAAATCCGCCTCGGCCATCCAATCGCGTTTGGCCGATGCGTCTTTGCGCAGCGCCGGATCAATACTGAGCAAAGCCACGCTGGGCATGGCCTGCAAGCGTTCGCGGATTTGCAAGCCAGTCGTTCCAGCTTCGCCGTCAATAAAGATCTTGTGTTGCGTCATTTTTGAGTCAGTTTTGGTGCAATGCAACATGATACATTACGCGCTTCGTTTCATTCAACGTTTCCCCTCCAACCATCCTCAAGGTTTTGCATGAAGATTCACGAGTATCAAGCCAAAGATTTACTACGCCAGTTTGGCGTGCCAGTGCCGCGCGGCATTCCTGCGTTTACGGTGCAAGAAGCGGTAGAAGCCGCGCAAAAGCTGGGCGGCCCTGTATGGGTCGTCAAAGCACAAATCCACGCGGGTGGACGCGGCAAGGGCGGCGGTGTGAAGCTGGCTCGCTCGATTGACGACGTGAAAAAAATTGCAGGCGACATTTTGGGGATGCAACTCATCACGCATCAAACCTCCGCCGAAGGACAAAAAGTTCGCCGCTTGCTCATCGAAGAAGGCGCGGACATCAAAAAAGAATATTACGTCTCGCTGGTCACTGACCGCGCATCGCAAAAAGTGGCGTTCATCGTCTCATCTGAAGGCGGCATGGACATTGAAGAAGTGGCGCATTCCACACCCGACAAAATCTTAACCGAGTTGGTTGATCCTGCTGTGGGTTTAACCGCCGCGCAAGGTCAAAAATTGGCAAATGCGATTGGTGTTCCCGCTGGCTCTACCGCGCAGTGCGTGGACATTTTGATCAAGCTCTACAAGTGCTACATGGACACCGATGCATCGCTGGTTGAAATCAACCCGATGATTTTGGAGGGCAATGGCGGCGTGAAGTGTATTGACGCGAAGTTCAAC
Organism: Cytophagales bacterium; assembly: GCA_030054145.1. Lineage (GTDB taxonomy): Bacteria > Pseudomonadota > Gammaproteobacteria > Burkholderiales > Burkholderiaceae_C > JASGCK01. Next base: position 26,354 of record JASGCK010000005.1, read on the forward strand.
TTTGACCCCAACGCGCTATTCCGTCACCCAGAAATTGTGGCTTATCGCGATTTAGACGAAGAGGATGCCGCTGAGATTGAAGCCTCCAAATTTGATCTTGCCTACATCTCTTTGGATGGCAACATCGGTTGCTTGGTCAATGGCGCAGGTCTTGCAATGGCAACGATGGACACCATCAAACTGTACGGCGCAGAGCCAGCGAACTTCTTGGATGTGGGCGGCGGTGCAACGCCTGAGAAAGTCACGGAAGCCTTCAAAATCATGCTGAAAAATCCTAAGGTGAAGGCCATTATGGTCAACATTTTTGGCGGCATCATGAAGTGCGACACCATCGCCACAGGCATCATCACTGCGTGCCGTGCCACGAATCTGTCCGTGCCATTGGTCGTGCGCATGAAAGGCACGAACGAAGAGCTGGGCAAAAAACTGCTGGCTGAGTCTGGACTGCCAATCATCAGTGCAGACTCGATGGCCGAGGCCGCCGAAAAAGTAGTTGCCGCCTTGAAATAAACCCATTCCGTTCGCACCCTGAGCCCATCGAAGGGCTTGCTGACATAGGCTTCGACAAGCTCAAATCAAACGGTCACATAAAAAGGAAAAAATTATGTCTATCTACATCAATAAAAACACACGCGTGATTACCCAAGGCATTACGGGCAAAACTGGTCAATTCCACACTGAGAAATGTCAAGAGTACGCCAACGGCAAAGAATGCTTTGTCGCGGGCGTGAACCCGAAAAAAGCAGGCGAGTCGATTTTTAACATTCCGATTTACGCCTCCGTTAAAGAAGCGGCACAAGAAACGGGCGCAACGGTCTCCGTGATCTATGTGCCACCAGCAGGCGCGGCAGCTGCGATTTGGGAAGCGGTTGAGGCTAACCTCGATTTAGCCATTTGCATCACCGAAGGCATCCCCGTACGCGATATGTTGGAAGTGCGTAACCGCATGAAGGCCAAAGAAGCCGCTGGCGGCAAAAAGACGCTCTTACTGGGCCCCAATTGCCCAGGTTTGATTACGCCTGAAGAAATCAAAATCGGCATCATGCCAGGACACATCCATCGCAAAGGCCGTATTGGCGTGGTCTCGCGCTCAGGTACGCTCACCTACGAAGCGGTGGCGCAATTGACTGAAATTGGACTGGGTCAGTCTTCAGCCGTTGGCATTGGCGGCGACCCGATCAATGGGCTCAAGCACATTGATGTGATGCGCGCGTTTAACGACGATCCTGATACCGATGCCGTCATCATGATTGGCGAAATTGGTGGTCCAGACGAAGCCGAAGCCGCGATGTGGTGCAAAGCCAATATGAAAAAGCCCATCGTCGGCTTTATCGCTGGTGTCACAGCGCCCGCAGGCAAACGCATGGGGCACGCAGGTGCTTTAATCAGCGGCGGTGCGGATACCGCCGATGCCAAGTTAGCCATCATGGAGGCGTGCGGTTTCAAAGTCACGCGCAATCCGTCTGAAATGGGGAAACTACTCAAAGCCTTGCTGTAATTTATCGTTAAGATCAGACCACCCAGACCACCTTTAGTAGAACGCTAGAGGGGGTTTTATTTTTTTGGAGCTTCAAATGGAAATGTTAAGTGGTATGTTGAGTAGCCCAGCTTTTTGGCTGGCGGCAGGTCAAATTATTTTGATTGATATTTTGCTTGGCGGCGACAATGCGATCTTGATTGGTCTTGCTTGCCGAAACTTACCCGCGAAACAGCGCACATGGGGCATTATTTGGGGCACAGCTGGCGCTATTATTTTGCGCGTGATCTTAATCATTTTTGCCCTAAAACTTTTGGCATTACCCTATTTAAAGTTGGCTGGAGGCTTGTTGCTGCTATGGATTGGCGTGAAGCTTGTGCTGGATGATGAGGGTGGTCACAATGATATCAAGGGCAGCGACAAGCTTTTAGCCGCGATTTGGACGATCATCATTGCAGACCTAGTCATGAGCGTGGATAACGTACTGGGCATCGCAGGTGCCGCGCAAAAAGCGAATCCTGACCATCAAACGTTTTTGATTATTTTGGGATTATTGGTCAGCATTCCTCTCATTGTTTGGGGCAGCCAACTGGTGATCAAGCTCATGGAAAGATACCCTATCGTCATTATGTTTGGTGCTGCTCTTCTGGGCTGGTTAGCTGGCGGAATGATCGTGACCGATCCAGCAGTGAAGGGTTGGTTTGAAGCGAATATCTCCAACGCTGAATATCTAGCGGGCGCGCTGGGCGCGGTGCTAGTCGTTGCGACGGCGAAGTGGGCGACTGCGCGGGGAGCTAAGACCTAAGCGCTTCACCGCTTTTGCCCTCCAACAAGGGCGGCACATGACAACGCGCTCACCATCCTGACTTTGAAGAGGGGCAAGGCTCTGGTGATGCCCGCGTTGCAGGCAACGACCAACCCGTTCATCTATTTACATTACGACTCTCATGAAAAGACCAACGCCTTATTCACCTCTTCCGCAAATCGGCATGACGCTATTGCAAATGCTCGCCACTATTGGCGTGGCAGGTCTTTTGGGCGCATGGCTATTCCCGCTCTTGCTAGCTTGGATTCGTCAATAACTTGCCGCGTACTTGGCTCCCGCATTTAACAATTGCACTAGGGGCCGCCCTCTGGGTGTGTCCGTTTTGGACGATTCCAACTGCCATCGTGCCCTCTTTTTTATGGGCAGGTGCGGGCTTTGGACTGTTACTGCTGCTGCATCTGCATAGCGCCCAATCCTCTTGGCTGAAGCGCACCGCCCAAGAGCCGCAACGACTCTTTTTATGTCTGCTGCTCAGTCTTGGCTGCATGATCGCGCTGCGCAGTGCAACACTGCAAAACACCTTGGCCGCAGCGCTATGCCTTGCCAGTATTGGCTTTGCCGCCATGCTTGCGGCGCAGCAAAACAAAGCAACCGTCGCAACATGGATGGCATGGTCGTGGCTTTGGGCGGGACTCATCAACACAACATGGGCGCTCGCACAATATTTTGGTTGGACCACTGAACCCTTGCTAGGCATGGCTTTTGGCTACTTACGCCAGCGCAATAATTTTGCAACGCTTTGCAGCTTAGCGCTGATTGGACTGCTTTACTTGTGGCATGAGCGGCACATTCGCGCCCCACTTATTGCGCTAGCTACCGCGCTACTGCTTGCGGGACTTGCGGCTTCCACATCCAGAACCAGCTTCTTGCAGTGCGCGGTGCTACTTGCCAGCGTGCTGTATTTGCATAAACAATACCGTCGCCAGTTTTTGCTGATCGCACTGGGCTATGTGTTTTTAACAGCTGCGCTACCTTTTTTAATCGGCTCGCCAGAGAGCATGGGGACACGTCTTTTGGGCACAACAAGCGGCGGACACTTTCAAGACAGCCGGCGCATACTGTGGGATAACGTACTTGCTCTCATCCATCAGCAGCCTTTGCTGGGTGTGGGTTGGCGTGAATTAGACCTTGCGCTGCATCTTGCCGATTTTGGCGCAGCGACGCGCTTTCCTGGGCAAGTGGACAACGCGCACAATCTGCCACTTCAGTTTGCCGCCGAGCTAGGCATTCCCTGTGCAGCGCTGTGGCTGACTGCTTTGTTGTGGCTCATCATCCGCAACAAGCCGTGGCAAGCACGAGCGCCCGAGCAGTTGTTGGGCTGGGGCATTTTGCTCATGATTGGCATCCATAGCTTGCTGGAATATCCGCTGTGGTACGCGCCGTTTCAAATCGCCACGGGCTTTGCCGCAGGACTTGTTTTTACAAGACCACCCTCGCAAGCCTTATTCCACTTGGCTAGCCAAGGCAAAGCGCCTGTAATCCTTATTCTACAAGGCTTAGCGGGAATCGGCTTGATTGTTTTTTCCGCCTACGCCGCATTCGACTATCACCGCGTTCATCAGCTCTTCATTGCAGACGCAGCGCGCTCCAGCGTCTACCGCACAAAGACCCTTGCCCAAGCCGAAGCCAGCTGGCTGTTTGCTGCGCAAGTACGCTACGCCAAACTCAGCACCACGCCGCTCACAAAAGACAACGCGCAGCAGATGCATCGGCTGGCGGAACAAGTGCTGCACTTCAGCCCCGAGCCTTGGGTTTTTCAAAAACTGAGCGATGCGGCTGATCTTGCCGCGCGCGATTGAGCGCCGCCACAACCTTTACCGCCACCCCTAAAATAAACCTTATGGCAAATTACATCCTCACTCTCTCCTGCACCGATCGTGCGGGCATCGTCCACGCCGTTTCAGGATTCCTGTTTGAGCAAGGCAGCAACATCGAAGAGGCGCAGCAGTTCTCCGACTTGCAAACGCAGCGCTTTTTTATGCGCATCCGCTTTAGTTGCGACCGTGTGCCGCATGACGATTTAGAAACACTCTTCATGGCGTTTGCGTCGGAAAACAAGATGCAACTGAGCTTGCACGCAGCGCAGCAGCCCATAAAAACGGTGCTGATGGTCAGCCAAGAGGGGCATTGCCTCAACGATTTACTCTTTCGCTGGAAGAGCGGTTTACTCAACTTAGACGTTCGCGCTATTGTGAGCAACCACCGCGAGTTTTATCAACTTGCCGCGAGCTACAACGTGCCATTCCACCACATCCCCGTCACCAAGAGCAGCAAAGCAAGCGCCGAAGCCAAGACCTACGACATCATTCAATCGGAAGGCGCGGAACTGGTGGTGCTGGCGCGTTATATGCAAATCCTCTCGGACGACTTGTGCAACAAACTCAGCGGACGCGCGATCAATATTCACCACAGTTTTCTGCCCAGCTTCAAAGGCGCAAAGCCTTACCAACAAGCGCACGACCGAGGTGTGAAATTAATTGGCGCAACCGCTCACTACGTCACCGCCGAGCTGGACGAGGGGCCCATCATTGAACAAGATGTGGCGCGTGTTGATCACAGCCGCACCGTGCAAGACCTCACCAGCATTGGTCGCGACACCGAGAGCCAAGTGCTCGCTCGCGCCGTCAAGTGGCACAGCGAACACCGCGTGCTGATGAATGGCTCTAAAACCGTGGTGTTTCGGTGAATCAACATCTCCAATCCGCCCTGCTCGCCGTGCTGCCAGCGCACGCCTTACTCTGGCAATCCGAGGACACCATTCCCTACGAATGCGATGGCCTCACCGCCTACCGCCAGCGCCCAATGGCTGTGGCTTTGCCTGAGACCGAAGCGCAAGTGCAAGGCGTACTCAAGGCTTGCCACGCGGCTGGCGTGCCCGTGGTGGCGCGTGGTGCGGGCACGGGCTTGTCTGGCGGCGCACTGCCGCTGGCCAATGGCGTGACGCTCTCGCTGGCCAAATTTAATCAACGCATCGCTATCGATCTGGCCTCTTGCACAGCAAGCGTTCAGTCTGGCGTGCGCAACCTTGCCATCAGCGAAGCGGCGGCGCAATATGGGCTGTACTACGCGCCCGACCCCAGCAGCCAAATCGCCTGCACGATTGGCGGCAACGTGGCAGAAAACTCGGGCGGCGTACATTGCCTCAAGTACGGACTCACCCTGCACAATGTGCTGCGGGTACGCGGCTTTACGGTTGAGGGCGACCCCATTGAGTTTGGCTCGGACGCGCTCGATACAGCAGGTTTCGATTTACTGCCCGTGCTGGTTGGCTCCGAAGGAATGCTCGCGGTGACAACCGAAGTGACGGTCAAACTCATTCCCAAACCAACGCTGGCACGCTGCATCATGGCGAGCTTTGACGATATGAAAAAAGCCGGCGATGCCGTCGCCTCGGTCATTGCCGCAGGCATCATTCCTGCGGGTCTTGAGATGATGGACAAACCCATGACCGCTGCGGTAGAAGCCTTTGTTCATGCGGGCTACGACCTGTCTGCCGAAGCGATCTTGCTGTGCGAGTCCGACGGCACAGCAGACGAAGTCGCGGAAGAAATAGCGCACATGACGGCGGTACTCAACCGCTGCGGCGCGACCGCGATTGCCGTATCAAAAGACGAAGCCGAGCGGCTTCAATTTTGGAGCGGTCGCAAAAACGCCTTTCCCGCATCAGGCCGCATCAGCCCCGACTATATGTGCATGGACTCCACCATTCCGCGCAAACGCTTGGCGGACATCTTGCTGGCGATTCAAGGTATGGAGAAAAAGTACGGGCTCAAATGCGCCAACGTTTTCCATGCGGGCGATGGCAATTTGCACCCACTCATCCTGTTTGATGCCAGCGATGCCGAGCAGTTGCACCGCTGCGAACTCTTTGGCGCGGACATCCTAGAGACCAGCGTCGCCATGGGCGGCACGGTGACGGGCGAGCACGGCGTGGGCGTGGAAAAACTCAACTCCATGTGCGTGCAGTTCACCGCCGCAGAGAACGAATTCATGTTCGCCATCAAACGCGCGTTCGATGCCAAAGGCACACTCAACCCTGGCAAAGTCATCCCCACTTTGCAGCGCTGCGCAGAGTACGGCAAAGTTGTCATCAAAGGCTCGCAAGGGCAAACAATGGCATTCCCCGAGCTTGAGCGGTTTTAAATTTAATTGGGGACAGACCCTAATTATTCGGTGAAGCTTTTCCAACTAGCGATAACGGTTCTAAATAATTAGGGTCTGTCCCCAATTAAATTTAAAGGCACGAACATGAGCACACTTGTTTTCATCACAGGCGCATCTAGCGGCATTGGTCAAGCGATGGCCCAGCGTTTTTATGCGGCCGGTTATTCGCTTGCACTGGTCGCGCGGCGCGGCGAAGTCATCGCGCAGTGGGCGCAAGCACAAGGCTGGCAAACCAATCGATACAAGGTCTACAGCGCAGACGTCTCTAACGTTGACAGCATCATCGCCGCTGCCAACGCCTGCATCGCCGCGCAAGGCTTGCCCGATAGGGTGATTGCTAACGCTGGCATCAGCATCGGCATCGACACGGCCGAGCGCAGTGATTTAGACGTGATGCGCGAGGTCTACGCCACCAACAACATCGGACTTGCGGCAACCTTTAGCGCATTCATTCGTCCCATGCAAAAGCGCGGCAGCGGCAAGCTAGTTGGTATCGCCAGCGTAGCGGGCATCCGCGGCCTGCCAGGGCACGGCGCGTATAGCTCCAGCAAAGCGGCCGTCATCAGTTATTGCGAAAGCCTGCGCGGCGAAATGAAAGCGTTTGGCATCGACGTGCTCACCCTCTTGCCCGGCTACATCGCCACGCCGCTGACCAGCAAAAACAGCTATTCCATGCCCTTTTTAATGCAGCCAGAAACCTTTGCCGATAAGGCTTACGAGGCAATTGAAGCCAGCGTCAGCTACCGCGTGATCCCGTGGCAAATGGGCGTGGTCGCCAAACTCTTGCGCCTGCTGCCCAACTGGTTATTTGATCAAGCATTGAAAGGTAGACCGCGCAAGCATCGGGGCACTTGAGTCCTTGCATATTGTCAATGATGGTGACAATATGCAAGGATGAATATCTTAGACACCCCTAGAAATCCACTGTCATTCGCACAACATCTCTTGGCGTAATCGTGTTTGAAGGTATAAACAAAAGATGTCCCGCATATTTGACAACATAGAAAACGATTTACTCGACGCCTTGCGCGCCACGCTGCAAGTCTCTAAACGCGCTGACTTTTGCGTAGGTTATCTCAATCTGCGCGGTTGGCAGTCCATTGATGATCTGATCCAAACATGGAATCCCGAGCTTGGGCAACAGTGCCGTGTGCTAGTGGGTATGCAGCGCCCTCCTAGCGAAGATATTCGGGAGCTATATCGTCAACTACCAGAGATAGAAGCGCTAGACAATGCGACGGCGACCAGACTCAAACATCAATTTGCAGCTCACCTTCGCGAGCAAATCACACTTGGCATTCCAACAGGCAAAGACGAAGCAGGTTTGCGTCAATTGGCGCAGCAGCTCCGCGCCAAGCAAGTCGTTGTCAAACTCTTTTTGCCGTACCCACTTCACGCAAAACTCTATTTGTTATTTCGTGACGATGCCAATAACCCCATCACGGGGTTTGTCGGCAGTAGCAACTTGACATTGTCTGGTCTCACCAAAAACGGCGAGCTTAATGTGGATGTACTCGATCACCTCGGGACAGAAAAACTATCCAAATGGTTCGAGACGCGTTGGCAAGAGCGTTGGGCCCTGGATGTCTCGGCAGATTTAGCCACCATTATTGAGACCAGTTGGGCACGCGAAGAGCCCATCCCGCCGTATCACATCTACCTCAACATGGCGTACCACCTTAGCACCGAAGCACGCGCAGGCCTCAGCCAATTTCGCCTGCCAGCGCGTTTTGAAAGCGAGCTATTTGAGTTTCAAAAAAGCGCGGTCAAGATTGCAGCACGCCATTTACAAAAACGTGGCGGCGTGCTAATTGGCGACGTGGTGGGTCTTGGCAAAACCATGATGGCAACGGCTTTGGCGCGTATGTTTGAGGATGATTTTGGTTACGAGACGCTCATTATTTGCCCTAAAAATTTAGAGCCCATGTGGGAGAGTTATCGCACCCAATATGGGCTACGCGGCACCGTCTTATCCGTGTCGCAAGTCACCAAAAAACTGCCCGAGCTCAAGCCTTACAAACTTGTCTTGATTGACGAGAGCCACAATCTACGTAACCGCGAAGGCAGGCGTTACAAAGCGATTGCTGACTACATCAAGAGCGTGGACGCAAAAGTCATCTTGCTAACAGCGACCCCGTACAACAAATCAAAAACCGATTTATCTTCGCAACTGCGTTTATTCATTGACGAAAAAACAAACATCGGCATTCGTCCCGAACACCATATGCGCAAGCTAGGCATAGGCGAGGCAGAGTTTGAACGCAAGCATCAATGCCGAGTGAACTCCATTTTGGCAATAGAAAAGAGTGAAGAGTTTGATGATTGGCGTGAACTCATCCGCCTCTACATGGTGCGCCGCACGCGCAGCTTCATCATTCAGCATTACACCGAGCTAGATGCCAAAGGGCGCCCGTTTATTGCAGGCTCAAACACGACCGGTTCTATGAGCGAGCGGCGCTATTTTCCCGTTCGCAAACCCATGTCACTTGAGTTCGAGGTGAACGAGGCCGACCAAGCCGACAGCTATGCGCGCCTTTACTCGCCAGCGGTTGTAGATGACATCAATGCGCTGCACGTACCGCGTTACGGTCTTGGTCTTTACATTGACCCCGCCCAGGCAAAAAAGGCAACATCTGCTGAAGGCAAGATGATTGAAAACCTAAGTCGTGCAGGCAAGCGCCTCATGGGGTTTTGCCGTACCAATCTCTTTAAGCGCTTAGAGTCCAGCGGCTTTTCATTTTTGCAATCAATTGACCGGCATATTTTGCGTAATGAAATTTATCTTTATGCGATTGAACAGGGGCTTGATTTGCCAGTAGGCGTACTCGATGCAGGCTTGCTAGATGTCGAGCGCGTTGACGAAGATGCAGAGGGTTTGGAAGGTGAACCAGAAGATTTGCTTGACGGAATGGTGGCTAACGCTGCGCAGCCAGACGGCAGCTTTAGCGGCATGGCACGAGCCAAAGCAGTGTACGTGCAATACGCAACCGAATTTAAAAAACGTTTTAAGTGGATTCGGCCGGGTCTCTTCAAACCCAAGCTTGCTGAAGATCTTGAAGAGGACACCGCAAGGCTTAAAGCACGTCTGCAAATGCAAGGCGTGTGGGATGCGACGCGCGATAACAAGCTCATTGCATTGCACACTTTGATTACACAAACGCATGGCAAAAACAAGGTGCTTGTCTTCACCCAATTTGCCGATACAGCGCGTTACCTAGAACGTGAGCTCAAGCACGCTGGCGTGACGCAGGTGGCAGTTGCCACAGGCGCCAGCGGCGACCCGTATGGCTTGGCTTGCCGCTTCTCGCCAAAATCTAATGGGAAAACCATCAACAAATCTGATGAGGTACGTGTTCTCATTTGTACCGATGTTTTGTCTGAAGGACAGAATCTGCAAGACAGCAACGTCGTTGTGAACTTTGACTTGCCTTGGGCCATCATCCGCCTCATTCAACGTGCAGGGCGTGTTGACCGCATTGGACAACGCGCGGAAGAAATTTTTTGCTATTCATTTCTACCCGCCGATGGCGTTGAGCAACTGATTCAATTACGCTCTCGCATTCGCCAGCGCTTAAAAGAAAATGCCGAAGTAGTTGGCACCGATGAAGCGTTTTTTGAAGGTGATGCTGCCGCCGAGGAACAGCAAACACTGCGCAACCTCTACACCGAACAGCAAGGCGTTTTAGACGACAACGATGATGAGGTCGATCTCGCCTCCTATGCGTGGCAAATTTGGAAACAAGCAACCAGCGATAACCCCGAGCTTGCCAAGGCAGTGGAGTCGCTCCCGCCCGTGGTGTATTCTGCAAAAGCGGCAATTGACCGTACAACTGAAGCGGGCGCACTCGTCTATGTCAAATCCCCCGAAGGTAATGATCACCTCACTTGGATTGGCGCAGATGGCCACGCCGTCACCGAATCCCAATACAAAGTGCTGCGCGGCGCTGAATGCCTGCCTGACACCCCTGCTGTACCAAGACTAGACGCGCACCACGAACTCGTGGCGCGTGGCCTAGCAATGGCGGCGAGCCTAGATAAAGCCGTTGGTGGCGGTTTAGGTCGCCCCAGCAGCCCACGCAGGCGAGCGTATGAACGACTCAAACACTATGCGAGCGAACACATGAAAACCTTGTTCCGCGACGAAGAATTGGAGCGAGCCTTAGACGATATGTATCAACACCCCTTGTTAGAGTCGGCTGCAGACTTGCTCAATCGCTTAATGCGCAGCGGCGTCAACGAAGAAGAGTTGGCAAGCGCTGTGAAGTCCCTGCGCGAAGAGAGCCGCCTCACCTACACCGAAGATGCAGCAACTCTGCGCGAGCCGCGCGTGGTGTGTTCGATGGGACTGATTTAATTCGCCGTTGACCTTGTGGCTACAACAATGCATTCATTCAATCAAGAACATATCAAACAGTTCCGCTTCAAAGAGCTTTTTAACGAACTCGGCTGGGACAGGCCCGCCCAGCAACAACCTTTTAGCATTGCTGTTGGCGACAGCGTCTGGTTACTTGACACGATAGCAGTCAAAAAAGGTGTCCAGATATTGCATTGCAGACCCAATGCTGAAGGTCGTTTGCCTGATTACGCAACGCGCCAAAAAATTGAACGCAAAGTCACAAACGAAGTGCGCGAGCATTTAATCGTCTTCACAGACAAAGCGCAAACCAGACAAGTGTGGCAATGGGTGACCCGCATGCAGGGCAAAACTGCACAATACCGCGAAGTCGTTTTTAACAAAGGCGAAACGCCTGAATTGCTCACGCAAAAACTCAGCCGTTTGCATTTCACTTTAGATGAGGAAACGCTGCTCACTGTGCTGGGTGTGACGGCAAGACTAGACGACGCAGCACCGCGCGAGAAAGTTACCAAGAAGTTCTATACCGATTTTGAGAAGCAACGGAAAGCTTTTGCCGAGTTCATACATGGCATCCCAGCTACGAGCGAAGACCAGCGTTGGTACACGGCTGTCCTGATCGACCGCTTGATGTTCTTATGGTTTTTGCAAGAGAAGAGTTTTTTAGATGGTAAAGAACGCTATTTGCAATCACGGCTTGCTAGCCATCTTGCGGCACAACCGAACGTAACTTTTTATAAAAATTTCCTCTGCCCACTGTTTTTTCGCGGCTTTGCCGAGGAACGGAGCAGCAGCAACCGCGCAGCGATAGCCGCCGAATTTGGTGATGTCCCCTATCTCAATGGTGGTTTATTTGCACCGCATCAACTAGAGCAAAAATATGGCGAAGCCCTAGACGTAGAAGATAACGCCTTCTTCAAACTCTTTGATTTCTTTGACGAATGGGAATGGCACTTGGATGAGCGCCCACTCAAGCGCGGCAAAGAAATCAACCCCGATGTGCTGGGTTACATCTTCGAGAAATTCGTCAACCAAAAGCAAATGGGGGCGTACTACACCAAAGAAGACATCACTGACTACATTGGCAAGAACACCATCATTCCGTGCTTACTCGCAAAGGTTCGCGCTGACCACCCCACCGCGTTTGATGCGTTGGCGTGGCCGCTCTTGGCGCAAAGTGGCGACGCGTATATCTACCCCGCTATGCGCAAAGGCGTGGATAGCGTGTATCCACCAGAGATTGCCAATGGCATAGATACGGATGCACCCGATCTCCTGTCTAGGCGCAAACATTGGAACAAACGCGCAGACGATGCATCCAGCTTGCCTACTGAAATTTGGCGCGAAACGATTGCAAGGCACGAACGCACACGCGAGATCAGGGCAAAAATTACCGCTGGTGAACTACGCGAAGTGGGTGACCTCATCACCTACAACTTAGACATTCGCCAATTTGCCCAAGACTTGATTGAGGGATGTACCGATGTGGCACTGCTCAAGAGTTTTTGGTTCGCATTGGCAGGGCGCTTACCACGCAAGAGCAACGAAAAATTCCGCCACGGCATGAGCGTGTTAGACCCGACTTGTGGCTCGGGTGCATTTTTGTTTGCGGCATTAAACATCTTGAAACCGCTGTACGATGCCACACTGCGCACCTTGCAAGCTGTGCGGGTTGATGCACTGATAAGCGGTGAAAAAGTACACCCAGAACGCTGGAGCGAAGTCGATGAAATCCTAGAACGCTTTGCAGCCGCAGGGTCTGAGCGAGCGCAAGACTACGCCATCATCAAACACATCATCGTCAACAACCTCTATGGTGTGGATATAGAAGAGCAAGCCACAGAAATTGCAAAACTGCGTTTGTTTTTAAAGCTAGTCGCGCTGTTAGAACCAGGCGACAACATAGAACCCCTGCCCGATATCGACTTCAACATCAGGCACGGCAACACCTTGGTAGGCTACGCCACAGCCGACGAGACAGAAAAAGCCGTCAAAGGCGCAACACAAGGCAACCTGTTTAGCGACGCGTGGGAAGACATCCGCATCGACCTAGTAGCCGTAGAGCAGCAATACAACAACTTCCAAATCCAGCAAGTGCAGCGCGGCGGGCACGTGACGGCGGCAGACAAACAAGCGCTGACGCACAGGCTGGGCGATTTAGAAGAAAAGCTGAACTACCACCTTGCGCGTGAGTACGGCGTGAACACCACCGAGACAGCAGCCTACGAAAAATGGAAGCTCGGACATCAGCCATTTCATTGGTACGTGGACTTTTATCCGCTGATGGCAAGCGGCGGGTTTGATGTGGTGATTGGGAATCCGCCGTATTTGGAAACCCGCGAAATTGACTACACACTGCGCGGCTACATAACCGCCGATTCAAACGCTGTGCATTCTGTTTGTATGGAACGTAGCAACGAGCTTTTAAAGCCCGACGGCACGATGAGCATGATCGTACCTTTAGCATTAGTTTCTACGCAAAGAATGAAGGCTATGCAAACGCTTTTAGAAAAAGATCGCACCACTTGGTATAGCAACTTTGCATGGCGACCTGCCAAATTATTTGATACCGTAAATCGAGCGCTGACTATTTTTGTCGTCCTGCCAGGTGGTTCGGGCAAAACCTTAACAACAGGTTACACAAAATGGACAGCAGCCACACGGGCACCCTTAATCCCTTCTTTGATGTATCAAGATGCACCTAAAAATCGCTCCGCTTTTTGGGTGCCAAAACTCTCAGCGCCAATCGAGCAAAACTTGCTTAAAAAAATGCTCAGCCAAAAAGTAACTGTGGCACAGTCCAGCGTTAAACAAGGTGAACGGATTTACTATCGAACTACGGGCGGGCTTTATTGGAAAGTTTTTACAAATTTCGCACCAAGGTTTGTTTTGAATGGCACAGAAAGCAACTCCAGTCGTGAGACCAGTTTTACTGTGCCTGTAGCGTCCACAACACCTCTCATTGCCTTGCTAAGCAGCAATACGTTTTGGTGGTGGTACACCCTCACCAGCAATTTACGCGATCTCAATCCATATGATGTTCAAAGCTTTCCTGTCACGCAAGCCGCGCTTACAGACATGGAGCTAGTAACGCTTGCCGATGCGTATGTGACGGACATGGTGAGCAACAGCACAATGCTTGTGCGCGAGCAAAAAAAGACGGGGACAACCCAAACTCAAAGTTTCAAAATACAAAAATCAAAACCGCTAATTGATGACATCGACAAATGCCTAGCGAAGCATTACGGTTTCACGCCAGAGGAACTTGACTACATCATCAACTACGACATCAAGTACCGCATGGGGCAGGGCTTGGAGGAGGATGGGGATGATTGATCTTTCTCCTGCTCAAGCTGCTGACCGGATTACGAAGCTCTTGGCGGCGCGTGAGAGTCGCACTTTGGACTTCAAGCGCATTAGTGACAAGCACAAGCGGTTGTTAGAGACGATCTGCGCTTTTGCCAATACCGATGGGGGGTTGCTGGTGCTGGGCATTGGCGATGCGAAGGATTTGGAGGTGGGCGCTAAGCCTGAGTCGCGTTTGTTTGGTGTGGAGGAGAACCCCGAAGGTTTTGATGATTTACGCCGTCAGGTACTCAGCCGTTTTACACCTGCTATGACTAAGCTGCATTGGATTCGCGTGGCCTGCACTTTGCACAATGGGCAGGCTGGGCATGTGGTGCTTTTGCGTGTGGAAAAAAGTGACCAAGTGCATTCGATTGTGGGCAATGGCACGTGGACGCGGATGGATGCGAGTAACCGCGAACTGGATGCGTCTGAGATTGCGAACCTTGCTTACCAGCGCGGGGTGCGCAGCGCTGCTAGCGAGTTAGTGCCCGTTCAGCTTGACCTGCTCGACACGCCTATCTGGCGCACGTTTGTGATTGCTCGCGGACTGCGGGCAGGTACGATGGCTGAGCAATTGCAGCGGATTGGTCTGGCTGATATTGTGGGCGCTGCAAGCACGGCAACCGCAGAAGTCCATCCTACAAGGGCTGCGGTGCTTTTGTTTGCTGACGAGCCTGGCAGTTTGCTAGCAGCCCATGATTCGCGTGCGGACATTCGGTTGTTGGTGTATGGCGGCAAAGCAGCAACGCCCAGCGCAACGCCCAATTTACGGAAAAGACCGCTCACCATACGCGGCCCACTCATTGAGCAAATTGATGCAGCCGTCAAAGCAGTATTGCGCGAACTGGAAGAGGGGCTGACCTTGGCCAGTAGTGGCTTTAAAACCAAGCACGTGTACCCAGAGCGGGTTGTTAAAGAGGCGATTGTGAATGCGGTGATTCACCGTGATTACCGACTTAACCGTGATATTTTTATTCGTATTTTTGATGATCGCATTGAGGTGGAAAGCCCTGGCACCTTCCCTGGCAGCATTACAGCTGGGAACATTGCACGCACGGGCAGTAAAGCACGTAATCCGCTCATTGTGCAAAACCTGCGGGAATTCCCCAATGCACCCAACATTGATGCTGGCGAAGGCGTGCGAATGATGTTTGCCGAAATGGCCGAAGCAATGCTTTACCCACCTCAGTACAAACAAAACACAGAATCAGCGGTTGAAAGTGTGACACTGACTTTGCTTAATTCGAATCGCGTGAGCGTATGGGATATGGTGAGCGATTGGGTTGACCGCACGGGGTCTATTAATAACGCGAAGCTGTGCGAGATTGCAACGGTTGATACTTTAAAAGCCTCTAAACTGCTAGCAACGTGGCGCGAGCAAGGTCTGTTGCTTGCACTGCCCGATAGAGGCAAGAAAAATATGCGCTACACCAAACCCATGCCCGCTGACCATGACACAGATTTATTATCTAGAGAGCAAGATAATAAAATTTGACATTAAAAATAATATATTTAAATCAAACACTTAGTTGAATATTTATTATCTAAGGCTGTACAAATACACATGCAATTCTGGGAAATGACCTACCAAGAACTGGCTTTGTCGGGACTGGGCAATCAGACGCTAATGTCGATGCCTAAAGTTGCATTTTTTGCCTCAAGGCAGTGCCCTGGTTCGGCCATCAGTGCAGCAATGGATTGGGCCGTGCAGCAAAGCAAAGCAAAACAAACCGTCATTAGTGGTTTTCATTCGCCGCTAGAACAATCGGTGTTAACTGTGCTGCTACAAGCCAAGAGCCCAGTGGTGGTTGCGCTGGCACGGCCACTGGAGCGCGCCAAATTGCCAAGTAGCTGGCAGCAGGCCTTGAGCGAAGGATCGATGGCGGTGGTAAGCCGAGCATCTATAAAAAACCGCCTAACGCAGCAACTTGCAGCACAGCGGAATGATCTGGTTGCACAACTAGCTCAGGACATTGTGATAGCTCACGCAAGCGAGGGCGGTCTCTTGTCTAAACAAGCAAACCGGTGGTGCGTTCATTATCTTTCGCCTTCGATAATGAAAATTTGAAATCCAAAAAATTATTTAAAATCAATTATTTAGAGAAAAACCTTTTATCCAAAGCTATATTAATAACCAGCCTACCCCGCCTTCACCTTCAGCCGCCAAGCATGCAGCAGCGGCTCCGTATACCCACTAGGCTGCTCTAAGCCCTTAAACACCAAGTCTGTCGCGGCTTTGTAGGCCATGCTGCTTGCAAAGTTACCTGCCATTGGTTTGTAGAGCGGATCGCCTGCGTTTTGACCATCTACCACTGCGGCCATGCGCTCAAAGCTGGCGCGGACTTCGGCTTCTGTGACTACGCCGTGCAACAGCCAATTGGCGATGTGTTGGCTGGAGATGCGCAGTGTGGCGCGGTCTTCCATGAGGCCTACGTTGTGGATGTCGGGCACTTTGGAGCAGCCCACGCCTTGGTCGATCCAGCGCACCACGTAGCCCAAGATGCCTTGGCAGTTGTTATCGATTTCTTGTTGTTTGTCTGCCGCCGTCCAGCTGGCTTGCACCTCTTTTGGCGCAACGGGGATGGTCAAAATGTCCGTTAGCATCGCGTCCAACTGCGCGGGCGCGGCGGCGCTCTTTGCGTCGTTTTCCATGTCTAGCTGAATCGCGGCTACGTTGACTTGGTGGTAATGCAGCGCGTGCAGCGTGGCGGCTGTTGGGCTGGGAACCCACGCCGTGTTGGCCCCCGCGAGCGGGTGCGCCTTTTTTTGATCGAGCATGGCAGCCATGAGGTCAGGCATCGCCCACATTCCTTTGCCGATTTGGGCGCGTCCGCGCAGGCCGCACATCAGGCCTGAGAGGACGTTCGATTTTTCATACGCCGCAATCCACTTCGTGCCTTTCATGGCGGCCTTGCGCAGCATCGCGCCTGCGTACATGGCGGTGTGTATCTCGTCGCCGGTGCGATCTAAAAAGCCTGTGTTGATAAAGGCGACGCGTGCGCCTGCGGCGGCAATGCAGGCCTTGAGGTTCACGCTGGTGCGGCGCTCTTCGTCCATGATGCCCAGCTTGACCGTGTCGGCAGGCAAGCCCAGCATGGCTTCCACGCGGCCAAACAATTCGGCGGCAAATGCCACTTCCGCAGGGCCGTGCATTTTGGGTTTGACGATGTAAATCGAGCCGGTGCGTGAGTTGCGGATTTGACCCTCGGTGCGCTTCAAATCATGCAGCGCAATCGCCACGGTGACGACCGCGTCCAAGATGCCTTCAGGGATTTCTTGGTTGCCATTCAACAAGATGGCAGGGTTGCACATCAAATGCCCGACGTTGCGCACAAACATCAGCGAGCGCCCGTGCAGCGTGACTTTGCCGCCATTTGCTCCCGTGTACACGCGATCAGGATTGAGTGAGCGCGTCATCGTTTTACCGCCCTTCTCTAACGATTCGGTCAGCGTGCCTTGCAAGATGCCCAGCCAATTGTCGTAAGCCAACACTTTATCGTCCGCATCCACTACCGCAACCGAGTCCTCCAAATCCATGATGGTGGACAGCGCCGCTTCCAGCACCACATCCGACACGCCTGCCGCGTCGGTTTGTCCAATCGCCGTGCTGCGGTCAATTTGAATGTCAATATGCACGCCGTTGTTTACTAACAAAATCGAAGTCGGCGCTGCCGCATCGCCCGTGTAGCCAACAAACTGCGCGGCATTGGCCAGTCCTGCCGATGCACCGCCCTGCAAAGCCACAACCAGCTTGCCTTGCAGCACGGCATAGCTGGTAGCCTTTGCGTGGCTTGCCCCGCCAGCCAGTGGCACAGATTGATCTAAAAAGTTGCGGGCAAAGGCAATGACTTTGGCGCCGCGCACCGGGTTATAGCCGCGTCCTTTTTCTGCCCCATCGGTCTCGGGCAGCGCGTCCGTACCATACAGCGCGTCGTACAGCGAACCCCAACGCGCGTTGGCGGCGTTTAGTGCGTAACGCGCATTCAGCACAGGAACCACTAGCTGTGGCCCCGCTTGCACGGCAAGCTCAGCGTCCACGTTGTGCGTGGTAGCCGCAACCGATTCAGGCACGGGCACAAGATAGCCAATCTCGCTCAAAAATTGGCGATACGCCGCCATGTCCTTCACCTCACCCGGATTGGCTTTGTGCCACGCATCTTGCAGCGTTTGCAAGCGGTCGCGCTCGGCCAATAGCGCAGCGTTTTTAGGCGCGAGGTCGCGCACGATGTCGTTAAATCCTTGCCAAAACTTGGCTGGCGAAACGCCCGTGCCAGGCAGCACTTTCGACTCAATAAATTGATGCAACGTCGTGGCAACTTGCAAGGCGTGCTCTTGAATGCGCGGGGTATTGTGTGGTGTGGTCATGGTGGCTCCTAAACTTAAAACCAAACTGTATTACAAACACTCTTAGTTATTATTTTCATAATTAGAATGTCATTTCATACTTTTTTGGTCATAATTTTTAAATACCTTTGAGATCAGTCATGCAACACGCCACCAACTCAAAACTAGCAGCATTTTTACTTCACTACTGGCCCATTACCTATGTCGTTATGTTGCTAAGTTTTTTAGCTTTTGGAGCCAGCTCGTTTAACTTGGCAAAGACATTTCTTATCACGGTGCAGTTAATCAGCGAATACGGCGTGATGGCACTCATCGACGGAGCTTTTGCCCAACTTGTTGAGCTAGTGCTAACAGCCGCACTCTCTGTCGGCTTTTATATTTCATTCAAAACCTGCGAATCAGTCTTAGTGCAAAGATTGCTGTCAACCCCCACCCAGGATCATGGACAAACTCAAGCAGATTGAAGCCTTTGTCGCCGCTGCTAGGCGCGGCGGTCTTACAGCCGCTGCCGCACAGCTACACACCGCGCCCATCATGGTCGGGCGGCGCTTGGATGCTTTGGAGGAGCGCCTTGGCGTCAAGCTGCTCGTGCGCACCACGCGGCGCGTGAGTTTGACGAACGAAGGCTCCGCGTACCTAGAAGACTGCCAGCGCTTACTGACCGATCTTGCCGCTGCCGAGGCCAGCGTGAGCGCAGGCGGCATCAAGGCTAGCGGGCACTTGCGCGTGACTGCGCCTGCGGGCTTTGGGCGCAAGCACGTTGCGCCACTGGTCGCGGAGTTTCACCTGGCGCATCCCGATGTCACGCTATCGCTCAACCTGTCCGACCGCGTGGTGGATATGGTGGGCGAGGGCTTTGATTGCGGTGTGCGCGTGGGCGATTTGCCCGACTCATCGCTCATCTCCGTTCGGCTGGCGGACAACAGACGGCTGTGCGTGGCGTCACCGCGTTATCTTGCGCGTCACACAGCGCCGCAAACGCCGCAAGATCTGCACAGCCACGCCTGCCTCACGCTATCCAGTGATGCCTCGCAAACGCGCGGCTGGGCCTTCAAAATCGATAAAAACAAAAGCGCTGCGGCGAAGGGAAACGTCCAGTACATGAGGCCTAGCGGGCCACTCGATTGCTCGGACGGACAAGTGCTGCACGCTTGGTGCTTAGCGGGCTATGGCATTGCGTGGCGCAGTATTTGGGAAGTGCAAAGCGATATCGCCGCAGGCAAACTGACTACGTTATTAGAAGACTATGCTGCCTTGCCCAATGGCATTTACGTGGTCTACGCACAGCGCAAACATATGCCACTGCGTTTGCAGTTGTGGGTAGATTTTTTGCGGCATCATTACGGCCTTGCCACTTACTGGAAAAAATCTTCATAAGCCAACGGGTTTTACGCAGTCGTTAAACGGGCAACCGAAAGCCATTCGCACGTAAAAGTCGGGCTGTTTTGGCCGCGTTTTCCAGCA
This sequence comes from Cytophagales bacterium, assembly GCA_030054145.1. Lineage (GTDB taxonomy): Bacteria > Pseudomonadota > Gammaproteobacteria > Burkholderiales > Burkholderiaceae_C > JASGCK01. The sequence goes on from JASGCK010000005.1 coordinate 46,331, forward strand.
AGCGTTTCACGTCATACCCAGCTTGCGCATTCAGCTTGGCTTTTACCGCCCACAAGTCAGCCAAAATTGAATCTTTTCTAACTTTGAGGGGTGACATTTGTTGATGTGATGTTGTCATTTCATACCTAACTAGCTTCGCGCAGCGCCTCTTTCGCCTCTTTCAGCAGCTTGGTTTTGATACGCCCACGTTTCAGCGGCGACAAATACTCGACATACACCTTGCCAATTAAGTGATCCATTTCGTGTTGCACGCACACGGCAAGCAGTCCCTCGGCTTCTAGCTTGTGTGTGTCGCCGCGCTCATTTTCAAACTCAATATGAATCTGCGCATAACGCTCGACATCGCCCGAAAAACCTGGCACGGAGAGACAGCCCTCATCGCCCACAACGACCTCGTTACTTTGCCACACCACGCGTGGATTGATAACCACCAGCGGCTGATCGCGCTCCTCGCTCACATCCATCACGAGCAGGCGCTCGTGTACATCGACCTGCGTGGCGGCAAGACCCACGCCGCTAGATTCATACATGGTCTCAATCATGTCAGCCGCCAACGTGCGAATACGCTCGTCAATTTGGGCGACGGGTTTCGCGACCTTATGCAAACGCGGGTCAGGATAGGTGAGAATATTAAGTAATGCCATAACTGCAATTTTATCGATGATGGAACAAACCGCGAACCAACAAGAACAAGCCGCTTGGCTTCGCCTCATGCTGACAGACGGCGTGGGCAACACAAGCGCACGCAAACTGCTTGCCGCCTTTGGTTTGCCAACCGCTATTTTCGAGCAATCCACCGCCGCGCTGGGGCAAGTCGTGTCCGAGCGCCAAGCGCTGGCGCTCAAGCAACTGCCCGAGGGCTTGGACAAGCAAATCGCACGGTGCGACGAGTGGCTGGCGCTTGATGCCCGCACAGACCATCGCACGCGGCGCATCGTCACGCTGGGTGATGCGCTGTATCCATCTGCACTGCTCACGCTACCCGACCCGCCGCTGGTGCTATGGCTCTTGGGGCGTATCGACTTACTGGAAGCGCACGGCTGGCCCGCAGGCATCAGCATAGTGGGCAGTCGCAACCCGACGCAACAAGGCGATAAAAACGCCTTCGCTTTTGCCCATAGTTTTGCCGATAGCGGGTTGTGCGTGATCTCGGGCATGGCGCTTGGCATTGATGCGGCAGCGCACAGCGGCGCGTTAAGTGCGGGGCAATCAAGCGAGGAGTCCTCGCGCGAATCGCTGCTCACCATCGCGGTAGTGGGCACGGGACTTGACCGCGTCTATCCCAAACAAAATTTAGAACTCGCGCACCGCATCGCCGACCACGGCTTGGTGGTGAGCGAGTTTCAGCTGGGCTCGCCGCCTGCTGCTGCCAACTTTCCCAAACGCAATCGCTTGATTGCCGCGCTGGGCTTGGGCACGCTGGTGGTGGAGGCCGCGCTGCAATCAGGCTCGCTCATTACCGCGCGTGAATGCCTAGAAGTTGGCAAAGACGTGTTCGCCATTCCAGGCTCGATTCACATTGCCCAAAGCAAAGGCTGCCACGCGCTCATCAAGCAAGGCGCAAAGCTGGTGGAGTCTGCGGCGGATGTACTGGAAGAGTTGCGAATTGAGAGAGGCACGCGCGCAGGCCATACGGAGCAAGGCTTGCGCGGCACATCGGCGGGGGCACACATTTCACCCACTCACGCCCAGCATCCCTTGGTTCTGGCAATGGGTTTTGATCCCGTGAGCTTCGATGTGCTGCAAGCGCGTGTGGACATAGACGCAGCCGCGCTGCAAGTGCAGCTTTTGGAGTTAGAGCTGGACAACGTGATCTTGCGCGTGCCAGGCGGGCTGTATCAGGTGGCGTTATGATGCGCATCAATCGTACGCATTAACTGATCACATCATCTGCCACACGCCATGCAACTCACCTTTGATATCCAAGCACCTAAACGCGCGACTAATTTATCGATTAACAGCGACTTGCTCAAGCAAGCCAAAGAGATCGGCATCAACATTTCGCAGTTTGTTGAGCGTTCACTTGGCGAGCAGGTGAAACGCCATAAAAATGCGCAATGGCTGCGCGAAAACCGAGAAGCAATTCAAGGTTACAACGCGGAGGTTGAACGCATTGGCGTATTTGGCGACAGTTGGCGCGGGAAGCTTTGAAGATAGACGGCATTGACTACATCGTGCTGGCCCAACAAATTAGTGCGATGCCCAGCCAAGCAATTGGCAACTCGAACGCCGACTTTAGTAATCAGCAACACATCATCGTGGCAGCGGTAGATGCGGTTCTCTCAGGACTATAGAATAGCCGCCGTGTCACGCCCCACCCACCTACTTCACTTCTTGCAATACGCTCGTCGCTCTCACCGATTGATTCAATCAGTGGCGCTGGCGTTTGTGCTGAGTTTGTGCGCGGCTATTGCCTCGCCCGTGGTGCAAGCGCAGTCGCTCTCGCCCGACCAGCAGTTCATTTGTTTAGGCACTGGCGGCATGAAGCTGGTGACGTTTGCCGCCGACGGCACGGCGCAAGATGCGCAAATAGCGCATACGCTAGACTGCCCGCTGTGTCTGGCTTTGCAGGCACCATCGCCCGCAATCCAAGCGCGGCAAAGCCTGCCAGCCATCCCTCATGCGCAGCCCCTGTGGATAAGGGTCAGCGCAGCAATCATCTTTGAAAACCGCACTCCGCCTGCGCGTGCGCCGCCTCTCGCATCTTAAAAAAAACTAAGGGCATTTTTGCCAATGCGTCATTCCCGCGAAGGCGGGAATCCACAACCTGAACAATTACACAAAGAACACACTATGTTTCAAACTATCCTCTCATGCGTTGCGACAACGCTACTACTTGCGAGCAGCGCTTTTGCTCACCCCGACGCAGCCCACGTTGACGTTGAAGGCGCGTGGGTTCGCGCTACGGTTGCAGGTCAATCAGGCACGGGCGGCTTTATGAAGCTGACCGCGCATGAAGACTTGCGCTTAGTCGGCTTGACAACGCCTGTGGCCGCTATTGCTGAAGTTCACGAAATGAAAATGGGCGCCAACAATGTGATGGAAATGCGCGCCGTCAGCGGTCTAGGCCTGCCCAAAGGCAAAGCGGTGGAACTCAAGCCTGGCGGCTATCACCTGATGCTGATGAACCTCAAGCAACCGCTTGCCAAAGGCAGCACCGTGCCTGTGACGCTGTTGTTTCAGGATGCCAAGGGCACACAGTCTCGCTTGCAAGTCACGCTTCCCGTGGAGTTAGCACCCGTGCAAGGCACTGGCGCTAAGCCCGCCCAGCATAGACACGCGCATTAAGGGCTAGCGCTTTGTTAATCAAAACGAGCACGGACGACAGCCTTTGGACGGTGGTGCTGCGGTGCTCGTTTTTTAAAGGCGAAATCAAATCCGCCAAAGTGCTGCGCAGCTGCGGCAACAAAAAGTTTGACGCACAAGCAGTCAAAGAAACGCTAGGCAGGCACGCGCCTGAAGCGGCGTTTGGCACAAGTCGCCACGAGTACTGGCGCACGCTGACTTGGACCATGCCCAAAGGCGCACCTTATGGCGCGCCGCATTTGCCGCCCAAGCTTGCCGAGCCTTGCGTGCTGGTGGGTGTGCCGTTTGAAATTGTTACGGGCATGAGTGCGCCCGCAGCTTTCGGCGGTTAAAACTCAAGGTTATCAATCAAGCGCGTTTTGCCAAGCTTGGCCGCGCCTAGCACCACCCACGGCTCACGCTGTGCGGGGTCAATTGCCCGCAAGCCTTGCTGGGTGCGGATTGTGAGATAGTCTGGCTGCCAGCCCTTATTCCGCATGGTCTCTAGGGCATCCGCCTCTATTTTTTGAATGTTTGCTTGTGGCATCAAAGCCGCCTCGGTCATCGCCCGCAGTGTTTGCGATAAACCTACGGCAGCTTGCCGCTCATCCGCGCTCAAGTAACGATTGCGTGAGCTAAGCGCCAGACCATCGTCCGCCCGCAGCGTCTCGCCCGCCACAATGGTAATTGGCAGCGCAAACTGCCGCGCCATGCCGCGAATCACGGCGAGCTGTTGGTAATCTTTTTTGCCAAACACCGCCACGTCGGGCTGCACGATTTGGAACAGCTTCATCACCACCGTACACACGCCCGTAAAAAATCCTGGGCGGAATTCGCCTTCCAACTTGTCCGCAAGCTCAGGCGTTGGATGGACTTTGTAGGTCTGCGGCTCAGGGTAGAGTTCCGCTTCATTTGGCGCAAAGAGCAGGTCGCAGCCCGCATCCGTCAAGGCTTGCACGTCGTCGTCCCACGTGCGTGGATACGAGTCAAAATCTTCGTGCGGCAAAAATTGCAAGCGATTCACAAAAATGCTGGCGATGGTGATGTCGCTGCTCGCTTTAGCCTGCGCAATCAACGCCAAGTGCCCCGCGTGCAAGTTGCCCATAGTCGGCACAAAGCCGCGCGTGAGATGTTTGCGCTCGTCAAGATAAGCACGTAACTGCGTGCTGGTGTGAAAGATTTTCATGTGTGACCGAACTACCAAGCGTGGCGTTTGTTATCTGGAAACGTACCCGCTTTGACTGCCTGCACATACGCGGCGAACGCGCCTTGAATGCTCTTCGATTCATTGCGCTCATCAGCCATAAAGTTATGCACGAAGCGCGGCATCTTCCCAAGGTTCATGCCCAGCATATCGTGCAGCACCAGCACCTGCCCGTCGCAGCCTGTGCCTGCGCCAATGCCAATCGTCATGCAGGTGGTGAGCAGCTCGGTCAGCCGCGCCGCAAGGCTTGCAGGCACCATCTCCAGCACCAACATTTGTGCGCCTGCGGCCTCTAACGCCAGCGCGTCAGCAATCAATTGCTCCGCCGCCGCATCGTCCTTGCCTTGCACGCGGTAGCCGCCCAGCGCGTGTACCGTTTGCGGCGTGAGTCCCAAATGCGCACACACAGGAATGCCGCGCTCGACTAAAAACTTAACCGTTGCCGTTGTCCAGCCGCCGCCCTCTAGCTTGACCATGTGTGCGCCTGCCTGCATCAGCGCTGCGCTACTTTCAAACGCTTGTTCGGGATTTTGGTGATACGCACCAAACGGCAAATCGCCAATCAGCCACGCTGTGCCTTGCCCGCTCGCGCTCATGCGGTGCAAGCCGCGCGATACGCTGGCAACGTGATAGCACATGGTCTCCAGACTCACGCCCGTGGTGCTGGGCAAGCCTTGGCACACCATGCCCAGCGAGTCGCCAACCAAGATGCACTCCACGCCGCCCGCGTCCGCCACCGCCGCAAAAGTCGCGTCGTAGGCGGTGACCATCGTGATCTTTTCGCCGCGTGCGTGCAGCTCGCGCAGGCGCGGCAAACTAATCGGCTTGCGCGGCGCGGCGGGCGTGAGTTTGCCCGCGCCATAAACACCCGCTTCCATCCCAGACGATGGGCCACTGTTGGTTTGATTGGTCATGATTTTTCTCCACTAGTCATCGCATCATCCAGCACTTCAATCCAGTGCCTAACAGGAATATGTGAGCCACTTTGCAAATGCGTGATGCAGCCCACGTTGGCGCTGATGATCACATCCGCTTCGGGCAAGGCCTCCAGTTTGCGGTCGCGCAGCGTGCTAGCAATGTCTGGATTGAGCACCGAGTACGTGCCCGCCGAGCCGCAGCACAAGTGCGACTCCAGCGGTGCAACCTGCACATCAAAACCCAATTCGCGCAAATATTTTTCTACGCCGCCTTTAAGCTTTTGCCCATGCTGCAAAGTGCAAGGCGGGTGGTAGGCGAGGCGCGGTAAGCCCCCGTTCGCCCTGAGCTTGTCGAAGGGTTGCCTTGTTGAGGCTTCGACAGGTTCAGCCCGAACGGACGTTAATTGCTTAACGAACTCTGGCAACATATTTGGCAACAGCTCGCTCAAATCTACCGTCAACTCAGCAATGCGTTTGGCTTTGGCCGCATACGCGGGATCATCGGCCAGCACGTGACCGTAGTCCTTGACCATCACGCCGCAGCCCGAGGCATTCATCACGATGTGCTCTGCGCCGCTCTCAATCGCAGGCCACCACGCGTCAATGTTGGCACGCATTTGCGTCTTCGCCGCCGCTTGATCGTTCAAGTGAAAGTGAATCGCGCCGCAGCACGTGGCAGTTGATACAACCAGCGTTTGAATGCCCGCCGCATCCAAAACGCGAGCCGTTGCTACATTGATATTGGGCAACATGGCAGGCTGCACGCATCCCGCCAGCATGATGATTTTTCGCGCATGGGTGCGGCTTGGCAGGGCACGCACAGCTTGCCTTGCAGGAACCTTCGCCTGCAAAGCCTTTGGTAGCAAGCCTCGCACGGCCTGCCCTAGTTTCATCGCAGGCGCAAACAGCGGCGAATTGAGTCCGTGCCGCAACGCCCCGCGTACCAAGCGCTCGGAGAGCGGACGCGCCACTTTGCGGTCCACAATCTTGCGCCCAATGTCCACCAAATGCCCGTACTGCACGCCGCTGGGGCAAGTCGATTCGCAGTTGCGGCAAGTCAGGCAGCGGTCTAAATGTTGCTGCGTTTTGCGCGTGGGCGCTTCACCTTCCAGCACCTGCTTAATAAGGTAAATGCGGCCGCGCGGGCCATCTAGCTCGTCGCCCAGCAATTGATAAGTCGGACAAGTCGCCGTGCAAAACCCGCAGTGGACGCACTTGCCCAAAATGGCTTTAGCGGCCATGCCGTCGGGCGTGTCTTGGTATTCGGGGGCTAGTGTGGTTTGCATAAGTCGCTCGTCAATAGGGAGTGATTGCCAGCCGTGCTCGCGCCGTGCCAGGGAACGCCTCAATGAGGCGGGACTGCATATCAGCATCGTCCGCAAATACCGTCATCCAAATCGACCAATGACCATGCCCCGTCACCGTTTTTATTGCAAGCGGACGGGCTGCTTCATCAATTTCAATCATTCGTTTTGCTGCAACGGCTTTATCCCATGCCTCAATTCGATCATCCCATCGGTGTCCGTTGTCGTCTTTTGGTTGTTTATTTAATCCAACCAAGTTGAGCAAACATTGGACTTGTAAGGCTGTACTGTCATTCAATTTTGGATTCGGTTTTAGCGCGCCATCTTCACGGTAGATCAGCGCGTGGAAAGTATTATCGGTATCAGGCCAAAGACACTGGTCATGAACAAGTGCCTTTGCGCCTTTCGTACTATTGCAATCCATGCAAGCCAATAAAAAATTAGACCACTCTAGCGCTCTATCCGCATCATTCGATTTTGGCGATATGTGCTCAACCGCAATACCAGTAGCAATCCAGCGCTCGCAATAGCTGCAGTAGCGCCCTAAGCGCGCCTTTAAATAGGGCGCAGCTTCTTTGTAATGAGCAAAAATATGTGGCACTTCACCGCGTTCAACTGGACGCATAACAATCGCCCCTTAAACGCCAGCAGCCACGCGATGCATTTCTAAAAATGCTGCATATGCAGGATCATTGGCATACGGAATCATCAATGCATTCAATTCGCTTTTGATAGCTGCTTTTTCAGCTTCGCTAGCCGCAGGCACTCGCTCCAATAATTCGTAATATCTCTGTGCCGCTTCTTTCATGGCAATAAACCGTGTACCGCGCTGAGGCTGTTTAACGCCCATGTTGTTCTCGGCAATATCTTCAATGCTGGTATCTGGCGCATCCATAAACTCACCCGTTGCCATATCGACAACTTTGCCATTGTTATCGAATGCTGCTTGCAACAAAAAAGGTGAGTGAGAGGCCGCAATAAACTGAATCTTAGGAAACGTACGCAGCAGATCGGGAATCACATCCCGCTGCCATTTTGGATGAAGATGCAAATCCAGCTCGTCAATAGTGACGACCCCAGTCGTCTCGCGGATGCAATTCTCACCAAGATGTGAGTTAATAGATGCGCAGCGCAGCGCAAGGTCACAAAAAATAGCAGCAAGACGTTGCTGACCATCGCTCAACTCATCAAAAGGTCGCCAACCTTGATCTTTATATTTCACCTCCAACGAGTCTGAACGAACAATGTAATCAATGTCCTCGGCATGAATGGCGGTTAGTACAGCTTCTTTAACTTTTTTAAAGATCAAAGGCTCTTTTTTTTCTTGCAGCGACCGCTGCGTGAAGTGATACATCCAAGAGGCAATAGTTGTTAAATTAATTTGGGGCGCATTGTCAAATGCCTGCCTCTTCTCAATAAAAGGCTTACTGGGTGAAACGCTCCGTGTACCACCTTGCGGCTTAATGGCCGCGTATTGGAAGAAAACTGCTAGCGGCTCTTGAAAAGACTCATCAAACATCTTCTTGCTACGGCTTTGCAAATAATCCCATACATCATGTGAGTACGGGTTAAAGTCATTTGCTCCACTACTATTGACAAGAACCCCTATAACATCATCCTCTTTTCTCCCCTCAATATCAACCCGTCCTGATATGTCTATAGGAAATTGTGGAGCGCGCCAAACTGAATCGCCCACATCTGAAGCTATCGTGGCATAGGCATGTTTGCTATCGAAACTAAAACGACTCAAACCCATCCCCAAACCGTAAAAGTAAAACTGCATCACCCCTCCGCAAGCATCCAATAAACTTGTTTTCCCCGTTCCATTTCCTCCAGCCAGCAATGTAAATCGCTCATCCAATCTGGTGTGAAATTCTTTGAAGCGTTTATAGTTTTTGATGTTGATCTCACGAATGTACATAGCGCGTCCTTAGGGTATAACGGTTTGAAGATCACATAAATGAAGGCTACGCCACTTGCAGCGGCACGTAACCGCGTCGAGCAAATCTTCGTCCATGGCGCAAGAGCCTTCGTAGTGCAATTCGCATTGCATCACCACGGCACGGTGAGTTTTGGATTGAAGCAAGGGGCGAATCATGGGCGCGATTTTAGTGGCTTGACTTTGCGCTTAAGCGCCAACATCCGCACCGCCGCATTGAGTTCTTTCTCTATCACCTCGGCACTCGGTAATATCGTTTGATATTCGGCCGCGAGCACCTTACTGGATAAGCCTTCCAGCGCATAGTGCGCCTCGGCCGCGCCCTTTTGGCTGCACAAAATCAAGCCGACGGGCGGATTCTCGCCAGCCCTTGTCCAATGTGCTTTAGCGTAATTCAAATACAGATGCATTTGTCCCGCATCGGCATGACTGAACTTCCCCAGCTTTAAGTCAATCAGCACCAAGCAGCGCAGGCGGCGATGGAAAAACGTGAGGTCAACGCGAAACCATGCGTCGTCTAAACGAAGTCGTTTTTGCCGTCCGACAAAAGTGAAATCGTCGCCCAGCTCCAACAAAAAATCTTCTAACTTGCGAATGAGTGCATCTTCTAAATCCGTCTCGGAATACTCGTCTTTGAGATTCAAAAACTCCAGCACAAAAGGATCTTTCACCACTTCGTCAATCGCCATTGCGTCTTCAAGCTTGGGCTTCATGCCCTTGGTCAGCATGGCAGCTTTGTTGCGCGACAGGGCGGTACGTTCAAAAAACTGGGTGTTGATTTGACGATCAAGCTGGCGAATGCTCCAGCCGCCGCGCAAGGCTTCCGCTTCGTAAAAGGCGCGGGCTTGCGGGTTTTTGACGGAGAGCATGGCGACGTAAGCTGACCACGGGAGTGGAAAGCGTTTGGCGATGTCGGAGAGGCTGGGAAGTTGTTGCAATTGCGCGGGAAAAGATTTTGCAGACACTGTCTGCAAAATCTTTTCAACAGGCCAAGCCAAATAAAAACTACGCATTTGGGCTAAGTTCCGCCAACCAAAACCTCGTCCAAATTGTTGCGTTAGATCAATGGAAAGCTGCTGAATCAGCTGTTTTCCATAGACATCACTTCGGCTTTTTTGCTCCGCCCCAGCAATCCGCCGTCCAATCTCCCAATAACTCGCCGTCATCAAAGCATTAACGCTTCGCGCCGCCGCCAGGCGGGCTGATTGCAGCAAATCAACAATCCCGCCGTGGACGGATTCGTAGGGCTGGGCGGTGCGTGCTGTTTTTGTTTTGGCGGGTATGGTTTTGGTTACCATGATTATTTAAGCTTGAAGAGATTCCGCAGTGCTAAGCCACCGAGGAATAAGGTCAATAGCAAAATGGCTTTGTGCAAGATCACCGCCAGCGTCACGCCAACTCCAATCAGTCTGTCAGGAGGAAAGAGCTTCTGGCGCAGTGTCTCACTGAGCTTGTCAAGTCCTGGCAGCGGCAACGATTGCACGAGACTGAATTCCGCCCACGTTGAATCAATGCTGCACGCGTTTTGAAAAGGTAAGCAAGCACTTAATCCAGCCGATGAGCCATATATTGCCGCGCAAACAATCCATGTAACAAACAACAAAATAAAAGGCCGAGCAATACTGTCACCGTAATCGCTGAATGCCCAGTAAGCACCATAAAGCGGCCTTTTAAACCAAGGCGCTGCCTTAGCTTCTTCGGCCCTTTGAAAAAATTTAGCGTGATTAAAGTCTATGTCCTCAATTTCATTGGGGGCAAGGCCATGCTCTTCTCCCCATTTTTTTGCGGAATCTTTCTCGTTAATCTTTCTATATGTGCCATTCCATGTTCGCCCTGAAAACCAAGCATCGCTATAAAACCTTGCCCCAACAAAAGGAGTGGGGTATGCAACTCTCCAAGCATTCCAAGCGTCTTTCCCCAACCTCGCCAACGCCAAACACCCAGCCTTGCTAATGTTGTCAGGCGCTCCATTCGCAGGATCGCGAAACACATCCCGATACAGCGGGTCTAGCGATTCGATGCTGATGGGGGCATTCAAGTCCGCGCTCATAGTCAAACTGGAATATTCAACCAAGCCAACGCACCAGCGGGCGTAGCAATCCAAAACGTGTGATGGTTTTTTAGCGTGAGCAAATCCTCATCACCCGTCACCAGCACATCCGCATTCTCTAGCTCGCGCTTCATATCTGAGTTAATGAACGATTCAAAAACGCCCAGCCGCGCTGCATTCAATAGCTGATACGGTCTGCCGCCCCAGAGCAAGGCGGACATGACCACATTGGTATCAAGCACCAAGCGCACGGCGCTCTGCCCTGTAGGCCTTGATTTCGCTGGCGATCACTTCGGGCGTGATGCTGGCACCTCGAACTGCGTGCATCTTGCCAATCGATTCAAAAAAACGATTGGCCTCGCGCCGCGCCAATTCAGCCTGCACCAATTGAGTCATCGCTTGTGGCTCAAAAATACCTGCTGCTTGCGCCGCCTGAGCCAGACCGTCGGGCAGTGAAACTTGTAGTGTGGTCATGTTGATGGCTCCTTAAATCCAAAATCAATCCAAAAAGTCAGGGTTCTCTCTCAAAGCCCGCGCATACAACAGCTGAAACTGGAACCAACCCGAGTACTCCGTACCCACCACGCCGAAGGCTTGCTCGCGTGCGGCGGGCGGCACTTCGCGCAGGGCTTGTCCGTTGGCTGCGGCTAGGGCTAGCAGTTCGACTTGGCAGTTGCGCTCCATGCTGACGTAAAACCACGCGGCGGATTCGACGGAGCCGCCAACGGTCAGCAGGCCGTGGTTGCGCAGCACGGCGGCTTTGTTTTTACCGAGCGCCTTGGCGATGCGCGTGCCTTCGTCTAGGTCTAACACCACGCCGCCGTAGTCGTCGTAGAGCACGTGGTCGTTGTGGAAGGCGCACGCATCTTGGCTAATCATGGACAGTGGCCTGCCCAGCATGGAGAAGGCGCGTCCGTGGATGCCGTGCGTGTGCGCGGCGGCAATCACGTCGGGGCGGGCTTCGTGAATGCGCGAGTGGATGGCGAACGCCGCGCGATTGAGCGGATGCGAGCCTTCGACGATCTCGCCGTGGTGATCGACGCGAATCAAATTGCTGACCTTGACTTGGCTGAAATGCACGCCAAATGGATTGACCCAAAACGTGGTTGGAAACTCGGGGTCGCGCACGGTGATGTGCCCCGCCGCGCCTTCGTCCAGTCCAAAGCGCGAGAAGATGCGAAAGGCTGCCGCCAAGCGCTGTTTGCGGTACAAGCGCTCGTCCGCCACATTGGCAAACGTGGGCGGCATGGGCATGGTGTTTCCTGCGCCGCCCATAATGGCTCCTTGGGGACTGACAACGGGGTTGGTACTCATTTTTACATTCTCCTTGTATTAAAAATTTGATGCGGATCGAGCTGACTACGCAGATTGTGATTGATGCGCGTAAGCACCTCGCTTTGCGGTTGAAACACACCCGCCGCTTTGTCTGCATCGCCATGCATTTTGCTTGATCTAAACAGCACCGCGTGCCCGCCCACCTTGCTGGCTATGGCTTGCAAAGCAGTGCCTTCGCTAGCCCTTGCCCAGAGCCACCGCTGCGCACCGTGCCACTCCACGCATTGCGGATGCGGCAGATTGAGCGTAGGCGTAGCCGCAGGCAACGACAAACGCCACAAGCACAGATCATCCGCAGGCGGGGTAAAAAACGACAGGGTATGACTGTTAGCCGAGCGCCAAACCGCAGGACTGCTCTCAGTCGGTAAAAGATAGCCCCCGTGCTGCGCAATCATCTGTGCAGTGGCTGACTCAACCGCAGCAGCCGCACCGCGTAGGCGCACCAAGAGCGCGTTCTTGCCAAGCGCAGAGCCTCGCGCATCCACCCACGCCGAGCTGTTAATGGACAAGGGCAATGCCCGCCAGCGATTCAGCAAAGCCAGCGCGTCGGCTTGTGCGATATCAAAACCTAGCGTCGCATCGCCCGCAGGAATCGGCAGCACTTTGAGTGAGACTTCGGTCATCAGCGCCAGCGTCCCCATTGATCCCACCATGAGGCGTGACACGTCATAGCCCGCGACGTTTTTCATCACCGTGCCACCGAAGTTCAGCACGTCGCCCGCGCCACTCACCAGTTGAATGCCCAAAATGTGATCGCGCACCGAGCCACTGCTGGCGCGGGCTGCGCCCGATAAGCCGCTGGCAACCATGCCGCCGACGGTGGAGCCTCCATCCGTTCGCACTGAGCTTGTCGAAGTGCTTCCAGAGACTAGGGCAGGCTCAGCTCGAACGGATAGGAATTGCGGCGGCTCAAACGGCAGGTACTGATTTTTCTCTAACAGAGCCGCCTCTAACTCGGCAAGTGGTGTTCCTGCGCGAACAGTGACTACCAACTCGCTAGGCTCGTAGCTCGTAATGCCGCTGTGCGGGCGCGTGTCCAGCACGGCAAAATCGCCCAGCGGATTGCCATAAAAGTCTTTCGACCCGCCGCCCCGAATGCGAAGCGTCCGCTTGGCGGCTCGCGCGGCGGCGATTTGGTCAATAACTGAGTTAAGAGTGTTTGTCATCTGTAATTTTCTCAAATGGCGCGCTCAATGAGCCAATCCATGAGCCCTTGACTAATTGCTTTTTTGCTAACTTTGGCATCTTGCTTCAAATCACGCTTGAATGCACTCATCATTTAAACCCCGCTGACTACCGCATCAAACGCATCAACGATCACAGCTTGCTGATCTGCCACTCGCGCAACCGTTTTACCAAGCGCACGCACAGGAAATGCCGCACATAAATGCGGCGCAAGATAGAGTGCCTCACCATGAATGACTAGCGGTGTACGCAAACGGTGTGGCAAGCTGGCAGGTTTGGCTTTAAAGCGCTGTAGCGGCATTGTTAGCCGCGTCACATAGCTGCCAAACATATCGTTTTGGATATCCACCATATAAGGATACGCCTCGCGCTGCGCACTGCTGGGATTTTTGTATACGTCGTATTGAGCCATGTTAAAAAAATGTGACGACTTACCAAACGCGGTACTCATCCCCAAATACGCCATGCTCTTGCACCAGTTTGTTTTGTGCATCAATCCACTCCTTATAGGTAGCGTTAAACGCTTGTTGCTTTTGTTTAACGCTCACGACTGGCGCAGCTTGTTGCAGCTGGGCATAGTGCTCTGTGGATATGAGCAGCGCCTCAATGCGTCCATTTTTTTCAACTGAAACAGGGCCGCGTTTACTCTGCGCAAGAACATAACCAAAACGATTTTTTGCCTCTGTCGCTGTCACGATCATCGCAATCTCCTCACAATAAAATAGCCATTTTAGCTAAACGCCGCTCCAACCGCTTGGCGTAAAAGCTCCTAGGGAAACACGACGAATAACGGTTGACTCAAAACAATAAACTGAATGCAAATTAAGTGCCACGTACAAAGAGCGTCACCAAAGGCTCGTCCCCGATTTGGCAACTCCAATGCCCGTGTACCGCAGCATCAAACGTGCTGCCGCTGGGCAAATGGTCGGCCGAATAAAAATGCTCGCCTGCTTTGAACTCGCGTAGGCTGCCGTCTTGCAAGCCAATGCCCATGCGGCCTTGCAAGATAAACACCCACTGCGCTGCCGCACCCGTGCAATGGAATTGGCTACGAAAACCCACAGGGCTATGGCGCAGTTGATAACCGCCACTGGCAAATAGCTCGGACAGCATGGCGGCAGGCGTGCCTTCGCCAAGCGGAATGATTTCGTCCTTAAAACGAGCGCGTCCGTCGGTATCGGTAAACAGAATGGTTTGGGTGAATGTAGTCATATTTGAGTCATTGATTTTTGTTCAAGAGTTTATGCAAAATAGGTCTAAGAGAGAGAAAATGAAAAGCAAGATTAACCCACAAATGTTAAATGACTGCATAGGATTCGATATGAAAAGATTACAAATACAAAATTTTGCACAAATTGAAAATGTGGATATTCGATTTGGCGACTTAACCTTGATAACCGGACCGCAAGCAACTGGAAAGAGTTTATTTTTGCAATGGGTTAAATTGGCAAACGATGCGGCTGAGGTTTTATCAGACTTTAAGCAATACGGCTTGGGCTGGAGCAGCCCAGAATCCTTCTTAGATGCCTACTTTGGCAGTGGCTACGGTAGTAGTTGGTCTGAGACTAAGACAAAAATTCATGTAGATGCCAAGCTTAAAACGCTACCCCAACTTCTCAAATCACGCACCAGAAAAAATAAGCTAGACGGGGTTTATTACATTCCTGCGCACAGAAGTTTGCTCATGGGCGATGGGTGGCCAAGACCTTTTCACCAGTACTTTTCTGACACGCCCTACGTCGCTCGGCAATGTTCAGAATTGCTGCGTACATTGCTTGTCAGCGATGAAGGGAATAAGCAACTCTTCCCAGAAGATCGACGTTTTAAAAAAGATTTACGCGCCATGATTGATGGTGCCATTTTTCACGGAGCCAGTCTGCAACAAAGCTTGGACAAAGGTCGACAACAACTCACGCTAAGAATTGACGACCATTCGCAAACGCCGCAAGGAAAAAATCGACAAACTATTGCTTATATGGGTTGGACGGCCGGGCAACGCGAATTTATTCCACTGCAATTGGCAATGTATGAGCTACTACCACGCGCGGCAAAACCTAAGCTATCGCATATCGACCACGTCATACTTGAGGAGCCTGAAATGGGACTCCATCCCAACGCCATCATGGTGACGCTTTGCTTAGTCGCAGACTTGTTGCAGCGTGGTTACAAAGTGACGCTGTCAACACATTCCCCTTTGATCGTTGCTGCTGTGTGGGCTTTAGAACAACTTCAGCATTGCAAGGCAGATGAGGCAACTTACATTAACCTGCTTCAAATGCCCCCAAGTTTTCGTCAACAAGCCACCACGCTGGGTCAGACAAAGATTCGTGCTTATTACTTGGACTACAACGCATCAGGGCGTGTGGTTAGTCGTGATATCTCCAAACTAGATCCCAATTCAAATGATGCGATCGAAGCTGGCTGGGGTGGACTCTCCAGTACAGCTGGGCACCTGACACAAGTTGTTGCTCAAGAAATGAATCGAGCACGCGCACGGCATAAGCAATTCAAACCAACGGGCGGTGATTTATGAATGCGAAACCACCTATGAGCAAAGCTCTATCCAAAACGCCATTTGAAAACAGCTACGCTAAAGGACTTGGTGTTTTAAAGAAATCACATCGAAATTTAATAGCCTCGATTACACATCCACGAGGTCTAGAGAGTCTTAATTTGGATGGGTGTATTCGGGATCTGCCCAATCTAACACCCCAGCAACGCGGTAATGCAGCGAATTGGGATTACGTCGTCTCAGTCGGAGCAACGATGCGCAGCATAGAGCGATACGATGCACTTGAGCCTCATCCTGGGGGGATCGGCGAGGTGAGCAAAATCCAAAACAAAAAAACAAAAACAACTCAATATCTTGCCGCTATGAAGTTGCATGACCCTGACCGCTGGGTTTGGATTCAAACGAAAAATGCTATTCCGCAGAACGATCCAGAGATCTTCAAATTGGCACTTCATGGCATTACGCTTTGCGGTAAAAATTATTCTTTATAAACACAAACCATATGTACACCGCACCGCTTCCCCCATTTCCCGCCAGTCGCCCGCGCCGTATGCGCCGCGATGCCTTTAGCCGCAACATGATGCGCGAGAACACGCTGACCGCGCACGACCTGATTTATCCGGTCTTCGTGCTGGACGGAAAAAACCAGCGCCAAGCGGTTGGCTCTATGCCAGGCGTGGAGCGGCTTTCGCTCGATTTGCTGCTTCCTGTGGCGGAGGATTGCGTGACACTTGGGATCCCCGTGATGGCGCTGTTTCCTGTGGTGGATGCTGCGCTTAAAAACCCCACAGGCGATGAGGCTTGGAATCCAAATGGGCTGATTCCGCGCGTGGTAGCGGCGCTAAAAAAAGAGTTCCCAACGCTTGGCGTGATGACCGACGTGGCGCTGGACCCCTACACCAGTCATGGGCAAGACGGACTCTTGGATGACTCGGGCTACATTGTGAACGACAGCACCACAGCGGTGCTGACTCGGCAAGCATTGGCTCAAGCAGCCGCAGGCGTGGACATCGTCGCGCCGTCCGACATGATGGACGGCAGGATTGGTGCCATTCGCACGGCGCTGGAGGCTAGCGGCTTGGTACACACGCGCATCATGGCGTACAGCGCTAAATATGCCTCTGCGTTTTACGGGCCGTTCCGCGATGCGGTGGGGTCAGCGGGCAATCTCGGCAAAGCGGACAAAAAGGTGTATCAAATGGACTTCGCCAATAGCGATGAGGCGCTGCGCGAAGTGGCGCTCGATATTGCGGAAGGCGCGGACATGGTGATGGTCAAGCCTGGAATGCCGTATTTGGATGTGGTGCGCCGCGTCAAAGATGCGTTTGCGATGCCAACCTATGCGTATCAAGTCAGCGGCGAATACGCAATGCTCAAAGCGGCTGCGCAAAACGGCTGGCTAGATCATGACGCGGTGATGATCGAATCGCTCATGGCATTTAAGCGTGCGGGCGCGGACGGTGTGCTGACTTATTTTGCAAGGGATGCGGCTAGGTTGCTGCGCGTTTGATTACCTTGGCTTCTAGCTCGTGCCGATAGGTGAACGTCACCATGTTAGGACTGACGCATGACAGTCGTATTTTCAATACTGTGCTTTCTACAATGCTCACATGCTAGAAATAACCTTCCCCCATTTCACATGGCTCAGTTTGCCGCGTAGCGAGCTGGCTACCCATTTGGAGGCTATACAAAATCGGATGCAAACCTTATCCAGCGTGGCTTTGGTTGATTTGCACGTGAGCGATTTATTAAACGATGCGCTGCCCTCACACTTTGACTACACCGCTGATTACGATTTACTGGTCTTTCGCAGGCTAACCGTGAGCGGCGCTAGGGCCGCTACCGATCTCATCAACATGGACACCAGCCCTGTCGCATTTGTGGTAATGGACAAAGTGGTTCTGAGCGTTCACCCCGAAGACTGCACTGTACGGGATGCCTTTGCCCAGCGCCTCAAGGGCACGCCTGCCGACCGTCAGCCGGCCAGTCCCGCCGACCTCATGCTGCGTATGGTGAATCAAATGGTGGATGCGTATCTTGACCTGCGGCGCGACCTCACCAAAACCCTACAGCACTGGCAAGCGCTGCTGCTCAGCCCCACCAAGCGCTTTACCGATTGGGATGCGCTGCTCGCTGCGCGAATGCGATTACATCAGTTAGACGACACCTGCGAAGACCAACGCGCCGCCGTGCAAGAATGGATTGACGAGCTGGACACTTGGACAAACGCCAACACGAATGCCACAACGTTGCGCGAAAACGATTTGCTCAAAGTGCGCTCGCGCGATGTGCTGGAACACATCGAGCGCGTGGCGCATCACGTGCGGCGCTTGGAGCAAACCTTGGAGACGGCAATCCAAATTCATTTTTCGATTCAAGGCAATCGCACGAACGACATCATGCGCACGTTGACAGCGCTCACCGCGATCTTTTTGCCACTCAATTTGGTGACAGGGTTTTTTGGCATGAACTTCGAGTTTTTGCCACTCATCCACCGTGGCGATGGTCTATGGTGGGCGGTGGGATCCATGGCGACAGTGACCGTTGTTTTGGTAACGGTGTTTTTGCGTAAACGCTATTTGTCTAGGACGGACAAGTAGCTGGGTAGAGTGCTCGAAATTGTGCGTAGCGCGTCGCAAGCATTGCTTGTTGCTCGGCCAAAGGCTGAAACACTTTTTCAATCTGCAATGGCTGGCAAGCCACATCCGTCGGGGCTCCGCAGGCCATCATGCCCAGCCGCGCCGCGCCTAGTGCCGCAACAGCCGATGCATCCACGGGACGCTTGAGCGTCACATTTAAATTGGAGGCAATCAGCTGCGCCCACATATCGCTTCTTGCCCCGCCCCCTATTAGCGCGAGAGTCGCATCGTCCTGCCCTTGCCCCATTGCTGACCAACCATCGCGCAGACCAAAGCTCACACCTTCCATCACCGCATACGCCAAGTCTGCCGCCCGGTGCGTGATGCAAAGTCCGACAAAGCTACCCGTCGCATGGGGATTGTTATGCGGTGTTCGTTCGCCGCTGAGGTACGGCAAAAAAATCGGCGCTTGACTTCGCTCTTTACTGGACAACTTGGCCGCCACTTGCTCCAGCTCGCGCTCGCTTTGAGCGCCCACTAATTGCGTGAGCCAGCTAAGGCTACTGGCGGCACTGAGCATCACTGACATCTGATGCCAGCGCCTTGGCAATGCGTGTGCAAAAGCGTGAACCGCAAGATCAGGCGCACTGTGATAGCCATCGCTCAAACTAAAAATCACACCCGAAGTGCCCAGCGAGACAAACCCCTCGCCGGGCTCCACAAGCCCAAGGCCTACGGCGCTCGCGGCGTTGTCCCCTGCCCCGCCTGCCACCGCCACATCCGTGCCCAGCCCCCACGCACGCGCAACGGCTGGCAAAAGCACGCCTGAGCACTCGCTACCTTCCACCAAGCGCGGCATCTGACGCATCGACAGCCCACACGCCGCCAGCATGGGCTCACTCCAGCAACGCCGCGCCACATTCAGCCACAAAGTGCCCGAAGCGTCCGACATATCGCTCACCGCATCGCCCGTCAATTGCAAGCGCAACCAATCTTTGGGCAGCAGCACTAACTGAATACGTTTGAACCGCTCAGGCTCATGCTCACGTAGCCATAGCAGCTTTGGGGCGGTCAATCCAGGCATCGCCATATTGCCGGTCGTGCGGCGCAGCGCTTGCACAGCGCACTCGAGGTCTTGGCATTGTTTTTCCGAGCGTCCGTCATTCCACAAAATAGCGGGGCGAAGCACTTGCCTTTGCTCATCCAAAACCACAGCACCGTGCATTTGCCCGGAAAGTCCAATAGCTCGTATTTGCCTCCAAGCATGGGGGGCGTGCTCACGCATTTTTTGTACCGCCAACTCTAGCGCCTGCCACCAGTCCGCAGGATGCTGCTCTGACCAAGTAGGCTGTGGGTTTTGCACAGTCAAAGGCGCTTCCGCTTGAGCGCAAACGGCTTGCGCCTCATCCATTAAAAGAAGTTTGACTGATGAAGTGCCTAAATCGATCCCCAAAAACATACTACTTGAGTCCAAAGCGATTGGCCGATTGTTTGCGATAGTCGCTGGGTGTCACGCCTTTCATCGCCAAGAAGCGACGGTTGAAATTAGCCATATTTTGGAATCCCACGTCAACGCTGATGGCCGCAATGCGACGATCCGTCTCCATCAACAACTGACAGGCGCGGTTAATGCGAACATGACCTACAAAATCAGTAAACGTATTACCCGTCGTGCGTTTAAAAAATCGTGAGAACTGACTCTCCGTCATTGCCAACTCTTGCGCCATGACAGCCGCTGACAGTGGTTCCATCAAATTGTCAGTGATGCGTTTAAAAATTGTATTAATTTGATCAAGTTGCTCATCGTTATCAACGCTTTTCAGTTGCACACTGGATAGCAAACGGTAATCGGTGCAACGAGAAAGATGGCTCAGTAATTCACAAAAAATGCCAAATCTAGCCACGCCGCGCGCCGCTTTCACTCGATGCCACCGCTCTTGCGCGATCTGCTCCAAGCCAAAAAACTCAATCCCGTATTTGGCACGCTCCAGCATGGGCAACACCTCCAGCAGCTCTGGAATATGTTTGCTACCCAAAGCCACAGGCGCATGAGGGAATTGAATCACCAAGTCGCGTTGCGCCACGCCCTCGTTAGGCAAATCCATGCTGACCCAATTGTGCGGAAGCCTAGGCCCCGTCAGCACCAGATGTCCAGGAGCAAAGCGCCCAATCCAATCACCCACGAAGACCTTACCTGAAGTCGCTGTAATCAAATGCAACTCGTATTCATCGTGGTAATGCCAACGTGCGAGCGGGGTTGGAAAACCATGCGCCAAGCAGCGAATGGAGCTGTCCAAGTCAATTGACTCATAACCCAGATCCGAGGATCGCACGTAATTGTGTTCGAATTCAGGTTTGAGTTGACGCTGCGTCAAAGGCTTATGAGTCATGATTTTTAGCATAGCAGAAACAAACCCAGCACTCGCGGCTAAGACATGACGTTTCCGCCATCCACATTGAGAGTTTGGGCTGTGATGTAGCTGGCGGCATCGCAGGCCAGAAAAATCGCTGCGCCGCAAATATCTTGCGGTGAACCCATATGCCCAAGCGGTACAGCCAGCCCCACTTGTTTTTTCTTTTCGCCCAGCTGGAGGTGCTCGTGTTTGGCGAACAAGGCATCCACCGACTCCCACATTGGGGTATCAATCACCCCAGGCGAAATGGCATTGACGCGAATATGGTGTTTCGCCATTGCCAATGCCGCGCTTTGGGTATAGCTGATGATGGCTGCTTTGCTTGCGCAGTAATGCGACACCAAGGACTCGCCCCGCCGACCTGCTTGCGAGGCCATATTAATAACCGACCCCCGTATGCCTAGGTGCGTCATCTGCGCCAATACTTTTTGCATGACAAAGAATGCGCCTTTCACGTTGACGGAAAAAATGCGCTCATACATGGCCTCATCGCTTTGCAGTAGCGGTGCCATATCAAAAATGGCGGCATTGTTAAACAGCACATGAATGGCTCCAAAATGCGCGTGGGCCTCACCAATAGCATGATCAATTTGCGCACTATCGGTCACGTTGCAACTCACATACCGCAGCTGCGTTGGAAACTCTTGCTGCAAAGTCAATAACTCCGAAGACGCTTGCGCACCTCGATCTACGGCGGTGCAGCAAGCACCCGCTTGTAAAAATGCCTGGGTCACCGCTAGCCCAATACCGCCCGATGCGCCCGTTAAAAACGCATGTTGATGATCAAGCCGAAACATAAGACGCTCCTTTTTTATTGACTTGTGTTGCGCCATTTGGGCTCCATTGCTGCACCCGCAAAAAGGCGCTGCGCACAGCGGCGAGCACACGTGAATCACTTGCCAATTCACCCCACAGCGTTTTATCAGCACAAAACGCCAGCACAGGATCCACCGCTTGGCAAATCGCGTGCGCGCTCGCCGCATCCATAGCTTGATCTTGATAGGTGTAGGGAATTTGCCCTGCGTGCCATCTTTTTAAATAAGCTAAAAATAATGCGGGCAGCGTAGCCACACTATCAATAGAAGCGCCTTGCGCCAAACGTTCACGGATGGTGGGCACGATGAAGCTAGGAATTTTAGAAAAGCCATCCATTGCCACGCGCTGATTGGTATCCGCAATGGCGGGGTTGCTAAAGCGATCCAATACGGTGTCGCGATAAGTCGCCAAATTAATCGGACAAGGTTTGCTTGGCGTGTGGAGAACGGGAATCACATCGTTGGTGACGTAATCAAAAGCGAACTGCCTGATTGGGGGATCTAACGCGCCTTCATGGATATAGGTATAGCCTACCAAGGTGCCCGCCCAAGCAATGCAGCTATGTGCGGCGTTAAGCACCCGAATCTTCGCCTCTTCATAAGCCTGAACTGAATCAACCAACTCGACGCCAACGCTCTCCCAAGCTGGACGACCCGCCGCAAAGTTATCTTCAATCACCCATTGAATAAAGCTCTCACCCATGACGGCGGTGGGATCATCAATGCCCGTTTGGGCGAGCACGCGCGCGCGCACGTCGGCGGTTGGGCGCGGCGTAATGCGATCCACCATTGCATTGGGCCAAGTGGTCTGCGCAAGCACCCAATCCCGTAGCGCAGCGTCGCCCATCAATTCGATAAATTGCAGTAAACCCGAACGCGCACGATCCCCGTTGTGCCGAAGATTGTCGCAATTGAGCAGCGTCACAGGACCGCTATGCCCGCGCATTCGCGCTCGCAAAATAGTCGTCAAAGCCCCATAAATAGTGCTTCCTGCTTGCCCAGCCCTGATCTTGGCAATATCCGTAGACACATCCAAAACGCCCGCATTTAGCTGCTGCTTGTCATCCAAGTAATAGCCCGCCTCGGTGACAGTAAAAGAAATAATTCGCGTCTGCGGGTCAGCACCCACAGCAGTCAAGCCCATTAGCTGCGCATCAAACGGAATGACCTGACGAATTGCACGAATGCGGCTATACGCGCGAACACCGGCTGGCGTAACCGTCTCCAGCGTATACGCGCCGCCCTGAGCGGCAAGCGCCGTCATGGTCTCTAGCATATCCGCGCGGATATTGCCGCCGGCCAAGACCCACCGCTCATCGCCTCGGTCATGCAATGCCTGCATATAAACGGCTTGATGTGCGCGGTGAAATGAACCCAGTCCCAAATGCAAAATGACCAAGGGTTTTGAATTTGCTATCGCCATAACGCTTGTCTCCCCTTAAATGTGCGCAGCATCGGCCGTCACGCCCGTTCGAGTGATGCGTCCTTGTGCATCAAACAAATGTGCCGCATCGACATCAACGCTCACGCCCACCGCATCGCCTACGTGCAGGGGAGTGCGACTATTTTGTCGCGCCACCAATGGCACCGCACTTGCAGAGCCAAGGCTTACGTACACCAGCGTCTCAGCGCCCAACGCCTCAACCAACTCCACTTTGCCCACCCACTGCCCCGCGCCAACAGCTTTGAGTGCAATGCTTTCAGGCCGCAAGCCAACATAACCATCGGACGCAACAGCTGCGCCCCAAAGGGCTGCCAGCTCGGGCAACAAGGCAACTTTGATGATGTTCATTTGCGGCGTACCAATAAATTGCGCAACAAACTGATTAGCGGGTCGGTCATAGAGTTCAAGCGGCGTACCGACTTGCTCAATCACACCATCCCGCAGCACCACGACGCGGTCAGCCAAGGTCATGGCTTCGACCTGATCGTGCGTGACGTAAATGGTCGTTGCGCCTAAATCGCGGTGCAGCTTGGCGATTTCAATCCGCGTTTGACCGCGCAGCGCGGCATCTAAATTGGACAGCGGCTCATCAAACAAAAATACCTTCGGGGAACGCACAATCGCACGGCCAATCGCCACGCGCTGCCGCTGCCCTCCCGACAACTCTTTAGGCGTGCGCTTGAGGTAACTGGTGAGGTTCAAAATGTGCGCGGCACGCATCACTTTTTCTTGGATGACGCGCTCCTCCACCTTCGCCAGTTTGAGCGCAAAACTCATGTTTTCAAAAACACTCATGTGCGGATACAGCGCATAACTTTGAAACACCATCGCCAAGTCCCGTTTAGACGATGCGGTATGGGTAATATCGCGCCCATCCAAGACCAACGAGCCCTCGGTAATGGCTTCTAGGCCAGCAATTAAGCGCAGCAGTGTCGATTTCCCGCAGCCTGAGGGCCCCACAAAAACAATAAATTCGCCTTTGTTAATCGCCAGGTCGATACCCTTGATCGTTTTAACGTCTCCAAAGCTTTTATGTAGCCCATTGAGTTGCAGATACGCCATGATAGTTATTCCTTAAATTGGCAAAGCTGGATCACTTAACCGCACCAAACGTGAGGCCTTGAACCAACTGCTTTTGACTGAACCAGCCAAACACAATAATGGGCGCAATCGCCAGCAACGAAGCGGCGGAGAGCTTGGCCCAAAACAATCCTTCAGGGCTTGAGTAAGACGCAATCAAGGTTGCCAATGTGCCCGCCTTCGCCGAACTCAAATTGAGCGCCCAAAAGGCTTCGTTCCACGACAGAACCAAACACAACAGTCCCGTAGAGGCCAGCCCACCTAGCGTCAGCGGCAACAGCACCGAACGCGCCTCTTGCCACAGCGTTGCGCCATCCATGCGCGCGGCTTCCAAAATTTCGTGCGGAATGTCCTTGAAGTGGGAGTAGAGCATCCACACCATGATGGGCAAATTGGAGAGCGTAAACACGATCACCAGCGCCGTGCGCGTATCCAGCAACTGGGCGTATTGCGCGATCACATAAATAGGCACCAAGGCACCCACGGCAGGCATCATCTTGGTAGAGAGCATCCACATCAAAATGTCTTTGGTGTGCTTGCTTTTAAAAAATGCCATCGAATACGCCGCTGGCGCAGCAATCAACAGCCCCAGCAGCGTTGATAAAACGCTGGTCAACAACGAGTTTTTGGCGTAGAGCAAATAGTCACTGCGCTCTTGCACCTCGCGGAAGTTATCCAGCGTGGGCGTGAAGAACACTTGCGGCGGAACTTGAATCGCTTGCAATTCGGTTTTGAACGCGGTAAGCACCAACCAGCCCAGCGGAAAAAATAGCAGCAAGGTCGCCGCCCAAGCCACCACTGTGCGCACGACAAGGCCAATCGGGAGGCGAGAAGGTGTGCTCATAAGATCATCTTTCAATCGAGAGTTAGTCGAGATTTTTGCCAACCATGCGGATCAAGAAAACGGCAGCAATGTTCGCCAGCACCACCGCAAACAGCGCACCGGCCGATGCCACGCCCGCATCAAAACTGAGTAGCGCTTGCTTAAAAATGAGGAAAGCCAGGTTGGTACTCGCGTCTCCTGGGCCGCCGCCTGTCGTGGTAAAAATTTCCGCAAACACACTGAGTAAAAAGATCATTTCAATCATGACAACCACCGCAATCGATCGGCTCAAATGCGGCAGCACCATATAGCGCAACTGCTGAAAATAAGTGGCACCGTCCATGCGAGCCGCCTCCAACTGCTCACGATTGAGCGACTGCATCGAGGTCATCAAAATAAGCGTCGCAAACGGTAGCCATTGCCACGAAATCATGATGATGATCGACCCCAGCGGGAAATCGGTCAGCCAGTCAATCGGGGTTGCGCCAAAAAACAGCCACACCTGCGCCAGCACACCGTAGATGGGATGCATCATCATGTGCTTCCACAAAAGCGCATTGACCGTTGGCATCACAAAAAACGGGGAAATGAGCAGCACCCGAACGATGCCCCGTCCTGGAAACGGCTCGTCGATCAACAGTGCCAAACCGATGCCCATCACAACCGTAATCACGATCACGCTGCCTAGCAAAAGCAGCGTGTTCGCAATCGCAACGGTAAACGACGGATCAGTGACAAAGTAAATGTAGTTTTCAAGACCAATAAAACCCACCGCATCGGGCTGCATCAAGTTGTAGCGGATGACGCTAAAGTACAGCGTCATCACCAGCGGCACGATCATCCATAAGAAGAGCGTGATGACGGCAGGCGCGAGCAAGGCGCGAGGCAGCAGGTTTTTCATGACCGACCTTGTGCTTGTAACTGGCTTGCGTTTACTTGTAATAACCCGCCTTTGTCATCTCGCGCACGGCGGCATTTTGGCTGGCCTTCAAAGCAGCATCGACCGTAGATTTACCGGCCAAAGCGGCACTCATTTGTTGACCGACCGTCGTTCCAATGGATTGGAACTCAGGAATCGCGGCGAACTGAACGCCCACATAAGGTGACTTAGGCAAAGTGCTGTCGTTTGGATTGGCCGAGTCAATGGCGGCTTTTTCGGCGGCAGCAAAAACGGCGGATTTTTGGAACTCAGGATTGGCATAAGTCGATTTGCGTGTTCCTGTTGGCACGTGCGCCCAGCCATTGGTTTTGGCGACTAAGTTGATGTAGTCCTTGGACGTTGCCCAAGTAATAAACTTTTGTGCAGCCTCTGGTTGCTTGGTACCTGCTGGCACAGCCAGCGCCCAAGCCCACAGCCAGTTTGCGCCTTTAACCGTTGCATGGGAAGGTGCTTGCGCAAAAGCGACCTTGTCCGCCACTTTGGACTGCTTGGGATCGGTAATAAACGATGCCGCGATGGTGGCATCAACCCACATCCCGCATTTGCCTTCGTTGTACAGCGCCAAAATTTCATTGAAGCTGTTGGCTGAAGAGCCAGGAGGGCCATATTTTGTCAACATATCGGCGTAAAAACGGATAGCCTCGCTCCAAGGCTTGGACTCTAATTGCGGCTTCCACTGCATATCAAACCACTGACCGCCAAAACTATTGACTATGGTCGTGATAATCGCCATGTTATCGCCCCAGCCTGGCTTGCCGCGCAAGCAAATACCATAAACACCGTTTTTAGGATCGTGGATTTTTGCGGCCGCATCGCGTACCTGCGTCCACGTTGGGCGATCTGCAAACTTCACGCCCGCTTTGTCGGTCAAGTCTTTGCGATACATCAGCATGGAGCTTTCGCCATAAAACGGCGCGGCATAGAGTTTCCCGTCCACCGACAGCCCATTGCGCATGGCCGGCAACAAATCGTCTACGTCATAAGCTGCATTGGTTTTGATCTCTTTCAGCCAACCCTTTTTGCCCCAAATCGGGGTTTCGTACATACCGATAGTCATCACGTCAAATTGACCGCCTTTGGTGGTGATGTCCGTCGTCACGCGCTGACGCAGTACGCCCTCTTCAAGCGTGACCCATTTGAGTTTGATATCGGGGTTAGCCGCTTCAAAATTTTTACTGAGTTTTTGCATTTCGATCATGTGACCGTTGTTGACCGTCGCAACCACCAGCTCCGTTTGAGCCGCTGCGCTAGTGCAAAAACCGAAAGCCAAAGCGGCTGCGGTAATCAGTGAAGTCTGCAATTTCATAAAAAGCTCCTAAAGAATAAAGTTGAAGATGAGTCCAAACTTTAGTCTCGTGCGAGCACAACATCGGTACTCAAAAGAAAGCGACTGATGCTTTAATGCAATAAACACCTAGGACAAACACTGATTTGCGCAGAAATTGCACCAGATCAGATCAACTAGCCAGCTTGCGTTCCACAAAATCCAGCCGATCTTGTCCCCAAAAGAGTTCACCCTCAACGATGTAAGTTGGCGCACCAAACACACTCGCGTCTAGTGCTGCCTGCGTGTTTCGGTCATAGAGCGCTTGGGTTTGTGGCTGCAGCGACTCCTCATATCTCGATTCGGGCAAGCCACATTCGGCAAGCATGGCTTTGAGTGTGGGCACGTCCGCGATGTTGCGCTCCTCCGCCCAGACACCACTAAGAATCTTGGAGGCCATATCCAGAGCAGCCATCCAGCCATCTTTGGCTTGCACGGCAATAATGACAAGGGCTGCGGGATCGCCTGCGACTGGAAAATACCTTGGCTGCACCTGAAGTGGCACGCCCAAATAATCACGAAATCTTGCCAACTCCACCAGCCGATTGGCTTGGCGCTGCGGGGCACGTTTGGCAAGCGGCAGACCACCTGAAACAGGAAAAATCTTCCCTAAATCCATCGGCAGCACGTTAATGATGGCGCGGTGCTTTTGCGCCAGTTGCACCAGTCGCGCGTGTCCAAGATAAGTCCAAGGAGATTGGGGTACGAAGTAATAATCAATCGTTTTTTGTGGCATCTTTTGTGGCATCACCAACATCCTTAAAAACCATCATTATGAAGACTGAAACCATTCAACAAGTGGCGCTTGTCACGGGCGGTAGCCGAGGCATTGGCGCAGCAACTTGCGTGCAGCTTGCTAGGGCAGGCTACGCGGTCATCGTGAACTATGCTGCCTCGCAGGCCACGGCTGATCAGCTTTGCCAAAGCATCCAAGCCGCAGGCGGCACAGCGCTTGGCCTACAGGCAGACGTAGCGAATGAGGCGCAGGTGCTAGCCCTGTTTGCCGCCATCGACGCAAAGTTCGGGCGCTTGGATGCGCTGGTCAACAACGCGGGCGTGGTCGATATGACGGCGCGTTTGGACGAAATGAGCATGGCGCGTTGGCGGCGCATGTTTGACATCAACGTCATAGGCTCCTTGCTTTGCGCGCGCGAAGCCGTGCGGCGGATGTCCACTCAACATGGCAAGCAAGGCGGCGCTATTGTGAACTTATCCAGCGCCGCAGCCAAGCTAGGCTCACCAGGCCAGTACCTAGACTACGCCGCCAGCAAAGGCGCGATTGATACGTTCACGCTGGGCTTGGCCAAGGAAGTTGCGGCGGAGGGCATCCGCGTCAACGGCGTGCGGCCGGGCATTATTGACACCGAGATTCACGCCAGTGGCGGCCTGCCCAACCGCGTCGCGCAAGTTGCGCCGCAAGTGCCCATGCAGCGCGGCGGCACGGCGGACGAAGTCGCCAGCGCGATTGTCTGGCTGCTATCGGATGCGGCAAGTTACGTCACAGGTACGACGATTGACGTGACGGGCGGGCGATAGAAAAAATCGCCGTTCGGGCGCAGCGAGTCGAAGCCGCATATCGACGGGAGCCATGCGAACGGTATTGGTCCATTTCTAAGGGAGAGCATGAATAGCATGAAAAGCAGCAAAACACTGATTCAACATTACGTCAATAACCAACCGTTCGCGGGCACGTCTAGTCGCACGCAAAACGTGACCAATCCTGCGACGGGCGCGGTGACGGGGCTTGTCAGCTTGGCTGGCGCCTCCGATGTGGATGCGGCGGTCGCCTCCGCCAAAGCCGCCTTCCCTGCGTGGAGCGATGCACCGCCGCTCAAACGCGCGCGCATCATGTTTAAGTTTTTGGAGCTGTTGAACGCTAACCGCGACAAACTGGCCCACATGATTACCCTTGAACACGGCAAGGTGTTGACGGATGCGCAAGGCGAAGTCACGCGCGGCATTGAAATTGTGGAGTTCGCCACGGGCATTGCGCAATTGCTCAAAGGCGATTACACCGAACAAGTCGGCACAGGCATTGACAACTGGACCATGCGCCAACCGCTTGGCGTGGTGGCAGGCATTACGCCATTTAACTTTCCTGTGATGGTGCCGATGTGGATGTTCCCCGTCGCCATTGCGGCGGGCAATACATTTGTCTTAAAGCCCAGTCCGCTTGACCCAAGTCCCTCGCTGTTCATGGCTGACCTGCTCAAACAAGCTGGCTTACCAGGTGGCGTTTTAAACGTGGTGCAAGGCGATAAAGAAGCGGTCGATGCGCTACTGGTGCATCCCGATGTCAAGGCGATTAGCTTTGTGGGCAGCACACCGATTGCAAACTACATCTACGAGACGGGCGCACATCACGGCAAGCGCGTGCAGGCGCTGGGCGGAGCCAAAAATCACATGGTTGTGATGCCCGATGCGGATTTAGACCAAGCCGTGGATGCCTTAATTGGCGCGGCTTACGGCTCGGCGGGCGAGCGCTGCATGGCGATTTCGGTTGCCGTGTTGGTTGGCGATGTGGGCGACAAAATCATGCCCAAACTGATTGAACGAACCCGTGCGCTCAAGATTTTGAACGGCACCCACCTGGCCGCAGAAATGGGGCCCATCGTGACGCAAGCCGCGCACGACCGCATCACGGACTACATTGAGACAGGTGCTCGGGAAGGCGCACAGCTATTGGTGGACGGGCGCGGCTTTTCAGGAGCCAATGCGGGCGCGGGCTGCGAGCAAGGCTTTTGGCTGGGCGGTACGTTATTTGATCACGTCACCACCGATATGCGTATTTATCAAGAAGAAATTTTTGGCCCCGTACTGTCCTGCGTGCGAGTGGCTGATTTTGCAACTGCTGTGCAAATCATTAATGACCATGAATTCGGCAACGGCGTGAGCATCTTCACGCGTGATGGCGGCATCGCCCGCGAATTTGGCAGACGCATTCAAGTTGGCATGGTAGGCATCAATGTGCCCATTCCTGTACCCATGTCGTGGCACGGTTTTGGCGGTTGGAAGCGCTCCCTCTTTGGCGATATGCACGCCTACGGCGAAGAGGGCGTGCGCTTTTATACCAAGCAAAAATCCATCATGCAGCGCTGGCCTGACTCGATTGCTAAAGGCGCTGAGTTTGTAATGCCTACCAGTCAATAACTAAACAAAAGTAGTGGTATGTTTGAATTACAATAACTTTTTTATTGAATTTATGAAAATGTTATGTCTGACTACTTGTGGATGCTTGCTATTGGCTTAATCGTTGGTTTTTTTGCGAAACACTTACTAGATTTGCAACTGAGCATTTGGATGGCGATATTGGTCGGCATGGTGGGCTCTTACGTTGGCGGGTTCATGATGGGGATCTTTTGCAAACCTGCGGATAAATCCACGGTTCCCTGTGTGGGCAGCAGCCTCATGTCGGTGGCTGGCGCTTGCATTGTGCTGGGGCTTTACGTCTACTTCGTTAAGTAATTGACTCGGCAAAAGCCACTCACCGCGCTTATTAGCTACAGCGCTATTCACTATTCACTATTTGGGCGAACAGCATCTGCGTGATTGCGAGCATAAAAAACCCGCCCAAGTTTCCTCGGACGGGCCCCTTTAGTACCGTCTCTCAACTCTTAGTTGTGATAGGCCGCCTCACCGTGTGAGGAGATATCAAGACCTTCGCGCTCTTGCTCTTGCGTCACTCGCAGACCGATCACCCAATCAACCAGTTTGTAGGCAATGAATGAAACCACGCCTGACCAAACGACGGTTGTCAAAACACCTTGCGCTTGAATCCACACTTGGCTAGCAATGGAGTACTCTGGCGTGACTTGGTTAGCCACGTAATCCCACACGCCTGTGCCGCCCAGTGATGGGGACGCAAACACACCCGTCAAAAGTGCGCCGGTGATGCCGCCCACGCCGTGGACACCAAACACATCGAGTGCGTCGTCAGAACCCAAGAGGCGCTTCAGACCATTCACACCCCACAAACAGACCACACCCGCAATCAAGCCGATGGCTAGCGCACCCGACACACCCACAAAGCCTGCCGCAGGGGTAATGGCAACCAAGCCAGCCACCGCACCAGAGACTGCGCCCAGCATAGAAGCTTTGCCTTTAGACAGCGCTTCGGCAGCAATCCAAGACAGCGTTGCAGCCGCCGCCGCAACCAAGGTTGTGATAAATGCCAATGACGCTGTGCCGTTAGCCTCTAATGCTGAGCCAGCGTTAAAACCAAACCAGCCCACCCAGAGCAAAGACGCGCCAACCATCGTCAAAGTCAAGCTGTGCGGTGTCATGGCTTCTTTGCCATAACCAAGGCGCTTGCCCAAGATGAAGGAGCCCACCAAACCAGCAATACCCGCGTTGATGTGAACCACCGTGCCGCCTGCGAAGTCGAGCGCACCTTTGGCAAATAACCAACCAGCCGCCGCTGTCATTTTGTCTAGGCTAGCCGCATCCGTGATGCCATCTGGACCATCCCAGTACCACACCATGTGAGCGATTGGCAAATAGCTAAATGTGAACCACAGCACCGCAAAAGCAAGCAGCGCAGAGAACTTCACGCGCTCAGCGAGCGAACCCACAATCAATGCCACGGTGATAGCCGCAAAGGTTGCTTGGAAGGTCATGAAGGTGAACTCAGGAATTGCCACCCACTTGGTAAACGTTGCCGCCATCGAGTCCGGTGTTACGCCAGACATAAAGAGCTTGCCCAGGCCTCCCATAAAGGGGCTGCCCGCCGTAAACGCCAGGCTGTACCCGTAGCTCGTCCACAGCACGATGATGAGTGCAAAGACAACAAACACTTGCATCAAGATGCTGAGCATATTTTTGCTACGCACTAAGCCGCCGTAGAACAAAGCGAGACCTGGAATGCTCATCATGATGACGAGAATCGTCGCAACAGTCATCCAAGCCGTATCGCCTTTGTTAATGGTTGCCACATGCGCAATCGTTTGGGCGTTTGCGCTCGCCATACCGAAAATAAGGGCAAGGCTTGCCCCGCTCACCAGCGGTGAGATAAGAAATTTTTTCATGATTTAAATCCTTTTTTGTGCGCTTAAAGTGCCTCTACGCCAGTCTCGCCCGTCCGAATACGAACGACTTGCTCAAGGTTGTAGACAAAGATCTTCCCGTCGCCGATCTTGCCCGTGCGTGCTGCGCCTTCAATCGCTTCAATCACACGGTCAACAATCGCGGCGTCCACAGCGGCTTCCAGCTTAACTTTCGGCAAAAAGTCAACCACGTACTCAGCACCACGGTACAGCTCGGTATGGCCTTTTTGACGACCAAAGCCTTTCACTTCCGTCACAGTAATGCCTTGAACACCTATTGCGGAGAGCGCTTCACGCACTTCGTCAAGTTTGAAAGGTTTGATGATGGCGGTTACTAGTTTCATAAATGTTCCTTGAGGTGGGTGAGTTAAAAGGTGTATTTTGCACCGAGAACCAGCGTGCTGCCTGCGACATACTTGCCATCAAACTGTGCGTAGTTGTTATAAAAGCCCGCTCCCTTGTTTTTCCCAGAGCTCGTGCCCATAACTGCACCCGTTAAAGACAGCCCACGTCCCATATCCTTAGCAAGCGTGAGCGCGTAATCCGTGTAATTAGCAGCCGCTGTGTTCTCAACTTTTTGATGCCCAATATGCGGCGTGAGCGTCATTCCGTTACCCAAATCAACGGCAGCGCTCAAGTCAATATAGGTACTGCCTTTGCTGTTGATGTTGCCCAGAAAGTCACCCGTGCTGCGGCTGTATTTCGCGGTGTAAATGCGATACGTCAATGCGCCATAAAACTCATTGGTATTAGCGTTTGACCATGCCCCTGCGCCGACTGTTCCAGCAGCACCCGAGTTGTTGCCGGGGTAGCCATAATGAATCGCTCCCACATCAAGCGTTGTATCTTTAGCCACCTCAGTTTTGTAGCCGCCATACCAATCTAATTCCATATTGCTTTGGCTCGCACCATTAAAAGCACGAACCCACACGACATTCGATACCCACGCACCAAGATAAACACCGCTCTTGTGGGCGAAGTCAATTCCGCCTTGAATCGCGGGGCCATTCGAGGTTTGCGAAATACCACGGAAGCGGTAATCCGTCACCGCACCAACGTTATAGGAAATCGTGTAGTCAGGCTCTGCCGCTTGAGGCGCAGCAGGTGCTGTGGTTTGCGCAGACACCCAATTGACCGTCACCAGTGCGGCAATGGCGATAACAGTAAGTTTGAAAGACATCTGAGTTCCTTGTAAAAGTTAATGACAGATAAGTACAAGCAAGTCCTATGCCACAAATATTTTTATCAACTTTTTGTGAATGCCAAAAAATACTGTATATTAAATCAGTCAATATCACTTCATACCTCACTCAAAAGAAAGGTTGCCTCTATGTCAGGATTTTCTATTGTCCAAAGTAGGGCGCTATTGGCCCTGGAGTCGCCCGCCGTCACCGTTGAGGTGCATTTAGCCAATGGCTTACCCAGTTTTACCTTGGTTGGGCTTGCCGAGACCGAAGTTAAAGAGGCGCGAGAGCGGGTGCGCTGCGCGATTCAAAACTCGGGGCTTGATTTCCCTAACAACAAGCGCATCACGGTTAACCTAGCGCCTGCCGACTTGCCCAAAGACTCGGGGCGCTTTGACTTGGCGATTGCGCTGGGCGTGTTAGCCGCTAGCGGACAAATCGACGGCGAGCGCTTAGCGGGCTACGTTTTCGCAGGCGAGCTCTCCCTTGCAGGTGATTTGCGCGCGGTACGCGGCGCACTCGCCATGAGCCTTGCTCTGCGCAAATTAGAAGTCCCGCCCAAATTGGTGTTGCCCCTATCCAGTGCACGCGAAGCGGCTTTGGTGGATGGCGCGGTTGTATTTGGTGCGCTGCATTTGCTCGATATTGTTCAAGAGTTTTCATACCCCGAGGCAGGAAGAGCAACTCCACCTGCAACCGCCCACAACAGCTGGCAACGTGTTTTGCCCGCACAGCGTGCATCCGCGCCGCTCTACCCCGATATGTCGGACGTGCGCGGTCAACTCGGCGCTAAGCGAGCGTTAGAGATTGCCGCAGCTGGCGGTCACAGCGTGCTGATGGTCGGCACGCCTGGCTCGGGTAAATCCATGCTGGCGCATCGCTTTGCAGGATTGCTGCCGCCGATGAACACCGAGGAAGCACTGGACTGCGCCGCCATGCTGGGCTTGGGCGGCTTCGCGGGTTCGTCATCGGCTAGCGAGCACGTGCTCCAGCAATGGGGTCAGCGCCCCACGCGCAGCCCCCATCACACCGCCACCGCGCCTGCGCTGGTAGGCGGCGGCGCACCACCGCGTCCAGGCGAGATCTCACTCGCGCACAACGGCGTACTGTTTTTGGACGAACTGCCAGAATTCCCACGCTCAGCGCTAGAAGCACTACGCGAACCGCTTGAATCAGGCAAAGTCTCCATTGTTCGCGCCACACAGCGGGCCGAGTTTCCCGCACGGTTTCAATTAGTCGCCGCCATGAACCCCTGCCCTTGCGGCTATCTAGGCTCTGCGGTAAAGCCTTGCCGCTGCACACCCGATCAGGTCTCGCGCTACCAAGGCAAGCTCAGTGGCCCACTGCTAGATCGCATTGATTTGCACATTGAAGTAGGCGCGATGCCCAGTAACGATCTCGTCAACGCCCCTGCTGGCGAGGCCTCCGAAGCCGTACGCGCCCGCGTGCGCCAAGCAAGAAGCCGCGCCATAACGCGGCAAGCCAAAGCAAACTATGCGCTTGGTAGCGCAGAGATCGACGAACACTGCCAACTAGATGCGACTGCCATTAAATTTTTAAGCACCGCCGCCACACGCCTAGGCTGGTCAGGGCGCAGCACACACCGCGTCATGAAAATCGCCCGCACCATTGCCGACTTGGTCGATAGCAAAACCGTCGGCGTAGCGCACATTGCCGAGGCGGTGCAATATCGGCGAGCGTTGAAAGGTGCGTAATAATTTGGTGTCCTAACTCTTATACCGCATCACATCATGTCTTTTTTAGTGCAACTCCAAACCGCGCACAGCCAAAACAACTCCTTGCTCTGCGTCGGTCTTGACCCCGACCCAACCAAGTTCCCCGCCCACCTTAAAAACCGTGCCGACAAAATTTTTGATTTTTGCGCTGCGATTGTGGATGCGACCGCAGACACCGTGATCGCCTTCAAACCGCAGATCGCGTACTTTGCGGCATACCGCGCCGAATCGCAGTTGGAGCGCTTAATCGAACACATCAAACGCATTGCACCCAACGTGCCTGTCATCTTGGATGCCAAGCGCGGCGATATTGGCTCCACCGCCGAGCAATACGCCATCGAAGCGTTTGAGCGCTACGGCGCGGACGCGGTCACGCTCTCTCCTTTTATGGGGTTTGACTCCGTCTCGCCCTATCTCAAACACCACGGCAAGGGCGCGTTTTTGCTGTGCCGCACCTCCAACGCGGGCGGTGACGATTTGCAAAATCAACGCCTAGCCAGCGTGGAGGGGCAACCGCTGCTCTACGAACACGTGGCTCGCCTTGCCCAAGGCGCTTGGAACACCAACGGACAACTCGGACTAGTGGTTGGCGCAACCTATCCGCAAGAAATTGCTCGCGTGCGCGAGATTGCGCCGACCTTGCCGCTACTCATTCCTGGTGTGGGTGCGCAGGGCGGGGATGCAAGAGCGACCATCCGCGCAGGGCTTACCAACAAAGGGCTAGTGGTAGTCAACTCGTCGCGCGCCATTATTTATGCGTCTAGCGGCGAAGACTTCGTGCAAGCGGCGCGAACAGCGGCTTTGGAGACTAGGTCTGTTTTGAACGCGGCCAACAACTAACGCCCAGCGCCGCAATCACAAACACAATGCCAGCCCACTGCCAGTGGCTGACTTGTTCGCCCAGCAAGCATATTCCCGCAGCCAAACCGACCACGGGCACGCCCAAGCTGAACGGGGCAACGCGGTTTGCGCTATGGCGCTTAAGTAGTTTTGTCCACAGCGTATAGCCCAAGATACTGCCCAGCAAGCCCAAATAAGCTGCGGCTGCCAAGGAGATAGCGCTGGCATTGGCCCAATTGGCTCGGGCGCTAGGCGCGTCCAACACATACGACAAAAGAGCAAATGGCACGATCGGGATAATCGATGTCCACACCACAAAATGGAGTGCAGAAAAGTGCGGATTGGCGCTCTGCGCTTGACGCGCCACAATATTCGACGCACCCCATAAACTTGCGCCGCACAAACACAGCAAAAACCCCAGCACGGTCACGCTTGCCAAAGCCGACGGCGCTAAATCGGTGAAGTCCATCCCAAAACACGCCACCGCCAGCGCGGCAAGCAGCAGTCCCGCTTGTTGCCTGCGCGAGAGCGGCTCGCGCATCACTAACCAGCCGATGATGGCGGTAAAAAATACTTGCGTTTGCATCAGCACCGAGGCCAGCGCCGCAGTCATCCCCACATGGAGCGCGGTAAAGACAAAACCAAATTGCCCCACGCCTTGGAACAAACCGTACAGCACAACAAACTTAAATGGCAGCGCAGGTCTGGCAATAAAAAAGATAAGCGGAAACGCAGCAAAAAAGTACCGCGCTACGCCCAATTGAAATGGCGTGAAGCTTTGCAGTCCGTACTTCATCACCACAAAATTAGAGCCCCAAATGACGACAACAAAGAGCGCGGACAGATAGTCGCTTGTGCTAAAGGTCTTCATTTTGATTTGACTTTATGTTTGCCCAGTACCGCCTTTAAATAGCGTCCTGTAAAGCTGACCTCAAGCGCCGCAATGTCTTCTGGCGTGCCTGCGCCCAGCACCGTGCCGCCGCCCGCACCGCCCTCAAGGCCCATGTCAATCACCCAATCTGCCGTTTTAATGACGTCTAAGTTGTGCTCGATGATGACCAGCGTATTGCCTTGATCGCGCAACTGGTGCAGCACCTTGAGCAGCAAGTCGATATCGGCAAAGTGGAGCCCCGTGGTCGGCTCGTCCAAGATGTAGAGCGTGCGACCTGTGTCGCGCTTCGATAGTTCCAGCGAGAGCTTGACGCGCTGCGCCTCGCCGCCAGAGAGCGTGGTTGCGGACTGACCCAGCTTGATGTAGCTCAAGCCCACATCCAGCAAGGTTTGCAGCTTTCGCGCCAGTGTTGGCTGCGCTTTGAAGAAGTCAAACGCCGCCTCTACGGTTAAATCCAAAATCTCGGCAATGTTTTTGCCTTTGAATTGCACCTCTAGCGTCTCCCTGTTGTAGCGCATCCCGTGGCACACATCGCAAGGGACATATACGTCGGGCAAAAAGTGCATCTCCACGCGCTTCACGCCATCGCCCTGGCAAGCCTCGCAGCGCCCACCGCCACTGCCCGCCGCCACGTTAAAGCTAAAGCGTCCGCTGGTGTAGCCGCGCTCTTTCGCCATGGACATCTCGGCCATTAACTCGCGGATGGGTGTGAAGAGTCCCGTGTACGTGGCGGGATTGCTGCGCGGCGTTCTGCCAATCGGGGACTGATCGACGTTAATCACTTTATCGAATTGCTCCAGACCATCAATGCCCTCGCAAGGCGCGTGCTCATCATGTGCGCGGTGGATGCTGTGCGCGGCGGCCTTGTACAGCGTGTCGTTCACCAAGGTCGATTTACCCGATCCCGACACGCCCGTGACGCAAGTGAGCAGCCCTATCGGCACATCAACCGTTACGCCTTTGAGGTTATTGCCCGTCGCGTTGTTAATCGTCAACACCTTCTTGCTGTCGAACTTGTGTCGTTTCGGAATTTTGATCTGCCGCGCACCGCTCATGTATTGCCCTGTCAGTGATTCTTTAACTGCCAGCACGTCCGCGCAGGTACCCTCGGCGACCACGCGCCCACCGTGTACGCCTGCGCCCACGCCCATGTCGATCACGTGATCCGCAGCGCGAATCATGTCCTCGTCGTGCTCCACAACAAGCACCGAGTTGCCTATGTCGCGCAAATGGCGCAACGTGCCAATCAGGCGGTCGTTGTCACGCTGATGCAAACCAATGCTGGGTTCATCCAGCACATACATCACCCCCGTGAGACCACTACCTATCTGGCTTGCCAGCCGAATGCGCTGGGACTCCCCGCCCGATAAGGTCTCCGCGCTACGGGACAAACTGAGATAGTTCAGCCCCACATCATTTAAAAATTTAAGCCGCGCCGCAATTTCTTGCACCACCTTCGTCGCAATTTCCGCACGGCTACCCGTTAGCTTGAGGTTTTGAAAATACACCTGTGCTTCGCGCAGCGTGAGGTGACTAAGTTCATGCAAGGAAGCTCTGTCCGCTCGCATTGAGCTTGTCGAAATGCCGCCTTCGACAGACTCAGGCCGCGCGGCGCTATCCACCAAAAACACATTTCGCGCCTCGCGCCTCAGCCTTGCGCCATTGCACGTGGTGCATGGCTGCTGGCTGCGGTATTTAGCCAAATCTTCACGCACCACGTTAGAGTCCGTCTCGCGGTAGCGCCGCTGCATATTGGGGATGATGCCTTCAAACGGATGTTTTTTCGATAGTTTTTGTCCTTCGTATTTGCCCGACTCCAAGGTGTAGTTGAACTTAATTTCAACCTCGCCCGAGCCATGCAGTACGACTTGCTGCGCCTCTTTGGGCAACGACTCAAACGCCTTGCTCAAATCGAATTTGTAATGCTTGGCCACGCACTCCAACATCGAGTGGTAGTAGTGATTTCGAGCATCCCAGCCTTTAATCGCGCCACTTGCCAAGCTAATAGAGGGGAAGGCGACGACGCGTGACTCATCAAAATACTCCATCTGCCCAAGGCCATCGCAAGTCTCGCAAGCGCCCACAGGCGAGTTAAACGAAAAGAGACGCGGCTCCAGCTCCGCAATCGAATAATTGCAATGCGGACAAGCAAACTTAGCGTTAAAGAGATGCTCTTCTTTTGTGTCCATATCAAGCGCAATCACGCGCCCATCCGCCAAGCGCAGCGCGGCCTCCAAACTCTCCGCCAAGCGCTGCTTCAAGTGAGCAAAATCCGTTCGGGCTGAGCCAGTCGAAGCCTGAGCCAACCCTTCGACAGGCTCAGGGTGAACGGGTGGGTGGCGCACTTTTAACCTATCAATCACCACATCAATAGCGTGCTTCTCGGTCTTTTTAAGCTTGGGCAAATCCTCCATCATCACGACCTCGCCATTCAAGCGAAAACGCACATAGCCCTTGGCTTGCAGCCCCTCAAACGTAGCCTCAAACTCGCCCTTTTTTTCACGCGCAATCGGCGCAAGCAACATCAACTTGGTGTCCTCAGGAAACGCCAAAATCGCGTCCACCATTTGGCTCACCGACAAAGCTTGCAGCGGCAAGTTGTGATCGGGGCAATACGGCGTGCCAGCGCGGGCGAACAGCAAGCGCATGTAGTCGTGAATCTCCGTCACCGTGCCCACCGTCGAGCGCGGGTTGTGCGAAGTTGCTTTTTGCTCAATCGAAATCGCAGGCGAGAGCCCCTCAATCACGTCCACATCGGGCTTGTCCATCAGCTGCAAAAACTGCCGCGCATAAGTGGACAAACTCTCCACATAGCGGCGCTGCCCCTCGGCATACAGCGTATCAAACGCCAGCGACGATTTGCCCGACCCCGACAAGCCCGTAATCACCACGAGCTGATTCCGCGGAATATCAAGATCAATGTTTTTAAGGTTATGCGTCCGCGCCCCGCGAATCGAGATGTGCGTCATCGCGGAGGGACGGCGAACGGCTTGGGCTAGAGGTACGCCGATGTCTGGGCTGTCAGTGGTTGTGTTCACGAGAGAAGGCTAATTAACAAAACCTTCCATTATGAGGGGTTGAAGGGCGCACCAACGAAACACCGTGCTGCCAAAGCACTAAAGCCAGCCCAATAAATGGTTTGTCACTGGCTACTGTTTGAAATGTCACAGCCGCTTTTGTTATTTGTTTTCCCATAGGATGCCTAACGTTTGCTTTGTGTCGCATATTTTTATCTGTAATTAAACACAGATAAAATAAATCTATGTCTCTTTTGTTTCCACCTCGTATCGCCTCTATCGTCCAGTGCGACTTCACTGGCATGATTGAGCCAGAAATGGTTAAAAAGCGTGATGTTGTTGTCATCGCTCGCAATCGCCACAATTCTCGACTTGTTACCGTTGTGCCGCTATCTACCACCGCACCAAGTAAGCAAGAGGACTATCACTATTTATTGCCTAAGAATCCTAGACCAGATGGTGACACACATAAAGAAGTATGGGCAAAGTGCGATATGGTCTACACCCTATCCATCGCGCGATTAGATCTCTACTACACGCGAACGCGACGCGGTGGTCGGCAATCTGTCAATATGCAGGTCACGCCAACAGATTTTTCGGCAATTCAAAAAGCTGTGCTTAACGCCCTAAATTTAAGCGATAATGAACCCGTCCCCGCAAGGGATTTGGAGTCTGCCTCCGCGCAAGCGTTGAGACAGCCAGAGCAGTAAGGCGATGACAAGTCTGCTGCTTTGCAATCAGGGCGGTATCTAACCGCCCTTTGTCTTTTTTGAATCTCAAACATTCACAATCAAGCCGCCCTCACGCCTAGCCGCGCCGCCCGTAATCAACTCCTCGATATAGCCCGCAAGCCATATATCCATTGGCTTATCGGCAAACCAGCGACCGCGCACCATCTCAAAATAGCGGGTTGATTTTGCCCAGTCAATAAAAGCTGACTCGGGGATGCTTTGCAGCTCTAACAACTTGTATTTGAGCAGCACCTTAGCGGCGTAGCGGGTGTGCTTGAGTGGGTTGTGTACAAAGCCATCAAGCCTACTACGAGCAGTCACCAGCGCAGCCGTCACGGCATCGCCTACAAACACTGCGCCGTGTCCAGGAATGACGGTTTGCGGATTGAGGCGTTCAATCACGTCCAGCGTTTGGGCGACTTCGTCAAATGCGCGTTCGCCCTCTAGCTCTTGAAACACCACGCCAAATCCGTTTTGCCACAGCGCATCGGCAGAGATCAGCGTGCGGGTTTCGGGCTCAAACAAAATGATTGAGTGCTGGTCGTGACCTGGCGCGGCGTGGACTTGCCACTTTGTATCGCCAAGCTGAACCTCATCGCCGTGCTTGAGTGTGTGCTCGAATGCAAAGCGCGGACAGTTTTGTCCCGATGGTTTGTAGCTGAGCGCCGTCTCATCCCAGCTAGCAACGTGCTTCGCTAACCCTTGTGGAATATGGGTTTTCACTGTGCTGCGTGCTGTGGTGTAGGTCGCCTGCAAGGCCGCGTTACCACCGCAGTGATCGCTATGCAAGTGCGTATTGATGATGTGGTCAAGCGACCTCTCTTTAAGCGCCGACTGAACAAGCGCGAGCGTTTGCTCGGCGTGCGTGCAGTACCCCGTATCAACCAGCGCCGTGCTGTCCTTGCCGATAAACAAGACGTTATTGGAGGAGAGCCAGCCGCGCTCAAAAACAGTTACGCCTACTGGGAGATTAATCATGTTCATTTACAAATATTACCGTATGCCGCTTCTAAGCTACGCACGTATTGCAACTGATCAAAATAAACCTTCTTCGCTTTGCTATTTGCTAGCTTCAATCGAATCGCTATTCGTTTTTTAGATTGCCTCACCAACTCCAGCGCTCGCGCCTCGTAACTCGTGATATCCGTCGTGATCAATTCTGGCAAATCCAACGCCGTGAGGATGCTGCTCGCCACACGACTTGCAAACGACTGCCCTTGCAGCGTGAGCACTGGTAAGCCCGCCCACAGCGCGTCTGCGGCTGTTACGTGCGCGTTGTAGGGGAAGGTGTCTAAAAACAAATCGGCGAGCGCGTAGCGCTGCAAGTGCTCGGCAAAGCTAGCCACGCGCTTGGCAAAAACAACTCGCTCAGCGTCCAGTCCTGCCGCCTTGGCTGCTGCTTGCAAGTTCGCCTCGGTCCAGCGGTTATTGGCTTGAAACCACAGCACACTATTTGGCACAGCGTGCAGCAAGCGAAACCAACAAGCCAGCATCTTTGGCGCTATTTTGTAGGGGTTATTGAAGGCGCAAAAAATAAATCCCTTCGCTGGCAAGCCATGCTGGATAAGGGCTGCCGCTCGATTTGCGGGCGGCTGAACAACCGGTCGCTCGTTGCTATCGGGCATAAAACTACGCGGTAGCTTGATGATTTTTTCTGAATAAAAATGCGCGTGACTTGCTGGAATCGTGACCTCATCGGCGATTAAATAATCAATCCACGGCGCACCTGACGATCCCGCATAACCCAAAAACGCCACTTGCACGCAGCACGGGCGACTTGCCAAGATCATCGGGCGACCGCCTTCCATATAGAGCGATAAATCGATGGCAATATCGATGTTCATGGCGCGTAATTGTTCTGCGATTTGTGCATCGGTCAAATGCCCCAGCGCATGAAATTTATCAAACGCTTGCTCAATCCGCTTGCGCCACAGGCTGCCATCTTGCATGCCATCCGTTGCCACGCCGATGACTTCAAACGCAGTCCGATCATGCGCCTCGATGCTTGGCAGCAACTGCTGCGGCACGGGATTTTGATGCCAATCGGATGAGAGATACGCGATGCGAATCCGCCCCCGCCTTGTCGCGTCAATCATCTGAGTGGGCTTGTCTGCAATGGGCAACTCGCTCGCAAGCCTTGCCACATAACGCTTTGCAGCTAACAAGTGCCAAACGGGATCGTCCTTGGCAGCCAACAAGGGATAGGGGTGCGGCGTATAAGCATCGTTTGCATCGGTCTGCTCATGCATCGCTTGAATATGCGCCGCCAGGGTTGAATGCGAACAAGTCTCTAGCAATAACTGCAAATAGCTATGGTCGTAGTCAGCATTGCCTTGGGCTTGCTGGGCAGCCAGTTCAAACAGTGCCAGCGCCGCGCCAAGATCAGCTTTGGCGTAAGCGGCAACACCTTGCTTATGCGCAACCAAGGCAAAGTTTTTCTTCGCGTTTGCGTAATCGGGATCAATGTTGAGTGCTTGCCGATAAGCCGCCAATGCGCCCGCATCGTCACCCCAATCGTCCAGCACATTACCCAGATTATTCCAAGCGACTTTGTGAAGAGGGTCGGCGGCAACCACCGACTCAAAACATAGCTTGGCATCCGCCCAGTTTTTGACTGCGCAATGCGCCAAGCCTTGTTGAATCAGATCGTCTAAGTTATTTTCCAGCTCGAAGCTCACGCCGCAGAATTTTTCCTACGTTAGTTTTGGGTAAATCATCACGGAATTCAATGTACTTTGGAATTTTATAACCCGTTAGATTTTGACGGCAGTATTTAGCGACGTCGTCTTCGGTAAGTGCCGCATCGTTTTTCACTACAAATACCTTGATCGCTTCGCCTGCTTTTTCGTCAGGCACGCCAATCACCGCGCACTCAACGACCCCTGGGCACAGCGAAATCGTATTCTCTAGCTCGTTCGGGAAGACGTTAAAGCCGCTCACAATAATCATGTCTTTTTTGCGATCGACAATGCGGAAGTAACCGCGCTCATCCATCACGCCCACATCGCCCGTGCGCATAAAACCGTCTGCCGTAAATGCTGCCGCTGTTTCTTCGGGTTGGTTGTAATAGCCCGCCATGACGTTCGGGCCTTTGATGCAAATCTCGCCTGAACTACCCATAGGCAGCGAGACACCATCGTCGTCTTTAATGGCGATCTCAATGCCGGGCTGCGGCAAGCCAATCGAGCCCGAAAACTCCGTTGCATTCACGGGATTGTTGGTGCCAATGGCGCAGGTCTCGCTCATCCCCCAGCCCTCCACCATCGCGCAGCCTGTGATGTCGTGCCATTTTTTCGCCGTGCCCACGCTCGCGGCCATACCGCCCGCTTGGCTCACGCACAGATGACTGAAATCTAATTTTTGAAATTCGGCATTTTGCAGCAGCGCATTGAACAGCGTATTCACCGCTGGCAAGATATGGAAGGGGCGCTTTTTAAGCACGTCCACAAACTTAGGAATGTCGCGCGGATTAGGAATCAGCGTTAAATGCGCCCCTTGGCGAATCGCCATTAGGCACAGCGTGAGCGCAAAAATGTGATACAGCGGCAATGCGGCAATGCCGTTTACGTTACGCGCATCGCCCACTTTTTTAAGCGCGGGCGTAAACCATGCCTCGGCTTGCAGCACAGCAGCAATCACGTTGCGATGCGTCAGCACAGC
This sequence comes from Cytophagales bacterium, assembly GCA_030054145.1. Classification (GTDB taxonomy): domain Bacteria; phylum Pseudomonadota; class Gammaproteobacteria; order Burkholderiales; family Burkholderiaceae_C; genus JASGCK01. Next base: position 90,583 of record JASGCK010000005.1, read on the forward strand.
GCCCTTGGATAGCCCCGTTGTTCCGCCCGTGTATTGCAAAAATGCAATGCTGTCGCCTTTTGCCGTGCTAGGCGTCATCGGCAAACCAGCGCCCTGACTGAGCACCTGCTTAAAGGTGAGCACTTGACGCGCCTTGCCAGAGGGGGTTTGCAACGGGATTTTGTACGCGGGCACCATTTTTTTTAAGTGCCGCACAGCGAAAGTTAAAAATGGGCCGCGCAGCGCACCCAGCAAGTCGCCCATGTGAGCGACTACGACGCGCTCAATCGGTGTCTCATCAATCACCTCTTCTAGCGTTTTGGCAAAGTTCTCCAAAATGACAATCGTTGTCGCGCCAGAGTCCTTCAATTGATGCTTCAGTTCACGCGCGGTGTAGAGCGGATTGACATTCACGCAGGTGTAGCCAGCGCGCAAAATCCCTGCCATCGTGACGGGGAATTGGGGCAAATTGGGCAACATCAAAGCCACGCGCTCGCCAGCAGGCAAGCCTTGCGCTTGCAGCCACGCGCCAACTGCTGTGGAGAGCCTATCGAGCTGGCCATACGTCATCCACTGCTCCATACAAACAGTGAAGGGAAGATCCGCGTTCTTTTTAAACGACTCGTTAAATAATGCAGCAAGCGACGTATAAGCGTCTGGATTAATCTCTTGCGGCACGCCAGCAGGATAACTATCAAACCATGGTTGTTTCATCATATTGCTCCTAAATAAATAATCCATTTTGCAGTTTTTATCCTGGTCGGGTATTAGTAAAAACCAAGGGCACAACTAAAATAAGAGGCTACAAATTAAAAGCGAGAACCGCTTTATGATGTGCCCATGAATCCAGACAGTCGTCCCCCAGCCCGCTCCCTTTTGCGCAAAATTGCCGAATACCTGCACCCAGGGCCTGACTCCAAGGCAGAGCTTTTTGCCACACTGGAAGAGGCGCAAGACCGTCGCCTCATCAACGCCCAAAGCTTGGCGATGCTGGAGGGCGTGCTCAAACTCTCCGACATGACAGCAGGCGACGTGATGGTTGCCGCTCCGCGCATGGAGTTGCTCGATATTGATGCGGATTTTGATGATCTGCTCAATATCGTGATTGACACCGCACACTCACGCTTTCCCGTATTTGAGGGCGAGCGCGACAACATCATTGGCATCTTGCTGGCTAAGGATTTACTCAAGCGCCAGCGCTCACCCGAAATCCACTTGCGTGCGCTCTTGCGTCCAGCCGTCTTTGTGCCCGAAAGCAAGGGCTTGAATGACTTGCTCACCGACTTTCGTGGGCGGCGCAACCACTTGGCGCTGGTTGTAGATGAGTTTGGCAAGACCGCAGGACTCATCACGATTGAGGACATTTTGGAGGAAATCGTCGGCGAAATCGAAGACGAGTTTGACACCCGCGAGGGCGATGGCGCATCGGCTGATATCGTCTCGTTACCAGAGGACGGCGCTTACCGCGTGAGTGGCCAGGCAGCGCTAGTCAAACTTGTCGATCAATTTGATTGCGAGTTTACGCAAGAAGAGCTGGATCAATTTGAAACCATTGGCGGCTTGGTCGCGCACCGCATGGGACACGTTCCACGCGGCGGCGAAGAGCATATCGTGGGCGGGCTGCGGCTTGTCGTACTGATCGCCAGCCGTGGTGCGATCAAGTGGTTTCGCGCCACACGTTTGGCATAAGTCGCACAAACATGGGGAGCATTGCTTGGGGTGTGTTGCACGGCTGGTCTATGGCAAACCCGTGGAGCGGATCGGCTGTTTGGTCTTTGCAGCTCATTGCGATGGCGTGGCTTGTGCGGCGACTCAGCCAAAGCGCTACGCCTTGGGCGGCTTGTCAGTCCAGCGCATTATTTGCAATCGCGTGGTTTGCCAGCAGCCTGTGGTGGCTCTCTATTTCGATGCACGAGTATGGCGGCTTGCACGCAGTAGTGACAGCGCTGGCCGTGCTAGCGCTGTGCTGCTTATTAGCTAGTTTTTATGCTGGGGTGGGAGTTGCTTTTGTGTGGCTCAAAAGCCCCAAAAACACATCTCCCCTGCAAGATGCCGCACTGTTTGCCGCGCTGTGGTTGCTAGCCGAGCTCGCTCGCGGTACGGTGCTGACGGGGCTGCCTTGGAATGCCATTGGCTACGCGCATATTGACAGTCCATTGGTTGGCGCTGCGCCGTGGGTCGGCGTGTATGGTCTGTCGGCACTGGCGGCGTTTATTGCTGCGCTCTTTGTGCTTACCCAATCGTGTCTGCTCAAAATCGGGATCGTGTTGCTACTTTGCGTCAAAACGCTTTTGGCACCTAGCCCCCAGGCCAATCTGGATAAGCCTTTGCAAGCCAATGCGCCGCAAAGCCTCACCGTTCGGCTCTTGCAGGGCAACATCCCGCAAAACGAAAAGTTTGACTCAACCACAGGCGTAGGCACCGCGCTGGCTTGGTACAAAACCGAGTTGCTGCGCGCGGTTGACGACAAGGTCGATTTGGTCGTCGCGCCCGAAACCGCGCTTCCACTTTTACCGCAGCAATTGCCAACGGGCTACTGGCCGAGCTTGTCGGATGCATTGACTGGCAGCGCCCAAACAGCCGCACTCACGGGCATTCCTTTGGGCTCGATGGTGGACGGCTACACCAACTCCGTCATTGGCTGGCGAGCCTTATCCAGCCAGCCTTACCGCTACGACAAGCACCATCTCGTGCCGTTTGGCGAATTTATTCCGCCCACGTTTCGCTGGTTTACCAACCTCATGCGCATTCCGCTGGGCGACTTCAATCGTGGTGACTTAAACCAGCCTTCTTTTGCGCACGCGGGCGAGCGTTTTGCCATCAACATTTGTTACGAAGATTTATTTGGCGAAGAACTCGCCCAGCGCTTCATCGATCCAAGTCTTGCGCCAACGGTGTTTGTCAACGTCAGCAACATGGGCTGGTTTGGCAGCGGCATGGCGATTGATCAACATCTCAACATCTCCAGAATGCGTGCGATCGAATTCAACCGCCCCATGCTACGCGCCACCAACACGGGCGCAACCGTCATCATCAACCATCGCGGCCAGGTAACCCACAGCCTTGAGCGCACCACGCGCGGCACACTGACGGGGACGGTAGAGGGTCAAAGCAAGCTCACGCCGTATGCGAACTGGGCATCGCGCTATGGCTTGCAACCCTTATGGGCTATGGCCTGCGCGTGGGTTGCCTTGGTGTGGCTTATCAAACGACAATCGAGGCGACCATGACAACCGCTGTGCCATCACCTTGTGTATCGATTTGCCAAATGAGTCCTCAGACAGGGCTATGCGTAGGCTGCTTGCGCACCATCGATGAAATCGCCAATTGGGCGGCACTTGCTAACGATGAAAAGTTACACATCTTGCAACTGATTGAGCAAAGGACACCATGAAGCACATCACCTTTTACTACGACCCGATTTCGCCCTACGCTTATTTGGCGTTTGAGCAGCTACCCAAAGCGCTAGAAGGACTCAGTTACCGCGTCACGTACACCCCGATTTTGTTTGCAGGATTGCTCAAAACCTATGGCCAGCTTGGCCCTGCCGAAATTGCACCCAAGCGCGATTGGACGTATCGGCAGGTGCTATGGCAAGCTAAAGCGCTGGGCATCCATTTTCAAATGCCAAGTCAGCACCCTTTCAACCCTTTGCCGCTCTTGCGTTTGAGCGTGGCCTGCGCCGATGAAAACGGCCATACGAATCGCTTGATCACGCAACAAATTTTTCATCACGTCTGGCGCGGCGGAGCTGATGCGGCTGACGGTGCGCGATTAGACGCGCTCACAAAAACGCTGGAGGGCAATATCCAATGCGATACGCAAACCGCCAAAGAACGGCTCAAAGCCAATACCGACGCGGCTTTGCAAGCAGGCATCTTCGGCGTGCCTAGTTTGCTTGTAGGCGAAGGCGCTGATCAAAAAGTCTTTTGGGGCCTGGACAGCTTGCCCATGCTGCGCGACTGTTTAGCGGGCGACGCATGGTTTGATGCAGCTGATGGATGGCGTGCCGCTGCCAAGGTTGGTGTCGGGATCAAACGCAATGAATCCATCATCCTTGCGCGGCAGCATCCCCGCGCAGGCGGGTAGCCACTAGTTTCCTGCTAGCAGCTGCCGCACATCGTTAGTTAAAGGCGCCACGCCAGCGCCATAGCGCGTAAACAATCGCACACGCCCCTTGGTATCAAAGACATAGCTGGCAGCGGTGTGATCCATGGTGTAACTGCCCGCCGTTTTGCCATCGACTTTTTTATAGTAAATTTTGAACGCCTTCGCCGCATCCGCCAAAGCCTCAGGTGTTGCGGGCCTTAGCGCAACAAATGATTCATCAAAATTAGCAAGGTACGCCTTTAGCACCGCCGCCGTATCGCGCTCGGGGTCAATCGAAATAAACACCGCCTGCAACTTGTCGCCATCTTTGCCCAAAGCCTTCTTCACACTGCTGACTTCCGCCATGGTGGTCGGGCACACATCAGGGCACTGCGTGTAACCAAAAAACACCACGACAACCTTGCCCGCAAAGTCTTTGATGGTGCGCGTTTTGCCATCGACATCAGGCAGCGAAAAATCCTGCGCATAAGTTGCGCCCGTGATGTCAACGGAGTTGAATGCGACTTTTTTGTCGGTGCAGGCGCTAATGAGCAAGAGCGTGATTGTCAAAAGAAAAAGGCGGCGTAAGAATTTCATTGGGCGTTTAAAGTTGCTTTAACTTGGGAGGAGAGCGTCTTGCGTTGTCTGGCTGATTGCGTTTGCTTGAATCGTTGCCATGACCTCATCTTACCTGCCTAACAGGTGCAGACTGAAGCAGCTTTGCCAACTCATCCTTCCAAAACTTAGCCATGCCCGTCGTGCCGTGGCCTGCCGTGTTTTCGCTAGCTGGAATGATGTAGTAGCTGCCATTTTTCACACGTTTGATTTCGCGCTGCAAAAGACCTAGCTCGGGCGGATTGCGTTCGTCGTCTGCCGAGTTAATCGCCAGCAGTGTGGCTGTGATTTTTTCTAATCCGCTGCCGGGGTTGTAGTCACCTGACGATTCCCATTGATAAAGAAAGTCGTTCGCGTCACCTGTGAACTTGGCATTTAAGCGCGCGTCAAGTAGCGCATCCGCCTTGGCTCTGGTGGGCGCGGCTTTGTAGGTGGCTTGCGTGCCGCCATTAGTGGCTATGTTGTAGAAGGCGCCAGCAAATAGAGCGCTTTTGGGTTGCACTTTGTAGTTGCCGTCCATCCACTCGGGGTCGCGGCGGATGGAGTCCACAATCAAGCGGCGCAGCATCCAGTTGCGGCTTGCCATTTCGGTTGGCATGGATGCCATCGGCACCGCCACATCCATGATGGGGTATTTGATCGCCCACAGCCACGTTTGCATTCCGCCCATTGAGTTACCGATCACTAGTCGTAGGCGCTTAAGGCCAAAGTGTTCGCTCACTAAGCGGTATTGCGCATCGACCATGTCGTCGTAGTTGTACTTGGGAAACTTGGCGCGCAGACCATCGGAGGGCTTGGTGCTTTTGCCTGTGCCAATGGCATCGGGCAAGATGATGAAGTATTTGCTCGCATCAAGCGGCTGACCCGCGCCAAACAGCTCGCCCGCAAAGCCAGAGTTGACCATTCCCATGCCCGAGCCGGTTGTGCCGTGTAGCACGAGGACGGGTTCGTTTTTGGGGTCGCCAATCGTGGTGTAGTGGATTGTGAGTTCGGGAAAAACTTCGCCCGTGTGAAATTGGAAATTGCGCAAAACCGCATCACCTTCTTGTGGAGCGGGATACATTTTCTGCAAGGATGAGGTGGGGACTTGAGCTGAAGCAGTTTGCATAAATGACGTTAGCAATTGAAGGGTAAGGAGTACAAGCCAGTGAAGTGCTTTCATAACATCTTTCTTAGGGAAGGGTTAAAGAATGTGCCAGTTGCTTACCAATAACAGCACCTAGCGTGACGGGGACTGCATTGCCAATTTGCCGCATAGCCTCACCCCATGCGCCTGAAATTTCAAACTCATCGGGGAAAGTTTGAATACGTTTGGCCTCAAATACGGTGAGATAGCGCAGCTCTCCACTGGGGTAGCGAATCATATTTTCGCCGCCAGGTACGCCATGTCCACCAGCCTTGATAGTTTTCGAGGGCCAATCAAGATCGCTACCTGTATGGCCCAGATAAGCTCTAGCACCTGCTTTGTAGATGTGGTCTTGAATGTCGTGTGTTTCTCTCGGGTCTGGGACGCCGCAAAGCGCATCCCTAACCGTTTGCCAAGGGAGTGAATCCGGCTCAAAAAATCCATACTTGGTTTTAATCGCAGCCAATTTTTGGGGGGACATATCACCCTCAAAAATCGGGTGTTCAAACACCCGATGGCGATCCCAATAGCGTTTGGTCACAAACATCTCCCAAAGGAGTCGATCTTCTGAATGGGTTGCTTTAGGAAATTGCCATGCCAGTTTGAGATCTGATCGCAAACCAACAATGACAACACGCTCTCTCGTTTGCGGTATTCCGTAATCGGCAGCATTCAATAATTTCCAATGAATGTCATATTGCAAGCCCGCGCCTTGGTTGGACATGATCTTTTGCAACCGTTCTAGATGCCTATTCCAATCCTCGTTGGGCTTTAGTTGCTGCTCTGGATTAGCTAGCCGCGCCAATATGTAATCAAAGTAATTGGTGAAGGCGGGACGCAGCAAACCCTTGACATTTTCAAACACAAATGCTTTGGGTTTCAATGTTTCAATGGCCTTGATAGCATAAGGAAACATATCTCGATCATCCAAATTAGATTGATGCTTCCCACCTAGAGAGAACGGCTGGCAGGGAGGACCGCCAGCGACAACATCGACCCCCGAAACACTATGCAAATCAAAATCTCTGATATCACCATGAAAGACTTTTTCTGGTGAAAAGTTCTTTCGAAGTGAATTGCAGGCGTGCTTATTGAATTCAACAAAAGCGCTATGTTTAAAACCTGCCGACTCTAACCCTTTGGCGAGCCCGCCTGCACCAGAAAATAATTCTAATGAGCGCATATCAGCTATTCACCAAAGAGAGTTTGCTCAGATGTGCCTTCATGTTTTTCAAAATCACGGTCTTGTCTTTTGCAGCACCAACGCACCGATCAGCCCATTCACGCCCAGTATGAATAACATCCCAATCTGATTTGGCTTGTTGATAACGCCCCTTGCCTGGATCATGATTTCCAAAACCATCTAATGCCACGTTCCACAAAGGCTTATGCAATTTGATAAGTGACGCCTCTACCGCGCCGATCATGTCTGAACCAGCATCTTCAAAAATTACAAATCTGGATTGGAAATCAACCAGCGCTAGACTTTTGACTAAAGCGATGTTGTTGCTATGCTGTTTAAGTCTTGAGTGAAGCTCTTTAGATTGTCGAAGCACATCATCAGAGTCGCGCCCTTGTCGCCACCCTTTTGGAACTGCTTTACCGATATAGATCGGACTGTTGTACGCCAAACGATTGAGATCTCCATAGCGCTCATATATGCCAGATTGACCCGTGTAGTAAAGCGCATACACGCCTGTTCCAGCGAAGCTCTTTGGTGGCGGCAAAGGATGAACAGGTGTGCCATGGAAAAAACGAATGGCATCTTTTACTAGCTCAACAAACGCATCATTTCGATAAACGTGCTCACTTCGGTCAAAGGCAGAAAGCTTCATAGTCAGGTAGCCCTTGGATTTTAAAAAATGTAATGATCGACCAACAGCGCCGCAAACAAAACGGATAAATGAATCAACGAAAAACGAAACGTTGCACGTGCCAGCGGCTCAGAGTACGCCCGCCACAGCTTAAACCCGTACCAACAAAACCCGAGGCTCAAAATCACCGCCGCGACAAGATAGAGCACGCCGCTCATGCCAATCACAAATGGCAGTAAACACGCGGCAAACAAAACAAAGGTGTAGAGCAAGATGTGCAATCGCGTAAATGCATTGCCGTGCGTGACGGGCAACATCGGCAAGCCCGCCTTGGCGTATTCTTCTACGCGGTACAGCGCCAGCGCCCAAAAATGCGGCGGTGTCCACAAAAAGATAATGAGGAATAGCGCAATGGCCTCGGGGCCCACGTTATCGGCCATCGCCGCCCAGCCCAGCACCGGCGGCATTGCGCCTGATGCTCCGCCAATCACAATGTTTTGCGGCGTGGCGGGTTTCAAAATGACGGTGTAGACGATGGCGTAACCGACAAAAGTTGCTAGCGTCAGCCACATCGTGAGCACGTTGGCTTGCCACAGCAGCACCGCGCAGCCCACACTGCATAAGATGGTGGAGAAGATGAGCGTTTGCGTCTGCGTAATTTCGCCGCTGGCGGTGGGTCGCCACGCGGTGCGCTGCATTCGCGCATCTAGCTTGGCCTCGACAATGCAGTTAAACGCTGCCGCCGCGCCCGAGACCATCCAAATCCCAAGGCATGACCACACCATTTTGAGCCACTGGTCAAAGCTTGGCAGACCTGGTATGGCAAGCAACATTCCGACGAACGCGCAAAACACGATGAGCTGAATCACGCGTGGCTTCATCAGCGCATAGAACTGTTGGAAGGTATTCATCGTTCGATTTTCGCAGTCTTAACCGTTCGCACTGAGCCTGACGGCGTGCTATGCAAGGCTTTGACGGACTCAGCCTGAACGGTACTTTTTGTCCAAATTCGCGTCAGCACTAACACCAACCCTGCCGCGCCACCCGTGTGCATCACCGCCGCCAAGAGCGGCCAGCCGAGCACCACATTGCTGATGCCTGTGATGATTTGCAGCGTCAAAATAATCATCAGCCAGCGTTTAAGTTTGCGCAGCGCAGGGTATTGTTTCAGTTGCATGATGAGTCCCGTGATGGCAACCAACACAATCACAGCGAAGATGCGGTGCGTCAGGTGAATCGCCGTCAACGCTGGAAGTGCCGCTGTTCCCAGTTCGCGCCAAAGCGTAAAGCCTTGATGCCAGTCGCTTGCGCTTGCGGGCAGCCAAGCGCCGTTTAGGCAAGTGGGAAACTCATTGCACGCGAGCACCGCATAGTTGGTGCTAACCCATGCGCCAAAAAAGATTTGCAGCCACACGCAGGCAAAAGCACAGACTAAAAACCAACGCAAAGCCCGTTCGCACTGCGCTTGTGGATGTGCGTTTTGCGCAGGCACTTCGACAAGCTCCGTGCGAGCGGAGGTTTGCAAAACCAGCAGCATCAGCAGCACCATACCGCCCAGCAAATGCAACGTCACGATTAACGGCTGCAACTTCATCGTGACGGTGAACGCACCAAACACGCCTTGCAAACAGACCCACAAAAAAGTAATGATTGGCAAGGTCAGCTTTTGCTTGAGCTGCACAGTCCAGATTAAGCGCAGCACAATCAACGCCCCAACGGCGCTGGCGAAATAGCGATGCAACATTTCAATCCACGCTTTGGTGTGCGTCACGGGGCCAGTAGGCATAAGGGTTTGCGCGGCATCAATGTGCGCTGCCGCGCCTAGTGGCGTGGCGCTGGCGTAGCAGCCAGGCCAGTCGGGGCAACCCAACCCTGAATCAGTTAAGCGCGTAAACGCACCAAACAGAATCAAATCAAAGGTGAGGAAGACCAGCAGATAGGTGAGCTTATGTAGCGCCGCTGGCGTGGGTTTTAGCCAGTTCATTTTTTCGCCCCGTTCGGATTGAGCTTGTCGAAATCCTGCCCGACAGCCGACTCAGGGTGAGTGGATTTTTGTATATTCTCTCGCCCAGGCAAATCCCAAAAGCTAGAAGCGCGTAACAAGCGGCTAATGTCCGCTTTGGCTTTAGCGGCTTGCTCAACGCCCAAGTTCTCAGGAAACCGCATCATGTAGTTGCCCTGCGGGTCAATCAAATAAAGACGCGTAGACAGTTGATCTGTGCCGCCTTGCAGCCAAGCCGCCGCATCGGACTCCTTGATTCGTAGCGCAGAAAAGCCTTGCGTTTTCATGGCGGGATCGGTCAGCCTTGCCCGTAACTCGGGGGCTAGCGGCGCATCGTCTGTAATCAACCACAGCCAATCAAGCCTATCTTTATCTTTCCCCAGCGTCTCGCGCAGTTGGCGCTGCAAATAAAGATGCTGCTCGCAGGGTTTGGCGCAAGCGCCGCCCGCAACACTTGCCAGCAGCCACTGCCCACGCAGCGATGCAAGCGCGGTAGCTTGCCCATCCAGCGTTGTGGCACTGAGGTTTGGCATAGGGCGCTGCGGCTGCACCAGTTCGCCAAAGCTTTTGACATTGCTGGGGCGAATCACGTAGTAGGTCAGGTAAGACGCAACAACGGGCGCGGCGCAAACTAACAGCACAACGAGCATTTTCCAGCGACCAAGACTGGTGCGATCTGCGCTCAGTATGGGCAAGCGATGCACCGTTAAATCTAGGGGCGAATCTAATTTGCTCATGATTTTTTTATCCATTGAAACCACACATAAAGCCCTGTAACCAAGGCGCTCAGGGCGAACCACTGAAAGGCATAACCGTAGTGTTTCTCTACGCCGCTAGCGGGCTCGTACCAATCGCGTTTTAAGCCCTCGCTCGCGGCAGCTATTTGCTGAAACATTCCTTTGTAAGCCTTGCCTGATATGGCTTTGTCGTAATACGCTCGATTTGCAAATTGCACAATCGGTAACTCCGCCAGCGCGTCACCTGCAAACACAGCGGGCGGAACTGGATCGGGCAACGTGCGCACTTGAATGTTAACCACGCCCGCTGGGGTTTCAATGGGTCGCAACTTCTTGCGGTCTAAAAAATCACGCGCAATCCAGCCACGCTCAACCAGCACATAGTCAGCGCTATTCAAAAGCAGCGGTGTCACCACAAAAAAGCCTTGCTTGGCGTTCATTTGGCGGTTATCGACGTATAAGGTATGCGCCGCGTCCCACTCACCGCTTAATTGGATGGGGACTGCTTCTGCGCGAAGTTGGCTTAATTTTTCTTTTTGCGCGGCGCGGCTCAATTGCCAGATGCCCAGCGAAAACGTGAGACCCATCACCAGCATTGCAGATAATGTGACTATCCAAAAACGTGAGTCATAACGGGAGCGAATCGACATGGGTTATTTCATTGCTTTATTTTTATTGCTGATTATCGCCAGCCTGGCATCGGCAGGCTTTTTTATGCTGCGACGCAAAAACCCCACGCTCAATGACGCGCAAAAAAAATCAGCGCAACAACCATCCAATAACCGAGGAATGGTTCGTGCGCTGACGATTCGGATTGGCTTATCGGTCGTACTATTTATAAGTGTTTTGATGGCTTGGCAACTGGGGTTGATTCAGCCAACAGGATTGCCAATCAGCAAATAAAGACTAAAAATTACATCCAATAAACAAGGATGTACAGCCCCAGCCACACCACGTCCACGAAGTGCCAGTACCATGCCGCACCTTCAAAGCCGAAATGACTGTTGGCACTGAAGTGACCTTTTTGCAAACGCAGCGTGATAAACAAGAGCATCAACATACCGATGAACACGTGAAAGCCGTGGAAGCCCGTCAACATAAAGAAGGTTGAGCCATACGCACCCGATGCCAACGTGAGATTCATTTCGTGATAGGCATGGTAGTACTCATAGCCTTGCACAAAGAGAAACAGCAAACCAAGTGCCACTGTGACCCACATGAACTTGATGGTCTTAGAGCGATTGCCTTCAATCAACGCATGATGCGCGATAGTGAGCGTTACGCCTGATGTGAGCAGCAATGCTGTGTTCACAGTAGGTAGAGAGTGGCTGATGTAGCCCCACATACCTGCGAGCCAAGATGCCTTCCAGACTTCCTCGCTAGCCGCGCCCACGGGCTTCATGGTTTCAAACGCTTCGATGATGCCCGCAGGAGAAGCAGTTGCGCCATGTTGCAGGCTTGGCCAAACGCCCTTAAAACCTTCCCACAAGAGCGCATGATCCGCGTTCGCTAGCATCGGAACGGAGTGAACACGCATCCACCACAAGGCCGAAAAAAATGCGCCAAAGAACATCACTTCGGAGAAGATGAACCAGCTCATGCTCCAGCGAAACGAGAGGTCAATTTTGTAGCCGTATTTGCCGTCAACACTCTCGCGAATCGCATCGCCAAACCATCTAAACAACACATAAAACAAGAACAACAAGCCAGCAAACAGCGACCACTTGCCCCAGCTCACGCCGTTAATCCACTGACCTGCGCCAAAAATCACCCAAAACAAACCAAAGGCCGCCATCACAGGATGGGGCGATGGTTCGGGCACAAAATAATACGGGGTTGCGTGGTTATCTGAACTCATAATTTTCTCCGCTTATCAATCTATCAAACAAATCTTCATTAAATCTTGACCATCCATTGCACCAGAAACATCAGGCCCAATACGAATAAAAAACACAGCGCTATACCAACACCAATCAAATGCAGCGGCGTAATTGCCGCAATATCTTCCTGAAAGCCAGCGCCTTTTCGAATACCTAAAAACGACCAAAGTACCGCTCGAATTGTCCTCAAAAATTTAATCAGCCCCTTCATACGTTGCGATCATTCACGCGCACGGCATTCACCATACTTTTGCCAGGCACTTCAAAAAAAGTGTAGGACAGCGTAATAGTGGTCACATCTTTGGATAACTTCGGATCAATCACAAACGCCACAGGCCATGACTTTTTCTCGCCTGCGTCCAGCGTGTATTGCTGGAAGCAAAAGCACTCAACCTTGTTGAAGTACGGCATCGCCTGCTGCGGCGCATAACTGGGGATCGCCTGTGCAGCCATGCGGCGATTTTGTGTATTTTGAAACTCGTAGACCACCGTTGTCAGCTCGCCTGGGTGTACTTGCAAGGAACGAACTGCGGGTTTGAAATCCCAAATGCCACCTGATTGCATGCCCGCACTGCCAGGGCCAGCAGGCCTTGCGCCGCGTGTGTTGGCATCAAACTCAACCGTGATCACGCGGGTTTTGTCGATTTGTGTATTGCTGGGCACAACCGCTTTTTGACCTGGTATTTCTAGTTCCGTCAGCGCCAAAATGTTAATGCCCGTCGCTTCGCAAATCGCGTAATACAGCGGCACCAGCGCATAGCCAAAGCCAAACATGGCGACCACAATGACGCAGAGCTTGGTATGCAGCTTCATGGGGAAGAGCTTCATCGACCCAGCACCATCATCTTGAAGACGAACCCAAGCGCAAACACCAGCGCCACCGATGTCAAGATCAGTGCCAGCTTGATGTTTTTTTTCGATTGCTCGGGCGGTGTCATAGTCGTTCGAGCAGCTGATTAACCAATCACTTTGGTTGCGGTGCTATCCAGCTTGGGCGGTGTTTCATAAGTGTGGAATGGTGCAGGCGACGGCACTTCCCACTCAAGACCTTCTGCCGCTTCCCATGGACGCTGCGGGGCTTTTTCGCCTTTGCCGCGCATCGTTGGCAGCACCACAAAGAAGAAGAAATAGACCTGCGCCAGACCAAAACCAAACGCGCCAATGGTTGCCATTTGATTGAAGTCGGTGAACTGCGCTGGATAGTCCGCGTAACGACGCGGCATACCTGCCAGACCCAAGAAATGCATAGGGAAGAAGGTCAAGTTAAACGAAATCAGCGACCACCAAAAGTGGATTTTTCCGCGTGTTTCGTTGTACATGACACCCGTCCACTTAGGCACCCAGAAATAGTAGCCTGCAAACATCGCATAGAGCGATCCTGCCACCAAAACGTAGTGGAAATGCGCCACCACGTAATAGCCATCCTGCATTTGCAAATCAAGCGGCGCGAGCGACAAAATCAAACCCGTGAAGCCGCCAATGGTAAACACGAAGATGAAACCCACCGCAAACAACATCGGGGTTTCAAACGTCATCGAGCCTCGCCACATGGTGGCAACCCAGTTGAACACCTTCACGCCCGTCGGCACAGAAATGAGCATCGTGGCGTACATGAAGAACAACTGCCCCGTCACTGGCATACCCGTGGTGTACATATGATGCGCCCACACGATGAAAGACAAAATGGCGATAGACGATGTGGCGTAAACCATCGACGCGTAGCCAAACAGCTTCTTGCGTGCAAAGGTAGGAACCACGTGACTGATGATGCCAAAGGCTGGCAAGATCATGATGTACACCTCAGGGTGACCGAAGAACCAAAAGATGTGTTGATACATCACAGGGTCGCCGCCGCCAGCGGGGTTAAAGAAAGTTGTGCCGAAATGACGATCCGTAAGCGTCATCGTGATCGCACCCGCCAGCACAGGCATCACAGCGATCAAAAGATAAGCGGTAATGAGCCATGTCCAAACAAACATCGGCATTTTCATCATCGTCATGCCTGGTGCGCGCATATTCAATATCGTTACCACGATGTTGATTGAACCCATGATGGAGGAAGCACCCAGCACGTGCATGGCAAAAATACCTGCATCCATCGAAGGGCCCATTTGCAGGGTCAAGGGCGCATAGAGCGTCCAGCCCGCAGCAGGTGCGCCGCCAGGCATAAAGAAACTCATCACCAGCGTAATGGCGGCAGGAATCATCAACCAAAAGCTGAAGTTATTCATACGCGCAAACGCCATATCGGCCGCACCAATTTGCAGCGGAATCATCCAGTTCGCAAAGCCCACAAAGGCGGGCATGATCGCGCCAAACACCATGATGAGTCCGTGCATGGTCGTGAACTGGTTGAACAACTCAGGATTCACAAATTGCAAGCCTGGCTGAAAAAGCTCTAAGCGGATGAACAGCGCCAACACGCCACCCACCATCAACATCGTGAACGCGAACAGCAAATACAGCGTACCAATGTCTTTGTGATTGGTCGCATAAACCCAGCGCCGCCAGCCTTCTGGCTTGTGGTCGTGATGGTCGTCGTGACCATGTGCGTCATGTGCGTCATGTGCAGCGTGCGTCATATCTTGGCTCATGTTCTGTACTTCCTATTCAATTATTTACGTGCTGCAAGCACTTCGGACGGCTGAACCAGCTGACCTGTTTTGTTTGACCAGTTGTTTTTGGTATAGGTAATCACGGCAGCAATATCGGTATCCGACAGCGCCCTCCATGCTGGCATTGCACCGTTATTTTGACCATTCAAGAGAATCTTAATCTGCTTGGTCTTGTCAGCATCCAAAACCACGGCAGCGCCGTCAACGGGCTTAATCGGGCCTGCGCCCTTGCCATTCGCTTGGTGGCAAGCCGCGCAGTTGCTGGCATAAACCTTTTCGCCGCGTTTTAGGATGTCGTCCATCGCCCAAACCTTGGTTGGATCGTCTTGTTTGGCTGCTGCCAGTTTGCGCTGATCGGCAACCCAGGCCGTGTAATCAGCCGCGCTAACAACGCGCACTTCGATGGGCATATACGCGTGCTCTTTGCCGCACAGCTCTTGGCACTGCCCGTGATAAACCCCGATCACATCGGTCTTAAACCATGTATCACGCACAAAGCCAGGAATCGCGTCTTGCTTAATGCCAAAAGAGGGAATTGCAAAAGCGTGAATCACATCGTTTGCCGTTGTGATGATGCGGATTTTTTTGCCCACTGGCACAACCAGCGGATTGTCAACTTTGAGCAAATAATCGTCTGGAATGACCGTACCTTTAGGAATACCCGACTCCGACATGGCGCGATGGGCACTATCCAGCGTAGAGATAAAACCAATGCCTTCGCCCTCACCCTTGACGTAATCGTAGCCCCACTTCCATTGGTAACCTGTTGCTTTAATCGTCAAATCGGCGTTCGTTGTGTCTTTGGAAGCCACCAGCATTTTGGTAGCCAAAAGCCCCATGATCACCACAATCACAAACGGAACAATCGTCCACAAAATCTCAACGGTCACGGACTCATGAAAATTGGCGGCCTTATGTCCAACCGATTTGCGATGCTTCCAAATCGAGTAAAACATCACGCCAAACACGAGCACAAAAATGATCGTACAGGCAATCAGCATGAAACTATGCAACCAATGTTGCTCGATTGCCAATTGCGTTACAGGAGGATGAAAGTTCAGTTGATTGACAGCCGGGCCACCAGGCAAATCATTCACGGCAAGAGCGCCTGTACTGAGAAAAACGCTGAGTAGGTAGAGAAATTTCTTCATCGATAAATTCTTCATAATTTTTTAGCAACTAGAGATTTTAACGGGTTTGATTGCAAGCACCATGTAAGTCGTCCAAATGACTACGAGCGCCCAAGCATTGCGCGCATCTGCGCCAGACTAACCGAGCTACTTGACGACAGCTTCACAATCGGTTTCGGTTTAATCGCATGGCCATAAATCAACTCAAACGTCAGCGCGATCTGCCCTTCCTCATTTCGACACTCGTCCATTGCGTCCAAAAGCGCTTGGCGCCAAACTCGGCCAAAGGTTTGCCGCGAGCGATGTACGCTCAGATTGCGCCCCAAACCACGCAACTCAGCCAGCGCCCGCTCAGGCGAAGCAAACGTTAATGTCAGGCGCTCCATATCCATCACAGGCTGGGCAAAACCTTGCGCAACTAACCGATCACCCCAATCATGCATATCCGTCAGCGGATGCATCGGATAAGACCAGCCGCGCCGCTCGTATGCAGAGCGAAGCTCAACCAAAGTGTCAGGCCCAAGGCAGGAGAACAGCACAAAACCATCGGTTTTAAGCGCCGCGTGCCACGCCTCAATCATGCACTTGGGCGCAGCCTCCATGTGCAGTTGCATGTTTGACCACATCATGTCCTGCGACGAATTGGCAGGCGGTTTGAACTTTGGCATCGACAAGCTCAGCCCGAACGGACTCAAGAATCTCCGCACACCCAAAAGCCTCTGTAGCGCCCCAGACCGTTGCGCCCCAGACGGTTGCGCCCAAAACGGTTGCGCCCAAAACCGTTCGGACTGAGCTTGTCGAAGTCCCTGCCCACCCCGCCTCCAAGACCAATCCGTCCAAACCTTTGTCGGCAGCTTGATGTAATCCAGTCGCTCCGCCATGCGCCGCCCCACTTCCTCGTGCAGCCAAGGCGCACCTTGCGCGGGCATTGCCGCCCAGCGAGCGGCAGCAACCCCATCAATGTGCGGGTCAAAATCAAGGGATGATTCAGCAGTCATCCCGCGAGTATATTGAGCCATGTCTTTTTTTAGCCGCCTCTTGCAAGCCATCCCCCTTGCGCTCCCTTTCGAATGCGCCATTTGCCATCAATGGCCGTCCGCCGCGTACGCGGGTGTAACGGGCGTAACGGGTGTAACGGGCGTAGCGGGCGTTTGCAACAACTGCATCGAGTCACACGCCAAAGCGCCGCCATTCCCCGTGCCGCAAGGCTTGGACGACTGCATCGCTGCTGTCAATTTTGATACGCCATGGTCAGCGCTCATCGCCAGATATAAATTCGCACCCGAGCCAGGGTTGGCAAGACTTTTTGCTGGGCTGATGCTGCGCGAGACGGGGATCCGCGAACTCATCGCAAGCGCCGACATCGTGATGCCGCTACCCTTATCTGCCGAGCGCCTAGAAGAGCGCGGCTTCAACCAAGCGCTTGCCTTAGCCAAACATTTAGTCAAGCATTCCGCCAAACACAAAATTGCGCCCACCGCGCTCATCCGCACCCGCAACACCGCGCCCCAGCGCTTGCTAGACCGCGAAGCAAGGGCGCGTAATGTTGCCAACGCCTTTGCCCTGCAAGCCAATACAGACGTGGCCCTCAAGGGCAAGCGCGTGCTTCTGATTGATGATGTCACCACCACAGGCGCAACCTTGGTCGCCGCCGCAGCGCCGCTCTACAAGGCGGGCGCAGCGCACGTTAGCGCAGTGGTGATTGCACGAACGCCGCTAGTTTGAACTTACAATCGACCCTTTTAAAAGATCTGATGAGTCCCCAAAGAGTGGCGTAAATGTTCAACATCGTCCTCGTCACCCCCGAAATCCCGCCCAACACGGGCAACATCATCCGCTTGTGCGCCAACACGGGTTCGCGTTTGCACTTGATTGAGCCACTCGGTTTTGACATGAGCGACAAGCAAATGCGCCGCGCGGGACTTGACTATCACGAATACGCACCCGTTCAGCGCTACGCCAACTGGCAAGCTTTTTTAAAGGCCGCTAGCCCAGAGACCGCACGGATGTTCGCCTTCACGACCAAAGGCTCTGCAAGCCCCTACCAGCAAGCCTTCCAAGCAGGTGACTGGTTTATTTTTGGCTCCGAGACGCAAGGCTTACCCGTAGATTTGCGCGAGTCGTTCGCGCCCAAGCAGCGCCTGCGGCTACCCATGATTGAGGGACAACGCAGCCTCAATTTATCCAACGCCGTCGCGGTGACGGTGTTTGAGGCTTGGCGGCAGTGCGGGTTTATAAACGCTTAAACTTAGCATCATGAACCCCGTCAGCCAACTTCGCTTTTCAGTTAATGACAACATCAACGGAAAAGATGTTGGGCCAAGTCACGTACCCATAAAACTCTTAGACCAATTCACTAGCGAGGTTAGAGCCTTTATTAAAGGCGATGGCAATGAGATTGATCTTGACGATTTAATTATTTCGATTGAAAAAGGCTCTCTTCGATATGACATCATGGGTACAGCACTGTTAGCGGCCACAACTTTATGGGCGGATATCGGACAACTCAGTGCATCAAATTCACTTGCCAACATCCAACCCAAGCGTGCCGACATCATGGCAAAGTGGCAAGCTAGGGCGCTAATAAGCTCTCACCGCAAATATGCGATTTTTGATCAAGATAATAATTATTTTGTTCGTGTAAGTTCAGATAGCCATTACGTTAACGACGATGCTAAACAATGGTTTGAAGTGGAAAAGTATTTGATTGGCGACGTAATAGAAGCGGGCGGCAAATCAAATGTAAACATCCACCTAATTACACCTCAATCAAAAAACCCTTTAACAATTCAGATTGATAAAGCATTGCTTAGTAAGCGTGAAGATAATTTTCTATTTAAGCGTTCTAAAGTACGTGTAGTGGGTGAGGAGAACCTTTATACAGGCGCTTTGCGAAACTTGCGCTTAATCGATTTCAAACCTTACGCCCCAAAATTTAGTCCTGACAAATTTGCAGAAATGGTTAAACGCGGTACTAAGGCTTGGGCAGATGTAACTAATCCATCGCAATGGCTGGAGGAGCAAAGAGGGTACGCAGCATGAGCTTGAAGGTGTTACTCGATACTGGTTTCTTAATTGCCCTCACAAACAAAAATGACCCAGACCATCAAGTTGCAAAAGAGTACTACGAGCTATTGACCAATAAGGGTGTCGAAATTTATCTATCCACTATTGTTGCATCAGAGTTTGCAGTCAAGCAGGCAATTGAAGATTTGCCGTTAGATGAATGGCTCCCCTTATCTTTC
This sequence comes from Cytophagales bacterium, assembly GCA_030054145.1. Taxonomy (GTDB): domain Bacteria; phylum Pseudomonadota; class Gammaproteobacteria; order Burkholderiales; family Burkholderiaceae_C; genus JASGCK01. The sequence goes on from JASGCK010000005.1 coordinate 109,815, forward strand.
AACCTGCCGCACTCTGTAAAGGCCGGCAAGTTTAAAAATGCAGTGTTTGCAACACGCGAAAAGAGCGATCGACGCGATGTTGTAGCTAACGATATAAGCATCCTTGCACAAGCTGCACACGAACAGATAGCAATCATCTTAAGCCGCGACAAAAACACGATGCACAAATGGTGTAGCAAGCTTAACGACGCTCAACTATGCAGCATTACCTGCGTGTTGCTAAAAGACGGGTTTCACCCCGCCTCTCTCGGACTGAGTGGCGACCAAAAAAGCCTCGTCTAAAGTCGCTCACTCATATCTGCGGACAAGGCTCTCCGCAACACACACTGGCTTATCCGAACCCTCGCGCTCCACGGTCACCAGCCACGTCATCTGCACGCCGTTGTTGTCGATATGGTCTAGCGCCAACAGCTTCATCGTCGCACGCAGGCGCGAGCCCACGGGCACGGGGGCGGTGAAGCGCACTTTGTTCAGTCCATAGTTCACGCCCATGCGCGAGTTGGTAATCGCAAAACTCGACTCAAAAAATTTAGGAAGAAGCGAGAGCGTTAAAAAACCATGCGCAATGGTTGTTTTGAATGGCCCCTTGGCGGCAGCCACGGGGTCAACATGAATCCATTGGTGATCGCCCGTGGCGTCGGCAAATAGATTGACCTGCTCCTGCGTGATAGTGATCCACTCGCCGCCTGCAATTTCTTGCCCCACAAAAGCCGCGAGGTCGGATAAGTTTTCAAAAGTTTTTTTAGTCATGGCTGGTCTCCTAATAATTTTTACAAAATCTGCAACTGCGAACTGGGTAATAACTTGCGAAATCCTTTGTCAAAGGTTGCAAGAATCTCTCCGTTTGCGATGACTCAAGCCAATCTTTTGCGCGCACATGATGCGTATGGTCTTGCCTTGCGGCAGCTAGCAACACATTCACATCAAGCATCATGGCGAGGCAGCCTCTTAAGCTTCGCAGGCTTCAAGCAAGGCGCGATTGCTAGTGCCATCCAACCCTTGCGCTAAACCGCCCGAACCAGGGAGCACCATCATCTTGATTTTTTTAGGCTTGCTCATCGCCTGTTTGACCTGCGCCAGTCGAAGGCGCAAACCGTCCTCAATCAAGCGCGTGAGTGTGGTGCCTTGCTCGGCAGCAAAGTGCTTGGCTTCAAAAATCAATGCGTCGTGTAAATTAAGTGTGGTTTTCATGGTTTTAGATTATGCAGATATCTGTATCTATAAGCGTAATTGCCCCCGCCGCATCGCCCATTGGCAATACGCATCCAATGATTGTGGCTTGCAGGTAACCTGATTTTTTAAGTTCTGTCACGCACGCCTTGGCAGACTCTTTGGGCACGCTCGCCAGCAATCCCCCCGCCGTTTGTGGATCAAAAATGAGTGGGTATCTGGGGTGATGCGCAAACGCCTCTTGATTTTTAATTGCGCGTTTGAGACCCACATTCGCGTTTTGCAGCGAACTGGTCATGCCCGCAGCCACGCATTCTTCTGCGCCTTGAAGCAGTGGCAGGGCGCTTAAGTTAATTTCAGCATCCACGCCTGACGCTTTGGTCATCTCCATCAAGTGCCCAAGCAGCCCAAAGCCCGTCACATCGGTACACGCCGTTGCCTCGTAAGCCAATAAACACGTGGCTCCCGCTTGGTTTGACTGCTGCATGGAGACTAGCGCCGCGTCAATCCAGCGCCCCTTGGCTTGGCCTAGCGGATGCGCCGCAAACAGCGTGCCCGTGCCAATCGGCTTAGTCAAAATCAGCACATCGCCCGCACGCATGGTGCCCTTGGTCATCGTCTTGGGGAGCGTGATGCCGTCACTGGCAATATCGGCCAGGCCATTGATCGCAAAGCCTAGCGCTAGCTCTTTGCCTTCGCCCGTGTGACCACCTACTAGCGTGCAACCTGCGGCGTTTAGTACCTCGACCGCGCCAGTCATCATGTCCCGCAGTGTCGCTTCCACCTTGGTCTCCAGTCCTGCTGGCACAGTCGCAATGGCGGTGGCAGATTGCGCTATCGCGCCCATCGCAAAAATGTCGCCCAGTGCGTGATTGGCGGCAATCTTCCCAAACGTATAGGGGTCGTCGATAAGGGCGCGGAAAAAATCCACCGTATGCACCATCGCTTTGCCCGCAGGAATACGTACCACGGCGGCATCATCGGGTGCGTGCAGTCCAATTAACACAGCAGGATTTGCAATTGGAGCCAAACTGCCCAGCGCCCGCGACAAAACCGTCGCGCCCACTTTCGCCCCGCAACCACCGCAGCGCATGGCGATGGCTGAGATCGCTTGCAGCGACTCTTCGGAGGTGAGTTTGATTTTTTCCCCAGCTGCAAGCCTTATGGGCTGTGGCTTGTGAGCCGATTCATTCATTGCTAGAAGCTCAGAAAAACGCCGCATAAAGCGCCGATCAATCCAATCTTTCCAGCGCCAAAGCAGCGCTCCACTTGCGTTTGCCCCGCCAATGCCAAGCGCTGTGAGTGCGCTCCACAGCGCCCCACGCGAAGCCACCGCGTGTTGATCGCCCGTACTAATGAGCGCCAACCAGCGCTTTTGCGGACGGTATGGCTTGAGCGCCGCGCCTTGCACGCTGCGCCGCAAATTTTCTGCCAGCGGCATCCCTTGACGCAGCGCGAATACGCCCGCCTTCTCTAGCTTGTCATTCGGCATACTGGCAATATCGCCAGCGGCAAAAATATGGACATCCATCGTGGATTGCAAACAATCGTTGACTTGAATAAAACCGCGCTCGTCCAGCGCCAGTCCCGTATCTGCAAGCCATGCCGCGCCGCCCGCCCCAGTGACCCAGATCACCTCATCGAAGTCAAACACGCGCTCACCAACATACAGATGATGCTGCGAAACTCGCGTCACCGCAGCATTCACATGCACCGCCGCACCTCGAACTTGCAGCAACCGCAACAGGCGCCGCTGCACCGCTGCGCTGTGCGTTGGAAGAATCGCCGCGCCTTTGGTAAACAAACTAAAGCTGACCTTGGCGTTTATTTTTTGAAAACGATACTGCATCGCCAAAAGCAATTCCACGCCGCCTGCGCCCGCACCGACAACGGCAACGCGCAGCGCCGTATGGGCTTGCGAAGCACGCGCCAAAAACGCGAGCCAGCGCTCGTTAAATTGCGCAATCGGCTTGACGGGCGTGGCGTACAGGTCCGCACCCAACACATGATTGACCTGCGGACTCGATCCAATGTTGATCGAGAGCACGTCGTAATCCACTGCTGGGCGACCTTGGCAGATCACTTTTTTTGCTGCGCGGTCAATGCCCGTCACGCTTGCTTTGTAAAACCGAACACCCGCCATTGCGCAGAGTTTGCCAAGATCAATGTGTACATCGTCAAAACTGCAATGTCCCGCGATGTAGCCTGGCAACATCCCTGAATACGGCGTGTGCGAATCCGTACAAATCAAGGTCAAGCGCACACCCGCCATTGGGTGCATGGCAAAGCTTTTGAGGACGATGGCGTGACTGTGCCCGCCGCCAATTAAAACAATGTCACGCAGGATAGGTTGGTCTGAAGATTGCATAAAGCAGATAGCATAACGGGATGAAAGTTACTTACTACGCCTGCGTTGACATTGGCGGAACCAAAGTTGCCGTCTCGTTGGTAGCAGCCAATGGTGCGCCAATTAATCAGCACACAGCGCTGCTGGCAAAGCGCACCGAGCCGACCATCAAAACTGGCGCACACACGGCGCTGCCTAGGCAAATGATTCGGATGATTGACGAAGCCTGCACTAGCTTGCACGCCACGCGCGCGCAAGTGGTTGGCGTGGGTGTTTCAAGCTGCGGTCCATTTTTATCGGTTGCTGGACAACTGGAATTAGTCGCCTCCAACATCTGCGGCGGCAAATCGGGGCTGCAAAACAACGACTGGCACAGCATTGCGCTGGAGCGCGAACTTCGCAAAGTTTTTCCCGTCCTTCAGATCGAAAACGATGCGGTTGCCGCGCTGTTAGCTGAAGTCGCATGGGGTGCGCTACAAGGCACGCGCCATGCGGCTTACATCACGTGGAGCACGGGCATTGGCGCAGGGCTGTACGTTGACGGGCGCGTGCTGCGCGGCAAAAACGGCAATGCCGGTCACGCGGGGCACATGATCGTGGGCGATGCGCTGTGCGTACACAACCAAGCGCTTGTATGCGGCTGCGGCAACGTCGGCGATGTGCAATCGCAGGCGGCGGGCAGTGGCATACCCAAGCGTTTTGGCATGCCAAGCGCAGACTTGATGCGGCTTGCCCAATCAGGCGATAAAGAGGCGCTACGCCATGTTGACCTGCTTTGCGAGGACATGGCACGGGCGCTCTACAACCTGACCGCAGTGCTAGATTTGGAGCGCATTGCGCTGGGCGGCAGCGTGTTTTGGCACAACCAAGCGCTGCTCTTGCCGCGCCTGCAAGCAGGCGTGATGCGGCGCTTTCCCGCCATGACCCAAGGCCTCACCATCGTGCCTGCGGGTTTGGGTTTAGATGTAGCCAACTACGGCGCGCTGGCAGCACTGATGGGCGCACCGCTTCGGGAACAATAGAGCTTGCCGCTGACCTTTACATTTGTCTGCCCAGCATCTTGATGATCTGGGGCAAACTGTATCCATAAACCCCACGTAAAATTTCACCTCATGAATTACGCCCAGCACATCAATACTCTGCTCAAGCCAAAAATTGCTGCGTCACCTTTAGTGCTTGATTTATTTGCTGGCTGCGGTGGTTTAGCGCTTGGGTTTGAAGCTGCTGGTTTTGCAACGCTTGGGTTTGAGATGGATAACGATTGCTGCGCTACGTATAAGCACAATCTGCATGGCGACTGCCACCCTGTCAAACTGACACCTGAAACAGTATTCCCCAAGGCTCAGGTGGTTATTGGTGGTCCGCCTTGTCAGCCCTTTAGCGTGGGCGGTCATCAATTGGGCATACAAGATGCCCGTGATGGATTTCCATCTTTTATCTCAGCTATTCGGCAAGCGCAGCCTGATATTTGGATGTTTGAAAACGTTCGTGGTTTGATGTATCGAAACAAGTGGTATCTCGACAAAATTATTGAGTCACTTCAAGCACTTGGTTACGTCGTTGAGTTTCAGGTACTTAACGCAGTCCATTTTGGTGTGCCACAAAATCGCGAGCGGACAATTGTGGTGGGGCATAAAGGCTGCTACAACTATCCCAATGCGATTGCAAAACATATCACCGCTGGAGATGCGCTCATTGATATTCCTAGTGAGCTTGAAAAATCGCCTAAATTTTTAACTGCCAGTATGGATACCTACATTGCGAAATATGAAAAAGCATCTAGCTGCATTACGCCACGCGATCTTCATTTAGACAAGCCCGCACGCACACTGACATGTCGAAATTTGGCTGGCGCCACAGGTGATATGCATCGCCTAAAACTTGAGGATGGTCGCCGCAAACGTCTATCCGTTCGCGAAGCTGCTAGGTTGCAAAGCTTTCCAGACTGGTTTGAATTTCAAGGGACAGAAACGAGTCAATTTAATCAAATAGGTAACGCGGTTCCTCCGCTTATGGCCTACGCTATCGCCCAAAGTTTTCGAACTTATTTGAACTCCAGTGTTCGTCTAAGTCAAAGGCAAATTTTGTCCAAAAGACATTTGATTCAACGCGATTTACTTGAGCTATAACTCTCAACGCTCCTATGGCAACTCTCAGACAAATTCAACAGTTAACCACTGAAGCACTTGAGATATTAGAAACGCTAGGCATCCCAACTCAAAGTCAAACGGTGCGACGCAGAGAAAAAATGGCTAAAGCATTTGCTGCGCTTGCAGATATCAAACTGCCTGGCACATGGACTAACGCCAAGGACGATCTTGTTGGGTACCGCTTACGATCACGCGAAATCATTAACTTTATGAATCTGTATTTGGGCGAAAAAATTGCCGACAGTTCATACGATGACATCAGGCGTGAAGACTTGGTCTTGCCCGTAGAGGCGTTCATTGTTTTAAAGAGCGCAAAAAATCCTAATGCAAATACCAACGATGGCACACGTGGCTATGCGCTCAATCCAGCCGCTGCCGAGGCGATAAGGCACTACGGCACGAAACAATGGCTCACCAAGGTAGAGATTTTTTTAGCGGGAAGACAAACCCTCGCACAGGAGATGGCGCGCAAACGCGATTTAGCGCGTATTCCTATTGTTCTAAACAATAGGGACAGTTTTGTCTTTTCAGCGGGTGCGCACAACTTATTACAAAAAAATATCATCGAGGAATTTTTACCCCTTTATGGCTGTGGCGCAGAAGTTTTATATGTTGGCGATACTGAAAAGAAAAATCTTTATCAAAATACAAAGCAACTTAAAGCGCTTCAATTTTTTGAACTAGCGCACGATAAGCTACCTGATGTTGTTGCATATTCAAAACAAAAGAATTGGCTTTATTTGATTGAAGCGGTAACAACGGCAAATCCAATTGATGAGTTGCGCAGACGAACGCTCACACAGCTCACCAGCCAATGCAGCGCAAGTGTCATTTTCATTACCGCCTTTCCTAATCGAGCTACTTATCGAAAGTTTGCGAAAGACATTGCGTGGGAGACTGAAGTCTGGATTGCTGATGCTCCAGAACACATGATTCACTTCAATGGACACAAGTTTTTAGGTCCTTATGCAGCACATACGAGCACATGATCCTGCTCCATCTCATCGCCTTTATTGGCTAGTTGGTCTTGCGGCGCTGCTATGGTCCGTGCTCGGCTTCGTGGACGCAGGAGGACTGGGGCGCTTGTTTCATACCTCACCCTCGTCGCCAATCGTGAAACCGCTTGACCCACGCCAATAATTTTTCGGGCTGATGTGCTCGCTTCCACTCGCCTGCCGCGTATTTATTGGCCTCCGAGAAAGTGGGGTAGGTGTGAATCGTGCCAAGAACTTGATTCAAACCCAGCCCGTGCTTCATGGCAAGCACATATTCCGCAAGCATTTCTGCGGCGTTACTACCGACAATCGCGACCCCTAGGATTTTGTCTTTACCTGGCACGGTGAGCACTTTCACAAAGCCTTTGGCGGCGCTGTCAGCAATGGCTCGGTCTAAATCATCCAAGTCATATTTGGTGACTTCGTAGGCGATACCTTGGCTGTGCGCTTCTTGTTCGTTCAAGCCAACACGGGCGATTTCGGGGTCAATAAACGTCGCCGCAGGAATGATGGAGTAATCGGCTTTAAATTTTTTGAAATCACCAAACAGCGCGTTCACCGCCGCATACCAAGCCTGATGCGCGGCCGTGTGCGTGAACTGATAAGGCCCTGCCACGTCACCTGCGGCGTAAATATTGGGGTAAATCGTTTGCAGATATTCGTTGGTGTCAATCGTCTTGTGCGTAGGAATGCCAAGCGCCGCTAAGCCATAGCCCGTAAGCCTTGCCGAGCGACCCACGGCAACAATGAGGGCATCGTATGGTATGACCAACTCGCCATCCTTTGACTTGATAGCGAGCATTCTCTCCGTTCGCACAGAGCTGCTCGGCGTGTTGCTGCCCGAGGCTTCGACAAGCTCAGCCCGAACGGCTTTGTTTCCTGTCAACACGCGCACACCGTCAGCTTCTAATGCCGACTTGGCAAAGTTCGACACATCTTCGTCCTCGCGTGCCAGCAAGCGATTGTCTTGCTCAATTAGCGTGACGGTTGCGCCTAAGCGTTGCAAGGCTTGCGCGAGTTCACAGCCAATTGGACCGCCCCCCAAAATGGTGATCCGCTTGGGGATGTCGTCTAACTTGGCGAACGCATCCCATAGCGTGTCGCTGGTGAGGTAACCCGACTGTTCAATCCCCGCAAGCGGCGGCACAAAAGGCGCTGCGCCCGTGGCAATCACTATCGAGCGGGTGGTGAGTTGCTGCGTGCCACCGTCCTTCAAAGCAATCTCAACCGTCCAAGGATTCACAATTTTTGCGTAACCTTGCAACACCTCAACACCCAAACTTGTGTAGCGTGCCACGCTGTCGTGCGGCTCAATCGCGGCAATTACCGCACGCACGCGCTGCATCACGGCTTTGAAGCTAAACACGGCCTTCGTGTCCTGCAAACCGTAGCGCGATGCATGGCACATTTGATGCGCGACTTTGGCGCTTTTAATCAGCGCCTTGCTGGGCACGCAGCCGTAGTTCAAACAATCGCCGCCCATTTTGTGCGCTTCAATCAGCGTGACTTTTGCCTTCACTGCCGCCGCAATGTAAGCGGACACCAAACCGCCCGCGCCGCCGCCAATGACGATCACATTGCGCTCAAATGTTTTGGGGCGAACGGCGCGCCAAGGCTTGTAGATATTGGCTTTGGCGCGAATAGCCGCGATCCACGGCATCAGCTTTTTAAGCAACAGCGGCGCAATTCCAATCAAGGCTAATGAGCCAAGCAGCGCAGGACTGACGATGTTTGATAGCGTGCGCAGGTTGGCTAATTGCGTACCCGCATTGACGTACACCACGGTCAGCACCAGCATCCCGAGTTGACTGACCCAGTAAAAAGTAAAGGCGCGGATGGCGGTTAACCCCATCAGCAAATTGACCACAAAAAACGGGACAACGGGCGTGAGCCGCAGCGCAAATAAATAAAACGCACCGTCTTGTTGAATGCCTTGATTCAGCAGCTCCATGCGCGAGCCAAATTTGCGCGACACCCAGCCCGACAACACATAACGCGCCATGAGCATGGCAAGCGTTGCGCCCAAACTAGACGCGAACGACACCAACAGCACGCCATGCCACAAACCAAAGAGCGCCCCCGCCAAAAGCGTGAGCAGCGTCGCAAACGGCAGCGATGCTGCTGTTACCAGCACATACAGCGCAAAAAATAGCGCGGCAAACAGCAGCGGATTTTGTGCAAACGACAACGCCAGTTGGTCGTAATGCGATTGAAGAAAAGCTAGATCAAACATCGTGCACCTGCCTTAAAACGCATCCCACAATAATTTGGTGCCGCTTAAAAACATACCCACGTACACCAAGCGATAAAACAGTGCCGGGTTCATTTTGCGCGTCACGTATTGCCCGAGCCACACGCCCAGCGTAGCAAACGGCATCAGCACCAGCGATGTCCAAAAATTGCGCATATCCAGCAAACCCAAATAAGCATAAGGCAGCCACTTAGCCATATTGATAAAGAAGAAAAAGTAAGAAGCCGTTGCCACAAAAACGACTGGCTTTAATTTCAACGGAATAGCATAAGCATTAAATGGCGGCGAACCTGCGTGAGAAATAAAACTGGTAAAGCCTGACAGGGTGATGAGCGTTGCGCCCAGCCAGCGCGGCGGCGGCGCGGCATCGGCTTTGGGTGGAAACAAAAAACGCTGCGCCAAAAACAGCAGCGTAAACGCGCCCACGCAACCCGCCACCACATGAGGCGCGAGGAGCTTGAACAAGATCGTGCCCAGCACAATGCCAAATAAACCAAACGGCAACATCTGGCGCAAGAGCGTCAGATCGAACTCACGCCGAAAGACGCGCAGACCAATAACATCGGCGAGCAAGAGCAGCGGCATCATGATGGCTGCGGCTTGCGGCACACTGATGGTCAGCGCCATGAGCGGCACAGCTAATGCGCCCAAACCCGCGCCAAAGCCGCTTTTGCCAAGTCCCATCAAAATAGCCGAGGGAATGGCGGCGGCATAAAACCAAGGGTCGGGGATGATGTTCATCAAAGCCTTTAAGGAATATCCACCCCGCCCATACGGGCTTGGATGGTGGCGGCGCGGCTTTGCAAATAGCCAGAACTGGCAAATCGGCGCTCAAAGTATTTAGGGCGCGGCAACATCACCGCCAGCAACGACGCTTCGCTGGCGCTCAAGTTCGCAGCGCTATGGCGAAAGTAGCGCTGCGCTGCGGCTTGCGCACCAAACACGCCTTCGCCCCATTCAACGTGATTGAGGTAAATCTCGTAAATGCGCTCTTTACTCAAAACGGCCTCTAGCATCACGACCAAAACGTATTCCTGCGCTTTGCGAAGATAGGTTCGCTCGCCACTTAAAAATAAATTTTTTGCTAGCTGCTGCGTAATCGTCGAGCCGCCCACAGTCTTGGGGGGCTTAGCGGGCTTGGTAGATTCCGTACTTTTTTTGCCCAACAAACTAGCCTTTGGTTTGTTCTTTTCTGCCATTTTTTCTGCGCTCTTTTCAGCGCGTTGATTCTTCTCCCACGCCTTTTCAATCGCGTCCCAATCTACGCCGTCGTGGTCGGTAAAGGTGGCATCTTCTGAAGCAATGATGGCGCGTTTTAAGTGAACGCTGATGCGCTCGTAGGGTGTCCATGTTTGCCGCCAATGCCACGTCCATGGCTCGGGCTTTGTGATGGCGATTTGGTAGATATTGCTGCGCTCAAAGGTGGTGGACTCGGGCGCTATCCAGCGCATTTGCACAATACGCACGAAAAAAAATAGCTGCAAAGCTAGCAGCGCCACAACGAGCGCGAGGATGAAGCGAAAAACAAATGTCATTGTGCGTGCATCGTTGCTTGTAGCAGCGCATCCTTCGTAAATTGAAACCGCGAGACCACCACCAGCTGATCGGCTTGCTTGCGCATCGCGGGCGTAAACGCACCGTACGGCGCGGCTTGCCGGACGATGGCTTTGGCGCGTGCGTCCAGCATTTTGTCACCCGAGCCGCCATTGGCAATCTCCAGGTTTTGCACGTGTCCGTCAAAATTAATTGTGATCAGCATCGTTAGCTCGCCGTAGAGCTTGCGCCCCGCTAGCTGCGGAAAGTTCTCCGTGCCGCGCTGCTCAATCTTGCGCCGCAGCTCGTCATAATAAATCGCATACGCGGCCTGCCGTGTGGCGGGGCTGACGTAGCGTCTTTTAGGTCTGGCGTTTTCAGTGTTGATGCGCCGCTCAATCGCTGCCAACAACTTTAGCAACTGCATCCGCTTTTTCTCTAGCGCCGCGCCCTGCGCTTTGCTGGTGGATGTTGGATCGGTTTTGGGCAGCCGCAGCACTTGCTCCTTAATCTGCGAGAGCATCCGCATTTGCTGCGCTTGCAACCGCTCAATCTGCGCCTCCATTTGCTCAACCGATGTGCCTGCGTCAACGATTTGACTGCTAGGCAGAGGCGAGCTAGCAAGCCCCGTCTGCGCCTCGCCGCCGCCATTTAAGCGGTGCTGTGCAATCGCCTGCGCTTGCGCGTTTAAGTCGTCGAGCCGCTCATTGGTTTTAGCATTCACCAAAATAACTTCCAGCGGCGTATCTTCAAAGACGCGATTAAAGCTCTCAGGATCGACAATGCGCACCGTCGTTATCGATAGCGCGTGTACTGCCACCGAGCAAGCCAGTGCGACTTGCAGCGTAGAGCAATTGGCGTAGAAGGTTTTAAGTCGCAGCCACAGCACCATCTTGTTCCGCGTCGTCGTTGGACACATCGATTGCAAGCGCCACCGCAGGCAGCAAGGCCTCATCGTCAGCTTCGTCAGCTTCCTCATCCATCATAGGCTTGGCATCCTCATCTCGCGCCGCAACATCAAGGCGCTCTAGCAATGTGCCCGTCACTTCCAAAGCGATCAGGTCGATCTCGCCCAACTGCACGCGCACACGCGCACCGCGCGGCAGCGCTTGTGCGCCCAGCACGGGCAGCACCAGCGGCAAATCGTCCGCGCGTGCGATGCCGTCCCGCATCACGCTAGCGGTGAGCTGCGTCAAACCGCGCTGCTGCACGGCCTTGAGTGTCCAATAGCGCTCCATCGTATTTTGAAATTGGTGGTAGTTGGCGTAGGCATCTTCAAAGCTAGCAATGATAGAGAACAGCGCCACATCTTTTGGTTTGAACGGCGCAACCAAAGCCGCCGTCGCGCCGTGCTTGGCGGCAGCAATAATTTGCCACTGATTCACCAAATCGGTATAGCGGCGCAGCGGCGACGTGCTCCACGCATACGCGGGCACGCCAATGCCTGCGTGCGGCGCGGCCCTCACGCCCATGCGCACCTTCACGCCAAAAGCGAGTGATGCCTGCGAGCGATAAATGGCTGGCACGCCAAGCGTAGCAAGCCATGCGCCCCACGTACTATTCGCCACAATCATCGCTTCGGCCACGATTAGATCGAGCGGCGCACCGCGCACACGCGGCACAATCTCGACGCGCTCGTCGCCTTGAATCTGCGCACCCTGCGCTTTGTCTAATTTGAAGCTGTAGTCAGGCCGAGTAAATGTTTCGGGCTTGCCGCGCACCACTTCGCGCTGCGCTTTTAAGGTTTGCGCCAACGCGAACAGCCATGAGAGTTCGGCTCGCAGATCGGTAAGCTCTGGCGGCGTACCCTGCACGATTTGCGTTGCGTCATTCAGCCAATCGGCGGTGACGATGTGATCGATGTGGTCATAGCGCAAATTAGCAACGACGGGCACGCGCTCGATTTTGGTTTCAAAACCTTTCACCGCCAAGCTTGCCGCGTCGTAGCGCACATAGAGCGACACGGCAGGACGCGCATCCTCCGTGCTCTGACTTGCTTGCAGCGTAAAGGGCTGCACCAGCGCATCGGGCAACATGGTGATTTTGTGCCCTGGCATATAGATCGTTGACAGCCGCGAGCGCGCGAGCTTGTCCACCGCGTCATCAGGCGCAATGCCAAGACTGGGCGCAGCGATATGGATGCCAAGTGTGATTTCGGGCGTGCCCAAACCTTGCACTGACAGCGCATCGTCAATTTCGGTTGTGGCGGAGTCGTCAATTGAAAAAGCCCGAACCTGCGCAAGTGGCATCGCGGCAAGGCTTGTCAGGTCTGGCTTGTGGGGCAAGATGCTCGCTGGGCCTTGTCCAGATTGACTTGCGGGCATGGCCTCAAATAAAAATCGTTGCCAATGGAATTGGTAGCTACTGGCAATCGCGCCCGCGTTTTGCAGCAGCACAAGCGGCGGCGTTTGCGTGCTTCGCGCGGCTTGCACGACGGCCTTATATTCGGGTGCGTTTTTATCGGGCTTAAACAAAATTTTGTAGAGTTGCGTTTGGATGGCTTCTGGACATTGCCCAGCCGCCAAGGCCAAGGCCCACGCATCAATTTGCGCCAGCACTTCCTTCTTCCGCTCAATCGCGGCGAGCGCCAGCGCCAGCGTCTGCGCATCCGCTTTTTTAAAGCGCCCTTTGCTAGAGCCGCGCCGAAAGTAATGCGGCGCACCATGCAGCGCGAGCAACATCGCGACCTGCTCGGTCTGAGTCGCTTGCTCCGAGTAATAGTCCCGCGCCACATCGGCAAAACCAAATTCGTCTTCGCCGGCAAACTCCCACGCCAGCGCTAAGTCAATCTCGTGACTCGCCAGCGCCGCAGCCGCTAGGAGCGCACGGGGATCGGGCTTATCAAAGCGCAGCAAGATGTGGCTCGCCTTCACTTTTTGGCGCTTGCCCGAATCCAACTCAATCTGGCTACTCGCGTCCGTCTCGCTCATCAAGCGACCAGAGAGAATTTTTCCTGTATCTTCAAAGAGTGCATATGTCATTTGTGAATTGTCCCACGGGATACGGCACAAGATTCACCACGTGATAATCCAGCTATGGCACACATCCTCAACCAACCGACGCTCATGCAGCGCGTGTTCTCTTTTTTTGAAGGCTTTGATCTTCCCTTGATTAGCGCCGTCGGTGTGCTCGCTTTCATTGGTCTGGTGAATATGTATTCGGTTGCGTCGGGCTACGACTGGCGCTTTACCGATCACCTGCGCAACCTCGTGATTGCAGGTGTGGTCATGTTTAGCGTCGCGCAAATTCCACCGCAGCGCTTAATGACTCTCGCCGTGCCGATCTATACCGTGGGCGTGGCACTACTGGTTGCCGTGGCGCTGTTTGGTTTGACGAAGAAAGGCGCGCGGCGCTGGGTCAATCTGGGTGTGGTCATTCAGCCCAGCGAAATTTTAAAAATTGCCATGCCGCTGATGCTGGCTTGGTGGTTTCAAAAGCGCGAGGGGCAACTGCGACCACTTGATTTTTTGATGGCAACGCTACTGCTTGCCGTGCCCGTCGGGCTAATTGTTCGCCAGCCCGATCTAGGCACGGCTATCTTGGTGCTGTCGGGCGGCCTTTACGTGATCTTTTTTGCAGGCTTGCGCTGGCGCTGGATTGTGCCGCCGCTAATCATCGGGCTAATTGGCATTTTGCTGCTACTCATTTTTGAAGAGCGCCTATGCGCGGACGATGTGAACTGGGTGCTGCTGCACGAATACCAACGTCAGCGTATTTGCACCTTGCTAGACCCGACCAACGACCCACTGGGCAAAGGCTTTCACATCTTGCAAGGCATGATCGCTATTGGCTCGGGCGGCATCTTGGGCAAGGGCTATTTACAAGGCACGCAAACGCATTTGGAGTTTATTCCTGAGCGCACCACTGACTTTATTTTTGCCGCTTTTTCAGAAGAGTTTGGACTCCTCGGCTGCCTCGTGTTAATTTGCGCCTTTGGTTTTTTAATTCTGCGCGGCTTGTCAATTGCACTGTCTGGCCCGACTTTGTTTACCAGACTTTTAGGCGGTGCGATCACCATGATTTTTTTCACTTACGCATTTGTCAACATGGGTATGGTGATGGGCGTTCTGCCTGTGGTCGGCGTACCGCTGCCGTTCATTAGCTACGGCGGAACGGCATTGGTGACGCTGGGGCTGGGCGTGGGCATCTTGCTCTCGATTGCCAAAGCCAAACGGTTGGTACAAACCTAAGGCACGCATTCATCATGAAGCAAGTCGCAATCATTGGCGTAGGCAATATGGGCAGCGCGATGGCGCGTTGTCTGCTTGGCAAAGGCTATCTTGTGCGCGTGATTGATGTGGATCGCCGCAAAACCGATGCGCTCTGTCTGCTTGGCGCGATCGCTCACCCAGACGCAAGCACCGTGCCCGCCGCGTGCAGCGCTGTCATCGTTTGCGTTGTAGATCGTGTGCAGGTGGAACAAGTTCTGCCAACCATTACCAAGCCTGCGACCAACTCAGCCCACTCCGAGCGGGCGGTCATCCTTTGCCCAACCATTGCACCCGAAGACGTAGAGCGTTTTGCGCAAAGCCTTACAGAACGTGGCTTGCAAAGCATTGATTGCCCGATGTCGGGCGGCCCCGCCAGAGCCGAATGCGGCACGATGAGCCTCATGGTGGCTTGTCCTGATGCGGTTTATGCGCAACATCAAACACTGCTGCACGACTTGTCTAATCAAGTCTTTCGCATCAGTGGGCGCGTGGGTGATGGCGCACGCATGAAGCTTGTCAACAATTTACTGGCAGGCATCCATTTGGCGGGCACTGCCGAGTCGATTGCGCTGGCTGAGCGCATCGGTCTTGACGCGCGCACCGTGCTGGCGGTGCTGCAAAGCGGCAGCGCCCAAAGCTGGATTGCTGGCGACCGCATGAGCCGTGCGCTCGCCGGCGACTTTGCACCAAGGGCGCACATGACGCTGCTTGCCAAAGACACCCAGCTTGCACTGGCAATGGCCCGCAAGTCAGGCGTAGCTTGCCACATAGGCACACCTGCCTCGCAAGCCTTTGTAGATGCGGCCTCTAGCGGATATGCCGATTTAGACGATGCCGCGCTGCTCACATTTTTTCAAAAACGCTCACCATGACCAACACCAAAACTCATCCGTCTGCGCAAACCAATTACCGCGATTACGCCGCGCCCCAGCGTGCAGATGCTGCGGACACCGTGCGCGCGTTTTATCAGATCAACCACACGATGCAGACGCTGGATTTTGTGCGTAGCAAAAAAGCACAATACCTTAGCTTCAAACAAGCCGTCATGACCCCGTGGGCGGCGCTCGATTTTTTAAACACCTTGGTAGACGACAGCGATCCCGATATCGCATTGCCGCAGTTAGACCACTTGCTGCAAACGGCCGAAGCCATGCGTGCCAACGGCGAGCCCGACTGGATGGTGCTGACGGGCTTTATCCACGATTTGGGCAAAGTGCTATGCCTGTTTGGCGAGCCGCAGTGGGCGGTGGTGGGCGACACCTTTCCCGTGGGCTGCGCCTATTCAAACAAGATTGTGTATGCTGAATTTTTTGCATCAAACCCCGACAGCAAACGCGCCGAGCTGCAAACGCAGCTTGGCATTTACAGCGCCCACTGCGGCCTAGAGAACGTCCACATGAGCTGGGGGCACGATGAATATCTCTATCACTTGATGCGCCCGCATTTGCCACTACCTGCGCTCTACATGATTCGCTTTCACAGCTTTTATGCATGGCATCGCGAGGGCGACTATCAACATCTTTGCAACGCGCAAGACGACGCAATGAAACCGTGGGTGCAACGCTTTAATCCCTACGATTTGTATTCCAAAAATCCAAACCCACCCAAGCTTGCCGAGTTAAAACCTTTCTACGAGGACTTGATGGCGAAGTATTTGCCAAGTGAGGTTCAGTTCTGATGCAGCGCGAACGCCGTCTCCTGCTTGCAGTTGCCGCGCTGTTTGTCATCTTTTGGTAGCAAGTTTGGCGGCGTTGCCTGTCATTCGTTCGCTGATTTTGGCATCTCCATAAATTTGCTATTTTAAGTTCCAACCTTAAAATAGCAAAATTATGAAATTTCAAAGATCATCCATTTCGTTACTTATGCAGGCACTACAGGCCTACCCGATCGTCGTTGTAACTGGACCAAGACAAGCGGGGAAATCAACTCTGATTCGCGAGTCTCTGCCTGATTGGGAAATGTTATCTCTCGAAGATCTTGACCTGCGGCGCTTTGCACAACAAGACCCGCGCGGCTTTTTAAAACTCTACCCTGCGCCACTCATCATTGACGAAGTGCAGCGCGTGCCCGAATTGCTCTCCTACATTCAAACCATAGTCGATAGCAGTGGCAAGATGGGGCAATACGTGCTCTCAGGCTCTCAGCAGTTTTCGCTCTTAGCTGGAATCACGCAAAGCTTGGCTGGACGCGCCAGTTTGATCGAGTTGCATCCGCTGCGCCTCAAAGAATTACAGGATAACGGCGACGCAAAGCAATCGCTCGATCAACTCATGCTACAAGGCGGCTACCCCGCTGTCCATGCACGCAAACTAGACCCTACGCGCTACTACGCCGACTACGTGGCCAGCTACATTGAGCGTGATGTGCGTAGCTTGTCTGCTGTGCAAGATCTCGGCAACTTCCAACGTTTCATGCGTCTTTGTGCGGCACGAACTGGGCAACTGCTGAACCTCAATAGCCTTGCCAGCGACTGCGGTATTTCGCATCCCACGGCGCAGTCATGGATGAATCTTTTGGAGGCCAGCTACGTCGTGCGCCGCATTGCACCCTATCACCGCAACTTTGGCAAACGCCTCGTCAAAGCGCCTAAGCTGTATTTTTTAGATACAGGTCTTTGCGCGTGGCTGCTCGGCATCACCACCGCACAGCAAATGGCAAGTCACTACGCACGCGGCGCACTGTTCGAGACATGGGTCGTCACCGAAGCCATCAAATGGCGAGCCGTGCGCGGCGATAAACAACCGATCTATTTTTGGCGCGACAACATCGGCAACGAAATCGATCTGCTGCTAGAGCAAAACGGGCAGATCACACTCGTGGAAGTCAAATCAGGACAGACATTCCAAAGTGAGTGGCTGCGAGGCTTGGATGCCGTGCAAAGACACCTTGGCGAACCCGTGCAACGTGCGTTAATCTACGGGGGAGATACGCCACAAACCCGTACGAATATTGACGTTGTGCCTTGGCGTAGGCTTGGGTTGGCGGGTTAATTTTTGGGTCTAAGTGAAATACCGTGGGTAAGAGAAGGTCAGCTTACCCACTGAAAATCACTTAGACCCAAACCTGTCTACGAGGACTTGATGGCGAAGTATTTGCCAAGTGAGATTCAGTTCTAGCCTATCTTTTCAAAGCCGCAAATACTGAAAACTCCCACTGCCGCATCGCAAGCAAAAGTGTGTAACCCTCGCGCTGTTCAGGTTTTAGTTTTTGATCTGCCAAATGCTGATTCGCGAAATCCTGCGCCACGCGCTGCAAACGTTCTAAAAATTCCGGCGCGTGTGCTTTGCTAACTTGTCCATGAACAAGCAGCAAGCCTTCGCTAGCCGCATCAAAACCGCCTGCAAAATAATCTAGCACCGCGTGTTCGCGAAAAAACTGCATCACAGGACCATGCGCTCGCCACTTAAATGTCTTCGCAAGTTTGAGCGTATAGCGATTCATTGGACGTAGGGTAATGATTCCGATACGGTCTAGCCGCGCCAATAGCCCCGTGCACTCAGCGACGCTCATACGGTACTCAGTTGTCATCTGCTCCAACGTCCACGAACTCAGCACACAAATCGCCACCAGCATCAGCTTTAAATTGCCGACCAAACTGCGCTCTTGCTCCAACGTCAACTCGGTCACGAGCGGCTGACTATCCGCCACACAGCGTGCAAGCTCAGCAAAATCAATCTTAAGTGCGCGACACATGGCATCCACCTTAGAGAGCGGCAAATCGCCTTTGGTATTCGTAGCCAACATTCGCTTAACACTTGACTCCGCCATGCCCAGCTTTTGCGCCAATAGCGCATAGGTCATACCGCTGGCTTTAAGCTCCCGCTTTATCTCGTGAACAAGTTGAATGCTACTAGTCATCTATTTTTATACTCATAGTCTTAGTATTTGATACTTTAAACACAATCAAAGACAAACGTATCGGGATAAACCAGACTACGCAGCAACTTCATTCACTGCTAAGGTAAACGTCATGATAAAAACGACCCCGTTCAAACACGAACTTCGGCTGCTGCTTGCCATCGCCGTGCTTGTCGTTATTGGCTTTGCAGGACATTTCGTTTTTCCGATTGATCCTGACGCAGCTAAAACTCTCATTGCCAATCTTGGTCTCCATAACGATTTAGGTAGCCACCATTTCATAGATTCCCGCGCATGGCTAGGCATTCCCAATGCGGCGGATGTGCTCTCCAACTTACCATTTGCTTTGCTGGGTATTTGGGGACTCTTGCTGCAAGTCAAGCTGCGCAAGCCTTCCCAAAGGTTGATCAATCGTGAAAGTTTTGTGTTGACACTTTTTTTTATCGGCCTCATCTTCACCACCATCGGGTCCGGCCTTTACCATCTTGCACCAAGCAACGAGACGCTTGTGTGGGATAGAGCAGGCATGGCTTTCGCCTTTGCAGGAATGCTGGGCATTGCAGCGAGCGAGCGCATCAGCAGCAGGAGCGGCATCTGGCTTGGGCTGGCAAGCTTGTTGGCAGGCGCGCTGTCACTCATCGTGTGGCGGCAAACCAACGACGTACTGCCGTGGAGCGTGCTGCAGTTTGGCAGCATGGCGATGGTATTGGCACTAGCCGTCACCCGCCCAACCACCAAGGCGCTAGGCATCTCGCTACTATGGATCGTCATTTTTTACGGCACAGCCAAAGTGGTGGAAGCTGCGGATTCATTCGTGTTTGAGGCAACAGGGCATTTCGTGAGCGGGCATACGCTCAAGCATTTGGTAGCAAGTTTGGCGGCATTGCCTGTCATTCGTTCGCTGATTTTGGCATCTCAATAAATTTGCTACTTTAAGATTGAAACTTAAAACAGAAAAAAATCGACAATCAAATTTTTCTTATTCACAAATCAAGGAGACAAGCATGAAACCACAAATTCAAAAACCAACAGGCGCATTTATAGCCGCAGCATGGGCAGCCTTGCTCATTGGCATGACAACTTTTTTCGTGGGGCTTTGGAACTCCGACCTGCAACTCAATGAAAAAGGGTTTTACTTTACGGTGCTGATGTATGGCCTGTTCTCTGCCGTGTCGCTACAAAAGTCGGTGCGTGACAAATTAGACGGCATACCCGTAACAGGTATTTATTTCGGGCTGTGCTGGGTGTCCGTTGGATTGGCAATTTTGCTTTTGACGGTGGGTCTTTGGAATGCCAAACTAGCCGATAGCGAAAAAGGTTTTTACGCCATGTCCTTTTTGCTAGGCTTATTCGGTGCGATTTCCGTGCAAAAAAATGTACGTGATTTGAGCACTTTTGCCACTGATACACCCGTTATGCCTGCTGAGGTCGAAGCCTCCACTTCTCAAGCGAATTAATTTGTTCTATATCTATCCAATCACACCAACTGAATCATCACAAAAGGAGAAACCATGAACTTTGATCACAACCGCCGCAAAGCAACTCTTGGCATTGTCACGCTGGCGTTGTAAGGTCTTTTTCGCTGCATTTATTTTGATCATGCGTGATGTCATAGGCGGTCTTATCTAATTCTCATTTTTCTTCAAAAGCTAGCAATGACTACCAACACCCACCCCAACCAATTCGCCCTGCTAGCCCAGCGTCGCTTCGCGCCGTTCTTTTGGACGCAATTCCTCGGCGCGGCAAACGACAACCTTTTTAAATTCGCGCTCACCGTGATGGTGACGTATCAATTGCATCTCTCTTGGTTGCCGCCAAGCCTTGCTGGGCTTGTGATTGGTGCGGTTTTTATTTTTCCGTTTTTGTTGTTTTCCGCCACCAGCGGGCAACTCACCGACAAGTGGGACAAGACGCGGATGATTCGGTTTGTGAAGAATTTAGAGGTCGTCGTCATGCTCTTGGCGGCGTTTGGTTTTTACGCTGTGAATGTGCCTGTGCTGCTGCTGTGCGTCTTTTTAATGGGCTTGCACTCCACGCTGTTTGGACCTGTGAAGTTTGCCTATCTGCCGCAAGTTTTGAATGAACGCGAAATCACGGGTGGCAATGGCATGGTGGAGATGGGCACGTTTGTTGCCATTTTGTTGGGCAATCTCGCGGGCGGCATTTTGGTTGCGCTGCCCGAAGTGGGTCACAGCGCTGTGGCTGTGGCTTGCGTAGCAGTTGCCTTGCTTGGACGCGCAACTGCGCAAGCCGTGCCGCTTTGCCCCGCAACCGATCCTGAGCTTGTCGTGAACTGGAATCCGCTATCCGAGACGTTCAAAAATTTGAAGCTCGCGCACGGCAATATCGTCGTCTTTCGCTCACTGCTAGGCATCAGTTGGATGTGGTTTTTTGGCGCGGTATTTTTGGCGCAATTCCCAAGCTTCGCGAAAGAAGTTTTGCATGGCGATGCCAAGGTCGCATCGCTTTTGCTCGTCGTATTTTCCGTTGGCATTGGCGTGGGTTCGCTGATGTGCGAGATGCTATCGAAGCGTCACGTCGAGATCGGGCTCGTTCCTTTTGGCGCGATTGGCATGAGCGTCTTTGCGATTGATCTCTACTTTGCCTCAACGGGTCTACCCGCCGCCGAAGCACTCACCGTGAGCGCCTTTCTTGCCAAGTCCTACCACTGGCGCGTGATGGCAGACTTGCTGCTTCTCGCTTTGTTTGCGGGGCTTTACAGTGTGCCGATGTACGCGCTCATTCAACTGCGTAGCCCCGCATCACACCGCGCACGCATCATTGCGGCCAACAATATTTTGAATGCGCTCTTCATGATTGCCAGCTCTATCCTCGCAGGAGCCTTGCTGGCTATGGGCTCTAGCGTTCCGCAGATATTTTTGGCAGTTGGCATTGCCAACATTGTGGTGGCGGGCTACATCTTTTTGCTCGTGCCCGAGTACCTGCTGCGCTTTATCGCGTGGATCGTCTCACGCATCATGTATCGCTTCAAAGTCACCGGCGATGAAAACATCCCCACGAGCGGCGCAGCCGTGCTGGTGTGCAATCACGTGAGCTACGTTGACGCCGTTCTCTTGATGGCCGCTAGCCCACGTCCGATCAGGTTTTTGATGGATCACCGCATTTTCAAAATCCCCGTGATGGGCTGGTTTTTTAAACTCGCCAAGGCGATTCCAATTGCACCCAAAAGCGAAGACGAAGCCGCCTACAACGCCGCGTTTGATGCAGCCAATCAAGTGCTGAAAGAGGGCGACTTGCTAGCCATCTTCCCCGAGGGCGGCATCACCAAAGACGGCGAGCTGCAAGCGTTTAAAAGCGGCATAACCAAGATACTCAACCGCGCAAAGCAAGACGGAATGGACGTTCCCACGGTTCCAATGGCGCTCACCAATTTGTGGGGCTCATTCTTTAGCCGATTGGGCGGGGACGCGATGACCAAACCATTGAGACGTGGGCTGTGGAGTCGCGTCGGGTTGAATGTGGGCGCGGCAGTACGGGGGGACGATGCAAAGCCAGAATGCTTGCACTCAACTATTAAGCAACTACTGCAAAATCACCCCGCCACCCAAACACACCTCGCCGTCGTACAGCACGGCTGATTGACCTGGCGTGACGGCCCACTGCGCATCTTGAAAATCGAGCGCAAAGCCTTGCTGGGTAAGGCTTCCAGCAATGCCAAACACACACGCGCTATCGGCTTGCCGATAGCGCGTTTTGGCGGCGTAATCGCCTGATACTGGTGGCTCGCCAGCAACCCAGCTCACATCCAGCGCCGTGAGTTTGTGCGACAGCAGCAGCGGATGATCGTGTCCTTGCACTGCAATCAAGGTGTTGCTCACCATGTCTTTGCGAGCCACGAACCACGGCACTTCTGGCGCGCCCCTCACGCCGCCAATGCCGAGTCCTTGCCGCTGCCCGAGCGTATAAAACGACAGCCCAACGTGTTTGCCCACCACGCGCCCAGTCTCGTCTTTGATCGGTCCGGGCTGATTGGCAATGTAGCGATTTAAAAACTCACGGAATGGTCGCTCGCCAATAAAACAAATACCCGTTGAGTCTTTCTTTTTGGCGTTGGGCAAGCCAATTTCGTCGGCAATGCGGCGCACTTCGGTCTTGTGCAACTCGCCCACGGGGAAGAGCGTTTTGCTCAACTGCGCTTGATTGAGTCTGTACAAAAAATAGCTCTGGTCTTTGGTGTTGTCGAGTCCTTTGAGTAGCTCGTATTTAGCCGTTGCTTCGTTCAAACGCACACGCGCGTAATGTCCCGTCGCAATTTTCTCTGCGCCTGTTGCAACCGCGTGATCGAGGAAGGCTTTGAACTTGATTTCGGCGTTACACAAAATGTCGGGATTGGGCGTGCGTCCCGCGCTGTACTCGCGCAAAAACTCGGTGAACACGCGGTCTTTGTATTCGGCGGCAAAGTTGACGTGCTCAATCTCAATGCCCAGCACATCGGCGACGGCAGCAGCATCTACAAAGTCAATATTGCTGGAGCAAAACTCGTCATCGTCATCGCCTTCCCAGTTTTTCATGAAAATGGCGACCACTTCGTGACCTTGTTTTTTCAGCAAATAGGCGGTCACCGCAGAGTCAACACCACCCGATAAGCCCACCACAATTCGCGACTTTTTAGTTTGATTTTTGAATGTCGTCATAGTGGAAAATTGTAGCTATGCAAACACCTCACAACTCAAAACTTCATACTACGGCGCTTGTTCTGTTTTCAGGCGGGCAAGACTCCACCACTTGTCTGGCCGAGGCGCTCGCCAAATACGACCGCGTGGAGACGCTCGCGTTCGATTACGGTCAGCGTCACCGCGTGGAGCTGACGTGCCGATTGACGGTGCTCGCCCAGATCAAACGCCAGTTTCCTGCCTGGGCGGCAAAGCTTGGCGACGACCACGTGTTTGACATGGCGCTGCTTGGGCAAATCAGCGATTGCTCGCTCACGCGCGATGTGGCGTTTGAGATGGAGGCATCGGGGTTGCCCAATACTTTTGTGCCAGGACGCAATCTTTTGTTCCTCACGTTTGCGGCGGCGCTGGCGTACCGGCGCGGGCTGCAAGTGATTGTGACGGGCGTGTGCGAAACCGACTTTTCGGGCTACCCCGACTGCCGCGATGACACCATGAAGGCGATGCAAATTGCGCTCAGTCTGGGCATGGATAAACGTTTTTTAATTGAAACGCCGCTGATGTGGATCGACAAAGCCCAGACGTGGCAACTGGCCGAAGACTTAGGCGGCAAAGCCTTGGTGGACTTGATTGTGGAGCACACGCACACCTGTTATTTGGGTGACCGCGTGCAGCGGCACGATTGGGGTTATGGCTGCCAGCCAAACACCAACAGCACTTGCCCCGCGTGCGGCTTACGCGCCAAAGGCTGGTTGACATATCGCGCGACGCATTAGCCGTTTTGTGTTTTGACGGCTTTGGTGCTTTTAGGTTTGGCCGCAGCCCGTGAACGAGCCTTATCGTGAAACGCCAACAACTCATCGCTTGATAGAACGCCATCTTTGTTGTCGTCTAACCGCTTAAAGCTCTTGGCGAGCTTGGGATAACCCGCAGCCTCGGCACGGCTAATCAAACCGTCCCGATTGCCATCCAATTGATGGATGCGCTCGTTGAGGCTAGAGCGCGGCGCACTGCCTGGCGCCCCGACCATGTTGGCACCCGATTGCGCCCAAATTGGAGATGAAAAAATAAGTCCGATCAACACGATGAATTTCATATCCATATTTCCTTAAAAAATTATTGGTGATTCGTGATACCGCTCGCCACATGACCCGAGGGCACGTGCTCCGATGCAGCGGTGACGTGGCGCGTTTGGTCATCAAAGAAAAAATCGGGTTCAAACTCACGCAAAAATTCGCCCTTGGCAAGGCCGCCTAAAAACATCGCCTCATCCACTTCGATATTCCAACTCATCAAGGTGCGAATGGCGCGTTCGTGCGCGGGTGCGCTACGCGCGGTGACCAGCGCGGTGCGCAGTCGCATATGCTTGTTGCCAACAGCTTGCAAATGATGCAGCGCTTCTAGCAGCGGCTTGAAAGGCCCAGCAGACAAGGGCTGCAAGGCTTTTGCTTTTTCATGCTTTTGAAATGCCACCAAGCCCTCGGCTTGGAAAACCTGCTCGGCTTCGTCAGAGAACAGCACGGCATCACCGTCAAACGCAATACGCACTTCTAGCGGATGCGCCGCGCTTGCTAACCTAGAGAGCGGATACACCTGCGCGGCAGGTACGCCCGCATTTAAAGCCGCGCGAACATCCTCTAAATTAGCCGACAAAAACAAATGAGCGTGCAGCGGTTTGAGGTAGCGCCACGGCGCATCGCCCTTCGTGAACGTGCCGCGCTGAATGCTAAGGCCGTAGTGCTGCGCGGAGCGAAACACGCGCATCCCCGACACAGGATCGTTGCGCGACAAAATCACCACCTCAACGCGTGGCTCAACAAGTGGCGAGCCATCTTCGGCTTGATTAAACGAGAGCAACTTCTTTACCAAGGAGAACGCCACGCCAGGCTTGGCGGGCACATCTAAGTTGTCTAGCTGCAAGCGCATATATGCCTTGTCATCGTGCCGCTCAAAGACAGTGTTTTCTGCCTCAAAGTCAAACAGGGCACGGCTAGAGATGGCGACGACTAGTTTATTCATTCTTGACTTTATTTTCGATTAAAATGGATTTCGCCGTACGACGTTTTGGACGTTAGCTGTGGGGTATCTTCGGATATGTGCATACAGCAGTACGGCTTTTTTGTTTTCATAAACGAATCCATAGAGTATGCAATATCGGCCGCAACAATCGCTCTTTGATGCCGCGCCGCTTCAACTAACTTGTTTCCATGTTTGACGTAGGTATGACGAACGCCGTCGTAATCAAGCGCCAATTGGCGGTGCGACACATCAACACCAAGTGCCTTGAATTTATTGACAACCTGCGCTTCAAAATCACCCAGGACAAAGGGAGGATATTTCCTATGATTGACTGTCAAGGACTTGCGAATCCAAGCTAAGGCAGCGGCTTTATCGAATTCGTGACTCATGCTAAATGCGCCACCAAGTAGCCAAAAGTCGCCATCACAAATAAAACGAAGCTCGTCATTTCATAAACTGATTCATTTGAATAATCGGCAGCAGCACCGCCAGCACAATCAGCAGCACCATCACGCCCATCACCACAATGAGTAGTGGCTCTAGGATGGTTGCCAGCGCCATTGCGCGGCGCTGCACATCGTTTGCGAGTTGCTTGGCGGCGTGGTCTAGCATCTTTGGCAGTTGCCCTGTTTGCTCGCCCAGTCGTGCAAACATCGCTAGCAAACTTGGAAAGCGCCGATGTTGCGATAACGCATTTGCAAGGGTCGCGCCTTCACGCACTTGCACGAGCGCCTCTAGTGCATCGCGACGCAGGGCGCGGTTGGATAGCGTCATCGCTGCCGTTTGCAGCCCCCGCAAAATCGGCACGCCTGCAAGCGCCAGCATCGCCAATGTGCCGCTAAATCTTGCGGCGTTGTAGCCGCGTGCCAGTCTGCCAATCAAAGGTAACTCCAGCCACGCCGCATCAAAGCGCTCGCGCAAAGCCTCCGTGCGCAAAGCCATACGCAGCAAGGCTCCCAGCAGCACCAGCGCCGCAAGCAGCAACCATCCCCAGTTGCGGATAAAGCTGCTGATAGAGAGCATCGCCACCGTCAAAAACGGCAACGCCCGCTTGCTGCCCGCAAACACGCTGGCCACTTGCGGCACCACATAGCTGACTAAAAAAATCACAATCACCGTTGCAATCACAGTCACGATGGCGGGATACAGCGCCGCGCCAATCAGCTTGCTGCGCAGCGTTTGCGCTTCCTCCAAATCGTCGGCAAGTTTGTTTAACACTTCACCCAAATTGCCGCTTTGCTCGCCCGCACCAATGACGGCGCAATAAATATCCGAGAACTCGCGCGGATGCGTGGAGAGCGCCGTAGCGAAAGGCGAACCGCCATTCACCTCCGAGCGCAAAGCTGCCACCAAGCCGCGCTGCGCTTCATTTTCCGACTCATCAGTCAGCGCCGCGAGCGCCCGCTCCAGCGGCAAGCCAGAGCCCACCAGCCCTGCAAGCTGCCGCGTCCACACCGCGAGTCCCGTGTCATTCAACACACGGCGCGGCGCAAAAAGTCCTTGCGACTTTGCGGATGCGTTTGATGCGCCCACAACCGCGCTCACTTCCAGCGGAATCAACGACTGCGCCCTGAGGCTACTACGCGCACCGCGTGCGGTGTCAGCTTCGATGATGCCCTTGCGGGTTTTGCCGTCTGGCTCTAGGGCGGTGAATTGGTAGGCGGGCATGGTAAAGGTTCTCAGCGATTAGCTTTGCAACAACTGGAGCCAAGCCAGCACATCCACGCGGGTTTGATATTGCCCAAAAGCTTTGGTGTCTTGCTCGCGCACGATAGGAAAACTGTCCATGATGTAGGCAGCGTCATTCGCGTCCAAACCATAAAGATAAAAGAACACCGCATCCAGCGCCGCCATGCGCGCGCGGCGCTCCGCCTCATCCCACACAAAAGGCGCAAGCACGTTGCCGCTCTTATCCACATAACCCAAGTCCTTAGCAAACGCCGCCATGTCATGCGCGGTGTAAGTCAGCGCGAGCACCTGCGGAATCACGCAGTCGGCTACCGTTGGATCGTCGTGGTAACCATTCATCAGCTTGGCTTGGCGCATGGCTTTGACGAATTTGCGGGGTAGCGGTTTGTCGAATGCGGCGGCTTGAATAACAGTAGCCTGTTCAACGATGAACCAATTTAAGTTTTGACCTTGCACTTTTTGTCTCAGCGCAAAGTCAAACACCATCGAGTTTAAATTGGCAAGCAAAAGCGGTGCTGTCTGCACGTAAGCCTCATGGCTATTGGCTTCTGGCAACAACATTGCCATGCTGTTACCCACACCGCACTTAGGCACGATTGCGGCAATCATGGTTCGCATATTGCTTGGTGCAGTGACTGATTTATAGGCAATACACCACTCGCCATCCCATGTAGGCAGCACTTGCTCACCAGCCACCCAATACTGCGGCACTGGAAACCGCGCTACGTTTGCTTTCTCACTTGGCTCAATCGCTTCTTGCTGCGCAGGACGCATCAAATTCCCCTCATTCACCACCACATCCGCTGCACGGTGGTCAAACGCTTGCACCATTTTTCCTTCGTACAAGGGCACGGCTTCGTTGCCGTTTTTATCTACCCAACGATTGAGTGGCGCTTTTTTATAAGCTTGTTTTTTAAGCTCATCCGCTTTTAAAAATAACTGCGAATCGTTGGTCATATGAAACATCGTCGCGTACTTCACAGGCCAAACTTTGATATCCGCCTCTTGCCCGCGTGCCTTGCTGCTTGTGCCGCGCTGCACCAGCACAGGGTGCTGGGCGTAGAGCTTGAGGGTAATGTCCGCGTCGCGTCGGTTACGAAAGATGGGGGCTGCGCCCGTGTTGGGATTGACACGATCAAAGTCTTGGCTAGACAAGAGCAGGGTGCGCTTTGGGTTGTGGTCTAACTCATCCAAGCTGTGCAGATAAAACGCGCAGCGACTCGGCAACGCTTGGGGCGGCTCATCCATTGTCATTCGCGGCGTTTTACCAAACACCAAGGCGCAAAATTTGAAGCGTGAATCAACATCGGGGAAAAACACTTTGCGATTTTCAAAATCAAACAGTGCGTGGAGCTTGCCCGTGCTGCTGATGGATTTAAAAAATGCTGCCGCACCTTTGTCTGCCGCAATACCGCTGGGGGTAATGAGCGCTACGATGCCTTGCGCGTTAATCAAACTTTGCGCCCGCTCAACAAATAGGCTGTACAGGTTCACGTCACCACCGCCAAGCAGCGGATAGTCACCCGAGCCTAATTTGCCATTGCCCAGCACCCTTGCGTTGGCTTCAGCGCGGGTTGTCGCCTGTTGAAACTGCGCCCACAAATCAAGCAAGGGCGGCGTGTTGCTCGCCATTTGTTTCATGTTGACGTTTTGCAAAGCGGCGATCATGCGTTTGCGGTCAGCCGCTCTGGCTTGCGCGGCTATTGCAGGGCTGCGCTCAGAAAACCACTCCACCTCTTGCAGCTTGATTCTGTCCCACGGCGGATTACCAATCACGGCATCGAAGCCCCCGCCCAACTTTGGCTTGTCACCGCCGCCAAACACCGTTGGAAATTGAATGCCCCAGTGGAAAAAGGTCTCCGTTGCTGCCAACGCGGCAGCTTTATCCATTAAGTCATTCGCCGCCAACGTAGCGGCATCGCGACCCTCTAGTTTGCCTGCGTACAGCGTCGCAACCAAGTTTTGATTTGGGTCTAGCAACTTAACCAGTCCACTCAGCATAGGGTGCGGTTGCTGGTTGCCTTGCGCGTCTGTTCCTGCTTTCAGCAGCTTGGGTAATTGGCTAATTTTGTTCACGGGCCAACCTGGTATCAACCAGCGCAGGGCGCGCCAAAAATCCATGACCGCCAAAATAGGCGCGGCTTGCTCTTTTGCTTCTAGTGCGAGCTCTTTGGACAACCGCACCTCGGCAATATCCACGTCCGTTAAATCTGCCACTTGGTCAATGTTTGCGGCAGCTTTGCCCAGTCGCTCGAACTCTGTTTGCAATAAAAGAGCGCCTAATTTTTGAATGTCCTTTTGCACGTTGGGTAACTGTTCGCCATGCAAACTATCTCCCACTTGCAAATGATGGTCTAAAAAGGAAAGCGGCGCGCCCACGGTAAAGGTATGCAGCCACAGCGCTGTTTTAGCCAGTTCGACTGCCATCGCGTTTTTATCAACGCCAAAAATACACTTCTTCAAAATCATGCGGCGCACGATGTGGCGGTCGTCTAACTGCGCATCCGTCACTGTCCAGCCATGTGCTTTAGCAGTCGTCTTAATACTTTGCCGAATGGCCGCTATGCGTTGCAGGACGGGGCTTTGCCAAGGGCGGCCGGCCTCTGCTAAATGCGCCGCCCAAGGCTGTGCAGCAACTTGAAGCGCAGCGCTTGCAACAGCCTCTAATACGCGATCCGCCATGTCATCCACCAAGGCTACCAAGAAGTGACCGCTGCCCATCGCAGGATCGCAAATTTTGAGTCCCAAAATTTGTTGTGCAGGGTCTATAGCATCCAGCGCATCCCAGTCGCCAGGGTTGAGCGAGGTTTTCTTTGATAGTTTTTTGAGATGCACGTCAAAGGCATCCCAGCGTGTTTGCGCCAGTTGTCCCACCGATTCGCGCAAAATTAAACGCACCAAGTCATCGTGCGTGTAGTAGCTACCCGATACCTTGCGGGCAAAGCTAGAGGGCGCAGCCACAATACGGTTAATTTCGGGCAGGTCTTTGTAGTCGTCCTTGGCCTGTACTTCGTGTACCAAGTTGAACTCTAGTAAGCGCTCGTAAATTCCGCCTAAATGCGCAACCGCCAAATCGCGATAGTTAATCCAGCCGCGCGACAAGTCTTCTGTGCGACGCGAAAGCGCGTCGATGATGGGAGCCATCACTTTGTCGGGAACTTTGGCGCGATTCAGCAGTGCGGAGCGAGACCGGCTAAACAGACCGCCGTTGTATGCGGGCATGCCAATCTCATCGTCACCTTCGTCGATAAGTTGAGTCACGCTTTGAAGCGACAACCAAATATGAGCCATGGTGCTAGAAAACGTCGCGCCAGCATCGACTTTGCTGCGCACGCCTTCGCGTATGCGCCGCACGCTGTACTCGGCGTAACGCTCGTCACGCACAGGCAGCAAATTGCGGTCTTCGGCATAGAACAAAAAGAGCAGGCGGTAGAGTAGCACCAGCGCGGCTTCGCGCACTTCGTCTAAATACTCAGAAGTAAATTGCTTGCGCGTAAATTGCCCGTAACCCACGGTTTGCATGGCTTTGGGGTCTTTGGCCTCTTGGTCACCGCGAGCCAAGGCATCAGCCAGCTTGGGGAAAATATCGTCAAACACCCGAGCACCCAAATCTTGCGATACTTTTTCTTCGTACAGACGCGCTTCGTTTAAAGCATAGGCATGGAATGTGCGCCCCGCGCTATCCCACTCTTGCGGTAAAAAAGCTTGTTTTTGAAAGAATAGATAAAACAGTTTGAGCGTATGTGCAGGCTCGATTTCATCCCGCTCGTGTTGAATACCTTGGACACCTAACGCTGCCGCCACATCGACTTCAAAAAAATCTTCTGAGCGCGAGCGAGCATCTTGCCAATAGAGTCGCCACACGTTGCCGTTGGTGAGCACGCCCCACTTGACGGCACGCTCGGAGACGGCATCGGCACGGCTTAAATACCGCAGCATTTGGCTGGATGGTGCATCCGGGTCGTAGGCCTCGGATGCATCACCTCGGTCTAATGGACGCAGCCAGCGTTTGGCCTCTAACACGGCAATGCCGTGGCGATAACGGCGGTCGTCTTTGGCTTGTGCAAGCGCTAAAGTTTTTTTGTCGCTATTGGCAAACAGTAAGCAGTCGGGCACGTCTTCGCGGCGCTTATTGGATAGGTTGACTTGCGGCAAGAAATCATCGCCCCAACCCAACGCGACCAGTACTTTGTAGATGATTTCGGATTCGGTCTGCGCTTCGTTGATCGTGGAGCTGACCGTTACGCCTGCGGCCGCGTAAATGTCACGCAACTTGGTTTCAAAGTTGGCAAAGTCTTGTGCGAGTGCCGCCTCAAAGCTCGGGGTTTCTAAAACGCCTCTAATTAAAAAATCTTGCGTAAAGAGTTGGCCTTGCATATTTGCTCCGCTAATCCCGCGTCACACGAACCAGCTCTTCAAGGCGCGTCACGCCTTCACGCACCAAGCGCTCGCCGTCTTCGCGCATCAGCGTCATGCCGCCCTTGATGGCGGCTTCGCGAATTTCCGCTTCGCTGGCGCTGGTGTGGATGAGTGCTTTGAGTTCTTCGGTGGTTGTGAGCAGCTCAAAAATACCTGTGCGTCCGCTGTAGCCCGTGTGCGAACACGACGCGCAACCTAACCGCGCCCCGTTCGGGCTGAGCTTGTCGAAGCCTTGCACTTGGACAGGCTCAGCCCGAACGGCAGTGGCGCATTCACGGCACAGCTTTCGCACCAAGCGCTGACCGAGCACGCCAAGCAGCGACGAGCTGAGTAAAAACGGCTCGATGCCCATGTCGATCAAGCGCGTGACGGCGCTTGCCGCGTCGTTGGTGTGCAGCGTTGCCAGCACCAAGTGACCTGTGAGTGAAGCTTGAATCGCAATTTGCGCGGTTTCAAAATCGCGGATTTCGCCAATCATGATGACATCGGGGTCTTGGCGCAAGATGGCTCTCAAAGCCTTGGCGAAGGTGAGATCAATTTTGGCGTTCACCTGCGTTTGCCCGATGCCTGCCAGCTCATATTCAATCGGGTCTTCCACCGTCATGATGTTGCTGGAGGCGGCATCGAGCTTGCCAAGCGCCGAGTAAAGCGTGGTGGTTTTGCCTGATCCCGTAGGTCCTGTCACCAAAATAATGCCGTGCGGCTGGGTAATTAAATGCAAGAAACGTTTGAGCGTTTCGCCTTGCATTCCAACTGCTTCGAGTGTGAGCTTGGACTCGCTTTTATCGAGCAAGCGCAGCACCGCGCGTTCGCCATAAGCAGAAGGCAGCGTGGACACGCGCACATCCACCGCACGCGTGCCAATGCGCAAACTAATGCGGCCATCTTGCGGCAAACGCTTTTCTGCGATGTCGAGCTCCGCCATGATCTTTAGGCGCGAAATAAGCGCCGCGTGCAAAGCACGGTTGGGCTGCACGACTTCGCGCAGTGCGCCGTCCACACGAAAGCGCACACTGGAGTGGCGCTCGTAAGGCTCGATGTGAATGTCGCTTGCGCCATCACGCGCGGCTTGTGTGAGCAAGGCGTTGAGCATCCGAATAATCGGCGCATCGCCTGCGGACTCTAGCAAATCTTCTACAGCGGGTAGCTCTTGCATCATGCGCGACAAGTCTGCATCGGATTGCACTTCGCTCACCACTTGCTGGGCGCTGGACTCGCCGCTGGCATAGGCGCTGCTGATGCGCTGCACCAGCTCGGCATCGTCCACGGACTCTAGCGTTAAGGGCTCATCCGCATATTTGCGCTGCACCTCGGACAGCCCCGAGGCTTTGCTGGACGTGCTATGCAACAGCGTCAAGCGCACGCCATCATCGACCAGCAACAGCTGCTGGGTGCGGGCAAAAGCATAGGGCAAAGGATGGCGCATTACGGCTTGATCGTTGGTACGTCAGGCGGTGTTTCGGGCATCACGGGAACGCCGTAATTAAATCGACCCGAATTGAGCTTGTCCTGTTCGACTTGATCGAGTTGCAAGCCGCGCATATTTTGGTAGCGCTCTAACGACAGCGCCTCGGTGCTTGCGCCATCGCGCACAATGACTGGGCGCAAAAAAACCATCAGATTGGTTTTTTCGCGGCTCTTGTTTTCGCTACGAAACAAGGCACCCAAAAATGGAATGCTCGCAAGGCCAGGTACGCGACTTTGGTTGCTCGATTGTGTGTCTTGCAAGAGCCCGCCCAAAACCACAATCACACCGTCATCCACAACAACATTGGACTCCAGCGAGCGCTTGTTGGTTACCAAACCTGTTGCGGAATTTTTCGAGGCGGGATCAACGCTAGAGACCTCTTGAAAGATCGTCATTTTGATGGTGCCGTTTTCGCTGATCTGCGGTTTAATGCGCAGCGTTATACCGACATCTTTGCGCTCAATGGTTTGAAACGGATTGGTCGTACTGCCACTTGAATTGTTGGTGTATTGGCCCGTGAGAAACGGCACGTTTTGCCCAACAACGATTTTGGCTTCTTCATTGTCCAGCGTTAGCAAATTAGGCGTTGACAGTACATTGCCGTCTCCCGTGGTTTCTAAGAAATTAGCCAACGCGCCCAGCACATACACGCCGTTGGTTTGATGCGCAACACCAATGTTGAGTCCTGCCGCTGGTGCGACCGTGCCTGCCGCCGCGCCTGCACCCAAGGCAAGGATATTGCTGCCGCCTGTGCCAAAGTTCGTGCCTAAAAACCCGATATTGGTATTGCCCTTGCTGCCTACCGCGCTTTGCCACTGCACACCAAAAGCAGCCGCCTTGGTGGTGTTGACTTCGGCAATCAAGCTCTCCACAAATACTTGGGCGCGGCGCACATCGAGCTTATCAATCACCGCACGAAGCTGCCGATATTGCGGCTCTGGCGCTGTGATGATGAGCGAGTTGGTCGCAGGATCGGCTTGAATTTGCCCACCCGTGCTTGGCACGGCGCTGGCCGCAATTGGCGCGGTTGCGGCGCTGCCGCTGGCAACAGTGCTGGCGGCAGTGGCTCCTCCTGCGCTGCCTGCAAAACTATTGTTCGAATTGCCTGTGACCGCCGTTGCTTGCAAAGCGGCACGCAAGGTGATTGCAAGCTTAGCAGCCTCGGCATTTTTTAAATGGACGACATAAATGTTGCCCGCCGCGCCGTTGCTACTGCCGTCGGCTGGGGGTTGGTCCAGCTGGCGAATCAGTGATTTTGCAAGTGACAGCCGTGCGGGATTAGCCGCCCGCACAATCAGCGCATTGCTACGCGGCTCGGGCACAACGGTTGTTTTAAAAGTGGTATCGGACTGCGCTGGCCCCGTAGCAGGCGCCACAGCGGCTGTGCTCGTACCGCTTGATTCGAGTAGCTTGGACACCAGTGTTGCCAGATCAGAGGCCACACCATTTTTGACTGGAATAATTTCTAAATCTGTTGCACTTGAGACATCCATCGCCGCAATAATGCGTGCCATCCGCGACAAGTTTTCGCGGTAATCAGTGATGATGAGCGAGTTGTTTCCCGCGTTCACGTTGATCGTATTGTTGGGGCTGATCAACGGGCGCAAAATAGGCACTAAGTTATTGGCGGACTCAAAATTGAGCTTAAAAATTTGTGTGACGATTTGGTTACCCATCGCGCGCGATGACTCACCAGGCGCAACAACGGTTGACTCCCCGCCTTGCAACTTGGCATCCGCTTCGGGGACGACTTTGTAGAGTCCGCCCGACTCCACCACCGTAAAACCTTGCAAACGAAGTGCGCTTAAAAATTGATTAAATGCCTCGCCTGCGCTCACGGGTCGCTCGGTTGACAAATTCATCGTGCCTTTGACGCGCGGATCCACCACCACGTTGCGGTTCGTCAACGTTGCCACCGTCCGCGCCACGGCATCAATTTCGGCATTCACAAAATTGAGTGTCACGGGCGTTTTTGCAGCGCTCTTGTCACTCTTTTTAGGCTGCGCCAGCACACCTGTTGCCAAGCAAAGCGCCAGACTCATCAAAATTAAAAACTGTTTCATACGGTCATTCTCATATTTTTAAAGTGGAGCGCAAGCGTCCATCTGCGCTAGAGTGCGATTGTCCAATCATATGTAGCAAATTAGTAAGCGCTTCCTCGCGCCCTTTGGCGGCTAACGCTTCGCCTGTAAAACTAAACCGCCCCTGCGCCAGTTGCCCAAAGCCCGTTAACTGTAGCGGCATCTCTTGCTGCGACTCATTTTTTTTGGTCTCAAGGCGCACCTCAGGGCCTGCGATATGAAACTGATAACTGCCCAAAGGGCGAACCGTGGACAGCGCGGTTGTTAAGTGATCGGCTTGCACATCGGCTTGTCCTGTAACTTGATCAAATCCTTTAGCCGCCGACCAGCGTCCCGCCAATTGCTGACTATTCAGCGTTAAGTCTCCCGTCAATTGCAGCGTATTCCAGGGTGCGCCCAGTCCCATGAGCAAGCTGGCGGGGAAGCTCGCGTGCGCACGCGAGAGCTCCCACGACAGCGCATCGCCGCTCCACTGCACACGTATGTGAAGCGGACCCGTGCGCGTGCAACAAGCCGAACTTAACTGCACATTCAGACCAAAACCTTGCGGACGCAACTCCCAACTGAGCCGCGATGGCAGGCGAACCAAACCTGCGCTGCCTTCACCGCCTGCCAGCATGAGCTCGCCCGAGCCAGACCACACCGTTCCCCGCACCTCGTGCAAAAGCACGCGCCCTGCGCTTTGGCTGTCTAATGCGTTTGCCAACCACGCAGCTGGCGCAAACACAATCGATGCTGCGCACAAGCCAAACAAGCCCCCCATCCAAGCCCATTGCCTAAGCGATGTTGACTGGCGCGGCATTTTCATTTGGGCAACTCAAACACCACAATGCCGCTCCACAGTAAACCCGCATCGCGCTTCCAATGTGCCTCTATGGGGGTAAGTCGTGCGACAGCCCTAGCCTCGGCTAGCCATACGGCCAGCGTTTCGGGCGCTGTGCCTGCAAAGCTAATTTGTGCGTGATCGCCTTGCATCGTCAAAACACCTTTAGCCAGTCTCTTAGTCGCCTCATCCAACCAAGTTTGCGTCTGCGCTTTATTAGCGGCGGGCAACGCTTTTAAAGCAGCCGCTTCAGCCGCCATGCTTTGCATCGCCAAAATTTGCGCATCCAGCTTGCTATGCGCGGCATCTGACTCGCGGTACGTTTGAAGCGCGGGCGCAATTGCCACCCACCAAAGCAAAGCCGCAAGCAAGCAAGCCATTGCCCCATATAGCAATTGCCGCTCGCGCGGATTGCGCTGCGCTAGCCACGCGCTGATGGATGCGCCAACGGAGGTATTCATGGTGCGCTCACTTTCAACTCGCCATTGGCAAAGTCAATTTGCTCTAGTGGCTTACCTAGCTTGGCTTTTTGCGCCAACTGTGCCTCTAACCCTTGCGTGTCGGGCGCGCCGCTTGCAGCTCGCAGTCTGGCTAGCGCTTTTGTCATTTGCAGCGGCGCGTCCACCACAACCTGAGTGTCTGGGAAAGTTTGCAAAAGCAAGCTCGCCACTTGCTCGCGCCCCGCCTGCAATGCCGCGCGGTCACGCCAAGCCCCAACATTTAACCCCACCATTTGCACCAGCACCAGCGCCAAAAGTCCTACCCGCGCAACGCGCCAAGCGGGTTCTCGCCAAAGCGCCGCTAAAGCGCCCTGAAGGCCATAGCGCCAACGCGCTTGCGGCTTGAACTCAAACTGCGCCAAATTCCAACCCAGCGCTTGGTAAGCAGCCTCCTCGGGCACGATGGCGGCAATGGTTTGACCTTCCGTTTGATATTTGCGGAGCACATCCTTCAGCCAAGCCTTGTCACACACCATCACCTCAAAAGGCTGCCCCGCCCTCATCGCCGCCACCGCGTGAGGCGCAACCGCAAAATGCAAGTCAGCAGGATCATCTAGCAACTGTTCCTCTAGCACGCCCGCCAATGCCGCCTGCAAGCGATGCGGCGGCGTGGGCGGCAGCGTTACAGTGTGCGCGGACAAGCGAGCACTTGGCAGCACCAAGTGCGTGCTTTTAGCGTCAAGTGGCGAGGGTATCAAACGAGTCATAGCCATGATTGTATGAATGCGGCAGCCCTCATACTTTCCTACGCCAAATCGTCACAACATCCATGCCGCGCCTCTCCACCAGTGAGATCTCTTGCATAACCCAGTCGCCCAAGCGCAATTGACCTCGTACCTCAAAATACTGGGTTGTCACGCTCACGTTTGTGCCATCCAGTGCGCTGGTAAGGCCCAGCACGCTTTGCACATCGGCAATGCTTTTAAATGGCGCTTGTGCCCGTAATTGCACTAATTTTTGCGCAGCGCTCAAATCAATACCAGGCACGCTGGCAACTATCACTAGGCTGCTGGCTGTGTTCAAGTTAACTGGGGTGCGGCGCGGCAAGATGGTAAGGTAGTCTTTTAAAACCGCAAGACTACTACCCGAGACTCCCAGCCAAGCCAATTGCTCCACCAATTGTGGGCGCAAAGGCCTAGTTTTATTGGCTTGCGCGGCAGCGCCGGGCTGACTCTCTAGCCAACGCTCGGTCCAAATTTTTAGCTCGTTCATGGGCAGTTGAAGCTGCTCGTAAAGACGATGCAGCGCAGCTAAATTGGCAACCGATAGCTGATTGTTGTCAATCAAATTGGTTAAGTTAATCTTTGCCTGTGCATCGGTGATGCGGCCTGATAAATAAGCGTTGTCTTGCGCGGGCTCGGCCAGTGCATCCGCCGCTAAAAAAGAAGACAACTTGGCCTCTTGCAATGGCAACGCCCAAGGCTCAGCTAGGTGATCCATTGGCGTTTTGCCTTCTGTTGCTCGCGCGTCTTCGCGCAAAATCAGCCGTGCCCAATCTAACGCCCCCACCAACACCCACGCGGCTTGACTTTGCGTGCGTGCGGCGCTTTCTTGCGCCAGCATTCGCCACTGCCGCCACTGCAACCCCGCTGCGAGGGTTGCCACCAGCGTCACGACTAACATGGCAACCAAAATAGCTGCGCCGCGTTCCCGTTTTGCTAGCTTCATTTCGTCGCCCCCAATGTCGGCTGCAACCAATACCGCGTGAGCTTGCCGCTCAGCCCTGCGCCAGACCCCGCTGGCAAATCCAGCACCAACTGCACGCCGTCGGGCAGCGCCACATTTCCTGTTGCGGTTTTGTCCGCTGCTGAGAGCGGATTGCTCCACGTACCATCACGCGAGTAAAACAATTGCCAACCACTCACAGGCATAAAGGTGACTACAAATTTTGCATCTTCCGCAAGCGGTGTTCGGCTCCAGCGCTCTGCCGTCTGCCACGCATCTTGCAGCGCTTGTTGATCGGTCAAGGGCGTTGATGCCCAGCGCTGCCAAACCATGCCCGCGTCGCTGGCACGCAGCGTCCAAGCCACCACCATGACCCCCGCATTCGGTTGACTACTGCGGCGCGTCAGACGCAGGCGCTGACCATCAAAATCAAGTGGCTGAAGCGCACTCATGCCAACATCGGTCAGCGCATCTAAATCTGCTGACCACTGCGCCAGCCCTGTTTGTATGCGCTGCAAACCTTGCTCATTACGCGTGGTTTGTTCGCCCGCACGGCCAAGCCCCTCAAGCCCGCGCCATGCCAGCAGCGTCATGATGCTGACGAGCACCAGCGCGACCAAGACCTCGATCAAGGTGAAGCCGTGCTGGTCAGACCTGTGCATCAAAACCGCCCCACCAGCGTTGAGAGCTTGAGAAGCACGTCGGCTTTTGCCTCGCCCTGCACGGCTTGATTGGCTACTTGATACACCGCCGCATCCACCTTGCGAAAGCTCGGGTTGGGTGTGCCTTGCACTTGGAGCACGCCCGCATAAGTCATGCCAGCTTGCTCGCACGAAAAACTTTTTTCGCCAATGTCTGGCAACTGCCGCATCAGCCGCAGTTTGATAAGTTCGTTTTCCGCGCAAAGCTCTGCACGAAGCATATCGACTTGGCGCTGCGCGTTATTGATTTGCGAGCCGCTCACGCGCAGTCCTGCGCCCAGCGTAATCGCCACAATCGCCAGCGCCACCAGCACTTCGATGAGTGTGAAGCCTCCCCCGCTCGGGGGGAACTGAGGTTGTTGGCACTTCATGGTGCTTCGACAAAAAAACTGCCCACGCCATCGGTTGCTACATCGCGGCTTTGACCGCCTTGCGTCAACCGTACACGCTGCGGCGCAATAACTGGCTCGGGGCCCAGCACCAGTGGCTGCGAGACGACGGCACGCGTGGCAACATCTAACCAGTTGGTGGGGAGCGGCTCTTTGCTGCGCAGTCCCAGCCAGCGCATCACGGGTTGCTGCGCATCGCCTTGCACCACTTGCCACGTCACCATCACACCCGATGCGCGCGATTGGCTACGCGCCGCGTCCAGCAAAGCACAGAGCCGCAGCGCCTCGCGTTCAAGACTGGTTTGCCCCGAGTCGCGCATCGCCAAAGCAACGCCCGCCGTCCCCAGCGCGATCACGGCCATGACAACTAACAGCTCAAGGAGCGTAAAGCCTAACTGTGTGAGTGCTCCACGTACGAGGGGCGGACGCGATATGCGGGGGGAGGGTGGTCTTATTGCCACGACCCTATGTCCGCATTTTTTCCTTCACCGCCAGGCAGTCCATCGGCACCCAGCGACAGCACATCCATTTCGCCTTTGATGCCAGGATTTAAATACTGGTAAGGCTTACCCCACGGGTCTTGCGGCAACTTGTCCAAATAAGGTCGCCACGTGCTTGGAACATTACCAGCGGTTGGCTTAGCAACCAGCGCTTGCAACCCTTGCTCGCCCGTAGGGTAACGCTGGTTATCGAGCTTGTAGAGCTTTAAGGCTTGCGTGAGATTGGCGATATCGGTCTTCGCCGCCGTCACGCGTGCATCATCCGCGCGGTCAAGCACGTTGGGCACAATCAAGGCGGCAAGCACGCCAATGATCACGAGCACAACCATCAACTCAATTAAAGTAAAACCACGCGCCAGCGCACGGCGAGCACGCAAGGTACGTTGAGACAATGGCTGGATGAATCGATGAGATAGGTTTTTCATATCCTGAATGATAATGCGGTCATGCTGAATTTTTGGACTGTCAGACTCATCACTTTTTCTATCTGGGCGCTGGTTGCAGGCAGCGCTACGTTTTGGATTTTGCAAAATGTGAATGTCGCCAGCAGCAAAATGACTGGCAACGCTGGCGTTAAAACAAGCCAGCTGTCAACGCCAACCCCAGACAACTTAACACCTCAAGTAGCCACCGCATTAGGCGCAAAAAAAGTTACTGCGCCCACAGCAGCAAGCGCCTTGGTAGCCACGCAAGCGCGTCTTCAATTGCAAGGCGTTGTGGCCGCTGGCTCACAAAGTGGCGCAGCCCTCATTTCTATCGATGGCAAGCCCGCTAAGCCTTATCGGACGGGCGTCGCCATCGAAGAAGGCTTGGAAGTCACGTCCATCAAGGCACGCAGCGTTGCCATTGGTTCCAACGGCACCGAAGCTTTTACGCTTGAATTACCGTTAAAAAAATAACCGCCTAGCTCTGCAAAAAAAGCTGGTACGCGGGATTGTGGGTTTCCTCAACATACGGATAACCAAGATTTTTGAGGAATGTATCAAACGCCTTGCCCTCTTTGCCGTTGGCCGAATGAGGCACTTGAACGCCCACCAAAATGCGTCCGTAATCCGCCCCTTGGTTACGGTAATGGAACAGGCTGATATTCCAGCTTGGCTGCATGGCGCTTAAAAATTTAAGCAACGCGCCTGGGCGCTCGGGGAAGGTAAATCTAAAAATTCGCTCGTCCACCGCAAGAGAAGATGCCCCGCCCACCATGTAGCGGATATGCTCCTTTGCCAGATCGTCATGCGTGAGGTCAATCGCTTTGAAACCCTCTTTGGATAAGGCTTTGGCAATTTTTTGGGATTCATCCGCTGCGCTTGTCGTCAGGCCCACAAATACGTGCGCAGCCGCAACGTCACTCATGCGGTAGTTAAATTCAGTCACGCTGCGCCCCTCGCCAATCAAGGTACAAAAACGTTTAAAGCTTCCGCGCTCTTCAGGAATCGTGACAACAAACAGCGCTTCTTTGTGCTCGCCCACGTCGGCGCGTTCGGCAACAAAGCGCAGACGGTCAAAGTTCATGTTGGCACCGCACAAAATCGCCGCATAGGTCTCGGATTTTTTGGTTTCAGTTTTTTTGGTTTTTCGCGCCGCTGCATATTGCTTAATTGCTGCGACCGCCAGCGCTCCTGCGGGCTCAACAATGGAGCGCGTGTCCACGTAAATATCCTTTATCGCCGCACACACTGCGTCGGTATCAACGGTCATGAACTCATCCACCAAGCCGCTGCTGGCAACGCGGAAGGTTTCCTCGCCTACCAACTTAACCGCCGTGCCGTCCGAGAACAATCCCACATCGGCAAGATTGACGCGCTTGCCCACCGCAACCGACTGCATCATCGCGTCGGAGTCGTTCATTTGCACGCCAATCACGCGGATGCTGGGATCAATCGCTTTGATGCAGTTCGCCACGCCCGAGATCAATCCGCCCCCGCCAATCGCCACAAATACCGCATCCAGTTTTTTGGAAGGCGCACTTTGCATCTGGCGCAAGATCTCTAAGCCAATCGTGCCTTGGCCCGCAATGACATCGGGGTCATCAAACGGATGAATAAACGTGAGGCCTTTCTTGGCCTCCAAAGCTTTAGCGTGCGCAAATGCATCCGAATAACTCTCGCCAAACAGCACCACCTCGCCGCCAAGCGCCCGCACCGCATCAACCTTCACGGACGGCGTGGTGGTTGGCATGACGATGATGGCTTTTGTGCCCAGCGTTTTTGCGCCCAGCGCCACGCCTTGCGCGTGATTGCCCGCCGAAGCGCAAATCACGCCCTTCTTAAGCTGCGCAGGCGTCAGCTGCACCATCTTGTTGTACGCGCCGCGCAGCTTGAAGCTAAACACGGGCTGCTGGTCTTCGCGTTTGAGCAACACCGTATGCCCAATACGCGCGGAGAGATTTTTGGCGTAATCAAGCGCGGTTTCCTTAGCTACGTCATAAACACGCGCGGTGAGGATTTTTTTTAGATAATCGTTGGGGCTTAAATTTGAATGCGTCATAGGGTGATTCTAGAACGCGAAAAAATCTTCAATTAAGATTCTGTTTTGCGGAATATAATGGCGCATGATTCATAATTTTGCATCCCACGAGACGGAAATGCTGTTTCAAAGCGAGCGTGTGCGGCGCTTTGTCAATATTGAACGAATCGCACGGCGCAAACTATTGCAACTACACGCGGCGGTTGAGTTGGATAACTTGCGAATCCCACCAGGAAATCACTTAGAGGCACTAAAAGGAAATAGACACGGGCAGTACAGCATTCGCATTAATGACCAATGGCGAGTGTGTTTTGTTTGGCGTATCGATGGTGCGCACGAAGTTGAAATTGTTGACTATCACTAAAGGAGCAAATGATGCACAAACCATTACTAGATGAAATTCACCCAGGCGAAATTTTGCTGGAAGACTTCATGCGTCCTATGAACATTACGGCGCGTCAAATTTCCTCGGACATGGACGTACCCCCTAGCCGTATCAGCGACATCGTGAATGGTGCGCGTCCCATCACTGCTGACACGGCGCTGCGTCTGGGCTTGTTTTTTGGCATGGACGCACGCTATTGGCTGAACTTGCAATCGGAGTACGACGTGCGCGTTGCTAAACGTGATTTACTAGAAGGCATGAAAGCTCGCGTTCGTATTTATCAGCACGCCACCAACGATCCGAATGCCAAATTAGCCGCTTAAAAATCAAAAGGAACCAAGATGCAATGCACAGTCAGCTGGACGGGCGCAAGTGGCGCGAACTCCAAAATGGGATTTCTGGCCGAAACGGGCAGCGGTCACACCGTGATGATGGACGGCGCACCAGACGCAGCCAAGCCAGAAAATGGCGGCATGAACCTCGCGCCGCGTCCGATGGAGCTTTTGCTGGCGGGTACAGGTGGCTGCACGGCGTATGACGTAGTGCTGATCCTCAAGCGCGGGCGGCACGATGTGCGCGGTTGCTCGGTGAAGTTATCCAGCGAACGCGCCGAAGTGGACCCCAAAGTCTTTACCAAAATCCATATGCAATTTAGCGTCACGGGCAATGGGATTCCAGCCTCTGCTATTGAACGCGCCATTGCGATGAGTCACGATAAATATTGCTCCGCATCCATCATGCTGGGCAAAATGGCGGAGATCACGACGGGATTTGATTACACGGAAGTGTAAAAAGGGACTTCGACTAGTTCCGCCCGAACGGCTAAGCGCTACATCTGCCCCCAAGGCAGTCCATCAAAGCGCCAACCGTTAACGGTGCTGCGGTGTTCGCGCTCATCTAGGTCGCCTTCAAAACCGTGCAGTACGTTGATCACCCTTGTGAAGCCCTTATCCAGTAAGGCTTTGCCCGCATCAACGGAGCGCGCACCGCTGCGGCAAATCAGCAGCACGGGCTGATCTAAGCTGCTCACTTCGCTGCGGACTGCTGCTGCAAAAGCATCAGCGTTGGCTTCAAAATCGGGGTATTCGTACCACGGAATATTGATGGCACGAGGCGGACTGCCCACGTACATGGATTCAATTTCCATGCGCACATCGATGAGCACCGCGTCGGGCGTGGCTTGCAGAAAATCCCATGTGGCTTTGGGTGTGAGATGTTGGATGTGCGAAGAAGTCATTCCCTCTATTCTAAAATCAGCCTATGACTGCACAAAATAGCCACGCAAAATACACTCGCGGACAAGCATTACCCGAGATTCTTAAAACCAGAATCATGCTTTTGGATGGCGCAATGGGCACGATGGTGCAACGCTTCAAATTGAGCGAGGCGCAATTTCGCGGGGAGCGGTTTAAGGACTTTCATAAAGACATCAAGGGCAATAACGAGCTACTCAGTTTGACAAGGCCCGATATCGTTCGGGATATCCATGAAGGCTACCTGGCCGCAGGTGCAGACATCGTAGAGACCAACACGTTTTGCGCAACAACGGTCGCGCAGGCTGACTACGATATGCAGCATCTTGCCAAAGAGATGAATCTCGAATCCGCCAAATTAG
Source organism: Cytophagales bacterium (assembly GCA_030054145.1). Classification (GTDB taxonomy): domain Bacteria; phylum Pseudomonadota; class Gammaproteobacteria; order Burkholderiales; family Burkholderiaceae_C; genus JASGCK01. The sequence continues at coordinate 153,681 of JASGCK010000005.1, forward strand.
CCAGAGCCGCTTGCGATCAGTTTTCCACGCCCGACAAGCCCCGCTTCGTCGCAGGCGCACTAGGCCCCACGCCCAAAACCGCCAGCATCAGCCCCGATGTGAACGACCCAGGCGCTCGCAATGTCAGCTTTGAGGAGTTAAGGAGCGCTTACTACGAGCAAGTAGCAGCGCTGGTAGAAGGCGGCGCAGACTTGCTCTTGGTCGAAACCATTTTTGATACTTTGAACGCCAAAGCCGCGCTCTTTGCCATTGATGAATACTTTGAAGCAAGCGGTGAGCGCTTGCCGATCATCATCAGCGGCACGGTAACCGACGCATCGGGGCGAATTTTGAGTGGTCAAACAGTGACGGCATTTTGGCATTCCATCCGCCATGCCCAGCCGCTGGCCGTGGGATTGAACTGCGCACTGGGTGCGGCACTGATGCGTCCGTACATCCAAGAGTTGGCGAAAGTCGCAAGCGACACCTTTATCAGCTGCTACCCCAACGCAGGGCTGCCCAATCCAATGAGCGAGACGGGATTTGATGAAACGCCCGAGGTCACGAGCCGCTTGCTACACGAATTTGGGGCGGAAGGCCTCGTCAACATTGTGGGCGGTTGCTGCGGCACAACGCCTGATCACATTGGCGCGATTGGACATAGCGTATTCAAACTGCCGCCTCGCGTGCTTAACAATTAAGCAAATCTTGCGCTAAGGGCTTGATTTTTTAGGGGATTAGCCCCACACTAGGGGCTTGGCTGGAGGTCAACCCCTATGTTCCCCAAAATAATAAGAATTTTTTTCGTAGCACTCGTATTAATAACAGGATGCTTGGGTGCATTTGCATTTTCTAATGCTAACGAGATCGCGCTGCCAGCATTGCCGCAGCCAGCACAACGCACTTACGCTTTAATCCAACGAGGCGGTCCGTTTCCATACGAAAAAGATGGCGCAACATTTGGCAACTACGAGCGCCAATTGCCACAACAAAAGCGTGGCTACTACCGCGAGTTCACAGTTAAAACGTCTGCCAGCCGAAATCGCGGCGCCATTCGAATTGTCTGTGGGGGGTTAAAAAACAAGCCGTTTGATGCTTGCTATTACACCGACAACCATTACGCCACTTTCAAAAAAATCGCACCTTAATAAGCCTGAATAAGTATAAAAACATGAATCATCCTACGACGACACCCCAAGAACCGCCTAAAGAGCTGCCGCTCAAACGCGTCAAAGCCAATATCGTGCAATCTATCCGTGCGCATAGTCTGGAGGAGTTACAGCTGGCATCCACGCAACTTGGTCATCACTTTTTGTATGCCAATTTGGGCGCGGCGCAATCCAAGCAAGATGTGCTCGATACGATTGCTGCCGAGTTCACGTTTCCCGCTCATTTTGGCAAAAATTTAGATGCGCTCTACGATTGTTTGACCGACCCGATTTACAAATCTGGCCCGCAAACTGGCTTCATCGTTGTACTTGAGCACATCCCCGTTACGTCTAAGTTTGACAAAGAAACGCGCGAGCAATTGCTGGATATCTTCCGCGATGCGGCTGATTATTGGCATGATCGAAAAATCCCATTCCGCTGTTTTTACTCATTCGCCGTTGCCCGTACCGCAGGCGACATCACGGTGGGCAAAGACGGTCAAGAGTTAGAAGGCTTTGATGAGCCCATGCCAACCGACAAGCTGGTTGATGTCTCGCCGCTGGCACTGCGGATGAGTAGCCCCTTCAACGCAGGTTACTGGCTGGCCGCAAGCTAGGGGGCCCTCTCAAGGTCATGCCCGCGAAGGCGGAGTAGCCACATCAAACAGTGGTTTGTGCAAGGTGTATGTACTCGCTAACAGGCACTTCTTCCGCTCGACGCTGCACATCAAACGCCCCCGCAAAGTTTTTTCCCTCTAGCCACCGCCCCAGCGTGTGGCGCAGCAGTTTGCGTCGCTGGCTAAAGGCAACTCGCACAATCTCACTCAGTCGCTCCACCTCTAACACGGCAGGCACTGTGCGCGGAGTCATGCGCACGATGGCACTCATCACACGCGGCGGCGGATCAAAGCAGGCGGGTGGCACATTGAACAGCGACTGCATCTCGTAGCGCCACTGCAACATCACGCTTAACCGCCCATAATCCGACGTACTTGGCGCAGCAACCATGCGATCAATCACTTCTTTTTGTAGCATGAAATGCTGATCTTGCACCAGATGCGCCACAGCCAACAAATGAAACAAAATGGGGCTGGAAATGTTATAGGGCAGATTGCCCACAACCCTTATCTGCTTTGGCTTTGCGCCTAGAGCAAGCGCCGCAAAATCAACTTTGAGCACATCCGATTCAATCACCGTGATTTTTTGATTTTGTCTAAGCCTTAGCGCCAAATCGCGATCAAGCTCCACAACTGTTAAATGCTCTAAATGTGCCAGCAAAGGTAGCGTCATCGCACCGAGTCCAGGACCAATTTCAACCATGAAGTCCTGTGGGTTTGGCGCTATCGCATCGACGATATCGCCCAAAATAACGGCATCAGATAAAAAATGTTGACCAAATCGCTTGCGTGGAATGTGTCCTTTATTACGCAAGTGATGGCTCATAAAGCGGCGTTTTTATACTCAACAAAAGCACGCGCTCTTGCTTCGCTCAGCCACAGGACATAAGCCTCTGCTGCTTTCTTCTCGCGCAGTTGATTTTGCACACGCGCACGTTGCTCACGCACACTCATCGCGACTTCGCGGCGATTGGTCACCTCAACCAAGTGCACACCAAAGCGAGACGTAAAAGGCTCCGATAACTTGCCAACTGGCAACGCATTCATGACGCGTTCAAACTCGGGCACAAATAATCCAGCAGCCACCCAGCCTAAGTCGCCGCCTTGGACTGCCGAGCTGTCAGTTGAATACTCTCTAGCAAGCGCGGCAAATGTGGTTCGCCCTTGTTCGATTTGCGCTTTATAAGTCGCCAACCGCACCTTCGCCTGCGCCTCAGTCTGATTGCCAGTAATCGGCAACAAAATGTGCCGCACCTGCGTCTCTGTCGTCATCACGCCAGCATTTGCCGAGCGCTCCAGCAATTTCAAAATATGAAACCCCGCATCGCTACGAATGGGGTCGCTAACAGCGCCGACTTTCAAATCGCGCACACTGTCCACAAACAACTGCGGATAGCGATCTGCCGAGCGCAACCCCATCACGCCGCCCCTCGTTTTATCCATAGCATCCGATAGCTGCATCGCCAGCCGCGAAAAGTCTGCGCCCGCACGTACTTGTGCCACCACTTGCTGCGCCTTTTGTTTCGCCTCGGCAACCGCCACTGCACTTGGGCTGTCTGGCAAAGCAATCAAAATTTGTGCCATGTTGATATCGGGCGCGGCAGAGCTTAGCAAACTTCGCTCTTTCATCACTTGGTCGATTTCAGACTCTGTCACGCGCACCCGCGCATCGACTTCGCGCTCACGCACTTGTTGGCGCATGAGTTCATCACGGATCTCTTCGCGGTATTGATTCCAGTTACCGCCCTCGCCCTCATATTTAGATTGCAGCGCACGTAGGCTCGCGATGTTGTTTTGCCGCGCTATGCCCAAAAGCGCCTCATTCAATTCGGTATCGGTAATGCGAAAACCCGCATCTTTGCCCAGCTGCAAAATGACGCGCTCTTCAATGAGCCCGTCCAAAACTCGCTGATAAACCTCAGCCGCAGGCGGGACACTCACGCGCTCAGCCGCCCACTGCGCCATTAGCCTAGACTGACGCTGCTGCACTTCACTGCGCATAATGGGCTCGGAGTTCACTAGCGCCACGATCGCGTCCACCTCGCGCGTTTGCGCACTGACGCTTTGCCAACCAAGCAAAGCGACGGAGATCATAAAAAATAGTTTGAAATTAGTCATATTGGCTGAATCGGCTTGGCGAACTTCTTTGTTCGCGCAAATTTTGATAACGGGGGATATTACTGCGCAAACTCGCTAGCGGACTAATGCCCGCACGGGCAAAGCCTGTAAATTCGATTTGAAACATGATACGTTGATTGGTGGTGTTCACATCTAACTGTGTTTTTTCTAAAACGATACGCCCAACCCAGCAGTCGGCATCGTATTCAAAACCCACAATGGCATTGACGAGTCGCTTGTCAAAAAGGCTGTAGTTTAAGCGCCCAACCGTGTACCAACGGTTTGCACCCAGACCGCGCCCCGTGCTTGCCGTCCCTTGGTTCTCATCTAACCGCCCGACCAGGTCACCCAAAGGCCATTGCCAATTGACATCCACTTGCTCGCTCACGCCTTGCTGCATACGATAAGCAGCAGCCAGTGAGCGATAGTTGCTGGGGCTATACCGCGAGGTCAGGGTGGTGCGCTCAGCTGCGCCCGACTCCGCGCCAAACTGCACCGTGCTATCCAGCGTCCACGTCGGTTGAATGTTGATGCTCGTGTTAACCAGCCAATCACTCAGTCGCCCCATCTGCGTTGTTGAGCCAGGTAATGTGACCAGTTGATCGGCAAAACTAAATCGCTGCGCAACCCCCATGCTCAGTGCCTGTGCGCCCGTTGCGGGATCGATAAACTTTGATGTCACGCCTAGGGTGAGCCGATTCATGTCGGCGATACGATCATTCCCCAGATAGGGGTTTTCGCTGTAGATAGTGGTCAACGTAAAGTCTTTTTCGCCACTGTCGTAGACGGGCAAGCGTGATTGATCGTGATACGGTGTGCGCACATAAAAAATACGCGGCTCTAGCGTTTGTACATAGGCACGATCAAACAAATGAATATCTCGATCAAAAAATAAACCACCATCCAGACTAAGGGTTGGAATGGTTCGCTGCAACGCTGCATCATTCGCGCCCACAAGTGGCGAGTCCAATTTATACGATGCCATATTGAGCAGCAACTTGGGCGTGATAAACCCGCTAGGAAAAAGCCACGGCCTTGATAGCTGCGCATTGCCAAAGATGCGCCGGCCATCGGGCTGCGCGGTCAATGCGGTATTGGACTTAAACGCAGTCGTGTCACCATCTAGCTGCAAACGCAAACCGTTCGCCCAATTAAAGCCGCGCCTCGTTGAGAGCTGCGTGCGATCAAATGGCGGTGTGATGACATTGGTGACATCTTGCAAAGTTTGCCAGCGCTGCACACGAAACTGCGTTGTCCAGCCACCCACAAGCGCTGCTGTATTGAATTCGTTATCCAACAAACGCTGCGTCAGCGAAATATTGTTATTGGTGAAATCACGCCAATAGCTGTCATCACTGACGCGGTTTAAGCGAAGCGTCATCAGCGCGTCCCCCACATCCGATAGCGATGACTTCACCACACTGCGCTGATCGACAGAGAAGCCCCAGCGCGTGCTGCCGTAGAGCTTATCGTTTGGCAAGTAATCGGCGCGAAATGTGCCTGTATGGTTGTTCTCCAAATAGCGGAACTCACCGCCCAAATCCAAGCCTCGATTCGTAATCAAGGTTGGATAAAAAGTTGCATCGCGGTTGGGCGCAATGTTCCAATACACGGGCTGCGTAACAATCAATCCACTGATGCTGTCGCTGATGATGCTAGGCGCAAGCACACCTGATTTTCTAGCGCCGCTCATCGGAAAACTGATGCCAGGAAGCGCCAAAATAGGCACATCTTTAAACCGCAAAGTTGCTCCCGATGCGGTTGCCACATCTTGCTCTAAATCAAAGTCAAGTTGATCCGCAGTAAAAATCCAATCAGGCCTCCAAGGCTTACCGTCCGAGGGCTCTGGGCGTTTGCATGTGCTGTAGCTGGCAAATTTCGCAATCGCTGAGCGCTCGCTAACAAACTCCATGCGCTTGGCATCGCCTTGCCCGCCTGACTTATAAAACTCGTAATGCGGTTGACTAAAAAATCCTGAAAAATCCGTCACGCCCAACTCAAGGTCTTTGCCCGTAAACCGATTGCCGCCTTGGTTGATGAGTACGTCGCCCGAAATTTTGACGACATCCGTCACTTGGTTGTAGTCCATGTGATGGGCTTTAATCACCGTCTCGCTTTTGCGTAGCTCGGCGCGGCCCTCAAGCGTCACGCCCAACTCGGTGCGACTAGTTATGCTGTCGCCCGAAACAAAAACTGGCATTTGCTTGCGTACACTCTCATCGAAGTGCTCACTCAAACTTGAACTCGATTTCAATTGCACGGACTCTTGCCCCAAAGCAAGTCCTGCTTGAGCGGTCAAAATAACGCCAAGGGTCGCAGCAGTGAGCGGCAGCCAACCATAGCGAGAACAATAGCGGTAATCAACCCATAAAAACATCATCTAATTATCCATGCAACCGACATCCTCTTCTCCTTCGCCTTCCCCTATCCTTTGGAGCGATAGCCTACGGCAGGCACAATTTCAAACTTGGCTTAGCGTCCTCGCTACGCGGCACGCTTTGCAACTTGCGACCCTGCGCCCCGCTTCGGCGGATGCGAGCTTTCGGCGCTACTTCCGCATTGACTCCGCCAACACCAGCTTCATCATCATGGATGCGCCGCCCGACAAGGAAGACAGCGCCCCCTTTGTCCGCGTGGCAGAGCTGCTAAGTGCTGCGGGCTTGCTTGTGCCGCAAATCCTTGACTGGCAAGCCTCAGCGGGTTTTATGTTGCTGAGCGACCTTGGTACAAAAACCATGCTGGATGTATTAGATAAACAAGCGGGTTACGAACACACCAGCAGCACCGTCAGCAGCAATTTACCGCTCTACGAGCAAGCGCTGGATGCGCTCGTCGCGTGGCAACGGACATCCCAGCCGAACGTGTTGCCGCCGTATGACGAGGCACTCTTGCGGCGCGAGCTGCAACTCTTCCCCGATTGGTACATCGCCAAACACCGAGGCCACGTGCTATCGGCAAGCCAGCAAAGCTTGCTGGATAAGGCTTTTGACCGCATCGTGGCAAACAATTTAGCGAGCCCCAGCGTCTACGTCCACCGCGACTTTATGCCACGCAATTTGATGGCGCCCTATCCCGCACTGCTTGCAAGCGCTGCGCCCGCGCAAAAACTTGGTGTGCTGGATTTTCAAGATGCGGTCTACGGCCCCATCACCTACGACATTGCCAGCCTCATGCGTGATGCATTTTTAAGCTGGGAAGAAGATTTTGTACTGGACGTAACGATTCGCTATTGGCAAAAAGCCAAAGCCGCAGGCTTGCCACTACTGGATGAATGGCAATCTGATTTCGGGGCGTTTTACCAAGCGGTCGAGTGGATGGGTTTACAGCGGCACCTAAAAATTTTGGGCATCTTTGCAAGGCTCACGCTGCGCGATGGCAAGCCCAAATATGTGGCCGATACGCCGCGCTTTATTGCTTACGTTCGTGCAACTTGCGGCCGCTATATCGAGCTCAAGCCTTTGCTACGCTTGATTGATGACATCGAATCCGTAGCTTCCCGCCTGCGCAAAAATGACCAATAAGATGCCGCGCTTTTATTGCCCTACTGCGCTAGCCATAGGCTCGCCATTTGATTTACCCAGCGGCGCGGCGCGTCACGTTCAAGTGCTGCGGATGCAGCCCGCCATGACCATCACGCTGTTTGACGGTCTAGGCGGCGAGTACGAAGCCGTCATCCAAAACATGGGGCGCACAACGGTCACCGTGCAAGTCACGTCGCACAACCCAATCGAGCGCGAAGCCGCACCAGCCGTGCATCTGGCGCTAGGCGTGCCTGCTAACGAGCGCATGGATTGGCTCGTTGAAAAAGCGACCGAGCTAGGCGTTGCCAGCATCCAGCCACTCATGACCGAGCGCGGTGTGCTGCGCCTTGCGGGCGAACGCGCAACAAAAAAACAGGCGCATTGGCAAGCCATTGCCAGCAGCGCCTCCGAGCAATCGGGGCGCAACCGCGTACCAAGCATTCACGCAATCAAAACGCTAAGCGCGTATCTAGAGGCGCAAGCAAAGACTTCGCCGCGCACAGCATCCGCTACGCACAAGCGCTTCGTTTTAAGCTTGGCGGAAGGCAGTGTGCCGCTGCCGCAAGCCTTATCTAGCAAGGCTTGCAGCCACAAAGACGAATTTTTTGTCCTCTCGGGCGCAGAGGGCGGCTTGTCGCCTGCCGAAGAACACAAAGCATTCGCTGCGGGCTATCAAGCCGTAAGCCTAGGCAACCGCGTGCTGCGGGCAGAGACGGCGGCAATCGCTGCACTCACAGCGTTAACACTGATGATTGTGTAACTCACTCAACGTTGCTTGGCGGCTTGCTCGGTCAAAAGTAATTGCGTCAACGCTGACTGAATGCGCGTTAAAACGCGTGTCCAGTCCCGCACCCGTCCGTCTTGGATGCTTTGCCGAAACAAGCGCACATTGGGATACCACGGCGTGTCCTCACGATCCTCTAACCAGCGCCAATCGGACGATGCGGCAAGCAAAACCCAAACGGGTTTGCCCAAAGCGGCAGCCAAGTGAACGACCGATGTATCCACGCTAATCAATAAATCAAGCTGCATCGCTAGCGCTGCTGTATCCGAAAAATCTTGGATGTCAGACTCCACGCGCACGATGGACTGACAAGCATCCAGCGCAGGTAAATCGCTCTCTCTAGGCCCTACTTGCATCGAAATAAATTGCACTTGCGGGAACGCCTCTAGCAACGGCAACAACGCCGCAAACGCCAGCGAGCGATTGCCGTCATTATCATGCGTTGGGCGACCGCACCAAGCCACGCCAACGCGCAGCGTTGGCTTATCCAAACTCTCAACGCGCAGCCTTGGCTTATCCAAACTCTCAGCGCGTAATTTTTGTTGCGCATGAAGCGGCGGCAATCGGTCTTGCCAGCGACTCATTCGCTCTTGATTGGCAAATAAATAAGGAATGTGTACCGGAATGTTGTCAACCGAGAGCCCTAGCGGCGCCGGCAACGACATCAGCGGCGCGTGGTAGTCAAAGCCTTGCAAAGTCTCGCTCCAAGGCCGTATCGCATGTACGCCAGCCACGCCCACGAAGTTTTCGCAAATCTCGCGCGGCATAAAAATCGTGACGTGTGCGCCGCGTTCGGCTACATTTTTTGCCAATCGAATGAATTGAAACGCATCGCCATAGCCCTGCTCAAAATGCAGCAAGATGCGCTTGCCTTGCAAGTCCTGCCCCGTCCAAAGCGGCATCGGCAATTCAAGATACGCGGGCTTCAAATGATCGGTTTTCCAGCGCCACTCATAGAGCGGCCAAGCGCGCGCATAGTCACCGAGCCGCAGCAACAAGTTAGACAAATTCCAAAACGAGAGATGGTGATCGGGGTCTGCGCGTCCAGCACGCTCGTACATCGCAATCGCCTCGGGATAGCGCCGCGCACCCGCCAAAAATACACCATAGTTGTAGAGCGTCATCCAATGATCGGGACTTATTTGCAGCGCGGTTTGAAAACACGCCTCAGCCGCCGCGCCTTGCTCCGTCTGCTCTCCCAGCAAATTGCCTTTAGCAGCCAGTGTATTTAAATGCTGCGGATTGATCTCCAAAACACGAGCCATGAGCGCAAGCGCAAGCGCCGTGTTCTTCCCCTCGCTATGCAAGCCCGCCAACACGTGCAAGCTCTCCACGTCATTTGGTTGAATCGCAATCGCTCGTTCATAGGTCGCCATCGCAGCCTCGCGCTGCCCAGCCAGATGCTGCGCCCAACCTAAATTACGCAGCATCGCCGTTGCCTGATCCACCAGCCCAAGTTGCGCCAAAATGTGCGCGCCATTGGTTTGCGCCTCGGGTGATTGCGGAGCCAGCGCAAGCGCCTGTTTGGAATACGCTAACGCATCCACCCAACGACCCAGCACCGCCAAAGCCGCCGCCGCGTTGTTCCAAGCCATCGCGTGCTGCATCTCACGCGCAATCGCTTGCTGACTAGTCGCCAGCGCCAACTCAAATTGCCCCGCTTGATATTGCTGGGCGGATTGGTCAATCAGCTGATCGACAGTTAGCGCTACTGGCGGACTCATGGGGAAGGCATTCATAAACTGTTACTTTCGATTCACCAGCACAATGCCCGCACCCACCAGCACCAGCGATGCCACCAAGCTGACGGTAATCGGTTCGCCCAGCCACCACGCACCAATCACCAATGAAAAAACTGGCGTTAAAAATACAAAAGACGAGAGTTTCGTGGCGGGGTAATGCCCTAAAAGCCACATCCAAGTGAGATAGCTCGCAAACGCGCCAACGACCGCTTGCACCGCAAGCGATGTCCACGCAAACGCTGTCATGTGGGTGAGCGTACTCGTCCAATTTTCACCAAACAGAAAGGATAGCGGCACAAGCAATGCTGCGCTGACTGCCAATTGATAAAAAAGCAGTTTCTCCGCACCGATGCCGCTCAGCTTGGTCGCCCGAATCACCACGGTTGTGAGACCCCACATCACACCTGCGGCGAGCGCTAGTCCATCGCCAAGCCACGAGCCGCCCGTCAAGTTATCCATCATGGCAAATACAACCGCCACAAATGCGCAGGCCAAACCCAGCCACTGCACAAGCTTTAATTGTTCGCTTGCCACAAAGCGCGGTAACACCAGCGCCACCACAAAGGGCGCGGTGTACAAAAATATCGTCAAACGCGATGCACTGGTATGCACCAGTCCAACATAAAGAAAAATAAACTCCAGCGCAAACAAACTGCCCGCCAACAGCCCCGCTTTGAGTGTGCCATCTGAACCCAACAATTTGATCTTGCGCCAGTAGCACCAGAGCAAAAGCACAGCCGTTCCCAGCACGAACCGCATTGCCACTTGCATCACAGGCGGAATGAAGGGCAGCGTCGCTTTAACGAGCACTTGTTGCCAACCCCAAAAAATGCAGCAGGCGAGTAACAAGCTGATAGCAATAAGGTCTAAGTGCGCTTTGCGCTGCGGCAAGTTGTGAGTGGCAGTCATCGCTATAGTTTATGCTCAAGGGCTACACAATCACATCATGGATAAACGCGTTACTTTTTCTCATCATTGGCTCCCTTGGTTATTGCTGACTCCGCAATTGGTGATTGTGTGCGTATTTTTCTTTTGGCCCGCGTCTCAGGCGCTGTATCAATCGGTGCTTTTGGAAGATGCTTTTGGCGCAAGTCGAGAGTTCGTGGGGCTAGAGAACTTCAAAGCGCTATGGAGCGATCCGACTTATCTGAACTCATTCAAAACGACCGCGCTCTTTTCAACCTTAGTCGCTGGTATTGGGTTGTCATTCTCGCTACTGCTGGCCGTTTGCGCTAACCGTATCGTGCGCGGCGCGGGTCTCTACAAAACCCTACTCATCACGCCTTACGCGGTTGCGCCCGTGGTTGCCGCCGTGCTGTGGATGTTCTTATTCAACAGCTCGTTTGGCGTACTGACCTACGTGCTGCACAAGCTAGGCGTGGACTGGAACTATGCGCTCAACGGCACACACGCCATGACACTCATCGTGATGGCGGCGGTGTGGAAGCAAATCAGTTACAACTTTTTATTTTTTTTAGCGGGGCTGCAATCTATTCCGCGCTCGCTCATTGAAGCCGCATCGATTGATGGCGCGAGTCCTTGGCATCGGTTTTGGACGATCACGTTTCCACTGCTCACGCCAACCACCTTCTTCTTGCTCGTCGTCAATATCGTCTACGCCTTTTTTGACACCTTTGCCATTGTGGATGCCACCACGCACGGCGGGCCTGGCAAAGACACATCCATCTTGGTCTACCGCGTGTACTACGACGGCTTTAAGGCGCAAGATTTAGGCGGGTCGGCAGCGCAAAGCGTGGTGCTGATGCTGCTTGTGGTCATGCTCACTTTTGTGCAGTTTCGCTATGTTGAGAAGAAAGTGAACTACTGATGAAACCTATCGCCATTCCCGCGAAGGCAAGAATCCACGGCAGCGGATGGCTCCCCGCCTTCGCAGGAATGACCGGAGATCTTCGTGGTTGAGCGCAAACCCATTCTTGATTGGCTCTCGCACGGTATTTTGATTGTCGGTGTGCTGATCGTCGCTCTGCCCATTTGGATTGCCTTTGTGGGCTCGACGCATACCTTAGATGCGGTCATCACCAACCCCATGCCCATTTGGCCTGGCGGCGAGCTGTGGCACAACTACTGGCAAGTGCTCAACAACGGCGGAACGAGCGGCACACGAGCGCCCGTTCTACATATGCTGGGAGTCAGTTTTGCGATTGCCACCTTAATTGCCATTGGCAAAATCTTCTTAGCGTTGCTCTCCGCTTTTGCCTTGGTCTACTTTAGATTTCGCTTCAAACAAGCCGCGTTTTGGCTCATCTTTATCACGCTCATGCTACCCGTCGAAGTGCGCATCTCCCCCACTTACCAAGTCGTCAGCAGCTTGGGGATGCTGAACAGCTACGCGGGATTAACGCTGCCGCTACTGGCATCGGCGACCGCCACGTTTTTGTTTCGGCAATTTTTTATGACCGTGCCAGATGAGCTGGTAGAGGCCTCGCGCATGGACGGCGCAAGCCCCATGCGCTTTTTTTGGGATGTGCTGTTGCCACTATCCAAAACCAATATCGCGGCGCTGTTCGTCATCATGTTCATCTACGGCTGGAATCAATACCTGTGGCCGCTCTTGGTCAGCACCGAAGAAAAGTATTACCCCATCGTCATTGGCATCAAACAAATGATTGCGGCCGAGAGCCAAGTCGAGTGGCAACTCGTCATGGCAACCGCCATGCTCGCGCTGCTGCCACCCGTACTAGTCGTCATCGCTATGCAGCGCTGGTTTGTGCGGGGCTTGGTGGATGCTGAGAAGTAATTTCCTCCTCTGGCGCACCTTGCTCAATCCAATCAAATACGGCAACGCCTGATTTGTTTTGATTCCACGTCTCAACCACAGCATGCGCACCAGCGGGCACATCCAGCGTATCACCCGCCGCTAAAAAATAATCTTCTGGCGATTGATTTGTTGTCACATACAAACGACCGCTGGTCACGCGCAGCACGCTAGGTTGTTTGGCATTCAAACTCATCGCGTGTCCGTGGGGCAGTTCGTGCGCTATGGCAACTCTTGTGGAGCAACACATAAAAACCTCTCAATGGTTGTTAGAAGGAAGCGCCTATGGTCGTGCGTGCGTCGCTTGTTGTCCAATGAAAATATCAGGCACAATTGATGTTCCATGAACATTAATTCCATGAGCACATCACCACGCACACGAACGCTTGGCGTGGGTAATTTGCGTGCTTTCGCGGTTGTCGCAAGGCACTTAAACTTTCGTAGCGCCGCTGAAGAGTTGGCACTAACGCAGCCCGCCGTCAGCCGTCAAATCCAAGCCTTAGAGGCTGATGTTGGCGGTGCGTTATTTGCGCGGCATACCCGCTCTGTCGAGCTAACGCCCGCAGGCAGAAGTTTGCTACAAGTCGTTGCACCTTGGTTAGAGCGCCTAGATGTTACGGTACGCAACATCCGCAGCGGCCTCTCGCGCAAGTCGGTGTCGATCACCACTTTTGCATCTTTTTCTTCCACATGGTTAATCCCAAAACTAGAGGCCTTCCAACGCGCACACCCCGATATTGATATCCGTGTTGATGCAAGTGATGCATTTATTCAACTTGACAATAACGACATAGATTTGGCACTGCGCTACGGCACTTATGAGCAAATGCCCAAGGGTGCAATTCGTTTATTTGATGAAATCATCGCGCCTATGGCGAGCCCTTGGTTACTCAAATCTCAAGCACCTATTCGCACCGCCGCTGATCTGGCCAAGTTCACACTCATTGACTTATCGGACGTAACCGCCAACCAAGTCAATTGGCTAACGTGGGAGGGCTGGCTGCGGCAACATCACAGCAAGATTGACACGGGCACGCGTTGGTTGCGCTTTAACTACGCCTACCAAACCGTGCAAGCCGCGCTGGCAGGGCAGGGTATTGTGCTGGCGCGTTTGCCTATGGTGGCAGAGAGTTTAAAAAATGGTGACTTGATTGAACCGCTACCAAACACGCGCCTGACCAGCCCGATGGCATATTGGCTGATTGCGCGCGGCGGTGACCATGAGCGCCCCGAGGTGCTGGCGTTTTCCAACTGGCTACAAAAACAAGCGCGTGAGACCCGTGTCAGCATCAAACTTAAAATAAGCTAACTCTCCGAACTGAATTGGACATCGCCCCATGACACAAAAGATTTCTCTCACCCGCTACTTGGTCGAACAACAACGCAACCACGGACATATCCCTTCTCAATTGCGCTTGCTGCTTGAGGTTGTTGCACGCTGCTGCAAAACCATTAGCCACGCCGTCAACAAGGGCGATCTGGGCGATGTCATGGGCTCCGCCACCACCGAGAACGTACAGGGCGAAGTGCAAAAAAAGCTCGACATCATCGCCAACGATGTGCTGATTGAGGCCAACGAGTGGGGTGGTCACTTGGCGGCAATGGCATCGGAGGAAATGGAGGGCATCCATGTTGTACCCAACCGCTATCCGCAGGGCGAGTATTTGTTGCTGTTTGATCCTTTAGACGGCTCATCCAATATCGACATCAATGTCAGCATCGGCACCATTTTTAGCGTGCTCAAAAAACCCGAAGACCACGCAGGCGTGAGCGAACGCGATTTCTTACAAAAAGGCACGCAACAAGTCGCGGCTGGTTACTGCGTGTATGGCCCGCAAACCACGCTGGTATTGACCGTGGGTGACGGCGTTGCAATGTTTACGCTAGACCGCGAGCAAGGCAGCTTCATCTTGACCGATGAAAATTTGCGTATCCCAGAAGACACCAAAGAGTTCGCCATCAACATGAGCAATATGCGTCACTGGGACGAGCCCGTCAAGCGCTACATCGACGAGTGTTTAGCAGGCAAAACGGGCGTGCGCAAAAAAGATTTCAATATGCGCTGGGTCGCCAGCATGGTCGCGGAAGTGCACCGCATCCTCAGCCGTGGCGGTGTCTTTTTGTATCCGTGGGACAAGCGCGAACCCGAAAAGCCAGGCAAGCTGCGCCTCATGTATGAAGCCAATCCGATGGCATGGTTGATTGAACAAGCAGGCGGCGTAGCAACCAATGGTCGCCAACGCATTTTGGAGATTCAACCCAAAGCGCTACACGAGCGCGTGAGCGTGATTTTGGGCGCGAAGAATGAGGTGGAGCGTGTCACAGGTTATCACGCGGGGTAAAAGCATTTGCTCTCTACAATTCAGTTATCTACTTCAGGAGTTACACCATGCAATACGCATCCCCCAATTTAATTGGTGAATTTCGAACTTTTGGACCAGCAGGTCCCGCATACCAAGTGCTTGGTGCAAGCAAACCTTTGTCAAAAGACGACAACTGGTTCAAAGTACAAGTGCTCAATAGCGGCGAACTCGTCGATCTGCCCGCACGCCAAATTATCCAAGACCCGAAAGCGGCGTAAGCATGTTTGCTATTGCCTTTGATCTAGTCGTTGCCGACACAAGAGCAAATCATCCTGCGTGAGCGTGATTTTGGGCGCGAAAAATGAAGTTGAGCGCGTGACGGGGTATCACGCAGGATGATTTGTAACTTCAAGCAGGAGGTGTTCTGCGGTTAATGGAGTTGCAAAGATTTGATGCGATATCTTGAGTTCCCGCCTTTTACGCGGCGATATATTTAACTAATCATAGGAGTATGGAATGTCAAATAAAGGTAAGCGCATCACAAAACCAGTGGTCTACAAACAGGCTCAATTTCATACTAAGCCAACCGGCACTTTGAAGCAATTATTGAGCAAAGCAATTAAACAACTCAACCAAGTTCAACATCGAAAAAAACTTGTAAGTGCTGACCCGAATGCACCATCCTTCCATTTGATAGGACATACCAAGGATGAACTAAATGAGTTTTTATTTGGCGCTTTACTCGCATATTCACCAGGCGTAGCCCCCCTCTTTTTGGTCGATGATGGAGCGGCCGCTGACGTGACGCTTGAAAAAATTAAGGTAGCAAACACCACGGCTGGTATGCGCCGTGAGTTACTAAATTCGATTTTGTACTTTGGTGTATTTGATAACCATTTGGTGCTGATGCAGTCTCAATCTTTGAAGTCTTTGCAGGCAGAAATGTATTTTCAGTGGTTCTTGCATCAGTCCGGCACACTGGCAAAAACTAACACTGTGACATTGCTTGATACCCCAAGCGCTGCCGTTCGCGAAAAAATAGAATCTTCTAAAGGAATCCGTGGCATCAAACTTGGAGGGGGTCAACTTTTGCCAAGATCTGCTATGCCTAAAACAGAAAAGCTGGTGCAGGAAAAGGAGGTTGAGAAAGTTTCATTTAGCCCTATTCAATCAACATCGTCAAAAGGTGTAATAGGCGTTTTAAAGTCGCTTCTCAGTCCAGTTGAGCTCGCAAATATTGACTTAGATACGATAGCGGAATCAAATATTGAACTGACGCTGCTCCTGCGCTACAAAACAAAAACAACCATTGAAGGACATAAGTTGATGGACAGCCTTGGAGCTGCATTACGCCACTCGGAAGACTTTGAAACAGAGTTGGAATTAGAGGGTGGCGGAACTTTGAAGGGGTCAGAGCTTAAACTGACGGGTGACGTTAAGGTTACAGCTTACGATGGTCATATCAGCGAGACTGAGGTTTACGAAGCAATGCGTACATGGCTGCTGCAAAAAATTGACTCACAAGACGTAAAAACATGAAAACAGGCTACTTAGGATGGATCGTTGTACCAAGGTACGCAACCATGCTTTGTGTACTCACGCTGTCAATTGGACTCGCACAGTTATTATGGATAGTCATTGACAGCGTCGCGACTCTTTCATGGCTGTCTAGCATTGCAGCGTCCTTAGGAACGATGACAGCTACGCTGGTTTGGGCAATGCGCGAAAAATCTAACCAGATCACACAACTACATGAGTCATCTCACTCATCACACTATGAAAAAGCAATACAAAAAGAGCGTGATCTCAAGCATCGCTCTATGAAGTTGAGCTGTAGCGTCTTGTTTGCCACTTTAGTCATTGCATCACCCATGCTGTCACAGCAGCAAATGCACACTGTCTGGCAATGGTCTTGGTTACTTGCAGGCCTTGGTCTTGGCTGGTGCTTATGTGCTGGATGGATTGCATACTATTGGGAAGATCAGCTAGAAACATTTAAGGGCAAAACGAAGCTGGATCTGAAAAGGCAAATGGAACGGGATACCGCAATTAAAAGATTAAGTCACTCCAATGCTGCTGGGTCAACTGGACATGGCTGGACAGATAGCAATGAAGTGTTAAAAAATTTGCCTAACGAGCTCGCGCATCCTCCTTATCCTTAATTTAGTGTTGTTGTGTAACTAGGCTTTGACCGTAAAGAACGAATTCGAGTGACTAACGAGTTGCCATTAATAATTTATTAATGCGGTGGTTTTTAACTAATCTTATTGGGTGCTGTGGTCGTCCTCAACGTAAAGCCCTAGCGCCGAGAAAAGAATCAACCTCGCACAACAAAATAGCACTTAAAACTACGCTACTTATATTGTTTTCTTCCCCAGCTTCGACTCGGTGCCTTTCAGCAGGCGCGTGATGTTCTCGCGGTGGGCATAAACCAGCATGGCGCTCATCACAACAAGCGCCGCCGTTAGGGGTGTTTCGGCATTCCAAGCCACGCCGTCGCCCATGAGGTAATACACAGGCGCGAAGACCGCTGCGACCAGCGCGGCGAGTGATGAGTAGCGGAAAAAGAAAACAATGATGAGCCACGTGCCAAGCGTAGCAAGGCCTAGCGGCCAACTGATCGCGAAGATCACACCTGCCGCCGTCGCCACGCCTTTGCCGCCTTTGAACTTAAAAAACACGGGATAAAGATGGCCGAAGAAGGCGACGAGTCCGACTAACGCGACAGCAATATCACCCATTCCATAAGGCTCGCCATAGCGCGTGACCAGCATCACAGGAATAAAACCTTTGAGCGCATCAAGTAGCAACGTAAGCAGCGCAGCAATTTTGCTGCCCGAGCGGAGCACATTACTAGAGCCTGGATTTTTACTGCCGTAAGTACGCGGGTCAGGCAAACCCAAGAGCTTGCACACAAACACCGCGAAGGTGAGAGAGCCAAGTAAATAAGCGGCAAAGGTGGCGAGTGCGGTGTACAGCATAAACAATTAGGAAATGGGGGTCTGACCCCAATTAAATTTTCTTAAACACCAAGCTACCGTTCGTGCCACCAAAACCGAAATTGTTTTTCAGTGCCACGTCCATCTTCACATCCCGCGCCGTGTTGGCGCAATAGTCCAAATCGCACTCGGGGTCTTGGTTAAAGATGTTGATGGTCGGCGGGCTTTTTTGGTGATGCAGCGCCAGCACGGTAAACACGGACTCAATGCCGCCAGCGCCGCCCAGCAAATGCCCCGTCATGGATTTGGTGGAGTTAATCAGTGTGCGCTTAGCCGCATCGCCCAGTGCCGCTTTAATGGCATTGGTCTCGTTGATGTCGCCCAGCGGCGTGGATGTGCCGTGCGCGTTAACGTAGTTCACTTGATCGGCATTCACCCCTGCATTGAGCATGGCGTTCACCATCGCACGGCGTGGCCCGTCGGTATTGGGCGCGGTCATGTGGTATGCGTCGCCGCTCATGCCAAAACCTGCAAGCTCGGCGTAAATTTTTGCCCCGCGTGCTTTCGCGTGTTCGTACTCTTCCAGCACCATGACGCCAGCGCCTTCGCCCAGCACAAAGCCATCGCGGTCTTTGTCGAACGGACGCGAGGCGGTGGCGGGATCGTCATTGCGTGTGGACAGTGCCCGCGCTGCCGCAAAGCCGCCAATGCCCAGCGGCGACACGGTGGACTCTGCGCCGCCCGCAATCATCACGTCCGCATCGCCGTATTCAATCATCCGCGCCGACATACCGATGGCGTGCAAACCCGTGGTACACGCCGTGACGACAGCGATATTGGGCCCCTTAAAACCAAAGCGAATGGAGACGTGACCCGAAATCATGTTGATGATGCTTGCGGGCACAAAAAACGGCGTGATGCGGCGTGGGCCACGTGCGACCAGCTCCGCGTGCGTCTCTTCAATCAGCGGCAAGCCGCCAATGCCCGAACCAATGTTGCAGCCGATGCGCAGCGACTCCTCTTCGCCCAGCGCCTCGCCCGTTGGCAAGCCCGAATCGCGCACGGCTTGGTCGGCCGCCGCAATGCCGTAATGGATAAACGTATCCATCGTGCGAACTTCTTTGCTGTTGAGGTAGTCCTCTACCTTAAAGCCCTTGACCTCCCCCGCAAACTTGCAAGCAAAAGCGGACGCATCAAATTTGGTGATATTGGCAATGCCAGACTGCCCCGCCAATAAATTAGCCCAGCTAGAAGCCACATCATTACCCACGGGGGTTACGCATCCAAGACCTGTCACAACGACTCTACGCTTTGTCATCACTCTTTCTCCAACTTGCAACTGCAAATAACATTTGGTTTTAACCACGACAAAAAGCCTGATCCTTATACAAGGTCAGGCTTTTTCAAAGTTCTGTCAACCGAAGGCTTAGGCCTTGCTATGGCTGGTGGCGTAGTCAACCGCGTTTTGCACGGTTGTGATCTTCTCTGCGTCTTCATCAGGAATCTCAATACCAAACGCGTCTTCCAAGGCCATAACCAATTCCACAGTGTCTAGTGAGTCCGCGCCCAAATCGGCCACAAAGGCTTTTTCGTTCGTTACAGCAGACTCTTCAACGCCGAGTTGCTCGGCAATGATTTTTTTGACACGGGTTTCGATATCACTCATATATCCCTCAAGGGTTGTAAAAGAAGCTTTGCATTGTACAGAAGTTAACAACCATTTTGCTGACCGACTGCCAACTCAACCGCTTGGGTAAACGCGCGGGCAAAGCGTGGGCTATCAAACAGCGGACTGGCGCGAACCTTGTCCCGAAGACTCATCCGAAGCGCCGCCAATTCCGCCGTATGTTCGCTCCAGTGCAGCGCCTTGGCAATGTATTCGTCCTGCGAACTGGCAACCCAATCAGCCAGACCCGCCGCCGTCATCAAACTGGCGCCTTGCCGCGCAATGAGCGTGTTACCACGCAAAGTCAGTGTGGGAACGCCCATCCACAGCGCCTCGGCGGTGGTTGTGCCGCCCGTAAACGGAATCGTGTCCAAGATCAAGTCGAGGCTTTGATAACTATCCAAGTAAGAGACATACAGGACGGGCGGCAACAGCTCGATTCGCGCCAGTGGCAAGCCACAATCTGCCACGCGCCGCTGAAACAGCGCCAGCGACGCCTCTTGTGCAAATTGCGGGCAACGGATTTGTAAATGAGCGCTGGGGATTGTCTCCAGCACAGCGCGCCATAGCGCCAGCGTTGCGTCGGTTATTTTGACTAGCGCCTGCAACGAGCCAAAGGTGATGTGCCGCTTTTGCAGCGCAGGCAGTGGACGAACGGGCGGCGCAAAAATAGGTTCGCACAGGCACAGCCGCGTACTTGGCAAATAAAGCAGGCGCTCCGAATGCTGCGCGGCAGAGGCTTTTGGACTGCTAATCAAATCCGTAAGGAAATAATCCATATTTACCACGCCCGTCGTGGCGTACCAGCCCAGCCACGAAATTTGAATCGGCGCGGCGCGGCGCGCAAAAAGCGGCAACCGATTCATATCCGTATGACCCGACAAATCAATCAGCACATCTATTTGCAGATCGGCAACCAGCTTTGCCACCTCATCATCGGGCAGTCGCCTAATGTCCGTCCACGCGGCAAACTGCCCTCGCAACTTTTGCGCCACCACGTCTTGCGATTCACACATGGAAAAAGCAAACAGCGTCATGCGCAAAGCATCGACGCAGGGCAACCAGTCTTGCAAGAAATAACCAACAGGATGCGTCTTTAAGTCGCCCGACACAAAACCAACCCGCAGTGGACGCAAACCTTTGCGCCAAGGCTTTGCAAGTGGCATTTGCCTAGCCGTTTGCAAGCCAGCAGAGCGCAGATCCGATGCCCGCCGCGCACAAGCAAAAATGGTTTCATCTGTACTGTGGATGGCATACAACGCCTCAAATAATTCAAACGAAGCAGGCAAATAGTTCGCAGGATCAAGCGCTGCCGCTTGCCGAATCAGCGCCTGTGCCGCCTCGCGCTGCATCTGATCGCGCATGACGTTGGCAAGATTAATCAGCGCACTCACGTGCTGCGGATCAAGCTCTAGTACCTCTCTCAATACGACTTGTGCTTCTTGCAACCGCTTTTGCTGAAACAGCAACAAACCCAAGTTATAACGCGACGCGACATGACTGGGCGACAGCGCCAACACTTGGCGCAGCGTCGCCTCCGCCTCGTCCAATTGATTCGTCGCCATCAACTGCAAACCCAAAACCATTAAGACATCGGGGTGATCTGATACACCCGGAAACCCTACCTCAATCACGCGGCGAAACACCGCCACACCCTCTTCGGGGTTGTCGTCGTAATTCAGCAATAAAGGTGCGATGAGGGCTTCGCGATCTAGCATCGTGAAATAATAGCCTATGGCCAAACCACAGACACCACTGACCTCGTATTCTGAAACCTCCATCCGCGTTTTAAAAGGACTGGAGCCTGTCAAACAGCGCCCAGGTATGTACACGCGCACCGATCATCCGCTGCACATGATCCAAGAGGTGCTAGACAACGCCGCCGACGAAGCGCTGGCTGGCTTTGGCAAACGCATCACCTTAACCTTGCACACCGACGGCTCCGTCAGCGTTGAAGACGACGGGCGCGGCATCCCGCATGGCATTCACGAGGGCGAAGGCTTGCCCGTGATGCAAATCGTGTTCACACAATTGCACGCGGGCGGCAAGTTCGACAAAGGCTCGGGCGGCGCGTACAGTTTTGCGGGCGGTCTGCACGGCGTGGGCGTGAGCGTCACCAATGCACTCGCCACGCGGCTAGAGGTTTCCTCGCACCGCGATGGCAAGATTGCCAAACTCGTCTTCGCGGGCGGCGATGTGAGAGAGCCGCTAGTCCAGCGCAACTGGCAATCTGGCGATAAAAAACAAGGCACGGTTGTGCGCGTGTGGCCCGATGCCAAATACTTCGACTCACCCCACCTGCCGCTCGCAGAACTGACGCATCTGCTTCGCTCTAAAGCGGTGCTCATGTCAGGCGTGATCGTCACCCTCATTAACGAACGCGCCAAGGAGAGCGCCGAGCAAACGACAACATGGCAATACAAAGGCGGACTCACCGACTACCTCACACAAAGCTTGCCAGCGGAGCCTGTGATTCCGCTTTTTGAGGGCGAGCAATTCACCAAAGCCGGCAAGGAGGTTGAGGACACAGGTTTTGCCGAAGGCGAGGGCGCGGCGTGGGCGGTGGCGTTTACGCTTGAGGGTGCCGTGATGCGCGAGAGCTACGTCAACCTCATTCCCACCACCGCTGGCGGTACGCACGAAAGCGGCCTGCGCGACGGGCTTTTTCAAGCGGTCAAAAGCTTTATCGACATGCACGCACTCTTGCCCAAGGGCGTCAAGCTGCTGCCTGAAGACGTGTTTGCGCGCGCCAGTTATGTGCTCTCTGCCAAAGTACTGGACCCGCAATTCCAAGGGCAAATCAAAGAACGGCTGAACTCGCGTGATGCGCTGAAATTGGTTTCCAACTACGTGCGCCCAAGCCTAGAGCTTTGGCTCAACTCACACATTGACTGGGGTAAAAAACTAGCCGAACTAGCGATCTTTGCCGCGCAAGCAAGGCAGCGTGCCGGACAAAAAGTAGAAAAGCGCAAAGGCTCGGGGGTGGCGGTTTTGCCAGGCAAATTGACTGACTGCGAGAGTCGCGACATCTCGCACAACGAAGTGTTCTTGGTTGAGGGCGACTCGGCGGGCGGCTCCGCAAAAATGGGGCGCGACAAAGAGTCGCAGGCCATTTTGCCCCTGCGCGGCAAGGTGCTCAACACATGGGAAGTGGAGCGCGACCGCCTGTTTGCCAATAACGAAATCCACGACATCTCGGTTGCCATTGGCGTTGACCCGCACGGCGAGCATGACTCGCCCGATTTAAGCGGCCTTCGCTACGGCAAGATTTGCATCTTGTCCGACGCGGACGTAGACGGCTCGCACATTCAAGTGCTGCTGCTCACCTTATTCCTCAAACACTTCCCCAAACTCATCGAGACCGGACACATCTACATTGCGCGTCCGCCGCTCTTTCGTGTGGACACGCCTGCACGCGGCAAAAAACCCGCCAGCAAGCAATACGCATTAGATGAGGGCGAGCTGCAAGCCTTGCTGGATAAGGCCTCCAAAGAAGGTGTCACTCGTGAGCGCTGCCAAATTAGCCGATTCAAAGGATTAGGAGAAATGAACGCCGAGCAGCT
The DNA here is from genome assembly GCA_030054145.1 of Cytophagales bacterium. GTDB lineage: Bacteria > Pseudomonadota > Gammaproteobacteria > Burkholderiales > Burkholderiaceae_C > JASGCK01. The sequence continues at coordinate 176,837 of JASGCK010000005.1, forward strand.
ATGGGACACCACGCTCAACCCCGACACACGGCGCTTGCTGCCTGTTAGATGGCACGAGTTAGACCTCGCGCAAACGCACGTGCAGATGAGCAAACTCATGGGCAAGGGCGAAGCTCAATCACGGCGCGAGCTGATGGAGATTCATGGCGACGGGATTGAGATTGATGTTTAGACTGGGAACTATGCAAACACTCACGCAAACACTATTACAAAAAGAAGCCGCGCTATTTGCGGCATGGATTACAGCGCAGAAAATTGGTGCCCTGTATGGTGTTAATGATGGCAAAGCCGTAGGTACTTACCTAGAGCATCAGTTCAAGCGATATTTGCAAGAAAAGAATTACTTATTTGACACAGGTAATTCCGCCTCTGGTATTGATTTTCCATCTCTAGAGGTGGACTTGAAGGTCACTAGTGTTCGTCAGCCTCAGTCTTCTTGTCCATTTAAATCTGCACGTCAAAAAATATATGGACTAGGCTATTCATTGCTGGTGTTTGTATACGACAAGGTAGATTTTGAGTCTGAAAAGAGTGCGCAACTCAGTATTGCAAACACCCTGTTTGTAGCGCACGAGCTAACTGCGGATTTTCAAACAACAAAAGGATTACTAGGCCTACTGTCAAACGAAGCAAATAATGACGATATAAGCGCATTTTTACTTGAGCGCAATTTGCCACTCGACGAAATAGGGCTTAACACTTTGATCGAAGAGATCATGCGGCGACCGCCTAAGCAGGGTTATTTAACCATCTCAAACGCGCTGCAATGGAGATTGCAATATGCACGAGTGATTGAAAAAGCTGGTGCGATTGATGGATTACTCTCGCTTTACAAATCAAACCTTGCTTTATGAAAGAGACGACTCATCGCATCGAGTTTGGTGATTTCCAAACGCCATTATCTTTGGCGCATGATGTTTGTGATCTTTTGCTTAAAGAGGGCGTTAATCCTGACTTCATCGTTGAGCCCACCTGCGGCTTAGGCGCTTTTCTTATTGCTGCTCAAGAGAAATTTCCATGCGCTCAAGGTATTTACGGCTTCGAGCTCAATCCGTCATACGTGGCGGCGTTTCGCGAGCAAGCCTTGCCGATATTAACGAAGAGTGTCAATTGCATGACGCAAAATTTTTTCACGGTTAACTGGGCAGCTTATCTTGAGTGTCAAACACCAGGAAAGCTCTTGATACTGGGTAATTTACCTTGGGTAACTAATTCAGAGCTAGGGCAATTGGGCAGTGATAACTTGCCACGAAAGCATAACTTTCAAGCTCATGTTGGGTTGGCCGCACTAACTGGTGCGGCTAATTTTGATATTTCTGAGTCCATGCTAATGACCCTAGCACAAGCCTTAAAAAACCGTTCGGCACATTTAGCGCTGCTAGTTAAAACAGCCGTAGCACGTAAGTTTTTAAAAACGGTGCGAAGTCAACAATTGGCTGTGAGCACCGCTTATTTAGCAAAGATTGATACGAAGCTACATTTCAATGCAAACGTAGACGCTTGCCTTCTATACATTCAATTCGTTAATCAACCGACAGCGCAACTAACGGCGTATGTTGTTTACGAAAGTTTAGACAAAACAACAGGAAAAACCGTTGTCATGCAGGACGATGGTGTTATTGCAGACTGGAATGTGTATCAAAAATTTTCCTATGCGTTGGGGACTAGCCCACAAAAATGGCGGTCAGGAATTAAGCATGACGCAGCGCTACTAATGGAGCTCAAACGTCAAAGTGATGGCACGTTTCTCAATGGCCTTGGTGAGCAGATTGAAATTGAACAAACCTATCTCTATCCTATGTTGAAAGGTTCTGAAGTTGCCAATGCAAAGCCGTGGACTAATCGTTGGATGCTGGTTCCACAACAATTTTGCGGCGAAAACACCGCCCACATTGAGTCGATAGCGCCTAAAACTTGGCAATATCTGACTAGACACAGCATGGTTTTTGAAAACCGCAAGAGTCGTATTTATCGAAATAAACCGCAATTTTCTGTCTTCGGTGTTGGCGATTACACATTCAAACCATGGCGTATTGCTATTTGCGGTATGTACAAAAAATTGGCGTTTCATCTTTTAGGACCAACCAATGGCAAGCCGTTTGTTTTTGACGATACGGTTTATTACATTGCATTTGATAAACAAGCTGAAGCGCAGCGTGTGTTAGCTTGTTTGTCCAGTGACGTTGGCTCTAGCGTACTGTCGTCACTCATATTTTGGGAGGATAAGCGCCCGATAAAAACAGCGCTGCTCAATCGATTTGACTGGTCTTTGGTAGATAAAAGTCTAAGCGCCGCGACTGAGCAACATGTTTTTGAATTCGCGTGAAGCTCATGGCTAGTTCCATCTTGCGACTGCTTTTTTTTATCGTGTTTATTGGTGCGATGCACCATACAGCAATCGCCGAAATTTGGGGCTATGTTGACGACAAGGGGGTGGGGCACTTCTCGGCAACCAAGCTGGACGAGCGGTATGCGTTGTTTTCAAAAGAAACAACCGTTCGCCCTGAGCCTGTCGACGGGCAGTTCAGAGACTTCGACAAGCCAAGTCCGAACGGTGCGTCTAATTCAAACCCAAACGACATTTATTTAAATGGCATTTCTGCATCGAACTTGCCACCCAAACTCGCCAAGTTTTTTGAGTCGTCGCCCGCCCTCAAAGCCGTGCGCCCGCATATGCAAACGGCGGCGCAAAAGCACAACCTCGACATCGAGCTGCTGCAAGCCCTGATTGCGACCGAGTCAGGTTTTAACGTGACGGCGATTTCACCCAAAGGCGCATTGGGTTTGATGCAGCTCATCCCCGAAACTGCCAGCAGATATGGGGTGCAAGGTGATCGCTATCACTCCCAGCAGCAAAAGCTGTTTGACCCGCACACCAATATCAGCGCGGGTTCGCACTATCTACGCGATCTGCTGACGCTATTCAAGGGACAACTGGATCTAGCACTAGCCGCTTACAACGCAGGCGCGGGCGCGGTGCAAAGGGCGGGTAACCAAATCCCAAACATTCCAGAGACACAAAACTACGTGCGCACAGTGATGCAGATGTATGCGGCGCTCAAACCGCCACCCCCTCCTGCCCCGCAAGTCACGCCCGCTGTGGCCTCCCAGCCTCAATGGCTTGCCGGGCCAGACCCACTGCGGCCTACCAGAGATCGCACGAATGGCATTTTGCTTAAGTAGACCAAGAATAGCCACTGATATGCAAGTCAACAACACTGGATTTAAATCAAAATAAAAACTATGAGTGAACGAACCGAACCCGAAGGCGAAACGCTAGAACTCGCCCACTACGCGCAGCAAGCTTATTTAGAGTACGCGCTCTCCGTCGTTAAAGGCCGCGCCTTGCCTGATGTGTGCGATGGGCAAAAGCCTGTGCAGCGGCGCATTTTGTATTCCATGTCGCGCATGGGGCTAGGGTTTGGCGGCGCCAATGGCAATGTGGGCGCACGCCCCGTTAAATCGGCGCGTGTGGTCGGTGATGTGCTGGGTCGCTTTCACCCGCACGGCGACCAAGCCGCCTATGACGCGATGGTGCGCATGGCGCAGGATTTTTCACAGCGCTATCCGCTCGTTGATGGTCAAGGCAACTTTGGCTCGCGCGACGGCGACAATGCCGCCGCCATGCGCTACACCGAGGCGCGGCTTGCCAAAATTACCAGCTTGCTGCTTGACGAAATCGACATGGGCACGGTTGAGTTCATTCCCAACTACGACGGCTCAACCGAGGAGCCCAAGCAGCTTCCCGCGCGGCTGCCATTTAATTTGCTGAACGGCGCAAGCGGCATCGCTGTTGGGCTGGCGACCGAAATCCCCAGCCACAACTTAGGCGAAGTGGCCAGTGCCTGCGTGGCACTGATTAAAAATGCGAACCTCACGGATGACGAATTATTCGCCATCATTCCTGCGCCCGACTACCCCAGCGGGGGACAAATTATTAGTCCCGCCGCCGACATGGCGCAGGCCTACAAAACGGGGCGCGGCTCGCTCAAAGTGCGGGCGCGTTGGCACATTGAAGACCTTGCTCGTGGACAGTGGCAACTGGTAGTGGACGAGCTACCGCCAGGGGTGAGCACTGCCAGCGTGCTGGGCGAGATTGAAGAGATTAGCAACCCCAAAGTCAAAGCGGGAAAGAAGGCGCTGCTGACCGAACAAGTGCAATTGAAAGCGACCTTTTTATCGGTTGTTGATACCGTGCGCGACGAGTCAAATAAAGATGCCCTGGTACGCATCGTGATTGAGCCAAAAAGCTCGCGCATTGAACAGCAAGATTTGATTAACACGCTGCTCGCGCATACCCTGCTTGAGACCTCGTCCAGCATCAACATGACGGCGATTGGTATTGATGGCCGGCCGATTCAAAAGAGCCTGCGTCAAATGCTGAACGAGTGGATTTTGTTCCGCGCTCAAACCATTGAGCGGCGCAGCAAACACAGGCTAGGCAAGGTCTTGGAGCGGATTCACATTTTGGAGGGGCGGCAATTGGTGCTGCTCAACATCGACGAAGTGATTGCCATTATTCGCCAGTCCGAAGAGCCCAAAGCCGCCTTGATTGCACGCTTCAAACTCTCGGAGCGACAAGCCGAAGACATCTTAGAGATCAGGCTGCGGCAACTCGCGCGGCTGGAGGCGATCAAGATTGAACAAGAGCTGTCGGAGCTGCGCAAAGAGCAAGAAAAATTAGAAGAGATTTTGCATAGCCCTGCCACGCTCAAACGCCTCATGATTAAAGAAATTGAAGCCGACGCAAAAACATTTACGGATGCACGGCGCACCTTGATTCAAGAAGAACGCCGCGTGGTGGCTGAGATCAAAATTGTTGACGAGCCGATGACCGTCATCGTGAGTGCGAAAGGCTGGGTACGCACGCAAAAAGCGCACGGCGTGGACACAAGCACGCTCACGTTTAAGGCGGGCGATACGCTACACGCAACGTTTGAATGCCGCTCCATTGATGCGCTCATCGTCTTTGGCACAGCTAACGACAAGGGCGTTCGTGTTTACTCAGTCGCCGTGTCCAGCTTGCCTGGCGGGCGCGGCGATGGTCAGCCCATTTCCAGCTTGATTGAACTAGAAGCAGGCACGCAAGCCGCCTATTATTTTGCAGGCGCGGTGGAGGAGCAGTTGCTCATTTCAAGCTCTGGCGGCTACGGTTTTTACGCCAGCGTCGCCAATATGATCTCGCGCCAAAGGGCTGGCAAAGCCTTTGTGAGCTTGGGCGCAGGAGAGACACTCAACGCACCCACGCACATACCAGCTGCCCCGCAAGCCAATGCGGACGGGGCTTTGCAAGCACCTGCGCCCACAAGGCAAGTGCTATGCGCCTCGCGAGAGGGTCGCCTACTCAGTTTTGCGCTAACAGATTTGCGCCAAATGGCGGGCGGCGGACGCGGGCTGATGCTGATGGATATTGACAACGCGAAAGACAAACTCGCAGCCGTAGCGGTGCTGGCGCAAGGCGCAGCCGCCGTGCTCGTAGGCGTAGGCCGAGGCGGCAAAGAAAAGACGGAAAAACTAGACCCCAAAATGATCGCCATGACTATTGCCCCGCGTGGCCGCAAAGGCAAGGTTTTGGATGTGGGGTTTAAGGTGACTGGCATCAAGACCCATGTCAAAGGTGACGTTTTAAGCGCGCCAGCAAAATGACCAATCATTCAAACACATCGCCAGCACTCAGTGATTACATCGTCTTCGTAGACGAGACAACCGTGCTGTAGAAAGCTTGCAACTCAAAAAGTATGACTTGGTTATCGTCCCCTAAAAAGCGAAAGGGCAGCGAGTAGTCTCACTGCCCTAGCGCCAACCGAGTAGTCCCAGCCCATTTAGAACTCTCATTTTATATCCGTTATGAACCTCACCCTCCTCCTCAAAGCCGCCCTCATGGGCATCGTCGAAGGACTCACCGAGTTCTTGCCCATCTCATCCACGGGGCACTTAATCCTCGCAGGCGCACTGCTTGGGTTTGATGACGACAAAGCCAAGGTGTTTGATATCGCCATTCAAACGGGCGCGATCCTTGCCGTCATCATGGTGTATTGGCAAAAGATCAAAAGCACCGTCGTCACCTTGCCCACAAGCCAAGCTAGCCGTGCCTTTGCGCTGAATGTGCTGATCGCATTTTTGCCTGCCGTGCTGCTTGGACTTTTGTTTGGCAAATACATCAAGGCGCATTTGTTTACGCCTGTGGTTGTTGCAACTACGTTTATTGTGGGTGGATTGATTATTTTGTGGGTGGAAAAGCAAGCGGCAGCATCCCGCATGGGGGGGCTGACCCCAACGACCCCAACGACCCAAGACGCAGCGGAGCAACACACGGTGGAGTCCATGACCCCACTCCTGGCGCTCAAGATCGGCCTCGTGCAATGCTTGGCCATGATTCCTGGCACCAGCCGTAGCGGTGCAACCATCATTGGCGGAATGCTCTTGGGGCTATCGCGCAAAGCTGCAACGGACTTTTCGTTTTACCTTGCCATTCCCACACTCATTGGCGCGGGCGCGTACAGCCTCTACAAAGAGCGCGCACTACTCTCTAGCGCGGATGCGCCGCTGTTTGCCGTGGGTTTATTCTTTTCGTTTATCAGCGCTTGGGTCTGCGTGCGTTGGTTGCTCAAATACATCGCCACGCATAGCTTTGTGGTGTTTGCTTGGTACCGCATTGCGTTTGGCGTGGTGGTGCTGGCAACGGCGTATTCGGGGCTGGTCAAGTGGGGCGCTTAAAACGCGGGCGTTGACTCAAACGCAAGCCGCTCGCCTGTCGCGGGATGCGCAAAAGCCAGCCTACTCGCGTGCAGCATTAAACGTGGCGCTAGGTGGGAAGCCTTATCTGGCGCGGCCTGCGAGCCATAGAGCGCATCACCAACGATAGGATGCCCAACCGCCAACAAATGCACACGCAGTTGATGCGTTCGCCCTGTGACGGGAAGCAAACGCACGCGGCTGGTATGCGTTGCCGCATCAAAACTTAGCACCGCCACTCGCGTTGTCGATGGCTTGCCGTCTGCGTGATCCACTTTTTGTTTGGGGCGATGGGGCCAATCTGCCAAGAGCGGCAGATCAATCGTAAAGCTTGTCTGCTGTGGCTTGCCAAGCACCACCGCCTCGTAAGCCTTGTCTACTCGGCCTTCGCGAAATTGCGCGTGCAAATTTCGCAGTGCCACGCGGTTTCTAGCAAACACCATCAACCCCGAAGTCGCTTGGTCAAGCCGATGCACAACGTGAACTTCGCCAAACTCCGCCGCCAGTCTTGCGCTTAAGCAATCTTGCTTATCCGCCCCGCGTCCAGGCACGGCGAGCAATCCCGCTGGCTTGATGACGAGGATGATGTGCTCGTCAATATGCAGCGGTTGATGTAACGGGTTAGTGCGCATTTTTAACAACGGCATAGCGCTCTAAGGTCTTGCGTCGCGCCTGTGCATGATCGACGATGGGGTTGCGTGGCGCATGAATTGTTTTGTCATTCAAATGCGCCAGCTCGGGCATATAGCGCCTGATGAATTGACCGTGGGGATCAAATTTTTCGCTTTGACTGGTCGGATTAAAGATGCGGAAATAGGGCTGCGCATCGCAGCCGCTAGACGCTGCCCATTGCCAGCCGCCGTTGTTAGCGGCAAGGTCAAAGTCGATCAACGCCCTGGCAAAATACCGCTCGCCCCAGCGCCAATCTAGCCCTAAATCCTTGGTTAAAAAACTGGCCACCACCATGCGCAGACGGTTGTGCATATAGCCTGTTTGATTCAGTTGCCGCATCGCAGCATCGACCAGTGGATAACCCGTTCGCGCCTCTATCCACGCGGCATACAGCTGATCCGCGTGTGCGCCTTGCTCCCACTCGATGCGGTCGTAGTCTGGCTTAAAACTGCGCCCGACGACGTGCGGAAAGTTCGCCATGATTTGGTGATAGAAGTCACGCCAGATAAGCTCTGACAACCACGTAGCCGCACCCCAGTTATCTGCTGGCGATTGCTGCATCTGTTGATACGCCAAGCTTGCCAGTTGCCGAATGGATACCGTACCAAAGCGCAAATGGACACTCAAGTAACTCGGCCCCTTCATGGCTGGCATGTCCCGCGTCTCTTGATAGCGGTGCATGCGCGGCACAAAATCCGCAAGCAGTTTTTGTGCGCCCGCGCTACCTGTTTGAATGCGCAGCTGCGCAAGGTTGGTCGTCTCAAAGCCAATCTGGGAAAGGCTTGGCAGAGGATAGGCTTCGCAAAGCCTACTGGATAAGGCTTGCAGGCTTGCGGCATATTTTTCTGTTGGATAAGGCCTCAAATAAAGACCATCTGCACGAGTTGCTAGTTTTTTAAGCCACGCATTTTTGTACGGCGTGAACACGGTGTAGGGCTTGCCGGCTTGAGTCAACACCTCTTGCCGCTCAAAAATCACGTGGTCTTTGAATGTCATGAGCTTCTTGCCCATTGCCCGCAAAGCCTCAGCTACCGTGGCATCGCGCTTGATCGCGTCGGGTTCGTCATCGTGATTGGCATACACCGCCGTCGCGCCCAGCGCTAGCGCAAGCCTTGGGATTTCCGCTACTGCGCGGCCATGCAGCACCAACAAACGCGCCCGTCCTTGCACACGTTCGCTCGATAACTTTTGCAGCTGCGCATCCAAGTCAATCAAGGACTCGCGGATGAACTCAACGCGGCGATCCGCGCTTGGTAACCCAGTCAAAATATCGCTATCACATAGAAAAACACCATACACAGCGGCGTGATTTTTAAGCGCGTGATAAAGCGCCGCGTTGTCAGCGACACGCAAATCGCGGCGATACCACATAAGCGCCGTGGACAATACGGATACAGAAGAATTGAAGGAGCTTGGCATGATTCCAAATTTAGGGACAACACTGTTATCAATAAGTGTAGGCGCATCGCTAGGCGCCATGCTGCGCTGGTGGCTGGGCACGCAATTGAATGCGCTATTTCCAAGCATCCCGCCTGGCACGCTGGCCGCCAACGCAATTGGCGGCTATTTCATTGGCGTGGCGGTCGCGTATTTGGGCAATCATCCCGAGCTCTCGCCGCAGTGGCGACTGCTCATCGTGACGGGATTTTTAGGCGGCCTCACCACATTCTCAACCTTCTCGGCAGAGGTGGTCAGCCTCTTGCAACAAGGCCGCCTGCTGTGGGCTTGCGGGGCAATAGCAACGCACGTTGGTGCATCGCTGGCAATGACTGTGCTTGGGATTGGGACTGTGGCGCTGTTGTCTGGTCGCGCGAGTTAAACGTAAAGATATTTTTGAAACCCGCTAAACGTGCGATTGATCTCTTGCGGTGCGCCTAGGTCGTTCAGCGCGTACCGCGCCCGTGGAGATCTGCTGCGAAGTTGTCAAAAGTTAGAGTCTGTGCTGGTCTCCCCAAGCGCCCTCATCTCCCACCCCACCTTATCCATGGCCAATCGTTTCGCGCTCATAGAGCATCACGCCAACGCGGTCAATGTGCTGGGCTAATGCCTCGTGCGTGAGGGTTTCGATATGCGTCACATCGAACTGGTACGGCGTTGGCAGTTCGTCCAGCGCCCCTAGCAATTGAGCGGTGCAGTCGTGCGGACTGCTGTAGGCCAAGTCAATATCGGAGCCTGCACGGTAGTTGCCTTTGGCGCGTGAGCCGTAGATTTTTACCCACGCAACTTCGGGGTAGCGGGATAAGCACGCGCGGATGCTGGCTAAGGTGTCACCTGAGAGTCCAAACATTAGTTGCCCAGCTTTGGTGGATTGAGTTTGTCCAGCAGGTATTGATGGAGTTGCGCGATGCCCGCCATGTAGCGCTGGCGGATATGTGTGACGGCCACTTTGGCGTGTGCGTCGTCGTAGGTGTGCGTCATTAAATTGCGGTCTTCCAGCATATCTATCCACAGTTGACCGTCTTGCAGCACGCCGTTTGTATAAGCCTGCTTAATGGCCTCGCGCGGTGACTTGACCTCTATCCCGCTGTAATCTAAATAGTCTTTCATGACCTTCCAAGATAGCTCGAAGCTCATCTCAAACGCTTTGACAAGCGCCATTTGATAGAGCACATCGACTGGAGCGGCCTCGTTTGCGGTGGCGGCTTGTAACAACCGCCCATAGGCCGACTGCAAATTGTCAAAGCGCTGCTTCCAGCGAATGTCTTTTGATGGTGTGTTTTGCATGGCCGCCTCTTACAACAAAGCCTTGATTGTCGCTAAAACTTGGGCGCTTTCGGCATCCAAGAGCGCTATCTCGTCCATGATGGCGCTGGGGCTGCGGTGAACAACGGCCGGGCCTGCGTCTGGGTTAAAGAATTACTTACCAATACAAAACTTAGAAAAAATCTCGCCCAGCAGATCGTCGGGGGTGAACTCGCCTGTGATGCTGGACAGATCGTTCAGCGCGAGGCGCAGCTCTTCGGCAATCACTTCTAGCGCGGGGGCTTTGACTGCTAGATGCGCACGAGCCAGCTCTAGGTGTGCGCCCACACCTTGCAGGGCATGGACATGGCGCTGGCGGGCGATAAAGAGGCCTTCGGGCGCCGCTTGCCAGCCAACGGCTTTGAGAATGGTCGAGCGTAGGTCGTTCAAGCCAGCGCCTGTTTTTGCCGAGAGCTTCACGCCTCGGGTGGCAAGCCAATGGGGGGCCGCAGAATTTAAATCCGCCTTGTTCCACACGTCAATCACCGTGCGGCTTGTGGGCAGGCGTGCTCGCAAAGCCTCGTCCCGCTTGGCGTGCGCGGCATCGCTTTGTTTTGTGAGGTCATGCAAAAACACAATCACATCCGCTGACTCGATGTGCTGCCACGCGCGTGCGATGCCAATTTTTTCGACCTCATCAATCGGTTTATCCGCCGCGCCAACGCTGGCATCGTCGCGCAAACCCGCTGTATCGAGCACGTGTACGGGCACGCCTTCAATTTGAATGGTTTGCTGCACCACGTCGCGCGTTGTGCCGGCAATGGGCGTGACGATGGCTAGCTCCGCGCCTGCCAGTGCATTCAGTAGAGAGCTTTTGCCCGCATTGGGTTGCCCCGCAATCACCAGCTTGATGCCCTCGCGCAAGAGCGCGCCTTGCGTGGTGCACTGCATCACGGCGGCTAGCTGGGTTTGTAGCTTTTGCAGCTGGCCGCGTGCGTCGGCTTGCTGCAAAAAATCGATATCTTCTTCGGGGAAATCTAGCGTCGCCTCAACCAGCATCCGCAGGTGAACGAGCGCATCGCGCAGCGCGTGAATGGTGCTCGAAAACTCACCTGACAAGCTACGGCTGGCGCTGCGTGCTGCGGCTTCGGTGCTGGCATCAATCAAGTCCGCCACGGCTTCGGCTTGCGCCAAATCTAGTTTGTCGTTGAGGAAGGCGCGTTCGGTGAATTCGCCTGCGCGGGCAATGCGGATGCCCAGCGACTTGCCCGCGTCTAAACACCGCGCCAGTAAAAGCTGCATCACGACTGCGCCGCCGTGCGCTTGCAGCTCTAAAACATCTTCGCCTGTATAGGAGTGCGGGGCGGGGAAAAACAGCGCCAACCCCGAATCAATCGTTTGACCTGCCGCATCTTTGAATGGCAAATAAGTTGCCTGGCGCGGCGCTAAGCTGCGCCAAGCCGCGTCGCCCAAGAGCCCTTGCACCACGGGCGCGATGCCGTGTCCGCTGACACGCACAATACCCACCGCGCCGCGCCCTGGGGCGGTAGCAATGGCGGCTATGGGCGTGCTGGACACCAGCTTAGTTAACCCCAAGTCGCTTGTTAATCACCCACTGCTGGGCAATCGACAAGATGTTATTGACCAGCCAGTACAGCACCAGTCCTGCGGGGAAGAAGAAGAACATGAAGCTGAACATCAGCGGCATGATCCACATCATCTTGGCTTGCATGGGATCGGGCGGCGTAGGGTTGAGCCATGTTTGCAAAAGTGAGGAGAGCGTCATCAGCACGGGCAAAATGAAAAATGGGTCGGGCGCGGAGAGGTCTTTAATCCACAAAATCCAAGGCGCACCGCGGAACTCCACGCTTGAGAGCAGCACCCAATACAGCGCAATAAACACAGGGATTTGAATGATGATGGGCAAACAGCCGCCCATAGGATTGACTTTTTCTTCGCGGTAAATGCGCATCATCTCTTGCTGCATTTGCTGCGGCTTGTCTTTGAGGCGCTCGCGCATTTCCATGATCTTGGGGTTGATGGCTTTCATCTTGCCCATGCTTTGGTAGGCCTTGGCATTGAACCAATAAAACACGATTTTGAGTAGTACCACAACCGCCACAATCGCCCAGCCCCAATTGCCAATCATTTTGTACAACTCGTCAATCACCCAAAACAGTGGCTTGGACAAAATCGTGAAGTAGCCGTAATCCTTAACCAGCTCCAAACCTGGCGCAAGCGACTCAAGTCGCTTCTCTTCTTGCGGACCGACGTACAGCTTGGTGTCCAGCTTTTGCGTTTGACCAGCGGCCAGTGGCTTGAGCGGCAAGATCATGCCAACGGCGTATAGGTTGGTGTCGGTCTTGCGAATGAAGTTTTCGTGCTGCGCACCATCGGTTGCAATCCAGCTACTCACAAAATAATGTTGCACCATGCCGACGTAACCGTTCGTCCCTAGCTTTTCAAAATCAGCTTTGTTTTTTTCAATATCCGAAAACTCCACTTTTTGATATTTTTTTGCGTCCGTATAAATAACGGGGCCCGTAAACGTGGAGTAAAACGAAGACTCGCCAGCGGGTTTATTTCCGTCACGAATCAATTGCACGTAAAGCTGCGGCCGGGTCTCTGCCGCGCCCATGTTGGTTACTTCGTGCGTTACATCCATGTCGTAAGCGCCTCGGCGCAGCACATACGTTTTGGCTAATTTCACATCGCCGCCCACCGCCTCGAATCGCAGTGTGAGCGAGTCTGCACCGTCTTTCAGCGCACGCTCTGGCGTAGCAAGCGTCATCACGGTTTTGTGATTGGGCACGCCAGCGGCCGCGCCAATCAAGCCTGTTTGTGCGCTGTAGAGACGATCTTTGCTTTGGTCTAACAACACCATGTTGATGTCTTTATTGACGATATCGCGCTGCTTTAAAAGCTCCGCACGAACAAGCGTTCCGCCTTCCGCGTCGAAGCCAAGCTTGTACACATCGGTCGTCACTTCGATGAGCTCGCGGGCGGGCGTAGCGGCTGCGCCGCTTGGCGCGGGTGGCAAGTTGGCAGCGGCGGCAGTCGATGTAGCCGCAGTGCTCAAAGCAGTGCTGGTGGGCACGTCATTATTTGTCTGCGCGGCGCTAGATGCGGCGGGCAGCGCCGCTGGCGCTATGGCCGCACCGCTCGCGCTAGTCGCTTTGGGCGCTTGCGGAAAAAACGTGGCGGGATGTCCGTTCGATATTTGCCATTGATCCCACAAGAGCACCATTGAAAAGCCAAAAACCACCCACAAAATCGTGCGACGAATATCGTTCATAAAAAACCAAAGTTAAAAAACAAGTGTGAAAGAAGCAACTTTTGATTATCGCTGACAGATAAGTCTTAGCGATTCGCCTGTGGCACAGGATCGTGCCCGCCTTTGCACCACGGATGACAGCGCAGCAACCGCGCTGCGGCCAAGTAACTTCCGCCTGCCGCACCGTGGACTTCTAGTGCCTCGATGGCGTAGCGCGAACACGTTGGCTCAAAACGACAAGCGGAGCCTAGCCACGGACTCAAAAAAAGGCGATAGCCTTGGATGATGCCAATGAGGCTGCGCTGGATGATGTTCATTGACTTTGCGCTTTGACCGGCTCAGCAGGAGTGGCGTTTTGCATAAAAGACGCAAGGAGTGCGAGAAGCTCGGCGCGAACAACGCGCTTGAGCGCATCCGAGCTCGCGCTTTTAAATTGTGCTTTGGCAAAAGGCGCTTTAAGCCGCACCGCATAGGCTGCGGGCACGAGCGGGTGCTCGGTGGTGATGGCGTAGATCTGGCGTTTGATCAAATTGCGCGTGACCGCTCGCTTGGCAAAGCGCTTGGCGGACATCACGCCCACAAAAGCTTCATTCACAATCGCTGGAGGAAAAAGCGATGCGTGCTCGTCCGTTATCTGCAAACGGTGCGCAAAAAAATGCTCGGAGCGTGCTGTCTTAGACAAAACAGACCGCGTGCCGAGCACCGCATCAAACTGAGATTTGTGCAGGAGATGCTGCACAGCGCCACCCGTTTTGATTAGACGTTAGTCAGATTTTTACGCCCTTTGGCGCGGCGTGCGTTAATCACAGCACGACCACCGCGTGTTTTCATGCGGACAAGAAAACCATGCGTGCGTGCGCGGCGAATTTTGGAAGGTTGGTAAGTGCGTTTCATAATGGAACTCTAAAAATAAGGAATCCCGCGATTTCGGGAAACCTAGTATTATCGCAGAAAATCAGCAACTTATGAGCACACAAACATTCGACTACATCATTGTTGGCGGCGGCACAGCAGGCGCGCTTTTGGCCAATCGACTCACCACACAAAAGCAGCGCCGAACGCTAGTGATCGAGGCCGGGCGCAAGGACGACTATCACTGGGTTCATATTCCTGTGGGTTACCTGTACTGCATTGGCAATCCGCGCACCGACTGGCTGTTCAAAACCGAACCCGACGCAGGGCTGAATGGTCGCCAACTGCGCTACCCACGCGGCAAAGTGCTGGGCGGCTGCTCCAGCATTAACGGCATGATTTATATGCGCGGACAAGCCCGTGATTACGACAACTGGGCAGAGGCGACGGGCGACGATGCGTGGACATGGCAAAACGCGCTGCCTGACTTCAAACTGCACGAAGACTATTACAAAGGCGCAGACGAGCTACACGGCGCAGGCGGTGAGTGGCGCATTGAGCGCCAGCGCTTGCGCTGGGATGTGCTGGATGCATTTGCGCAGGCAGCGGTGCAAGCGGGCATTCCGAGTACCACCGATTTCAATCGCGGCAACAACGAAGGCGTGGGTTATTTTGAGGTCAACCAAAAAAAGGGGTGGCGCTGGAACACCGTTAAAGCCTTCCTCAACCCCACCTGTTACGGTCGTCCCAACTTTGAGATGTGGACATCGGCGCACGTGAGCAAATTGCTATTTGAGGCGCAAGCCGATGGCAGCAAACGCTGCACGGGCGTACTCGTTTGGGATGGGAGAGAGATGATTGAAGCACGCGCGAACTGCGAGGTGATTTTGAGCGCTGGTGCGATTGGTTCGCCGCACATTTTGCAGCTGTCGGGCATTGGCGATTGTGCGTTGTTAGAAAAACACGGTATTGATACGGTAGCGGATTTAAAAGGAGTTGGCGCTAACTTGCAGGACCATTTGCAGATTCGCTCGGTGTACGAAGTCAACGCGGTCAAAACCTTGAACACCATGACAAATTCGCTTTGGGGCAAAGCCAAAATCGGGCTGGAATATGCGCTCAAACGCACGGGGCCGATGAGTATGTCTCCTAGCCAGTTGGGCGCATTTACCAAGTCCAACCCGTCACTGACGCACGCCAACATTGAGTATCACGTCCAGCCCCTCAGTCTCGATGCCTTTGGCGAGCCCCTACACAGCTTTAACGCCTTTACCGCAAGCGTCTGCAACTTAAACCCGACCAGCCGAGGCACGGTCAAAATTAAAAGCGCCCACTTTGCGGATGCGCCCGCCATCGCGCCCAATTATTTGAGCACGGACGCAGATCGCAGCGTCGCCGCTGATAGTCTGCGCGTCACGCGCCGCATCGTTGCCCAAGAGGCGCTTGCCAAATACACGCCAAAAGAAATAAAGCCCGGTATGCAATACCAATCCGATGCTGATTTGACAAGGCTTGCGGGCGATATTGCCACCACTATTTTTCACCCCGTTGGCACCACAAAAATGGGGCGCGATGACGATGTCATGGCGGTCGTTGACTCCAAACTGCGCGTGCGCGGCGTGACCCACCTGCGCGTTGTCGATGCGGGCATCATGCCCAGCATCACCAGCGGCAACACCAACTCCCCCACACTGATGATTGCCGAGAAAGCCGCTCGCTTTATTTTGCAAGCCAACCCCGAATAGCCGCTGAATGCTCGAACTTGTTTTTATAACAGCGGCATCGCTTTTTGCTGGCTTTATCGATGCCATCGTTGGCGGCGGCGGACTCATCCTAACGCCCGCGCTGTTTGCCGCCTATCCCGCCGCACCCGCCGCCACGCTCTTTGGCACAAACAAAAGTGCATCGGTTTGGGGCAGCGCCCTAGCTGCGCACGCCTATAGCCGCCAAATCAGCTTCAATTGGCGGGTAGTTGCGCCCGCCATCGCGGCCTGCCTGATTGGTGCTGGTCTTGGCGCCTTCTCGCTACTTTTTGTCTCCAGCGAAGGACTGCGCAAAGCGCTCCCTTTCGTCCTGGTGTTCGTGCTTATCTACACCCTCTTTAACAAAAACCTAGGCCAAGCTCATGCCCCGCGCTACAAGGGCTCGCAAGAGATTTTTATCACCAGCGCCATTGGCTTATGCATCGGGTTTTATGATGGATTTTTTGGCCCAGGTACGGGCAGTTTCTTTGTCTTTGCACTGGTGCGCGTGCTGGGTTACGACTTCCTAGCCGCTTCCGCACACGCCAAACTATTCAATGCAGCAACCAATCTAGCAGCGCTGCTGCTGCTCTCCTACAAAGGTCACGTCTGGTGGCACATCACGGCGTACTTAGTCGTCGCCAATTTAATTGGTAGCTTCTTTGGCGCAAAACTTGCCATGAAGCACGGCGCAGGCTTTGTGCGCTGGGTGTTTATCGCGATCGTCTCCGCACTCATTGCGAAGACGGCGTACAACGCATTTTGAAGTGCTATCACCGACTTATCAGCAATTAGTTAACGACTGGTTATGTCGAGTAGGGCTATAAACTTTTCCACGCGGATTATTCACTAGCGATTTATTTTTGAAGTCTGCCTGCAACGCTTTGTCATCAGACACCAAAACTCTGGCACGTGGCGCAGCTTTGGCTAAAGCAATAATGTGCTGATCATTCGATCTGCAAAGATTATTAGCCGCAGGCAAATGTGTATTAATTAAACCAGTTGCAATCTTGATAGCACGCCCGCTCCTTGATAACTCAATAAATAGTGGCGATCTCAATATGCCGCATTTGGCGTACTCAGTGCTTAACTTGCCACCATGAAAAATGGTGTATCGATTTAAACAAACCGCCTTGCTCAATGTGAGGTAAGCACTATTGGCAGCACTTGGCTTGTTTAAAACTACTTGAGCTAAATTTGCATCAACTATCAGACACATTCTCATCATCCATCAACAAAGCCATCTGCTCGCGCAAAAAGAAATCACGATAGCCCTGAGGTGTATTAAGCACATTTCCCTGTGCATCTATTTCAAGAGCATGACGTTTAGTTTGTGTTCCTGATTTTTCCAAGAAATAAATTTGCACATCACTTGGTTTTAGGTTTCCACGCTTGACTTCTAAACGCAAGCGATCCACTAAGTAATCACTGTGCGTTTCAACCACCACAGTTTTCTTACTTTTAGAAACCCAGTCTTTAATCATGGAGCCAAGCGCAGCTTGCGCTTTAGGATGTAAATGAACTTCAGGCTGCTGCAATAAAAGCGTTGCTTGTGGACTGGCTCTATGCGCATCAACAATCAATGGTAAAACTTGACTAACACCATAACCAACATCCATTAGATTTGGAGTTTTTGTGCCAATTTTCACCTGTACCTGAAACGGGTCTCCGCTTCCCTTACCCAACTGCTTAACTCCAATATCACTAAACATTTGCGAATATCGACCAAAAGCACGCAGCGCCTCATGCAACGCGACTGCTTGTTTATTATTTGGATCCGCTGCCCTTGCAAGTAGAAGTGGTACATGATCGCCACCCGGTGAAAATGCATCACTTAATTGATCGTAAGTTCTCTTAGGCTGCGAACGCATAGGGGCAAAGGCCAATGCTGACAGCTTATCCAAGCGCATAAAGTCAATACGCAATCTATGAATCAAAAGGTCTACTGCTTCCTCGCGTTCATTTTTGCTTTTACTTAGCTCTTTTGTTTTGCTCTTTTGCTCGTAAAAAGAACGATACAAATGCTGCTCGCTTAGTCCGTCTGCATTCGACTTTACTACTTTTGTTGGCAAAAATTTTAAGTTGGCGGGTAACTGCGCTTGAAGCGAGTTATTTAAATGCTCGAAATCTTCTTCAAAAAAACAACTGCAACATCACCACTCCAAGCAATAACATGACATAGCGCGGGTAATCCAGCGCTCTCTCGGAAAGACGCGACAAGACCTGTAAATGCAGGTTTTTCTCGCCCGTCACTGTATTGGAATCGTTCATGACGACTGACTGCTTGATATCCAACTGAAAAATGTTTAACCGATTTTTTGTTACTAGCAATGGTTTTATAACCGCCTAATTCAAATGGAAACTGATTGAACAAATTACCACCAAACGGAAAACCTTCGTTATGCACAACTGACAACATACCTAGCAGCGTAGTTTTACCCGCGCTGTTCTCACCCAGCAACACTGTCGCTGGCGCAATTGGTATTTCATGCCAGCCCTCAAAAGAGCGAACGTTCTCAAGGTAGAGCTTCATCATTCAACCTCAAAACGGAATATCGTCATCCATATCATCAAAGCCCGAACCACCTGCTGGTTTTTCCGCAGGTTTAGCGGCGGCAGGCGCTGCGCCAGCGGCAGCTGCGGGGCGCGGCGCGGGTTTTGTGTAATTGCTGGTGGTGGACGAGCCGCCTTCAGGCGCGCCCGAGCCTTGGCGTGAGCCTAATAGCTGCATCTCATTGACCGTAATGTCGGTTGTTTGGCGCTCAACACCGTCTTTGTCGGTGTACTTGCCGTAGCGCAGGCGACCTTCAACATATATTTGTGAGCCTTTTTTGACGTACTCGCCGCAAATTTCTGCCAAGCGATCAAAGAAGTTGAGTCTGTGCCACTGAGTCTCTTCGACCATCTCGCCTGTGGTTTTGTCTTTGCGGCGCATGCTGGTTGCCAGCGTAACGGTTGCGACTGCCGCGCCCGATGGCAGGTAGCGCACTTCGGGGTCGCGCCCGCAATTGCCCATGAGAATGACTTTATTGACCGATGCCATGTGAGTGCTCCAAATATAAAAAGTTAAGTGAGTTTAGTACGTTGGGGGAGATGATTATGACGTGTTAATGGGCGGCTTTGGCGCTCTGCGCTTTCATGCCCCAAGCAACCCCCAGCCACGCCAATATAACCATCGCTGCCACGCCAAAAACGACCGAGTGTCCGCTCCATTTAACCAGTGCCCCGCCCAAAAATCCACCCACAAACAAGCCCAGCGATTGAAGCGTGTTGTACACGCCCAGTGCTGTGCCGCGCAGCTCGGGGGGGGCGAGCTTGGTTACCAAACTTGGCTGCGTGGCTTCCAGCACATTGAAACCGCAAAAAAAGACAAAGAGCACCCCACCCAAGAAGTAAAGCTCCGCGTTTGATTGGAAATGATGCATAGCCAGCAGCCAGCCATTCGCATACATCAGTAGTGCAATTTGCACGATCAGCACAAGGCTAATCGCCAACAAAAATACCCCGCGCAAATACCCTCTGCGCTCTAGCGGAAACACCCCACCCATCAGCACAAACGATGCAAGTACCGCTGGTAGATACAGCCGCCAATGCTCAGCCTTTGGCAAGCCCGCCGCGACCAACATCGACGGCAAAGAGACCCACATTGAGAGCTGAACCGCGTGCAGCGCAAACACGCCAAAATTAAGCCTCGCAAGCGCTGGTGTTTTAAGCACCGCCATGAGCGGCGCTCGGCTCGCCACCTGATGGAGCAAGGGCTCTGGCGGGGTCCACCACCGCACCGCCCCCATTGCCAGCACCGTCAAAACGCCCGTCAACGCAAATAAACCAGTCAGCCCCATGTGGCTGACCAAAATGGGGGCAGCAACTAAAGAGAGCGCAAACATCAAACCAATACTCATGCCAATGAAAGCCATAGCCTTGGTACGCACTTCGTCACGCGTCAGATCCGCCAACAACGCCGCCACCGCCGCCGACACGGCACCCGCCCCTTGAATCGCGCGACCAATCATTAAACCTGTCAGCGAGTCTGCCGCCGCCGCCACAAAGCTACCCATAGCAAAGAGGGCAAGTCCGAACAAAATCACGCGCTTTCTGCCCAGCTTGTCGGATGCCATGCCAAACGGGATTTGCAACACGCCTTGCGTTAATCCGTAGATACCCATTGTGAATCCCACCCACGCGGGGTTGTCGCCGCCTGGGTATTTGGTAGCCTCTAACGCAAACACGGGAAGTACTAAAAAAAGCCCCAGCATCCGCAGGGCGTAAATGCTGGCGAGCGAGGCGCTGGCGCGGCGCTCGGTAGAGGTCATGAAAGTCATAGCGCGATTGTAGAAGGCACGAATCTACAATCGAACTTATGCATATACACATTCTTGGGATTTGCGGCACTTTTATGGGTGGACTTGCCGCGCTAGCTAGAGCCGCAGGGCACAAAGTCACGGGCTGCGATACGGGCGTTTATCCGCCCATGAGCGATCAACTACGCGCCCTTGGCATTGAATTGATTGAGGGCTACGACAGCGCACAACTTGCGCTCAATCCCGACGTGTGGGTTGTTGGCAACGTGGTATCGCGCGCCCAATTGGCGGATGGCTCACCGCGTTATCCGCTCATGGAGGCCATCTTAGATCGCGGTGATCGCTATACCAGTGGTCCCGAATGGTTATCCGCACACATCTTGCAAGGCAAGCACGTATTGGCTGTGGCGGGCACGCACGGCAAAACCACAACCAGCTCGATGCTCGCTTGGGTGCTGGAATGTGCGGGGTTGCATCCTTCATTTTTAATTGGCGGTGTTCCGCTTAATTTTGGTGTGTCGGCAAGGCTGACCGACTCCAAGTATTTTGTAATTGAAGCGGACGAATATGACACGGCGTTTTTTGATAAGCGCAGCAAATTTGTTCACTACCGCCCACGCACCGCTGTGCTTAACAATTTAGAGTTCGACCATGCGGATATCTTTCCCAACTTAGAGGCCATTGAGCGGCAATTCCATCACCTTGTGCGCACCGTACCCAGCAATGGACGTGTGGTTGTCAACGGCGACGAGCCTGCGCTGGCACGTGTGCTAGCGCAAGGGTGCTGGAGTTCTACCGCAAAATTTTCAAAGACAGACGCACTCATAGAGGGCATTGAATGGCAATTAAGTGGCTTGCACAACCGCATGAACGCACTGGCAGCTATTGCCGCAGCCGCACACGTTGGGGTCAAGCAGGGTGAGGCTTTGCGCGCGTTAGCCACGTTTGAAAACGTCAAGCGCCGCATGGAAGTCAAAGGCACAGTCGCCACACCAAACGGCAGCATAACGGTGATTGACGACTTTGCCCATCATCCCACCGCCATTGCAACCACGCTAGATGGACTGCGCCGTCAACTGGATGCGCAAGGCAAGCAAAGCGAGCGCATTCTCGCCATTTTTGAGCCCCGCTCCAACACCATGAAACTAGGCGCCATGAAGTCGCAATTACCGCAAGCATTGACAGACGCAGACTTGGCGTTTTGTCACAGCGGCGGTCTTGATTGGGATGCCCAAGCGGCCTTAGCCAGCATGGGCTCGCGTGCCGTTGTTGCCAGCCCTATTGACGAGCTCGTGCGCTTGGTTGTTGCGCAAGCTCGCGCGGGCGATCACTTGCTTTGCATGAGCAACGGCGGCTTTGGCGGGATTCATCAAAAGCTGCTGGAGGGTCTTAAAAACAAGATTCCCATGTGACAGTTTGCGGGTTTACGCAATATCGATCACCGCTAAACGGGGGTATAAATCGCTCTACATTTCACCAAGACTGGAGGCGATGAATGCTCACCCTGAATATCAACGGACAAAACAAGCAACTTGATGTCGAGGCGGATATGCCGCTCTTATGGGCGCTGCGCGAAGTGCTGGGAATGACAGGAACGAAATACGGTTGCGGCATTGCGCAGTGCGGCGCTTGCACGGTTCACATTAACGGCGCACCTGCGCGGTCGTGCTCGGTGCCCGCCTCGGCGCTGCAAGGGCAAACCATTACCACCATCGAGGGCTTGTCCAAAAATAGCACGCACCCCATTCAACAAGCATGGGCTGCCGTTGATGTGCCCCAGTGCGGTTACTGCCAGTCGGGGCAAATTATGGCGGCGGCGGCGCTGCTCAAAAGCAAGCCCAAACCAACCGATGCGGATATTGATGCGGCGATGACCAATATTTGCCGCTGCGGCACGTATCAGCGTATCCGTGCAGCGATTCATTTGGCAGCAGGAAATCGAAAGATGGCCGCAGCCAATGGTTACACGGGCGACTTTACGGGGCTTTATGCGGCGGAGCATTCTGGCGCTGACGCATTTGTCGTTTTAAGCAAAGAGGTGGCCGCATGAGCAACATCACCTTAAAACGCCGCTCTTTTTTAGTGGGTTCAGGCGCCTTGGCTGCGGGCGGCTTGGCGCTAGGCATTCCAGCCCTCATGCCCAGTGAAGCGCAGGCACAAGACGCGCTAGGCGCTGGCGCTGAGGTCAACGTTTGGGTCGTCATCAAGCCCGACGACACCTGCGTGATTCGCATTGCGCGAAGCGAAATGGGACAGGGAACGCGCACAGGACTGGCTCAGTTGGTGGTCGAGGAGCTAGAGTGCGATTGGCGCAAGGTCACGACTGAAATGCCCACGCCAGGTCAAAGCTTGGCACGCAAACGCGCCTGGGGCGAAATGTCCACGGGCGGCAGCCGAGGCATTCGCATCTCCAACGACTATGTCAGGCGCGGCGGCGCGGCGGCGCGAATCATGCTGTTGCAAGCCGCCGCCGAACAGTTGCAAGTACCCGCGTCCGAACTCACCACCGCAAGCGGTGTCATTACCCACGCGAAGAGCAATCGCAAGCTGCGCTACGGGCAAGTTGCGGCGGCGGCAGCCAAATTAGCGCCGCCCAATTTAGCAGCCATCACGCTCAAAAACCCAAAGGATTGGCAAATTGCGGGCAAAGCCATGGCGCGGATTGATACACAAGAAAAGCTAAATGGCTCTTTGGTGTACGGCGCAGATCTGCGCTTGGACGGGATGCTGTGTGCCGCCATTAAAGACTGCCCCGTCTTTGGCGGCAAGCTGGTGAGCTTTGATGAAAACGCGGTTAAAAATATGCGCGGTGTCAAAAAAGTCGTGCGCGTTGAAACGGGGGTCATTAGTGCGGTAGCCGTCGTTGCCGACACTTGGTGGCGAGCCAAACAAGCGCTGGCGGCGCTACCCATTGTCTGGGATGAAGGCGCAAACGCCAAAGTTAGCAGCAGCAGTATTGCGGCGCATTTAACCGAGGGCTTGTCGGCCAATGCGCCACTAGGCTCGCTGGCTGGACGCGTTGAGGGCGATGCCTTGGGCGCAATTGCCAAGTCGGCAAAAAAAGTGGAGGCAACTTACTTCACACCGTTTGTCTCGCACGCAGCCATGGAGCCCATGAATGCAACCGTCAAGCTAACCGCTGGCGGCGAGGGCGCGATGAAGGAGAAGATTATGAAAGCCGAATGCTGGGTTCCTACGCAAAACGGCGAGGCCTCACACGCGGCGCTGGCAGAGGCGAGCAACTTACCACTTGCACAATGCGAAATTTATAAGATGGATTTAGGCGGTGGCTTTGGACGACGCGGCGGCAACCAAGACTACATCTTCCAAGCAACCGAGGTTGCCAAGCATTTCGTTGGCACACCCATCAAGCTACTTTGGTCGCGCGAAGAAGACCAAGCACATGATTTTTATCGCCCGATTGCCATGGCAAAAATGGCGGCAGGGCTTGACGAGCAAGGCAACCTCACGGGCTTGCACATTCGCGTGTCGGGTCAATCGATTAACGCGCTGTTGTCACCACTCAATATCAAAAACGGCAAAGATGAGCGTCAATTGCAAGGCTTATGGAAGACGCTGGATGGCGATGCGCAGTTTGGCTATACCGTGCCGCATTTGCTGACCGAGTACGTGATGCGCAATACGCACATTCCTGTAGGTCCTTGGCGCGGGGTCAACACCAACCAAAATGCTATTTTTGCTGAGTGTTTTATCGAAGAAGTGGCGCGTGCGGCGGGCAAAGACTCGCTCGAATTTCGCCGCGCATTAATGAAAAATCACCCCAAGCATTTGGCCGTGCTGAATGCCGCAGCAGAAAAAGCAGGCTGGGGCAAACCCTTGCCAGCTGGACGTTTTCGCGGCATCTCGCAATTTATGGGCTATGCCTCGTACTCGGCTGCGGTGGCAGAAATATCGTTGTCAGCCAATAACGAACTCAAGGTTCACCGCATTGTCAGCGCAACAGACTGCGGTCATGCAGTCAATCCAGATCAAATCGCGGCGCAAATTGAAGGCGGCATAGCCTATGGCTTGTCAGCGCTTTTCTTTGGCGAAATGACGGTAGAAAACGGACGCATGAAAGAGCAAAACTTTGACACCTATCGCATCATGCGACTCAAAGAAATGCCAAAAGTTGAGAGCGTGATTGTGCCCACTTTCGACTTTTGGGGCGGTGTTGGCGAGCCGACCATTTGCGTTGCTGCGCCCGCCGTCTTAAACGCCATCCTTGCCGCAACGGGCAAGCCTGTGCGCAGCTTGCCCCTTAAAAATCAAGGCTTTACGTTTGCTTGATGTCTCGCCGCTTTGAAGCTTTTAGCACGCTCAGCGCCGAATCGATGCGCCCTCCAGCGGCATCCCTTGGGCGCGCACCTTTAAGAACAGCTCCAGCGCCCGAAGCTCGGTGCCGCCTTCGGGCGGAAGCGGCGCTTGCACGCCCGAGTAACAGGCACGCAAACGGCGCTCTAGCGAACCGATGGTTTGCCACGATAGTCGATAAATCGGGAATCCCGTTGGGTGCGCCTGACTAATCGTGTCGGCCCGCATTTGGCGACCTACTTTTTGTTCGTGGCAATGAACGCAGGCAAGGTTGATTCGCCCCATCCGCGTATGCCAAAGCTGCGCACCTTGGTCGTAGTAAGGCTGCACGACCGTCGTACCAATCGGCTCACCCTTGGCTGCGTCATAAAGCGCCGCACTCAGCGCCAGCACCTCATCTTGTAACAGCGCTCGTGCGCCTTGTTTTGCAAGGTGCGCAAGCTGATCTTCTAAATTAACCAACGCACCTTGTGCATTTAATTTTGGATAGCGAGCAACCGCTTTTTTAAGCGTGACTAATTCGCCATGGCAGCTCGCGCATTGGGTTTGCCAAAGATCTTGTCCGCGTAGCACCCAAAGCTGCGCGGGATTCTGGCTGGCATCGGCTTGTAGCGCTTGCAGTTGTTTGGATAAATAAACCGAGCCGCTTTGGCGTGTGTCTGCCTGAGCCATAACGACCGAACAAGCAAGGTAAAAAATGAGCGCCTTAAAGCAGCGTTCTGGCCAACTCACCGCGCTGTCCTTTATCGTCCACCCACGTCACGATCACTCGCAAACCCTTGCTGGGTAAGTCTTTGGGCAAAAAGAGTGGAAACACCATGTAGGGATGCGCCGAAATGCCAATCCCCGTCTCAGCCAGTAACACCAACTCATCTGCCAATTGAACCGTGATGCGCTCAATCACATTTTTAGGTACACGCTGCCCCGACTCCAGTGTGCGAAAACCAGACTCCATTGCGTGCCCAATCGCCAGCACCGCTTGCACCATGCCGCCCAAACGCACCTCACCTTTAATGGTCAGCCGCATGGGGATGGCTAAGTGGTTATCCATCGTTAGCTCGCATCAAAACAAGCCGACGATGTCAACACCGTTGGCTGGAACATCCCCATCACCGAACCATCTGTAAGCCGTGCCACCAACCACACATCTTGACTTGCGCCAAGGCGAATGCGCACTTCAAACCGATAACTAGACTGCGGTGCTCCCAGCGTGAGTTGCAGGCAGCGCGACACAGGATTGTCAGGTGCGAACACCGCAAACGATTGAAAGGCTTGACTGGGCGGGGCTTGCAAGGCAATACCAATGGGAACAGCGTTGCCCGTATCAACCAGTGGCTCCAGCTCTAAACGCGCAAAGCTACCCGCAGTATTGGCAAGATAGCTGGGTTGTTTAAACAGCATTTGAAGCTCTAGCGTTGTCATGCTTTGCATCCTACCGCAAGGTTTGCAGCGCTGCCACTACGTCAGCAATCTGCGGGTCAGTGAGTAACCGACCTTTTGCCCGCTCTGTACGGTGCTCTACGCCAAAAGGCGGCATCAATGTTTGCGGGTTGATTTGCCGCGCGTCCGTCACCCACTGCAAAAGCTCGGCGCGGCTGTAGCGTGCGCCCACGCCGTCCAAGGGCGGCGCAAAATTGCTTTGAATCCCCGCCTTGCGCCCGCCACTATCTGGCGCCGAATGACAAGCCACGCAATTACCCAAACGCTGATTCGCCATGATTTGAAAGCCGCGCAAAGCAGCAGCTTGATCCATTTCTTGAGCAAACAATTGACTCATAAAAAAGAGCATGGAGAGGGCAAGACAAACAGGCTTCACGATCCACTCTTAAAGTGTGCGCCGAGCACGTACCGCATCCGACAAAACCTGTAGCGCCAACGTGCTGTCGTCCCAGCCCAAGCACGCATCGGTGATGCTTTGCCCATACGCCAGCTTGCTCACATCATCTTTGCCAGGTGTGAATTTTTGAGCGCCTGCAACTAAGTGGCTCTCAATCATCAAACCGAACACTTGCTTGGAGCCGCCAGCCACTTGCGCGGCGATGTCATGCGCCACGGCTAATTGCTTTTCATGCTGTTTTGAGCTGTTGGCGTGGCTGCAATCAACCATCAGCGTTTGTGGCAGCTTGGCGCGTGCTAAGTCGCTGCAAGCCTCGTCCACACTGGCTTTGTCGTAGTTCGGTGCTTTGCCGCCGCGCAAAATGACGTGGCAATCGGGGTTGCCATTGGTCTGCACAATCGCGACTTGACCGTTTTTATGAATCGACAAAAAGTGGTGCCCACCAGCCGAGGCTTGAATCGCATCGGTCGCAATTTTGATGTTGCCATCCGTGCCATTTTTAAAACCAATCGGTGCGGAGATGCCACTCGCCAATTCGCGGTGAACTTGCGACTCGGTGGTTCGCGCACCAATCGCACCCCAGCTAATCAAGTCACCAATGTACTGCGGCGAGATCACGTCCAAAAACTCGCTGCCAGCGGGCATACCGAGGCGGTTAATTTCAATCAGCAATTGACGCGCGATACGCAGCCCCTCATCGATGCGGCACGACTCGTCTAAGTACGGATCATTAATCAAACCCTTCCAGCCCACCGTTGTGCGTGGCTTTTCAAAGTACACACGCATCACAATCTCAAGCGTGTCCTTGTATTGCTCGCGCATCGTCATCAACCGCTTGGCGTAATCCAGCGCGGCGGCTGGGCTGTGAATTGAGCAAGGTCCAATCACCACCAACAACCGATCATCTTTGCCTTGCATGATGCTGCGAATGGCTTGACGCGTGTCGGCAATCAACACCTCAACGGGCGTGCCGCTAATCGGGAAAAAGCGAATGAGGTGCTCGGGCGGTGGTAACACGGTAATCTCCTTGATGCGGGTGTCGTCGGTTTGGCTGGTGCGATCTGGCTGGGAACGATCGGTGAGATAAGCGGTGGTGGTCATGTCGGTCTTTCGTAAAAATAAAAAGGGAATAAAAAAACCGCCTTAAGGGGCGGTTCGTGTGGGCTTGCTAGATTCATTCGTCTACGCAGAAACCTCTCGACCGCCGTAGCGTGAGAAGAACCATGTAAAGTAAAAATAGCTGGTGAATAGTTTCATAAGATTTAAATAACGAAGCCCGAATGTACACTAATTTTTTGTACCAATTAGTACCTCACGCTCCACCAGCAAATGCGCCAAGGCTTTGGCATCGCTCAGGCGCTCCCACGTGACTTCATTTGGCTGCTGCCTACCGCGCAAAACAAGCCTGGTGGCAATGATGTCAAAGCCCTCGTCCTCATCTGGCTTGACCGCTCGCAAAGGGCGCGTGATAACAGCATAAGGCGCTTGCTGAACCAGCTTGGCGGGCGAGGCCGAGGCCGCCGCCGCAGCATCGTATGGCACGGGCCGCGAGTGGGGCAGCGCAAATTGAAAGCGCTCAAACTGCGCATTAAAGTTTTGCGGGACAAGCACTTTTAGCTCGTTGACCACTTGCGTCATCCGCGCATCAAAACGCCCTAAACCTCGGTCTCGATCAAACGGCGCACTGAGCGCACCCAACAGCGCCAACCAAGCCACGCTGCTGGCAGCAGTGCAAGGAATGCGAAAACGGGCACTCAAGATGCCCACGGCACACGCTAACAACAAACCGCCAACCGCCACAAAATAGACGAAGGAATAACCCAAACCCACGGGGAACACGGTATCTAAACTATGCGCCGCCCAGCCAAGCCCTGCCGCCGCTATCACCATCAAGCACAGCGTGAGCAACCACCAAACGCGGTGAATACGCGGCGCGTACATCGCCAACAAAATCGCCAGTGCAGGCATCGCAGGAATGATGTACCTAGCTGATCGCTGGCTCGGCAAAGTAAATACCAGCAGCCAGCAAAGAACCCACAGCCAAAGCATTTTTTCGGCCCTCGCTATGGGCAAGCCCTTGCTGCGTAAGCCTTGCAGCGCGGCGATCAGCAAGCCGATGAGCAGCGGGAACAGCAAACCCGCATTAACAAGTGGCGAGAGCCAAAAACCAAGCACGCTGTCCGAACGCGCATCACTGAACTTGGTAGAAAAATTTTCACCCACCACAAACTCTCGCCACACCGCAGCGGGGTCAGGATCGACCGCAAACCACAGCGCAAACCCCGCCACACCGATTGCCACCGCCAGCGCCGATGGCCACGCGCTTTGCCACAATCTTTGAGCTGCATTTTTTGATTCACTCATAAGCCATAGCGATGCAAACAACCACAAGCCAACGGGCGCGGCAAGCACAAAAGATTTTGCTAAAAGCGCGGGTATCATGAGCAAGCCCACTGCGGCGGCAAGCCTTGCGGGATAAGCCTTCCACGCCGGTGATGTGACAACTCCCAGCGCACAAGCGCCAAATAAAAACAAGCTCTCAATAGACGAGCTCAGCACAGGACGACCGTAGCGATAGGTTGCAAAAAACCCAAGATAAAACGCGGCCGCAAGCAGCCCAACACCCCAGCGATTTTTGTGCCCCCCTGCCGCTTCGTGACATCCCCCCGTTCGGGGCGAACGCATACAGAGGGTTAGCCACCCCACCAAACCCGCCGTCAGCAGCGTCTCCAGCACATAAGGCAGGCGAAGCGTCCATAAATGCCAGCCCCAACTGCCTGCCGCCATCGCCTGCCAAAATAACAGTGGCGGCTTGGTGTTGCGCATATGTTCCAGCTCGGATTGCAGCGGCAACCAATGCCCAGACTCCGCCGTCATGCGCGCAATATGCAGATAGACCATTTCATCGCCATTGGTTGGCGCGTAACTGCTGCCAAGATTGAGCAAATAAGCAAGCGCCAGCAAGAGCGCCGCCGCTGCAAAGGCCAGCCTTTTCACTCGATCACTTTCCTAAATGTGACGCGGTCGTTAATCACAAAATTGACCACGCTGGCGACGCCAATCGCAATCAAATTGGCCACGCCGTAATGCAGCGAAAACCCCGCATCGCTTGCCAAATAACGCGTGAGCACATATTGCAAGGAGCTACCGATCAAGGTGGCGGCTACATATTTAGCGTATTGCAAAGCCACGCCTGCGGTCTCCACCGCGCGGCGCTCACGCCATGTCCACAAACGATTCCAAAAGAAGTTGTAAGTAGTTGCCAGCGCAATGGCCAGCGGCAACGCATAGCTCAGCCGCACGTCTTTGGCGATGCTGGTAAACAACCACTCCATGCCCGCGTAGAGCACCGCTTGATTGACAAAAATGCCCGAGCCGCCCACCACCCCAAAACGCGCAAAGCGCCACGCGAGGCGCTTAAGCCGTTGCACAAGCGATTGCGCCATCAAGCCGCCAGTCCCAGCATACGACTGGCGTACAGCAGCACTGGCTCTGGCGTGATTTCCTTCAAGCACACGTTGTCGCCATCACAGCTACTGGTGCGGTGGTTATACGCCGTCAAGCACGGCGAACAAGGCACTCCCGCAACCAGCGCAAGCGCCTCGCCGCCAAGACTAGAGGCAAGCGGCGCGTACAGCACAGGCGTTTCAGGGCCAAAAAACATGATGGTGTTAATTGGCGTGAGCGCGGCAAAATGCCCAGGTCCGCCATCATTTGTAATGAGCAGCTTCGCATGAAAAAACAGCACCAACAGCTCGCGAATATTTCGGGTGTAGCCCGTAAGGTCAAGCGCCGCGTCATGATTGATCTGCTGAACCAACCTTTGCGCCAGCGGTTTATCCACGGGCAATCCAATGAAGCC
The DNA here is from genome assembly GCA_030054145.1 of Cytophagales bacterium. Taxonomy (GTDB): domain Bacteria; phylum Pseudomonadota; class Gammaproteobacteria; order Burkholderiales; family Burkholderiaceae_C; genus JASGCK01. Next base: position 207,108 of record JASGCK010000005.1, read on the forward strand.
TATCGCGCAGCCCTTATCCAGCAAGGCTTTGGCGGTTACTGCAAAATAGCTTTCGGGCCAAGCGCGAATCGGCAAGATACCCCCCCCAGGGTAGAGCAACACCAGCGGTTTGTCGCCTAATTGAGGGAAGTCTTCCTTGAGTTGCGCGACTGCACGCTCCAGCTCACCTGCGCGCAAAGCCAATGGCTGCAAGGCATCAAAGCGAGCATCATTGGCAAACACGAGGCTTGGTTGCTTGCTGCGCGGCAGGGCGATTAGCGGCTTTTCCAGCGCCCGCGCCAAAGCAATGAACTGATCTTTGATCGCCCGATACGGGTTGTAAGGCACCGCGCAATTGATAAAGTTGCCCCGGTAAAGCCCCTCTTGCGTATGCGACGTAAAGCCCGCCAAACGGCGTGCGCCACTCAAATAAGCAAGGCACGCGCTAATGCGGGCGAAGAGCTCGCAGTCAATCACCGCGTCCACGCCTGCACGGCGCAAATCACGAATGACGCGGTAGAGGCTGCTGACTAATTTAAACAACGAGGTGTCATCGATGGCGTGCATATGCTCAGGTTTTGCAAAGCCGAGCAAGCTCACTATTTCTTGGTTTTTACCGAGCTGCACCACGTGCAAATCAGCAGCGGGATACCGCTCTTTCAAGTAACCAATCATGGGCTGCGCCAGCACCATCGAGCCCATTTCTGAGAGCATCAAAATTGCAATCGCGCGGGGCTTGAAGGACTCCGCCTCGGTCGTTTCACGCGGGCGAAGGCTATGCACCAGCGACAAGGCGGCGCAGAGCATTTGTCCTGCGTAGCGGTCAACCAGTCGTTGCGTATCTATTTTCATTTTTGCTTTTGTTTTTGTTTTTAAATTTTTTCCATGCCCAAAGCGCACAGCTCGTCAATAACATCGGCGACAACACCACATCAAAACCATTTCGAGTTGGATAAAGCATCAGCCACAAGCAGCACAGAGTAAGGAGCATCATACCCAACCATGTACGCTTTGCTTGGTAGAGCCAAGCACCCGCCACTATTGCTGCCAGCGCAAACCCAAGCGGCTCGCGCCCAAAGCCATACAAATTAAGCGTTAGCCCCGTAAAAAGATCGGCAAATAGCGCCAAAGCAATCACCCACAAAAGCTTCATGGCGCGGCCTCCAACACCACAACACGATGCCGAATAAACCGCTTTTGGTAGGTGTAAGTCACGTGCAATTGCGACCCAATGACGACCGCGCTGGGGTACGAATATTCGTTAAACCGCACGCCATCCAATCGCTCAGGTTCGTATTCCAGCGTTGCCAATTTTTTCCAATGGTGCAGGCCGTCCTGCGAGCCGTCGATTACCAGCCGATGCCGCCCCGAGGTTTGCGGGTTATGAATAAGCAGCGTGCGCCCAGTTGCACCGTCGCCTTTGCCCACACGCAGCGCAACTGCCGACGCATCGGGGTTGATGACCGCATCGGCATCCTGCACGTCCGACCAACTTTTACCGCCATCGATCGTTTGCACAAAGCGCAGCCGCTGCTTATCCGAGCCATCGCGCAAATAAGCAATCGCATGGCTTTGAGAGATCGGCACAACAGACGGTTGCAGCGAAGCAAGATTACCCGCCATGCGCGTGACGGCATCGCGCGACTGAACCAGCTCGCCATTGGCATCCAAACGAATGGCGAGTGGATATTTGATGCCCACTTCAAAATAAGCAGGTAGCAACACGCCGCCGTCCTGAGTCGGCACAGGCGCACCGCGCACCAAAACGCTCAAATTAAAAAATGGCGAGAGTTGCAAAAAACCTTGCGGCTTAAAAGGCAGCACTTCGCTCTGCCCAGCTCGAACAGCGGTTGTTGATGGCGGCTGTTGCACGAGGTGCAAAATCCGCGACGCAGACCAACCGCCCAGCCCCGTCGCAACAACATACAAATGCGTGCGGCCTTGCGTGTCCGTCCACGCCACAGGATTACCGAGGCGGCGAATCCAGCCCCCCAGACCCAACTCGCGAAACGCCGTGTGCCGATTCACAACAACCACGGGGTTTGTCCATGCTTGATTGGCAAATTCACTCATCACGATTTCAACATCCGGACCGCTTTCGCGCGAACCTGCAAACCAAAAGACGCGGAGTCGATCTCGCCCATCGCTTTTATCAGCCAGTAAAAACGAGGCGTGGGCAGCGGGTGCGCCATCTAACATGGGGATGTCGTAACGGGCAACTTCGCGCAGAGCCATATTGGGCAAAGCTTGCGAGGCGGCAGGTAGAAAAAAACCTTTTTCATCTGGCGTATTTGCTTCCAACCCACTATGCCTCCAAACACCCAGTCCTAGCACGCCAAGCGCCAGCGTTATGAAGCAAACCCGCCGCATCCTCCCCATACCCTAAGCCGTCCCGCCCACGGTCATACCCTCAATGCGCAGCGTCGGTTGCCCCACGCCCACGGGCACGCTTTGGCCTTCTTTGCCGCACACGCCCACGCCCGTGTCTAAGCGCATATCGTTGCCAATCATGGTGATTTTTTTCAGCGACTCAGGGCCCGAGCCAATAATGGTCGCGCCTTTCACGGGATACTGAATTTTGCCGTTCTCCACCCAAAACGCCTCGCTGGCAGAGAACACGTATTTGCCCGACGTGATGTCCACTTGCCCGCCGCCAAAGTTAGTGGCGTAGAGGCCGCGCTTGAGACTCTTGACGATTTCCGCAGGATCTTTATCCCCGCCCAGCATATAGGTGTTGGTCATGCGCGGCATGGGCACGTGGGCATAGCTCTCACGTCGCCCGTTGCCTGTGGGCTTAACGCCCATGAGCCTTGCGTTCAAATTGTCTTGGATATAACCACGCAAAATGCCGTCTTCGATCAGCACATTCTTTTGTGTGCGGTTGCCTTCGTCGTCGATGTTGAGCGAGCCACGGCGGTCTCTGATCGTGCCATCGTCCAGCACCGTCACGCCCTTAGCCGCCACGCGCTTGCCAATCATGCCCGCAAAAGCGCTAGAGCCCTTGCGGTTGAAATCGCCCTCCAGCCCATGTCCCACAGCTTCGTGCAAGAGTACGCCTGGCCAACCAGGCCCAAGCACCACGGTCATCTCGCCAGCAGGGGCAGGGCGCGCCTCTAGGTTCATGAGCGCAGCATTCACCGCACTCGTCACATATTGCTCGATGATCGCGTCGTCAAAATAGCCAAGACCAAAGCGTCCACCGCCGCCGCCCGTACCCGTCTCGCGCCGCAGCTTGCCCGCAATGGTTTGCTCCGCAATCACCGTGACGGACAGGCGCACCAGCGGGCGCACATCACTACTCCTTTGCCCGTTAGAGCGGGCGATGTAAATGATTTCGTGCTCGGCGGCAATGCCCGCCATCACTTGCTTAATGCGCGGGTCTTTGCTACGAGCGAGCTTTTCGACCCTCTCCAACAGCGCCACTTTTTCAGCGCTACCTTGCGACGCAATCGGATCGTCCATTCCGTAAAGCTTGCGCGGCAACAACAGCTTGGAAGCCTTGCTGGACAAGGCTTTGCCAACCTTCGCCCGTCCATTTTTGCCCTGCGCCCCAATCGCCCGCACCACGCTAGCGGCATCCATCAGCGAAGCCATTGAGATGTCATCCGAATAAGCAAACGCCGTTTTTTCGCCGCTCACCGCACGAACGCCCACCCCTTGGTCAATCGAAAAATTGCCCGTCTTCACAATGCCCTCCTCCAAACTCCAGCCCTCCGAGCGCGTGGTTTGAAAGTACAAATCCGCATCATCCACCGCGCCCAGCTGGATGTGCGAGAGAACATTGTTGATAGCAGAGTCGGACAGTCCGAAAGGCTCAAGCAGCGCGGCGCGTGCGAATTGAATGTGTGAGGTCATGTTTTGCATTTTCTATGTTTTCTATTTTTATTGATTTAACCTTTGCGCCAATTCTCCACCACCAACCCCTCAACCCGCGCAAACCCGCGCATGTTGTCGCCCACCAACGCGAGGACGCGCATGGCGCAGTGCCCTGCAAGCCACATCACTAGGGGCTTACAGGCAGGCATGGCTGGCAAGGCAATACCCATATGGCCTACAGCCGCTCACAGCTTGCCAATCTGAGCTACGGACAACCCTGTGAGTTCTCTAATCACACTTGCATCTAAACCCTTGAGCTTCATGGCTTTAGCAATTTCAAGTTCGCGCTCCGCTTTGCCCTCTGCCTTGCCCTCTGCCTTGCCCTCCGCCTTGCCCTCCGCCTTACCCTCCGCTTTGCCTTCTGCCTTACCCTCTGCCCTGCCCTCTTCGCGCTCACCTTTAAACAAAATGCTTGTCGTGCGCCACTCATCTAGGCTGTGGTTGTAGGCGGCAAGCTCTTGGTCGTTAAAGGCGCTGACCTCCATCAGCTCCATTGCTTTGGCAATATCGGGCTCGTTTTGCAGTTGTGGGTCGGGAATTTGCTCGTTGGTTTGACCAATTTCGTTCATGAATCTGAGCCACAGCGTTGCCATTCGTTTATCGCTTTGCGTCTCGGGCTTGAACTTGGGGAGTTCGACAAACACAAACTCTAAACCTTCGATGGTTTTGGCAGGGTCGCCTACTTTGATGATCTTGTAATGGTGATAGAAGTCTGGGCTATTGGACTCGAAGAGGCTGTTGACAAGGGCTAGGGCATAAACGGGTTGCAAGAGTGCATAGTCCTCGCCCCGTCTTAATTGCTTGACGTAAGCTTGGCTGGCTCCAAACAGCACACGCTGCCCGAAGTAGGCATTCCACAGCATCTGCATCTCGACAATAAAAATCCGCCCCTTGGTATCCGTGCATTTCACATCGACGATGGAGTATTTCTGAAGGAGTGGAATTTCGGGCGCTTGCTCATGCGGCAGATACTCCAAGGATTCAATTGGCGCGTCATCTGGCAGGGGTAGCAGGGCGTTGAGGAAGCTTTTTAATAAGTCAATGTGCTCACCAAAAATGCGCTTAAAAGCGAGATCAATTTTGGGACTCAAGTAGCGTGTCGGTTGGGCTGTCATGGCATGAGCTTTCTATCAAAAATGAGGCTGGCCTCATTCTATGCGGCGACTTTCTTTAGTTGAAATAGTTTTTTAAAAATGTTATCCACGATGACATAATGGAGTTGTCAGTTATTTTCGAATACTCAATACTATCATTGGAACTCAAAATATATTTATAAATAGATTCCGCAAATGCTTTATTTATAACTATCTGCATTTTACGATTTTCTGAATTGCTATAATAATAACCATAAAATGTATTTCTCACATCTTTCGTCCGTGGTATTTGCAAAAAAAATACAATGCTTGTATTACTATCTAAAATAAACTCCAACCTTAACCGAGGATCATAATTCTCAATATTTTCTGAGTATTTTAAACCTGAAATTTTGAAAATAGATGTTAGCTGCTTAATTTTATTAGGTTCTATTATTAGATAACTAGCATCTGATTTTTTAATATCTTCTTCTGTCAACATTACAATCGTACGTATGTCTGGCGGGACAACATTGATAATTATTTTCTTTGTTTTTTCTAATTGATTAATGACTTCAGACTCAGTCATTTTTTGATTTTTTATATTTTTATTCTCCTGATTTTTATTTGATGTGAATTGCACGCCATTAAATATTGCCTCTTGATTTACTTTTTTATTTATCAATTCGGATGCGGTTTCTGCAGCCGCCTCTTGAGCGCATAAAGAGAGGAATGAAGCCAGTAGGGTTGCCAAAAACTTTTTCATGCCACCGCCCTCCAAGCCACACCATTAGCCGCTTGCAGGCAAGCATGGCTGGCAAGGCAATACCCATATGGGCTACAGCTACTCATAGCTTGCCAATCTGGGCTACGGACAACCCTGTGAGTTCAGCAATCACACTTGCATCTAAGCCCTTGAGTTTCATAGCTTTAGCAATTTCAAGTTCGCGCTCCGCCTTGCCTTCTGCCTTGCCTTCTGCCTTGCCTTCTGCCTTGAACCTGAACCTGTCCCCAAAGTGTGGACACCAAAGAATAGGTGAAACACAGAGTTATC
>JASGCK010000023.1 GCA_030054145.1 Cytophagales bacterium
ATCAACACATTTGCAACCAATGGAGCGTTGACGCTCTCAAACCTTAACAACAGCCCCGCAAAGTCAAGCGGCAAAGCCAGCGGTGAATCTCGCCCAAGCCGATCATCAAAATCTAAAACAACAACGTGCCGCAAGGCACGTTTTAATTGGGCTACAGGCAGCATAGGCTGGCAAGCCAATCACAATGTGGGCTGCGGGCTACCATGCTCACGGAGTCAATCCAACAGTCTCTTTAGAACTGTAATGCACACAGCCCACAAAGCCTCATCAGATAAGGCTTGCGACGTGAACAGGTAAAAACAGCCAAAGCTATTAAAACAAAAATCCCGTTGAAAGCATCAAGCCTTCAGCGGGATTTTTTTCGTCTACGTTCTGAGACTCAGACTTTAGAACGCCCTCATATCCACCGTGCTAGCGGTGAACGCTTCTCCCTTGCGCTTGAGCACAAAGAAGCCTTTTTTGTGTGCCAACTCTGCCACGTCTTTAGAGATGTGGAAGCCCGCCACACCGCCGTAGATTTTGTGTTTGGCGTAGTACGGGAAGAACTTTCTAAAACGGCGCACATGGCTTTCCACTTGTTCGACAGCGTCCTCGTGTACGTTGTACTTCACTTCAATCAAGGCCAAAGATTTTCCGTTGATGGCGGCAATATCGCATTCAAAGCGATCACTCTTTTTGCCGCCTTGCATATTCATATTGATTTGGTCGAACTTCAGACTGCCGATTTGCGGTTTATCCAGGAGTGTGTTGTAAAAAAACTCCTCTGCTACGAGGCCTTGGCTGGCACCAATGCCGCCTAGTTGTTTGTTGACGTTTTTGAAACTCTCGGCTAATTCAGCCTGTGTCCTTATAAGCTGCTTTTCAGTCTGCGCTTGCGCCACCGCAAGGCTTGCAACAAGCTCTCGTAATTCTTGGTCTGTCATGGCGTGTGCCTCTCAAATAAATGAAATTCAATCTTAGAACGCTCGCATTGCCTCAGCATCCACAGCAAACACATTGCCTTGCTGCTTGAGCACAAACAGTCCACGCTTGTGCGCCTCTTTCACCGTCTCGTCGGGCACAGACAGTCCCGCAATGCCACCATAGAGTTTGTAGTTGGCGTGCTCAGGAAACGACTCACGATAGCGCTTAATCTGCATTTCTAATTGATCGAGAGAACTTAGATGCGCTTTGTGTTTGACCTCAATTAAAGCAACCGAATTGCCGTTGACTAAAACCATATCGAATTCAGATTGTTTGCCTTTATTACCCACAATCAAGTTAGGCGTGACGCGGTCATATTTGATGCCGCCGATTACGGGGTTGGCATTCAAGCTATTAAAGAAAAATTCTTCGGCGACTGAGCCTTGGTTGTCGGCTATACCGCCGTAGAGATCCGCTAGTTTGTTTAGTTTGATATCGGTCTGTGCTTGCGCGATTGACAGCGCCGCAACTAAGCTACGAAGCTCATCGTTTGTCATAGTAACGGGTGTTGTTGTCATCGCACAGTTCTTATTTTTTGCTGGGCGGGTTCTAAAACGCCTTCATATCCGCCGTGCTAGCCGTAAACGCTGCCCCCTTGCGCTTGAGCACAAAGAAGCCCTTTTTGTGCGCCAACTCTGCCACGTCTTTGGAGATGTGAAACCCCGCCACACCGCCGTAGATTTTGTGTTTGGCGTAGTACGGGAAGAACTTTCTAAAACGGCGCACATGGCTTTCCACTTGTTCGACAGCGTCCTCGTGTACGTTGTACTTCACTTCAATCAAGGCCAAAGATTTTCCGTTGATGGCGGCAATATCGCATTCAAAGCGATCACTCTTTTTGCCGCCTTGCATATTCATATTGATTTGGTCGAACTTCAGGCTACCAATTTGTGGTTTATCTAGGAGTGTGTTGTAAAAAAACTCTTCTGCTACGAGGCCTTGGCTGACACCAATGCCGCCTAGTTGTTTGTTGACGTTGTCAATGTTTTTAGTGGTTTGAGCCAGTAGTGCTTCAGTCTTAGCTTGTGCTGCCTCAGTCCTAGCTTGTGCTGCCTCAGTCTTAGCTTGCGCCACCGCAAGGCTTGCAACAAGCTCGCGTAATTCTTGGTCTGTCATGACGTGAGCCTCTCAAATAAAAATGAAATTCAAAAATGAATGCGGTCGATTTTATCGCTTCACTCTTTAGAATCAAACGCGTAGCCTCGTCCACCACCGTGATCGCTATAATGACACCGTCAACCACAGCGCAAGAAACGTGAATCACGCCAGCGCCAGTTGATAAGGTGGATACCTAGCGCTACTTTCGCGTCATAAGCCCAGAGCCACAGCTCTGCTGCGATGAACAAAAGTCACGATACGCCACACGAAACAAACTTAAATAACGGAATACTGGTTGGTAGATGCGTTTGAAATGAATGACGCATCTGCCGATTTTTTGCTTGTGAATAATGATTCTCTTTGCACTGCGCCCCGCTTTGACATCCGCACCCCACACTCCCAAATACGTGGCTTGCGGACGGCTAGACGTTTAACGTCTGTCCCTAGCATTTAGGCAATTCCCCCTCAGTTTGATTCGTGTTGGTTTCAGGTGTCCTTGGTATTTTTAGGACTTAAAAAGGAACAAACATGAAACGCATGTTAATTAACGCCACTCAGGCAGAAGAGCGCCGCTTAGGCATTGTCGATGGTCAAAAACTACTCGACTACGAAATCGAAATCGAAGGGCGCGAACAGCGCAAAGGCAACATCTACAAGGCTGTTGTCACCCGCGTTGAGCCATCGCTAGAAGCTTGCTTCGTCGATTACGGCGAAGAGCGTCACGGCTTTTTGCCATTCAAAGAGATCTCCAAACAATATTTCCAATCCGACATTCCCGCATCGCAGGCGCGTATTCAAGACGTGATTAAAGAGGGGCAAAGCATCCTCGTTCAAGTCGAAAAAGAAGAGCGTGGCAACAAGGGCGCGGCGCTCACGAGCTTCGTCTCACTCGCAGGTCGCTACGTCGTTTTGATGCCCAACAACCCACGCGGCGGCGGTGTATCGCGCCGCATTGAAGGCGAATCTCGCGCCGAGCTGAAAGACGCGCTTGACCAATTGGAATATCCAAAAGGCATGAGCATCATTGCCCGCACGGCTGGCATTGGTCGCTCGGCGGAAGAGCTGCAATGGGATTTGAACTATTTGCTCAAACTGTGGACGGCCGTGGACGGTGCAGCCCAAGCGGGCAATGGTGCATTTTTGATTTATCAAGAGTCATCGCTCGTGATTCGCGCGATTCGCGACTACTTCAACGCCGATATTGGCGACATCTTGATCGACACCGACGACGTGTACGAACAAGCGCGTCAATTTATGGCGCACGTGATGCCCGAGCACGAAGCCAAGGTGAAGCGTTACCGCGACGACACGCCACTGTTTTCGCGCTTCCAAATCGAGCACCAAATCGAAACCGCGTATGCCCGCACCGTGCAGCTGCCCAGCGGCGGCGCGATTGTGATTGACCACACCGAAGCGCTCGTCTCAGTTGACGTGAACTCGGCGCGTTCGATTCGCGGCGGGGACATCGAAGAGACTGCCACGCGCACCAACTTAGAAGCCGCTGATGAAGTGGCACGCCAAATGCGTCTGCGCGATTTGGGCGGTCTCATCGTGATTGACTTTATCGACATGGAAGAGTCCAAAAATCGCCGTGAAGTGGAAAACCGCTTGCGCGACGCACTGCGCCAAGACCGCGCCCGTGTGCAGTTTGGCACGATCAGCAAATTTGGTTTGATGGAGATGAGCCGCCAACGTCTGCGCCCTGCGCTATCGGAAGGTGCATCGATTCCTTGTCCACGCTGCGGCGGGGCTGGTCACATCCGCGATACCGAGAGCTCGGCACTGCAAATTTTGCGCATCATCCAAGAAGAAGCCATGAAAGAAGGCACGGCCGCCGTGCGCGTGCAAGTGCCCGTCGAAGCGGCATCGTATTTGCTTAACGAAAAACGCAACGAAATCGCCAAGATTGAGCTGCGTCAGCGCATTAGCGTCTTGCTTGTTCCAAACAAAACCTTAGAGACACCGAACTACAAATTGGAGCGTTTGAAACACGACGATCCGCGCCTTGATAACGTGGAGGCCAGCTACAAACTGGCTGAAGCGTTTGAAGACCCAAGCGCTGGAGCGCTGCGCTCGCAAGAGCCAACCAACAAGCAAACCCCCGTCATTAAAGGCGTGTTGCCTGATGCGCCCGCGCCAGCCCACGTAGAGCCCGCGCCGCGCGTAGCAGGCTCAAAAGGCAAGCCAGCCGTGGCCTCCACAGGTAACAGTCCCGCACCTGCGGCTAGCGGCGGACTCCTTGCTTGGATTAAAAATTTGTTTGGCGCTGCACCGACTCCTGAAATGAAGGACGACAAGCCATCGACCGTTGGGCGTGGTGGTTCAAAAGAACGCAACGACCGCAATGAGCGCGGTGCTCGTGGCGAGCGCGGTGATCGAGCTGGTCGCAACGAACGCGGCGCTCGTGGCCGTACAGATCGCGGCCCTCGCAGCGACGACAAACCAGCCGATTCGTCCCCGCGTGAAACTCGCCCACCACGCGAGCCACGCGAACCCAGAGCCGATCGCCCAGCCAAAGAAGCGCGTGAGCCGCGTCCCGAAGGCCAAGAGCAGCGCGAACCGCGCCCACAGCGCGAACTACGTGAGCCGCGCGAACCGCGCGAACCCCGTGAACCCCGCGACCCCCGTGACCCTAAAGCAGAACGCGCACCGCGTCCGGCACGCGAACCACGCCCAGATCGTCCTGACCTGCGCCAACCGCGCGAAGGCGATGCGCCTCAAGCGCCAGCGATGCCAACCCAAACGCCGCAGGCGTTCATGGACGGACAAGCAGCGCCGATGGAGGGCCACGAGCAACAAGCAACACGTGAGCCGCGCGAACCACGTGAGCCACGTGAACGCCGTAGCCGTGACCGCTATGGTCGTGACCGCAGAAATGAACGCAATGCTGGAGGCGGCGTGGATGGGTCTTCCATGCCAACCACTGACGCAGCAGCAACTCCCATCACGCCAGCAGACGCGATGATGGCGACGACTGTAGTGGCAGTAGCCGCGCCGTCTGTTACTCCTCCAGCGCCAGCGGCATCTACACCGACGATGTCCGCCACGCCTGCAACAGCGCCAACAGCAACGCAAACTGGTTTACCAAAAGTGCAAACCTATGCTTTGCCTGTGACGGACATGGCGCAAATCGCCAACCGCTCAGGGCTTGAATGGGTGAACTCTGATCCCGAAAAAATCGCTGCCGTTCAAGCACAAATTGCAGCAGAACCTAAGCCGCTGCACGTACCGCGTGAGCGTCCGCCCGTTGTCGAAATCAGTCCCGAGCCGCTCGTGATGGTGGAAACTCGCCGCGACCTTGGCGAGATGAAATTGCCGTTCCAAGCTTAGCTAGAAGCGCAAAGCTTGAGGGCAGAAAAGAAGAGCCGCGAGGCTCTTTTTTTATGGAATCAAAATGCTCGTTCCTATCGTCTTGCGAGCCTCAAGATCGCGGTGCGCTTGCTGCACATCTGCCAAGGCATAACGCTGCTCAATTGGAATGGTGATTTTTCCGCTGGAGACCATGCCAAACACCGCGTCGGCCATAGCCTGCGCGGACTCACGTGTGGCTAAATGTGTAAACACAGTTGGGCGTGTGACGTACAAAGAACCCTTCGCGCCTAAGCCACCAATGTCAAGTAGCGGCACTTTGCCAGACGCATTACCGTAGCTTGCCAAAAGACCAAACGGCGCGAGCGAATCGAGTGACTTCTCAAACGTGTCTTTGCCAACCGAGTCGTACACGGCTTTAACGCCTTTGCCGTTTGTGAGTTCTTTCACTCGTACCAAAAAATCTTCGTTTGAATAATTAATCATGTGCGCCGCACCATATGTTTTGGCAAGGGCGCATTTCGCGTCCGATCCCGCTGTGCCAATCAGGTTTAAGCCCAGCTCACGCGCCATCTGACAAGCAATCAAACCAACGCCGCCTGCAGCCGCGTGAAAAAGCACCGAGTCACCTTTATGAAGTCCACCTTGTGGCAACGTTTTGTGGAGCAAGTAATACGCCGTGAAACCTTTGAGCATCATGGCTGCGCCCGTTTCAAACGAAATGGCGTCTGGCAATTTGCACACGGTTTTGCCAGGCATCACGCGTGCTTCGCAGTAACTGCCAGGGGGCTGGCTGACGTAAGCGGCGCGGTCACCTACCTTGAGGTGCGTCACACCCTCGCCCACCGCCTCAACAATACCCGCGCCCTCCATACCAAGGCGCAGCGGCAGCGGCAACGCATACACGCCCGCGCGTTGGTACACATCGATGTAGTTCAAGCCAATCGCGTGATGGCGAATGCGGATTTCGCCTGCGCCTGGATTGCCAACTTCGACATCGACCAATTGCATTTGTTCTGCGCCGCCTGTCGCGCTAATTAAGACTGCTTGAGACATGGGTTGTTTTCCTTTGTAATGAATGTTTTTTGCTGACCGAATTTTGCAACAACCCAAACCCCACCCATGACGAGCACTGTCCCCGCCATGACCCACGGCGTGAAGGGTTCATCCAAGATGAGCACACTCATCGCAATCGTTGAAATGGGGCCAATCATGCCAACTTGCGCGGATATTTTGAGTTGATGGATGCAGGGTTTTCACTGATGCAGGGGTAGTTGTAATTTTTCATAATTACAAAAAATTACAAATCATCATGCGCCAACAACTCTCCTCTATGCACGACGATGTTGCTACGCGACTGCGTGACCGCATCTTCTCTGGCGACCTCTCGCCTGGTTCATTTTTGGATGAAACGCAACTCTGCGAACAACTCAGCATTTCCCGCACACCCCTGCGCGAAGCCTTGAAGGTATTGGCCTGCGAGGGCTTGGTGCGCCACGAGCCACGCCGTGGTTCGTTTGTGAGCGAAGTTACCGATGCCGATTTAGAAGAAATCTTCCCAGTCATTGCCTTACTTGAGGGTCGCTCCGCTTTTGAGGCGGCGCAAAAAGCTACCGACGCCGACATCGCCGTACTAGAGACGCTGCACGAACGCTTGGAGCACGAGGCGGCGCAAGGCGACATCACGGCGTATTACGCCGCCAATTACGCCATCCACGAAGCGCTCATTACCTTGGCAAACAACCACTGGCTCGCGCAAGTCACCGATGATCTACGCAAAATTGTGAAGCTGGCACGCAGGCAAGGTCTGCAAGCGCCGCAGCGCATGGCCAGTAGTCTGCGCGAGCACTTGGCCATTTTTGCTGCAATCAAAGCCCGCGACGGTGCAGGCGCGGAAGCTGCCATGAAAACCCATTTGCTACGCCAACTAGAGGTGCTGCGCGCGCTACCCAAAGCTCAAATTAAGGTGAGCCTATGACCGAAACTCCCAAGAAATCTTGGATTGGCAGACTCCTCAAAGCGACCCAGTCGCGCCAGTTATTTGCCGACTTGCAAGCCATTGTGGAGCCGCGCATTAGTCAAACCGAGGCGGGGCTGCGTGCCGTCAAAATTATCGATTGGTATGCGACTGCGCCAGAGGCTCACCGCGTTGATTTATGCCTGCTGATGTCGGAAAAATTTGCGCCCGATATTGAGGGCTTGCGCGTTGCCAAAGAGCACTACGAGCAAAGCCTGAGCACATCGGAGCAAGGCATGGCGGAGATCAAGCTGCGTCGCGCCCTGATCTCGCCGCGCAGGCGCTTGCTGCAAAGCTTTGCCGCGCATCCACTGGGCATTCGCTTTTTGGTTGATCTACGCGCTCAGTTGCTAGGCTGGCTGGCGCACGAACCACGCCTGCGCACGCTGGACGCTGAGCTGGAGGCGCTATTTACGGCGTGGTTTGATGTGGCGTTTTTAGAACTTAAACGTATCACGTGGGACTCGCCTGCCTCGCTGCTTGAGAAGCTCATCCAATACGAAGCCGTACACGACATCAAGAGCTGGGATGATCTTAAAAATCGCTTGGATGCGGATCGTCGTTGCTACGGATTTTTTCATCCACGCCTGCCAAGCGAGCCACTCATTTTTGTTGAAGTCGCCTTTGCCAATAAGTTTGAAGACCCCGTTACAACGGGCATGGAGCCGCTACTCGATGTCGCCGCTGCGCCCACTGATTTATCCAAAGTCAGCACCGCCATTTTTTACTCGATCAGCAACACGCAATCGGGACTGAAGGGGGTGAGCTTTGGCGACTCACTCATTAAACTCGTTGTGGAGACTTTAAAAGCCGAGTACCCGCAGCTGAAAACATTCACCACACTCTCACCCATTCCTGGTTTAACGCAGTGGTTAAAACGCGAAGACGAAGGATTGGCCTTGGCCTTGCAAGCCTTATCCATCAAGTCTTTAAGCGAAAAAGATGTGCTGCGTAGACGCCTGCAAAGCGCCGCTGCCAAGTATTTGGCTCGCGGGCTCGCCGAGCAGCGCCCGATTGATCCTGTGGCTAGATTTCACCTTGGCAATGGCGCGCGGATTGAACGCCTCAACTGGGCGGCCGATCTTTCGCGCAGAGGATTGGCGCAATCGTTTGGGCTGATGGTGAACTACCTCTACGACCTAAAATCACTCGCAAAAAATCGCGCGCTATTAACCAACGGTCGCATCGCCGCATCAAAAGCTGTCACGCGCTGGTTGTAGAACTGGCGATAAGCATTCACATTTCAATTTAAAAACTAAAGGAGACCTCATGCGTTTATCTCTCACCCTCGTGCTAACAGCTAGCGCTCTATTCACCTCGCACTTTGCAGCGGCGCAAAGCTGGCCCGCGAAGCCCGTCACGCTGGTTGTGCCCTTCCCTGCGGGCGGCGGAACCGATGCGTTTGCGAGACCGCTCTCGGCACAATTTGCCAAGCAAACAGGCAAGCAGCTCATCATCGACAACCGAGGCGGCGCGGGCGGCACAGTCGGCGCGAGCATTGCATCCAAGGCTGCGCCCGATGGCTACACGCTCTTTATGGGCGCGGTGCATCACGCTATTGCACCCAGTATGTATACCAAGCTTGATTACGATATTGAAAAAGATTTCATCCCGCTTGCTTTGGTCGCCATCGTGCCGCAAGTGCTGGTGATCAATCCTAAAAACTTGCCTGTGGCAGATCACAAAGCATTTTTAGAGATCATCAAAAAAAGCCCAGGCAAATACAACTTTGCCTCGGCAGGCGGTGGCACATCGCATCACTTGGCGGGTGAACTCTACAAAATTCAGTCTAAAACCTTTATCACGCACATCCCCTATCGCGGCGCAGGCCCTGCGCTGCAAGACTTGGTGGGCGGTCAAGTAGACATGCTGTTCGACGGCCTTGGCTCTAGCGCAGCCCACATCAAAGGTGGACGCATCAAAGCACTGATGGTCTCGGGTGATAAACGCAGCCCAGCCTTCCCCGATGTGCCAAGCGCCAAAGAGGTGGGGCTACCCGATTACACGGTGACCACGTGGTACGGCATTTGGGCTCCCAAAGGCACACCAGCAGATGCGCAAACCCGCGCGATTGCCGAGATCAAAAAAGCCCTCGAATCACCCGAACTCAAAGCGATATGGGCAAGCCAAGGCGCAGAGTTCAGCACCATGAATCCCACGCAATTTGCCAGCTTTATACATAACGAAATTAACCGCTGGAGTGTGGTGGTCAAGGCTTCTGGGGCGAAGCTGGATTAAGAGCTAATCATGAACGCCAACCTCTACGCCGCGCTACGCGCCAACTTCCCAAGAAATTTAGACACCGTTGCAATCGAAACCGACAACGGTCTTTTTTACTCGTGGCGCGACCTAGAACGCGGCAGCGCCATGATGGCGAACTTGCTTTTGTCGTTGGATTTGCCTGCTGGCGCGCGCGTTGCCGTGCAAGTGGAAAAATCTGTCGAAGCCATGATGCTTTACCTAGCTACGCTGCGTGCTGGACTGGTCTTCTTGCCCCTCAACACCGCCTACCAAAGCGCAGAAATCGAATACTTTATTGGCAACGCCGAGCCTAGTGTGGTGGTGTGCTCATCCAAAAACTTTAGCTGGGTGTCCAAAATCGCCTTCAAAGCAGGCACGCAAAATGTGTTCACACTGGACGACAACCGCACAGGCTCGCTGCTAGACCGCGCCGCGCATTGCACGGACGATTATGTGGTCGCGCAAAACGATGCGAGTGATCTTGCCGCGATCCTCTACACCAGTGGTACGACGGGGCGCAGCAAAGGCGCGATGCTCTCGCATGGCAATATGCTCAGCAACGCGGAGACGCTCAAAAAATATTGGGGCTGGAAGCCTGGCGATGTGCTGATTCACGCGCTACCGATCTTTCATGTGCATGGTCTGTTTGTTGCCATTCACGGTGCGTTACTCAATGGCAGCAAGATGATTTGGTTGTCCAAATTTGATCCCAAACTGGTACTGGCAAAAATGCCTGAAGCTACCGTGTTTATGGGCGTGCCAACGCTGTACACACGACTTTTAGGTGAAGCGGGACTCACCAAAGAATCGACTAAAAATATGCGTCTCTTTGTGGCGGGCTCTGCGCCGCTTCTCAAAGAAACGTTTGACGATTGGAGGGCTCGCACGGGTCACACCATCCTAGAGCGCTACGGCATGAGCGAGACCGTGATGTTGACCTCCAACCCCTACCAAGCCGATTCGCGCTACGCCAACCAATCTGAGCGCCGCGCCGCAACCGTCGGATTTCCCTTGCCAGGCGTGGCTTTGCGCGTTTGCGGTGAAGGTGACAAGCCACTCGCCACGGGTGAAATTGGCGGCATTCAAGTCAAAGGGCCGAACGTGTTCCAAGGCTATTGGCGTATGCCTGAAAAAACTGCTGAAGAGTTTACAAAAGACGGTTTCTTTCGCACGGGCGACGTGGGCAAAATTGACGAGCGCGGCTACGTCCACATTGTTGGGCGTAGCAAAGACTTAATTATTAGCGGCGGCTACAACGTCTATCCCGCAGAGATTGAGGGCTACATCAATGAGATGGCAGGCGTGGCCGAGAGCGCACTGGTTGGCGTGCCGCATCCCGACTTTGGCGAGGTCGGCATCGCGGTCGTCATTGCCAAATCAAACGCTAAGTTAGATGATGCAGCGATTCTTGCGGCGCTCAAATCCAGCCTTGCTAACTTCAAAATTCCTAAGCACTGTTTTGTGGTGAACGAACTGCCGCGCAACACCATGGGCAAAGTGCAAAAGAATTTGCTGCGCGAGCAATACAAAGCCTTATTTGGGATTAACGGCAAGTGGCAATTTGCGCACAAAGATGGCAAGCCTTACTGATTTGCAATTGAGAAGTCCCGCATCTTTCACGACCTTCGCCCACTTGGCAAGATCAAGGTTTTGAGATAGTCACGCCAAGTTCAATCCGTCGATATTTGCAAAATGTGCATCCAAGGTTAAGAGCCGTGCGCGCTGCTCTAAGGCAATCGCCGCAATCCAAATGTCGTTTGTTGGAATGGGTTTACCCTTGCGTTTCAGCTCTGCTACCAACTCGGCGTAAATGCTTGTTGTTGCCTCGGACGCTTTTGCTACATAGACAAATTCTGAAGCTAAAAACTCAGTGAGATTCTGCTGATTTTCTGCAATCTTTGAGCCGCCTAAAAAGCCAGCACGCAGCTCCCCTAACACCACAACAGGAACAACCACACGCTCGTATTGGCTTATCTTTTTAACAACCGATTTATCACCCCGTCGCAAAGCGCTATAGATATTGGTATCTATGCAGAGCGTCTGCATCACTTCCACATATCCTCATCAATTTGATCAAACATGGCCGTCGCCGCTTTGAACTCTTTTGCGTCTGCCGCCGTCCATCCGCCGGCAAACTTAGCCAAATCGTTTTTAGCTTGATTTGCGGAAGAAGTCTTATTTTTACTCACCGCCTGCTCAAGCAACGTTTTGACTAAGCGGTTCACGCTCCATTGCAATTTTTCAGCTTCGACTTTCAAAGCTTCAATCAGGCTGGGCTCTAGATTTCTAACCAAGATAGCTGTCATATGGTGCACCTCCCTGATGGATATGATATCACGCTATCACACAACAGCCATATCACTTTGGCACGCACTGCCGATGCCAGACAACGCATGCGTCAGCTTTGGTGGATTTTGAGCAGCAGGCCAGGGCGCGTCCATAATAGTTCTTCAATAACGCATATTTAACTCAATAAGAAGCACGCCATGAATGTAGCGACTCATCTTGCCAAATCCCTCCGAGCCCTCCTCCACGTGCAACCCCTCGCAGCGCTGGGCACAGCGCAAGGCAGCGAGCCATTTGTGTCGATGGTGCCTTTTGCGATTGAGCATACTAGCCACAGGCTCATCATCCATGTGAGTACGTTGGCGCAGCATACACAGCACATGCTCAATAACCCAATAGTCAGTTTGATGGTGATGGCAGTGCCTTCACCTGATGTGCCCGTGCAGGCAGCGCCGCGCGTGACGATTCAAGGCACGGCAGCGCAGTTGGATAAATCAAGTGCTGACTACGAACAAGCAAAAACGGGGTATTTAGATCGCTTCCCGCAAAGCCTTGACTTATTTGGCTTCACAGACTTTTCGTTATTTGCGATTACGCCCACATCGGCCAGGTTTGTGGCTGGTTTTGCGCAGGCTATGACACTAAACACCAAAGATATTGCTGAAGTCCTATCTTGATAAAGCCGCGCTGCACAATTTCCGGGACTTTGATCAGCTTTGTACTCAGGCGGTGCTTTCGAACCACCCGTCATCGAAATCAGGGTTTACACACAGATCGCCCGAGCGTTAATCCCACCATCGCCTCCAAAGCCTCGTGAGACAAACCAGCTACGCAATCAACGACAGTCGCGCCGTTTTTTGTGATGTGGAAGGTGGCGAGATCGGTATAAACGCGCCTCACGCAGCCAATGCCTGTCAGCGGATAACTACACTGCTCAACCAGTTTGCTCACGCCTTGCTTGGTGAGCAAATCCATCATCACCCAAGCTTGCTTCGCGCCAACGGCTAAATCCATCGCACCGCCCACGGCGGGAATCGCGCCAGTCTCGCCCGTGCTCCAATTGGCAAGGTCTCCCGTGCTACTCACTTGAAACGCGCCTAGCACGCAAATGTCCAAATGTCCGCCGCGCATCATGGCGAAAGCGTCGTTGTGATGAAAGTACGAGCCGCCACTCAGTAGCGTCACGGGTTGCTTACCCGCATTAATTAAATCGAAATCTTCGTCCTCTTGCGCGGGCGCAGGTCCCATGCCAAGAATGCCGTTTTCGCTGTGCAGCAAAATCTCGCGGTCGGCGGGAATATGGTTCGCCACCAAGGTTGGCATACCAATGCCAAGGTTGACTACCGCGCCATCAGGCATATCGTTGGCAATCAGCGCCGCAATTTGGTCTTTGGTGCGTTTCACGTAGCTCATGCCTTGTAACCTCCGCCTTGCGTAATCGTGCGCTCTACTTTCACAATTTTTGAGACAAAAATGCCTGGCGTGACCACGGTCTCGGGATTGAGCGCACCGAGCTCTACGATGTCGTGCACCGTAGCAATCGTGACCCGCGCTGCCATCGCCATCACAGGACCAAAGCAGCGCGCTGTTTTGCGATAAATCAGGTTGCCCCAGCGGTCGCCCGCCTCCGCTTTAATAAGTGCAAAGTCCGCATGAAGCGGCTGCTCCAAAACGTAATATTTGCCATCAATAAGACGCGACTCTTTAGGCGAACCATCTAGATTGTTGGCAAGCTCCGTGCCGTACCCCGTCTGCACAAAAAACGCCCCGATGCCAGCGCCCGCCGCGCGAATACGCTCAGACAGCGTGCCCTGCGGCACCAGCTCCAACTCCAATTTGCCAGCGCGATACAAGCGATCAAAATGATGACTATCGACTTGGCGTGGATAACTGCAAACAATTTTGTGCACGCGCTCGGTTGCCAAGAGCGCCGCCAACCCCGTATCGCCATTGCCTGCGTTGTTATTGATGATGGTTAAATCCTTAGCGCCGTGGGCGATTAGGCCATCAATCAGCTCGTTCGGAATACCTGCCGTGCCAAAGCCACCAATCATGATGGAAGCTCCGTCTTGTATGCCTGCGAGCGCCTGTGTCACCGAAGGGGAAACTTTGTTAATCATGACGTAACTGTAGTCAATAGCCGCAGCAAAAGATCAATCCGCGCACGCAAAGGAGACAAAGATAATCCGCTTTGTGCGCAGCGTGTTGCCACATAAACCGCCACTCCCGCCGCCCGCGCCTTATCAAGCGCCGCCCCCAGCTCATGATGCACCGTGCTATTGCCAGTACCCGCAACAACAATGCCATCAAGCATTTTTCCATTTGTTTTTTGTTGAATCAAAGCTTCAACCCACTCGCCGCTTGCGCCCGCATAGCTCATCACAATTTCTACGCGTGGCCAGCGTTTGATAGGCAGAGGCAAAGCCAGATGTGGCAAGGCCTGCACCGCATCATTGCGCTCTATCGGGTTAATCACATCGAACGCATCGAGCTGCGTAGGATGCACTTTTCGAACATTTCCGCCAGAAAAAATCTTGCCCGCAAACGCAACCCACACGCCCGCATCCAACTGATTGGCGCGCGCTAGCGCATCACTGAGATTGTGCGGGCCGTCGCTGTCCGCACTATCGGCTGCACGCATGGCACCCGTCAAAATCACAGGCTTGGTGCAGCTAAGTGTTCGGTACAAAAAGTACGCAGTCTCCTCCAGCGTATCCGTTCCGTGCGTGATGACGATGGCATCAATTGCCACATCGTTTTGCGCGGCAACAAGCCGCACATAGAGATGCTCCCAAATCTCAAAACTCATGTCTTTGCTGTCGATTTGCGCGAGTTGCTCGCTCACGATTCGATGCTTGGACACAGGAACGAGTGCATCGATGGGCAACTGCGCAGCTCGGTAAGCATCTCCGCCCAAACCCGCAATCGTGCCGCCCGTGCCTAAAAGCAAAATTGTTAAGTTTTCTTGACTATTTGCGTTTTTAATCATATTTTGCTTGACCTGTGTGTAATCTGTGTAAAAATACAGTCACTGTCATTCCTTTCAGCTTTAAATTGCTTTATTTATCAGGAGCTTGTATGTTGAACTTCAATTCCACTGTGAAATTAACCGCTCGCCAACAAGAGATTTTGACATTGATTGAGCGAACCATCGCCACCACGGGCTCGCCACCCACGCGCGCTGAGATTGCCACTGAACTGGGCTTCAAGTCCATCAACGCGGCCGAAGATCACTTGCAAGCCTTGCACCGTAAGGGAGTGATTGAACTTGTGAGTGGCACATCGCGCGGTATTCGTTTGAAATCAAACCGCCTGCAAGCCATCAACGAATCGCGCATCAGCCAGTTCTCTGAGCAAATGGGCTTGCAAATTCAAAGCCTCGCGCAGTTGGTGCTGCCGCTGATTGGCCGCGTGGCGGCGGGCTCACCGATTTTGGCGCAAGAGCATATCGAACAGACCTATCACCTAGAGCCAAGTCTATTTACGCAGCGCCCCGACTATCTGCTCAAAGTGCGCGGCATGAGTATGCAAGGCATCGGCATCATGGATGGCGATTTGCTTGCCGTGCAATCGTGCCGCACCGCGCACAACGGGCAAATTGTGGTCGCACGTGTGGGCGAAGAAGTGACCGTTAAGCGGTTTGAAAAGAAGACCAGCCACATTGAGCTGCATCCCGAAAACCCTGACTTTCAAACCATCATCGTTCACCCCGACGAAACCTTCGCAATTGAAGGCCTCGCCGTGGGACTAATCCGTAATCAAGTGTTTGCCTAAAGGAACATCATGAAAGACCAAACCAAACTTACCTTCATCGCCGACAGCATGACGGACTTTCGCAATCAACGCCTAGCACGGGTCATCATCACGGGTAGCTTTGACTACATCTTTGCCGAGCTAGACCGACTAGAGGCGATACAACAATCAATCTAAACCTTCCCCAGCAAGAAATCCAACTTGCCCAAATCCACGCCGTTATGGCGCAAGATGTTGTACGCCGTGGTCACGTGGAAATACACGTTCGGTGTTGACCAGTGCTTGAGGTAATCCTCGCCCGATAACGTGCGCTCAACGGGGCCTGCTTTAAACGTCACAACCACAGCCTCTTTGCCATTCATGTCTTCTGGCTTCACGGTTGCAATGAATGCAAGCGTTTTAGCAATCCGCTCTTTCAGCTCGGCGAACGTCGTCTCGCTGTCTTCAAACTTAGGCGCATCTAAGCCGCCCACGCGTGCAAACGTCAACTTCGCGGCATCGCAAGCAATGCGCACCTGCGTTGCCAGTGGCAACATATCTGGCGCAAGACGACTGGTTACAAGAACCGATGTCTCAAACTTACGCGCCAAAGCATCCGCTTCGGCCTTGTCCAAAAAGTGGCTAAGGTTAGACAGCATGCGCGTAAAAACTGGCACACTAGCCGAGTACATTGAAATAGCGGACATGGGTAAACTCCTAAAAAAGAAATGAATAAAAAATGAATCAACCGCTTAGCAAACCAATGCTCTGGTCATTGCTCTTTGGCAATCTAGCTGTTGGCATGGGAATTATGGTCGTTCCCGCCACCCTGACCAACATTAGTGACAATTTAGGAACAAGTGTGTCGCTCACGGGGCAGCTGATTACGGCCGGCTCCATCCTCATGGGCGTGAGCGCCCCGCTGTTTGCCGCGCTAGTCTCTAGGTGGGACAGAAGGCGACTGCTCACCTTCACGATGGCGTGGTACGCCTTATTCCATCTGCTTTGCGCGATTGCACCCAGCTTTACTGTGCTGATGATTGCACGTGTACTAGCGGTCATTACGCCTGCGATTTTTACGCCTCAAGCTGCGGCTTGTGTGGGCTTGCTTGCCAAGCCCGAAGAGCGCGGCAGAGCCATCACATTTATCTTTTTAGGCTGGTCGATCTCCTCCGTTTTTTGTGTGCCACTGCTCGCCACCATTGGCGGAGAACTGGGTTGGCGCTGGGCATTTGGCTTGGTATCCATCGTTGCGTCCATATCGGCACTGTGGGTTTGGCGCGTGCTACCTAGCGGCATTCAAATTGCGGCGCTATCCAAAGCCGCATGGCTGGGCGTGTTTAAGCATCGCATTTTGATGATGACCGTCAGCGTCACACTACTAGCAGCATTTGGACAGTTTGTGCTCTTCTCGTACTTCACCGCTTACTACAAACAAGTAGTCGGCGCAAACACCTCCACCATCAGCCTGTACTTTTTATGGTTTGGCTTTTGCGGACTTGTCGGCAACCTTGTGCTCTCGCGCTACATTGAGCGCATTGGCGCGGACCGCGCCCCAATCATCGCCATGAGCCTGATGGCCTTGAGCCTACTGATTTGGCCATTAGGCACTAGCGTGGCAAGCGTCTTACTGGTCTGCACACCTTGGGGACTTGGCTGCTTTGCCAGCAACTCCGCGCAACAAGCCAGGCTAGCCAGCGCCGCACCCTTGGTTGCAGGCGCAAGCATCGCGCTCAACACATCCGCCATGTACAGCGGACAAGCCTTTGGTGCAGGACTAGGCGGCTGGCTGATTGCGCACGACTACATCCAAAGCCTTCACTGGTATGGCTTTGCAGTGATGCTCTGCGCCATTGCGGTCAGTAGCTGGTCGCGGCGGACAAACAAAACCGAAAAATAGTGTGACCACAAATTGTCTAATAGAGGCATTCAAGACTCTAAAAGTTGCAAATAAATGGCACTCAAAGACAGCAAACACGCCCCCGAAATTGACCTGTTTCGATTGGAATTGGTCAACATCATCGACAACCGCCACGCCCCCACGCCCTCGTGCAGCTTGCAAATCGAATTGATTGGCAAGCCTGCCAAGCCAAATTTGGTGGGCTCTACGTCAGCGGCGTTGGTCGCCCAAGACACCCCATTCGGTTAATGGTTGGCTTGCAATTACAGGCGGGTGCGAGTTCATTCTGAGCCTGACAGTCAATGTCGACACCTCCGTGCAAGAAAAAGCCATCACCTACCCCACAGATGCCAAGCTTTTGAACAAAGCACGGATTGCCTTGGTTCGGCTGACCAAGAAGCAATGGGTGGAGCTACGCCAAAGCTACCACCGAGTGGGGCAAAGTGCATTTGCCAAATCAGCCCGCTACGCGCACGCACGGCAATCCGTATGATGGGCATACGCTGCAAAGTTGTATCGAACAAGCGCAGTCAATGACGAGCGTCAAGATTGAAGAGGCGTACGTGGACAGGGGCTGGCTACAAAGGGCATGGCATCACAAGCGCCAAAGTGTGGATTGCATGAGATGAATGCGATTCTGTGCGCAGCGGGTCACAATCTGCGCAAGATTCTGGGCAAGCTTCGGCTGTTTTACGCCCAGCAGATTGGGTTTCTGGAGCGGATGATTGAACTCGCACTACCTGCACATCAACAACTCCTGCACCATAACTTAACGCGACTCTGAGGGTTGAGAGTTAGGAACCTTTTTTATCCTTTGACTCAGCTTCTGTGGCGGGTGAAGTCGTTGACTCCGTGGAATCTGATTGCACTTGTGATCCCTCTGGCATCTTAACTCCTCCCGTCACAATCAAATCCAATGGTTTTTGAGCAGCTGGCTGCCCACTACTGCTTATGGTTGAGCAAGTGCCGCTGACGAATGTCTCTGGAATGGGTGATGCGAGCCTAAAGAAAGTAACCGCAGCGGCTTGACTTGCCGTGACGTTATTGCTACCAGCCACGGCTGACGACAACGCACTAGCGACACCACCAAGAGTTGTCTGAGTGGTATTTGCTGCTGCCGCTGAACTAGGTGTCGTCGTTGGGCTAGGCGCGCAGCCCAGTGTTCCCGCGCTGCTGATCGCGCCGCCAATAAGCACCGTTGCTCCCATGTCTCCGCAGAAGAAAGCGCCCTGCGCGTTGATAAAGCTGCTGGTGACA
>JASGCK010000011.1 GCA_030054145.1 Cytophagales bacterium
GCCAAAATCGTGCCTCGTTTGCCTCCTAAGTCGATGCTTTATGCACTTAGACTGGCTGGGTAACTGCTTTTTTTAGGATAAAGATAGATCTTCTTAGCATTGACTTACAAATCATGAAATATTTCCAACAACTTCCTTTTTCGGTTCGTCTTGAATGGGGGTCTTCTGCTGTTAGGAATTTAGGCTCAGAAGCAGATTGCATCGTCGTGATTGATATCATGTCTTTCTCCACCTGCGTTAGCATAGCAGTGGACCGTGGAGCGATTATTTATCCATATCCTTGGCGCGATGAAACGGCTAAACTTTACGGTGATGAACGTGGTGCTGCTGTGGCTAGTGGCAAGCGACGTTTTGCTGACGGCTGGTCTCTCTCACCTCAGTCAATGCTAAACACAACAGAAGGCCTCAAATTAGTGCTTCCTTCGCCTAATGGTTCTACCTGTACCTTCCTAGCACGCGAACTTAATAAAGTTGTCTATTGCGCAAGCTTGCGCAACTTGGCTGCTACAGCAGCGGTATGTCAGCGTTATGAACGCATATTAGTTGTCCCCTGTGGTGAGCGCTGGGAGGATGACAACAGTTTACGTCCTTGTTTTGAAGATTACTTGGCAGCTGGAGGGTTTGTTTCTGCCCTTGCACGTAGCGATGTTTCGCCAGAAGCGCGTACAGCATCCTTTGCCTATGATGCTCTAGGCGCAAATAGAAGCAAAGCATTTTCTGCTTGCGGTTCTGCCGTCGAGCTAACAGAACGCGGGTTTGCTGGTGATGTTGCTCTATGCTTGGAGGAAAACATTAGCCATGTGGCGTGTCGTCTAGAGGGAGATCGCTTCGTTAGAGAGTTGGTGAATGACAATTGCCCAATATAGCTACCTACGTTTCCGCGATGGAACTGATCGTATGAGCCTTTATCACTCGTATTTCGTTTGGCGTGTCATGGCGGTTTCCTCCTATCTTAATTTTGGTGGAGCTGGCGGGATTTGAACCCGCGTCCGCAAGACTTTTTCGCACAGTTCTACATGTTTAGTCGTCTGATTTAGATCTCGCTTGCCCAGTCGCGCAGCAACACGCTACTAGGTTCGCCAGCGTCCTATTGTCTCAACCACATCTAAGGCGCCCAGATGTGGTCCAGCCGATAAAGATGACTCCGCAGCCTGGACGGGTTTATTGCTAAACCCACCCTTGCCCAGCCCATCGGCGCGGCTGTTGCAGAGCTCACTGGCAATTAAGCAGCGAGTGCGAAACGTTCGTCGTTTGCAGTTAGTTTTTTGAATCGATTTTTACGAGCGTGAATCAAGCTCGACATGCCCTGCTGCGCGTCCGTACCCACGTCGAAACCAGTGCAGCCCCAGAAGGTTGATTGTAAGGGACAAGAGCCGTTCGGGCTGAGCTGATCGAAGCCTTGCAGCATTTCGATAAGCTCAATGCGAACGGTTTTTTTAACCCGCCGCCGCTAGCGCCGCATTAAACGTCGCGCTGGGACGCATAACGGCAGCCATTTTGGCTGGATCAGGTTGGTAGTAACCGCCGATATCCGCAGGTTTGCCTTGCACGGTTGCTAGCTCGTCGATAATTTTTTGCTCGTTTTCAGCTAAAGTTTTTGCCAGCGGAGCAAAGTGCGCGGCTAGCTCGGCATCTTCGGTTTGTGCTGCCAAAGCTTCTGCCCAGTACATCGCCAAGTAGAAGTGGCTGCCGCGGTTATCTAATTGACCTGTTCGGGTTTTCGGACCTTTGTCGAGATCGAGTAATTTGCCTGTGGCGGCATCCAGCGTTTTTGCCAGCACAACGGCTTTGGTGTTGCCTGTTTTGATGCCTAAGTCCTCAAAACTTACAGCTAGTGCCAAGAACTCACCTAAGCTATCCCAGCGCAAGTGGTTTTCTTCAACCAATTGCTGCACGTGTTTAGGTGCTGAGCCGCCCGCACCTGTTTCATACATACCGCCGCCGGCCATCAGCGGCACGATGGATAGCATCTTGGCGGACGTTCCCAGCTCCATGATTGGGAAGAGGTCGGTCAGGTAGTCGCGCAGGATGTTGCCTGTGGCGCTGATGGTGTCAAGCCCACGCGCCACGCGCTCTAGCGTGAAGCGCATTGCACGCACTTGCGACATGATTTGAATATCGAGTCCTGCGGTGTTGTGTTCGTGCAGGTACATTTTGACTTTGGTAATCAGCTGCGCTTCGTGCGGACGATATTGATCGAGCCAAAACACAACGGGCATACCCGAGTTGCGCGCGCGGGTGACGGCAAGTTTGACCCAGTCGCGGATCGCTGCGTCTTTGACTTGGCACATACGCCAGATGTCGCCTTTTTCAACTGTTTCGGACAGCAAGACTTCGCCAGAAGCGATATCCACAATGTTGGCTATGCCACCCTCGGTCAATTCAAAAGTTTTGTCGTGCGAGCCATACTCTTCGGCTTGCTGCGCCATTAAGCCCACGTTGGGAACGGTGCCCATGGTTCTAGGGTCGAATGCGCCATGCCATTTGCAAAAATTGATGATCTCTTGGTAGATGCGTGCGAATGTTGATTCGGGCATCACAGCCTTTACGTCTTTGAGGCGACCATCAGCGCCCCACATCTTGCCGCCGTTACGAATCATGGCGGGCATGGATGCGTCCACAATTACATCGTTGGGCGAGTGGAAGTTGGTAATACCTTTGGCGGAATCGACCATCGCCAGCTCGGGGCGACCTTCGTGGCAAGCGTGCAAGTCGCGCTTGATTTCATCTTGCTTGGACTGCGGTAGCGTGGCGATTTTGTTATACAAATCAACCATGCCGTTGTTGACATTCACGCCCAGCTCGTCAAACAGTTTGCCATGTTTGGCAAATGCATCTTTATAAAAAATCTTGACGCAGTGACCAAACACAATTGGATGCGAGACCTTCATCATTGTGGCTTTGACGTGCAGTGAGAACATTACGCCTGTCTTGTAAGCATCGTCAATTTCGCGTTCGTAGAACTCGACCAGCGCTTTTTTGCTCATGAACATGCTGTCAATAACCTCGCGATCGAGCAACGAGACTTTTTCTTTGAGCACAATCGTTTTTCCGCTGTCGGTAATCAACTCCATGCGCACATCGCGTGCGCGGTCTAGCGTCATTGATTTTTCGCCATGATAGAAGTCGCCGCTGTGCATATGCGAGACGTGCGAGCGCGATGCTTGGCTCCATTCCGCCATGGCGTGCGGATTTTTACGTGCATATTCTTTGACCGCTTTAGGTGCGCGGCGATCTGAGTTGCCTTCGCGCAGCACTGGGTTCACGGCGCTACCGATGCAGCGCGCATATTTAGCTTTAATCGCTTTTTCTTCTTCGGTTTTAGGCGCTTCTGGATAATCGGGAATCGTGTACCCTTTGGATTGCAGCTCTTTAATGGCGCTGACTAATTGTCCGACCGAGGCGCTGATGTTAGGCAGTTTGATGATGTTGGTATCTGCAAACTGCGTGAGGCGACCGAGTTCAGCCAGCGTGTCGGACACTTTTTGCTCGGGCTTTAAATGCTCAGGGAATTGCGCCAAAATGCGTGCAGCGACGGAGATGTCGCTCTCGGCTACTTCAATGTGGGCGGGCGCTGCAAAGGTGCGAATAATTGGCAGAAATGAACTGGTGGCTAGCAAAGGTGCTTCGTCTGTAAGGGTGTAGATGATTTTTGATTTGCTGGTAGCCATGTTGATCCTGTAGATGGTGCGGTTGAGGAGTTTTGATACAAAGTAAGAGACCTCGATTGTGTCCAAAGCCTTTAAAGAGTACGCTTATTTTATCTGTTCTAAAGGGTAAACTCCTCTATATGACATCTGACTTACACGCATTGCCTACAAACGTTTCCGCTCGTGTGCCTGCGTTGCCAGAGTCGCTGCGCACGGCCGTTATTTTTGCTGCCGCTGTTGCCGTTGTAAACGGTTTTGGGCGCTTTGCTTATGCGCTACTGCTACCTGTGATGCGAGATGATTTGCATTGGGATTACGCGCTGTCTGGTTGGTTGAACACAGCCAATTCGGTCGGTTACGGCCTTGGCGCTATTTTTGGAATGCTACTTTTGGGGCGCATCAAATCTTCCACACTGTTTGTGTGGGGTTTGGCAATTGCTGTGGCAACACTGCTGGCTGGCGGCGTGACGCGTGAGTTGCCTGTCATGATGCTGCTGCGGTTTTTATGCGGCATTGGTTCTTCATGGGTATTTGCTTGCGGCGGAGCGTTGATTGCGACCAAGTACGGAAAATCGCCTGCGCAATCCGCTTCGGCAATTGCGGTTTATTACGCGGGCGGTGGACTAGGTATTGCACTGAGCGGAGTTTTGATCTACCCCGTGCTAAGCCTTAGCTGGACATGGCCTGTGGGCTGGGTTGCGCTTGGCTTGGCGGGATTCGTGCTAGCTATTTGGCCTTCAAAATTAGCGCTCGATATGGGGCAGCCTCTCAATCACGCAGGGGGCAATCAACTCGACGCAACAATGCCTTGGCGGCATTTCCATATTATTTCGTGGGCCTATTTTTTGTTTGGTGTGGGCTATATCGTGTACCTCACATTCGTGGTCGCGTGGTTGCGCGAAATGCAATTAGGCGTTTTAGCGGCGACAGGTGTTTGGTTTTTACTGGGTCTGGCCGCGATGGCCTCAGGCTATTTGTGGAAGGGCGCGATGGCGCGTTGGCAGCCCACCACGACATTTGCGGCAGCATCGCTTTGCACAGCGCTAGGAACGGCCTTGCCACTCGTTGCACAAAACTTAGGCAGTCTGCTTATATCGGCAGTACTTGTAGGGGGCTCATTTTTTATGGTGCCTGGATCCATGATGGCGCTCGCGCGTAAAACCTTGCCACAAAGTTTGTGGGCAAAAGCAATGAATTTTTTCACCCTCATTTTTGCGTTAGGACAAGCGGTTGGTCCTGTTTTGGCGGGGTGGATTGCCGATCACTATGGCATGAATGCTGCGATGACCGCAGGGGCTTTTATTTTGCTGCTTGGCGCTGGCTTGGCAAAGCGACAACCCGAGAGGTTGCGGGATTAAAGTAGCGCGATTAATTTTGACGGTTCAGTCAATATATGGTCGGCATTCCAAGTTGTCAGTTGGTGCTCGCCTTCATAGCCCCAAGCTGCGGCGATGGTCGCCATGTTTGCGCCGCGTCCAGCATCTATATCGCGCTTGTCGTCGCCCACATACCAACAATCTGCTGGGGTGATAGTGCGCTGGTTTTGCATTGCTTGGCTTGCCAAGCGGAAAGCCTCTAAAAGCGGCGCGGGATGTGGCTTGGCATGGGGCGTGGTGTCACCACTGACGACTGCGCACGCGCCGTGCAACAATGCCGTGCAGGCAACGAGTGGCTCAGTAAACCGCTTCGATTTATTGGTCACGATACCCCACAAAATACCTTGTGCCTCAAGGCTTCGTAACATTTCATGGACACCCGTAAACGCGGTGGTGCGCGCAGTTTTTGCACCAATCGAGGCTTCGTAATTGGCAAAAAATTCTTCGCGCATGATCAAAAAGTCAGCGTGATCGGGCGAAATATCAAATGCGACTTTGAGCATCCCGCGTGCGCCCGCGCCTGCCATTGGGCGATAAAGCGTGTCAGGCAGCGATGGCAAACCGCGATCTAGTCGCATTTTGTCAGCAGCAGCGCCTAAGTCAGGTGCGCTGTCGATGAGCGTGCCATCTAAGTCAAAAAAAATGGCGGATGGTTTGATCAATTGCTTGGCGAGCCTCATATTTTTTGTGTCGCAATCATGTAGTTGACGCTGGCATCAGCAGTTAATGCGTAACGCTGTGTGATGGGGTTGTAGGTCAACCCCTGCATGGCTTTGGGAGCAAGGCCGTTATTTCTCACCCAGCGCATCAACTCAGCAGGCTGAATGAATTTGGCGTATTCATGCGTTCCGCGAGGCAGCAATCCGAGCAAATATTCGCCCGCAACAATAGCCGAGGCAAATGCTTTTGGGTTGCGGTTGATGGTAGAAAAAAAGACCCAGCCTTTGGGGTTAACGAGACGCGCACAGGCCTGTACGATCGCCGCAGGATCAGGCACGTGCTCCAACATTTCCATGCAAGTGACCACATCAAAAGATGCGGGTCTTTTTTCAGCCAGCTCTTCGGCACTGATTGTTTCGTATTGGATGTTGGGTGTTCTTGCTTCCAGTGCGTGTAGTTTTGCAATTTGAAGCGACTGTGCTCCCAGATCAATTCCTAAAACTTCTGCTCCTGCGCGTGCCATGCTGTCAGCCAAGATGCCGCCACCAGCGCCCACATCAAGCACACGTTTATCTTTGAGTGGGGCGATGTCATTGATCCAGCCTAATCGCAATGGATTAATTTTGTGCAACGCACCAAATGAGGCGCTGTCCTCATTCCACCAATCGTGTGCAAGATCGGTAAATTTGGCAAGCTCAGCTAAGTCGTAGTTTGAATTCATGAGTTGATTGTCCATAAAAAAACCCGCCACGCGGGCGGGTCTTTTAGTTAGTAATTGAATTACCTGTTAGCGCGTGTGCCAACAACTTCAATTTCAACGCGGCGATTTTTAGCGCGGCCTTCTTTTGTTTTGTTGTCGGCAACAGGTTGTTTCTCGCCTTTGCCTTCGGTATAAACGCGGTTTTTCTCAATACCTTTCGTTACCAAGTAAGCTTTCACAGCTTCTGCACGGCTAACCGACAGCTTTTGGTTATATGCATCACCACCGACGCTATCGGTATGACCAACGGCAATAATGACTTCTAAATTGATGTCTTTAACTTTGCTAGTCAAATCGTCCAATTTTGCTTTTCCGTCTGCTTTGATCACCGACTTGCCTGTGTCAAAGAAAGCATCGGCAGCGTAAGTCACTTTCACAGCAGCTGGAGGCGCAGGAACTGGTTTAGGCGCTACAGCCACTGGCGCAGCAGCTTTAGGTGCTACGGGAGCAGGCATTGGAGTAGTCGCTGGCATTGGAGCAGGCGCTGGCATTGGAGCGGCTGCTTTTGGTGCAACAGGAACAATCGCGCCATCGCAGCCTTGAACTGCCGTTGCAGGAGTCCAATTGCTGCTTCTCCAGCAAAGCGTTTTGTCGCCGTTGACCCAGGCACCATTGTTTTGTCCACCAAGCCAGTTTTGAGTTTGAGCGCTAGCGGTTGCTGTGAGCGCTACAGTTGCTAAAAGCATTGCTACTTTATTGAATTTCATTGTGAATCCTCGTAAAAAATGAATGGCAGCAATGCTGCACAAAAATGTCCGTCGAGTGGTTTTTTGCCACACGGCGCTATCGTACACGAAACTTGGGCGCTTTTTCTAACACTTCTCACCTAAAATTGTCACTTTTACATAAATACAACAACATCAAGCAAGAAGGCATATGCAATTCGCTAAAGAAACCCTACCAATCAGTTTAGAAGAGGAAATGCGCCGCAGCTACCTCGATTACGCGATGAGCGTGATTGTGGGACGCGCTTTGCCCGATGCGCGGGATGGCTTAAAGCCCGTGCATCGCCGCGCACTCTTTGCGATGCATGAACAAAATAACGATTGGAATCGCCCATTCAAAAAATCGGCGCGTATCGTGGGTGATGTGATGGGTAAATACCATCCGCATGGTGATAGTGCGATTTATGACACGATTGTGCGAATGGCGCAACCGTTTTCGCTGCGGCATATGCTGGTTGATGGGCAGGGTAACTTTGGCTCGGTTGATGGTGACAATGCGGCGGCGATGCGTTACACCGAGATTCGACTCACCAAAATAGCGCATGAAATGTTGGCGGATATCGACAAGGAGACGGTCGATTTTGGCCCTAACTACGACGGCTCGGAAAAAGAGCCGCTGGTGTTGCCAAGCCGCATTCCAAATTTGCTCATTAACGGTTCATCGGGAATTGCTGTCGGCATGGCGACCAATATTCCGCCACACAATTTAAATGAAGTCGTTGATGCTTGCCTGCATTTGCTACGCAATCCAGATGCATCAATTGATGATTTGATGGAAATTATTCCCGCGCCTGACTTTCCAACTGCTGGCATTATTTATGGCATGAGTGGCGTGAAAGAAGGTTACCGCACAGGACGCGGGCGCGTGGTGATGCGCGCCAAAGTGCATTTTGAAGATATTGATAAAGGTCAGCGCCAATCCATCATCGTGGACGAGTTGCCGTATCAGGTGAACAAAAAGACATTGCAAGAGCGTATAGCAGAGCTTGTGCACGAGAAAAAAATCGAAGGCATCTCGCACATTCAAGATGAGTCTGACAAGAGCGGTATGCGCTTAGTCATTGAACTCAAGCGCGGAGAAGTGCCCGAGGTGGTGCTGAATAATTTGTACAAGCAAACGCAGTTGCAAGACTCGTTTGGCATGAACATGGTGGCATTGATTGATGGTCAACCCAAGCTGTGCAATCTCAAAGATTTGATTGAAGTCTTCTTGCTGCATCGCCGCGAAGTGGTGAACCGCCGTACGGTGTTTACGCTACGCAAAGCACGGGATCGTGGTCATATCCTAGAAGGTCTTGCGGTGGCGCTTGCCAATATCGACGACTTTATTGCGCTGATTCGCAACGCACCTACGCCCCCTGTCGCCAAAGCCGCGTTGATGAACCGCACATGGGACAGCGATACGGTCCGCCAAATGCTCACGCGCACGCGCGATGATGGCTCGGTGGTGAACGCCAGCGACTATCGCCCGGATGGACTTGAGGCGATTTATGGCCTGCAAGATAGCGGTCAATATCGCTTGTCCGAAATTCAGGCGCAAGAGATTTTGCAAATGCGCCTGCAACGTTTGACGGGGCTTGAGCAAGACAAAATCGTCTCGGAATACAAAGAGGTGATGAGCGAAATTGAAGACCTACTCGACATTCTGGCTAAGCCTGAGCGCGTGTCCGTCATCATTAGCGATGAACTCACCGCTGTGCGTACCGAATTCGGTCAGACCAAGCTGGGCTTGCGCCGTAGTGTGATTGAGCATTCCGCGTTTGACCTATCCACCGAAGATTTGATTACGCCAACCGATATGGTGGTGACCATGAGCCACAGCGGCTACATCAAGAGTCAGCCGCTGTCTGAGTACCGTGCACAAAAGCGTGGTGGACGCGGTAAACAGGCGACTGCGACGAAAGAAGATGATTGGATTGAGCAGCTCTTTATTGCCAACACGCACGACTACATCCTGTGTTTTAGTAACCGTGGACGGATGTATTGGCTCAAAGTTTGGGAAGTGCCCGCAGGTTCGCGTGGTTCGCGTGGTCGTCCGATTGTCAATATGTTTCCGCTGCAAGAGGGAGAAAAAATTACCGTCGTGTTGCCGCTCACGGGTGACAACCGTAAGTTCCCAGCCGATCACTACATCTTCATGGCAACCAGTATGGGCACGGTTAAAAAGACACCGCTGGACGACTTCAATAATCCACGCAAAGCGGGCATTATCGCTGTCGATTTAGACGAAGGCGATCACTTGATTGGTGCGGCGCTGACCGATGGTCAACATGACGTGATGTTGTTCTCAGACGCTGGCAAAGCCGTGCGCTTTGATGAAAACGATGTGCGTCCTACGGGGCGCAATTCACGCGGCGTGCGCGGCATGATGGTGGATGAGGGCGTGTCGGTGATTGCCATGCTGGTGGCCGAAGACGAGCAGCAATCTGTGCTGACCGCCACAGAAAACGGCTTTGGCAAACGCACGCTGATTACCGAGTACACGCGTCACGGACGCGGCACGAAAGGCATGATCGCCATTCAACAATCCGAGCGCAACGGCAAAGTCGTGGCGGCAACACTCGCGCACAGCGAAGACGAAGTGATGTTGATTACGGATAAGGGCGTTTTAGTGCGAACGCGAGTGTCAGAAATCCGCGAAATGGGTCGTGCCACGCAAGGTGTGACTTTGATAGCGTTAGATGATGGCTCAAAGCTCAGCGGCTTGCAGCGCATCGTGGAGAACGACGCGGCGGCTGATGTGGCAATGGATGGCGCGACTGACGAAGGATCGCCCGAGTGAAGTCGCTTTCCCAGTTACGCACGGAGATTGACGCGGTTGATCAGCAGATCCTTGCGCTGCTCAATCAGCGTGCAGCGCTTGCGCACGCGGTTGGTGAGGTCAAAAAGTTAGACGGCTCGCCCGTGTTTCGTCCTGATCGCGAGGCGGCTGTGATTGCCAAAATGCAAGCGGCGCAATCACAGTTGAAGCCCGAGGGCATTGCCGCGATTTGGCGCGAAGTGATGTCGGCTTGCCGTGCGTTAGAGGAGACGCAAAAGGTCGCATTTTTAGGGCCAAAAGGCACCTACAGCGAAGAGGCGGCGATTGAATTTTTTGGCTCATCCATGGGCGCTTTACCTTGTCAATCAATTGATGAGGTGTTTCGTGCCACCGCATCGGGCGGCGCTGAGTTTGGCGTGGTACCTATTGAAAATTCAACCGAGGGTGTGATTGCTCGCACCATGGATTTGCTGCTTGCCTCCAATGTGCATATTGTGGGCAACGTGAGCTTGAAGGTTCGGCACAACTTGCTGCGCCATTCGTCCGACTCGATGGATGGGATCACGGCAGTTTATGGGCATCCTCAAGCCTTGGCGCAGTGCCATGCATGGCTGTCGCAGCACTTGCCTCATGCCGAGCGAAGAGTCGCCTCAAGCAATGCGGAAGGTGCTCGCCAAGCGAGGTTGGATCAAGCGTTCGCAGCTATTGCTAGCAGCCGCGCGGCGACGGAGTTTGGTTTGCAAACGGTTGCCAAAGCGATTCAAGACGAGGCGCACAACCGTACTCGTTTCGCGGTTATTTGCCGCCCCGAAGTGTTGCCAATACCTGAAAAAACGGGGAATGACGCGATCAGTTTGGTGGTCTCCGTTAAAAATCAACCAGGCGCTTTGCATGACTTGTTGGTTCCCTTGAAGACGCATGGCGTATCCATGACGCGCTTCGAGTCACGCCCCGCGCGTTCGGCTGAGTGGGAATACAACTTTTATATTGATTTGGTTGGTCATTTGGATGACGCAGCCGTATCGGCCGCGCTTGCCGAATTGCAAACGCTTTGTGCGTTCTATAAGGTGTTGGGTTGCTATCCAGCGGCCACATCGTAGTGCGCGCAGCATGAAAAAATTTAAGCAATTAGGACTGATCGGCTGCGGCATGATGGGCGGCTCTTTTGCCAAGGCGCTTAGGCGTGCAGGGCTGGTTGAGCGCATCGTGGGCTATAGCAAATCGCCAACGAATACCGAGCACGCCAAGCGCCTAGGCATTGTGGACGAAGCAGCTGCATCAGCCTTGCAAGCCGTGATGGGATCGGATCTTATTTTGGTTGCGGTGCCCGTATCAGCAACTGGCGAAGTTTTTAAAGCCTTTCGATTGGGTCTATCCAAGGACTCGCTGGTCATGGATGTCGGTTCGACAAAGCAAGACGTGATTGCCACGGTTGAAGTCATATTTGGTGAATTACCCACTCATTTTGTTCCTGCCCATCCGATTGCAGGCAAGGCAGGCGCAGGCATTGAAGAGGCGGAAGTTGATTTGTACACGGATAGGCGGGTCATTTTGACGCCGACGGCGCGAACGCATGAAGACGCGATTGCCAAAGCCCGAGCGCTGTGGCAGGCATTGGACACTCAAGTTTTTACAATGACAGCCGCGCAGCACGACGGTATTTTTGCCGCCGTGAGTCACTTGCCGCACTTACTGGCATTTGCCTACATTCATGGCATCGCAGGCCAAGCTGATGCGCAGCAGTTTTTGCACATGGCGGGTCCAGGTTTTCGGGACTTCACGCGGATTGCAGGCGGTGACGTGGATGTTTGGCGCGATATTTTTTTGGCTAATCGCAATGAGATTTTGAAACAATTAGCCATCACGCGCACAAGTATCGAGCAGATGGAAAAAGCCTTGCAAAGTAGTCAATCCAAGCCCCTGCGAGATTTAATTGAAGTCGCCAGTGTGGTGCGAAATGGCTGGAGCATTAACAAGTCCATGACACAGCATGTTTGAGACTGTATGTTTAGATATTCCGCCGCTACAAGCCGTGGCTGGATCCGTTCGCCTACCTGGCTCGAAGAGCATTTCAAATCGGGTGTTATTGCTTGCTGCACTTTGTGAAATGGCTGGCGACCAGCCGACTGTGCTCCACGATTTGCTTGATTCTGACGATACGCGCGTGATGGTGGCGGCGTTGGCACAATTAAAAGAAAAATCAAACGAAACCAAAAAGCTTTTTTTAGGCAACGCAGGTACGGCAATGCGTCCTCTGACGGCGGCTTTAGCCTTGCGCGGTGGGCAAACAGGGGGCTATGAGCTATCAGGCGTTGCGCGTATGCACGAGCGCCCGATTGGCGATTTGGTCGATGCGCTGAGGCTACTTGGCTGCGACATTCAATACTTAGGACGCGAAGGCTTTCCGCCACTCAAAATCGGCGAGCCAAAACTGAAATTAGATGCGCCCATCCGCGTGCGCGGCGATGTATCGAGTCAATTTTTAACCGCGCTACTTTTGGCGCTACCGCTAGTTGCCGCGCAAGATATTCATGTTGATGTTGTGGGGGAGTTGATATCCAAACCCTACATCGACATCACTATCAAACTGCTGGCACGTTTTGGCGTGACGGTGCGGCAGCAAGGCTGGCGTAGGTTCACTATTCCTGCTGGCTCACAGTACACATCACCGAGAGAGATTTACGTTGAAGCCGATGCTTCGTCCGCTAGCTACTTTGTGGCGCTGGGTGGGCTGGCGGCCAGAGTAGACAAGCCTTTGCAGATATTGGGTGTAGGTGCAGATTCGATTCAAGGTGACATCAAATTCATCGACGCTGCGGCGCAAATGGGTGTGCAGGTCCAATCTGAGGCAAACAGCTTGACCGTTTGGCGCAAAGATTGGGATGCCGCAAGCGGCCAGTGGTCAAAGTCCACAGGATTTTTGAGGGCAATTGATCTCGATTGCAACCACATCCCTGATGCTGCGATGACGCTAGCGGTGATGGCGCTCTATGCCGATGGCACAACCACGCTGCGCAATATTGCCAGTTGGCGGGTCAAGGAAACCGACCGCATTTCGGCGATGGCAGCGGAGCTACGTAAATTGGGCGCAACGATAGATGAAGGCGCAGATTACATCCGCATCACGCCGCCAAGCCTTAACCAGTGGCGCTTTGCGAGCATTCACACTTACGACGATCACCGCATGGCGATGTGCGCGTCGCTGGCCGCGTTCAATCCTGCGGGCTTGCCTGTGCGCATTGAAGACCCGAAATGCGTAGCCAAAACTTTCCCCAGTTATTTTGAAGCGCTGTTTTCGGTTGCGCAAACGACTAGTAAAAATATTCCCGTGATTTGTATCGATGGCCCTACGGCTTCAGGCAAAGGCACGCTCGCATCCTTAGTAGCGAAGCAATTGGGCTATCACTACCTTGATTCGGGTGCGCTGTATCGCCTTGTTGGTTTTGCCGCTACGCAAGCTGGCGTGGACTTGGACGACGAGTTGGCGGTTGCCACTGTCGCCTCACAGATGTTGATTGGTTTTGATGCTGATCGCGTGAGTTTGAATGGCAGCGATGCGACGAACGATATTCGCTCAGAGGCTTCTGGAATGCTGGCCTCCAAGGTCTCTAGCTATCCAGCTGTTCGTCAAGCTTTGTTGGATAGGCAGCTTGGATTTCGCAAGCTCCCAGGTTTAGTTGCTGATGGCCGCGACATGGGCACAGTGATCTTCCCTGATGCGCCGCTGAAGGTGTTTTTAACGGCTAACGCGCAAACCCGCGCACAGCGTCGATACAAGCAATTGATTTCTAAGGGGATTTCTGCTAGTATCGACGCTCTTTGCGCAGACCTTGAGGCACGTGACGCACGGGATCAATCCCGTAGCGCCGCGCCTCTTGTAGCTGCCAAAGACGCTTTGCAGTTAGATAACTCCAATCTCACGATTGAAGACTCCGTAGCCCAAGTGCTCTCGTGGTGGTCTAGTCGCTTTGCACCCAGCCAGCTTTAGTCGCCTCCTATAAGCGTGTTCATGGTGAATGCGTACGAGTACCGATTGCAAACAAGCTTGGCTAAGAAAGAAAAAATGAAATGACTGAATCTTTTGCCGCCCTATTTGAAGAATCCCTACAGCGCAGTGAAATGCGCACGGGTGAAGTTATTACCGCCGAAGTTGTTCGTGTTGACCACAACCATGTTGTTGTGAATGCAGGCCTCAAGTCGGAGTCGTTTATCGACATCAACGAATTTAAAAATGACCAAGGTGTTTTAGAAGTTCAAGTGGGCGACTTCGTGTCGGTTGCGATTGACTCTATCGAAAACGGTTTTGGCGACACGATGCTCTCGCGCGATAAAGCCAAGCGTTTGGCTAGCTGGATGAGCCTTGAGAAAGCGCTTGAGTCTGGCGAATTTGTCACGGGTCAAACCAGTGGCAAAGTTAAAGGTGGACTCATGGTTTTGGTTAATGGCATTCGTGCGTTCTTGCCAGGCTCATTGATCGAGTCACGCCCAATCAAAGATTTGTCGCCTTACGAAAACAAAACGCTTGAGTTCAAAGTGATCAAACTTGATCGTAAGCGTAACAACGTCGTTTTGTCGCATCGTGCCGTTCGTGATGTCACGATGGGTGAAGAGCGTGCCAAGGCAATGGAGAGCCTCAAAGAAGGTTCTATCGTGACGGGTATCGTGAAGAACATTACCGAGTACGGCGCGTTTGTCGACCTTGGCGGTATCGACGGTCTCTTGCACATCACCGACATGGCATGGCGCCGCGTGCGTCATCCATCTGAAGTGGTGCAGCCTGGTCAAGAAATTAGCGCCAAAATTCTCAAGTTTGATACCGAGAAAAACCGCGTGTCCTTGGGCATCAAACAAATGGGCGACGACCCATGGATGGGTGTCAATCGCCGCTACCCACAAGGTACGCGCATGCACGGCAAGATTACCAACATCGCTGACTACGGCGCGTTTGTTGAAATCGAGCCAGGCATCGAAGGTCTTGTGCACGTCTCCGAGATGGACTGGACAAACAAAAATGTTGCACCAAGCAAATTGGTTGCGCTGGGTGATGAAGTTGAAGTCATGGTTCTTGAGATCGACGAAGACAAGCGCCGTATCAGCCTTGGTATGAAGCAGTGCAAGGTTAATCCTTGGAACGAATTTGCTGCGAACAACAAGCGCGGTGACAAGGTGAAAGGTCCTATCAAATCCATCACCGACTTTGGTGTGTTTGTTGGTTTGGCAACGGGCATCGACGGTCTCGTTCACTTGTCTGATCTGTCATGGACAGAAGCAGGCGAAGCGGCTGTGAAGAGCTTCAAAAAGGGTCAAGAGGTTGAGGCTGTTATTTTGGCCATCGACATTGAGCGCGAGCGTATTAGCCTTGGCATCAAGCAATTGGATGCTGACAGCTTCACCACCTTTACATCGGTGAACGACAAAGGCTCTACCGTCACTGGTAAGGTTAAATCGGTTGACGCTAAAGGCGCTGAAATTGATTTGGGTGACGACGTAACGGGCTATTTGCGCGTATCAGAAATCAGCCAAGACCGCGTGGAAGATGCACGTTCGGCTTTGAAAGAGGGCGACGAAGTGACGGCTGTGATCGTGAACATTGATCGCAAATCGCGCGGCATTCAGTTGTCGATCAAAGCAAAAGACAACGCAGATCAGCAAGAAGCAATGGCCACACTGTCACAGCAGTCCTCTAAAGAGAATGCTGGTACAACAAGTCTTGGCGCGCTGCTACGCGCTAAGTTGGATGCCTAATCGGCACGATGGTTTAACGAGCTTGGAATTGAGGCAATGACAAGATCCGAGTTGGTTGAACGCTTGGCATTGCGCATGAGTCAATTGACTTTGCGTGATGCTGAGCAAGCCGTGAAAACTATGTTTGATGCGATGGCTGGCGCTTTAGCAAAAGGTCATCGCATTGAAATTCGTGGGTTCGGTAGTTTTTCCGTGAATCATCGCAAGCCCCGCGTGGGGCGCAATCCGCGTTCAGGCGAGTCGGTTTTAGTGCCCGAGAAACGCGTGGCACATTTCAAGCCTGGGAAAATTCTGCGCGCTGCCGTGGAGCCTGTGATCGACGAGAAAGTTCCCCAGTCATGATGCTGGACTGGACTTGGCTGCTCTTTGCGTTGCCAGTTGTTTTTGCCTTAGGTTGGTTTTTTTCGCGTTTAGATATTCGTCATTGGCGGCTTGAGTCACGCCATCAACCCAGAGCCTATTTCAAAGGATTGAACCATTTATTAAACGGTCAGCAAGACCGTGCAGTAGATAGTTTTATCGAGGCGGTGCAAAACGACCCTGATACGTCTGAGCTGCATTTCACGCTAGGTAATTTATTTCGTAGGCGCGGCGAATATGACCGCGCTGTGCGCGTTCACGAGCATTTGCTGGCGCGGGCGGATCTCTCGCAAGCCGACCGTGAACGGGCGCAATTTGCCTTGGCACAAGATTTTTCAAAAGCAGGTTTGCTTGATCGCGCTGAGAGTGCGCTCGCAAATTTAAATACGGTCTCTGCCAAGCAGTTATTGCTTGCGGTTTATGAACGCGGACGCGATTGGGCGGGCGCAAGCCTGGTGGCCGAGCAGCTTGAAACGATGGGCGCGGGCAGTTATAAAAAACGACGCGCACATTATTTATGCGAACAAAAGCGTTTTGACGAGGCGATAACGCTATCGCCTGAATCACCGCGTGCTTATTTGGAGTTATCCAAACAAAGCACGCCACAGCAGGGCTTTCAATTGCTGCGCTTGGCATTTGAGAGAGCCCCGCAGTCCATCTCGCTTGTGTGTGCACCGCTGGCGCAGGTGGCCAAAACCATTGGACAAGAAACGCAGGCAATCACGCTGCTTGAGGGCGCTTACGAAGAGACAAAAAGTCTGGATGTGTTGCAAGCCTTGATTTCATTGGGCTGGAAGAGTGAGCGTGCAGCTTATGCCGTGCATTTAACGCACGCGTCTTCGCTGGTGGCGGCTAGTCATTTGATCGAGATACCTGAGACGCAAGCAACGCTTCAGCGTGCCACAGAGCCTTTGCTGCGCTACCGCTGTGCGGCTTGCGGGTTTGAGGCTAAGCAATATTTTTGGCAATGTCCTGGCTGTCAAGCTTGGGATACTTATCCGTTTAAGCGCGTTGAAGAACTCTAATTTACGCTTGGTTTTGATGTTCGCCTCATTTGCTGCGGCGTACTTTATTTCGGCAGCGCTGCGCACCGTGACCGCGACGGTAGCGCCTCTTTTGACGCAAGAGTTTGCGCTCCAAGCCCGTGACTTAGGACTTCTGTCGGGCGGTTATTTTTTGGGATTTGCAGCGCTGCAAATCCCGCTTGGTAATTGGCTTGATCGCTTTGGTCCTAAGCGCGTGATTGTGGTCATGCTTGCCATTGCTGTATTGGGCTGCGTATCGTTTGCCATGGCGCACAGTTTTTATGGTTTGCTGTTAGCTCGTGTTTTGTGCGGCTTGGGTGTTAGCGTTTGCCTGATGGCACCGCTGACCGCTTATCGCCGCTGGTTCAACCCCGACATTCAATTGCGCACCAATTCATGGATGCTGATGACAGGCTCACTCGGGATGCTCTGCGCAACGCTGCCCGTGCAAGCTGCCCTGCCGCATTTGGGCTGGCGCGGCATATTTGTGGTCATAGCAGGGCTGGTGATGGTGTGCATGGTGCTGATTGCAACGCTAGTCCCCACTTGGTCGGAAGCCAATCAACATAAGCCTTCGCAGCAGGTGGACGTGCGCAAGCAAGGTAATCTGGGCATTTGGCGCGATCCGAATTTTGTGCGTATGGTGCCGATTGGTTTTGTGATTTATGGCGGGATGATTGCGATTCAAACGCTCTGGGCGGGACCATGGATGACCAAGGTTGCTGGCTATACCGCAGTGCAAGCTGCGGGCGGTTTATTCGCGATTAACTTGGCCATGCTTTTTAATTATTTGATTTGGGGCTGGCTGAATCCAAAACTAGCGGCTCGCGGCTGGGATGCCGTGCGCTTGATTCGCGTAGGACTGCCGTTTAGTTTGCTAGCCCTAGCACTTGCGATTGGCGTGGCAACTGATGCATCCTTGCCCTTGGGCCTTCATATCCCTATTTGGTTGATTTGGATTTTTTATTTTTTGGCAACCTCGTTTGTTTCATTGGCGCAGCCTGCGGTGGGTATGGCTTTTCCCAGCCACATGGCTGGCAGGGCACTGACAGCCTATAACTTGGTCATCTTTATGGGTGTGTTCGTCATGCAGTGGGGTATAGGACTCAGCATTGATTTGTTCGTGTGGTTAGGGCTAGAGACTGTGCGGGCGTATCAAGCGGCGCTGGGTGTTTTTTGGATCGGTAGCGCGCTTTCATACGCGCATTTTTGGCATGGCTCGCAGGCTGCTAAAGGATAATTGGACGATGAAGCCCCATTTATTGAATGCAAAAGTTTTGGTAGTTGGAGATGCGATGCTGGATCGCTATTGGTATGGCGCGGTGGAGCGCATTAGCCCTGAAGCGCCAGTGCCTGTCGTCAAAATCAATAAACGAGAGGATCGCGTAGGTGGTGCTGCCAACGTGGCGTACAACGCGGCTGTTTTGGGCGCAAAAACTTCTTTTTTAAGCGTGGTGGGTGA
This sequence comes from Cytophagales bacterium, assembly GCA_030054145.1. Classification (GTDB taxonomy): domain Bacteria; phylum Pseudomonadota; class Gammaproteobacteria; order Burkholderiales; family Burkholderiaceae_C; genus JASGCK01. Next base: position 18,525 of record JASGCK010000011.1, read on the forward strand.
CGATGACGCAGGGCGCGAGCTAGAAGCATTGATGCGTAAGACGGGTATTGCCACTTACTTAACGCGGGATGCCAAATTGGAGACGACGGTCAAGCTGCGCGTGATTGGACGAGCGCAGCAGCTGATCCGCCTTGATTTTGAAAATACACCTGAGCACGATGTGCTTGCGGCACAAACCGATACGTTTAAGCGATTGGTTGCCGAGCACGATTCGGTTTTGTTTTCCGATTACGCCAAAGGCGGCTTGGCTCACGTTGCAAAAATGATCGAGATAGCCCGCGCTGCGGGCAAGCCCGTACTGATTGACCCCAAAGGCTCAAGCTATGAACGCTACCAAGGCGCGACGGTGATTACGCCTAATCGCCACGAACTCCAGCAAGTGATTGGCTCTTGGTCGAGTGAAGATGACTTGCGCATCAAAGCACAAAATCTACGGACCGCTTTAAATTTGGAGACGCTCTTGTTTACGCGCAGCGAGGAGGGGATGAGTCTGTACGATGCGGCAGGTGATCTGCACGTGAAAGCTGCTGCGCATGAGGTGTTTGACGTGACGGGGGCGGGCGATACGGTGATTGCCACGTTGGCATCACTTGTCGCTTCGGGTATGTCTTTGCGTGAAGCCATGCCGCACGCCAACCGCGCAGGCGGTATTGTGGTGGGCAAGTTTGGCACGGCAGCGGTGAGCTTTGAGGAGTTATTTCAATGACAACTTACGTGGTGACAGGCGCAGCTGGATTTATTGGTAGCAATATCGTGCAAGGCTTAAATGCGCGCGGGATGACCGACATCATTGCCGTGGATGATTTGACCCAAGGCGATAAGTTTTGCAATCTAGCCGACCTGCAAATTAGCGACTACGTGGATGCGGATGATTTTTATGATCGGTTTAGCAATGGCGCGTATGGCAAGGTGGAGGCGGTCTTTCACGAGGGCGCTTGCAGCGACACGATGGAGAGCGATGGCGCGTACATGATGCGCAATAACTTTGGCGTGTCGTGTCAGTTGTTTGAGGCTTGCCAAGCGCAGGGTACGCGTTTGCTTTACGCATCATCGGCAGCGGTGTATGGCGGCTCGGACACGTTTAAGGAGTTCCCTGAATGTGAGCGACCGCTGAATGTATATGGTTACAGCAAGCTGTTATTTGACCAGTGGGTGCGACGCAAAACGGTGATGTTTACGCGCCAAACAACGCAAGTCACAGGCTTTCGCTATTTCAACGTGTATGGACCACGTGAGCAGCACAAAGGACGCATGGCCAGCGTGGCGTTTCATCAATTTAATCAGTTCCAAGCGGAGGGCGTTGTCAAGCTCTTTGGCGGCTACGATGGCTATGCCGCAGGCGAGCAAAAGCGCGACTTCGTCTATGTGGATGATGTGGTGGCGGTGAATCTTTGGTTTCTCGATCACGCCAATCAATCGGGTATTTTTAACCTAGGCACGGGATGTGCGCAACCCTTTAATGACGTGGCTTTGGGGGTCATTCAAGGCTTGGATGATGCAAACAACATGACCCTGCCGCAAATGGTGTCGGCCAATAAGGTGCAATACCTAGATTTTCCCGAAGCGCTAAAAGGCAAATATCAAAGCTATACGCAAGCCGATTTAACCGCCCTACGTGCTGCGGGTTGCGATCATGTTTTTGCGGATGTGAAGCAAGGTGTTTCAAGCTATTTGAAGCAGTTGTCAACCTAGCACACGCGCCTGCGTTGATCGAATACGCGCCTAGTCGTTTACTGGGTTTTCTTTTACATCTTGAAAGGATTTTTATGATTAAGAAACTAATAGTGGCACTCAGTATGTTGGCGGCCATGCTGTATGCGACAGCTAGTTTTGCAGCCGTGGACGTCAACAAAGCGACCGCCGCTGAGTTGGATGCCGTCAAGGGCATTGGTCCTTCGATCTCAACAAAGATTCTTGATGAGCGCAAAAAAGGCGATTTCAAAGATTGGAATGACTTTGTTAGTCGCGTCCAAGGCATTGGCGAAAAAAGTGCGGCTAAGTTGTCTACAAATGGCTTGACCGTTGGCGGCGCATCTTTTAAAGGTGCTGCCCCTGCAAAGGCTGATAAAGCTCCCGCAGAAGCTGCTAAGAAGTAAGACCGATTTTCAGCTTCCTCAAAAACCCGCCACAATTGGCGGGTTTTTTATGTTGATAATGAAGCCATGATTTTCCTTTTATCGCCCGCCAAATCACTCGATTACGAAACGCCTGTTGGTGCTGATTTGCCTAGCACGAAGCCGCCGTACATTCATGAAGCGGCTGAGTTGATTGATATTTTGAAACGTCAAACACCTGCGCAACTTGCGACGTTGATGAGTTTGAGTGACAACTTGGCGACGCTTAACGCTGTGCGTTATGAGGCGTGGAAGTTGCGAGCGACACCTAAAAATGCGAAGCAGGCGATCCTTGCTTTTAATGGTGATGTCTACGATGGACTCCAAGCAAAAACACTCGATCACGAGCAACTGGCTTGGGCGCAAGAGCATATTGTGATGCTCAGTGGTTTGTACGGCGTGCTGAGACCGCTGGATTTGCTGCAACCTTATCGACTAGAGATGGGCACACGTTTGGCAACGAGCCGAGGCGCAAATTTGTATCAATTTTGGGGTGACAAAATTGCAACGCATTTGAATAAGTTGCAAAAGTCCAATCCACTTCCTGTGGTGATTAATCTTGCGTCGCAGGAGTATTTCAAAGTCGTGGATAAAAAAATCTTGCACGCCCGTGTGATTGAATGCGTGTTTGAAGAGCGTAAAAATGGCGCGTACAAGGTGATTAGCTTTATGGCAAAAAGAGCGCGCGGGATGATGGCGCGTTTTGCGATTGAGCAAAAAATCATAGAGCCAGAAAAATTGAAGCTATTTAAAACAGATGGTTATGCATTTGCCAAATCTGCATCAAGCGATGACCGCTGGGTATTCCGCCGGAGCATTGCTTCATGTCGTTGACGAACCTCTCGCAAGCCCCATTGGGTAAGGCTTCTAGCTATGTTGATCAATATGATGCGAGATTGCTTTTCCCGATCCCTCGCGCTGAGAAACGAGCAGAGATTGGCGTGACAACTTCAATGCCATTTTTTGGCGCGGATATGTGGACAGCTTTTGAAGTGTCATGGTTGAATCCGCGCGGTAAGCCCCAGCTAGCTTTGGCGCACATCACCGTGCCGTGCGAGAGTCCGAACATCATTGAAAGTAAATCGCTCAAGCTCTATCTCAATAGTTTGAATAACACCGCGTTTGCGGATATTGAAGCAGTCGCTGCTCAAATAAAGCGTGACCTTGGCGCGGCCGTTTGGCAGGGCGCCAGCGTGCAAGGTGCTGTGGGTGTTCGGTTGGTAGACCCCTCTTTGTTTGACGCGCAGCCCATTCACGAGCTAGATGGTCTCAGTCTTGATCGTTTGGATATTGATTGCACGCGCTATGCACCTGCGCCAGATTTGCTGCATACGGAGATGGACAGCGCACCCGTGTCAGAGGTGCTCGTGAGTAACTTGTTAAAAAGTAATTGCTTGGTAACGGGGCAGCCTGATTGGGGATCGGTGCAAATTAGTTATAGCGGCCAAGCGATTAACCAAGAGGGGTTGTTGCAATACATTGTGAGTTTTCGTAATCACAATGAGTTCCACGAGCAATGCGTTGAGCGCATTTTTATGGATATTTGGACGCGGTGTCAGCCGATCCGCTTAGCGGTCTATGCGCGTTACACAAGGCGCGGTGGGCTGGACATCAATCCGTATCGCACCAGTTATCCTGCGGCATTACCTGCGAACATCCGCACGGCGCGGCAATAAAGAGCTTCTAAAGAGAGATTAGGCGATCAGCTCATTCACGCCGTAAAGCGTGGCGAGCTGGGTCAGCCGAGCGGGCGCGTTGTGTACTTGCAGGGATGCGCTCGCCGCTACCGCTTTGCGCCTTAAGTCGAGTAACAGAGCCAGCGCAGATGAATCAAAGGTTTGTAGCCCGGCTGCATCAATTTGCCAGCCAGCTAGGCGTGCCTGCTCTAACCAATTGGCATTTTTGCTTGATGCCACTTCTTCATGATTAAGCTTGGCAGGAAGGGCTAGCATGGCTGTCATTATTTTTTGACACCTTTATTTTTTTCGGTGAGTGATTTGATTAAACCATCAATACCGTTCGCATTAATTTCTTGGGAAAACTGACCACGGTATGTTTCAACTAGCCATACGCCCAAGATGTTGATGTCGTGAATTTTCCAAACCGAGTTAGCGCCATCTTGGACTTTGCCAACGCGGTAATCAAGTTGCACGGGATCGCCTTTGCCGCGCACTTCGGAGCGAACAATGACGCTGGTATCTTCGGGGGCAGCTTTGAGCGGCTTAACGGTCACCGTTTGATCTTTGATTTCTTTGACAGCGCCCGCATAGGTGCGCACCAAAAGCATCTTGAACTCTTCTTGCAGACGCTTTTGTTGCTCAGGCGTTGCACTGCGCCATGCGGGACCAACCGAGGAAGCCGTCATGCGCTGAAAGTTGACAAAAGGAATCACCTTGGCATCAATTAAAGCGGCAACCTTAGTGACATCACCCGTTGCCAATGCTTTGTCTGATTTCACGGCATCGGTTACCTCAACAGCTAGCCGCCTGACCAAAGCATCTGGGGCTTCTGGTGCAGTCTGGGCAAAGCTAAGCAAAGCGCTAGCAGTTAAAAAAATGCTAAAAAAATAACGTTTCATGTTCATATGAGGACTCCTTGATACCCTACCTTAACGGGAAAAGAGCGCAAACGGTGTACATCGTCACTTTAAGATTCCAGAAGGTAGGGTGATCGGTAGGGGGGGTAACTTTGGCATCACTTGTTCGGGCACTTGCTTGCGGGAGTTATCGACCGAATAGTCAATATCGTCATCGCTTGATGGTTTTTCTGGCTTGATTTGGCTTTGACGACGCTTGAGATACACGTCGCGAATGAAACTATATTTATCAAGTGCAATCTCATCGACCGCATCGGTTGCACCCAGTAACTTAGCGCGTATATCGACTAGGCGAGTGGCGGTCAATACATTGCGGGTTGCGTTATCGGGCACGTTGTTGACGGGGTCAGAGTAGGTTGCCGTCACGGTTCCGACACCATCCCGAACACTGGAGGGGCCCAGTAACGGCAGCATCACAAAAGGGCCACTGGGGATGCCCCATTTACCAAAGGTTTGCCCAAGGTCAGCTTTGGGCGGTTGGATACCTGCATCAGAGGCAAGATCAAGTACCCCGCCAAGCCCAAGAAATGTATTCAGGCCAAGGCGAGCGGCGGTTTGTCCTGCATAGTTAAATTCAAATTGCAGTAGATGATTGAACATCGACCAGACATCGCCCAAATTACTAAAGAAGTTACTCACGCCCTGGCGAATGGGCGACGGCACGACATTTTTATAACCTGTGGCAACAGGTTTGAGCACGGCGCCATCAATCGCATCGTTGAACTTGTACATGGCACGGTTCATCGGCTCTAATGGGTCGGCGGGGTTGGCATTGGGACCTGTCGCACAACCCGCAAACAGCGAGAACAGGGACGCTGCGAGTAAAAAACGGAAAATTCGATTCATTATTTAGCTGGCTTATCTGCGGCAGATGTGTCGGTGTTATCAGCGGCTTTGCTGTATAAAAATTTGCTAATCAAATCTTCCAACACAACGGCTGATTGTGTGCTGCTGATAGCGTCTCCGTTGGCGAGATTTTTATCATCCGCGCCTGCCGCAATGCCGATGTATTGCTCACCCAGTAAGCCGCTCGTCAAAATTTTAAGTGAACTGTCTTTCGGAAAAGCAAACTTGTTTTGCATGGACAGCACGACCTTGGCTTGAAACGTTTTGCCGTCAAACGTGATCGACTCCACGCGCCCCACCACCACGCCAGCGCTCTTGACGGCGGCTTTGGGCTTGAGTCCACCAATGTTGTCGAATTTAGCTGTGACTTTGTAGTTGGAGTCGAAGCTCAGTGACAGCAAGTTAGCAGATTGCAGAGCAAGAAACAAGATGGCGGAAAAACCAATCACCACAAAAAGTCCAACCCATACATCATTTTTAGAACGCGTCATGTTTCACTCCAGAATTCATTGTTCAATGTCAAATTAAATACTAAACATCAGGGCGGTCAAGATGAAATCGAGCCCAAGCACCGCGAGCGATCCCATGACCACGGTGCGGGTGGTTGCGCGCGATACGCCCTCTGGCGTGGGGTCGGCGAGGTAGCCTTGCAACAAAGCAACGAATGTCACAGTGACGCCAAACACCAAGCTCTTGACCACGCCATTGCCCACGTCGTGCCACCAATCAACACCGCCTTGCATTTGGCTCCAAAACGAACCTGCATCAATGCCAATCATCAGTACGCCCACCGCCCAGCTGCCAATGATGCCGACGGCGCTAAATACCGCTGCCAGCATGGGCATGACAATCACGCCGCCCCAAAAACGCGGTGCAAGAATGCGGCGCACGGGGTCAACTGCCATCATCTCCATCGCAGATAGTTGCTCGCCTGCTTTCATAAGTCCGATCTCCGCCGTGAGCGATGTGCCCGCACGCCCCGCAAACAAAAGCGCGGTGATGACGGGCCCGAGTTCCCGTACCAAACTGAGCGCAACCAGCAAGCCCAGCGCTTCGGCAGAGCCATAAAGCTGCAAGGTGTAGTAACCCTGAAGCGCCAGCACAAATCCCACAAACAAGCCAGAAATAGCGATGATGGAGAGTGAGTAATTACCTAAAAAATGCACCTGATCGCGCACCAGCCCAAAGCGCTTTAAGCAAGCGCCGCCATAGACGATGAGGCGTGCAAACAATCCAGCGCCGTAGCCAATTTCGGTCAGTTTAGTGCGCACACCGTAGCCGATGTTGGCAATCGTTGATGTCAATTTCATGCTGCAACTCCAAAGTCTTCTGCCACGGTTTTGGCAGGATAGTGGAATCGGACAGGGCCGTCGGGCAAGGCGTGCACGAATTGATGAACGAGCGGATCGGTACTTGATCCAACCATATCAGGCGTACCCTGTGCCGCAATTTTGCCATTGGCCAGCACAATCACTTGGTCGGCGATATGGAAGGTTTCCTCAAGGTCGTGCGAGACGATCACGCTGGTGATGCCAAGCGTATCGTTGAGGCTACGAATAAGCCGCGCCGCCGTGCCCAGCGAAATTGGATCAAGTCCTGCAAAAGGTTCGTCGTACATGATGAGGTCGGGGTCAAGCGCAATGGCTCTAGCAAGTGCCACGCGGCGTGCCATACCGCCCGATATTTCGCTAGGCATTAAATCCCGCGCACCACGCAAGCCCACGGCGTTGAGCTTCATCAGCACGATGTCGCGAATCATGGCTTCGGATACTTGTGTGTGCTCGCGTAGCGGGAAGGCTACGTTATCAAAAACGGTCGAATCCGTGAAGAGCGCACCGAACTGAAACAGCATTCCCATACGACGGCGCATGGCGTAGAGCGCCTCTTGATTCATTTGACCAATATCTGCGCCATCAAACATCACGCATCCGCTATTGGCGCGGTACTGCCCCGCAATCAGTCGCAAGATGGTGGTCTTACCACCACCCGACGCACCCATAATGGCTGTGACTTTGCCGCGAGGAATCGACAAAGTGATACTGTCCAAAATGACTCGATCACTTTTTGCTGAAGGGTATGAAAAAGTGAGGTCTTGGCAGGTGACGAGGTTGTCTTGCATAGCGGACTATTTTGCCACGCGTTTACGTCGAACTGTAAACCAAGGTTTATATTTAGCGCGGCAAATCGGATGCCCCCATTAAAAACTCATCCACCGCGCGTGCAGCTTGGCGACCTTCGCGGATGGCCCACACCACAAGCGATTGCCCACGGCGCATATCGCCAGCGGCAAACACGCCTGCCACATTCGTTTTGTAGCCGCCGTCAAACTCGGTGGATGCTTTCGCATTGCCGCGTGCGTCTTTGTCCACGCCAAAGGCTTCTAAAACGGTAGCCACGGGATTGACAAAGCCCATTGCGAGCAGAACGAGGTCGGCTTTGTAGGTTTGCTCAGATCCCGCCACTTCCACCATCTTGCCGTCTTTCATCTCGATACGCACCGTCGTCAGCTCAGTGACTTGGCCATCTTTGCCACTAAATGACTTGGTTGAAATCGCAAACTCGCGATCCAGCAGCCCCTTTTCTATGCCTTCGTCGTGGCTGGAGCTAGTGCGTAATTTGAGTGGCCAATACGGCCACGTCATGGGGCGATTTTCTACTTCGGGCGGCTGGGGCATCACTTCAAATTGCGTGACCGATTGTGCGCCGTGCCGAATGCTCGTGCCCACGCAGTCGCTACCCGTGTCGCCGCCGCCAATCACGATCACGTGTTTGCCATCGGCGCGGAGTTGATCTTTGAGTTTGTCGCCCGTATTGACCTTGTTTTGCTGCGGCAAAAACTCCATCGCAAAATGAATCCCCGCAAGCTCGCGTCCAGGCACAGGCAGATCACGCGACTGCTCTGCGCCGCCTGTGAGCAGCACCGCGTCAAAATCTTTTTTGAGTTGCTCGGCGCTGATAGTTTCTTTGGCCCAGTTCGTGACTTTGCTGTCTTTGGGGAAGCTGCCTATCAAAACACGGGTGCGAATCGTCACGCCCTCAGCCGTCATTTGCTCCACGCGGCGGTCGATGTGCGACTTCTCCATTTTGAAATCAGGAATGCCATAACGCAGCAAGCCGCCTACGCGGTCGTTCTTTTCAAACAAAGTGACATCGTGACCAGCACGCGCCAATTGCTGCGCGGCCGCCATGCCCGCAGGGCCTGAGCCGACAATCGCAATCTTCTTCCCCGTCTTGTGCTTGGCGATTTGCGGCGTAACCCAGCCCTCTTGCCAAGCCTTGTCGATGATGGCGTGTTCAATCGACTTGATGCCAACCGCGTCGTCGTTGACGTTGAGCGTGCAAGCCGCCTCGCAAGGCGCAGGACAGATGCGCCCCGTGAACTCAGGGAAGTTGTTCGTGCTGTGCAACACCGTGATCGCGTTCTTCCAATCGCCTTGGTACACGAGGTCGTTGAAATCAGGAATGATGTTGTTGACAGGGCAACCGTTATTGCAAAACGGCGTGCCGCAATCCATACAGCGTGCGGCTTGCAGCTTCGATCCCGCCTCGTCGAGGCCGATAACAAACTCTTTGTAATGCTTGAGCCGCTCTGGCACTGGCTTGTAGCCCTCTTCCAAGCGTTCGATTTCCATGAATCCTGTGATTTTTCCCATGATTTACTCTTCCTTAAATGTCAGTTTTTGATTGCTATAAAAATCTTCAATCGCTTGGCGCTCGCGCAAAAGCTCGGTGCGCAACTCCTCTTCGGTTGGCAGTGCCAGCTTGTACTTACTGGCAAACAGTTGCTCGCTGCCGTGCAGCACAGAATAACGAACCACCGCCTCGTCCTTGTGCGAACACAAAATAATGCCCAGCGTCGGGTTATCGGTTGCGTCCCGCTTTAGGTCGTCAAACATCCGCACATACATATCCATTTGCCCAATGTCTTGGTGCGTGAGCTTGGTGGTCTTCAGTTCAAACAATATGAAGCACTTGAGCACGTAATGGTAGAAAACCAAATCAATATAAAAATCTTGCGACTCCGTGCTGATGCGCTGCTGCCTGCCAATAAACGAAAAACCGCGCCCCAGCTCTAGTAAAAAGCTTTGCAGTTTGTCCATTAAAGCGGCTTCTAGGTTTGATTCCAGCAGCTTGCCCGTCTCAGGCAAACCTAAAAACTCAAGCATTACGGGATCGTGGATAAGGCTGCGGGGTAGCGCCGCCATAGCACCTGCACTCGTTTTTTTCAAAGCTTCAGCCCGCACCGCCTGTTTGTCCGCACTAAGCACAAGGCGGTCGTAATACAAGGTGCTAATTTGACGGTCAAGCGCGCGAACACTCCAGTTTTGCTTAACCGCTTCCGCTAAATACCAAAGCCGCGCAGCTTCACTTTCGACACGTACAAGCGTGCGGTAATGCGACCAACTCAATTCGTGACACACTGTGTCACGAATTGGAAAAGCCCTAAAAAATCCACGCATATAACGCAAATTGGATTCATCAAAACCTTTACCAAACTCTTCAGTTAAAGCTTTTGACAAGATAACAAGTAATTGTTTTCCATACAAAGCACGCGCCTCGCCCGCCTGCTCAAACTCCACAATATGCCGCCCAATTTCCCAGCAAGTTTGCACCTGCACCATATCCACAGCCCGCAAGGCGCGTTGCCTGCCGACTTGAATAAGCTCCCGCAACGCATCGATGAGCGTGGCGGGGGCTGAGAGGGTGGTGATGGTGTTGGTCACAGTAGTAAAAATAAATGGTAGTTTTGAATTCGCGACGCAGTGCGTCACGAATTGCGTTCTCCGCCTTTGGGTCCCCAAAATACCACCCAAGTTACAAAATCCGAGGTGAAATTCAAAAACCGATGCTCCGCACCCGCAGGAACAAACAGGCAATCACCAGTCTGGCATTTTTCTGTAGTGCCAGCTAGATAGAAGTCGGCCTCTCCTGATTGCACAAAATAAAGTTCGTCTTGATCGTGTGGCTTTTGTGGGTCGCTTAACTTTGGGGCATAAAGTTCCACCGACATTGAGCCGTGCGCTATGGCCTTGATAAATCGGACATCTGTAGGCAGATTGTTTAACAAAGGTTTCAAAGAAGCTTTCATAGCAATTCCTGCCTTTCGCATCCGTTAATAGAGCCCAACTTGTTTGTCCAATTCAATTGAGATTGTTGCCACAGTTTAGTAGCAAAGCAGCCGTGGCATCCACTTCAGCAGGCATAAGCATGGCAAGCACCATACTGTTGTCTAGTATGGCAAGTCCCTGCGGCAGTGTTGAATAAGTTGCCACCATTACCACTTACGCCCATCGTCTTTAAGTCTCAAAATCTCAGATCGACTTAAGCGGGCACCGCCCTGCGATTGCAGTGCAGCGAGCGCTTTGATCGATTCAGCAATTTGTGCCTCGCGGTGCGATTCAAAACCTCCCTCAACGGGAATTGTTTTTTCAGCAGATGACAGAACACGACTCGTAACTTTACTCGTAAAGTAACTCTCCCCGCAGTTCTCGCACACCATTGCAGGCACATTCTTAAAAGCCACCACGCGGGCATCGCGTGCCAAAGTGAAAGTGGCGTGGGAGGAGCGGGTTTCACCCAGTTTGCAAATGACGCATTTCATAAAAGCTTCTTTTTGGTACTGAATATCATCTATTGGCGGCAACTCATATCGCCTTCAACGCATTTTGTTCGTTGCTGCAACTCTTTTGTTCTTTGTATCGTTCGACCAGTTAAGCACATGACTCTCGCAACAGGGGCAAAACTTCCATCTTGAGGAGAAAAAAACTTGCAGTCCAAGTCTCTAAATTTAATCCATGCCAATTGAACTTCTTTGAGTTGCGTTTGTGCAGTCGCGTCAAGGATTGCTTTGTACTCGTTGTAAACACCATTTAGTTGCGAGTTTGCTTTCTTAAGTTCGATATCAGCACACTGCTGCATGTCAAGTGTGGTGTTTTGGTTTTTGCAGTTTTGTGCAAACGATGCACTTACCCAGAGCAAGAGAGATACGAGTAGAGAGTATTTTAAAAATTTCATTGAATGACTCTCTAAATGAGTTCAATCGCAGATGCAATCGCCGCCGCTTTAAGTTGCTTATCACTCGTAGCCAGCTTGGCATTCAACCGAACCGCCAATTCCAAATACGCCGCGTCATAACCCGTCAGGCCTGAGCTTTGAGCCGTGCGCACTAGCACTTCGGGGCTTTGCTCGTCATCTAAAACTCGGATATCCAGATTTTTTATTTCTGCATACATCCAAGTTAAGTCGTCTTTTTCAATTCGCCCACGGCGTAGCGCCATATTGAGAGCATTGGCAATTTCGTACCGCCAAAGCGCGGGGGCAATGAATTGCACGTAGGGCGCTTGCGCCATCAGATGTGCTGTGCTTTCAGCACCGCGCTCGTCGGGCAGCAACAGCCCCAGCGCCGCACTGTTATCAAGCACAACGAGAGACTTCGAACGTGGCGCAGTTGCCATTAGTATTTACGCCCTTCGTTAATCCATTCTTTCCATTCGGCTTGGCTGACGCGGGGTGTTTTAGGATCGGCATGACGCGCTTTGATACGCTCAATCGCTGCTCGAATCTGTGCTTCCCGAGGGTCTTCTTGCATGGACTCTAGCGGAGGTGAAATTCTCGCTACTGGTTTCCCGTGGCTAGTCACAGTGAAACTTTCTCCAGCGGTCGCCCGTTGGATGTAGCTCGAAAAATGCGTCCTTGCTTCGTAAACGGATAGTCGTGCTTCCATGATGAAATCCTATTTGACTAGAATTTTTATATTTTAGTCAAATTAAGCTGCAACCGCTTTTTCAGCTTTGGATTTCACAGGCGCAGCCAGTGCCTTCGCCTTCGCCGCCGCCATCTCCCCCAGCGCCCGCTTGTACTCATTTGGGAACACTTTGACGAACTTGGTGCGTGACGTGCTCCAGTTGTCCAAGATCTCCCGTGCGCGTTTGCTGCCGGTCCAGCGGTGGTGGTCTTCTAGCAGTGTTTTTAGCTGCATTTCGTCTGCCAAGCCCTTATGCCATACGGCTTTGTCAACTGCTGCTTCTTGCTCTTTGGCTGTGAGGACTTTCTCTAAGCTCACCATCGCCATATTGCAGCGCTCGGTAAACGTGTCATCTTCGTCGTAGATATACGCGATGCCGCCGCTCATGCCTGCGGCGAAGTTGCGGCCTGTTTTGCCAAGCACCGCTACTGTGCCGCCTGTCATGTATTCGCAGCCGTGGTCGCCCGTGCCCTCTACTACGGCGGTTGCGCCCGAGAGCCGTACCGCAAAGCGCTCACCCGCCACGCCGCTAAAGAACGCTTCGCCGCTGGTCGCCCCGTAGAGTGCCGTGTTGCCAGTTGTGATGTTGCGGGTGGGATCGCCTCTAAAGTCAATGCTGGGGCGCACCACCACGCGTCCGCCCGACAAGCCTTTGCCTGTGTAGTCGTTCGCGTCACCAATCAGGTACAGCGTGATGCCTTTGGCTAAGAACGCGCCGAACGATTGACCGCCTGTGCCCTCCAATTGGATGTGGATCGTGTCGTCTGGCAAACCTTCGGGCCTTGCTTTGGTTAAAGCGCCCGACAACATTGCGCCGACCGAGCGGTTGACATTGCGTGCTTGTTCGATGAATTTGACTTTTTCGCCGCGCTCAATCGCAGGTTTTGATTTTTCAATCAAGATGTTGTCAAGGGCTTTCTCTAAACCATGCTCTTGACTTTCAATATGAAACTTGACCACGTTTTGCGCGACGTTTGGAACTGCGAGTAAGCGTGAGAAGTCCAGCCCTTGTGCCTTCCAGTGCGAAATGCTTTTTTGTGTATCGAGCAAATCGGCGCGACCAATCAAATCGTCAAACTTGCGGATACCGAGTTGCGCCATGATTTGACGCGCCTCTTCGGCAATGAAGAAAAAGTAGTTGACCACGTGCTCGGGCTTGCCTGCAAATTTTTGACGCAGCACGGGGTCTTGCGTGGCAACGCCCACGGGGCAGGTGTTTAAGTGGCACTTGCGCATCATGATGCAGCCCTCGACTACCAGCGGCGCGGTGGCAAAACCGAATTCGTCTGCGCCGAGTAATGCACCAATGACCACGTCGCGCCCCGTTTTCATTTGACCGTCGGCTTGAACGCGGATACGGCTTCTAAGGCCATTCAGAACAAGGGTTTGCTGGGTTTCGGCAAGACCGATTTCCCACGGACTGCCCGCGTGTTTGATGGATGACCAAGGCGATGCGCCCGTGCCGCCGTCGTGTCCTGCAATCACCACGTGATCGGCTTTGCACTTGGCAACGCCTGCGGCAATCGTGCCCACGCCAATTTCAGAGACCAGTTTCACGCTGACCGAGGCGTGCGGTGCAACGTTCTTCAAGTCGTGAATCAACTGCGCCAAATCTTCAATCGAATAAATGTCGTGATGCGGTGGCGGAGAAATCAAGCCCACACCTGGCACGCTGTGCCGTAGTTTGCCGATGTAGTCGGACACTTTGCCGCCAGGTAATTGACCGCCCTCGCCAGGTTTTGCACCTTGCGCCATCTTGATTTGAATTTGATCTGCGCTAGCTAAATACTCTGCCGTTACGCCAAAACGACCTGACGCAACTTGCTTGATTTTGGAGCGCATGGAGTCACCCGCATTCAAGGCGTAATCGACTTCAAACACTTCTTTGCCAAGCAGGTCGGACATCATCTGACCTTGCTGAATGGGGATGCCTTTGAGCTCTTGGCGATAACGCGCAGGGTCTTCGCCACCTTCGCCTGTGTTGGATTTGCCGCCAATGCGGTTCATTGCAACCGCAAGCGTGGCGTGGGCTTCCGTAGAAATCGATCCCAACGACATGGCGCCTGTGGCAAAGCGCTTGACGATGTCGGCAGCGCTCTCAACTTCATCCACGGCGATAGCTTTTGACGGATCAACCTTGAACTCGAATAACCCGCGCAGCGTCATGTGACGCTTGCTTTGATCGTTGATGATTTGCGCGTATTCTTTGTAGGTGTTCCAGTTATTGGCGCGTGTGCTGTGCTGCAATTTGGCGATTGCGTCAGGTGTCCACATATGCTCTTCGCCGCGCGCGCGCCAAGCGTATTCGCCGCCTGTCTCCAGCATGGAGTTCAGCACAGGATCGTCGCTAAACGCGGCTTTGTGCGTGCGAATGGCCTCTTCGGCAATCTCAAAAATGCCAATGCCTTCCACGCGAGTGGGCGTACCCGTAAAGTATTTCGCAACGGTCTCGGTGTTGATGCCAATGGCTTCAAACAACTGCGCACCGCAGTAACTCATGTAGGTGGAGACACCCATCTTCGACATGATTTTGGAGAGACCCTTGCCAATTGCTTTGATGTAGTTGTAGATCGCTTTGTCAGCGGACAAGTCACCCTTCATATCCTTGTGCAACTGGGTCAAAGTCTCCATCGCCAAGTACGGGTGAATCGCTTCTGCGCCATAACCTGCCAGCACGCCAAAGTGATGCACCTCGCGGGCAGTGCCTGTCTCGACAACGAGGCCAGCCGTGGTGCGCAGACCTGTCCGCACCAAATGTTGGTGAATGGCAGACAGTGCCAAGAGCGCTGGAATGGCGATGTGCGATGCAGATAAACCACGGTCACTGATGATCAGGATGTTGCTGCCCGACTTAATCGCATCCACAGCCTCCGCGCAAAGCGATGCCAGCTTGGCTTCCACGCCTTCATGCCCCCAGGTCAATGGATACGTGATGTCCAGCGTTGAGCTTTTGAATTTGCCTTGTGTATGGGTAGCAATGTCACGCAACTTGGCCATATCGGCAAAATCGAGAATTGGCTGACTGACTTCCAAACGCATCGGCGGGTTGACTTGATTGATATCTAACAAGTTTGGCTTGGGGCCGATGAAAGATACGAGCGACATGACAATCGCTTCGCGAATCGGGTCAATCGGCGGATTTGTCACCTGCGCAAAGAGCTGTTTGAAGTAGCTAAATAGCGGTTTGTTTTTGCTGGAGAGCACAGCTAGTGGGCTGTCGTTGCCCATCGAGCCAATGCCTTCTTCGCCGTTGGCAGCCATTGGTGCGATGAGGAACTTGATGTCCTCTTGCGTGAAGCCAAAAGCTTGTTGGCGGTCTAGCAACGTTGCTTCCGTTCGCCCTGAGCTTGTCCAAGGGCTGCTGACGGAGGCTTCGACAGGCTCAGCCCGAACGCTCGCTTTCACGTCATCTAATTTGATGCGCAAATTCTCAATCCACTGCTTGTAGGGTTTGCTGTTTGCTAGGTTGGCTTTGAGTTCCTCATCATCAATCATGCGACCTTGCTCTAGGTCGATCAAAAACATCTTGCCTGGTTGCAAGCGCCATTTACGCACGATCTTGCTCTCGGGCACGGGCAGCACGCCTGATTCGGAACCCATGATGACCAAATCATCATCAGTAATGCAATAACGACTGGGGCGCAGACCATTGCGGTCAAGGGTTGCGCCAATTTGGCGGCCATCGGTAAACACGATGGAGGCGGGGCCATCCCACGGCTCCATCATGGCGGCGTGGTATTCGTAGAAAGCCTTGCGGCGCTCGTCCATCGTGGTGTGCTGCTCCCACGGCTCGGGGATCATCATCATCACGGCTTGCGCGAGCGGATAACCTGCCATCGTTAGCAACTCTAAGCAGTTGTCAAAGGTCGCGGTGTCAGATTGATCGGCAAAGCTAATTGGGTAGAGCTTTTGTAAATCGGCGGCAAGCACGGGGCTGGACATCACGCCCTCGCGTGCTTTCATCCAGTTGTAGTTGCCCTTCACGGTATTGATTTCGCCGTTGTGCGCCACATAGCGGTACGGGTGAGCCAGTGGCCACTCGGGGAAAGTGTTGGTAGAGAAGCGTTGATGCACAAGCCCGAGTGCCGAGACGCAGCGCACATCCTTCAAATCCAAATAGTAGGTGCCGACTTGATCCGCCAGCAGCAATCCTTTGTAGATCACGGTGCGGCTGGACATACTGGGCACATAGTATTCGTGGCTGTGTTTGAGCTTTAAGTTTTGAATCGCCGCGCTGGCGGTTTTGCGAATCACGTACAGCTTGCGCTCTAGCGCGTCTTGCACGATCACGTCGTTGCCGCGCCCAATAAACACTTGGCGCAAAATCGGCTCCTTTTCGCGCACCGTGGGCGACATCGGCATCTCGCGATCAACAGGAACATCGCGCCAGCCCAGCAGGACTTGTCCTTCGGCTTTGATGGCACGCTCCATCTCTTGCTCGCAGGCCATGCGGCTAGCGTGTTCTTTGGGTAAAAAGATCATTCCTACGCCGTATTCACCAGCGGGCGGCAGCGTGACACTTTGCTTGGCCATCTCCTCACGGTACAAAGCATCGGGTAGTTGAATCAAAATACCTGCGCCGTCGCCCATTAGCTTGTCCGCACCTACTGCGCCGCGATGATCGAGGTTTTCTAAAATTTTCAGCGCATTGCTCACAATCGCGTGCGATTTTTGCCCTTTGATGTGAGCCACAAAACCCACGCCGCAAGCGTCGTGCTCATTGGCGGGGTCGTAAAGACTGGGTTGGTTAAAGCTTATTTCGGACATGGCAACACCTCGTAAAAATCAGTAGTTACCCGATAATAAAGATTTTTTAAGGCAATTAATTGGGGACAGACCCTAATTAAATGATGTCGCCAAAGGCGAGCATTTAATTAGGGTCTGTCCCCAATTAATTGCCGCGTGCAGGCCGTCCCGCGTTTTGTTTGATGACGCGTCTTGGCGTGGATGCTTGAATTTCGGCGGTAAAGGATTCGTCCCCTAGCGCCCAGCCTTTGAATGCGGATTCGGTAAGCAGTTTTTGTTGGTCTTGGCTAATACCTGCTAGCACCAACTCCCGATAAGCCCGTTCGCGCGAAAACGGCGTATTCCCCAGCGTCCACATCAGTTTGTGAGCAGTCACTAGCGGCTGCAGCTGCTGTCCGATATAGTGCCGATGCGTTGACCAAGCGTAATTGGCAGGGTCAGTTACCATGCCAGCGCGGACAGGATTGAGGTCAATATACGCCATGCACGCCAGTAAATAACGATCCGACTGCACCACGGTCGATTTGTAACGCCCCTCCCACAAGGTGCCCGTATGCTTATGAAAGTAGTTGTAGCTTTGGGTATAGCGCTGCGCCAGTGACTGCATGAAGCCAGAGAGCGCTTGCTCCGTACTAGGCGTGAGCAGCAAGTGCGTGTGATTGTCCATCAGCACAAAAGCGTGAATAGCGACATCGAATTTCTGTGCGTACTCTGCCAGCCAAGCCAAATAAGCCTTGCGGTCTTCGTCGGTGTGAAAAATAACCTGCCGATTGTTCCCGCGCTGGATGATGTGATGCGGATAACCCGCAACAGAAAGCCGAGGTTGCCTAGCCATGCTTGCTCCAAATAATTAGGGTCTGTCCCCAATTATTTTAGCGCCGCAATCACCATGTCGTTGGGGGCGGCTTGTACCTTGGCGTGTCCCAGTTTGTCGATAACGACGAATTTAATTTGTCCGCCTGCCGCTTTTTTATCCACACTCATGTGGTGAATGTAGTCATCGGCTGACATAGACGCGGGTCCTACCGTAGGCAAGCCCGCGCGAGTTATTAACCGCGTCACGCGCTCTACAAACGCATGATCGACATACCCCAAGCTTTGCGATAACCGTGCCGCCATTACCATGCCGCAACCCACCGCCTCGCCGTGTAGCCATACGCCAAAACCCAGTCCCGCCTCAATGGCGTGACCGAAGGTGTGCCCAAAGTTGAGCGTTGCCCGAATGCCACTCAATCCCTCGCGCTCATCCAAACTCACCACGCGCGCCTTGATTTCGCAGCTACGCCTTACAGCATAAGCCAAAGCAGGCACATCACCCCGCAAAAGCCCGTCCATATTGGCTTCCAGCCATTCAAAGAACGCCCAATCTGCCATGATGCCATGCTTGATCACTTCGGCAAGGCCTGCCGAGAGTTCTCGCCCAGGCAGCGTTGCCAATGTGCCGATGTCTGATACCACCAGCGCAGGCTGATAAAACGCGCCAATCATGTTTTTACCAATTGGGTGATTGATGGCGGTTTTGCCGCCAACCGACGAATCCACCTGCGACAGCAGGGTTGTGGGCACTTGTACAAACGGCACGCCGCGCATATAGGCACTGGCCGCAAAGCCCGTCATGTCGCCAATCACCCCGCCGCCCAGCGCAAACAAAACTGTTTGGCGGTCGCAGCCATTTTGCAGCAGTGCATCAAAAATCAGGTTTAGCGTTTGCCAATCTTTGTATGCTTCGCCGTCAGGCAAAATGACCTGTAACACCCGCTGGTATTGACCTGCAAGCGCACTCGCCAATTGCGCGGCATAGAGCGGCGCGACGGCGGTGTTGCTCACAATCATGGCGGCGTTGGCTTTGGGTAGCGCGGCATAAGTCGCTGGACTGCCCAGTAACGCCTCGCCAATGACGATGTTGTAACTGCGCTCGCCCATGTCGATATCGACAATGTCAGGCAAGGTATTGGGGGAATTAGATGACACCTGTGAGCTCCAATTTCGATTGAATTTGATGGATGAGATGGCTCATCGACGGACGTGATGTTTCATACGTATCGTGCGCCGTCTCAAGGTACAGCGGATGCCGCGTGGCGTACAAATCGCGTAGCTTGGCGAGCGGATCACTCACCTGCAAAAGCGGGCGCGTGCCATCGTGCCGAATGCGGCGATACAGCTCCTCTGGCGTGGCTTTGAGGTAAATGCAGTGCGAGCGCGTATTCAAATGTTCGCGGTTTGCCAGCCGCCCGCAAGCACCGCCGCCCGTTGACAAAATCGCGTTATTTTTGAGCGTCAACTCTTCGATGACTGATTCTTCTAAATCACGAAAACGCTGCTCGCCCTCTTGCTCAAAAAACGTGCGCAGCGAATAGCCTAAGCGCTCCTCGATGACGTGATCGGTATCAAAAAAATCGAGTTTCAAGCGGCGTGACAAAGCCCGCCCCAAAGTCGTTTTGCCACTACCCATTAAGCCGACGAAAGAAATAAGCACGAGGGAAATTCCGAAAAACAAATGTCACACAGCGCAACACCGTAAGCGGCAATTATCCCCGCTCAAAACAACCAAGCCCCCGCGCAGTTGGCGTTGCCTGTAGAAGTCCATGTGTTGGCTACGACACCTGGCACCGTCATGCCTGCGCAATTGGCGGTCGTATCCGCGCCGTCCGAGGTGCTTTGCCGAAACAAGCCCGTGTACGGCACACCGTCATCGGCCTTTTGATCGACTTGTTGCAAGATAGCGGCGGTGACCTTCGAGCCCGTGGTCAGCACATTGCGATCAGGCATGGCGGTGGTGAGCTTGTCGTACCAATACACGCCCGTTGCTGATGCGGCTACCGTACCAAATTGCAGTGATTGGCTGTACGAGTTAATGGGTGAGTTCCCCGTTGTAGCGGCGGCATTGCCGGTCACACTCATGCAGCTTGCGCACGATAAAAAGCTGGTCGCCGTCAAATTTTGAAACACCAAAACCGACTCGCTATTGATGTCAATCCTGCCGTCACCACTGACAACTGAGCCACTTGTCGTCGAGGCAACAACGCCACTACCAACAAACGAAGCTTGCGCGGCGGTTAAATCCCCCGACATGAGTTGGTAGCGATTTGAAAAACCAAGATAGGCCGTTTGGATGCTGCTCTTTTGGTCAATGATGTGGCGCGCCTTCGCTGAGTTAATCAGCTCTTGACCGCGCAGTACACCCGTCACAACCAAGGTGAAGATGACGAGAACAATAGCAAGCTCAACCAAGGTAAAGCCGCGAGCGATGCGGCGTTTCATGGCCATACTCCTGCGTTGAGCATTTTGGCGGCGAGGGTTGTGGATGACATAAAGCTCATCAAGTCGTCGTATTCGCCCGTGTTGCTGCTGGCATCTGTTCGTGCGCGCATCACAAACATACGGCGATTAGCGGCGGTTGCGGTCACTCCTGTTAGTCGTTCGGTTGCATTGACCGTTTGATCGGGTGGTGCATTGCTAGCTGGGAAGGCTTTTGTGACAGAAACGTTATTGATACTGGTTGCGCCATAAGCATTTGCGCCCATGGAATACACCACAAAAACAGCGTTGGTACTAACTGAGTAGGCGGGTGATGTGGTGGATGAACACCCTAGCGCGGCTGTCGTGCTGGTCGTTGTTGCCGGGTTGCCGCAACGGATATCGAGTTGATAAGTATTAGTGCAGCCAAGATTGGTCAAGCCAAAATTGCCACCACAAACATTTACCGAGCCTACCTTCTTGCCTACCTGCGTGGTGAGCGGTGTAAATACCGCGTAGCGCAGTCTATTGCTCCAAGCGTCCGCGTTACTAGGGGCGGATAACCCCAGCGTTTGCCACGGCAGATCACCCCAGCTAGCTTCTTCTGGGTCGGAGTGGTAGTTGGCGGCAGTTGATGCTGTCCCCGCAATGCCTATGCTGCAACCATCAATAAAGGTAGTTCCGCTCACGGTCGTTGTATGAACATCCTCTATGCCATCACGGTTATCACTTGCAACCGTGTTTGTATTCATATCTGGGCAAGGCAGGCGGCGATTTAAGGCAGCAAATCCCACCAATGCCTCAACGGCTCTATCGATATTGTTTTGCGTGTCGGTGTATTGTTGTTCAACAAGGCGTTTACTCATGGGGACGGCTAGTCCGCCAATGACGAGGGCGACGATAGTCAGCGCTACCGCCAATTCAATCAAGGTGAAGCCACGAGATTGATGAGTCATAGATACCTCACTTGTCTAGGGGCTTAGTTGAATTAAAACGTCGTTGCTACTCGCGGGTTGTGGAACGCGATAGTTGACGCTGGCTAAGTGGTCTGCTGGGGTTTTTAATGGTGTTGTATAGGCCGCATGAACGGTTGCTTTGTTGCTAGAGTCTTCTAAACATCCTGCGATATTGGGCGCGGAGGCAGTGCCTTTTGTTTGATAAGCTTGGCAACTAGTTTGAGTTGTACGCATTCTTCCGCGCATCAAAATAATGGCAGCAGGGCCATTCGTGCCCGTACCCAAATTAACTCGGGCAGCATCTCTGCAAGGTACAGCTTTTTTCAAGGTAACAAGCTGAACGGAATCAACAACTGCTGGCGTTCCACGTACACCCGTCTTACTGCCGATGCAGTCTTCGGATACTGCATAGTGACTGTGTGCCGCCCATCCGTCAAGGTCGGTGGGTACAAATCTTGTTCCAAGATCAAGATCGTTCGCGCCCACAAGTCCGCTACACGTATAGGGCATATAGCCTTGAAGCAAGGTAGGGTCGCAACTTCCGCCTAGCGTAGAGGCGGCTCCAGGATAAAAACCATTGGCACTTACAAAAGCATGGATGGCGCTGGCGTATAGGTTGGCAGTGCGCTTTGTGGCTGCTTTTGCAAACTCTTCTGCCGTAATCCAAATCACTTGGTCGTTGAGTTGCTCTCGTCCTACATCCGCCGTGATAAATGTCTTATAGGAGTTGTTGGCGGTTGCACTTTGGGTATTTTTACTTAGGTTGACGGATGTGAAGTTGGTAATGATGGTTTGATTATTGGCGCGACTATTTCCAGAAATGTTGACATCAAGGTAGTTTTTGAAATAACTAGGGGCTGACGCTTGTGCATCAACACCCGTAAGCGCACATACTCGATTGGTACCTGTGGCGGATTGCGTTTGAGCGCCGCCTGCGGGGCCTGGCGCAATGATGACGGCGACGACTCTGTCGGGTGAGTTGGGTGTGGTTGTGGACTCATTTCCCGCTAACAATTTATCTTGCCAAGTAATAGTGCCATCGGACGCAACGTATTTAACGGGTTGAATGACCGAAAAACTGCCAAAAGAGTCCGCATTCACAAAGTTTGAGGATGAACTACCCGCCTTAAAGTAACCATCTACCGCATACCAAAGGCATTGATGTGCCGCGTCACGAATAACAGGAGTATTCAGAGTCGCCCAAGGGAATAGACCAAAGGCGTGATAGCCCTCACCTGTCGCAGTTCCAGATCCGCAAGAGCTAGGTGTGCTGCTGTCGCCTGCCGCATTGGGACAGGGTAGTCGCCCATTGATCGCCGTCAGTATTTGGGCTTGAATCAGTGTCGTGTCGCGACCCACCGCCACATACGTGAGCAGCGCCTCCTTCGCCTGCCGCAGCGCTTCTTGCGTGACCTTGGTTTGATACGCCCGTGGGTCGCCGCCCCACAGGTCTTTGGTCATTATGGTGACGGTGAGCATGGCTAGGCTGACTAAAAGCAAAATCGCGACCAGACCGCGCTGCTGTGCGGGTTGACGGCGATAGGGCTGGCGCGGTCTCATGGTTTGGCTTTCGATGTGGTGGTTGCGGCGGTGGTGGCGGACGAAGCCGCGCCTTCTGGCGCTGCGCTTGGTGTGGCTAGTGTGGCGGCGGCGGCTTGCCCCGCTGCCCTTTCGGCTTTGGCTTCCTCTAGCGTTTGCGGTCTTGTGAGGCTGTCGCCAATTTTGGCGAATTCGGTTTTGCCTTTGGCAACGACGGAGTTCATGCCGATGATTTCGCCCTTGTTATTGCGCACGAGGCTCAGGCCATACGGCAAGCTGGCTTCGGCGAATGGCTTGCCGTTAATCCACACGCTGATGCGCTGGCCTGCGGGACGGTCGGGGCGGTGGCTTAGGCCTTCGATGCGCAGTACGCTGGGCACTTCGACTTCGACTGCGGTTTTGATTTTTGCTTCGATGAGGGCGACGGCCTTCACGTTGAAGCGGTTGTCGTCGATGCGCGAGCGTTCGCTCTCAGTCGTCAGCAGTCGCCCAAGGCCCAGGCCATAACGCACTTGGGCGTGCGCGGCAGCTGCGATGCAGCCGATGGCAAGAGTGAGGGCGAGGGTGAGTACAGAGGCGACCAGCCCAAGCCTTGTGCGCTTCCTTGTGCGCTTTGCCGCGTGGTGTGATGAGGCTTGCGCTGCGGCGCGAGAGGATGGGTGCAGAAGTGAGTTCATCATGGCACTGGCTCAAGGGTTGTAGGCGTTCATGCTGACCCACGTGAGGGCGCAATCGGCCTCAATGCCATCGCCCACAATCTCGTCAGGTGTACGCTGCGCCTCGGAGTTGCTGGGGCGTTTGAAATTGCACTGCTTGACGCTGAATAAGCCCAAGTTGGCTGCTTTGAGTTCGTCAAAAATAGCAAATACATCACCTTCATGCAAGAGGCGCAAGGTCAGTTTCATGTCGGTGCTAAACACCGAAAAGTTTTTAACGGGATCGCCGTTTGGCAGCTTAGCGCCCGCAGTAGGCTGGGGCGGCGGCACGTTTGTCCCTTCTTTGAATAAGATTTTTTGCGGCGCAATATCGTACTTAATGGTGATGCCCAGCCAGCGTTTTTCGATGGTGCGCAGCTGCTCGACCCACTCCAGCCGCTTCTCTTCGCCAAAGATGCCTTTGGCTTCTAAGTCGCGCAAAATCGGCAAGTGTTTGACGATGCTATCGCGCTCTTGTCCACTGTCGCGCAGTTTGGCTTCGGCATTGGCTTTGAGTCCATTTTGCGTGCTGAGTTTTTGCGATAAATCTTTGTCTTGTTCTTGTAAAAACCAGATTGCGGCAATGGCGAGCACTACGATAACGGCAAGCAAAACGGCGGCGCGGCGCAAGTTGCTGGGCCAACTCTTCCAGCTCCATGTGAGGCTATCTTGCGCGGCGGTGGTGCCTGGATTTTCATCGTCTTCGCCAATTAGCCCCGTTTGACTCTGGATTACCGTTGCCATAGTTTGACCTCGAAATTCAGTTCAGATTTTTCCTGCCTGCTAGAGCCCGACAGAGCTGCCTTGGTACTCAGATCTAGCGGCTTTTTGGTAATTTCGGCGCGAAGATT
Source organism: Cytophagales bacterium (assembly GCA_030054145.1). Classification (GTDB taxonomy): domain Bacteria; phylum Pseudomonadota; class Gammaproteobacteria; order Burkholderiales; family Burkholderiaceae_C; genus JASGCK01. The sequence continues at coordinate 42,850 of JASGCK010000011.1, forward strand.
GGGCTGACGATTCAGGTCAGCCAAAAACCTTGCCAGTGCATCGCGCGTGCCGCGCAGGTCGGTGCTGGCAATGCCGCGAATCGTGCCGCGCATCGAAAGCGTTGAGCTGACTTTGTTGTCTTTGGCGGGCGTGGGCGGCGTGCCTGCGGCAGGATGTGTTGTCGCCGAATGGGGCGCTTCGGTTGCCCACTGCAACTCATCAATCACCATGCCAGGGTGTCGCTCTAAGACTTGCCCTGCCGCCACCAAAATGGGACGCATAGAGGGCAAGGTGCTCGCCTCAATGCCTTGCCAACGACTGGCCATCTCCGTTAATTGCGCGGCGGTTAGCGGGGTTATCGGGTAGGTTTTTGCAATCGCCAAATATTGCTGCGAGGCTCGGTTGTGTGCCCGAGTCGAGGTGTCAATATCCACTTGCTTTTGCCACAGCTGTGATGCACCCAAAGCCAAATAAAGCATCGCACAAGCCGCCACAATGGCTGCGCCGATGTAGGTGGCGCTGGTCGCGCGGATGCTTTGGTCGCGCTTGATGTAAGGCAGTGGCGCGAGCTGTAACGCTGGCTGCTGTTTTGCCAGTGCAGCAACGTAGACTAAATGCGTGAGCGGGCTATCAATCCAGTGGTATTGATCACGCGCGTGCTGAGTGTCAGCACCGATCGCCTGCGCTGGGCGTGTGTGCTCTGGCAGCACGGTGTACAGGCTCATACCTGCGCGGTCATTTTTAAGTTGACCATTGCCAATTAAGTATTCGCGCAGCCGTGCAGTTTCTTGGTACACCGTGGCAAACCACGACACGCCTACGGTTGGCGGATGCAGCGCGAGGCGTGAAAACCGCACACGACCACCAGCTAGCACCGTTTGGCGAAGCCCTTCGGCGTGCGGCGTAACTAAAACGCCGATTGACTCTTCGCTTTTGAGTGGTTTGACTTTGAGCAAAGCAATAGCAGCTGGTGTCAGCATGACGGGCGAGTAAACACCCCGAATGCGTACTTCGCAAGTGTGTAGCGCATCCAGCCAAGGGGTGACGGATTCTGGGCGGCCAAGGGTGTAGCCCAAAACGCGCATTTTGTCGGATTGGTTGCGGCTTTTGCCTTGCATATCCGACCAACGGTAGGGGCTGTCCATGCCCGATTGCTCCGACATACGGTCAATCCAAACCGAACGCGCCTTGCCGCGCATGAAGGGCATCACACCGCCCCAAAAAGTTTCTTCACTTTGATCGACCAAAATCACCCAAGGTTTGTTGGGTAATTGAGTCGCCCATTCCGCCAAGTCTTGTGCTTGTTCTAAGCCGCCTTGAAGCTGCACGAGGCTTGCACCGCGTGCGCCCACGTCGTAAATTTCCGCTTTGCCCGAGGCAAGGTGCAAGATGTAGAGCGGGTGCCGGCTTTTGATAAAGGGAAGGGGATTGCGCATTAGATTTTTCCTCCGCCAATCACTGACTCATAAAGCGGCCCTAGCGTAAAGACCATGATGAGTGCCATGATGCCGCCCAAGATCACGGTCATGATGGGCTGCAAACTGGCTTGCAAATTCTCCACCGCATCACGCGCTTCGCGGGTGTACATATAGCTCACATTTTTGAGTGATTTATCGAGTGAACCCGTGGCCTCGCCCACGCGCAGCATACTGACGACCATTGGCGGAAACAGAGCGCTGCCCGAGAACGCCGCTGACAAACTTTTCCCCTTGGTGATTTGTATCCGAGCACTTTTAATAGCCTCCGCCATCGCTTGATTGCCGACGGCTTTCTCGACAACTTTGAGCGCATCCGTCACCGTTACGCCCGCCGCATAAAGGATTGCCAGCACATACGAAAACCGCGCCAGTGCAATGCGTGACAGCACTTTGCCGAGCACGGGCAGTTTGAGTTTGAGGTTGTCGGTGTGCGTGCGCATTTTGCCTGGGACTTTTGCTACGAACGCAATGAAGGCCATCCCTCCGCCCACAAACAGTGCCAGCAAAAGCCAATGGTTCAAAATGACATCAGACATCCACATCAGCGCCCGCGTTTGCCACGGCAATTCGATTTGCATGGTCTTCAAGAGCTGCGTAATTTGCGGCACAACGTAGCCCAGCATAAAGAGCAGGACACCCGTAATCACCACGGTCACGATGATTGGGTAGGTCAGCGCTTTTCTGGTTTGGCTCGCCATTTCGTATTGCCATTTAATCGTCTCGGTGAGGTCTTCTAAAACTTCGATGAACTGTCCCGTTTGCTCGCCTGCTTGAATCAAATTGACATACACCGAGTCAAACACTTTGGGCTGCGTCAGCATGGCTTGCGAGAGCGTTTTGCCGCTGGACAGCGCATCAATTAATTTGCCAATCACTTCGCGCATGGCGGAGTTGCCCTCGCCCTCGGACACGTCGCGCAGCGCATCCAAAATCGTCACACCCGCACGCAGCATCATGCTGAGTTGAAAGCTGAAATTGAGCAGTTGTTCGCGTCCCGTTTTGGCGGCAAACAGCGTCAAGCCTGGGCGCACAATCGTCGCTTTGAGTAGTAGCTGTCCCGATTGCTCAAGACTCAAGGCGAGCGCCGTTTGGTCAACCGCTTGGCTTTTGCCAGACTGCGTTTTTCCTTCGGTATTAATGGCTTTCCAGGCGAATACAGGCATAGGTTCTTCCTGGAGTTAGCGTTGCACCAAACTGACGACGCGGCTGACTTCTTCGATGGTGCTGTCCCCCGCTAAAACGCGGCGAATAGCATCATCACGCAGCGTGACAAAGCCCGCACTTCGCGCGTATCTGGCCAGTTCGGGCGGACTGGCATTGGTCGCAACGAGTTCATCCATTTTTTCGTCAAAGATCAATACTTCCATCAACACAAATCGACCGCGATAGCCCGATTGACTACAGTGTGCGCAGCCTACGGCTTTGTAGATATGGGTTTTGGTGGCGTCGCCAATGGCTACGCCAAGCAGCTGCTGGTCGTGCGGGCTTAGCTGGGCAGGCGCTTTGCAATGCACGCACAGTTTGCGCGAGAGGCGCTGACCGATCACGCCAATCATGTTGCCTGCCAAAATTTCGGAACTCACGCCAATATCGCGCAGGCGCTGTACGGCTGCAAGCGCTGAGTTGGTGTGCAAAGTGGCAAATACTTGATGCCCCGTCATCGCGGCACGAAACGCCATCTCAGCGGTTTCTTGATCGCGAATTTCGCCCACCAAAATCACGTCAGGATCTTGCCGCATCAAGGCGCGAACGCCGTCTGCAAACGTGAGTTTTTCGGTAATTTGGGTTTGCCGAATGAGTGGCAGCGGATATTCAATGGGGTCTTCCAGCGTCATCACGTTCACGTCTTCGTTGCTAACGGAGGACAGCACCGAGTACAGCGTGGTGGTTTTGCCGCTACCCGTGGGACCCGTTACCAGCACAATGCCTTCGGGTTTGGCCACTGCTGCATTGATGCAGCGCCTTGCGTGATCGCTGATATCCACACGCTTAAATGGCACGATGTTTTTGTTTTTATCCAGCAAGCGCAGCACAATGTTTTCACCGTGTGCGGTGGGCAAGCAAGCGGCGCGAAAGTCAATGTCGTTAATGCCCAATTGAAAACCAAAGCGCCCATCTTGCGGCAGGCGACTCTCGGCAATGTTCATGCCTGCCAGCACCTTGAGTTTGACCGCCAGCCCCGACCAAATGGAGGCGTGCAGTAAATGGGATTGCTTCAAAATGCCATCAATGCGCAGCCGCACACGCAGGAAATACTCGTCTGGTTCAAAGTGAATATCGGATGCTTCGCTGTCATAGGCTTGCTGCAAAATGGCTTCGACAATTTTTTCAATGGGCGGCTCTCGTCCGCCTGTTGCCAAAATGCTTTCAACTGAAATGCGTTCACCAAAAACGCGGTCAATTTCGCGGTGCAATTCGGTTTCGGCTGCCAAGCCCAGTTTGACGTGTACAACGCCTTGACTGCGCAAATGTGCCGTGACTTGATCAATGCCAATTAAATCATGGGGGTCGGATACTGCCAGCAGCACGCGCCCCGTATTCGATTTGGCAACAGGCAACATTTTGTGGTACCGCGCCAACGCGCCCGAGATCAAGCGCTCAATAGTGGGGTCGGGGCGCTGGGCCGCAATATCGACAACGGGCAGTTGCAATAAATTCGCGCGGATGTCGCGCAGTATGGACACAGACATCAAGCCTAAACGGGTGATATGGCTATGCAGCTGTCCGCCAAGTCTTTTTTGCTCCGCCATCGCAATGCCCAGTTCGCTTGACGACAAATGCTTCTCCGCGAGCAGTTTGTCGGCTAGCTCGCGGTCTGTTTTGCGTAACAAGCCATTGCTGACTTCGCTTGGCAGTGTATTCATAAGCAGGGTCGTAGGACTTGGGTGGGACTAGGGCGTGGCCGTCAAGATGCGCAGTCTGGCGCGGGCAATATCACGGTTAAATACGGCATTGGTTTGATTTGATAAATTGAGCGCTAGTACGTATTGCCGCGCGGCATCGCGGGTGCGGCCTAAGCGGTCCAAAGCCAATGCTTGGTTGTAGGCGTAATCGGGCTGCTCTGGCTCCATCGCACACGCACGGCTAAAGGCGCGTTCGGCTTCACCAAAGCGATCTTGGTCGAAGTACAAGACGCCTAGTGTGTAGTGCAAGGCAGCGGGATGCTCGCTTCGCTCTAACAAAGATTGGAAGCGCGATTCTTCCGCCTGCAAATCACCCCCCGAGATTAAAAAAATCGCACTGCTGGCAGCGCTGTCGCGTGGGTAGAGTTCAATCAAACGGCGCAGCGTTGACAAGGCTTGCTCGGTGTTGCCCAGCGCGTAGTGCGCGTAGGCAATGCCCAGCAAGGCATCGCGCTGCGTAGGGTTGCGAGCCAGCGCTTGGCTATATGCCTCACGTGCAGGACTAAATTGATTTAGCTGCAAAGCTTTGTAGCCGCGCAGCACATCGGGATCAACGGAAGAGGCCAGTTGACCGCGTTTGATTTGCGGTGGTGGATCGACTTGATCCATCACGGTTTGCGCTGTTTGGATGTTGGGATTGGTGGTGGCGGTGGTGGCGGTGGTGGCGGTGGCCGAGGTGGCCGAAGCGGCATTGCTGCTGGCGTTCACATTGACGGGCGCACTTTTAGGACGACGCTGGGCCTGCGCGTTGGCTTGCGCTACCACTAAGCAAAGCGCGATGAAGAGACTCGATAAAAGTAATTTCATTTGGGTGCTCCCCATGCTTGTGCTGCTGTGCCGCTAAAGAACGTACTGGTCGGCAGCTGCGATTTGTACTCTTTGTAGTCGCCTGTAATTGACGCGTCCTTAATCACCACGGGGCGCATAAAAACAACCAATTCAGTCTTGGTGCGCGAGGTGCTGCGTTGCCCCGTCAACGTACCTAGCACGGGCGTGCGGTTCAAGCCTGGAATGCCTTGCTCGGCCGAGATGTCGGACTCTTGCATGAGTCCACCCAGCACCGCGATTTCGCCACTTTGCACACGCAAAATGGATTCCAACTCGCGCGACTGAACCACAGGAATTAAGTTGGTAATGGGCGGCGTGGCGGTCAGTAGTGCAGGATTGGGATCGACGAGGGTGCTAATGACCCGCGTGATGCTGGGATGCACATTGAGCGTTACGTCGCCCGCATCCGAGATTTGCGGTGTCACCGTCATCACAAAGCCCACAGGCACGGTGTTGATGTTGGACGTATAGACCGCTGGCGAAAGCAAAACCCCCGTATTGCTGATGGAGGCGGGCGTGTAGGACAGCGTAACGTACACGTAGTTGTCAATCACTTTGATGATAGCGGTTTGGTTGTTAATCACGGAGAGCTTGGGGCTTGATAAAACCTTGGTTTTGCCAAAGCTCTCTAGCAAACTAATGGCGGCCGAGATGCTGCCCCAAACCGTATTGGTTGTACCCGTATTGGGGTAACGCAACGTGGCGGAGGTTGCATTGGTCACGGATGAGGAGGGTGTCAAATTGATACTCAATCCAGTTGCTGCGCCATTGGTGATGAGTTGCGACCAGTTAATGCCCGATTGCGATGCGGCGCTGAGTTGCACTTCCACAATCGTCGCCTCGATCAGCACTTGGCGGCGTGCGCCCGCCATCACACGGTCGAGAAATGCACGCACGCGTTCGTGACCTTTGGAGGTGGTGTTCACGCCGACCACGCCCGACTCCTTGTTCACCATGAGCGGATTGTTTGTGTTGCCCGTGCCGCCTGCGCCCGTACCGCCTGCGCCGCCGCAAGTCAGTGCGCCCGTGGTTGCCGTCTGTGCGCTGCCTGCCGCTGCACCACCGCCCGCCGCCACGTTGCCCGCCGCCGCATTGCCCGTAGCAACAACGCCATTGCCCAATACGGATGCGGTGCTAGATGTGGGCGCTGTGCGCAGGCTGTTGCTGTCCATCACTTGGCGCATTAAGTCGGCCGCAGCTGCGGAGTTCGCGCTCGCACCCCCAGCGCCCGCCGCGCCGCTGCTTTGCAGCGCCTTGGTCAGCTCCAGCGCCACCCGCAGACGGTCATCGCGCTCTTGGCTGATTTGGCGCGTGATTTGCTCGTCGCGCTGATTGCGGTTTTGATTAGCCGTCAGCACGATTTGACAAACGTTAGAGACCAAGGTGTCCCAAAATCGATTGTCCGCCGTTGATTTGATAGACGAATCCGATCCACCCGCGCTGCTGACTGCTGCGCCGCCCAGCGAGGAACTGACGGAGACATTGCTACTGGACTGACGCAGCAAATTGACGTAATCAATGGTGTAGTTTTGCAGGTAAGGCGCATCGGGCTGGACACGCAGCAAACTGCCGTTAATCTCGTAGCGAATATCGGTTTGCGCAGCAATGCGCTCCAGCAATTGCGGCAGTGTTTGGTCAGTCGCGTTCAACGTGACGCGCCCGCCGACCGAGGGATGAATGTCCACATTCAGCTTGTTGTCGCGTGCCAAAGCAAACAGCAGCGTTTTGACTGATACATCGTTCACCACCACGCTAAACACTTCCTGCGCGGCACGTGGCACGGGCGCTGGCGGCATGGCGGGAAGACGCACGGGCTTCATGCTAGGCGGCGTGACGGCAGCAATGACTTCGGGCTTGGCGCTGACGTGGCGATCGCTCATCACCTGCGGCGGCAAACCACAAGAGCAAAGCAAAAAGCTTGTGGCAAAAGCAAAGGTGGAGAGCGCAAATTTCATAGGGTTTCTCAATAGATGTTCTCTAGTTTTGAAAACAATTGTCTTGTTATGAATAATTTTTAGCTAATAATTTTTATCAATATAAAAACTTAAAACAAGGACACTCCTTGGCAAATGGCTGGTGGACTAATGAGCCATGCATAAGAAGTTTGAGCTGCTAAGCTAGGTGTGACGCAGGCTAAACTGGCGTGACCACTTGCGGTTGAGAAAAAGTCGCTGTATCTAATTTTCCCCGTGGCGGGTGCGCCGTCATCATCTTTTCTATCCATTTCCGCCAGTAGTCGGGAGTCGATTCCGTCCCCTGTTGAGAGCATCGGTTTGGTGCCTTCGTTTTGCATGGTTGAGAGATAGAACGAGCCCGCAGCATTGCTATTGGGCATGGTCGCGGGGTTGGGGTAGGTGAAATAGAGTGGACGCCCCAAAAAGTTGTACGGACTATTCAAAGTCGTGCCGCCAGTGGTGCCAGAAGTGGTGGGTGTCATGCACTGCGAGCAGCTAATCAAGCCTGCTTGCGCGAGGTTATTAAAAAATTCGGGACTGTCATTAATCGGAACCCAGCCATCGCCCGCAAAATCAGTCGCACTCGTATTCGTTGCAACTAATGCGCCGCCCAAGTTGGCATCCGACAACAAGCCGCTACCCAGCTTGACCGTCACCGCCTGCGCCAAGGTTAAATCCCCTGGCAGGGCGTTGTAGCGATCTTGAAAGGCATAAAACGCAACTTGAATCGCTTTTTGTTGATCCATGATGTTACGCACCCGCGCCGAGTTAATCATTTCTTGACCACGCAAAATTCCACCAATGAGCAAACCGATGACCACCAGCACAATCGCTATCTCAACGAGGGTAAAACCTCGTTGAGATGATGATTGAGCAGCTGATCGAGTCATGTTTGTTGCTCGACAAAGTCGCTACATGAGGCTTGCACCTTGGCAATTACCGCCTGGGGGCGCAACCATCCAAGGTGTCGTCCCTGCCATATTGGCTGCGAGTGTGACACCACCTACAGCTGCTCCGCCCTCATTGAGGCAATTAGCAATGCCTACTGCGGCTGCGGGGGTAACGGTAAAGTTGATATCACTAAAGCGAAAGATGCCGCGCGTTGGATCGCCATCATCCACTTTGCGATCCACCTCTGCCAACATCGCCGAGGAGATGCCCAGTCCCGTGACCACCATTGGCTTTGTTGCAAATTCAGCAGTCGTTGAAATAAAGAGCGAGCTTGCCGCTATACCGCCTTGGGCAGCAGGCTGCAAAGTGAACCAAACAGGGCTACCAAACGTATTAGCGGGGCTATTGGTCGTGGTCAGTATGGTCGCTGTAGTACCAACTGTAGCTAATGTACCATTTTGCGTCATGCACTGCGAGCAAGATATCATGCCCGCTTGCGCGATGTTGTTAAAGAATTCTGGGCTTTCTAAGGGGGGTACGACACCATTGCCTTGTATGCCTGTTGCTTGCGAGGTGCTGGCATTTACTAACGCTGCTTGCGCCGCAGTTAAATCTCCAGGCAGTGCTTTGTAGCGATCTAAAAATCCGTAATACGCGGTTTGAATACTCGATTGCTGCGCAATGACGCTACGGGTGCGTGCCGTGTTAATTAACTCTTGCCCGCGCAAAATGCCACCAATCAGCAAACCAATAATGACCAAAACAATGGCAATCTCAACAAGGGTAAAACCTCGTTGCGTTTGTTTTTTTATGCTAGATAATGATGTTTTCATGTTAGAAACTCCTATGAAATTGAGTGATTTTGTGATTTATTCTTTCTAAAATCACATTTTAATGCTAACATGATCACATAAATATGTTATAGGGTTTATACCTATGTTTGATTTTATTGCATGATGACAACTAGGCAGAACTATTGAATTCTTAAGTATTCATAAGTATTCATAAAATAATCACGATTGCTTGACTAAATACTTGCCAACAACGAACCATGAATCAACCATTACAAAAAAATAGTACCGCTGTTTGGGCGTTGACCAAACTCGTTTTATTGGAATCTTGGCGTGGACGCAGTGGACGATTTCTTTTTTTGGCGCTTATTGCCATCCAACTGATCGCCAGTTTGGTAACGGAGATGGCGGTCACGGAGTCGCTGGAGTTGCGCATCACGACATCGGCTTTTTTGTATCGCTTATCGCTCATTTTTGCGCTGGGTGTCTCCATGATTGCCAGTGTGGTGCGCGAGCATGAAAGTGGCTTTGTGTATGTGCTACTTGCGCACCCTATCTCGCGGATGCATTACGTGCTGGGGCGAATGTTTGGCTATGGCTTGACGGCAGGGTTGGCGGCGCTGTCGGTCATGTTGGTGATGGCGATTTGGGTGCCTGTTGAGCATTGGCAGGCGCTGCTTATTTGGACGAGTTCGCTGTGGCTGGAGTTGATGGTGTCAGGTGCTGCGGCGCTGTTTTTTGCGCTGGGTTTGCGCAATATGGTGGGTAGCATGGTGATGTGGCTGGCGTTTTACATCTTGGCGCGGGTGCTGGATGTGGCTCGCGCGATGGCAGCCAGTCCGATTGGGCAAGACCCGAATAGCTTGCAGGTGCTGGTGGGTCAATGGGCGTTTCAAGCAATGGGCTGGGTGATCCCGCCGCTGGGCACATTTACGCGGGCGGAGTGGCTCTTGGGCAACGTAGTGCCCGCGCCCGAGATGTGTTTGATTTTGGCGGGCTGGGCGCTGCTCTATAGCGCGATTTGCGTGGTAGCCGCCGCGATTGATTTTTACCGCCATGAGATTTAAACCGCTGGCTTTTGCTCGCACGGCGGTGCAGCAATTCTTTGCCAAACGCAAGGCGCAAGCACCTGCACCAACTTGGCTGTGGGTCATGCTGGTTGTGGGGCTGCTGGCAGGTGCGGGACTCTCGACCCTGCGCGGTGCGCCCCAAGCTAGCGCAGAAGCTTTGGGTTTGCCGCCCAGCGTTGTGGGCGCTCGGCTGTTGTCACTGGATGAGCCTGTGGCGCTTGCCAAAATCTTGAATCTCGTGGTGCAGTCACACGATGCGCAGCCTGGCTTGTCGCTGCGTTACGGACAGCTTAATTACGAGCAGCTCACGGCATGGATGGATTTATCGCTGGCGCTTGATCCGACGGGGCAATATCCGCTCTTGGCGGGGGCACGCCTCTACACGCAAAACTCGGCCGACCGAGCGCGGCAGCGCAAGATGACCGATTGGGTTGCCACGCGGTTTTTGGATGATCCCGCGCGGCGCTGGCCATGGATTGCGCACGTGGCTTACGTGGCTAAAACGCAGTTCAAAGATATGTCGCTGGCCATGCGCTACGCCGAAACCTTGCGCAATAAAACCGAGCGCTTGCCAGATGTGCCTGCGTGGGCGCGGCAAATGGATATCTTTTTAAAGATCGAAATGAAGGACTCGGATACCGCCAAGTTTTTAATTGGCGGCTTGCTGCAAAGCGGGCAAATAAAAGATCCGAACGAGCTGCGGTTTTTAGCGCACACGCTTAAAGAATTGGAAGAAGGCAGACGATGAATACAGGACAAGACCCAGTACAAGAAAACTCCCCAGCCAACGTGGCTTTGCGGGCTACCAACGTTGAAAAAATCTATCCCACACGCCCCGACTTTAAAGCCTTGAATGACGTGAGCCTGAGCGTAGCGGCAGGTGAGTGCTTTGCCTTGGTTGGCGTGAACGGCGCGGGCAAAACGACGCTCATCAAAAGCTGGTTGAACCTCACGCAGGTCAGCCGTGGCTCGCTCGCTATTTTTGGTGTGGATGCAACCACGCTAGAGGCACGCACGCAACTGGCGTATATGCCCGAGCGCTTTGCGCCGCACGGCTGGCTGAAGACCCGCGACTACATCCAGCTGGTGCTCTCCTTGCACGGCGTTGCTTGGAGCGAAGCAGATGCCGTGCAGACCTTATCCGATATGGGCTTGCAGGCAGGTGTCCTGAAGCTCGCGATGCGGGAATGCAGCAAAGGCATGAGTCAAAAAATCGGTTTGGCGGCGGCGTTTTTGTCAAAACGCGAACTGCTTATTTTGGATGAGCCGATGAGCGGACTCGATCCGATTTCGCGCGTGCAAGTCAAAGGTTTGATTCGCCGTATGAGGGAGCTGGGTCGCACGGTTTTTATGTGTACCCATGCGCTAGGCGATGTGGGCGAGCTGGCGGATAGACTGGCGGTGATGCACGGCGGCGAAATTCGTTTTGTTGGCACCGTGCCTGAGTGGCTAGCCGCGCACAACACCGATAATCTAGAGTTGGCTTATTTGGCGACGGTGCAGGGGTGATTTAATTGGGGACAGACCCTAATTAATTTGATACACGCTCCTGGTTCGAGATCACGCCTCCCATTAATTAGGGTCTGTCCCCAATTTAATTTATGAAGGACATCAAAATGAAAGTGGCAGTTTTAGCGGGTGACGGCATTGGGACAGAAATTGTGGCGGAGGCCGTCAAGGTTCTCAAGGCTTTGGATTTAAAAATGGAGATGGAGTCCGCGCTGGTGGGCGGGGTGGCTTACGATGCGCACGGTCATCCGTTGCCGCCTGCAACGCTGGCACTGGCTAAAGCCGCCGATGCGGTTTTGTTTGGCGCGGTGGGCGATTGGAAGTACGACAAGCTGGAGCGCCAATTCCGTCCTGAGCAAGCGATTTTGGGACTGCGCAAAGAGCTTGGCTTGTTCGCCAATTTCCGCCCCGCGATTTGTTACGAAGAGTTGGTTGGCGCATCCAGCCTCAAGCCCGAGCTGATTTCGGGGCTGGATATTCTCATCATCCGCGAACTCACGGGCGATATTTATTTTGGTACGCCGCGTGGTCGCCGCGTCGCAACCGATGGACATTTCCCGGGCGCGGAAGAAGCCTTCGACACCATGCGTTACAGCCGCCCAGAGATTGAACGCATCGGGCACGTAGCGTTTCAGGCGGCGCAAAAACGTAGCAAGCGCGTGACCAGCGTGGATAAAAACAATGTGCTGGAAACATCGCAACTTTGGAAAGACGTGATGGTGGAAGTTGCCAAGCAGTATCCCGATGTGGCGCTAGACCATATGCTGGTAGACAACGCCGCGATGCAACTGGTGAAAGAGCCGAAAAAGTTTGACGTACTCGTCACAGGCAATATGTTTGGCGATATTTTGAGTGACGAGGCCTCCATGCTGACGGGCTCGATTGGGATGCTGCCTTCCGCATCGCTCAATAGCAAAAACCAAGGTTTGTACGAACCCAGTCACGGTTCTGCGCCTGATATTGCTGGTAGAGGCATTGCCAATCCACTAGCCACGATTTTGTCGGCCGCCATGATGCTGCGCTTTAGTTTGAATCAAGCGGCCAGTGCTGAGCGGATTGAAACTGCCGTGAAAGCCGTGCTGGCAAAGGGTCTTCGCACAGCAGACATCTACGGCAAGGGCGGCGCTGGCATGACCAAAGTCAGTACGCGCGAAATGGGCGACGCAGTGGTTGCGGCGCTAGCCAATTAAGCGTTCCCCCGTGCGGGGGGACTTTTTTAAGTGTCTATGGAAATCATCACTTTTTTGTTTGACCTCATCATGCACATTGATGTGCATTTGGAGTTGTTCGTCAGGCATAACGGCGCTTGGGTTTATGCGCTTTTATTTCTCATCATCTTTGTGGAAACGGGCTTGGTGGTCATGCCATTTTTGCCGGGCGATTCGTTGCTCTTCGTCGTCGGAGCCCTAGCTGGCGTGGGCTTGATGAGCTATCCGCTCTCGGTTGCGATTTTGATTGCGGCGGCTGTTGCGGGTAATCAAACCAATTACGCGATTGGCCGCAAGGTGGGTGATCGTGCGCTGGGTTGGAAAAATTCTAAGTGGTTTAACAAAGATGCTTTTGACAAAGCCCACGCTTTTTATGAGCGCAATGGTGGCATCACGATTGTGGCGGCGCGGTTCATGCCGTTCATGCGTACCTTCGCGCCGTTCGTGGCAGGCGTTGCCCAAATGACACGCTCACGCTTTACGCTGTTTGATGTGACGGGCGGCGCACTGTGGGTTGGCTCTATCGTGACGATTGGCTATTTTTTTGGTAATTTGCCTTGGGTCAAAGCGCACCTCAGCCACATCATTTGGGCGATGATTCTGATTCCAGGGGTGGTGGTTTTGGTGGGCTATTTCAAAGACAAGAATAAGAGCCAGAGCCGTTTGGACTGAGTTTGTCGAAGTCCTGTCGCCTAGCATTGCCCGTCGACAGGCCCAGGGTCAACGGTGTCTTGCCGCGCTTGCCAACTCTAGCGCCAAGCGGTTATGCGCTTCAATGAGCGGCTCAATCTCTAGCGTAGCGAGCCGTCCTTCGCGCACCACCACGCGGCCATTCACGATGGTGTAGTCCGCATTGCCGCTGGCGCACAGCATGAGCGCCCCCACAGGGTCATGCACTGCGCCGCCCGCCATAGCCAGTGTGTCGGTGCGAAACATCGCAATGTCTGCACAAAAACCTTCTCTGATTTGCCCAATAGCATGCGCACGCCCCAGCACCTCTGCGCCGCCGCGTGTGGCAAGGCGTAGTGCATCACGAGGGGTCATCTCAGAGGGCCCCGCATCGCAGCCCAATGGCTCTAGCGCTTTGCCAACGCGTGCCAACAGCATCGCTTGCCGTGCTTCATTCAAGATGTGCGCCGCATCGTTGCTGGCGCTGCCATCCACACCAAGGCCCACAGGCACGCCTGCGTTCAACATTTTGCGCAGCGGCAAGATACCGCTAGATAGGCGCATATTGCTGCATGGGCAATGCGCAATGCCGGTGCGTGTGGCGGCAAAAAGCGAGATGCCGACATCGTCCAATTTAACGCAGTGCGCGTGCCATACGTCTGCGCCTACCCAACCCAAATCTTCGGCGTACTGGGCAGGCGTGCGGTTGAATTTTTCTTGGCTATATGCCACATCGTGATCATTTTCGGCAAGGTGCGTATGCAAACGCACGCCGTAGCTACGCGCTAATTTTGCGGATTCGCGCATGAGGTCTGTACTCACACTAAACGGCGAGCAAGGCGCAAGCGCCACTTGCACCATCGCACCATGCGCAGCATCGTGATAGGTCTCGATTAAGCGCTGCGATTCTTTGAGGATGAATGGTTCGCGCTCCACCACGCGATCGGGTGGCAAGCCACCTGCGCTCTCGCCCACGCTCATGCTACCGCGCGTGGCAGTAAAGCGCATCCCGATAGCCTGCGCTGCTTCGATGCTGTCGTCTAGGCGAATGCCGTTGGGATAGATATAGAGATGGTCGCTGCTCGTCGTGCAGCCCGATAGCAATAATTCCGCCATCGCAATTTTGTTGGAGACTTGCACCATCTCGGGCGTGAGTCCCGCCCAAATGGGATAAAGCCCTTTGAGCCAAGAAAAGAGTTCTGCGCTTTGCACGGAGGGAATAGCCCGCGTCAGGCTTTGCACCATGTGGTGATGCGTATTGACCATGCCTGGAACGACCACGTGATGCCGCGCGTCGATGATCTCTACCCCCGTGGAAGCCTTATCCAGTATGGCTTGCAGAGCCGTTTCATCATCCGCATCGCCTTTTTTGAAGATGCGTTCTATCCGCCCGTTCTTCAAAAAAAGCGACGCGCCGTACAGTTCGCCAGTCGCATTGTTGGGCTCTGTACGCGCGTCGTCTTGGGTTGCAATGCACCCTGCTCGTAGGATTAATAAAGGTGTCATCGTCTTTAAAAGTGCCGTTCTGACTGAGCTTGTCGGGAGCCTGCTTGGCGCAGTGACAAAGCCCCTCGACAGGCTCAGGGCGAACGGGATTTCTTACTTCTTACCGCTGGGCACTTTGCCTTCTACACCTTTAACGTAGAACGTGATGCCGCTCATAAATTTATCGTCGGCGACTTCATCCTTTTTCAAAACCTCTTTGCCGTCTTGTCCAAGGATAGGACCTTTCCAGATGGTGAATGAGCCAGATTTGAGACCTGCTTTGACTTCATCCAACTTGGTTTTTACGTCGGCGGGCACATCGGCGGCGACGGATACGAAATCAATGGCGCCTTCTTTCACGCCCCACCACGCTTGGCCTGTTGCCCATTTGCCCTCTAGCGCATCTTTGGTCGCTTTGATGTAGTAGGGTGCCCAGTTAATCACAGCAGAACCTAAGTGTGCTTTAGGACCATAGGCGGTCATGTCCGAGTCCCAGCCAAAGGCGCGTTTACCGAGCTTTTCTGCGGTTTGCAAAACGGCAGGTGAGTCAGTGTTTTGCATCAGTACGTCTGCGCCGCCGTTAATCAAACTGGTTGCCGCTTCGGTTTCTTTGGGCGGTGCGAACCACTCGCCAACCCATACCACACGGGTTTTGATTTTTGGATTAACGCTTTGCGCGCCAAGCGTAAAGCTGTTGATGTTGCGGATCACTTCTGGAATTGGGATTGAGCCCACCACACCCAGCGTATTGGACTTGGTCATCTTGCCCGCAATCACGCCCGCCATGTATGCGCCTTCGTATGTGCGGCTGTCGTAGGTGCGCATATTCTCAGCTGTTTTGTAACCCGTGGCGTGTTCAAACTTCACGTCTTTAAATTCAGGCGCAACTTTGAGCATGGGATCCATATAGCCAAATGTTGTGCCAAAAATGAGTTTGTTGCCTTGGCTAGCCATGTCGCGAATCACGCGCTCGGCATCCGCAGACTCGGGCACATTTTCAACAAACGATGTTTTGATTTTGTCGCCAAACTCTTTTTCTAAAGCCTTGCGTGCGGTGTCATGTGCAAACGTCCAGCCACCGTCACCGACGGGACCCACGTAAGCGAAAGCGATTTTGAGTGGATCAGCCTTGGGCGCAGCTGCCGCAGGCGCTGGCGCAGCAGCTTCTTTCTTGCCGCAACCGATTAAGGCCGCAGTCACTAATGCTGCTGCCGCGATGGCGGTAGCTTGAAGTGCAAAACGTTTATTCAGATTCATGGAGAGACTCACTTTCTGGGAGGGTTAAAAAAATGACGACCGATAAATTGTATACACGCAAGGGGGGGGCGTTATTTCCCCTTGTCAATTTGGATGAAACGGCTTACCCAAAGACGCTGGCATATTGACTTTAATCCAATCGGGCTTGCGCGAGATGAGTACCAACACAACGATGGTTGCCATGTAGGGCAGCATATTTAAAAACTCGGCGGCAATATCGACCCCCGCGCCTTGCAAATGGAATTGCAGCATCGTGACACCGCCAAACAAATACGCGCCCAGCAGTACCCGTGCGGGTCGCCACGTGGCAAAGGTGGTCAGCGCCAGCGCAATCCAGCCCTTGCCTGCAACCATGCCCTCAACCCACAGCGGCGTGTAGACGAGGGCGAGATACGCTCCCGCCAAACCGCACAGCGCACCGCCTGCGACGACCGCCATTAATCTAATACGCCGCACGTTGTAACCCAGTGCGTGTGCGGATTCTGGGCTTTCACCCACGGCACGCAGTATCAGCCCTGCACGAGTTTTGTAGAGAAAGTAAATCAGTCCTAGCGCCAATCCAACCGCCGCATAGACCAGTGGGTGCTGCTTGAATAGAGCCACTCCAACGAGCGGAATGTCAGACAAATAAGGCACAGCAAAATGCAGACGCGGCGGCAGCATCGCTTGCACATAGCTGGTTCCCGCAAAAGCGGACAAGCCTGCGCCAAACAGCGATAGCGCCAGTCCTGATGCATAGCTATTCGCGCCTAACCAAATCACCAGCAGCCCAAAAACCCAAGCCAAGATCGCACCCGATGCCATGCCCGCGCAAAAGCCCAGCCAGTCTTGCCCCGTAGCCACCACCGTGGCAAAGCCCGCCAGCGCCGAGCACAGCATCATGCCTTCTGCGCCCAAGTTGACAACGCCAGCTTTCTCGTTGATGAGAAGCCCCAGCGCCGCCAATGCCAGTACCGTGCCAGCCGCTAAGGTTGAGCCGATGAGAAGTGCGTAGGTTTCCATATCCATACCTATAGATCCGTTCTCTATATGTCCGTTCGGGCTGAGCTTGTCGAAGCCCCGCCTGTTAATTTTCCGCCAGTTAATTTGCCTCTCGACAGGCGCAGGGCGAACGGTTTGCGCATGGTGATTGTGTAAGCAATCAACGTATCGCAAGCCAAGAGCGAGAACAAGAGCAAACCTTGGAATACGCCTGTCACCGATTTAGGAATGCCCATGCGTGATTGCGCCATTTCTCCGCCAATGTAGAAGAGACTCATGAGTAAGCTTGCCAGCACCACGCCCACAGGATGCAGTCTGCCCACATACGCCACGATGATGGCGGCAAAGCCATAGCCTGCGGGCACGTAGGGTGTTAGCTGACCAATAGGCCCTGCAACTTCTAATGCGCCCGCCAAGCCTGCGGCCCCGCCCGAAATCAGCAGTGCTGTCCATAATGCCGATCTGCTGGAGAAGCCCGCGTAGCGTGCGGCACGCGGCGCAAGTCCCCCGACGGTGAGCGCAAATCCCGCTTTGCTTCTAAACAAAAATAGCCATAAACCAGCCGCGCCCAAAAGACCCAGCACCATGCCGATGCTGACGCGCGAGCCTTTCATGAGCCTTGGAATTTGCGTCACCGCTTCAAAGCTTTTACTTTGCGGAAAGTTATAGCCTGCGGGGTCTTTGAATGGACCATTGACCATAAAATTAAGCGTAAACACGGCGATATAAACCAGCATTAAGCTGACCAAAATTTCATTGGCATGAAAGCGATCTTTGAGCAGCGCGGTGATGCCCGCCCAGAACATTCCGCCCAAAATGCCCGCGAGCAAAAGGGCGGGAATGATCCAAGCGCCGGTCTCTTTGCTAGCGCCAAGGGCAACCCAGCTAGCAACGATAGCGCCCATCACAAACTGCCCCTCCGCGCCAATGTTCCAAACACCCGAGCGAAAGCACACCGACAACCCCAGCGCAATGATGAGCAGCGGTGTTGCTTTGACGAGTAGCTCGCCAATGGCGTAACCCGATTTGATAGGTTCCCAAAAAAACATCGTGAGACCGCGCACGGGGTCTTTGCCCAGCAAACTAAAAATCGTCAGCCCCACCAGCACCGTGATGACCAGTGCGAGCAGCGGCGACGCGTATGTCCAAACGCGAGAAGGTGCGGGGCGGGCGATGAGCTTAAGCATTTGTGAGGTCGTTGCCGTGGATTCCCGCCTTCGCGGGAATGACAGGTGTGGTGGCGGGAATGACAGGTGTGGTAGCGGGAATGACAGGTGTGGTGGCGGGAATGACAGGTGCGGTAGCGGGGATGACGGGTGTGGTGGCGGGAATGACAGGGGGTGCTTCCCAAAGTCCGCTCATCCACTCGCCCACCAAGCTGGGCGTGGCCTCTAGGGCACTCATGCTGGGTGAGAGGCGGCCTTTGGCAATTACGTGCAAGCGGTCGCAAACTTCAAATAGTTCGTCCAACTCGTCGCTGATAACCAGCACGGCACAGCCTTTGGCACGCAGCGCAAGTAACTCGCCTCGGATCTGCGCTGCCGCGCCTACATCGACTCCCCAAGTTGGCTGCGCGACCACGAGCACTTGGGGGTTGGCATCCATTTCGCGACCCACAATAAATTTTTGCAAATTACCGCCTGAGAGCGACTGAGCCAAAGCCGCGCTGCCTTTGCCTGATCCTGCTTTGACGTTGAAGGCGTGGATGATGCGCGTGGCTTGTTCATGCAACTTTTTAGGCGCAATCCACTCCATGCCCAAGCGCCGCGTAATGGCTTCGCTCCGCGTGAGTAGCAAGTTATCGGCCAGACTCATAGACGGCACTGCGCCGCAGCCGAGGCGCTCTTCGGGCACGATATGCAGTTTGTACGTACCACTAAATTGGCGTGTTGAAATGGCCGCCAATAATTCCTTTTGTCCATTGCCCGATACGCCAGCAATGCCCACAACTTCACCTGCCCGCACATCAAGGTTGATCGCATTTAAATCGATACCAAATGGGTCGGACTTTGGCTCAGAGAAATGCTGGATGACTAGGCGCGATTCGCCCGTTTGCATTGCATCACGCGCCAGCGCCCGAGGCTCAAAGCCAATCATCATGCGGGCTAGCGAGGCATTGGTCTGGGCGCTTGGCACGCATTCGCCCGTTACACGTCCTGCACGTAGCACCGTACAAGCGTCGCACAAAGCGCGGATTTCATCTAGCTTGTGACTGATGTACAAAATCGCACAGCCCTCGCTCGCCAGCTTTCGCAGCACAATAAATAATTTCTCAACCGCTTGCGGAGTCAGCACCGATGTGGGCTCATCCAAAATCAACAGCTTGGGATTGGTCAGCAAGGCGCGGATGATCTCCACGCGTTGCCGCTCGCCCACCGCCAGCGTATGCACGGGGCGTAGCGGATCAATGTCCAAGCCATACACGGCGGCCTTTTGCGTGATTTGCGCCGTTACGTCTTTGAGGCTCAGCGACTGGTCGAGTCCCAGCCAAACGTTCTCGGCAACCGATAACGTATCAAACAAACTGAAATGCTGAAACACCATGCTAATGCCAAGCGAGCGAGCCGCTTGCGGATTCGCAATTTGCACCGCGTTGCCATCAAATAAAACTTGACCACGGTCTGGTTTTACCGCGCCATAAATAATTTTCATCAACGTCGATTTACCCGCACCGTTCTCGCCCAGTACCGCGTGAATGCTGCCAGCGGCAACGGCAAGCGAGATGTCGTCGTTGGCCAGCACAGCAGGGTAGCGCTTGGTGATGGTTTGCAGGACGAGGCGGGCTGGGGAGGTCATTGGAATAATCGTAACATGAGAGCCAAGGGATACTGTGATTGCCTGCCACTTCGGTTGGTTGTTGCAAGTGGCGGATAACGCAGAGCCGCCTCGCCGCCTCGCCGCATCGCTCTTGCTGGGCGAGTGGCGCGCAATTGTTTATTGTGGATTAAGGGCTCTCTGCATAATCCGTTCGCCCTGAGCTTGTCGAAGGGTAAGTGTTTGATTTGCTTTGGCTTCGACAGGCTCAGCCCGAACGGAAATGAAGTTATGCAGAGTGTCCTTAAGCATTTTTTGGACGAAAAACTTGTTGGTCTTCATAAAACGCCGTGTCTGCGTTTTCTGCGCACCAATTGGGTACGCCCATAACTGGCAAGGGTGTGAAGGGCTTGGCGGCCATCAACTCGGACGAGAGCAGCGCGGCAATTGCCGCATCGTTTGCGGCGTGCATGGGTGCTGGCGGACAAAATAAATGCGCCGTGATGGCCTTGCGCGGGGCAGTTAATTTTTCTAATAGGGCATGACCAAAAATGACGACTTGCGCCTGCGCCCAAAGTGCCCGATGCTGTATGAATACAGCGTTCCAATCTTTATTTTGGATAGCTTTCAGCAGCGATGATGGGCTGTTGGGTTCGATTAAAAACGCCGCGTTTTCGTCAAATAAGGTGAGTGCGTCGCGCAGCTTGCCTCGATGCTGCGTCACGCCTGCCGCCTCAATGGCGGCTGCTTGCAATGCGTTTAATCGGGTTTTGATTTTTGGAAAGTGCAGCCACATCAAACCATTAAAAAAATCGTGCAAATTGTTGCGTGTGGGCACGCTTTTGGTTTGCCAAATAAAGGACTCGTAAGCGGCCACGCCTTGGGCTTTTTCTGGCGCGACAAAGCGCACGGGGCAGGCGATTTGTGGGTTTGCAACCAGTGCATGATTCAAAGCCGCATGGACTGGACTTCCCAGGGCAATTTGCTCCGCGAGCCTTATTCCTATTGGCTTGTAGGGCTTTAGCCACGGCGCACTCCAATTGATTAAATGAAACGCCACGCAAGCTGCTCCCCGCCAGCCAATGGTTTTAACAGCGCCTCTCCAAACGCAAAACTCTCGGGCGCTGTCCATGCCTCGCGCTTTAATGTGATCGTGCCAGTGTTGCGCGGCAAGCCATAAAAATCTGCGCCAAAGAAACTGGCGAAGCCCTCTAGTTTGTCCATCTTGCCAACTGAGTCAAACGCTGCCGCGTAGAGTTCCATCGCGGCGTGCGCGGTGTAGCAACCTGCGCAGCCAACGGCGTGCTCTTTCAAGTGCGCGGCGTGCGGGGCGCTGTCGGTGCCTAAAAAGAATGCGGGATTGCCGCTGGTGGCGGCTTCTAACAACGCCAAGCGATGCGTTTCGCGCTTCAAGACAGGCAGGCAGTAATAGTGCGGGCGCACACCGCCCGTGAAGATGGCGTTTCGGTTGTAGAGCAGATGCTGCGCGGTGATGGTTGCGCCTAGCGTGAGCTTGCCCGTCTTGCTGGCGGCTTCGCCCGCCACATAATCTGCGGCTTCTTTTGTGGTGATGTGCTCCATCACGATTGTGAGTTCAGGGAAATCTTTGCGCAGCGGGATGAGGTGCTGATCGATGAACGCGGCTTCGCGGTCGAAGAGGTCGATCTCAGGCGAGGTGACTTCGCCGTGAACGAGCAGCAGCAGTCCTGACTTTTGCATCGCTTCCAGCGTTTTGTAGGTTTTGCGGATATCCGTCACGCCCGCGTCCGAGTTAGTCGTTGCGCCAGCGGGATAGAGCTTGAGCGCCACCACGCCAGCACCCTTGGCGCGAGCGATTTCATCGGGCGGCGTGTTGTCGGTCAGGTACAGCGTCATCAAAGGCTCAAAACGCATACCAACTGGAATAGCAGCTTGGATGCGAGCCTTGTAGGACGTGGCCTGCGCGGCCGTCGTGACAGGCGGCTTCAGGTTGGGCATGACGATGGCCCGCGCGAACTGCGCGGCAGTGTGCGGCACAACGGTTTGCAAAGCCGCGCCGTCGCGCAGGTGAATGTGCCAGTCGTCTGGGCGCGTAAGAGTGATGGTTTGAGTGGTGGGTGCGTTTATCATGGTGGCTTGATTATCTCTAGGCTTGGCTTGCGTGGAATAGCAGGTATATACTTCTAGGATATACAAAGGGGAGATTTAACATGAACACAGCACAAGCACTTGCACAGATAGCGCCGAGAACGACGACCGTCTTCACGTCTGGAAACAGCCAAGCCGTGCGCCTGCCCAAAGAGTTCCGCTTCGATAGCAAGCAAGTGTTTATCGAGCGGCGCGGCGCTGAGATTGTGCTCAGGTCAAAGCCGCTGACCATGCGCGAGTTTTTAGACGAGCTGCCGCACATCCCAGATGCGCCATTGCAGGATACTGACCCAATCGAGCCTTCGATTCAAGCTTGGTAAGCCTCCATGAGCGGTTACTTGATTGACACCAATATTTGGAGTTTTTTGCAACAACGCAAATATCCAAAACTTGAAGCGCGATTTGCTAAGTGCAGTCCCGATCAGCTCTATCTCTCAGCCATCGTTCGCGGGGAGTTGGAGGTGGGCTTTGAGAAAGGCGACAAGCGAATTGAGCGGCGCATCAGCCTAGACAAAATCATCAAGGCAACGCAGCACTTAAGCGTGAGCCCTGCCGTTGCCGTGATGTATGCCAAGGTGCGGGCAGATCTAGAAACAAAGGGAACGCCAATTGGCGGTAACGATACATGGATAGCTGCCGAGGCATTGCATCATCATTTGGTGCTTATTACCGATAACATCCGAGAGTTTGAGCGAGTGGCTGGGCTTCGGGTGGAAAATTGGGCGGAGTAGGTAAAAAAATGAGCAACACTAAAAATCCATACACAACTCGCACCAGACGTCTACAAGACGGAATTGCCGCCATTCAACATATGGCAACTTATGAAAAGCGGAAATAGCCATGCTGATTGATTTCTTCTACGCCCTACGCGCCGCCAAACTTCCCGTCTCTGTTAAAGAGCATCTCTCTTTGCTGGAGGCTTTGCAGTCCAATGTGATTGGGCCGCGCTCGGATGATGCGGCTTCGATGGATGATTTTTATTACCTCTCGCGGGCAACGCTTATCAAGGACGAAAAGCACTACGACAAGTTTGATCGTGCTTTTGCGCAGTATTTCAAAGGCGTGGAGTCCGTCGCTGATTTCAATAAAGAGATTCCTGCTGAGTGGTTGCGTAAAAATTTGGAGTCCATGCTCTCTGCTGAAGAAGCCGCCAAGCTCAAAGCGATGGGCTGGGACGAGTTGATGGAGACGCTCAAAAAGCGTTTGGAAGAGCAAAAAGAGCGGCACGAAGGCGGCTCTAAATGGATTGGTACGGGCGGCACGTCGCCGTTTGGTGCGTATGGACAAAACCCAGCGGGCATTCGGATTGGGCAAGCGGGCAGCCGCAACAAAAGCGCTGTCAAAGTGTGGGATCAACGCGCTTACAAGGACTACGACGATACGCAGGAATTGGGCACGCGAAACATCAAAATCGCGCTGCGGCGCTTGCGCAAGTTCGCCCGCGAAGGGCATGAGGACGAATTAGATCTCGATGCAACCATCACCAAAACGGCGGCTAACGCGGGCTTTTTAGACATCAAGATGCGCCCCGAGCGGCACAACAACGTGAAGGTGCTGATCTTGATGGACGTAGGCGGCACGATGGACGAGCACATCCAGCGCGTAGAAGAAATGTTCTCTGCCGCGAAGGCCGAATTCAAGCACATGGAGTTTTATTATTTCCACAACTGCGTGTACGACTTCATGTGGAAAAACAACCGCCGCCGCTACGCTGAAAAGTTTGAAACGTGGGACATTTTGCGCAAGTACAACAAGGACTACAAGCTCATCTTTATTGGCGACGCGACCATGAGTCCTTACGAGATTGTGCAACCAGGCGGCAGCGTGGAGTACAACAACGCTGAGGCAGGCGCGGAGTGGCTTGCGCGGCTCATCAATCAGTTTCCTAAGCACGCTTGGATTAACCCCGAGCCGCAAGGCGTGTGGCAATACCGCCAAAGCATTGCGATCATCCAGCAAATTGTGGGCAACAAGATGTATCCGATGACGCTCAAGGGCTTGGAAGAAGCCATGCGGCAGTTGACGAAATGAGTCATTCTTCGGCGCATTTAGACCCTAGAGACTTTTTAAAAAACCTCTACCAAGCCGCCGTGCGCCGCGCCCAGCCCTCGCACGTGATGGCGAACTTCATGCCAACACCGCCAAAAGGACGAACGGTGGTGGTGGGCGCTGGCAAGGCGGCAGGTGCGATGGCGCTGGCATTTGAAGAGCTGTGGCTTATTCGGTACCCCGATGCTGCGATGCGCGGTTTAGTGGTGACACGCTACGGACATACGCCGCCTGTGTCGCCCGCCTTGCAAGCCTTGCGGGATAAGGCTTCTAGCGGTTCTGAATCAATAAAAATTATCGAGGCCGCGCATCCTGTGCCTGACGCTGCGGGGTTGGCGGCAGCCGAGCAAATTTTGCAATCGGTACAAGGTTTGACGCAGGACGATTTGGTGGTGTGCTTGATCTCGGGTGGCGGGTCTTCACTACTCACGTTGCCTTGCGAGGGTCTCAGTTTCCCTGAAAAGCAAGCGATCAACCAAGCGCTTTTGATGAGCGGCGCAAACATCGGCGAGATGAACTGCGTGCGCAAACATCTCTCACGCATCAAGGGCGGACGGCTGGCGGCTGCGTGCGGCGCGGCGCGACTGGTGACGCTGGCGATCAGCGATGTGCCAGGTGATGATGTGTCCGTGATTGCCAGCGGTCCTACGGTGCTAGACGAGACAACTTGCGCCGATGCGCTCGCCATCCTTACGAAATATGCGATTGCTCTGCCAGCCAATATCCACGCGGCTTTGCAGGCAGGCGGGCTGGAAACGCCCAAGGGTATTGGCTTGCAAGGCAAGGGCGCAAATCAAGTGCAGCTGATTGCCACGCCGCAGCAATCGCTAGAAGCCGCAGCCGATGCAGCGCGGGCGCTGGGCATCACGCCCTACATCTTGTCGGATGAAATCGAGGGCGAGTCACGCGAGGTGGCAAAGGTTCATGCGGCGCTGGCGATTAGCACGGCACGCGGACGCAGCAGTTTCAAAACGCCGTGCGTGATTTTGAGTGGTGGTGAAACCACGGTCACTGTGCGCCCTCGTGCAGAGGGACAAGTCAAAGGCAAGGGCGGGCGGGCGGGCGAGTTTTGCTTAGGACTTGCGCTGGCTTTGAATGGCGCGAAGGGCATTTATGCGCTTGCTGCCGACACCGACGGAATCGATGGCGTTGAAGACAATGCAGGTGCATTCGTTATGCCCGATACGCTACAAAGAGCCAAGCAGCAAGCGCTTGGCGTGAGTGATCATTTAGCGCGAAACGATGCATACCGTTTCTTTGCTGGGCTTAATGATTTATTAGTGACTGGTCCCACGCACACCAATGTGAATGACTTTAGGGCGATTTACGTCGCCTCGCAAAGAGACAATTAACTACAGTTCAAGCTAAGTGCCTGTAGTGTTTTCCCCGTTTGCGGATGAAAGATGACAAGGTTGATGCGCCTTGGATGTGCCATGTCTTTATTTCCTGTTTGCAAAATCAATTTGCTGTTACCCGTGCGATCACCTGCAAGTTGATATTGCCTAACTACAAAGTCATGCTTGAGCAGCTCCCCAGAGTTTTCGCCTGCTTGTACTTTGCTACTGTGCCCGTCTTCGGTAACTGTCCAATAAGCGCTCCACATCATGCTCGATGGGGCTTGCACTTGAGCCGAAAAAACATTGCCAACTTCTTGCTGCATCGCAATTGCGACGTTGGCAATAGCTGGTGGCTCATTCCAACGATTCCAAGTACGAAGATCACGCCCATTCAAAACCACTTGGGGTGTGTAAATTGTGTTCGAGTTTTGCCAAGCCGATATCTGCCGTTGACGCACAGTGTGTGCGGGGCTCGCGTAGCGATCTGTCCAACCGATGTAGTTCCAATAATCGACGTGAAAAGATTGAACCACAGGGGCGGATGCATCTAATTGATGCAGGTTCTTAAAAGTGGATAGCCATTTATCCGCAGGCGGGCACGAGCTACATCCTTCAGAGGTATAGAGTTCAATGACAGGTGTTATTTTGTTACCTGACTTGGCAGCGCAGGACTGGGCAAGAGATGTTTGCATAGTCATCGTACTGACGCAAACCAATAAGAATATGGTTTGCAGGCGAGTAATGAGTTTTCGCGCGGGTGAAATTGTCATGATGAACTCCTTCGGTTTCACGAAATGAGTCGTGTGAGTCAGGAATTTCTTACGTAGCTTGCTCATTGATCAGCATGACGCGCCAAAACTAAAAATCGCAGGCAGTTTATTAGCCAGTAGCGCGTTAGCCAGCGCTTTTTTAGCGTGCCAATCTTGGATTAAAAAGCTGAGTGTTTGTGTGCCGTCTAAAGTCAACCCAATGCTGCAAGCCAAGCGGGATGTGGGCTGCAGCGTTGCGATCAGATCATTCAGCAAGGCGATGTTGCGGTAGGGCGTTTCGATAAAAATTTGTGTTTGAGCGCTGTGTAGCGCGTGCTTCTCTAGTTGGTGGATGCGGGCTTTTCGTGCGGCCGGGTCTTGCGGCAAATAACCGTTGAAGGCAAAATTTTG
Source organism: Cytophagales bacterium (assembly GCA_030054145.1). Classification (GTDB taxonomy): domain Bacteria; phylum Pseudomonadota; class Gammaproteobacteria; order Burkholderiales; family Burkholderiaceae_C; genus JASGCK01. The sequence goes on from JASGCK010000011.1 coordinate 69,282, forward strand.
ACCGTTGAGTCCGCTGGCAGCCAATGCCAACATGAGTGATATGGGGCCTACGAGCGGCACAACTTCGATGCCGCGTGCGTGTGCGGCGCGGACGATGGATGAGCCAGGATCGGCAATGGCAGGCATTCCAGCCTCGCTCATGAGTCCTATATCAAATCCTTGCAAAGCCTTATCCAGCATGGCTTGCGAAGCAGTCTGGTCACTTGTGGTCGTGTGATCGCCTTTTTTATGTGCTTCACGTGGCAGCTCCGTTATCGTCATCTCTATCAGCGGACAGGCGAGTGGGTAATGCTCGGCAACGCGCTTTAAAACGGCGCGGGTGCTTTTGGCGTTTTCGCAAATCCAATAGCGAATGCGCGACGCGGCCTCTAGCGTGCCGTTTGGCAGTACGCTGGTGATTGCTGTTTGCGCATCGCAGCCAAAATCGAGCGGCGCGGGGACCAGGTAGAGCTTGCCTTTCATAAAATGTGGATGCCCGCAGCAGTCATCATTTTGGCGGTGCGAATCAGTGGCAAGCCCACAAGCGCCGTGGGGTCGTCGCTGTCGATGCGCTCCAAAAGTGCGATGCCAAGCCCCTCGCTTTTGGCGCTGCCAGCGCAGTCATAGGGTTCTTCTGCAATCAGGTAGGCGCTGATTTCTGCGTCTGTTAAATGGCGAAAGACAACGCGCACAGCGGCAAGATCAACTTGTGCAAAACCCGTTGCTTGGCATACCACGGCTAGTGCGGTTTGAAAGACAACGATTTGTCCGCGCATCGCACGTAGCTGCGCGGTTGCACGATCAAAATTACCAGGCTTGCCCAGCGGCTCGCCGTTTAGATCGGCCACCTGATCGGAGCCAATGACCACGGCGTGCGGATGCAAGGCGGCAACCGCGCGGGCTTTTGCGAGTGCAAGGCGCAAGGCGAGTTCGCGTGGCAGCTCGCCTTGAAGCGGAGTTTCGTCAACATCAGGCGATACGCAATCAAATGGAATGCGCAGCCGAGAGAGCAGCTCGCGCCGATATTTGGAGCTTGAGCCAAGGATAAGTGAGCGCGAAGGTGAGATGATGTCGATAGTCATGTGCTGATTTTCTTACACTTGGCGCATGACACAGAACATCAAAAAAATATGAAACACATTGATACGGCGCGTTTTTGCAAAGTTGGCACAAGTCTCGCGGGAAGTTTGACGCAGATGGATTTGCCGCGCTTAGCCGCAGAAGTGCTACCCGACACGGGCTTTACCGTAGCGTGGATAGCGACTGGCGTGAGTCCCGACCTGTTAGACCTCAGCTTGAGGGCGACCGTTCAAATGCGCTGTCAGCGCTGTTTGGACGCGATGGCTGAGTCAATTGATGTGAGTTATCGCTTTCAATTTGTGAAAGACGAAGCCACAGCGCAGGCGCAAGATGAGGCGAGCGATGAGGTGGATACTTTGGTTCACGCACGTCATTTTGATTTGGGTGAGCTCATTGAGGATGAGATGTTGATGGCTTTGCCCTTTGTCAGCCTACATGAGGTTTGTCCAGAGGCGGGTGCGCTCTCCTTTGTGCCAAGGGCGGACAAGCCCAATCCGTTTGCCGTCTTAAAAGATCTGAAGAGTTAGGGCCGAAATCATGGCATAATTGCGGGTTCGCCGTGGAGAGGTGGCCGAGTGGTTAATGGCAGCAGACTGTAAATCTGCCCTCTTACGAGTACGCTGGTTCGAATCCAGCCCTCTCCACCAGTGATTGTGATCTGATTTTTTCGGGTTCGCGGGGTTCGTATAGTGGTAATACCTTAGCCTTCCAAGCTAAAGCGAGGAGTTCGATTCTCCTACCCCGCTCCAAGAATCGCGCAGTTGCTGAGAAAAGTTTCGCCCTTGTGGCTCAGTGGTAGAGCACTCCCTTGGTAAGGGAGAGGTCGCGAGTCCGATTCTCGCCAAGGGCACCAGTTAGTTTTGTTTATTTATTCGTTTTTTGATTTACTTATCTTTGGAGTAGAGCATCATGGCAAAAGAAAAATTTGAACGCACCAAGCCCCACGTGAACGTGGGAACC
>JASGCK010000024.1 GCA_030054145.1 Cytophagales bacterium
AGACATGGGAACAACGGTGCTTATTGGCGGCGCGATCAGCAGCGCGGGAATAGTGGGCTGTGGGCCTAGCCTAGGTTCAGCGGCTGCAAATATCACTTCGACACCTCTTGGTGGTTTGGTACGTTCGTTGTTTTTGGCCGTGACTGCTAGCGGTAGCGATAACGCCACGATTAGTCAAGCCGCTGCGGTTATTTTCCCTAGGCTAGCGTCCCCCATTCCAGAGACATTCGTCAGTGGCACTTGCTCAACCATGAGCAGTAGCGGACAGCCGACTACTAAAACATCATTAGATTTGCTGGGGAGGGGAGAGGTTAGGATGCCAGAGGAATCACAATTGCTATCAAATATAACGATGTTAACGACTCCACCCGCCGAAGAAGCTGAGTCAAAGGATAAAAAGGTTCCTAACTCTCAACCCTCAGGGTCGCGTTAAGTTATGGTGAAGGAGTGTTCACTTTAAGGCGACCAGTTTTTCGCACACTCCTTCTAAACCACTAAACCAGCCCTGTCAGTGTCTGCACGTGTGCGTGGACGCTGTTTGCTAGCGCATGAAGGTTGTAGCCTCCCTCTAAGCTTGACACGATGCGTCCTTTGCAGTGTTTGTTTGCAATCTTCATTAACTCTTTCGTAATCCACACATAGTCGGCCTCTGTCATGCCGAGCTGCCCTAGGTCGTCGTCTTTATGCGCATCAAAACCCGCGCTAATGAAGATGATCTCTGGCTGCCACGCATCTAGCTCAGGCAGCCAGCCTTCTTTGATTTGTCGGCAAATCTCTTTGCCGCTGGTGCGTGCCGCAATGGGGATGTTGTGCATATTGCTGGCGACCATGCCTGTGCCGCTGTGCGGGTAAAAAGGATGCTGGAAGATGCCGCACATCATCACGCGCTCGTCGCCGCCAAGGATGTCCTCTGTGCCATTGCCGTGGTGGACATCAAAATCGACTACGGCTACGCGCGTGAGACCGTAGTGCTCGATGGCGTATTTCACGCCAATGGCCACTTGGTTGAAGAAGCAAAAGCCCATAGACCGCCCGCGCGTGGCGTGATGACCTGGTGGGCGGACGGCACAAAAAGCGTTATCAACTTCGCCGCACATCACCGCATCGGTTGCGGCAATGACTGCTCCTGCGGCGCCGCTGGCTGCGCCCCAGCTATGCGGGTTGAGTGTGGTGTCGGGGTCTAGTGGCACGTAGCGAAGTCCGTTTTGTTCGAATTGCTCAACTAAGTCGGATGCCGTCTCAAAGGTTTCCTGCACGTGGCTGGCTGTGTGCGCTAGTCGCAATTGCTCTAAGCTTGCTTCAGGTGCAGTACGGCGCAACACATACGCATTCAAGCCGCTCGACTCCATTTTTGACTCGATTGCTTGAATGCGCTCGGGGCATTCGGGATGACCGCGTCCCATTTCGTGACGTAGCGAGTCTGGGTGCGTATAAAAAGCGGTTTTGTGGGTGTGAAATTTTTCGTGCATATATTTATTTGATCGGAACGCAAAGCAAGGTCACCCAGTCGTTGCTGTTGGTGGACTCCATTGGATTGACTTGATAAACCTCTAGTGCAGGATAGCGTTTATCAACTCTTAGTTTTTGCATTTTGATTTGACCGTGGATGGTGTTCCATGCAGAGGGTAAAAACTCGTAACTGCCGCGCATCGTCATTTGAAAATATCGGCGCGTAGGGATTGTGATTCCCTGCTCGTGAGCGGTTAGCTGTTTGACAGCAAGCCCCATATCCATCACGGTCGTGCCCTTCATGAAGCGCACTTGATGGTAAGCGGCAATCGCAGGTTTTTGCTCCCAACGATCAGCATCTTTGGAGATGTTTTGCCATAGCCGTGGATAGGCTTCTTGCATGGCTTGGCGCATCGCCTCAAACGTTCCCTCAAAGTGTTCGGTTGCATAGGTTTGCGCCTCTCGCGTCACCACACCATCAAAAGTGATGCGTGGGTGTTCGCTGCTGGGGTCGAGTTGTCCACGCAAAAGTGCTAACCCCAACGCAAAATCGTAGCCAATCATTTTGGCAAAAAAGCCTTGAAAGAGTCGCAGCGGCAGAGGTGTTTTTGCCTCCATTGTCCAAGTCACTTCAGTGCCATCCTGTGCACTTTGGAATGACCAGTTGACCTCTGCTTGACTTTTGAATGGACGCAAAAATGTCAGCAATAAATCAATGCGCTGATTGTCTTGAATTGACCGATGTCGCATATTGCCTGCGCCAATTTTTTGCCCATCCCAAGCGTAAGTGCCACCCACTTCGGTGGGGCGATCAAGCGCCACTTTGGCACTGGGCTCGTGCAGCGTCCAAGGACTCCAAGCGGGCCAGTTACTGAAGTCACGCACATAAGCAAACACCTCGGCGATGGGCTTGGCAATCACAATCTTGCGCGTCACGGTGTAGCTGGCAGGCAGGCTAAGCAAATAAACAAGGACAATTGCTAGAACAAGCCCTAGGCTCAGTAACCAAAACATAACAACTCCTTTTTGCAGAATGAAAATATTTATCTTGCTGTTGGCAGTCAGCCTTAATTTATACACCAACGCGGCATTGGCAAAAAAGAGGGCGCAGTCGCATGCGTCGCAACAGCCGATTAGCTACGCAACCAATGCGCAAGCGCAAGACTTAGCCAAAGCAATTGCCGAGCGACAACAGCTAGATGTGAATTGGGTCTTAGCGCAAATGAAGGAGTCCACCTATCAGCCGCGTGTGGTCAAGCTCATGCAGCCGCTGCCTGCTGGCGGCAAAAAAAACTGGAGTGCTTATCGAGATCGATTTGTAACTCCCGCGCACATCAACGCAGGCGTGGCATTTTGGCGGGCCAATCAGGACGTGCTGTTGCGAGCCGAAGCCGAGTATGGCGTGCCGCCGCACATGGTGCTGGGCATTTTGGGTGTCGAGACGATTTATGGGCGCAACACCGGCGGCTTTCGCGTGCTGGATGCGCTGGCAACTTTGGCGTTTGACTATCCCTCGCCCCATCCAAGGCGCGAGGCGCGAGTGGCTTATTTTCAGTCTGAATTAGAACAATTCTTGGTGCTCGCTAAGCAAGCAAATCTTGACCCCAAAAGTTTTAAAGGCAGTTATGCGGGGGCAATGGGCTTGCCGCAATTTATGCCAAGCTCTTGGCGTAAGCATGCGGTTGATTTTGATGGTGATGGCAAAGTTGATTTGTGGCAATCGCCAAGCGATGCGGTTGGCTCGGTGGCCAATTACTTTAAAAATTATGGTTGGAAAAATTCCTCGCAAATCATGCCCATATCGGTAGAGCTTGAAAACGGCGTGAACGAGCCTACGCAATATCCCGCTGATGAAAACTTTTTTGTCATCACACAATACAACAACAGTTATTACTACGCGGCAGCGGTTATCGAACTAGGTAACGCGATTGCCGCAGAAATTGCGAGGCAAAAACCATGATGAAAAAAGAAATTAAAGCAGTCATTTTTGACTGTGATGGAACGCTAGTCGATAGCGAAGTTTTAGGCGCAAAGGCCATGCATGAAATTGCTGCCCAGTATGGTTGCTCCATGCCTTTTGATGCATTTAATCAAAGCTACACGGGGCGCAACATGGCACTCAATATTGAGACGATTAACAGCTTTAGCGAAACACCCATGCCCGAGAGTTTTGCGACCGAAGTGCGCGCTGCAATGGCAATCAAATTTGCAGAAGAGCTCAAAGAAATTGCAGGCGCAACAGCGCTGCTCACTCACTTGCACGAGCGTGGCATTCCCGTAGCCGTGGCAACCAATGGTCCACGTGCCAAAGCGGAGCAAACGCTGGGACTTACGGGTTTGCTGTCGTTTTTTCAAAATCCTGATCGCCTGTTTAGCGCTTACGAACACCACACGTTTAAGCCAGACCCCGCGTTATTTTTATTGGCAGCGGCAAGTTTGCAAGTTGCGCCTGAGCACTGTGCCGCTGTCGAAGATAGCTTGAGTGGTTTGAGGGCGGCGGTGCGTGCTGGGATGCAGACATTTTCGTTGGTGGATGTGGATTCATTGCCCGAGCGCTTATCGCCTGCGCCGATTTATTTGGCGCATTTGTCAGAGCTAGAGCGGCATCTATGAATGTGGGCGCTCAAGGTATCGTCATCATTGGTGCGGGTCCTGCGGGGCTGATGGCTGCAGAGGTTCTATCCAGCAAAGGTTTGCAGGTCGATGTGTACGATGCCATGCCATCGGTTGGACGAAAATTTTTGTTGGCAGGCAAGGGCGGTTTAAATCTCACGCACAGCGAATCTTTCGATCAATTCATCACGCGCTATGGCTCGCGGCAGGCGCAGCTTGCGCCCATGCTCGATGCTGCGCAAGGCGGCTTCGGTGCGCAGCAAGTACGCGACTGGGCGGCGGGTCTTGGCATCGATACGTTTGTTGGCACTTCGGGGCGCGTGTTCCCCAAAGATATGAAAGCCGCGCCGCTTCTGCGTGCATGGTTGCACAGGCTTCGTGCCAATGGCGTTCGGTTTCATATGCGCAGCAAGTGGACAGGCTGGAATGCCGCAGGCGAGCTCATGTTTGATACGCCGCAAGGCAAGAGCGGACAGACTGCCACCAGCGTGGCGTGCAGCCTTGTCATCTTGGCGCTTGGCGGCGCGAGCTGGAAGCGCCTTGGCTCAGATGGCGCTTGGGCGCATCTACTGCAAGCTCGCGCTATCGATGTTGCGCCGCTGATGCCATCGAACTGTGGCTTCGACGTAGCACCCGCGTGGAGCGAACATTTCAAATCGCGCTTTGCAGGTCAACCGCTTAAAACGATTGCCATCAATGGCAAGCGCGGCGAGTTCGTCATCACCGAGACGGGCGTGGAAGGCAGTTTGATTTACGCCCTGTCGAGTCAACTGCGGGACGCAATTGCGGCGCAAGGTCACGCTACGCTCCATCTAGATTTGCTCCCCGATTTTTCGCTTGAGCGTGTGCAACGCGAAATAGAACATCCGCGCGGCTCGAAGTCGTTATCAAGCCATTTAAAAAGTCGCCTTGGACTGGACGGCGTAAAAATGGGATTGCTGCACGAGCGATTGCCCAGAGGTCAGATAAATCATGCTTCGCAGCTTGCCAAGGCCTGCAAGGCTTTACCAATAAGGCTTGCAAGCACGCGGCCAATTGACGAAGCGATTAGCACAGCAGGCGGCGTGCGCTTTGAGTCGATGACGAGCGGCTTGATGCTCAGGCAAATTCCAAACGTGTTTTGCGCAGGCGAAATGCTGGATTGGGAAGCGCCAACGGGCGGCTATTTGCTAAACGCGTGTTTGGCAAGTGGACGCACGGTAGCGCTAGAAATTGCACGCATGATGCATGAAGACCGTGGATTCCCGCCTACGCGGGAATGACATTGAAAGACGCTAAGGGTTGATGAAGGTCGATGAGGTGCAATGAGGAGTGGTGAGGGCAGTGAAGATGCATGAAGACCGTGGATTCCCGCCTACGCGGGAATGACATTGAAAGACGCTAAGGGTTGATGAAGGTCGATGAGGTGCAATGAGGCGCAATGAGGAGCAATGAGGAGCAATGAAGGGCAGTGAAGGGCAGTGAAGAGCAGTGAAGGGCTGTGCTGGATGGAAGTGATGTTGTGACTTGAAAATGGCGAAATGCCCCCCAAGTGATCCGTGTCATTCCCGCGAAGGCGGGAATCCATGCAACTGAATAGGAACTTCTATGCGTATCGACAAACTCACTACCAAATTTCAAGAATCGCTGGCGGACGCGCAAAGCTTGGCCAATGGCAACGACCACGCCTATATGGAGCCTGCGCATTTGTTGCTAGCGATGCTGCGCCAAGATGATGGCCCGCAGAGTTTGTTGCAACGCGCGGGTGTCAATGCGGCAGGACTCGTAGCGGCTTGCGAGTCGGCGATTGCGAAACTGCCAACCGTATCGGGCGGCGAGCAAGTGCAGCCTAGTCGCGATCTGTCGGCGCTGTTGCAAGCAGCAGAAAAAGAATCCATGAAGCGCGGCGATGAGTTTGTGGCTAGCGAGATGTTTTTGCTGGCGCTAGCCGATAGCAAACTAGATTTTGCGCAGGACTTGCGTAGCAAAGGGTTGTCACGCAAAAGCTTTGAAGCGGCGATTGCAGCCGTGCGCGGCGGTGAAGGCGTAAAAAGCGCCGATGCAGAAGGTCAGCGCGAGGCACTGAAAAAATACTGTTTAGATGTAACCGAGCGTGCGCGCATGGGCAAGCTTGATCCTGTGATTGGACGCGATGATGAAATTCGCCGCACGATTCAAATTTTGCAGCGCCGCACAAAAAATAATCCGGTGTTGATTGGTGAGCCTGGTGTGGGCAAAACCGCCATCGTTGAAGGTCTGGCGCAGCGCATTGCGCTTGGCGAAGTGCCCGATTCGCTCAAAGGCAAACGCGTACTGTCGCTCGATATGGCGGCGCTGTTGGCGGGCGCGAAGTTTCGCGGTGAATTTGAAGAGCGCCTGAAATCTGTGCTGAACGAACTGGCCAAAGACGAAGGTCAAACCATTGTGTTTATCGACGAGCTGCACACCATGGTGGGTGCTGGCAAGGCCGAAGGCGCAATGGACGCGGGCAATATGCTCAAGCCTGCGCTGGCGCGGGGCGAGCTGCACTGCGTGGGCGCAACAACGCTTGACGAGTATCGCAAGTACATCGAAAAAGATGCGGCGCTGGAGCGGCGTTTTCAAAAGATTTTGGTAGATGAGCCAAGCGTGGAAGCAACTATCGCGATCCTGCGCGGCTTACAAGAAAAGTACGAAGTGCATCACGGCGTGGAGATCACCGATCCTGCCATCGTGGCGGCAGCAGAGCTATCGCACCGCTACATCACGGATCGCTTTTTGCCCGACAAAGCGATTGATTTGATTGACGAGGCAGCCGCCAAAATTAAGATTGAAATCGACTCCAAGCCCGAGGTCATGGACAAGCTGGATCGGCGTTTGATTCAGCTCAAAATTGAGCGCGAAGCGGTGCGTCGCGAGAAAGATGATTCATCTAAAAAACGCTTTGCTTTGATTGAAGAAGAAATGCTTCAGTTAGAGAAAGAAATTGCCGATTACGACGAAATTTGGCAAGCCGAAAAAGCGCAAGCGCAAGGCGGTGCGCAGTTGAAGGAGAGCATCGACAAGCTGAAGTTTCAAATTGAAGAACTCACGCGCAAAGGTGATTTCAACAAGGTTGCCGAGTTGCAATATGGCAAGCTGCCTGAGTTAGAGAAGCAGTACAAGGCGGCGCAAGACAGAGAATCAAAAAACAAAGCGACGACTGCGAAGCCACGCCTCTTGCGCACGCAAGTTGGGGCAGAAGAAATTGCCGAAGTCGTGAGCCGTGCCACGGGTATTCCTGTGTCCAAAATGCTGCAAGGTGAGCGCGAAAAATTACTGCAAATGGAAGGCAAACTGCACGAGCGTGTGGTCGGGCAAGACGAGGCAATTGCGGCGGTGTCCAATGCCATTCGGCGCTCGCGCTCGGGGCTGTCAGATCCAAACAAGCCAACAGGCTCGTTCCTATTTTTAGGACCCACAGGCGTGGGTAAAACGGAGCTGTGCAAAGCCTTGGCTTCGTTTATGTTTGATAGTAGCGATCACATGATTCGCATCGATATGAGCGAGTTTATGGAGAAGCATTCGGTTAGCCGCATGATTGGTGCGCCCCCAGGCTATGTGGGTTACGACGAAGGCGGCTACCTCACGGAGGCCGTGCGCCGTAAGCCTTACAGCGTGGTGCTGTTTGATGAAATTGAAAAAGCGCATCCCGATGTGTTCAATGTTTTGCTGCAAGTGTTAGATGATGGCCGCCTCACGGACGGTCAAGGTCGCACGGTGGACTTTAAAAATACCGTGATTGTGATGACCAGCAACATGGGCTCACAAATCATTCAAAGCATGGTGGGCAAAGAGCAGCAAGAGATTAAAGATGCGGTGCTTGAAGAGCTAAAAAAATATATGCGCCCCGAGTTTTTAAATCGTATCGATGAGACGGTTGTGTTCCATGGATTGAATGCGGCGAACATTGGTTCAATTGCCAAAATTCAATTGCAAACGCTGGTAGAGCGTCTTGCCAAAATGGATTACGCACTCGATGTATCGGACGCAGCAATTGCTGAGCTAGCAAAGGTTGGCTTCGATCCTGTGTTTGGCGCAAGGCCACTCAAACGCGCGATTGCGCAGCGGCTAGAGAATCCGCTGGCTAAGCTTTTGCTAGAAGGACGTTTTGAGCCAAAGAGCACGATTCACGTGACGGTTGATCCGATTCAAGCGCCAGGTGAGTTTCAGTTTGCGGCGGCAAACTTGACTTGACGCGCATGACTGACTATTCGCCCAATAGCGCACTAGCGGATGACTTAAACCAGCACTGTGCGTGCAGTGCTGTCGATCCACTAGCGCTAAAACAAACACTCGCCCAAACGCCTGAACTTGCTTCGTGGGTGGCGACACGGACTGATACGCATCCACATCTATTTGCTTCCACGATGGTTTTTATATCGAAGGAGCAGCGATTGGCGATGCAATCGGTTGTTTCTGCTGTTCATGGACTTAGCCAGTCGCAGGCGTGGTTGTCGAAAACTTTGGCATACGCCCCCAGTATTGCAAGCGTGGTGACTCCGAAATCGCAGGGCGTATTTTTAGGATTTGATTTTCACTTGCAGACAGATGGTGCCCAGCTGATAGAAATCAATACTAATGCAGGGGGAGCGCTGCTCAATGCCGCGTTAGCCAAAGCTCAAAAATCTTGCTGCGCCTTAGCCGACCCTTTGTTTGAGGCGGTAAGCGTGCCTGCTGAGCGCTTTGACGAAACAGTCATAAAAATGTTTCGCACTGAGTGGGTGCTGCAAAGGGGTGATGCCCCACTGCGAACCATTGCGATTGTGGATGAGCGGCCAAGTCAACAATTCTTAGCACCTGAATTTTCACTATTTCAACAATTGTTTGAGCGCAGTGGTATTCGAGCCGTGATTGCCGACCCAAGTGAACTCGTTTGGCGAGCAGGTCAGTTATGGTTTGGCGATCAGGTGGTCGATTTGGTTTACAACCGATTGACTGATTTCTATTTGGATACATCAAAGAACGTGGCGATATTAGAGGCCTACAAAGCCGATGCCGTGGTGTTTACGCCGCATCCACGTGCTCATGCCATTTTTGCTAGCAAGAGAAATCTGACGTGGCTGAGTAGTGAAGCTGCGCTCATCGAGTTGGGCGTGCCTGCGAACAATCGAGCTGCGCTACTCACCAGTGTGCCGCAAACGATTATGTTGACGACAGGAAACGCAGAAGAGTTATGGGCGCAGCGCAAGCATTATTTTTTTAAACCATTAAATGGATTTGGTAGTAGGGCGGCTTACCGAGGCGACAAACTCACGCAACGTGTTTGGAGTGAAATTTTGCAAAACGATTACGTCGCACAAATGCTGGTGATGCCTAGCCAACGGTTGATTAGTGACGGTGATGAGTTAAAAGTTGATATAAGAGCTTACGCCTATGAGGGCGAGATTCAGCTTTTCGCAGCACGTTTGTATCAAGGGCAAACGACGAATATGCGCACCCCAAGCGGTGGCTTTGCGCCTGTGTTTAGTTTGCCTGATTAGTTTTCATTACCGAGGTAATGTGATAGGATTGTCTCATGTTAGAAATTCAAAGCAAGCTTACTTCTCAAGGTCAAGTGTCCATCCCTGCCGCTGTCCGCTCAGCGCTGGGGGTGAAGCCTGGGGCAACGATTCGATGGACGGTTGATGGACAAAGCGTCAGTGTGAGCAGAGAAAAAAAATATACCTTTGAAGATATCCACAAGGTACTTTTTCCGAACGGTTATGCTGGCAAACCTAAGACGGATGCAGAAATTAGAGCAGCACGCGGTGGCGGTGCCGTTGCACGCTACAAACGTAGTCTTGCTTAATTCATGTTGGCAGTTGATACGAATGTACTTATTCGTCTTGTCATGCAGGACGATTTAAAGCAATATAAAAAAGCTTTAGAAGTCGTAGTAGGTGGCGCTTGGGTTTCTCATGTTGTGCTGATAGAAACCTTTTGGGTGCTGAAAAATCTGTATGAATTAAAAGATGCACAGCTTAAAAAGATATTGCGTATTTTTTTGATGCATGAGCACATAACACTCGAAGACCGCGCAGTTGTTGAGTTGGCATTGTTAGATTTTGAAGAAAATAGCAAAGTAGGTTTTGTGGATTGTTTGATTTTGGCTATTGCGCGGCAGCATAAGAAATCACCGTTACTCACCTTCGATAAAGCGCTGAGCCGCTTAAGGGACACCAAAATTCTTTAATGAGTTTTCTGCGCAAACGCCCAGCCCATCTCGGCTAGCGGTCTTGCGCCCTTGGCAGAGTTCACGGCTTGGGCGCTAGACGCTGTGCCTATTTCTACACGTTTGGCGATGCCTTGCAAGATGCTGGCGAGGCGAAATAAGTTGTACGCCAAATAAAAATTCCAATCGGATTTCATTTGCGCGGGTGTGAGGTAGCCCGTGCGTTGGCAGTATTTGGCAATGTATTCGTCCTCGGATGGAATGCCCAGCGCCTTGTGATCGAGTCCACCAATCCCTCTAAACGAACCTGGCGGAATGTGCCACGCCATACAGTGATAGCTGAAGTCGGCCAGTGGATGCCCCAGCGTTGATAGCTCCCAGTCCAGCACGGCAATCACGCGGTTCTCGGTTGGGTGGAACATCATGTTATCTAACCGATAGTCGCCATGAACGATAGAGACGAGGGACTCGTCTTTCGCGGTCTCGGGCATATTGGCAGGTAGCCACTCGATGAGTCTGTCCATGGCTTCAATTGGCTGCGTGATGGATGCCATGTATTGCTTGGTCCAGCGACCAATCGAGCGTGCAAAGTAATTGCCTGGCTTGCCGTAATTGGCAAGACCACGATCCGCAAATTGAACGGTATGCAGCGCGGCTTGCACGCGGTTCATCTCGTCATAAATCTCGCCGCGATTGGATGTGCTCAAGTCGGGCAACGCTTGATCCCACAGGATACGACCTTGCATAAACGCCATGATGAAGAATGCGCGACCAATGACGGTCTCATCCTCGCACAGCGCCAGCATCTCGGGTACGGGAACGCCTGTTCCATACAGTCCGCGCATGACCGCAAACTCGCGCTCAATGGCGTGTGCGGACGGCAGTAGCTTGGCCGCAGGGCCAGGCTTGGCACGCATCACGTAGCTGCGATTGGGGGTGATGAGCTTGTAGGTCGGGTTGGACTGTCCACCTTTAAACATCTCAATGGTGAGCGGACCTGCAAAGTCTTTGACGTGCTGTTGCAGCCAAACAGCCAGTGCTGACTCGTCAATTTTGTGCTGATCGGAGACGGCACGTGTGCCAATAAATTGGTTGTAGTCCATACCTTGATGTGATGTTAAGTGGGGTGAAGTTCTGTGCTGATTTGTAGTAGCAATTCTCTGCTGCGGATGACCAAGCCGCCTGGCTCAATCCGAATAGCTTCTTCGCGCTCCATAGTTTTTAACTCTTGATTGACGCGTTGGCGTGATGCACCTAGCAGCTGCGCCAACTCTTCTTGCGCAAGGTGCAAGCTGATGCGAAATTCGCTGGGGTGATTGAGTGAGGGCACGCCGTAACTTCTTTGCAGATGCAGTAGCTGTTTGGCTAGCCTTGCTCGCAGTGGCAGGGTGTTGAGGTCTTCAATCAGGCCAAAGAGTTGCCGAATACGCCTTGCTTGCAAGCGCATGAGGGCTTCATAAAATTCAACGTGGGTCGATAAGATTTTTTGAAAATCGGTACGACTGACACAAACAATGGTTGTGTCACCATGCGCATAAACATCGTGCGTACGTTTGTCGCCATCAAAAATAGACACGTCGCCAAACCAAATGCCTGGCTCGATGTAGGCAAAAATAATTTGTTTACCCATGAGCGAGGTTGAGCTGACACGCGCCGCGCCTTTAGCGCAAGCAATCCATTCGGTTGGCAGGTCACCGCGAGCGGAAATTAAATCGCCATCGTGAAAGCGACGAACGTAAATGCAGCGCAAGATGTCGTGCTTGAGTGCGGGTGATAACGACGAAAACCAACGCCCACGGTTAATTGCTAGGCGTTCTTCGGGCGTGATGATGGGCTCTTGGGTATCTTCATCAAAATCTAAAATTTCTCGGCGCATGGTCGTTGGGTTCAATCTTGATAAAGGGGAGGGCGTTTAGCCAAAAACGCTTCGATGCCCTCTTTGGCATTGGCGTGGTGCAGGTTTTTAACGAAGTTTACGCGCTCTAAGTCTAGTTGCTCATGCAAGGTGTTGGTTTGCGCCAATTGCGCTAATTCTTTGATGCTACGCATGGCGTTGGGTGCGCGTTGATTAAGCGCCAAAGCCAGTATCCGCGCGGCTTGCAGCGCATCACCTGCATCAGCGATGCGATTGATTAAGCCAAGTTCATAGAGCCGCTGGGCACTTTGGCGTTCGGCGGTCAGCATCCACTCCAGCGCCAAGTTGGCGGGCAGTTTTTGTGTGAGCTGCCAACTGCCGCCGCCATCGGGTGAGAGCCCGATGGTGCTGTACGCCATCACAAAAATACTGTTGCGCGCGGCCACCAAGAGATCGCAAGCCAGTGCCAGTGAAAAGCCCGCACCTGCCGCCGCGCCTTCTACCGCAGCAATCACGGGCTTGGGATAAGTGCGGATGCATTCGATCAAGTTATGCAAGCCTTCGATGCTTTGGCTTTGCACTTCGGGTGCTTGCTGGCGATTGGCAAGCAGGCGGTTCAAATTACCGCCCGCGCAAAAGTGCTCGCCTTCGCCTGTGATGATGACCGAGCGAATGTCAGGGTTAGCTTCTGATGCGTTGAGTGCTTCGATGCCTGCGGCGTAGATCTCAGGTCCCAGCGCATTACGTAGCTCGGGGTTGCTGATGGTGAGAATGAGCGTGTTGGCGTCGGTTGATGTTTTGAGTTGAGCGCCCAATTTATTCCCCTTGCAACAAACTCAGTCCGAGCGCACCGCGCCTGCGCAGCCAAGGGCTTGGGCGATAACGGGGATCGCCATAGACGGTTTGCATATTGAAGAGCACTTCTAAAACGTTGGCGGGACCATAGTGGTTGCCCATTACCAGTGGACCGCGTGGATAGCCCAGCCCCAGTGTGACGGCAAGCTCCAAATCTTGCGGCGAGCACACGCTTTGCTGGCACATATCGGTGGCGATATTGATGATGGTTGCGACCACGCGCTGCGTGACAAAGCCCGCGCTATCGCGAATGACGCTGACCGCCTTGCCGTCTCGCGCAAACAAAGCGTGCGCTGCGTCTCGCATATCGGGGCGCGTCATGGGATTGGTGGCCAGCACGCGGCGCTTGGTCTCTTTGTCGTCCACCAGCATATCGATGCCCACGGTGCGCGCAGGATCAAGCCGCTCAACCACGGCAACGGTTGTCACATCAAAGCCCAGCGGTGCAACGATGGTGAGCGCTTCCATAGACGGTGATGCGCCTGTTTCAATTGTTGCGCCAAGGTCTTTGAGGAGTTGCAAAAGATCGCCTCTGCGTGCCGCGCGGGTACTGACCCACACGGGTGGCATCTGGGAAGCCACAGGGGACGGGGCTTCTGGGGCAATGATCGCTTGCCCGTCCTTGTAATCATAAAAACCAGCGCCTACTTTTTTGCCGACAACACCGCCTGCTAAACGCTGCGCGGTGATCACGCTTGGGCGATAGCGCGGCTCGTCAAAGTATTGGCGGTACACCGACTCCATCACGGGATGCGACACATCGAGCGCTGTTAAATCCATCAGCTCGAACGGTCCGAGTTTGAAGCCGACTTGATCGCGTAGGATGCGGTCAATCGTTACAAAGTCAGTGACGCTCTCTTGCACGATGCGCAGCGCCTCCGTACCAAAGCCGCGCCCCGCGTGGTTCACGATAAAGCCAGGCGTGTCTTGTGCAGCCACGGGCGTGTGTCCCATTTGCTTGGCAAACGCGGTGAGTTGATCGCAAACGCCTTGTGATGTTTTGAGCCCTGCAATGACTTCGACCACCTTCATCAAAGGCACGGGGTTGAAGAAGTGATAGCCCGCAAAGCGCTCGGGATGCTGCATTCCTGCGGCAATGGCGGTAACGGACAACGACGAAGTGTTGGTGGCCAGCACGCAATCCGTGCGCACGATTTTTTCTAAATCAGCGAAGAGCGAGCGTTTGATATCTAAGCGCTCAACAATGGCCTCGATGATGAAGTCGCACTTGGCAAGCCCTTGCTGGTCGTGGCTTGCGACGAGGCGCTGCTTTTGTGCGATAGCTTGCTCAGGCGTGAGTCGTCCTTTTTCGACTAGCTTGTCCCATTGCTGCGAGATCGCCGCAATCGCTTTGCTAATTGCCTCAGGCTGCGTATCAAACAAAACAACGCTTGCGCCCGCTTGTGCAGCAATTTGCGCGATGCCGCGCCCCATTGCGCCTGTGCCAACCAAACCAACGGTTTTAAAGATAGAAGAATGTTGTGTCATGTGCGTGTTTGTCCTAGGGTTTGATTATCGGGTCGCGGCTTAAGATAAGCGCTCGTATTTACACCTACTATCGCCTATTTTTTACTCTCAAGGATGCACTATGACGCTTAAACTTTGCGGCTTTTCTGCCAGCAACTATTACAACAAAATCAAATTGCAATTGTTAGAAAAGGGCGTTGCGTTTGAAGAAGAATTGGTTTACACGGGCAGCACGCATCCTAAATTGATGGCGCGCTCGCCTATGGGCAAAGTGCCATTTTTAGACACACCCAATGGCGCGATCTCCGAGTCCGTTGCCTGCGCCGAATACATCGAAGCTACGTACCCCGCACATCCGCTTTTACCAAGCGATCCATTTACCGCAGCCAAGGTGCGTGAATTCATCGCGCATCTAGAACTCGACCTAGAGCTAGTGGCGCGCGTGCTGCACCTTGAGGCGCTATGGGGCGGCAAAGTGGGTGACTCAGTGAAAGAGCGTCAGCGCAAGCTGCTGGATAAAGGCATTGCGGCACTGATTCCGCTGACAAAATTTAGCCCTTTTGTACTGGGTGACACCTTCACGCTAGCTGATTGCGCCGCTGCGGTGCATATGCCGCTCATCGGCATGACCTGCAAAATCATTTATGGCGAAGACTTGCTGGCTACTGCGCTGCCCTACAAAGACTACATCAAGCACTTAGCCGAGCGTCCCGCGATGGCAAAAGTCAACGCGGACCGTAAAGAAAACACGGAAGTGTTTACCGCCAAGGTGAGGGCTCAGGTTGAGGCTGCAAAGGCGGCTGCCGCAGCTAAAGCGGCGGGTTAGGTCACAGCGCCCCGTCCACCACAGCATCCACCGCCAGCATCAGCTTCCGCGTGCGGGTGAGCGCAGCAACGGTTTTTTGGTAATGCTCGATTTCGTCAAGCGTCGGCTTTTTTTGCGCCCAGTAAATTGGGTTGCTGGAGCGGCTGTTTGAGATGCTGATGTTTGACTCAATTTTCAGTCAGCGTTAATTCGTTACGTGGACTGGAGGGTGCGTTTCTCAGGTGTGACTATTTCGGCAGCAGCCTAGCGATCAAAATGGGGGCTTGGAACGGGATCCTCTGGCGTCTTAACCTCTCCCGTCACAATCAAATCCAATGATTTTTGAGCAGTCGGCTGTCCGCTACCGCTCATGGTTGAGCAAGTGCCACTGCCGAATGTCTCTGGAATGGGTGACGCTAATCTAGGGAAAACAACCGCAGCGACTTGATTAATCGTGACGTTATCGCTACCGCTAGCAGTCACAGCCAAAAACAACGAACGTACCAAACCACCAAGAGGTGTCGGAGGGATATCTGTTGACGCAGGGGCAACTCCCTTTAAAGAGCCATTACCAGTCAGACAGCCAACGACTGTAACCGTGCCGTTATCACTACTGATCACGCCAGAGCCGCTGTTGTTGATGTTGCTAGCCGTGACTGCCACGCTGTTGTTGCCTGTGATGGTGCCGGTGTTGGTGACGTTGCCTGTGAGGTTGGCTGTCACGTATCCACCTGTGATGTTGCCGCTGTTCGTCAGGCTGGTCCCTGTGACGCTGACCGTTTGCCCTGCAATATCGCCGCTGTTGGTGACGTTGCCGCCTGCGACGTTGGTCGTGCCGTTCACGCTACCAATAAAGCCACCAGGTGCGCTGTTGTCGATGTCCCCGTTTGCGGCAGAGACTGCTGTGCTATTCGTGCCTGCAATCGTGCCGTTGTTGGCGATGCTGCCGTCCGTGCTGGTGACGTTCACCTCTGTGCCTGTCACGTTGCCGCTGTTGCTGACGTTGCCATTCGTACTCACCACATCAACCGCACCTGTGCTGGTGATATTGCCCGTGTTCACCACATTACCCGTCGTGTTCACGCCAATGCTGCCACCCGCAA
>JASGCK010000006.1 GCA_030054145.1 Cytophagales bacterium
ACGGTTGATTTCTCCCAAAAACTGCACTCGATTAAACTAAAAACTGGGAGTTTTTGCTATTAGTAATTGCCCTGTAGCCCTTTGTTTATCTGGGGTTTAGGGGTTTTGCAGGGACGACTAGGTAGTGTCTCGGTTTGAAATTGGTGTGTAAAAGCGCCGTGATTTTGCTATGCTTGAGGGTATGAAACGCAAAGACATCAATCAAACCGCATTCTCTATCATGCAGCAAGCTACTGGTGAAGTGGAAAAGCCGCTCGCCAAGGTTGACGGGCGATCTGCTGGTGGATTGGCGCGAATGGCTGGCTTATCAAGCGAAGAAAAAACAAAGCTAGCAAAATCTGCTGCCATGACGAAAGTTAAGAAACGACAAGTCTTAGCTTTGGGCGCTCCGCTGGTAAAAAAGCGCCATATAAGCGTTTGAAGTCATCAACAAACATATTAAACATTTGCTCAGATGCAGCCTCGACGCTGTGATAGTTCGACAAGCACGCTTCTAGTACTTTTCTAAAAAGCATTGGTTTTTCTTTCTGGAAAGGCTGCGGCTCGGTCGTTCTATATCCAGATTTCGACATCAAAATGTTTAAGGATGTGTATTCCTTTTCTCGTCCGTACTGTTTCAATTTCATAATCATTGCGGCGACAGAAACCTTCCAATATGGCTTCATTTGAAATAAATGCTTTAGACCAACACGCCCATCAGAAATTGCCGCCAAATTAGTCTTAAAAGATTGTGCAGGCATAAGAAACTCAGATGCAAAGGCGTCAGCTTCCTTCTCCATCGTCTCAGTTGGAAAGTCGTGCATGACAAGGTGCGCTAGTTCATGCGCCAAAGTAAATCTATACCTATCGGGTGATAAATTACTATTTACAAATACGATGGGTGGGAGGTTGTTCAGCCAAAGGCTTGTTCCGTCAATGGCGCTTGTCCCGAAAGGAATTTCAATAATCGCGACTCCTGCTCGCTCCATTAGTACCGTCAAATTTTCAATCGGCCCATCTGGCACGTTCCATGCAGCCTTAACAAGATTAGCTATTTCCTCTGGTGAGTTGTCCCCATTTAAGGTCGCTTTTGGGATTTTGTGTATCGAATCAATTTCAACGTATTTCAGCATTTCTGTTAAGTGGATTCTTGATAAATTAACAATCCCAGAGAAGTAATTTTTTTCTGATGCTTTTGTGAATTTTTTACGATAAAAATAACTACTAGAACCAAACCCAAGGCGCGGTTCAGCGCTGTAAAAAAAATCAATAGGGAATGCAAGTGCTGCCGCCACCTTAATAAATTTATCATCGCCAATAGCTCCTGCATTGCCAATTTCAAGCTGCGCGATAGCGGACTGAGTGACCCCTGCGCTCTCTGCAAGCGCAGTCTGACTCAGCCCTCTAAACTCTCTAGCGAGTACGATTAACTGTGAGTTAATCTGTTCCTGTTGCCGCATTTCCTGCATCTCCAATATCACGCCGTTTAACGGTAAATCCTAAGTCGTTTGACGTTTGTGGGTCGCTTCCGCCTAATAAATCATCAACACGCCCGTCAATGCTCATGGGTGTTATTTCTGCTTTCCAAAAAACGGAGTTAAGACCCGATGGACAAACCATATCAATTGACTGGATAGCAGTCTGAGCGTGATTTAACACATAGCCAACTTCAAGATGGTGCGCAGCACCTATTCCCTCAATTGTTACCTGTTCTTGAAAATCTTTAACCTGCTGAGTAGGTTGACTTTTAGAAAGTCCATCCTCGTTAAGCTTTTTTAATCGTAGTGCAATAAACCCAGCGCTTGTCTCTATAACCAGTGCAAACATGAAGCGATGGTAAACCGATCTAATCGTGCCATCGACGCTAACAAGTTCATTTGCGCGTGCGACCATGAAGTCATGAACAACAGACGCACGGCTTCTTGTTGATGCAATAGTCAGTAGATTCGGTGGCAATTGTTGCCAATCGTTCCACGCAGAATCAATCACTGACCAAAATTTTTGATAATGCGGCTTTAGTGCGGCCTGCGCAGATTCAAAAGAAATTAACTTTGTCATAGTTATGCCTTAAAAAGTTTTGATGCTTCAATCCTAACATGAATTGAATAATATAACAAAAATATAAGTAAAATAAGTTTAAATTGCTGATTTGACCAGCAAATTAGATTTAAATTCATTTTGAATTTAACGAAAGCAACTTATGAACACCATGCCAATCGAGAAGAAAGTGCAGATATTGCAGCTACTGGTAGAAGGTAATTCCATGCGTTCAATCGAGCGCATCGTAGGCTGCTCAATCAATACCGTGACTAAGCTCTTAGAAGACGCTGGCGCAGCGTGTGCCGCCTATCACGATGCAAAAGTGCGCGGCTTGAAAAGCAAGCGTATAGAGTGCGATGAAATCTGGTCGTTTTGCTATGCCAAAGCAAAGAACGTGGCAGCGGCTATTGCTGCACCCGAAGGCGCTGGCGATGTGTGGACGTGGACGGCAATTGATGCTGATTCAAAACTGATAATTTCGTACTTGCTAGGCGGTCGTGACGCTGAATATGCGACTGAGTTCATGTGCGACCTGAAAGTTCGCTTAGCCAACCCCGTACAGCTAACAACTGACGGGCATAGATCGTACTTGGAAGCCGTTGAAAAGGCGTTCGATTGGAATGTGGACTATGCGCGGCTAGTAAAGACCTACGGCGCAGCGCCCGATAGCGCTAAAGGGCGTTACAGCCCAGCCGATTGCACTGGCATTAAAAAAATCAAAATCTCTGGTAGCCCCGATCTTGATAAGGTTTCTACGAGTTTTGTAGAGCGTCAAAATCTGACAATGAGAATGCACATGCGCCGCTACACACGTCTAACGAATGGCTTTAGTAAAAAGCTAGAGAATCAATCTCACGCCGTGGCGCTGCACTTCATGTATTACAACTTTGCCAAGATTCATAAATCGCTTCGCGTAACGCCTGCAATGGAAGCAGGAATCAGCGATCACGTTTGGAGCTTGAAAGAAATTTCTATGCTTATACCTGAACCCGTCGCTAAAAAACGCGGCAATTACAGACCTCGTCAAAATGCAATTTCAAACTGAGACACTACCGATTTGTACGTTAGTGATTTGTAATTAGATTGCTGCTACATAATGAGGGGTTTCGTTTCAACCCGCTTACTTTTCAATAGGACTTATCCATGAGCTATAAAAATACCCAACTCCTCATCGACAACCAATGGTGTGATGCTGCTAGCGGCAAGACGCTGCCTGTGGAGAATCCCGCGACGGGGCTTGAGATTGGCCGCGTGGCTTATGCGGGCATTGTGGACTTGGATCGTGCGCTGGCTTCGGCGCAAAAGGGCTTTACGCTGTGGCGCAATACGCCCGCGCTTGAGCGCTCGAACATCATGCGCAAAGCTGCCGTGCTGATGCGCGAGCGTGCGGCCGAGATTGGCGCTTTGATGACGCAAGAGCAAGGCAAGCCGCTCGCCGAAGCCAAAGGCGAGGCGCTGATGAGCGCTGAAATCATTGAGTGGTGCGCGGAAGAAGGTCGCCGTACCTATGGGCGCATCGTGCCGCCGCGTGCGATGAATGTGTCGGCGCAGGTGCAAAAGGAACCCGTGGGCATTGTGGCGGCGTTCACGCCTTGGAACTTCCCAATTAACCAAGTGGTGCGCAAGCTCTCAGCGGCGTTGGCAACGGGCTGCTCCATTATCGTGAAAGCGCCCGAAGAAACGCCTGCATCGCCAGCCGCTTTGATTCAAGCTTTTGTGGACGCAGGCGTGCCGCCAGGCGTGATTAGTTTGGTGTACGGCAGCCCTGCCGAAATTTCTGGCTATTTGATTCCGCATCCACTGGTGCGCAAGATCACGTTTACGGGTTCAACGCCGGTGGGCAAGCAATTGGCCGCGATGGCGGGTCAGTACATGAAGCGCTCAACGATGGAGCTCGGTGGCCACGCGCCCGTGATTGTTGCGGCCGATGCCGATATTGCCTTGGCGCTTAAAACCGCAGGCTCACTCAAGTTTAGGAACGCAGGGCAGGTGTGCATTTCGCCGACTCGCTTTTTGGTGCACAACTCAATCAAGACAGAGTTCACCAAGGGCTTGGTTGCGATGGCGGAGAAGCTCAAAGTTGCCGACGGCATGGCCGATGGTACGCAAATGGGCGCACTAGCCAACTCACGCCGCTTGGATGCGATGCTGGCGCTGACGGAGGATGCCCGCGCCAAAGGCGCAACCGTGGCGACAGGCGGCGAGCGCATGGGGTCGGTTGGTAACTTCTTTGCGCCAACTGTGCTGACGGATTTGCCGATGAACGCTGATGTGATGAACACAGAGCCATTTGGTCCAATGGCCGCGATTCATGGTTTTGAGGATTTGGATGAAGCGATTGCCGAGTCCAACCGCCTGCCGTTTGGACTGGCTAGTTATGCGTTTACGCGATCACTCAAAACCGCGCACACGCTGGGTCAGCGGTTAGAGGTCGGGATGCTTTGGATTAACCAAGGCGGTGTGAGCTGGGCTGAAATGCCGTTTGGCGGCGTGAAAGATTCAGGCTACGGCTCTGAGGGCGGCACGGAGATTTTGGATGCATACATCAATACCAAGATGGTGTCGATAGCCTGCGTTTGATTTGACATAACTGAAGCAGGAGACATCCAGTGAAAAAAATAACATTGATCGCGGCTGTATGGATTGGCGCATGGGGACTTTGGGCGGGTGCCGTGTTGGCGCAGCAAACTACGCCGACAGTGGATAAGCCAATCAAAATGTTGGTTGGTTTCACGCCTGGCGGCTCGGCCGATGTCATTGCGCGATTATTAGCGCAGCATCTGTCTGCAAAGCTTGGCGGTCAAAGTGTGATTGTGGAAAACAAACCTGGCGCAGCGGGTCGTATTGCGATTGATGCAGTCAAAAATGCTGCGCCCGATGGCACAACGCTGCTTGTAACGCCTAGTGGTCCAATGGTGATTTTTCCGCATGTTTTTAAAAAACTAGGTTTTGATCCTGTTCGAGACTTTACGCCTGTGAGCCAGTTGGCCAGCTTTCAATTTACCGTTACATCGGGTCCTAAAAGTAACGTAAAGAACATTGCAGAAATGTTGGCTAAAGCGAAAAGCGATCCATCCACGGCAAGCTTTGCAACGCCAGGCACAGGAACGGCTCCGCAGTTTTTGGGCGTTATGTTGTCGGATACGGCTAAGGTCGAATTGCAGCATGTGCCATTCCAAGGCGGAGCACCTGCTTTGAATGCCTTACTCGGAGGTCACGTTGGTTATCAAATTGATGTGGTCTCGGAAATTTTGGAGGTGAGTAGGAGCGGTAAGGTTAATGTGATTGCCGTGACGGGGGCTAAACGATCAGCGCAATTGCCTGATGTCGCTACTTTGCGTGAGCAAGGCATCGCTATGGATGCCAGCGCTTGGTTTGCCATTTATGGTCCAGCCAATATGCCGCCTGCCGTGCTAGCGCGTCTGAGCAGGGCGGTTATGGATGCCGTTAACGATCCGGTGATGAAAGCTAAATTGATCAGCCTAGGTTTTGATGCGATTGGCGGTACGCCAGAGCAATTGGCCGCCGTGCAAAAAGCTGACTTGAATAAATGGGAAAAGCCAATTAAGACAACGGGCTTTCAGGCTGATTGATGGGTATTTTAATTTTTTGGAGGATTTATGAATAAAATTTCGCGCCGAGACTTCTCTGTAAGCCTTACTGGTATTGGCCTTGCGGGCATCCCTAGCCTGGGTGCCGCTCAGAGTAAGGACTCCAGCTATCCGACTAAACCGATCAAAGTGCTGATCTCCGTACCGCCTGGCGGGACGATGGATGTGCTGACTCGTGCCATTGCCAACGCCGTGCGCGAATCGCTCGGGGTCATCATCCTTGATCACAAATCAGGCGCGAATGGCAACATTGCCATGGAAGCTGCGAAGGCCGCTGAGCCCGATGGCTATACGCTGCTCTTGGGCACCATGTCCATGCTCGCCATGAATCCACATGCGTACAAAGAGTTTCGCGTTGATGTGTTTAAGGACTTTGAACCCATCACACTAGCGAGCCGTTTTGAGCTGGCCGTGTGCGTACACCCAAGCGTTCCCGCGAAGAACATGAGCGAGCTTGTGGCGTGGTTCAAAGCCAATCCCAGCAAGGCTTCTATGGCATCGTATGGTGCGGGAACGCCATCGCACTTTTTGATTGAGTTATTAGCGGCGGAGACGGGCATCAAAATCCAGCACATCCCGTATCGCGGCGCGACACCTGCGCTACAGGACTTGCTAGGCGGGCAAATCTTGGTCGCCATTAGTACCGTGGGACAGGTCATTGCGGCGTATCACGACAAGCGCCTCAATATCCTTGCCACCACGGGTGCGAAGCGCTCCCCGTTTTTGCCAAACTTGCCAACGCTGGTTGAGTCGGGTTATCCAAAGCTGGTAGCGAGTGCTTGGTTTTCTTACCTTGCGCCCAAGGGAACGCCTAAATCTATCATCGATAAACTGAACGCATCATTCAATAAGGCGTTGCAGTCGCGTGAGGTGCGTGCGCAGTTATTGACCAACGGTATGTATCCCGAAGGGTCCACGCCTGCTGAGCTTGCCAAAATCATGCGGGACGACTACGCGTATTGGGGACGCGCATCCAAGTTACTCAACTTCACAGTTTCATAGTATTTGAATATGGAAAAACCAAACATCATCTTCATCGTTGCAGACGATTTGGGCTACGCTGATCTTGGATGCTATGGTGGGCGTGGCTTTGATGGGGATTGTCAAAAATCTGTTTCACCTGAGTTAGACAAGTTGGCGAGCAACGGGATGTTATTTACGGAGGGGTATGCCAACTCGCCTGTGTGTTCGCCAACACGTTTTGCCTTGATGACAGCGCGCTATCAATATCGTTTGCGTGGAGCAGCCGAAGAGCCGATTAGCAGCAAGAGTCGCGGCTCAACAACGCTTGGTTTACCCCCCGCGCATCCGACGCTGCCATCCCTGCTACGCGCGGCAGGCTATGCCACAGCGCTGATTGGCAAATGGCATCTAGGTTTTGAGCCTAGCTTTGGCCCACTTCAATCGGGCTACGACGAGTTTTTTGGCCCCATGTCGGGTGGTGTTGATTACTTTACGCACTGCGACTCACGTGGCGTACACGATTTATGGCAATCGGAAAAAGGTATTGTGAAAGAGCAGCGTGAGGTGGGTTATTTAACCGATCTCATCACGGAGCGGGCACTGAACTACATCGAGCGCACGGAGACTCGTTTTTTTATGAGCCTGCATTACACGGCACCGCATTGGCCGTGGGAGACTCGTGATGACTTGGCGTTGGCGCAGGAAATTAAAGACAATATTTTTCATTTGCATGGTGGCAATATTCATAGCTATCGCCGCATGATTCACCACATGGATGAGGGGATTGGTCGAATTGCCTCATTGCTTCAATCGCAAGGCCGATTGAACGACACGCTGATTGTCTTTACAAGCGATAACGGCGGTGAGCGTTTTTCAGACAACTGGCCGCTTGTTGGCGGCAAGATGGATTTGACCGAGGGCGGCATCCGCGTTCCCTACATTGCGCATTGGCCAAGGGTCATCCAAGCGGGGCAGGTGAGCGCTCAACAATGTTTGACGATGGATTGGTCAGCAACCATGCTGGAGGCTGGCGCGGCTAACATTTCGGATGACTATCCTTTGGATGGTCAATCGTTGCTTAAATTACTGGTTGATCCTGCGCAAAACTTTGAGCGCCCATTGTTTTGGCGAATGAATCATCGTGGACAACGTGCCATGCGACTGGGAGCCTATAAATATTTGCGTGTTGATGAGCACGATTATTTGTTTGACCTCACGCAAGATGCCAGAGAGCGGGCAAATTTGGGACATCAGCAACCCGATAGACTGCTCGCAATGCGGAATGCTTGGGAAGAGTGGAACGCAACGATGCCCTTGATTCCAGCAGATGCAACCGTGAGTCTTGGTTATGGGCGTGCGGATATGCCGCAGCGCTAAGGTCGCATTCTTCGTTACACAATTGCATGGTGCGAGCCATGCGCAGGACGAATCCACTGCGGCGCGAGAGAGCCGATGAGCATTGCGGCCGCCGCTGCTATCACACCTGCCAATTGTGCTGGAAGCCACGTCCCTATTGGGCTGGCAAGGCAGATGAGCCACACGCCAATACCAGCAAGGATTGCAGCCAATGCACCTTGCGTGGTGGCGCGGCGCCAATACAAACCAAAGACGAGTGGCACGAATGCGCCCACCAGCGTGACTTGGTATGCGCCCGAGACCATTTCGTAAATCGAGGTGCCTTGCGCTTGAATGGCATAAATGAGCACGAATACGCTAAAGATGAGCACCGTGATGCGCATGGTTTTGAGTTCATGTGCATCATCCATCTTTGAATTCCACTGCCGCCAAATATTTTCAACAAAGGTCACGCTGGGCGCGAGCAGTGTGGCCGATGCGCTGGATTTGATGGCTGAGAGCAGTGCGCCAAAAAACAGCACCTGGATCTCAAACGGCATGTGTGCCATGATGAGTGTGGGTAGCACCTTTTGCGGATCGTCTTTTAAAAGCTGCGCCGTTTGCTCGGGCGCAATGATGAGACTGCTGACCACCAAAAACATGGGCACAAAAGCAAACAAGATATAGCAGATGCCGCCAATCAAAGGGCCGCGCGTGGCGGCATATTCGTTCTTAGCCGACATCACGCGCTGAAAAACATCTTGCTGCGGGATGGAGCCGAGCATGATGGTGATGGCGGCTGCGATAAAAAAGATGATGTCTTTGAACGTAGGTTCTGGCCAAAATCGAAACATATCGCGGCTAGACGCAAGCGTAATGACCTTGTCTGCGCCGCCTGCTTGGTTAGCCGCAAACACGGCGATGACAGATAAGCCAACAACCAAAATAATCATTTGGATAAAGTCGGTGACTGCCACTGACCACATCCCACCAAACAGCGTATAGGCAAGGATGGATGCCACCCCAATGAGCATGCCAAGCGGTGTGCTAATTGCGCCATTGCTGAGCAAATTGAACACCAATCCCAATGCCGTCACTTGCGCCGACACCCAGCCCAAATACGACAGCATGATGATGATGGAGCACAGCACTTCGACGCGCGTGCCAAAGCGTTCGCGGAAATAATCGCTAATCGTTAGCAAGTTGAGTTTGTAGAGCTTGGCGGCAAAAAACAGGCCGACAAAAATCAGACAAAACCCCGCGCCAAACGGGTCTTCAATCACGCCATTTAAACCGCTACCCACAAATTTGGCGGGAATGCCCAGCACGGTCTCCGAGCCAAACCATGTGGCAAAAGTTGTGGTGACGATCATCACCAGCGGCAAATGCCGTCCAGCAACTGCGAAGTCAGCAGAGTTTTTAACGCGCCGTGCAGCAATTAAACCAATGGCAATGGTGATGAGGAGATAAGCAAAAACAAGACTGAGAAGCATGGTTGATTATTGAATATAGGAGTCCTATTGGCAGGTAAAAAAAGATACAGATGATTTCATCTCAGATGGGTTCAACCGTCGCTTGTTTTGATACGCGACTCAGTACCGCATCGTAGCTGGCACGATCGCCACGAGATGCACGCTCTTGTAAATAAGTTTGACTCATCAGCACAGCTGTTTTTTCGGCTAGTGCTGTAGATACAAACTGGTTAAAGCTAACACCATCAAGGGCTGCAAGTCGATAGCTGCTTTGCGAGATGGAATCTGGAATTTGTATTTCAATGTTTGTCATCGTGTGGGACTCCTAATGATTCGAGAAATTGTAGTGGGCTAATCGTTTTCACTCGCTAAGACTAGGGGCACTGAGACATTCATGTCGAACAATCCATTACCAATGAGCTGGAGCAACTTATAGGAACTCCCTTGCGTTGAACGCAAGCCTGCTACCAGCACATTGGTGTCAATAACGATGCCGATAGGACTGACGTGCTGTGCACTCATGGTTTCTTTTTTAAGAACTCATAAATCAAAATGGGTAATTCAGGCAAGATTTTTGCATAAATGGGTGCATTATTTTTAATGCCTTCAAGTAGTGCGCCCCAGCCCATTTGCTCGTGCATCCAATCTTCTAAAAATGGTTTGGCTGTCGTCCATAAGTCTAGATCAGGATCAAGCTCGCGAGCCAACCCCTCAACATTGAGTAGCGTTTTTTGTAGCAAAACAAGCTGCGGTTGAATAGCGACATGAAAGCGCCGCGAGGTTTGAAAAAGTCGTAGTAGTACATTGCCAAGCGAGATGTCTTTCAAAGGTTTCGCAAAGTAGGGCAAGCAGCAGGTGCGAATGGCGCTTTCTAGCGCTTCAACCGATACGTTTTTATCAACCCAGTTTGATTCGATGTGTACCTCGGCAACGCGTTTGTAGTCGCCGCGAAAGAATGCCAAAAAGTTGCGCGCCATGTAGTCTTTATCGGTTTGGGTGAGCGAGCCCACAATGCCAAAATCGTACAAAATAAATGAGCCTAAGGTCTCGGGCGCAAGACTGACGGCGATATTGCCAGGATGCAAATCTGCGTGGAAAAAGCCATGACGAAAGACTTGGCTAAAAAAGATAATGATGCCATCGGCAGCAAGTTTTTTAAGATCAATCCCCGCCTCGCGCAGTTTGCTCACTTGACTCACGGGCACACCATCGATGCGCTGCATGGTCATCACCTCGGCGCTGCAATAGTCCCAATGCATATCAGGAATGAGGACGCGCACATCGGGCCGGGCCAGCGACATCATTTGGCGCTTGAGTTGCACCGCATTAGCGGCTTCGCGCATCAGATCAAGTTCGTCGTGTAAATAGGTATCGAATTCGGCAACGACCTCGTCGGGGCGCAGGCGTTTGCCGTCGGCATTGGCGCGTTTCACAATCCACGCGATCACTTTAAGCAGCCTCAAATCTTGTTCGATGGCGTTCAGGATATGGGGGCGCAAAACTTTGACCGCAACAGGCGTGCGCGCCGCATCGTTTAAGGTGGCGAAGTGAACTTGTGCAATAGACGCACTGGCAATGGGTGTGCGCTCAAAGCTCGCGTAGAGTGCGGTGATGGGTTTTTTGAGCGCTCGCTCAATCGTTGCAATGGCAATCTCGCTGCTAAACGGTGGCACGCGGTCTTGTAATTTTGCCAACTCGTCGGCAATGTCGGCAGGCAGCATATCGCGCCGTGTTGAGAGCACTTGCCCAAATTTAATAAAGAGAGGGCCTAAGTTTTCAAAGGCCTCGCGTAGCCTTGTCCCGCGTGATTTTTGTGTGGCGAACTTTGCGATTAAACCAAAGCGAATGGCCGTCCAAAGAATAAACAGAGTACGGAAAAGAGCGCGAAACGGCGCTTGCAACCAGCGCATCATTTGGCGAGCCATTCCCGTAGCGAAGTGACGATGTCTTTGGCGGTTTTAACCATGTGGTGTGCGGGTACGTTACCAACGATTCGCGCCAGATCGCCCTCGATATCCCATTTCACATTTTGCGTGAGCCACTGCACTTCCGCTGCGAGTTGTATGTCGCCCTCGATACGAATTTTGGGTGAGTCGCCGCGCATTATTTTTTGCCCTAAAGCACCCAGATCGGTATCAACCACTTCGAGCTGAAGATCGACGGATGAGGGATCTTGCGCTGCCAAAGGCGCGACTGCAAGCAAGCCCACAGGCGTTGCGGTGAGATGTATATTGAATTGTTGCCAAGCAATACTCACTACTCGCCCTTGCTGACGAACCAATCGCTGCATTGCC
This sequence comes from Cytophagales bacterium, assembly GCA_030054145.1. Taxonomy (GTDB): domain Bacteria; phylum Pseudomonadota; class Gammaproteobacteria; order Burkholderiales; family Burkholderiaceae_C; genus JASGCK01. Next base: position 11,695 of record JASGCK010000006.1, read on the forward strand.
TCGGGTTCTTGCATCAGTACATGATTCAGTAGCAGGACGATGCGGTTGTGTCCTTCTGCGACTAGCCACTCGGGTGGTTTGGGTAATTGGCTAATGAGGGACGAAAAAAAATCAGGCAGAGTATTCATCTGCCTGATTATCTGTGGTTTGAAGCTCGAACCATGCGGACTGTGCTCGTCGAAGTCTGTGCGTTCGCAGGCTTGTCAACAGAGCTCAGAGCCAGTGGGGTTACCCCAAAGCTTGAATGCCTGCGACTAGCCATCCGCCGCCAGAGACGGGTTTGGTGAGGTTCCACACTTCGCGGAATGGTGCTGGAGCCAATCCAATTTCTTCGCGAATTTGTCCTGAGAATTCAACACTCGCCATGTACTGAGCGGCATGCGCGTCAGCTGGGATTTCCTCAATTCCCATGAGGTGCGCATCAATAGAGACCACTTCTGTGCGATACACCGTGCCAGCAGGCGCGGTCGCCTCACGCTCATTAATTTGAGCTTGAATCTCTTGCATCATTTCTTCAGTCAACATACCGCGTAGCGTGGCGATATCGGCTTTATCCCACGCCGCTTGCAGATTGACGAAGTGCGCTTTGGCTCCTGCTAAAAATCCAACCGTGTCAAATCCCGCAGGAATGCCCCAAGACTGCGCTCCAGCCAAAGTGTTTGCATTGTCGAAGGCGGTTGCTGCACCAATGCCAGAGCCAATCATCGAGCCGCTTTGCGAAGGGAGCGCCTGCGGTGCTTCGTAATTCATGCGGGCGTTTTCAAACGGACGCGCCGCTGCATCGTTACCGACATTGTTAGGGTTGTAGCCATTGGCGTAAGCGGGTTGCAGCTGCGGCTGAGCTTGCTGGCTTGCTTTGTAGCGTTTGTACATATTCCAGGCCATCATCGCGGCAACAGCCATCAAAATAAGCATCAAGATATTTCCCATTGCGCCGCCTAGTACGCCGCCCAATCCCATAGCGTTAGCGAGCCACGCCAATCCAAGACCAGCGGCTAAACCGCCCAGCATGGCTCCCCAAGGTTTTTTAGGCGCTGGTGCAGCGGCAGGTGTGGGCGCAGGCGCTGCGGCAGGCTTGGCAGCTTGCGCAGGCGCGGTGCTGGGCTGAGGCGCGGCTTGTTGGCGCGTTACATTTTGCGATTGTTGCCCAACAGATTTGCCCCCGCCCATGCGGCGAGCAGCTTCTGCATCTAAGCCAGTTAAGGTGAGCGCCATTGAGAGAATTGCGACTGCAAAAGTAGACATTAATTTCATAAATACTCCATTTATATAGATACAGCTTACCAACCCAAGAAGGTGGTACGTATTTTCCACATTTCAAGCTCAATAGAACTAATAAAAACCCTCAGTACGCGGTATCGTTCATTTATTGTTGTTTGATTGCAACATGGAGTGCGACCACACCCGCTGTCAGGTTATGTACGTCAACGTGGGCAAAACCGACCGATTTCATCAGTTCGCGCAAAGTCTCTTGGTCTGGATGCATTCGAATCGACTCGGCAAGGTATTGATAAGACGCAGCATCACCCGCCACTAACGAGCCTAGCTTGGGGAGCACGTTAAACGAGTACCAGTCGTACATTTTTTGTAGCGGCGGCGCGACTTTTGAAAACTCAAGCACCAGCAGTTTGCCGCCAGGTTTGAGCACGCGGAGCATCTCTTTCAGCGCCGCGTCCTTGTGCGTCATGTTGCGCAGTCCAAACGCCACGCTCACGATATCGAAGTACGCATCAGTAAACGGTAGCTGCTCGGCATCGCAGACGGTGGTTGGCAAAATGACGCCAGCGTTGAGCAAACGGTCGCGCCCTGTGCGTAGCATCGCCTCGTTAATGTCGGTGTGAACGACTTGCCCTTTGCCATCGGCAGTGCCAACATCTTTGGCAAACCCCAGTGCGAGGTCGCCCGTGCCCCCCGCAATGTCCAGCACGCGCATTCCCGCCTTCGCATTCGCCACCATAAAGGTGTAGCGCTTCCAAACGCGGTGTAGCCCCATCGACATCAGGTCGTTCATCACATCGTATTTGCTGGCTACTGAGTCAAAAACGCCGCGAACCTTCGAAGCCTTCTCCGATTCGGCAACCGTGTTGAAACCGAAATGCGTCTGCCCCTCAGTTTCTTTTGTTGCTTGTGCTTGTGCTTGTGTTTTTGTTTTGGTTTTAGTGACCACAACCATGTCCTTTGTGTTGAGTTTCAAGCTTTATTTCCGCATCGCGGTTAGCGCCCGCAGCCGTCAGTTTGGCTTCATATTGCCGCCATAAGTCAGCCTCTTGCGAGCCCAAAAAATACAAATATTCCCAAGAGAAAATCCCCGAGTGATGGCCGTCGGAGAACTCAGGCTGCACCGCGTAATTGCCCACGGGCGAGAGGCTCGTCAGTCCGACCATCCGCTTACCCGCTTGCAAGACCTCTTGTCCAGGGCCATGTCCTTGAACCTCAGCTGATGGGCTGTACACGCGCATCAGTTCAAACGGAATGCGAAACGTTTTGCCATCACTAAAGGCGATTTCTAAACAGCGCGATGCTTGATGCGCGGTGATGCGCTCGGGCGTGGGGGTGTTTTTTGTGAGACCAGCCATGATTAAGTTCTTTACAAAGAGACGCAAACGCCTTCGCCAAAAAGGATATCCCTTAAATTGCTATGCCAGTTTATTTGGTGTTTTTGAAAATCAATTTGAATACGCTCGCTATCAACACTGGTCAATAGCTTTGAACCAACAAGACTAAATGCATAAACGGGTTGCGCGTCAACGGTGACTTGGACGATTTGTTTAGCCTGATAGACAATTTGCACAGGACGCAACCGAAGATCCTGCGCCGAACCATACTGAATGCGGCACTCCAAAGAGCGAGTCTGTAGAGATGGGGTTTGTGCGAGTGAGGACGTGCTACCAATTGCAAAAACGACCGCCATCACTTTAAACTTCATAGTCCACCAGCATACGGTTGACACGTGCTTCGGCAATAAAGGGCATCAGCGCTTTGTGTTCTGGGTGTGCTTGGTAGCCCGCTAGTGCTTCGCGACTTTCAAACTCGGTGTAGAGCATCACGTCGTAGCTGGCATCGGTTTTAGAAAAATCGATGCCAGTCTCCAGCTTCAGCATCCCAGGAATTTTGCCGCGCAAGCCCGCAAACATCTCTTGCATGAGCCGTGCATTGGTGGCTTTGTCATTGCCGTGAGCGTGATCTTTGAGCGTCCAAGCGACGATGTGCTTAATCATGTTATGTTCTCCAAATCCTTAACTGTAACGCCTCCTATGAATCCCCCAAACGAGAATGCCCTAGCGCGAACAATTGAACGCACCGATGAGTTGGAGTTAAAAGTTAGTTTTTTAGACGACGCAATAGAAAAATTAGATCAAGCCGTCATCAAACAGCAAGGGCAAATTGATGCGTTGATTCGAGAAATCGTCACCCTCAAACAATCCAGCACTGACGGCGGTTTGGCCGCGCCGCGCAACCTGCGCGACGATTTACCGCCGCATTTTTAAAGCCAACTCCATTCCGTTCAAGTCACCGTCATTCCCGCGAAGGCGCGAAGCCATAAGAATGCGGTGAATAACGCCCCTATTCACCGCAAATTATGCGGTGAATAGACGGTACAATCACCGCACGATGTACATCTGGCAAAACAACAACTGGACGAATTGGCGCTACGACGCGACGAGTCTTGCGCTGCCACTTGCTGCTGCGTGCAGCCAGCAAGGTCGCCTGTACGGGCGCTTAGATGATCTGGGAATGGCGCAGCGGGATATGGCGCTTTTGGATGCCATCACCAAAGACGTCATCAAAACCAGCGAGATTGAAGGCGAACAATTGCATCTGCAAACCGTGCGCTCATCGGTGGCAAGGCGCTTGGGTGTGGACATCGGCGCGCTTGCCCCCGTCGATAGACAGGTAGAGGGCATCGTCGAGATGGTGCTAGACGCAACGCGCGGCTTTGCTACGCCGCTCACCAAAGAGCGATTATTTGGCTGGCACGCCGCGCTGTTCCCCACGGGCTACAGCGGTATGTCCACGATCAGCGTCGGCAACTTTAGGGACGATGCCAAGGGACCCATGCAAGTGATCTCTGGCCCCACTTACGAGCTATCACGCAGGCGGCGCAAAGTACATTTTGAAGCGCCACCAGCCACAGTGTTAGATGCTGAGATCGCCAAATTTTTGTATTGGTTTGACGGTGATAAAAATATCACATCCGCTGCAAGCCACGCGCAGCAAGGCGCGGCGCAGGAGTACGCTTGCCAAGACCACCCGTACATTCAAGCAGGCCTAGCTCATTTGTGGTTCGTCACGCTGCACCCGTTTGACGACGGCAACGGCCGCATCGCCCGCGCCGTAGGCGATATGGCACTCGCCAGAGCCGAAGCCTCGCCACACCGCTTTTACAGCCTATCGGCACAAATCCAGCGCGAGCGAAGCGACTACTACAGCATCCTAGAGCGCACGCAAAAAAGCGGCAACGATGCGGAGGACGGCACCGATATCACGGAATGGCTAGCGTGGTTTTTAGGCTGCCTGCACCGCGCCATACAAGGCGCACAAAGCACAGTCGATGCGGTCGTAGCCAAAGGAAAATTCTGGCAAAGCGCCGCGCACATGGGCTTGAACGCACGTCAAGTCAAAGTGCTCAACCGCTTGTTAGACGGCTTCGAGGGCAAGCTAACCAACAGCAAATACGCGGCGATAGGCAAGTGCTCCAGCGACACCGCGCTGCGGGATATCAATGAGTTGCTGGCGCTGGGACTTCTAATGAAGTTGGATGGTGGCGGGCGTAGTGCGGGGTATGGGGTGAATGAACACCCCAATGGATTTACCCCAGCTTCCCAATCTGCTCAGTCAATTTAGCCACCGCCGCTGCAAACTCCGCCACGCGCTTGCGCTCTTGCTCAATTACGGCTGGTGGGGCTTTGGCGACAAATGCCTCGTTTCCTAGTTTGCCGTTGGCGCGGGTGATTTCGCCCTCTAGTCTTGCAATCTCTTTCGATAGCCGCGCCTTCTCCGCGTCCACGTCCACTTCCATGTAGAGGCTCATTCTGGCGTCGCCGTTCACTGCCACGGGCGATGCTCCGCAAGCCTTGCTCCATAAGGCTTCCGACGGGTGCTGCGTGATGGCAGAGAGCTTCGCCAGCGATTGCAGCACGGGCGCAATCGACGCGATAAACGTATCGTCGCCCAGCGTGTGCAATGGCAATTTGGTGGCGGGCGAGACATTCATTTCGCCGCGTAGGGCGCGGCAAGAATCTACGAGCGCTTTGAGGCGCGTGACGTGCGCTTCGGCAGCTTCGTCAATGCGATGCGGTTCGCACACAGGGTATTTGATGATGCTGATGGAATCTGCTGTTTTGCGTCCAATGAGTGGAGCTACTTTTTGCCAAAGTTCCTCAGTGATAAATGGCGTGATTGGATGCAGTAAACGCAAAATTGTTTCGACACCAATTAAAAGCAAGCGGCGCGTAGCCCGCTGCTGTGCGGCATCTCCCGTGGCAAGTTGTACTTTTGCAATCTCTAAATACCAGTCGCAAAATTCATTCCAAACGAAGTCATAGATGGTATTGGCAACGTTGTCTAAACGGTATTCAGCAAAGGCTTCCGCTACTTTTTTCTCAGTGCGTTGGAACGTAGAAATCAACCACTTGTCAGCCATGCTGTAGGCTGGTGTTTCATCGTCTTTAGCATAGTCATAACCCTCGCAGTTCATCAGCACGAAGCGCGTGGCGTTCCACAGCTTGTTACAGAAGTTGCGATAACCCTCGCAGCGTTTGCTATCAAAGTTGATGTTGCGTCCCAAAGAGGCGAGCGCTGCAAACGTAAAGCGCAGCGCATCCGCGCCGTAGCCCGGGATGCCGTCGGGGAACTCTTTCGCCGTGTCTTTGCGCACACGCGGTGCGGTTTCGGGCTTGCGCAGACCTGTGGCGCGTTTGTCGAGCAGTGGCTCAAGCGCAATGCCGTCGATCAAATCCACAGGGTCAAGCACGTTGCCTTCCGACTTGCTCATCTTGCGGCCTTGCGAGTCGCGCACGAGGCCGTGGATGTACACGTCCTTAAACGGAACAATGCCATGCGGTTTGTCGGCTGTCGCAGTGAAATGCGTCGTCATCATGATCATCCGCGCCACCCAAAAGAAGATGATGTCGTAGCCTGTTACCAGCACGGTGGAGGGGAGGTAGAGGTCGAGATCGGTTAAAGAATTGGGGACAGACCCTAATTTATTGCTACTCCAGCCAAGGCTTGAAAACGGCACCAGCGCTGACGAGTACCACGTGTCCAGCACATCAGGGTCGCGGGATAGCGTGCCGCTGTAGCCCTTATCCCGTGCGGCTTGCAAGGCATCGGCTTCGTTTTTAGCGACGTACACATTACCCGCATCGTCGTACCAAGCGGGAATTTGATGCCCCCACCACAGTTGGCGCGAAATGCACCAATCGGTGATGTTGTTCATCCACTGGTTGTAGGTGTTGACCCAGTTTTCGGGCACAAACTTCACTCGTCCAGATGTGACTGCATCAATTGCTTTTTGCGCAATTGACGAGCCGCTCACGTTCTTCTCGTTGCCCTTGCTGGTCATCGCAACGAACCATTGATCGGTGAGCATCGGCTCGACCACTTGCCCCGTGCGGGCGCAAATTGGCAGCATGAGCTTGTGCGGTTTGATTGCTAACAAAAGCTGCGCGGCGTCTAAGTCCGCGAGAAGTGCTTTACGTGCGGCAAAACGATCTAAGCCCTGATATTTTGCAGGACCGTTCTGGTTGATTTTTGCGTCCAGCGTAAAGATGGTAATCAGCGGCAGGTTATGACGCTGCGAGCAGGCGTAGTCGTTGAAGTCATGTGCGCCCGTAATCTTGACGCAACCTGAGCCAAATTCGCGGTCAACAAAATCATCGGCAATGATGGGAATTTTTCGATCACACATAGGCAAGTCAACAAACTTGCCCACGAGGTGTTTGTAGCGCTCGTCTTCTGGGTGAACACACAGCGCACCGTCAGCCATCATGGTCTCTGGGCGGGTGGTCGCAATCGTCATGCCGCGCTGCAGCTCGCCATCAATCAATTGATCGCCATCGCTAAAAGGGTAGAGGATGTAGTGCATTTTGCCGTCCGACTCGGTGCTCTCCACCTCAAGATCAGATACAGCGGACTGGAGCACAGGATCCCAATTGACGAGGCGCTTGCCACGGTAGATCAGGCCTTGCTCGTAGAGCTTCACAAACGTCTCGGTCACCACTTTGGAGAGCTTGTCGTCCATCGTGAAATACTCGCGCGACCAATCCACCGACGCGCCCATGCGGCGCATTTGGCTAGTAATCGTGTTGCCCGACTGCTCCTTCCACTCCCAAATTTTGGCAACAAAGTTTTTGCGTGCCTCCGTGGGTGACGTGCCCATGTCGTGTTTAGAAATGCCTTTTTCGGCAAGCTGGCGCTCCACCACAATTTGCGTGGCAATGCCCGCGTGGTCTGTGCCTGGAATCCACGCCGTGTTGTAGCCGCGCATACGGTGATAGCGCGTGAGCGAATCCATGATCGTCTGGTTAAACGCATGCCCCATGTGCAGCGTGCCCGTCACGTTAGGCGGCGGCAGTTGGATAGCGAAATTGTGCCCTGCCTCAAAGGCCAATCCAGATGCGGCTCCCGAGCCACGATGCCCCGCAAGCCCGTATCCACGGGACTCCCAGGCAGGCCCCCAGTGGGACTCTAGCGGTTTGGGTTCAAAGGATTTGGAGAGGCTGTCTAAAAGAGGCTGAGAGAGCGGCTGGGCGGGTGTTTGTGTGGTTGTGTCTAGCATGAACCGATTTTAAGTGAGGGCGGGTTTCACTCTGAGGATCTGCGATATAAATGATGCCGTTTTACGAAGGAATAAAGATGAGCAGTATCACCACACGCCAAGCGGTCTTATCTGATCTCGATGCACTGGCATTACTTTTTGATGGTTATCGTCAGTTTTATGGTCGTACCAGCGATGTGGTTGCTGCGCGTGCGTTTTTGCTTGAGCGTTTTAACCACGGCGAGTCGGTAATATTTTTGGCGCTTGATGACGATGTGCCTCTTGGTTTTACGCAGTTGTATCCTAGTTTTTCTTCAGTTTCGATGGCTCGCATATTTGTGCTGAATGATTTGTATGTGAGTGAGCAAGCGCGTAGGCGAGGCGTTGCATCAAAGTTGCTTGCAGCAGCGACAGAGTTTGCCAAAGAGGTTGCTGCGGTGCGTGTGACCCTATCGACTGCAACGACGAACAAAACTGCGCAAGCACTTTATCACTCAAGCGGCTGGACACGCGACGAGCAATTTTTGGTTTATCACTTTGCAATTCTGCCCAAATAAACCAACCCCACCGCGCAAGCGCCCATCGGCACTAGCGATGCCCAGCTCAAGTCAGCGCGTGCCTAGCCGCATCAGCTAAAAAGCCGCTGCGTGATTTGCCGCTTGCCTTTGCGCAGTTGTCGATTTGCACCAATAGCCGCTTGGGAATAGTGATGTTGATTTTTTCCGCAGCACCAAAATACTTTTCTACGGGCACATCGACTAGCGCCCACACCCCATTTGCATAGTCAGGATTTTTTTGATGTAGCGCTAATGGCTGGCATTTTGGAATATCGTGACCGTCTTCGAGCAAAATTTCAACGTGCGACTCAATCGCTTCGCGAGCGCTGTTAAGCGCATCATCCAAATCGTCGCCTGCCGAAAAGCAGCCTGCTAAATCGGGTACGGTGACACCGTAACGAAGTCCATCATCTGTGTGAAGTACGACTGGAAATTTCATTTTTCAAACTCCTTAAATTAACGCCAGCCCGCTTGTTTTTCAATGCTGTGCTGCGTACCAATTGGAATATCGCCATCAGGGTGTTTGACTGTCACCAAGCCTACTTTTGTCGGATGCTTGAAATGATGATGTGAGCCTTTGACGCGATGCAAAAACCAGCCTTCAGACTCCAATTTTTTGATGATTTGGCGACTATCCATGGTGGTTATTATGCCTACCAATATTTCATTTTGCTGTTGTTCGGGCTAGCCACCCACATCACTTCCAAGATCGCGTAAACAGCTCGTCGAGTGCGTCGGTGATTTCGAGCCCTGAGTCCTCAAGCGTTGCGACCCATTCGCCCATTTGATGCGTTGGTATAGAACTCATTTCCAATGGATGCAACACAACGGCTTGACCGTTAATAACAAACTCCGGATTAATTTTGGCTCGGACTTTGAGCAAACTGCTAGACATGGCTTTTTTAGATACCAAGGGCACAACAACGCGGCTTCTCGATGCGTCAAACTGACTTGATTGGACAATGACGACAAAAGGAATGGCAACGCGCAGTGAGCTTAAATTTTGATGAACATCAAATTGAGCCATGATGGTTTGAGGATGCGGTCATGCTTAGAACGAGCGATATTCGTCTGCAAACGAGCCATGAATATCCGCAAACTCGTTCCATCCACGTGCGCATTGGTCGGCCATTTCTTGGCGATTGAGTTGTTCTGTCTTTTTTGTTTGCACAAATTGCGTCACCAGCGACTCAACCGTGGCGGATAGATTGTCGGTAAATCGTTTGGCATCAGCCACTAATTGCTCGTTGAGCGTGAGGTTGACAGCGCGTTTTCCAGCAGGGTAGGTAAGTGCAGGCATGAAATCACTCCAAATAAAGGTGATGCGCAAAGTATACGCAAACGAATGCGTAGATCACTTTTCTTGCCGCCCCAAATAAACCAACCCCACCGCGCAAGCGCCCATCGGCACTAGCGATGCCCAGTTTAGCCATGTCCAGCCTTGGGTGTTCAGCAGCACACCTGACGCGAGGCTTGATAGCGCAAGGGTTGCGAACACGCAGGTGTCCATGGCGGCTTGGGCTTGGGTGCGTTCTTCGGGTAGATAGGCGCGGGTTAGCAAGGTTGTGCCGCCGACGAATAGGAAGTTCCAACCCACGCCTAGTGTGAGTAGTGCAATGAGGAAGTTGTGTAGTTCGATGCCGTTCAACGCCACCATCACGCAAATTAGGTTGAGCGCTACGCCCATCCACAGCACGGGCAGCACGCCGATGCGTTTAATCAGATTGCCCGTAAAGAAGCTGGGCACAAACATTCCCAGTACGTGCCACTCCAGTACCAGCGCGGTTTTGTCGAAGGTGAGACCGCAAATTTGCATAGCAATGGGCGTGGATGCCATCAGCAAATTCATCACACCAAAGCCCAGTGCGCCGCACAAAATGGCGATCACAAACACGGGCTGTTTGGCCAGTTGCAGGGCTGAGCGACCTTGTCGTTTTCCGCTGCCGTTGAGTGGCGGAAATTGGATGCAAGAGATAAGCGCAAGTCCGATTAGCGCAATCACTGACAGCGTGAGATAGCTACCGACAAAATTAATCAAGCTGACGTGGAAACCTAGTCCAGATAAGTCTCCAGAGCGTGTCCAGTTGGCTAGGTTGGGACCAAGCACTGCACCAATAATGCCGCCCGCCATCACCCACGAAATCGCTTTTTCTTTGTAGCTACTGCCCACGAGTTCGGGTGCCGCAAAGCGGTAGAGCGACGCGTTGGCGTTGTAGTATCCCGCAACTAAAGTGGCACTCACAAGTAGCCAAAATTGTTTGGAGTAGGACGCATAAGCGCACACCAAAGCTGAGAGTAAGCCTACTAGCAAACCCAATTGGAATGAGCGTTTGCGGCCATACATACGCTGCGTTTTAGCAACCAGTTGACTAGACAGCGCTGCGCCAATCACGTAAGCCGATACGGGAAAGGTTGCCATCCAGCCCTGCGGCGCAAGGGCAAGTCCAACCAAACCATTGATGGCGATAAACACGACGTTGTTGGTCAGAAATGCCCCTTGTGCGAGGGTTAAAAGTAGAAGGTTAGGGTTCATGCAGTACGAGTGGAGTTGAGGCTATAGTGTCGCTTAAACATTTTTGGGAGTTCATCATGTCTAAAGGTTATTGGCTTGCGCGGGTCGATGTCGTTGATCCAGAGAGCTACAAGCGTTACGTGGCGGCCAACGCCAAGCCGTTTAAAGATTATGGGGCAAGGTTTTTGGTGCGAGCGGGGCAGTTTGAAAACCCTGAAGGATCAAGCCGTGCGCGCAATGTGGTGATTGAGTTTCCGACTTATCAAGCGGCACTGGATTGCTATTGGTCTGATGCTTACCAAGCTGCCGTTCGGTTGCGACCTGCCTCTGTCTCTGTGGGTGACATTGTGATTGTGGAGGGCTACGATGGCGCGCAACCCTAATCGTTCGATGAGTGGCGCTTACGATTTTGCGCCACTGCATAGCGCCATGCAGCGTTATGTTGATCAAGATATTTTGCCGGGCGTGTCGTCTGCCGTGCTGGTGGGGCGTGAGGTGGTAGACCTTCACTGCGCGGGTTTTGCGGATAAAGAGCAAGGCACATCGCTTCGCACAGATCACCTATTTCGCATCTTCTCCAATACAAAACTTGTGACTTCAATCGCGGTGCTGTTGCTTTTTGAAGAGGGTCAATTTCAATTGGATGATCCGATTGAGCGCTGGATTCCTGAGCTTGGCAAGCGCCAAGTATTGCGGGCTGGCGCAACTGTGCTGACGGATACGGAGCTGGCCAATGGTTCGATCACAATTGGGCACTTGCTTACGCACAGCTCGGGTTTGAGCTACGGCTTGTTAGATGACGGCACGATGATGTTTAAGGCGTACACCGAGCGCAAACTGCTGCATCCCGCCAAGACGCTAGCCGAAAAAATGCATACGCTGGCGGAATTGCCGCTACGCTTTGAACCAGGAACGAATTGGGAATACTCGGTCGCGAGTGATGTGCTGGCAAGGTTGATAGAAGTGGTGAGTGGGCAATCTTTTGATGCGTTTTTGCGATCACGCATTTTTGAGCCGCTGGGTATGGCGGATACGGGCTTTGTAATTCCTGCGTCTGAACAGCATCGACTCGCGGCGCTGTACACGGGAGCGGATGTGCTTGATCCAATGAAATCAGGTTTGACGCGCAATGAGCGATTACCGTTCCCCAATGCCAATTTGCAAGCGGTTCCATTTTTGTCGGGCGGCGGCGGATTGGTGTCATCCTTGCCCGACATGGTGAGTTTGATTCAAAGTTTATTGCCCGGTGGCGGGCAAATTTTGAAGCCCGAGACCGTGGATATGATGATGCGCAATCATCTGCCAAGCGGCATCCCGATTGGTTTTCCAACCGTGGGGGTGGTCTCTGGCAAGGGCTTTGGATTAGGTGGATCGGTGACGCACACGCCATCAAGCCTTGAGCCAGCGGGCGCGGTGGGCGAGTTTCAGTGGGGCGGCATGGCGGGCACACATTGGTGGATTTCACCAAAAGCGAATTTGGCTGGCATCGTGATGACACAGCGTTGGATGGGTTTTTGGCATCCATTTTCGTTTGAATTCAAGCGCTTGATTTATCGGGCTGCCCAGTAAACTAGCGTCCATCGTGTTCGGTTGTGTATGCGATATTTGGGAGCAAAAATGAATCACCGCATTGAAACGGATTTTTTAGGCGATCGCGAGATTCCTAGTGACAAATATTACGGCGTACAAACCTTGCGCGGGATTGAAAACTTTCACATCACGGGCATTCCTATTTCGGCGGAGCCTTATTTGATTGCGGCTTTTGGTTATGTCAAGAAAGCGGCGGCAATGGCAAATAACGAACTGGGCGTTTTGCCTGCGGACAAAGCCAATGCGATTTGCCAAGCTTGTGACCGATTGATTGCAGGGCAATATTTGGATCAATTTCCAACCGACATGATTCAAGGCGGTGCGGGCACATCAACCAATATGAACGTGAACGAAGTGCTTGCCAATGTGGCGCTTGAAATTTTGGGTGAGATCAAGGGCGCGTATCACATCATTAGCCCGAACGATCACGTCAATTGTTCTCAATCGACCAACGATGCGTACCCAACTGCGTTTCGCGTCGCACTGATTAACCGCATGATCAGTTATCGCAAAGCGCTGATTCAGTTGGTGGATGCGTTTGAGAAAAAAGGACAAGAGTTTGCCAAGGTGCTCAAAATGGGGCGTACCCATTTGCAAGACGCCGTGCCAATGAGTATGGGCGACGAGTTCAAAGGCTTTGCCACTAACCTACGCGAAGAGGTTGACCGTATTGATGCCGCCACGCGCTTGCTGACCGAAGTCAACATGGGCGCTACCGCGATTGGCACGTCCGTCAATGCGCCGCATGGCTACCCCGATTTAGTGGTGAAGCGACTCACCGAGCTGACGAATCTGCCCATCAAACTCGCCCCCGACTTGGTGGAGGCTACCTCCGACACTGGCGCTTATGTGCAACTCTCGGCAACGATTAAACGCACGGCGGTCAAGCTCTCCAAAATCTGTAACGACTTGCGCCTGTTGGCATCAGGCCCGCGCTGTGGTTTTAACGAAATCAATTTGCCGCAGCTGCAGCCCGGCTCCTCCATCATGCCAGGCAAGGTCAATCCCGTGATTCCTGAAGTGGTCAATCAAGCCGCGTTTTATGTGATTGGCAATGACGTGACGATTACGCTCGCGGCATCTGCGGGTCAGTTGCAATTGAATGTCATGGAGCCTGTGTTGGGGTTTGCGCTGTTTAGCTCAATCAAGTGCATGGAAAACGCCATGATTGCTTTGAGAGAAAAATGCGTTGTCGGCATTACCGCTAACCCAGAGCGCACCAAGGAGAATGTGCTCTCCAGCCTTGGCATCGTGACCTTGCTCAATCCTGTGCTGGGGTACAAAAAATGCGCTGAAATAGCCCGCGAAGGCTTTCAGCAAAACAAATCCATTCACCAAATAGTGGTGCAAGAGCAAAAGCTGGTGACGCAAGAGAAATGGGAAGAGTTGTTTAGTTTTGAAAACCTCATTCATCCGCATTTCATATCAAGCTAAGGGCATAGTTTTGGCCAAAGTACGGCGGGACTTCGCTTCTAGGTTGGGTAAGCAGCGTCAAGGTTTATTTGGTCGCCTGTACCATTTGCCGAGAGAGTAGGACATTGAGCAAGTTATCTTGAAAATTAATATTTTTTGTCAAAGTGGTATGGTTTTCGCATAAGAAAAAAGTGTAGGCAATCGGCAGAAAACTGTCTTCATTTTGCATAGCACTGGGGTCTAATGTTTCGCGTGCTAACAATGAAGGTTTGGTGACGCGCGAATCGCCAGGCTGACTCATTAAGTCATCGTATGGGACTCCCGTCTTGGGGGCTGCAATTTCCTTGGCCTTGAGTCTCACGTACTCACGACCTTGATAGTTTTCTAATAGCAGCCGTGCGGCTGTTAACTGGCATCCTCCACCAAATAGCACGTAGCGAAGGGGGGATTCTGGCTCCTTGACTGAGAGCATCCAAGCTAAACGTCTCGCGCGTGTTAATTGGTACTGAAAATCTGCTTGCTTTAGCTGGGTATGAACCTTCTCTGGTTTTGCATAAATTGACCAACCAAAGCGTTGCCAAGTCTTAGACTCAAATAAGTCGTCTGGTAGCACCTTACCTTCGATATTGATGAGCCAATCGGTAAGTGGATGCGGGAGCAGTTGATAGCCGCTTGGAAAGGTCGCTAGAGTTTCTGATGAGATTCGTCCGAAGCCTATTTTTTCACCACGTATGAGCGCAACCAAGGAGTCAATAGATCCGAGGTTGGGTGTGCCTAGTTGAATTAATTTGCGCACATTCGCAGCGCCCTGCATACTGACTTTTTGTGGTTCTCCATCCAGTACATCACGATCACCAAACCGTAAGTAATAGCGTGCAATCAAACCTCCCATGCTATGAGCTACCAAGTCAACTTGGAGAGTGGGATGTTGATAATCGCGTTGAATATCACGGACGAGGCGAGCCAGAGCCCGCGCATTGGTCACGATGTCTTGCCGCCAGTCATAGTCAAACACATATAAGCGCCGCTCGCCTGGCAAGGCTCGTGTTCCTGGGCTTGTGCGTGTGTAGCCGCCATATTCCGTCAAGACTTGCAAAATGGGCTGATAAATATCTTGCTGCAAAGCTTGTTCCGTAATGCCATGAGGTTCTAAATCGGATGGCAATGGCATATGGCTGACTGGGTCGATATTGAGCGCCAACTCAGGGTACGACGAAAATAAAATGCGCCACCAAGCGCCAGGCCAAACTTCTTCGCCAGTCGATTTATTTCTTAGTTTTGAACCGAATAAACCAGGTATGAGAATGACGGGTGCGCTTTGCACATCGGGCATCATCATTGCGCTATTGTTTTGATAGAGACGACGAAAGTCTGGTCGCGACATACTGAGATTTTGATTAAACAAAATCCAAAGCAGCGCTCCAGCCAGCAGTACTAGAGCAACCCAGAGGCTGTTTTTGATCAGTCGCTTCATGGGGTCTCAATCAAACCATGCGTTTCGCGATCTCTTCTAGCATCACCTCCGTTGCGCCGCCGCCAATCGATTGAACGCGTGCATCGCGGTACATCCGTTCAATCGCGGTTTCGCGGATGAAACTCATGCCGCCGTGGAATTGACCGCAGTCGTACATGACTTCGTTGACCAGTGTGCCGCACAGTGCCTTCATCATCGAGACTTCTTTTGTGACGACTTGACCTTGCGAATCGCGCCACGCCGTGTTGTAGATCAAGGCTTTTGCGGCTTCGACCTGCGCGAGCCGCATCGCCAGTTTGTGACGAATCGCTTGCTTGTTCCAAAGCACGTCGCCAAAAGCTTTGCGCTGCGTGACCCATTCCAGCGTGAGTTCAATTGCGCGGCTGGCTTCGCCCATCATTTGCGCGGATAAGACGATGCGCTCGTTTTGCAAATTTTTCATGAGCGCATAAAAACCTTTGTGCTCTTCGCCCAGCAAGTTCTCAGCAGGAATGCGGCAATTTTCGAAATGCAGCTCAGCGGTATCGCTGCACAGCCAGCCCATTTTTTTGAGTGGACGCGCAACCGTAAATCCTGGCGTTCCGCGTTCAACAATGAACATCGAGATTTGGCGATTGCGACCTGGCTCGCCTGTTCGCGCTGCAACAAAATAAACATCGCCGTGTACGCCGTTGGTGATAAACATTTTGCTGCCATTTAGCACGTAGTGGTCACCGTCTTTTCGTGCTGTGGTGCGCATACCTTGCAAGTCCGAGCCTGCGTCGGCTTCGGTCATGGCGATGGCAGCGATCTTGCGACCAGCAATGAGATCGGGCATATATTTATTAAGCTGCGCCTTCGATCCTGCATGGAAAAGATGCGGCGAAGACATATCGGTGTGAACCAGCACAGTGACAGCAAAACCGCCGTAAGTGCAGCGTCCCAGCTCTTCTGCCAAGATGACTGTGGACAGCGTATCGAGTTCGCTGCCACCGTGCTCGGCGCTGTATTTGATACCTAGGAGTCCTAGGTCGCCCATCTCTTGAAGCACTTCGCGCGGGACTTTGCCTGCATCCTCCCATGCATCGGCAAAGGGCAATACACGCTCAGCAATGAAGCGCCGAATCGTATCGCGCAACATTTCGTGATCGGCTGTGAAGTAGGGCGTAGCAGCCGTTGATGGAGTTGCGAAGGTCGATGATGCTGTTTGCATGGTTGGTGTCCTCTTTCTATGATTTTATGAATAAGCGAGTATTGTGCGTGCGTGTGATTGCACTAACTTGACAGGTTCAAAATTGAAGGGTATTTCCCTACATTCAGCGCACTTGCTAGAGAGAAATTCAGTTCATTTTTGGATAAGATGAATGCAGGAGATACTTATATGTCATTAGCCTCGCTTGCGTTTCCTTTTACCCGTTTGGCAGCCGCATTTGATCCCAGAATTAATGAGCGCAGTCCGTCACCTCTACTTTTTTTCTTAGAAGGTCGCGCCATTTTTGAGTGGATGGGCAAGGTGCTGACCATGCCTATTTTGTCGCGTCGCTTGCCGCGCGGCGATGGACATCCCGTTTTGGTTTTACCAGGATTTATGGCAACCGATGCGTCTACGATTGTTTTGCGGCGCTTTTTATCCAAACAAGGTTATCACGCCTACGGCTGGGGGCAAGGGCGTAATGAGGGGCCGCGTCCAGGAGTCTTTGAGACTTTGCATGGGCAATTGGAGCAGCTCTATGAAAAACATGGACAAAAGGTGAGCGTCATTGGTTGGAGCTTGGGCGGTGTGTTTGCCAGAGAGCTGGCACGCGAAGCGTCTGACAAGGTTCGGCAAGTGATTACTTTAGGCAGTCCGCTGTACGGCGAGCCGACTAAGACGACCAATGTGTGGCGACTTTATAAGTTTGTCAGTGGCAGGCAAAAGGTAGAGCCTAGAGAGCGTGGCAACTGTCAGCCGCCAGTTCCGACCACTTCTATTTATACGCGCGGTGACGGCGTGGTGGGCTGGGGGTGCTGTGTAGAAAAAGCGGGCCCAATGGCTGACAACATCGAAATCAATGCGGCTAGTCATATGGGCATGGGGGTTAATCCGCTGGTGCTGTATGCCATTGGTGATCGCTTGGCACTCCCAGAGAACAAGTGGAGTCACTTCAAGCCCGAGGGTTTGATGCGCGCACTGTTTCCTTTCCGCGCCGCTTCACGGTAATATTTTTTTAACGTCGTTTGGAGTTTTCTGTATGGGTTTGAAACACTTAAGCAGCCTAGATGCTACTTTTCTACATCTTGAGTCCCCCGAAATGCCGATGCACGTTGGCTCCTTGCACGTGCTCGATTTGCCAGAAGGCTATGCGGGAGATTTTTTTGAGGATGCCAAAGCTTTTCTTCAAGCAAGGCTGCACTTGGCGGACATATTCACGCGCAAGTTAGGACTAATGCCATTTGATTTGGCAGATCCTGTGTGGGTAGAGGATGACGACATGGATATTGATTACCATTTGCGTCACATCAGCCTACCGAAGCCTGGTACGAATCGGCAGCTTCAGCAGTATGTGGCGCGTTTGCACTCTAGCTTGCTGGATCGCAGTCGTCCGCTGTGGGAGTTCTTTTTTATTGATGGACTTAAAAGTGGTCAAGTGGCTTTTTATTCCAAAGTTCACCACGCAGGTGTGGATGGTCAAGCGGGTGTGGCGTTAGGACGGGCGCTATTTGATGTCACGCCAGAGGGACGTCAAATCAGACCGCCAAGAGCGCGCACAAAGCGCGGAGAGTATCAACTGGGAATTGCGGAGCTACTCAGTGCATCTTTTGGCAATGCCGTTAAGCAGGCCGTCAACATCGTGAAGACTGCGCCAGCGTTAGTCAAAGGCGCACAAGCTATTTTGTTGCCACCACGTGACGAGACAGGGGGACAGCGGCGCTGGACGATGCCTAAAAATATGCAGCTACTAGCGCCCAAAACGCCGCTGAATGTTGCGATTACCAATCAGCGAAGTTTCGCGGGGAAAACCGTGCCACTGGCTGAGGTCAAAATGATTGGCAAGACCTTGGGTGTTTCGCTGAACGATGTGGTGATGGGCACAGTGTCGGGGGCGCTCAGAGCCTTTTTCAAAATGAATAATGAGTTGCCCGCGCGTTCTTTGTTGGCGGCTGTTCCTGTTAGTTTGCGTGCGGCTGATGATGCCACGGCGAATAACCAAGTCAGCATGATGCGCTTGACATTAGCGACGGATATTGCCGATCCGCTGAAGCGGTTGCAAGCCATTCACGCGGCATCCATGAGTAGCAAAAACAAAATGGAGCAAGTGAAGGGCGCATTGCCAACCGACTTCCCTATGTTGGCGGCTCCGTGGCTTATTTCTGGTCTGGCTTCCTTGTTTGGTCGTTCGAGATTAGCCAATGTGCTGCCGCCTATTGCCAATGTTGCCATCTCCAACGTTCCAGGCATTCAAGCGCAACTTTATTTTGCAGGTGCGAAGGTGGTGAGTTACTACCCCGTGTCGATCCCAGCGCACAGCATGGCTCTCAACGTGACTGTGCAAAGCTACAACGGACGATTGGATTACGGCTTAATTGCGTGCCGCAAAGCCTTGCCAGATATCAACGAACTGGGTGATTTGGTTTTGGCAGAGCACCGCATTTTGCTGGATTTGGCGCTCAAACAACAAGCCGAATTAAAAGCAAAAGAAGCCGAAAACCCAGCGGGCGCTGCTGTTGCCGTTGCTGCACCAATGACCGCTGCAGCAACACCCAAAAGGACAAGAAGCGCCGCCAAGAAAGTCGTTGCTAAAAAAGTTATCAAACGAAAGATCGCAGAATGATGCAGCAACCAATGTTTTATACAAGCAAAGGAGTAGTCGTTTGGGTGTAACTTCGCAACTTTATAGCAACGGGCTCAAGTTTCAGGTTGAAACGCATGGGGATCGAACGGCTCCCGCCATTTTGCTCACGATGGGTTTAGGCATGCAACTGGTCGCTTGGCCAGAGTCATTCATTCACGCCTTAACGAAGGCTGGTTATCGGGTTATTTGTTACGACAATCGCGACATTGGGTTGTCCACGCATCTTGATGAGTTTGGTGTACCCAATATGGCGTGGGCCCTATTCAAAGTTAAGTTAGGACTTGGGCTGAATCCACCCTATCGGTTGCGTGATATGGCTGCCGATGCATTGGGTATTTTGGATGCGCTAGACATTGAGCACGCACACGTCATTGGTGTGTCGATGGGCGGGATGATTTCGCAGCGCATCGCGATTGCTGCGCCTGCCCGTGTATTAAGTTTGACCAGCGTGATGAGTTCAAGTGGAGCGCCAGCGCTTCCTGCCGCCCGCGCAGACGTTTTGCAAGCGATGCTCGGACGACCCACAAGCAGCCGTTTAGATGATGTGGTCGCGCATTCGATGCGAATCTTTCAACTCATTGGCAGTCCTGCCTATCCGCAAGATACGGCGGTTTTGCGTGAGCGCTTGATGCAAAGCGCGAAGCGCTCTTATCACCCTGCGGGTATGCAGCGGCAATTGCTAGCCATTGCCGCTGACACGAATCGGTATAAGGAGTTATCCAGCATTCAAAGCCCGACACTGGTGATTCATGGTACGGATGATCCCTTGGTGCCACTCGCTTGTGGGCAGGATACCGCTGACCGCATCCAAGGTGCGCGCTTTGTTTCCATCCCTGGTATGGGGCACGATTTAGCCCCCGAAGTCATGGCGCAAGTTTGCACGCTTATCTTGCCGCATTTAGACTCTTAGCTCTAAAAATAAGGCACTAAAAGTCGTACATTTCAATTGTGTCAATTGGACACGATCACTAACTCCCAAGGAATGAAATCATGGTTAAGAAAACAAAAATGTTTGAAAACGAAGTTAACAACGTTAAACAGTTAGCGAGCAGCTACAAAGAGTCAACTCAGCAAATTTGGTTGGCAGGCTTGGGCGCATTTGCTAAGGCGCAAGAGGAAGGCACTAAAGCATTTAATTCGTTGGTTAAAGAAGGTAAACAGCTACAAGAAAAAACGCAAAGTGTTGCGCAAGAGCAATTGGCGGGCGTTTCCAGCAAAGTCGCTGCGATGAAGGAAGAGTGGATGTCTAAGGCGGGTGGTCAAATTGGCAAGCTGGAAGGCATTTTTGAAGAGCGCGTTGCAAAAGCTTTAAAAGTGATGGGCGTTCCCACCAGCAAAGATGTTGCTGATCTTCACAAAAAGCTAGATGCAGTTTTGGCAGCCGTGACACAGAAAAAAACAGCCGCACCTAAAGCCGCTGCAAAAGCGCCCGTTAGCAAAGCATCTGTAGCAAAAAAAGTAGCCGCTAAAACAGCGAAAAAATAATTTTGAAGCTGCGGCGCACTAAAACGGTTGGCAAAATCCTAGGCGTTAGTCTGGATTTATTTAATCGTTTTGGTGAGCCAAACGTAGCCCCCGCATTGATAGCGGCGACTACAGGAATGAGTGTGGGTAATCTTTACTACCACTTCCCTAGCAAGAGCGATTTAGTCGATACGCTTTTTGATGATTATGTGGAGGCTGTGCAAAAAATCTTGCCCGCTACCTCGGATGTACAAAGCGTCGATGATGCATGGTTCTTTTTGCATACGCAGTTTGAGTTGATTGGCGCTTATCGATTCTTGTATCGAGATATGAGTGATCTGCTTAGCAAAAATCGCCAAATTGAAAGCAAAATTCAAGCTCTCATAACTGAAAAAAAACGAGCTTTGCAACGTTTGTTGAATACCTTATCGCGGCAGCAGGTGATGATTCACATGGATGAGGAGCAATTGTTAGTTTTAGCAACCAACATGACGGTACTGATGTCGTACTGGTTGAGCTATGCCTACATGAATAATCCGCGCCAAGCTTTAGAGCCAAAACATACGGAGCAAACGCTTAGTCAAGGGGTGTTTCACCTGCTGCAAATGCTAGCGCCCTATATGCATAATGAATCGCGTGCGTATTTGCGCACGCTTGCACAGGCTTATCTTTGAGCAACTATGTCCACCATTCATATCCAACACCCTCATCAATTAGGTTTAGCCAAAGCCCGCGTCATCGCAGCCGATTGGATTCAATCGGCTGAGAAAAAAATGGCGCTGACCTGCGAGTACAAAAAAGGCACCGATCAAGATAGCATTCACTTTAAGCGGCAAGGTGTGACTGGCGTGATGTGGGTGCGTGCCAATGAGTTTGAAATTGAAGCCAAACTAGGTATGTTTTTAGCGATGTTTCAAACGAGAATTGAATCGGAAATCATCCAAAATTTACAAGAGCGACTGCAATAAAAGTACTGGGCAAGTACAACAACTAAATAGGGAGACCATGCAATGACTGATATGCCGACACTGCAATTTGCGCAAGTTAACGGAATCAAAATGGGATACTACGAGGCGGGTGTCAGTGCCAGCTCTGCCGCCGATAAAACGCCTGTTGTGCTTTGTCACGGCTGGCCAGAAATTGCGTTCTCATGGCGGCATCAAATCAAAGCACTTAGCGAAGCAGGCATTCGTGTGATTGCCCCTGATCAGCGCGGTTATGGTTCGACCGATTGCCCGCCAAGGGTTGAAGACTACGACCTCACGCATTTGACGGGCGATCTGGTGGGTTTGCTAGATCACCTCAAAATTGACAAAGCTATTTTTGTTGGACATGACTGGGGCGGCTTTGTCGTATGGAGCATGGCGATGCGCCATCCCACAAGGGTTGCGGGCGTGGTGGGTGTGAATACGCCGCATCATCCAAGGCCCCCCATCGACCCGATTGAGTTATTCCGCAAGCGCTTTGGTAGCAGTATGTACATCGTGCAGTTCCAAGACCCTACGCGCACGGCGGACAACATTTTTGACACGCATATTGAGCAAGTATTTGACTTCTTTATGCGCAGACCTGATCCACGGCAAAAGCCCATTTTCCCTGGCGTGACGAGCCATGATGAGCAGCCTTCCAAGCTACCCCTGGCGTTCCCTCAATATGTGGCGGGCTACGACGCAAGCAAAGATCCGCGGCCCAAGATTTTGTCGGAAGCAGAGAAAAAAGTATTTGTTGATGCATTCAGCAAAACGGGCTTTACGGGCGGCATCAATTGGTATCGCAACTACTCGCGTAACTGGGCGTTTGATGCCGATCTCGATCACACAATTCGCGTGCCATCGCTCATGATCATGGCGGAGCTAGATGTCGTGCTCCCACCATCTGATGCCGATGCGATGGAGACCTTGGTTCCTGATTTAGAAAAATATTTAGTGAAAGATTGCGGGCACTGGACGCAACACGAAAAACCTGATGAGCTTGGACGCAAACTCATTGAGTGGTATCAACGTCGATTCGGATAACCATTTATCTATTTGAAATATGAAAACGAGACACACCATGACATCTAAGCCATCACTCAAAACGATTCCGCAGTTACCGCCCAAGCCCATTGTTGGGAATATGTTGTCGATTGACACCCAAGCGCCGATTCAAAATCTGAATCAATTGGCGCAGCAACTGGGGCCCATTTATCGGCTGGACATGATGGGCTCGCCTATTGTTTTTGTGTCGGGTCACCAATTGGTAGATGAGTTGAGTGATGACAAGCGTTTTGACAAAACCGTGAGGGGAACACTGCGCCGCGTTCGTGCGATTGCGGGCGATGGTCTTTTTACAGCCGACACCACTGAGCCCAATTGGGGGCGGGCACACAATATTTTGTTGCAACCTTTTGGCAATCGCGCCATGCAGTCCTATCACCCCATGATGGTGGACATTGCCGATCAATTAATCAAAAAATGGGAGCGCCTCAATACCAATGACGAAATAGATGTCGTTCACGACATGACTGCGCTGACATTAGACACCATCGGCTTGTGCGGCTTTGATTACCGATTCAATTCTTTTTATCGGCGTGACTATCACCCATTCGTTGAGTCGTTGGTGCGCTCTTTAGAGACCGTCATGATGATCCGAGGCATTCCGCTTGAGGGAATGTGGATGAAGAAGCGGCAAAAAGACATGGCTGCTGATATCGCCTTTATGAATCAAATGGTCGATCAAATTGTGGTTGAACGCCGCAAAAATGAAGAGGCTATCGCCAGCAAAAAAGATATGCTCGGCGCAATGATGACGGGCGTGGATAAGACATCGGGTGAAAAATTAGATGACTTAAACATCCGCTATCAAATCAACACGTTCTTGATTGCAGGTCACGAGACGACGAGCGGGCTACTCTCTTATGCCATTTATGCGCTACTCAAGCATCCTGAGATTTTGAACAAAGCGTATGCCGAAGTTGATCAAGTGTTGGGTGCTGATCACCATGCAAAACCGACTTATCAGCAGGTCACGCAGCTTACCTATATCGAGCAAATTTTGAAAGAAACGCTGCGCTTGTGGCCGCCTGCACCCGCTTACTCAATCACCCCGTTGCAAGACGAGACTTTAGGTGGTCAATACCAACTCAAAAAAGGAACGTTTGTGACGGTGCTGGTTGGCGCTTTGCACCGCGATAAATCGGTTTGGGGCGCGACCCCCGATGTGTTTAATCCAGAGCACTTCAGCAAAGAAGCCGAAGCCGCGCGTCCTATTAACGCTTGGAAACCCTTTGGCAATGGGCAACGCGCCTGTATTGGGCGTGGCTTTGCGATGCATGAAGCGATTTTGGCTTTGGGCATGATCTTGCAGCGCTTTCGATTAATCGATCACAACAACTATCAGCTCCAGCTTAAAGAAGCGCTGACGATCAAACCCGAGGGTTTCAAAATCAAAGTCAGTCCTCGCGCGGATAGCGAGCGCGGGCAAGTACGCGGCGCAGTCAGTAGCGCCGCTGCCGTTGGCGTGAGCGCTCCTGTGCGAGCACGTCCTGGGCACAACACCCCCTTGTTGGTTTTGTATGGTTCCAACTTGGGCACAGCGGAAGAGCTGGCGGCGCGCGTTGCTGATTTGGCCGAGGTGAATGGTTTTGTCACCAAGCTAGCGCCGCTAGATGATTACGTGGGTCAACTTCCAGCAGACGGTGCAGTTGTCATTTTTTGCTCTTCCTATAACGGAGCGCCGCCCGATAATGCCAGCAAATTTATGAGTTGGCTTGAGGGTGATTTGCCGACGGACGCACTGGCCCAGGTGCGTTACGCAGTTTTTGGCTGCGGTAATACCGATTGGCCTGCCACATACCAGCACGTGCCGCGAACAATTGATCAGCGCATGAAGGCGCATGGCGCGACCAATGTGTATGTGCTGGGGGAAGGCAATGCGAGGGGTGATTTAGACGGCGAGTTTGAAACGTGGTTTGCGCAGCTGCGAACGCTGGCGGTTAAACAATTCAACCTTGATACGGATTTTGGTTTGGACGGTGTGGATGCTCCGCTGTACCAGATCGAGCCTGTTGCGCCTTCGGCAACTGTTGCTCTGCTGGGCACAGGCGATGCCGTTGCAATGAAGATTACCGCAAACCATGAACTGCAAAACAAAACGGGCGATCACGCCTCGGATCGCTCAACGCGGCATATCGAGCTTGAATTACCGAGTCAATTAACCTACCGCGCAGGCGACCACTTGAGCGTGATGCCTAGAAACGATCCCGCTTTGGTGGATGCAGTGGCGCGTCGCTTTGGATTTTTAGCAACCGATCAAATCCGTCTGCATGGCGCACAGGGGCGTAGAACTCAGCTGCCTGTGGGCGAATCTATTTCGGTTGGGCGTTTATTGACGGAGTACATCGAGCTTCAATTAGTAGCCACGCGCAAACAAATTCAAACCATGGCTGAGCACACACGCTGCCCGATGACCAAACCTAAACTGCTGGCGCTCTCGGGGGACGATACCGATGCGCAAATGCGTTACCGCACCGAAGTGATGGGACGGCGCAAATCCGTGGTTGATTTGATGCTAGAGTTTCCCGCTTGCGAGTTGCCCTTTCATGTCTTTTTAGAAAAAATGTCGCTGCTCACGCCGCGCTATTACTCAATCTCATCTTCTCCTTTGCTGGGTCAAGCCAAGTGCAGCGTGACCGTGGCCGTGGTCGAAGCCCCAGCCGCATCAGGGCGTGGCGTGTTTAAGGGTGTGTGCTCAAACTATTTAGCGACTCGCCAAGTGGGGGATACTATTTTTGCCAGTATTCGCGACACCAAAGACGGATTTAGGCTACCTGCTGACACAACCAAACCAATCATCATGGTTGGACCTGGTACGGGCCTTGCGCCGTTTCGCGGATTTTTGCAAGAGCGCCGTGCGCAGCAAAGCGCAGGAAAAACCTTGGGCGCGGCGATGTTGTTCTTTGGTTGCCGTCATCCCGAGCAAGATTTTTTGTACGCCGATGAATTAAAAGATTTTGCCGCTGTTAATGTGGTTGATGTGCACGTCGCGTTTTCACGATTGGGCGAGAACAAAACCTATGTGCAGCAATTGCTGTTGCAAGAAAAGGAGCGTGTTTGGCAATTGATTGAGCAAGGCGCAGTGATTTATGTGTGCGGCGATGGCAGCAAAATGGAGCCTGATGTGAAGGCTGCTTTGACGCATATTTATAGCCAACAAGCAAACGCCAATCAAGAGATGGCGCAGCAGTGGATGGAAGCAATGAGCGCGTCCAATCGATATGTACTTGATGTATGGGCTGGTAACTAGATGATGCTGTTAGATCGTGAAGATTCGCAACTCGTTTTGGTGGACTACCAAACAAAACTCATGCCGCATATTTTTGAGGTCGAGCAGATACTTGCCAACGCAGTTCGCCTTGCAAAAATGGCGAAACTGTTGCGTGTTCCCCTATTCGGCACAGAGCACCATCCTGATGGCCTTGGAGCCACGGTGGACGACCTGCGTGGTCTATATGGACGGACGCTGACTAAGACATTTTTTAGTGCTGTTGAAGATGGACTCGTCGAGGGCTTGCGTCCTGAGCCTAAGCCTCAAGGTGGTAATGCACGCAGTCTGCCCAAGCATCTGCAAAAAGCCGTGCCGCAAACGACTGCGCGCAGCAGCATCGTCATCGCTGGCTGCGAAGCCCATGTGTGCTTGCTGCAAACCAGTTTAGATTTACTCGAACAAGAGTTTGAAGTGTGGGTGGTGACGGACGCATGTAGTTCACGCACCGAACGCAACCGCGATGCGGCGTTTGACCGATTGGCTGGCGCTGGCGCAGAACTCGTGACCACTGAGATGGTCGCGTTTGAGTGGTTGCGAACGAGTGAGCACGAGGCTTTTAACGATGTGCTGGCGTTGGTGAAATAATTGCGGCCGTTCATGCTGAGCTGGTCGAAGCATTTCGATAAGGCTCAGTGCGAACGGTTCACATTTTTACAATAATTTCATTCGTACCGCCTCAGACCGAAGCTCGGCTCGAAAGTTTGGATGCGCAATACCGATGAGTGCTTCTGCACGTTGTTTGGCGCTTTTGCCGCGTAGCTGCGCGACACCAAACTCGGTAACGACATAGTTCACGTCGTTTTTGCTAGTGGTGACAAACGTACCAGGGGAGAGCACGGGCACAATGCGCGAGATGGTGTCGCTCTTCGCTGTGGAAGGCAGAACAATAAAGGCTTTGCCGCCATTCGAGAGATTGGCCGCGCGTACAAAATCGCTTTGTCCGCCTGTACCAGAGTAGGGCGAGTAACCCAAACTCTCCGAGCCACATTGTCCCAGCAAGTCGATTTGCAGCGTCGCATTGATGGCGTGCAGATGATCGTTTTTTCCTGCTAAATAAGGATCATTGGTGGTATCCGCAGGATGCATCTCAAGCATTGGGTTTTGATGCATAAATTGATAGAGTTTTCTCGACCCCAGTGCAAAAGTTGCCAACATTTTGCCCGTGTTGTAGTTTTTGCGCTTATTGGTGACCGCGCCAGATTCAACTAGCGTCAAGATGCCGTCGCCAATCATTTCGGTGTGAATGCCTAGGCCTTGCTTGTGGGTGAGTTGCTGCACCACCGCATCAGGAATGCCGCCATAGCCAATTTGCAGCGTCGCGCCGTCGGGGATCAGGTCGGCAACATACTTGCCAATGGCCTCTTGCACAGGCCCGATTTTGGGCAGCCCCACCTCTGTTAACGGCGCATCGCTTTCGGTCAATCCCGCAACTTGTGAAATATGGATTTTGCAATTGCCAAAGCTGGCAGGCACATGGGGATTGACCTCCAGCACCACCGCACGCGCTACGCTGGCAGCCGCCATGCAGTAGTCGGGCGCAAGTCCTAGTGTGAAGTAGCCGTTCGCATCCATGGGCGCGGCCATACTAAAGACAACTTCCGCAGGCGTTTGTTGGCGCCGAATCATCTCTGGAATATCGGAGAAATTACAAGGCACAAAATCATTCCAGCCCGCTTGCGCGCCCGCACGTGATGCGCCGCCTAAAAAGTAAGCCGCGTGCCGCACATGCTGCGTGGTTTCAGCATCAAAGTAACCGTACTTTTGCAGCGCCAAAATTTGCGAGATGCGCACGCCGTTTAATTCGCGGCGGCGATCCGATAAAGCCGCGAGCAGACTGGGTGGTTCGCCTGTTGCCGTCGCTACAACGATGGTGTCATTGCTTTGAACAAGCTGCGCTGCATCAGCGGCGGACATTTTCTTTTGTTGATACTCTGTTTGATGTGACATGATGTTCCTCACTTTTTGTAGATCAGAATATGCCACAGAAGCCTATCTGTTGGCTTACCGCGTTGCAGTCATTTTGAGTCCGCACTGCTGTAAACCCCAATGCCGCTGAAAGGGTTGCTTGACTACAATGCCAACGCTATCACTTTTTTAACGAGGTCTCTCTATGAAAACTAAATTTGCCTTATCTACACTGCTGCTAAGCTTGTCTGGCATTGGCTTTTCAACCGTCGCCCATGCTGCCGAAATCCGCGTCATGTGCTATCAAGACGGCGTGGAATGCGATGTGCTCGCCGAGCAAATCAAACGCTTTGAAGCAGCCAACCCAAGTACAAAAGTGGTGTTGGATACCGTTCCCTATAAAACGATTAACGAGCAGTTGCCCGTTCAATTAGCGGCTGGTCAAGGTCCTGATATCGCGCGCGTCACCGATTTGGGTGGACTCTCAAAGTACTACCTCGATATCAGCAAATTGGTGAAAGACCCCAAACAGTGGGAAGCCAATTTTGGCGCGACGCAGCCTTGGTTGCGCCCTAGCCCTACCGATAAAGGTATTTACGGCTTCATGTCGCAACTCACCATGACGGGTCCTTACGTTAATAAAACCTTGTTCGATCAAGCCAAAGTGGCGCTGCCAGGTCCTAAAGCCACGTGGGATGACTGGGTTGCGGCTAGTAATCAAGTGGCTAAAGCGACCCAGCTCAAAGCCGGTATGGCGTGGGATCGTTCGGGACATCGCTTTGCAGGCCCTGCCATTAGCTACGGCGCAAAAATCTTAGATGCGCAAGGTAGTTTGACTTTAGATACAGGCTACAAAACAACGATCAATAAATTTGTGGCTTGGCATAAAGACGGCTCGATGTTGAAGGATGTGTGGGGCGGTTCAGGCGGCTCTACTTATGCTGATTCGGTTGGCGAGTTTGTGAATGGTCGCGTGGCAATGGTGCTGTCGGGTTCGTGGCAAATTAACCGCTTGCAAAAAGATGTAGGAACGAAATTTGATTGGGTGGCTGTGCCCAATCCATGCGGTCCAGCGGCGTGCTCAGGCATTCCTGGCGGTGCGGCTTGGGTAGCGCTCAAGACCAGCAACTCGCCTAAAGACGTTGCGGCATTTATGGACTTTATCTCTGCCGATGCGCAGTACGCTGAGTTCACCGCAAAGACGAAAAACATTCCAGCGCATCAAGGCTTGGCTAAGAAGGGTGTGGCTTATCCCGATGCTGCGCCCGCCCAGCGTGCAGCTTTAGGCGTGTTTAGCGCTGGCGTTGCCAACTTAGCGACGGAAGCTTTCATCTTCCAAGGTTATAAATTTAACCGCGCCCTCATGTTGCCAACGGTGACCCGAGTGACGCAGGCTATTGTTGGTGAGATGTCGGTGGATGAGGCCATCAATAAAATCAATGCCGATATGACGGATGCGGTCAAACAAGCAACAAAATAAGGCGCTCGGATGACGCACAAAGTGGCGAGCCAAGCCATGCAGCTTGGGCTCGCTTTTTTCTTTAATCTGTTTGAACCCATCTTTAAGTTTGGTCAGCGCTGGCTAGGACTGCGCCGATTAGGTTGGCTTTTTGTTGCCCCCAATCTTGTGGTGTTTGGGCTGTTTACCTTCTTGCCGATTGTGATTAACGTGGTGTACGCAGTCACGGGCGGCGTGCATCTGATGCCACACGAGCGACCCTATGTCGGCATGGAGAACTTTGGTGTTTTGCTGGAATGTCGTGATTATTTCGATATCCAATCTTGCCGCAAAGATATCTTTTGGCGCGCTATTTTGAATACCGTTCAGTTCAGTGTGATTCAAGTCACGCTGATGGTTTTTCTCTCGCTCGTGACCGCCTTGGTGCTCAACCGAAAAATCATTGGACGCGGATTTTGGCGCGGTGTGTTCTTTTATCCTGTGTTGCTCTCGCCTGTGGTCGTCGCGCTGATATGGAAATGGCTGTTGCAAAACCAAGGCGTATTTAATGCGGGATTGATCGCCGTTGGCGCAGTGCCCGTCGAGTGGTTACAAGACAGAAGTTGGGCGTTCTTTTGGACAATTTTTGTCTCCATTTGGGCGCACATGGGTTTTTACACGTTGATCTTGCTCGCAGGTTTGCAAGCCATTCCTAAAGATATGTACGAAGCTGCTGAGATGGATGCGGCCTCGCCTTGGCGCACGCTCACGCGCATTACGCTGCCGCTGCTCATGCCCAATTTGATTGTGGTGCTGGTGTTGGCAATGATTCGCGCGGTGCAAATTTTTGATGAAGTATTTGTGCTCACGGGCGGCGGTCCTGGTTCGGCGACCACCTTCATTGTGCAGTTCATTTATCAAACCGGATTTGCTGAACAAATCCATTTGTATGGACTTGCGGCGGCAGCTTCTTTGGTGTTGGCATTGGGGTTGATGGCGCTTACGTTTGTGCAGCTCAAATTGACGAATGCGGAAAAAGCTGGGAAGAAAGTGAAATAACGCCATGAATCGACTGCTTCAATTCCTCACTCAAACACATGGCAAAGGGCGCATGGATTGGACGGACTATCTGTCCTACACCTACCTGTTTGTGGGCTTGTTCACCATGTTTGCGCCGGTCATTTGGCTGGTGATGTCATCCTTTAAAACGGAGGCGGCCATTAGTCAATTTCCGCCCACGTTTTTGCCGTACTCACAAAAGCTGGTTGCCGTAGCGGGGCACGATCAGCCGCTGCCACTTTTCCGCACGAAAACGCCTGATGGCGAGCGCGTCATGGCGCAGGTCATGCGCCTTGGAATCATGGCAACGATGGTCGATCCTGCTAAGCCCG
The DNA here is from genome assembly GCA_030054145.1 of Cytophagales bacterium. Taxonomy (GTDB): domain Bacteria; phylum Pseudomonadota; class Gammaproteobacteria; order Burkholderiales; family Burkholderiaceae_C; genus JASGCK01. The sequence continues at coordinate 42,314 of JASGCK010000006.1, forward strand.
ATGTCACGCTTCAAGTCAATATCAACGATAGACAACCTGTGAACGAACTCCAGTTTGCGGTTTCCAACTACACCGAAGTTTTTGATAAATTTAGCTTTGGCAAGTACCTGTTCAACAGTGTTTTCATTACTGTGATTGCAACGTTGTTGACGCTGTTGGTTAACTCGATGGCGGCGTTTGCCTTGTCCAAATATCAATTCAAAGGACAAAAGTGGGTGTTCGGTCTGATCATCGCCACGCTGATGATTCCGCCCACCATTATTTTGGTTCCTGTATTTTTGGTCATTAATTCAGTCGGTTTGCTCAACAGCTTGTGGGGCGTGATCTTGCCCGCGATTGCAACACCCACGGGCGTGTTTTTGCTGCGCCAATATATGCTGACGATTCCTGATGAGTTGCTGGAAGCCGCGCGGATGGACTACGCCAGCGAGTGGCGCATTTACTGGAGAATCATCTTGCCGCTGAGTGCGCCTGCGCTGGCGGTGCTTGCCATCTTCTCGGTGATGTGGCGTTGGAATGATTTCTTGCTGCCGCTAATCGTCTTGTCAAAGTCAGAATTCTTTACCTTGCAATTAGCGCTTAATTCTTTCCAAGGCGAGCTCAATACGCAGTGGCATTATTTGTTGGCAATGACCGTGATTACACTGATTCCGATCACGCTCATTTTTGCTTTTTTACAAAAATACATCACCACGGGCATTGCTGGTGCGGGGGTTAAATAATGAGTACGTTACAGCTTCAATCGCTCACCAAATCATTTGGGAGTGTGTCGGTTATCAAAGGCGTTGATCTTGACGTGACGCATGGTCAGTTTGTTGTATTTGTCGGCCCTTCGGGCTGCGGGAAATCGACTCTGCTACGCATGATTGCGGGCTTAGAGACTGCCAGCACAGGCGTTATCAAAATTGATGACGCGGTGGTGAACGAGGTAAGTGCTGCGCAGCGCGGCTGCGCGATGGTGTTCCAAAGTTATGCGCTTTATCCGCATATGAGTGTTTATGACAACATGGCGTTTGGGCTAGAGAACGCGGGCGTTGCCAAAGAGCAGGTGCGCAAAAAAGTAACCGCCGCCGCCGCGTTGTTGCGCCTTGCTGAGTTGCTGGACCGCAAGCCCACGCAGCTCTCGGGCGGTCAGCGCCAGCGGGTTGCGATTGGCCGCGCCATCGTTCGCGATCCCAAACTGTTTTTGTTTGACGAGCCGCTCTCCAACTTGGATGCCGAGCTGCGCGTGTCCATGCGAGCCGAGCTGCGCGATTTGCATGCACGCCTTGGTTCGACCATGATTTACGTCACGCATGATCAAGTCGAAGCGATGACGCTTGCCGACAAAATTGTTGTGCTGCGTGCGGGCAAGATTGAACAAGTCGGCACGCCCAAAGAACTCTACGAGCGCCCCGTCAACACATTTGTGGCAGGATTTATTGGCTCGCCGCGCATGAACTTTATATCGAACGGCGTGGGTCGCATTGGTATTCGTCCCGAACACATTCGCATCAATGCACAGGGCGCAGCAGCAGGCACAGAGGGGCGTGCGCTGACCGTGCAACAGTTTGAATATATGGGCGCAAGCTCGCTGTTGCAGGGCGTTTTGGCGGATGGCACAAAGGTAGAGATATTGCTCACGCAGCCTTTGAGCGTATCGCGTGGCGACTCGGTGATGCTGTCATGGGATGCGGCGCACGAGCATCATTTTGATAAAAACGAACAACGTATTTCAAATTAGGATTTTTTGATGAATGCTCTGCAAGCATTGCCAAATGCGGCTTTGTGTGGTTCGCCCGCGTCGGGTATGGTTCTCGCGTTACAAGACGGCGGCACGTTTACCGTCCAAATGCTGGGCGAGTCGCTAGCAAGAGTAACCTGCAAACCCAAGGCTGGTTTCAAAGAGCCTCGTACCTGGGCCATTGCCCCGCAAGCCAATCAGGATGTGCCTTGGGAAGGCAGACCTCGTGAAAGCCTTGCTGGGTTTGACCTCGCAGGGCTTGCTGTAGATTCCTGCCTGCGCGGCAATGACAGCCCCATGCTTTCGACAAAACGTCTTTGTGTCAGTGTGCAAATCCAGCCACTGCGCCTGACTTGGACGGATGCGCGGGACGGAAAACCGATTGCGGCCGACCGTGTCACCAGCAGTTATATGACCGAGGCACGAACGGGCTTGACTCGCCATTACCTTGAGCGCGTGGTGGGCGCAGGGCACGTGGCCGTAGAAAAACACTTTGGACTTGGCGACAAAACGGGACCACTCGATTTGACGGGGCGCAGACTTCGCACGGGCGGTATGGACTCGATTGGCTTTGACCCCGAGCACGGCGATCCGCTTTATAAACATTGGCCGTTTACGCTCTCACGCACCGCTAGCGGACAGTGGCTTGGCATCTATTACGACACGCTGGCCAATTGCACGTTTGACTTTGGTTGCGAGCACGATATGTATCACGGGTTTTATCGCTATGTCGAAATTGACGACGGCGATTTGGACTACTACTTGATGGTGGGTGACACGCCTGCCGAAGTGATTGCACAGTGGATGCGTTTGATTGGTGGAACCGCGCCCGTGCCTGCATGGAGCGTCGGTTTTGCGCAAACCGCTATGGGTTTGGCGGACGCGCCCGATGCGCAGCATCAGCTCGACCAATTCATCGACAAAGTGATGGCGCATGGCGTGCCGATTAGCGCGTTTCACTACGGCTCGGGCTACTCCACGGGCGTGGGCGCACGCGGCAAGCAGCGCTATGTGTTTACCTGGAATAGCGCGAAATTTCCTGATCCCAAAACGCTGAACGCCAAGTTCAACGCCAATGGCATGCGGTTGGTTGCCAACATCAAACCGTGCTTGCTGGACGATCATCCTGCGTATGCGTCCATGCAAGCGGCGGGCGGCTTCATCACCAACGCAAAAACGGGTAAACCGATTGTTGAGCCGTATTGGGATGGCATGGGTTCGCACCTTGATTTCACCAACCAATCGTCAATTGATTGGTGGCAAAAAAATCTGAAAGCGCACGTGCTGGATTACGGTATTGATGTCGGCTGGAACGACAACAACGAGTACGCCATTTTGGATGACGACGCGGTCGGCAGCGGTTTTGGCAAGCCAATGCCTATGCATCAATCCAAGCCTTTGCATTCCATGCTGATGACGCGCGCGACGTTTGAAGCCCAGCGGGACTACGCCGCTCGCCCTGCGTCGGTCAACGGGCAAGGCGGACAAGGACTTCGACAAGCTCAGCCCGAGCGGGGCGCAATCTACACCATCTCACGCGCAGGCTCGCCTGGCATTCAGCGCTACGCGCAAACGTGGTCGGGCGACAACACCACCAGCTGGCGCACGCTCAAGTGGAACATCCGCACAGGCTTACAAATGAGTCTATCGGGGATGTTCAATATTGGACATGATGTGGGTGGCTTTTATGGACCGATACCAAGTCCCGAACTCTTTTTGCGCTGGGTGCAAGCGTGCAGTTTGAACCCGCGCATGGTCATGAACTCGTGGAAACAAGATGCGCATGGTGCGCACTTCAGTAACGTGCCTTGGATGCATCCAGAAGTCACCAAAGACGTGATCGCGGCGATTGCGTTGCGTTACCAACTCATGCCCTATTTATTGGAATGTTTTGCCCGAGCCAGCACACACCACGAACCGATTATTCGCCCGACGTTCTACGACTTTCCGCATGACGAAGGCTGTTTCAAAGACTCAGACGACTTCATGCTTGGCAGTCAATACTTGGTGGCGCCTGTGGTTGAAGAGGGCGCAAGAACGCGGCAAGTGTATTTGCCGAAACTGCCTACAGGTCAAGCGTGGCAAGACTTTGCAAGCGGCGAGTCGTTTCCATCTGGGCAGTGCCATACGGTCGATGCCCCCCTATCTAAGTTGCCTTTATTCAAGCGAATATGCCTCTCCACCCAAACGCAATCTTAGCCAGCTCACTGGGTGAGCAGGGCGACTATGAGGGCTCGCAGCAACTGGGAAATCAAGCACTGCTGGAGCAAGATGCCCTGATGCGTGCGCACGCCGCCATTCATGGGCGTGTGGTGGCTTATTCTTTGTATGGGAGTGAGCCTTTGTATGGCGAGGGCGCGGTTTTGAATGCACAAGCGATTCGCGAGTTACTGCCCAGTTGGGAGATGCGTGTTTATCACGACGACAGCGTCTCGCCGCATCTCCTTGGTCGGTTGCGTGAGGCGGGCGCACAAACCTTTGCCGTTACCGATTTAGGTATCGCACATTGGCCAGGAACTTTTTGGCGTTTTTATGTGCTGAATGATCCGCATATTGAGCGCGTGCTCTTTCGCGATGCCGATTCACTGATCTCGCTTCGCGAAGTCAGCTTGATTGATGAATGGTTGCAAAGCCCGTATCCCTTTCATGTGATGCGCGATTGGTATACCCACGTTGAGCTTATTTTGGCGGGATTGTGGGGCGCGTATGCACCGTTTTTAGCGCATATGCCGACGTGGATTGAACATTACTTAGCGCATGAAATGGAGCACGACAGCCACGACGATCAAATCTTTTTGGCTAAATATATTTGGCCGCGCATTTGCCAGCATACGTTGCTGCATGACAGCGTGCATCCGGTGCTCGGTGCCCAACCCATTCGCATGGAGCGCGAAAGTTTTGATGTCAGCGTCGCTCTCGGTGGCTACGCTGCGGTGTCTTATCCTGTGACGTTGACGCCGCCTCTACCGAAGGTGCGTTATCGCATCACCATAACCGACTCCCAAAGCGATGAGCTGATTTGCGCTTACGAACGCGAAGCAATGGATGGCGTAGATAAATTCCGCATTCCTGGCTACCACAGCGACATGATTAAAGCGGGGCGCTGGACAATTGCGGTTGCGTGGATTGCCAGTTAAACTTGCGCACTGTGTACCAGTTAGTTCAAAGTCTTTGCCAGAGATATTTTTCATGAGTGATCTTCTCCTTAAAAATCAACGTGAACCGTTGCAAGCTTCGTTTAGCGATGCGTCCAATCCGATTGGACTAGATGGCGTTGAATTTATTGAGTACATCACCGATCGGCCACAGCAGCTAGGGCAAATCTTAGAGATGATGGGCTTCAAACCCGTAGCGCGGCATCGCTCGCGCGAAGTGATGCTGTATCGCCAAGGTGAGATGAATGTGATTGTGAATGCCAACCCTGCTGATGCGCGGGGCGAAGTTGCGCCCGTCATCTCCGCTATCGCGCTGCGTGTGCGCGATGCAAGAGCCGCATTTGCGTATGTGTGCGAGCGCGGGGCGTGGGCTGTGCCAAGCAGCAGCGAAGTGATGGAGCTGAATATTCCCGCCATTCACGGGGTGGGCAGTAGCCGTATTTATTTTGTTGATCGCTACAACGATTTCTCTATTTACGACGTGGATTTCGTGCCCATTCCTAGCGTGGAGGCACATCCTGCGGCGGTGGCTGGCATCCATTTTTTTGGCATGCTGCAATACATAGGCTCTGAGCGCAGTTTCGATTGGATTGAGTTCTACGAATCACTGCTTGGCTTTACGCTGATTCCTGATGAAGAGCGCTTTGGCATCATGCCCAAAGGCAAGTTGTTACGCGCTCCAGCTGTGAGCGCATCCCAACGCTTTATGTGGCAATTGGTAGAGCCTGATGTGCTGGAGATTGACATGAACGAAAAGCTGCAGCGCATCGGTTTGGGCGTGCCCGATGTGTTGGCTGCGGTGGCCACGCTGCGCAAGCTCGGCGTTGAGTTTGTCGAGTCCAGCGAAGTCCACGCCGAAGCACGCGGTGCGATTACGAAGACCTATTTAGGTTCGATCATGTTTGAGTTGGTGCAAAGTCAAAAATGAAGGTCGATACGCACTTCCAAGAGTTCGGCGTTGACACAATTACCTTCGCGGGCAATCTGGAGGGCAAGCTGCAGGCCACGCTGGATGCGGGCTTCACGCAGATCATGCTCAAAGCGAGCGATATCGTTGGGCATGGGCAAGGCATTGCAGCGGCAGTCGCGCTCGTTAAAGCCAGTGGCCTTCGCGTTACGGGCTTTCAGGTGCTGCGCGACTTTGAAGGCTTGTCAGGTGATTTGCATGATTACAAAGTCGATATTGCCAAAGCGATGTTGCAAATGGCAAAAGACGTGGGTGCGCCGCTACTCTTGGCTTGCTCTTCAACCTCCGCGCACGCGACTAGCGACTTAGACACAATCGCGGCTGATTTGCGCAAGCTAGCGATGTTGGCGCTGCCCATGGGTATCAAAATTGCGTATGAAGGTTTGTCTTGGGGCAAAACGATTAACGAGTACACCACCGCTTGGGATGTGGTCTGCCGCGCCGATATGCCCAATCTGGGTACTTGTTTGGACTCCTTCCACATCTTGGCGGCCAAGACGACGCTTGATGAGATTGACTTCATCGACCCAGAAAAAATTTATCTGGTTCAGCTAGCCGATTTTTTATGGCAAGAAACCAACAGCTTTGAAGAGCGCATGGCGACGGCGCGAACCTACCGCGTCTTTCCAGGTGAGGGCGTACACAACGATGCGGTGATTGAAATAGTGCAGCGCATCAACAAACTAGGTTACTTAGGTGATTACAGCTTTGAAGTGTTTAACGATGACTATCAAAATTTGCCGCTTCAAGTGGTCGCCCAGCGGGCTAAAAAAAGTGCTGTTTGGTTAGCTGAACAAGTGCTAGAGCGCACCACACCCTTACCCAATCAAATGAGATTACGCCGATGATGGATGAGGTACTGACACTTCAAAACGAGTTGCTGGCGTGTCTGCTGCGTCCTGACTTGGGCGGCTCTATCCAAAGTCTCATCTATCGAGCTGTGCCCGTTTTGCGCACACCGCCCGCCATCATCCATGGTGTGCGCGATATGGGGAGCTTTCCGCTTGTGCCGTTTTCAAACCGTGTGGCTCGGGCGCAGCTACAGTGGCAGGGAACGGATCACCCGCTCATCAAAATGGGAACCGATGAGGAGCACGCCATACACGGCGTGGCATGGCAGCGTCCTTGGACAGTTTTAGAGGCGAGCGATGATTTGGTGATGATGTGCTACGAGCACCAAGCCGACAGCGCTTGGCCATTTGCTTTTGATGTGTCGCAAACTTTTAAGTTATCAGGCGATACGCTTAGCATGACGCTGTCGATTACGAATCAAGCTCCAAGCCTTGCGCCTGTTGGGCTGGGCTGGCATCCGTACTTTGCCAAGCGCGAGCAAGCGCACCTTGCATTTACCGCTACCGCACGCTGGGAGATGAGCCCAAGCAAGCTGCCAACGCATCAAACGCCCAGCACGGGGCTTAATCAAACGGTGGGCAGTTTGGATGTTGATCATTGCTTTGACGGCTGGTCAGGTGTTGTTGATTTGGTTGATGAGCGGCTGCACACACGGATTGAATCGAATATGCCGCGTTTAGTCGTCTATACCCAACCTGCAAAAGACTGTATTGCGATTGAGCCAGTTAGCCATGTCAACAACGCGGTGAATGCAGCTGCCGCACACGATGCGCTGCGAGCGCTGGGCATTGAGCTGCTGGACAGTGGCGCGACTTACTCGCGGTACATGACGATTCAAATAAAGGATGCCAGATGAATTGGACAACATTAACAAAAGCCTATGACACACTGGGCGAGTCGCCGTTTTGGCACCCAACTGAGCAGCGTCTTTATTGGGTGGATATTTTGGGTCGGCAGATTCACCGACTGCATCTTGCATCAAATGTGCAAGAGTCTTGGCAGATGCCGCAAGAGGCGTGCTGCATTGCGCCTGCACAAACCAATGGCAAGCCAAGCGGCTTGGTGATCGCGCTGCGTGATGGTTTTTATCGCGGGACGGTGTGGGGCGAAGCGGTCACGCCGATTGCGACTGTTGGCACGGGGCACTTCGACTTTGATACGCGCACGCATCGCTTTAACGATGGGAAATGCGATAGCCAAGGGCGCTTTTGGTGCGGCACGATGAATGAGCCGCGCACCGCCAATGACGGCGTTTTGTATAGCCTAGAGATGCAGGGCGGGCAAGCTGTGGTGACACGGCAAGCCACGGGCATGACGGTATCGAACGGCCTGGCGTGGTCAAAAGATGATCGCACGATGTACTGGTCGGACTCCTTTGGGCACACGCTGCACGGCTTTGATTGGAATGCAAAAACAAATGTGCTCGCCAATCGCCGCGTGCTCAAAGACTTTCCACCAAAATCGAAGGAAAAAGGCACGGGCCCCGTCTATGGCGGCAGACCTGATGGCGCAACTGTGGATAGCGAAGGCAATTACTACGTGTGTTTGATGGAGGCGGGCGCAATTCTTAAACTCTCGCCCACGCATCAAGCGTTAGCTCGCATTCCTTTGCCCGTCAAGTTTGCCACCATGCCGTGTTTTGGCGGAGCGGATTTAAAGACGTTATTCATTACTTCGCTACGCGAAAACCGCAGCGCACAAGAGTTGACCGAGGAGCCTGATTTAGGTCATGTCTTTGCCACCCGCGTCGATGTGGCGGGTGCGCCTGTGAACTTTTTTAACGACTGACTCAGCGTAAGGAAAATGCTCTGGGTCAAGGATGTGAACGTGGGAGTCAACTTTGAATGCGGTCATACGAAAGCTGTACTTATGCGGATTCAAGACTTTCACTTGCGTAGTGAAGCACACGTAGCGCCGCAGTTTTATCCACTCCTTGAAACCAACTCACAAATTCGTCTATCGTTGCGCCAGCCTCTAAGTTATCAAACATGGTTTTAACAGGTAGGCGCGTGCCACGAAATACCCATTGACCGCTCACGCGCTCTGGGTTTCTTTCTACAAAGGGGCAATCAGTCCAGTCCATGATCGTTAGGATTTTAATGGGTCAAACGCCAGCGATGCCGAGTTCATGCAATAGCGCAGTCCTGTTGTGTGCTGCTCGTTACGCGGGCCATCGTCAAATACGTGCCCTAGATGTGCGCCGCAATTGGCGCAGACGGTTTCAACGCGCACCATGCCGTGCGACATATCGCGTTTTTCTTCAATGGCGTTGTCACTCGCAGTTTTAGAAAAACTCGGCCAGCCGCAGCCTGCATCGAACTTGGTTTCGCTCTCAAATAACTTGTGCCCGCAGCAGATGCAGGCATAGCTGCCACGCTCCCAGTGTTGCTCGTATTTGCCTGTGTAGGGGCGCTCGGTGGCTTTGTTCCGCGTGACCTCAAAGGCGACTGGCTCGGCGTTTTTTTCTGCCAGTTCGGCTTGCCATTCGGCGCTGGTTTTTTGGACTTTATAGGGCATTTCATTTTCCTTATTGCACATCGACAAGCTCAGTGCGAGGGGTTGATAAATAGTCAAATTACGATGAACAGCTAATTGCTAAATGCGCTGCCCAATCGGGCGGATGGCCAGCGAGGTCTTGGCTGTCTCTGTGTTCTTCGAATGGTGTTTCTAGAACGTTGAGTAGTCGCGCAACTTCGCTGAAATCTTTCACTTGTGCTTTTTCTATGGCCGTTTGAGCAAGATGATTGCGCAGCACGAATTGAGGGTTGCTTTGTAGCATCAACTGGCCGTTGGGATGTCGATCTTTCAGTCGAATGAGCCACGCATCCAACGCTGCTCGGTCAACAAACAGATCACGCGCAGGTTCAAAATGATTGTGCGCTACCGATGTTGCCAGCGTTCGCCAAAAAATGGCGTAGTCGGTGCGCTCTTTGGCGAGCAGTGTGAGCACGTCCTCAATCAAAGCTTTGTCACCATCTTGCCTATCTGGCAGCCCCAGCTTTGCCTGCATCTTGGCTTGCAGCGCAGCAGGAAACTCGCTCTTAAACGGCTCCAAAGCCTCTATCGCCGCAGCTTGCGCGGCTTCTCCGCTGCCTGCAACTTGTTCGATCAGCGGCAATAGCGCCTGCCCCAAGCAAAACAAATTCCAATAGGCGATGTTGGGCTGACGGTTGTAGGCGTAGCGGCCTTGCTCGTCGCTGTGGTTGCAGATGTGTGCAGGATTGAAGCCGTCCAAAAACTGAAATGGACCGTAGTCGATGGTCAGTCCAAGGATGCTCATGTTGTCGGTATTCATTACGCCGTGACAAAAGCCCACTGCCTGCCATGCCGCTACCATCAAGGCTGTGCGGCTTGATACGGCTGCAAGCAAGGCTGCGTATGGGTTGCCAGCCAATGGGTGCGCGAAGGCATGATTAGCGAGGCACTCAGGGTAGTAGCGCTCAATCACGTAATCGGCGAGTTGCTTGAGCTGTGCATGGTCGCCGCGATAAGCGAAGTGCTCAAAGTGTCCAAAGCGAATAAAACTGGGCGCGACTCGGGTGACGACAGCCGTGGTTTCGTTGGTTTCGCGCCGCGCGAGTAGCTCTGAACCCACCAAGGCCAAGGCTCGTGTAGTGGGAATGCCAAGTCCGTGCATGGCTTCAGAGCACAAAAATTCTCGAATGGACGAGCGCAGCACGGCGCGTCCATCGCCCATGCGCGAGTAGGGCGTGCGACCCGCGCCTTTGAGTTGAATCTCAAAACTGCCGCGGGCGGTTGCTAGCTCACCCAGCAAGAGCGCACGACCATCACCGAGTTGCCCCGCCCACACACCAAATTGATGACCGCTATAAACGGAGGCCAATGGCTGCGAGCCTTGCAGCGTGCGATTGCCCGCAAAGACTTGCAGCGCTTCGTTGCTTGCCATCCACTGCGCGCTAAGCCCCAGCGCATCTGCCAGGGTGCGGGACAGGCAGACAGCGTAGGGATTGGGCAACCCTTGCGGCGCGAGTTTGGTGTAGAAGTCTGCGCCAAGGGTCGCGAAATGGTTATTCAATTCTTTCATGCGGATGCCTCATTGCCTCGCGCCGCGCAATCCAAATGGTGGCCGCGCAAATCACCGCGCCGCCAATCAGTGTGGTTTGCGTGGGAACGTCATTAAACGCAAGCCAACCCCACAGTGCGGCCCAAATCAGTTCTAAAAACTTGAGTGACTGTGTGGCGGAAATATCGGCTGATCGAAACGCTTTGGTCAAACTTAAATGTCCGAGGCTGCCCAGTGCGCCGCAGATGATGAATAAGCCCCACTGCGCGAGCGTCGGCGTTTTCCAATAGAGGATGGCGAGCGGCAAGCTAAAGACGCTCACTGTGAGCGATTGCCAAAACACAATCACGCGCGTCGATTCGTATTTGGTCAGTGCCTTGGTAATTAAAAACGATGCTGCAAAAAGTGGTCCTGATGCCAGCATCGCGAGGTTGTACCAACCGCCTGTTCCGCCAAGCTGGGGGCCCACCACAATCATCACGCCCGTAAATCCTAAAAGCGACGCAATCCAGCGGTCTAGCTGCATTTTTTCGCCCAAGAACCAAGCCGCGCCAATCATGATGAAGATCGGGCCCACAAAGCCAATGGCGGTGGTATCGGCTATGGGGATTTTCGGCAGCGCATAAAACCACAGCATGAGACCTACGGTGTGAAATGCGCCGCGTGTGAATTGACCGCCTACATTGGCTGGTTTGTAGGCGGCAAGCCCGTTTTTAATGACCCAGGGCGTAAACAGTAAAAGCCCCAAAAAGTAGCGCAAAAATTGAGCTTGAAAAGGATCTAAATCTTTGGCGAGCGAGCGAACGATCGTGTTGAGTAGGACGAATAAAAATCCCGCAAGCGCGGCCCACAACATGGCGTGGGTGGATGCGGGAAATGAAAAAGGAAGGCGAGGCATCTTTGCATTATCGGCACTAGGGCAGATACCAATGACGCGGTATGTCTTGTCTGAAACAATGGATACTCGCTTTGTGCCCCCTGCCTTCTTTGTGTCCCCTGCCTTTTTTACTTTGGAGATTGCCCATGCTCGGCCTCATGCAAGACCATCCGCTATTGATTTCTAGTTTGATTGATTTTGCTCAGCGGCATCACGCCGATGGTGAAATTGTCTCGCGCCGCGTGGAGGGAGATATTCATCGTTACACATGGGGCGATGTTGCGAAGCGTGCGCGTCAAGTAGCCAATGCGCTGGATGGACTCAATTTGGCTTTTTCTGATCGCGTGGCAACTCTGGCTTGGAATGGCTATCGTCACTTAGAAATTTATTTTGGCGCAAGCGGCTCTGGGCGCGTGCTGCATACGCTTAATCCGCGTTTGCATCCTGATCAAGTGGTATGGATTGCCAACCACGCGGAAGACCAAGTGCTGTGCTTTGACATGAGCTTTTTGCCGATTGTGCAGGCCGTTCACAGCCGTTGCCCGACGATCAAAACCTATGTGGCGCTGTGCGACGCTGACAAGCTGCCCACCGATTCTGGCATCCCTCATTTGCTGAGTTACGAGGCGTGGATTGGCAAACAACCAAGTACGTATGTATGGCCAACGTTTGATGAAAATAGTGCATCGTCCATGTGCTACACCAGTGGCACAACGGGCAACCCCAAAGCGGCGCTGTATTCGCATCGCTCTACGCTGCTGCACGCTTATGCTGCGGCTTTGCCCGATGTCATGTGCATTAGCGCACGCGACGCGATTTTGCCAGTGGTGCCAATGTTCCACGTGAATGCTTGGGGCATTCCATACAGCGCGGCGTTGACGGGTGCGAAGTTGGTGTTCCCTGGCGGCGCAATGGATGGCAAGTCCATCTACGAATTAATTGAAGCGGAGGGCGTGACGTACTCGGCGGGCGTACCAACGGTGTGGCAAATGATGCTGACGCACATGAAAACCAACAACTTGAAATTTGGCACGATGACGCGTACCGTGATCGGCGGATCTGCTTGCCCGCCAGCCATGATTCGGGCATTCAACGACGACTATGGTGTGGAGGTGCTGCACGCGTGGGGCATGACGGAGATGTCACCACTGGGGACGCTTTGTACGCTTAAAAATAAACAACTCAAACTGCCGCCAGATGCGCAGATGCAAATTCGGCTCAAGCAAGGACGGGCGATTTTTGGGGTAGATATGAAGATCGTTGACGAAGCGGGCAACGAGCTGCCGTGGGATGGCAAAACATATGGCGATTTGCTAGTTAAAGGTCCGTGGGTCTTGGGGGCTTATTTCAAAGGCGAGGGCGGCGATCCTTTAGTCAATGGCTGGTTCCCAACGGGTGATGTGGCAACGATTGATGCGGACGGCTTTATGCAAATTACTGACCGCAGCAAGGATGTGATCAAGTCGGGCGGCGAGTGGATTAGCTCGATTGATATTGAAAATATTGCGATGGCACATCCCGCCGTCATGATGGCGGCATGCATTGGAATGCCGCATCCCAAGTGGGACGAGCGCCCCATTGTGGCGGTGGTGAAGCGTCCCGATATGGCGGTGTCGCGTGACGAGTTGCTTCAATTTTTTGAAGGCAAAACAGCGAAGTGGCAGATTCCAGATGATGTGGTTTTTGTGGATGCCATACCACTTGGTGCAACTGGGAAAATGCAAAAAATGAAATTGCGCGAAGAGCTTAAAAATTACCAATTACCTAGTCTTTAGCTTATCAGCCGTTGTCCCCTAGGGGCTTTCCCTGAAGGAAAAAAGTGAAAAACGAGTTAGCCTTGCAGCCTATCGTGTTCGTTTAATTATTCATACTAAGGAGATTTTTCATGCGTCCCGTTATTCTTAAAACAATTGCTTTGTCGGTGTTTGCTGCCAGTATGTCGGCAGCGATTGCGCAGTCAGGCGAAACCGTCAAAATTGCACATATCGATCCATTTTCTGGTCCGTTTGCCAACGTAGGGGTGAATCAATTTAAAAGTTGGCAGTTTGTTGCCGAGCGTAAAAGCGGAAAAAATAATCCTGCGGGCGTGAAGTTTGAAGTGACTCAGTTTGATAACAAAGGCTCACCGCAAGAAAGTCTGACTGCGCTGCAAGCAGCGATTGACCAAGGTTACCGCTACATCACGCAAGGTAATGGATCGGGCGCTGGTTTGGCGCTATCGGATGCCGTTCAAAAATACAACGACCGCAATCCTGGCAAGGAAGTTATTTATTTAAATTACGCCGCAGTTGACCCAGCGATGACGAACGAAAAGTGCAGCTATTGGCACTTCCGCCTTGATGCTGATACCACCATGAAAATGGAGGCACTGACAACATTTATGAAAGATCAGCCCAAGGTTAAAAAAGTCTTTTTGCTGAATCAAAACTACTCACACGGACAGCAGGTTTCGCGCTACTTTAAAGAAGGCATGAAATCAAAACGCCCTGATGTGCAAATCGTTGGCGACGACTTGCATCCAATTGGTCAGGTCAAAGATTTCGCACCGTATGTCGCAAAAATTAAGCAATCAGGCGCGGATACTTTGGTCTCTGGTAACTGGGGCACGGACTTAACGTTGCTTGTGAAGGCTTTGAACGATGCGGGCATGAAGTTGCCGATGTACACCTACTACGCAGGCGTGACGGGAACGCCGACTGCCTTAGCGGCTGGCGGTGAGGGCGAGGTTTATGTCATTGCGTATGGGCACTCCAATCATTCGGGTGAGCTGGGCAAACTGGGTGCTGACTTTAAGAAAAAATATAACGATGACTACTACACCTACGCAATAACCAACGGTATTGATCTGCTTGGGCAAGCGATGGCGAATGCGAAATCGACTAACCCCGCGAAAGTTGCTGCGGCGTTAGAGGGGCTGTCCGTCAAGAGCTTTGCAGGCGATGTGACGATGCGTAAGTCGGATCATCAATTGCAACAATCGATGTTCATCACGAAATGGCAAAAAGTGGATAAGAAAAATCCTTATAGCGTAGAGAATACGGGCTACACATTTGCATCAATTAAGCAGCTACCCCCTTATATTGCAAGCACGCCAACTTCTTGCCAAATGAAACGCCCTTCATAATTTTTTTACTCAGGACTTCTTGCATATGATTGCTAAAACCACCTTGAGGGCGCTTGTTCTTGCCAGCGCAACCCTTTGCGCAAGCGCCGCTTTTGCGCAAAAAGGCGAGACGGTAAAGATTGCCTTTATTGACCCGTTATCGGGTTCGTTTGCCAATATCGGACAAAACTTGTTTAAAACATGGCAGACGATTGGTGCATTACCCAACGCCGCTGGTGTGAAGTACGAGATGGTTCCTTTTGATAATAAGGCTTCGCCGCAAGAGTCGCTGAGTGCGCTGAAGGCTGCTATCGATCAGGGCATTCGCTTTGTTGCACAAGGTAACGGATCGGGCGCGGCGGCAGCTATTTCTGATGCGGTCACCAAGCATAACGAGCGCAATCCTGGCAAGGAAGTTGTTTTCTTAAACTATGCGGCGGTTGACCCTGCATTAACTAATGAGCGCTGCTCGTTTTGGCACTTCCGTTTTGATGCCGATACTTCCATGAAGATGGAAGCGATGGCAGCGGCAATGCAGGGAGATAAATCGGTCAAAAACGTCTACTTCTTGGGGCAAAACTATGCGCATGGTGTGCAGGTCGCCAAGTACGGGAAAGAGTCCATCGCACGCCGCCGCCCCGACATTAAGTTTGTTGGCGATGAGTTACATCCCATTGGTGCTGTTAAAGACTTCTCGCCTTACGTTGCCAAGATCAAGCAATCGGGTGCCGATACTGTGGTGACAGGCAACTGGGGTGCCGATATGTCACTGTTATTCAAGGCAGCCAAAGACGCAGGCTTAAATGTTAATTGGTACACCTACTATGCAGGTGCACAAGGTACACCGATTGCAATGGGCAACTGGGGTGAGGACAAAGTGCGCGTGGTCTATGTTCACCACCCTAACTTGGCTAGTACACGTAAACTGGTTGATGAATTTAAAACCAAATATAAAGAAGACATGAGCTCGCTGACCATTGGTCATGCCGTCGCGGTTTTGGCGGGTGGCATGGTCAAAGCGCAATCGACTGATCCTCTGAAGGTAGCAAAGGCAATGGAAGGCTTGACCGTTAAAAGCTTTAGTGGCGATATCACCATGCGTGCCGCAGATCATCAATTGCAACAAACACTTTATGCGAGTGTCTGGAGAAAGAAAAATGCAAAAAATAATTATGACGTAGAGGACACGGGAATGACTTGGGCTCCTGAACGCGTGTTTGAACCTTACGTTTCTAGTACGCCCACAAGTTGTCAAATGAAACGTCCTGCGTAGACGGCGCATTACGCACACGTGTTGTTTCTCACACCTTATCGACCATGACACCCATACACATTAGGAAGCACTGATGCTTGAACTGCTCACCTCGTCCTTGTTGAACGGAATTAGTTTTGGACTTTTGCTATTCATGCTGAGTGCAGGGTTGACGCTGATATTTAGCATGATGGGGGTGCTGAACTTTGCGCACGCTTCCTTTTATATGCTGGGAGCTTATTTCGCCTACACGATTACGAGCGTGGCAGGATTTTTGCCTGCGCTGATCTTGGCACCTTTGATCGTTGGCTTATTAGGCGTGTTGTTTGAGCGCTTTTGTTTGCGCCGTGTCCATGCGTTTGGTCATGTGCCTGAACTGCTGATCACGTTTGGCTTGTCCTACATCATCCTAGAGCTAACTCAGTTGATTTGGGGGCGTAGCTCGGTTGATTACCGTGTGCCTGAGTTTTTAACAGGCTCGTTGTTTACTTATTTTGGAACAGAGTTTCCCAAGCACCGCGGCTTTATGATGCTCGTCGCTTTGGTGATGCTCACGCTGCTGTGGTTGTTGTTAAAAAAGACGCGGATTGGTCTGGTTATTCAGGCTGCACTGACACATCCAGAAACTGTAGAAACGCTTGGGCATAACGTGCCCCGCGTTTTTATGATGGTGTTTGGCGGCGGCGCTGCATTGGCAGGGCTGGCTGGCGTGATTGGTGGTTATGCCTCGGTGACTGAGCCTGGCATGGCAAACAGCGTGGGGCCTATTATTTTTGTGGTGGTGGTGGTGGGCGGCATGGGATCATTGGCTGGCGCATTTGTAGCTTCACTACTGATTGGAGTTGTGCAAACTTTTGCGGTTGCCATTGATGCGTCGCTTATGAGTGTGCTTGCCAGCGTTGGCTTGACTGTGACACCAGAAACGTTTGGCTATGCACTGTGGAAACTTAAAGTCAGTCAATGTGCGCCGATTCTGCCATTTTTGCTGTTGGTGCTTATATTAATTTTTAAGCCCAAGGGTTTAATGGGTTCGCGTGAAGGCTGAGGCGATAAAAATGCGTACAAATTACTTTCAATTCAAACCACTCAACATCGGGCGATTTGTCGTCTGGACGGTGTTTGCCTTGGTGCTTATCTTCGCGCCACTGGTGTTTACCAGTAGTTTAAGTCACACCATGCTCTCGCAAATGGGGACAGTGGTCATTGTGTGCCTCAGCTACAACATGCTGTTAGGTCAGGGCGGAATGTTAAGTTTTGGGCACGCCGTTTATTCTGGTTTGGGCTCATTTTTATCGATCCACACCTTGAACTTAATTAGCAACGGTTCCCTGCCTCTGCCTGTGAGTTTGGTTCCCATCGTTGGCGGACTATTTGGCGCTTTTTTCGCTGTTATTTTGGGTTGGGTGACGACTAAAAAAGCCGCTACGCCTTTTGCGATGATCACCATGGGTGTTGGTGAATTGGTTTGGGCGATGTCACTGATGTTTCCAGAGTTCTTTGGCGGTGAGGGTGGCATCAACGGCAACCGTGTGGCGGGAAGCAGCACGTTTGGCATCACATTTGGACCGCAAATTCAGCTTTATTATTTGATTGCCATTTACACATTTGTGTGTACGGGTTTGATGTTCGCGTTCACGCAAACACCACTGGGTCGGATGCTGAACGCTGTGCGAGATAACCCTGAACGCGTTGAATTTGTGGGCTACAACACACAAGTGGTGCGCTATATCGTGTTCATTATTGCGGCATTTTTTGCGGGCATTTCGGGTGGGTTAGCGGCGCTTAATTTTGAGATTGTGACTGCTGAGGTTGTGAGTGGTTATCGCTCGGGTGCGCTTTTGTTGTTTACGTTTTTAGGCGGCGCAACATTCTTTTTTGGCCCTATTCTGGGGGGTATATTGCTCGTGCTCGCAACGGTTTTGTTGTCCGAAATCACCAAAGCTTGGTTGCTTTATTTAGGGCTGGTTTTCCTTTTGATGGTGATGTATGCCCCAGGCGGCGTAGCCAGTCTCATCATGATGAATGTTCGCGTCATGATGTTTGGTTTCTTTAAGCGGTTATGGGTGCGTTATCTCGCTTTATTTGTGACTGGTGCGACTGCGTTTTTAGGTGCAGCTGCCATTATTGAGATGGTCTACCATATGCAATTAAATGCGGCAGAAAGCGAGGCGTTAATGTTTTTGGGCATGACGCTAAATGTCAATGGCCTGAACGCATGGGTAGGGTCTTTGTTGGTGATGTTGACGGGCATCGCTTTGTTTGAATTAGTGCGTCGTCAGTTTAAGCATGACTGGGATGCCATCCAAATCGATATTGAGCGCGAGATGAAACGTCGGGAGGCGTTAGCATGAGTTACGCCTTAGAGTTAAAAGATCTTAGAAAAAGCTTTGGCAAAACCGAAATTATTCGGGGTTGCAACTTAGCTGTTCATGCGGGGGAGCGCGTCGCCATCATTGGCCCGAATGGGGCAGGCAAGTCCACGCTGTTTAATTTAATGAGTGGTCGGTTTGAGCCGACGAGCGGTGATGTCATGCTAAATGGACAGCGCATTAACGGCAAAAAACCCTATGAGATTAATCGCCTAGGTTTGTCGCGCAGTTTCCAAATTACAAATATTTTTCCTAAGTTGAGCGTCTTTGAAAATCTGCGCTGCGCGGTGCTTTGGAGCTTAGGCTATCGCTATACATTCTTCAAATTTTTGGCTGACTTGCATGACGCAAATGGACGAGCGGTTGAGCTGATGGAGATGATTGGACTTGATCGAAAGCGTGATGTCTTGGCGATGAATTTGACGTATGCAGAGCAGCGCGCCTTGGAGATTGGCATCACGATAGGCGGCGGCGCAGAAGTGATTCTTTTGGATGAACCAACCGCTGGCATGAGCCAAAGTGAAACCACCCGATTTATTAAATTGATTAAAGCAGTCACCGTGGGTAAAACACTCTTAACAGTTGAGCACGATATGGGCGTGGTATTTGGTCTGGCGGATCGAATTGCGGTGCTTGTTTACGGCGAGATTTTGGCGTTTGACACGCCAGATGCGGTGCGTGCGAACGCGAAAGTGCAAGAGGCCTATTTGGGATCTTCTGCTGCTGATGCACAGGGAGGGCACTGAGATGTTAAAGGTTGAAAATCTGCACGCCTACTACGGCAAAAGCCATGTGCTGCACGGTGTTAATTTTGAAGTTGGTAAGAGCGAAATTGTTGCCTTGCTGGGGCGTAATGGATCGGGGCGTTCCACAACAGCTAAAACTGTGATGGGGCTTGTGGATGGCACAGGCTCTATCGTTTGGAATGGACAAAAAATACTTGGAAAAAAAGCGTTTGAAGTTGCGCATCTGGGTATTGGTTACGTGCCAGAAAATAGAGATATTTTTTCAACCTTAACGGTGCATCAAAATTTGCTGTTAGGTCAAAAGCGCGGCGCAAAAAACCTGCGCTGGTCGTTTGACGATATGTATCAAATGTTTCCGCGCTTAAAGGAGCGTCAGCATACAGAGGCGGGCGTGATGTCTGGCGGGGAGCAGCAGATGCTCACGCTGTGCCGCACCTTGATGGGCGATCCAGACCTCATCATCATCGATGAGCCAACGGAGGGCTTAGCGCCAAAGATTGTTGCGCTGGTTGCGGAGTATTTACAAGAGCTTAAGCGCCGCGGTGTGTCGGTTCTCTTGATTGAACAAAAGCTAACCATTGCAATGCAAATCTCTGACCGATGCTTGGTGATGGGGCACGGTGCGATTGTGTTTGATGGCACAACCGAAGCACTACGCGCGGATGCTTATATCCGCAAAGAGTGGCTTGAGGTTTAGGTTTTAAATCGTGATTTTGTTCAGCCAAATATCTTTGTACATTACCCAGTCGCCCATAAAACTGTAGATTGGGCGTTTGAACGATGCGGGTTTGTTTTTTTCAAAGAAGAAATGGCCAATCCATGCAAAGCCATAACCTGCTAATAGTCCGTAGATGAGGAACATAGGCTGGCGTGCGACTAGCAACATGATGAGGCAACCCAGCGCTGCCGTTGATCCGACAAAGTGAAGTCGGCGGCACATTCGGTTGCTGTGCTCGGCTAAGTAAAGGGGATAGAAGCTAGCGAAGGTTGTTGCATCTTGAATTGAATTGTTGGCATTCATAGAACCGCTTTCGGACAAATTTAGACGTTGAACAAGAAGTTCATGACATCGCCGTCTTTGACGATGTAATCTTTTCCCTCTGCACGCATTTTGCCAGCTTCTTTTGCGCCTTGCTCGCCCTTGTAGGTCATGAAGTCTTCAAAGGCAATCGTTTGCGCCCGAATATAACCACGCTCAAAATCGGTGTGAATCACGCCTGCTGCTTGCGGTCCTGTAGCGCCCACGGGGACTGTCCACGCACGTACTTCTTTGACCCCAGCGGTAAAGTAAGTTTGTAATCCCAGTAAGGTAAAGGCTGCGCGAATGAGTCGATCAAGTCCTGGCTCGGTCATGCCCATATCACCTAAAAATACCTGCTTGTCTTCATCGGATAGCTCCGCGATCTCAGCTTCAATCGCTGCACAGATGGCAACGACGGGCGCTTTTTGTTTGGCAGCGTAATCTTTGAGTTTGTCCAGCAGCGGATTGTTGGTAAAGCCTGTATCACTGACGTTGCCAACAAACATGGCTGGCTTGGCTGTAATGAGGCACAAGGGTTTGAGAAGCAGTAATTCGTCTTCGCTAAGCCCCATGGCGCGGACAGGTTTTGCTTCGTTTAATTGGGGCGTGATGCGCTCTAAAAGCGAGACCATTTTGGCGGCCTCTTTATCGCCAGCGCGTGCAAGTTTTTGAAAGCGATGCAGCGCTTTTTCAACAACGCCTAAGTCTGCCAGCGCAAGCTCGGTGTTAATGACTTCGATGTCGGAGATGGGGTCAACCTTGCCTGCTACGTGAACGATGTTGTCGTCTTCAAAACAGCGCACCACGTTGACGATGGCATCGGTCTCGCGGATGTGGGCGAGGAACTTGTTGCCAAGGCCTTCGCCAGTGCTGGCGCCTGCGACCAAGCCTGCAATGTCCACAAACTCAACAATGGCTGGCACGATGCGCTCGGGCGTGATGATTTGCGCCAATTGCTGTAGTCGTGGGTCTGGCAATTCGACGATGCCAACATTGGGCTCAATCGTGCAAAACGGATAATTTTCTGCGGCGATTCCAGATTTGGTCAGGGCATTAAAGAGGGTAGATTTGCCGACGTTAGGCAGGCCGACGATGCCGCATTTCAAACTCATAAGAACAACTTTCTATTGCTTCAATCTAAATAATCCGCTTGCCAATCAACGCGGATGGTTTGGGTGACGTGATCGACAGAGTCGATATAAACGCTCACAAAAGGGATCATGATTTTGCCAAGAATCAGCACGGTGTTGGCTCCCGTTGAGTGCAAATCATCGACTGTGCCAAGTAGAACACCTTCACGATTGATGACGCTGTGACCCAGCAAATCGACCCAATAAAACTCGTCTTGAGCGGGCGTTGGAAAGCTGGAGCGCGGGATGAAGATGCGAGCCCCTTTGAGCGACTCTGCTGCCGTGCGGTCAGCCACATCGACAGAGGCGGCGACCACGCCGCTAGAGTGTTCTTTGGCCTCAAGAACTTTGAGCAGCACGGTTCCCGTGAACGCTTCAAAATTGATACGAACGCCAGCACGCGGCTCGGGCACTTGCAAATACCAACGCTTAGACGAAAAAAACGCTTGGGGGTCATTGTTAAACGCATGGATTTTCATCCAACCTTTAACGCCCCAAGCGTCTCCTATTCGCCCAACTTCGATGGCATCTTGCGGCAGCGTTGCCGCATCCAGCATCAAAGGCATGGGACTTAATTACGCCGCTTTAGCAGCAGTTTGCTTCACTAAACGCTCAACCGTTGGCGAGACTTGCGCGCCAACGCCGCGCCAATAAGTCAAACGCTCGGTGTTAATGCGTGTGCCTTCTTCGGTCGCGATAGCGCTTGGGTTATGAAAACCTAGGCGCTCGATGAAGCGACCATCACGGCGCTCGCGCTTGTCAGCAACGACGATGTTGAAGAAAGGGCGACCTTTAGAACCGCCGCGAGAGAGTCGAATGACGACCATAATGAATTCCTTGGAAAATTGAGCCCTAGATAAAAAATCTGTGATGAAAAAATCTAGGACGGTCAGGGTGGATAATTCTTTGCAACGACTGAGACACACGACATAGCCACCCGGCCAGCGATACGCTGCAAAGCCTCGCATTATAACTTGCACAACCATCTATGATACGCATTCGCCCAAGCACCGCCGAAGATATGCCCGCGATCACGGCAATTTATGCCCATTTTGTGCTGCACAGCACGGCTACTTTTGAAACTGAAGTTCCCAGCGAACAAGAGATGGCAACGCGCAGGCAAGATGTGCTGACAAAGGGTTTGCCGTATTTGGTCATCACGCAAGGTCATGCGGGGACGCAAAAGGTCATGGGCTTTGCTTATGCCAATTGGTTTAAGCCACGTGCCGCCTATCGTTTTTCGGCGGAGAACTCTATTTATCTACACCATGATGCGACAGGAAAAGGACTGGGTAAATTATTGTTGGCAGAGCTATTGACGCAGTTAGAACGAATCGGTATCCGCAAAGTGATGGCGGTGATTGGTGGAAGCGAAAACCTTGCGTCCATTGGGCTGCACCGTGCGCTGGGGTTTACGCGTGCAGGACTCATAGAGGGCGCAGGCTGGAAGCAAGATCGCTGGCTCGATTTAGTCTTGATGCAGCGCGTGCTGGGCGTAGGCGCTAGTCAGCCGCCTGTTTAGGGCGAGCGGATTGAATCGGCGTATGAATCAGTAGCCTTGAGCGTATTGACCAAGAGCATCGCCCGCGTCATCGGCCCCACGCCACCTGGCACGGGCGTGATGTAACCCGCTACCTCGCGCACAGCTGCAAAATCCACATCGCCGCACAGCTTGCCTGCCGCATTGCGATTCATACCCACGTCGATGACAACTGCGCCCGCTTTGACCATATCTTTGGTGACGACATTTGGTTTGCCAACGGCGGCAACGATGACATCAGCGGTTAGACAAATTTCTTTGAGATTCGTGGTGGCGCTGTGGCAAATCGTGACGGTTGCGCTTTGGTTGAGCAGCATTTGCGCCATCGGTTTACCGACGATGTTGCTGCGTCCAATAACCACCGCGTGTTTGCCACGCAGATTCATGCCGATGCTCTCAATCATCTTCATCGCGCCATGCGGCGTGCAAGGCCAAAAGCCCGCAAGCCCCGTGGCTAGGGCTCCCGCGTTGACGACGTGAAAGCCATCTACATCTTTGGCAGGATTAATTGCGGCAATGACCTTTTGACTATCAATATGTTTAGGCAGGGGCATTTGTACCAAGATGCCGTGGATGCTGGGGTCGTTGTTGAGCGCTGCGACTTTGGCAAGCAAGGCGGCCTCCGATGTATCGGCTGCCATGCGTTCTAAAACCGAGTGGATGCCGACTTGCTCGCTGTCTTTGACTTTGTGACTCACATAGACCTGACTAGCAGGATCGTCGCCAACCAGCACGACAGCAAGGCCAGGAGAGATTCCGCGTACTTTGAGCGCTGTCACTTTGGCAGTGACTTCGGTTTTGATGTGTGCGGCAAGGGCATTGCCGTCGATGAGTTGTGCTGTCATAAAGAGTAAAGAGAACTGGCTTCCCGCCTACGCGGGAATGACGGAGGGGTTAATTTTTGAGCGCGATTTTGAGGAGATCAGCAACCGTGTTGGCGCTGAGTTTTTCCATGATGTTGGCGCGGTGCGCCTCGACGGTTTTGATGCTGATGCCCAGGTCATCCGCGATTTGCTTGTTAAGCCGTCCCGCCACAATGCGCTCTAAAACTTGTGCCTCGCGAGAGGTGAGTTTGCCAAGCAGGGCATCGCGGCTGGCGCTGGCTTGCGCGGAGGCAAATGAAATTTTTGCATGATCAAGCATTCGGTCAATCAGCGCAACTAAGGCGGTTTCATCAAACGGTTTTTGAATGAAATCCATCGCACCTTTTTTCATGGAGTTCACCGCCATCGGAACGTCGCCGTGTCCTGTGATAAAGACAATTGGCAAAGGCGAACTCAACTCAATCAGACGATCTTGCAGCTCTAGCCCAGACATACCCGTCATGCGGATATCGACCACCAAACAAGCCACCTCGCGGGAGTCGTAGCGTGCCAAGAAGTTTTCAGCGGAGTCGTAGCAGCGAACGCGGTAGTCTTTGCCCTCTAGCAGCCACTGCAAAGAGTCGCGCACCGCCTCATCATCATCAACAACAAATATCGTGCCTTTTTTCGGAATCAAACTCATGGTGCAGCCTTATGCAGGAATCGTAATTAGGAAGCTTAGTCAGGAAGATCGGACGCTGCTTGTGGTTGCGTTTCAAGCGGTAGCCAAAAACTAAACCGACAGCCTGTAATACTCCTGTCGTTTAACTTTCCATTGTAGAGGTTCTCGGCGGTTAAACGACCTTGGTGTGATTCGATGATGGAGCGGCATAAATTCAGGCCAATACCCATGCCATCGGATTTTGTACTAAAAAATGCATCGAATATTCTTGCCAAAACTTCGGGTGGCACGCCAGGTCCCGTATCTTCGACGGTGCATTCAATGCCATCGAGAGGTTGCTCGGCGCTCATCTGCATGGCCCTACGTTTGACGCGTACCTGAATGACGCGCTTTGCCATATCCTTGGGCGAGTACTGTCCCCCGCTATCAATCGACTCAGCGGCGTTTTTAATTAAGTTAACAACGACCTGTTCAATCAAAATGGGATCAACATAAATGCTTGGCAAATCGGGGGCCGTGTGATGCGTGAGTTGCACGCGGCGGCGCTGCACCTCAATGCCCACCAGATCAATAGCCTCAGAGACCATCAGCCCTACATCGCTCTTGACACGGTTTGGCGCACTGCGCGTGACAAAGCTGCGAATGCGCTGGATGATGTGTCCCGCACGCTGCGCTTGTCTTGCGGTCTTTTCAATTGTGAGAAGCAGCTCCTCATTGCTGATTTGGTTATTGTGAATGCGGCTCACAATGCCGTTGCAATAATTCGTAATGGCCGCAAGGGGTTGATTCAATTCATGCGCCACGCTAGAGGCCATCTCGCCCATCGTGATCAAGCGACTGGACGCTTGCGCACGCGCAGCTTGCTCGGCGGCAAATGCTTCGGCGTGATGCTTGGCGGTAAAGTCGTTTGCAATCACCATTTGCGCTAAATGTCCATCTACCCAATTCAGGTAACGAACCCGAACATCCAACCAGCGCTCGGGCTTGTGCGTGGTGGCAGGTAAATAAATCTCTTTGCTTTCACTAGGCGCATCTTCAATATCCCCCAACGGCAAGCCTGCAAATGCGTCAACGTCTTCGATGGTATTGCCCTCAGTCGGTGCGGCCAGCATGGCAGCCACAAAATCGGGTTGATCCTGCGCATCGTCTCCAAACCATTGACGGTAAGTTTTATTGGCAAACAGCAGACGTTTGCTACCTAAAGTGGATACAGAAATCGACGCATCTAAGCCCTCCAAGATGGTGATAAAGCGCTCATAAGACGACTCCAGCTCTTCCCGAATACGTTTGGGCTCGGTGATGTCGGTCATGGATGCCATCCATCCTGTTTGCTTGCCGCGTGCATCCACTAGCGGCGAGACATACATACGGGCGGTAAAGCGTTTGCCATCGCGCCGAAGCACTTGCATTTCAACGCCGCCAGGGCTGCTATTGCCGCTGAGCTCTTGCTTTAAGGTGAGTTCTAATTTCTTCGTGTCTTCGGCAGGCCAATAAACATAAGGCGGCAAGCAACCCACCAGATCGGATTCGTGCCACTGTGTCATCTGGCAAAAGGCGGCGTTCACATAAGTAATGCGTCCCTCCATATCCAGCGCGCGCATCCCTGTGGGCATCGAGTTCTCCATAGCGCGGCGAAAGTTTGTCTCGGCTAGTAGCGCATCTTGCGTGTGAAGTCGCCTGCGCGTGTGCTGCCAATTAGCGATCAGCATCCAAATGGTGAGCAAACTCAGCGCCGCAACCAAAAGGCGCAGAGCCGAACCGATAAATCCCTGCGACGTTCGATAGCCACGCAAAATCAGTTGCAATGCTGCATCACCTTCAATGGGCGTGCGCTCGCTATTGTTTAACTCAAAGTCGGCAACGTATTGATGCTGTTCGTTGAGTCCAGTGAGCCACGACAGCGATCCCTCTGCGAGCGAAGCTTTGGGTGACAAAACACCCGCCAATCTTTGATGTGAGTGATCGGTAAAAGCGATGCTATATTTTTTACTGATGTCGATGGAGATGCCATGCTGCAAAAGGCCCTCAAGCGATAACTCCGCAATTAATACGCCTTGAAAGCGATTGCCCGACCCCAGAATGGGAACTTGTAATTGAATTAACCCGCGCCCATCGGGGCTGAAGTAGGGGGCGGAGTAAAGCGGTAATTTTTGTTGCCGGATTTGTTCGTATAAAGCAGCAGCATCGCTCTCAGGATTCAATTCGGTGTAGCGCGTCCAATGCATGGTGTACGCACCCGTAGTTAAATAGGCGGAGCGGATGTGGCGCAGGTTATTCACCCAAACAACCGCCAAGAGTTCGGGTGTCGTGCTGACCAAGGTTTCGGACTGATTTAAAAATTCGGACGTATCAATGAGACCTCGGCCAATGTCTTTGGCCACTTGCAAGACTTGTTCTTTGCGGTCTTGCAAACGATCGCGCAGTTGGATTTGGCTGTAGTCAAGGTCTCGCTTAAGGTTGTCGCGCTCGCGGTCAGCCTCTTCAATGCGCAAATAACCAATGGTTAAAAACAGCGCCAGTAAAAACAAGAGCACCGTCACAATCGGCGCAATCATGGCGTAGCGGTCTTGCCGCACGGGCGATTGCCGCCGCCACCATGCACGCCACTGCGGTCGCCACTGCGGTCGCAACTGCTCCATTGCAAATGTTTTTTTACTAGACATGGGAGGGGAGTTTAAGGTGTCGCGGTTTTGAGAACGATACACTCAATTCACAATGTGAAATAAAAATTTGCAATATGGTCAT
Source organism: Cytophagales bacterium (assembly GCA_030054145.1). GTDB lineage: Bacteria > Pseudomonadota > Gammaproteobacteria > Burkholderiales > Burkholderiaceae_C > JASGCK01. The sequence continues at coordinate 69,303 of JASGCK010000006.1, forward strand.
CGAATGCTGTATGGCATACTTGATTCTTCAATTATGAGAGGAGCATTTCAGCATGACACAAGTAGTAGATAGGGTTAGCCAAAAGGCTGATTCAGACCAGCAAGAAACCCGCGAATGGATTGACGCGCTACGCGCCGTCATTGCCAATGCGCCCACCAACGATGACGGCCGCGAGCGAGCGCATTATTTGCTGGAGCAGTTGCTGGAGCAGGCGCGTCAAGAAGGCATCGATATGCCGTTTTCGGCGACGACGGGCTATGTCAACACGATTGAGCCCCAGGACGAAGCACGCAACCCGGGCAATGCTGAAATTGAAGAGCGCCTACGCGCCTATATGCGTTGGAATGCGATGGCGATGGTGGTCAAAGCCAACCGCCACAACCCCGAAGACGGTGGTGACTTGGGCGGACACATTGGCTCGTTTGCATCGCTAGCCAATATGTTTGGCGCGGGTTTCAATCATTTTTGGCACGCCGAAAATGAAAACCACGGCGGCGATTGCATCTACATTCAAGGTCACGTCTCGCCAGGCGTTTATGCACGGGCGTTCCTAGAGGGGCGCTTATCAGAAGAGCAACTCCTTCACTTCCGCCAAGAGGTTGATGGCAAAGGTTTATCCAGCTATCCGCATCCCAAGTTGATGCCCGAGTTTTGGCAATTCCCCACCGTGTCAATGGGGCTTGGCCCTTTGATGGCGATTTATCAAGCGCGGTTTTTAAAGTATCTCCATGCTCGCGGCATTGCCAATACCGAGAACCGCAAGGTGTGGGTTTTTTGCGGCGACGGTGAGATGGACGAAGTCGAATCCTTAGGCGCGATTGGTTTGGCTGCACGTGAAAATTTAGACAACCTCATTTTTGTGATCAATTGCAACTTGCAGCGCCTCGACGGTCCTGTGCGTGGTAACGGCAAGATCGTGCAAGAGTTGGAGGGCGAGTTCAGGGGGGCGGGCTGGAACGTCATCAAACTGCTGTGGGGCAGCAATTGGGATGCGCTGCTGGCACGCGATAAAGATGGCGCACTGCGCAAGCTGATGATGGACACGCTAGACGGTGACTATCAATCCTTCAAAGCCAATGATGGCGCGTATGTGCGCAAGCATTTCTTTGGTCGCGACCCCCGCACTGCCGAGATGGTTGCGCATATGTCGGATGACGAAATTTGGAACCTACGCCGCGGGGGACATGACGCGCAAAAAGTCTACGCTTCATTCCATCAAGCGGTCAACCACAAAGGTCAGCCAACCGTGCTGCTCATCAAAACGGTTAAAGGTTTTGGTATGGGCAAAATTGGCGAAGGTAAAAACAACGTTCACCAAACGAAGAAACTGTCGGATGAAGATATCAAAGCGTTTCGTGATCGCTTTAACATTCCTATCCCAGATAGCCAATTGCCAGAGTTGCCGTTTTATAAGCCCGCGGACGATACACCAGAGATGACCTACCTGCACGAGCGCCGCAAGGCTTTGGGTGGTTACTTGCCGCACCGCCGCACCAAAGCCGATGAGAGCTTTACTGTGCCCGCGCTTGAGAGTTTCAAAAGCGTGATTGAGCCAACCGCCGAAGGGCGCGAGATTTCGACCACGCAGGCCTATGTTCGCTTCCTCACGCAGCTGCTGCGCGATCAGGCACTGGGGCCGCGCGTCGTGCCTATTTTGGTGGACGAGGCGCGCACCTTTGGTATGGAAGGTCTTTTCCGTCAAATTGGTATTTACAACCCCGCAGGTCAAAACTACACGCCTGTTGATAAAGAGCAAGTGATGTATTACCGCGAAGACAAAGCGGGTCAAATCTTGCAAGAAGGTATTAACGAAGCGGGCGGTATGTCTAGCTGGATTGCGGCTGCGACCAGCTACTCAACCTCCAATCGCATCATGGTGCCGTTCTACGTGTACTACTCGATGTTTGGCTTTCAACGCATTGGCGACTTGGCTTGGGCTGCTGGCGATATGCAAGCTCGCGGCTTCTTGCTGGGCGGCACATCGGGACGCACGACGCTAAACGGCGAAGGCTTACAGCACGAAGACGGGCACAGCCACATCATGGCAAACACCATCCCGAACTGCTTGTCGTATGACCCGACCTTCGCGCACGAAGTGGGCGTGATCCTCCACCATGGCCTGAAGCGCATGGTGGAAAAACAAGACAACGTTTTCTATTACTTAACGTTGCTCAATGAAAACTACGCCATGCCTGGACTGACCGCTGGCACGGAGGAGCAAATCATTAAAGGCCTGTATCTGTGCAAACCGAGCAGCGCCAAAAAAGCCGCGCACACCGTGCAGCTGTTGGGCTCTGGCACGATTTTGCGTGAGTCCATTGCCGCCCAAGCCTTGTTAGAAAAGGATTGGGGCATTGGCGCAAACGTGTGGAGCGCACCGAGCTTTAACGAACTCACGCGTGACGGGCAAGATGCTGAGCGTTACAACTTGCTGCATCCAACCGCCGCGCCTCGTGTGTCGTTTGTGGCGAGTCAATTGACTGCGCACGCGGGCCCCGTCATCGCATCAACCGATTACATGAAAGCCTACGCGGAGCAGATTCGCCCCTTCATTCCTAAAGGTCGCACGTACAAAGTCCTTGGAACAGACGGTTTTGGTCGCTCGGACTTCCGCTCCAAACTGCGCGAACACTTTGAAATCAATCGCCACTACATCGTTGTTGCCGCTTTAAAAGCATTAAGCGAAGAGGGCGCAGTGCCCGTGGCCAAAGTGGCTGAAGCGATTGCCCAATACGGCATCAAAGCAGACAAAATGAATCCGCTTTACGCTTAAATCTGTATAAAAAAGAGGAGATAACAACATGGCAAACGTACAAATTTTGGTTCCCGATATTGGTGACTTCGATGAAGTCACCGTGATTGAATTACTGGTCAAAGCAGGGGACACCGTGAAGGTGGAGCAGTCGTTGATAACGGTCGAATCCGACAAAGCCTCAATGGAAATTCCGTCCTCACACGCAGGTGTGGTCATAGCACTCAAAGTGAAGCTGGGCGACAAAGTAAAAATGGGTTCACTGGTCGCGGAACTAGATGCGGCGGGCGGTGCGTCTACAGCCGCCTCAACACCCGCAGGTGCAGCGCCTGCGCCCGCTGGTGCAACCCCAACACCCGCTGGGGCAGCGCCAACACCCGCTGGGGTCGCCCCAACACCCGCTGGTGCAACCCCAACATCCGTTCGGGCTGAGCCTGTCGAAGCCCAGGCTCCAAGCACTTCGACAAGCTCAGTGCGAACGGAGGTAGCTGCCGCGTCCGCACACGAGTCTGCGCCCGCACACGAGCCTGCTACGCAAACCGCGCAGCTTGCGACATTACCGAATGCCTCGCCGTCCGTTCGCAAATACGCTCGCGAGCTGGGTGTGCCGCTAGCGGAAGTGAGGGGCTCGGGCGCGAATGGTCGCATCACCGAAGAAGACGTGCAAGCCTTTACGCAAGCTGTGATGAGCGGTTCCAAGCAGACTGCCGCGCAAGCCGCGTCTAGCAAGGCTTCTGGGGCAGGTGCCTCGGCAGACGGCGCGGCGCTTGGCCTGCTGCCATGGCCTAAAGTTGATTTTGCTAAATTCGGCCCTGTGGAGCGCAAAGACCTCTCGCGCATCAAAAAAATCAGCGGCGCAAACCTGCATCGCAATTGGGTGATGATTCCTCACGTCACCAATAACGATGAAGCCGACATCACCGACCTAGAAGCCCTGCGCGTCAAGCTCAACAAGGAACACGAAAAAGCAGGCGTGAAATTCACCATGCTGGCTTTCTTGATTAAGGCTTGTGTTGCAGCGCTTAAAAAGTTCCCCGAATTCAATGCCTCGCTCGATGGCGATCAGCTCGTGTACAAACAATATGTGCATATCGGTTTTGCGGCTGATACGCCTAATGGTTTGGTCGTTCCCGTGATTCGTGATGCCGATAAAAAAGGCTTGATTGACATCGCCAAAGAGATGACCGAGCTCTCGCTCAAAGCACGCGAAGGCAAGCTCAAACCCGCAGAAATGTCGGGCGGCTGCTTCAGTATCTCTAGCCTTGGCGGGATTGGCGGCACGAACTTCACGCCGATCATCAACGCGCCTGAGTTGGCCATTTTGGGTGTCAGCAAATCGAAGATGCAACCCGTGTGGGATGGCAAACAATTTGTGCCGCGCCTGATGATGCCGCTCTCGCTGTCCTACGATCACCGCGTGATTGATGGCGCTGCTGCCGCAAGGTTGAATGCATTCTTAACAGCGGTGCTGGCGGACTTCCGCCGCGTGGCTTTGTAAGGCACGCATGACTACCGTTGTCGTGGTTAAAAAAGCAGGTCACGTCGCTGTTGCGGCCGATAGCTTGGTGACCTTTGGCGATACCAAACTGGCTCACCGCTTTGAAGATAACGCCAAAATCTTCACGGTCAAGGCCGCTGCTGGTGAGAGCTATGTCGCGGCTGCGGGAACGGTTGCGCACTTTCCCGCGCTGCGCAAAGCCTTGCTGGACTTGCCTTGCGATGAGTTAAAGCTGCACAGCAAAGACGAAGTCTATGACACGTTTTTGAAGTTGCACACGGTCTTGAAGGACAAGTTCTTTTTGCAAACCAAGGAAGACGATAACGATCCGTATGAGTCCATGCAGTTCTCGGTGTTAGTTGCCAACAGCGCCGGTATTTTTGGCCTTTATAGCTACCGCGAAGTCTTTGAGTTCAAAGAGTTTTGGGCCATTGGCTCGGGTCGCCCCTTTGCGCTGGGTGCGATGAATGCGCTTTACGCCAAAGCAAAAACAGCGGCGGAAGTAGCCCAAGCAGGCGTGCTGGCAGGCTGCGAGTTTGATAAAAACTCCGCGCTGCCCGTACACGTGTACACCGTGAAATTAGATTCCCGCCTTCGCGGGAATGACGGGTTGTAGTGAATAACCAACGTTTAAATTTATAGGAGAAGCCCCCATGAGTTCCATCGACATTCAAGTGCCAGATATTGGCGATTTCGACGAAGTCACCGTGATTGAGTTACTCGTCAAAGTGGGCGATAGCGTCAAGGTTGAGCAGTCACTCATCACCGTGGAGTCCGACAAAGCCTCAATGGAGATTCCCTCAAGCCACGCGGGCGTGGTCAAGGAAGTCAAGGTCAAGCTGGGCGATAAGGTCAAGCAGGGCTCAATCGTGATTGCCTTGGAAGCCACGGCTGGTGCGGCTGTGCCGGCTACAAGCACGCCGCCAACGAGCAAACAAATGGGGACTGCCCCCCCAAGCGCTGCAGCACCGAGCGCAGCGGCGTCACCAATCAACCAACCAACTCCAACGGGGTCTGCCCCCAATTGGCTTGCGGCCGAGGACAGCAGCAACGTCAGCAAAACCTACACAGGCGCAGTCGATGCCGAGTGCGACCTGTTAGTTCTAGGCGGCGGCCCTGGTGGTTATTCTGCGGCTTTCCGCGCTGCCGATCTTGGGCTTAAAGTCGTCGTGGTCGAGCGCTACGCCACACTTGGCGGCGTGTGTTTGAACGTAGGCTGCATCCCTTCCAAAGCCTTGCTGCACGTGGCCTCCGTCATGGATGAGGTTAAACACTTTGCCGCGCTAGGCGTTGATTTTGGCGAGCCAACGGTGGATCGCAACAAGCTCTTGGGTCATAAAAATAAAGTTGTGGGCAAGCTCACAGGGGGCCTGGGCGCAATGGCAAAAATGCGTAAGGTGACGATTTTGCGTGGCTATGGCTCGTTCGTCGATTCGTTCCATTTGAGCGTGGAAGAAACGAGCGGCACAGCGCAAGAGAAGACAGGCGCTACGAAGGTCGTCAAATTCAAACAAGCCATCATCGCCACGGGCTCGCAAGCTGTGCGACTGCCGTTTATGCCAGATGATCCGCGCGTGGTTGACTCCACGGGCGCACTGGCGATGGCGCACGCGCCCAAGCGGATGTTGATACTTGGCGGCGGCATTATTGGCCTTGAAATGGGCACGGTGTACAGCACGCTGGGCGCACGCCTTGATGTGGTCGAAATGATGGATGGCCTGATGCAAGGCGCAGATCGCGACTTGGTTAAAGTTTGGCAAAAAATGAATGCGCCGCGCTTTGACAACATCATGCTCAAAACCAAAACGGTCGGCGCAAAAGCCACGCCAGCGGGCATTGAAGTCACGTTTGCCTCGGCAGAAGAGGGCGGCGTAGCGCCACCTGCGCAAACCTACGATTTAGTGTTGCAAGCCGTGGGCCGCACACCGAACGGCAAAAAATGCGCTGCCGACAAAGCTGGCGTTGCGGTCACAGACCGCGGCTTCATCAACGTCGATATCCAAATGCGCACCAACGTGCCGCACATCTTCGCCATTGGCGACGTGGTCGGTCAGCCCATGCTGGCGCATAAAGCCGTACACGAAGCGCACGTGGCGGCGGAAGTGGCGGCGGGCGTTTTGCTGGGCGACGAAAAGCTAGCCAAAGCCGCGTTCAACGCCCGCGTGATTCCAAGCGTGGCCTACACCGATCCCGAAGTGGCGTGGGTCGGTCTCACCGAAGAGCAAGCCAAAGCGCAAGGCCTAGCCGTCAAAAAAGGCCTATTCCCTTGGAGCGCCTCAGGCCGCGCCATTGCCAACGGCCGCGACGAAGGCTTCACCAAGCTCTTATTCGACGCCGCCACGCACCGCATCGTAGGCGGCGGCATCGTTGGCACACACGCAGGCGACATGATTGGCGAAGTCGCACTCGCCATCGAAATGGGCGCAACGGAGATCGACATCGGCAAAACCATCCACCCCCATCCCACGCTAGGCGAGAGCATCGGCATGGCAGCGGAGGTGGCGCATGGGTCTTGTACGGATGTGCCGCCTGCGAAGAAGTAGCTTTCACCGAGATTGCAGATGGAGCAACATCAGATCCGTCGCGTAGTTGCAATCTTTCGACCCGCGCTGGCAAAGCTGCGCGATCTCTTCTACGTTGACTCGCGCATCTGGTAAGTTTGGCCGAAATACCTTCAAAGCCCCGTCTGGCGTGGCTTGCACGTCATAGCTTGGGTAGTGTTCTTTGATTTTGCTAGCGAGTAGCTTTTGCCAACTTGGCGCTTCTGTGCAGGCCGACAGAATGCCGCATGCAAGAGCGGTTAGGAATGTGGTGCGGATGAGTGGTTGCATGGTTTTGAGAATAGCAAGCTGTGAGTGTGCTAGCATTGCAGTCATTGCCAGCACGGGAGCATCATCATGACAACACTCACCATCCGAAACATTGAGCCTGAAATCAAAACCAAATTGCGTATGTCTGCCGCATCTAACGGACGCTCGATGGAGGAAGAGATGCGATGCATTTTGCGTAATGTGCTTGCACCGCAGCCTATCTCTGTTGGGCTGGGAAGCCGTATCCACGCTCGCTTTGCAGCGCTGGGTGGTGTGAGCTTAGATATTCCTGCGCGAACTGATTTGCCTCGCGCTGCCAACTTTGACCTGAGCGCTACCGCATGATGGTGCTGGACACCCACGTGGTGTCTGAGCTGATGCGTGCTGTGCCTGAGCCGAAGGTGCTGGCTTGGAATTAATTGACCCTTGGCAGGTGTTGCGAGTAAATAGACTTGTCCGCTTTTAGAGCTAATGAATTGTCCGCATTTGCAAATATCCGCCAAAGGAGCGAAGGGCGAAGCCCGTAGCGGAATTGGCGGATATTTGCGGTCTCGTTTGTGGGGCGGGACATAAGCCCACAACCGTTGCCATACCGAGCATTATCCTGTCGTGCCGTTCCCCCTCTCTGGCTCGATCAACCGCCCTTGTTCGTCATAGTTGGCAAGCAGCCTTGGGCCGTGATAGAGGCTGATTGCACCCTCGCAGTTCACGCGCACCTGCACCTTCGTTCGCACGTAGTGATAGCGATGTTGATCGGCAGGAATTTGCAGCTTCAACTTGTTGTAGCTCACGCAGTTGTCGTTGCCCACCGTGCGCTCGTAGCGCTCGCTCAAGACCTCATCCACATCAACGCCCCTCAGCGGCACGTATGCTGTGCCTAGCTGCGCGGCGGGGCAGCTAAAGTGCTTGTTAAACGTAGGCATGTAATGCTCTTTGAGATAGCGATTGGCTGCTTGCATCGTGGTGATGCCCGCGCTTGCCAGCTCCTGCGGCAGCCTGCCTTGATGCGTCTTGAATTGCCGCTCCGAGCGACCTCTGGCCTCGGGGCTATAAGCCGCGATCATCTCCACTCCCAGTCGTTTCATTGCTTGCCCAAACTGCGTCAGATTCACCTTGTCTACCTTGCCACCAGCCTCGGGGGTCGTCCAGTAGTGCGCCCCTCTATCGCTGTAAAAGCTGCTGGGGATGCCCTTGGTTTGTAGCACCGCCTTGATGCCCGCCATGCTGGAGGCTGTGCCCTCTTGGGGCACGAAACGCATATCCAAGTGCTCGCTCGTTGCATCGTCTAGCGTCACAACCAAATCCCACACTTCGTCTGGCACCCAGCGGTGCGTGCTGGCATCTTGGTGAATCATCATGCCTGGCAGCGGTTTCCTCTCGCGTTTGATGCGGTGTTTGCCCCTGGCTTTAGCCACTTTGACTAGCTGCTGGTCTTGCAGCACGGACTTGATCCATGAGTAGCTGCGCACTTGCCCATTGAGGCCGCCGCGCTCGGCGTAGATTTGGTGAAAGTGGCGTACGTTGTAGCTGCTAAAGCTGTGCTTGTACATGTCGGCTAGTTTGACTCGTTCCTCTAGCGGCGCTTTGCGCCTACTGGGCTGATTCAATCGTCTGTCGGCCAGCGCGTCCAGCCCGCCTTCGTCGTACTTGACCAAATAGCGCCTAAAACTGCGTTCGCAAATCCCGAGTATTTGCGCCGCTTCCTCTTGGGTCAATCGACCCGATTCCCAATCGCTTTGAGTTTGTAAAAACTTCATTGCCCTTGTCTCCTGCAACCAGACTGCCCGCTTCATATCGAGTACCTCCTGTACCCAACCTTCTATGCGGACAATTCATTTGCTAAAAACAGGACAGTTCATTTACTCCCTACAAATTGACCCTTGGCAGGTTGCTTGATACATATTTATCCTTAAAATTTAAATTAAATATTTTTAAAGGATAAATTCCGTGTTGATACCCTTATCAGAAAGTGCAGCGAAGGCGGCAATTGATTGCCAGCAAACCTATGAGGCGCTGAGGGATGCTCAATTAAAGGCGGGATGCACTGGAAGACGGTTGGCGCGAAGGAATATCTTTATCGAACTTTGGATGGCAAAGGCACAGCGAAGTCTTTGGGTGCGCGTAGCACGGAGACACAAGCTATTGCTGGTCCGATGTGGCAGCATCAAACGGCCGCAGCAGCTGGCCACAGCTTCGCGGTTCATGTGATCGGCTTTCGGTTCCAGTAAGCGTTTCGAAGCGCTGTGAAAAGCGCAACGTCGCCGTCGAAGAACCGCTTAGCACTCTCCGTATCCGGCAAGCGCAGCAACTGCGCATCTTGCGCAATCGCCAAGATTTCAAGAGCTGCACACGAACCGCAAGCCGCGATCCGCTGGAGGTCATCGCTGTGAGTGGTGAGTGTGTATTCGCGCCATTCAGGGATGTCTTTCAACACGCACAACACGATGTGGCCCAACGAGTCGTAGTCGACCCAGTTGTGCTCAGTCAGATAAAGCTCGCCCCCAAGTCCTCGACCGTTCAGACTCCTCCAGTAGTCAGCGCCGTCACCGAGCAGCAGACGTTCAACATTCCATGAGTCATTCAGCAGCGTATGCGCCCGGTCCAAGTTGAAGCGACCACGAAACTGCTGGTTGCTGGCGCATGCGTGCACGAACCGTTCGGTGAGCAGATACGCGTGCACGTCGAGCTGCCTAAGGTTATGTCCCTCGGGTGTCGACATGAACTGTGCATAATCGAACTCATCAAAAAAGTGGCGCACTTGCTGGTGTCGGATGTGCCCCAGCCGCGATAACGTCGGGATTAGCGCGATCGAAACCTTCGACAGCCTTCGCGCGCAGGCCGCAAACTGGAGCACGGCCCTGAATTCCGGCGCGGCCTCAAAGGCCGTGAGCGAGAGTGCAATAAGTTTTTTGATCGGCGCCTCCAGACTGGCACCGGGCTGCTGGACGCCCAACCAGGCAGGCATCCAGCTGGCTTCACGTCCTGACTTGCTGAATTCGATGAGGGTTCGTAAAGCCTGCGCCACATAGTTGTCGTTCAAGTTCCTAGGGTGGTCGGGAAACATCTCGTACATCAACTCAAACGCCCCCGGCTTCGCCTTGTCCAGCAGAGAATTGGCGACAACCTTCAGGCCGAGCGCTGTCTGGCCCGAAAAAAACTCGGTCGCGACAATATCCCTGATAGATGCTTTTTCAAGTGCGCTGCGCCTTTGCGCGTCTTCGTCAGTGGAGGGCTTCACCTTGCGCCAGTTGTCGTACACCTTCGCACGCGCGTCCTGCACCCGCCGTTGCATGGCGGCCGAAAACTCCTCAATTCGGCTAGGCGTCATCTCCAGCTGCAGGACGCGATTGGCTACTCTGAGCGCGCGCCGCTTCTCGAAAAACCAAGCTTGCCAAGGGCCGAGTAGAGTCTGAAGCACTTGGAACTGCTCCGGCAGCTTCTTGACCTCCACGCGCGCGGCCGGCTGGGTGACGCTCTCATCGCGGTCGTACACCTCAAAGACTCGCCCGTCGCACAACACAATGAGAGCCGCGTCAATTTCCGGGTGTGCCGCGTACAGCAGCGCCTGTTGTAGTTCCGCGGAGGTGAATTTCAGCGGCTTGCGCTTGACCTTCTTAGCCTCGATGACCCAGAAAGCCTGTGACCACAAAGTCATTCGGTAGTCGATGAACAGATCACCGTCGGCAACCTTCAGGTGCTTTTCACGCTGCGTGGAGAAGTAGGTCTCCTTGGCATAGCCCAGGACCCGGATGACCGGGTCAATGATTTCCGCCCGGACGTCTTCTTCCGAATAGGTCGAGACGTCGTACTTCGAAATGCGCTCCAGTTCCGCCGTCTGCTCGGGTGATAGCGGCGCTGGTGCCTTCGAGTAAAGCAGTAGCTCTTTGATGTCTGCAGCGGTTTCGATTTGAGGGCGTTTGGAGGTCATTGAGATTCGAAGAGAGTTGCCAATGCGCTTGCATTATCGGGTTGGATTGATGCGGGCGATGAGCACGAGCCTCTAGGCTAGCAATAAATTTTTTGCCTCTTTACGAAAAAAGTCCTAAACACTTGACTTTTAAACTAAGTGTTTACCCTTGCAACGCGAAGCTTTTTGTTTAGGCTGCTTGCCTGTAAGCCACATCATTAGCCGCTTGCAGGCAAGCATGGCTGGCAAGGCTTACCCCACTTGACCTAGCGAGCAATGCCCTGTTTGAACTTGATCTTTGGTTAGCACTCTGGCGCAAGCCAATTGGGGTCAGACCCCTTTGCACCGTTGTTGGCGCTTTGCAATGCTTGGTTTGCTTTTGGGGTCTGACCCCAAATGTTTGCGCAGCTTTTGGCGAGGTCACAAGGGCAGTCCCCAAATACCCTGGCACTGCGTCGCCTTGTATGTAGTCGAGTTCGTACCGTTTCACGCTGGCTTGTACCGTGTCGTTGCCCTCGCCTGCCGCCTCGATCACTTGGTCGCCGCGCTTGCTGGGGTCGGTGCTGCGCTGGCTCACGTCTTGCGTGTTGTCTACGTAGTAGGTGTTGTTGCCCGCCCCGCCTATCATCACGTCCGCACCTGTCGAAGAGTGGTTATCGCAGCAAGATGAGCGTGAGCCCATCAAAAAAGGACGTGATGCCAGCCAATCAAAAATCATGCGTCAACTGCTCGCTGAGTATTTGCCGCAATATCCCCTAGACTGGGCGTAGTTTTAAGACTTGGGCTAACTTGGGTGATAGTTTGACTCTGGCGTTAATTGAGCCAGTTCATTGGCGGTTGCTGCTGGATTGAGTTTTATTTTTAGAAACCAGCCCGCCTGCATGGGGTCGGTGTTGGCTAGGGCGGGGTCGGCGCGTAGTGCTTCGTTGACGGCTATGACTTCGCCGCCCAGTGGCATGAGCACATCAGCGGCGGTTTTAACGGATTCGACTACAGCGCCAACGTCCATTTGTGCAAAGGTCTTGCCAAGTGGCGGTAAATCGACAAAAACGATATCGCCTAGTGCATCTTGGGCGTGCCAGCTGATGCCAATCGTGGCGGTTTGTCCGTCATCCGCAAGGCGTGCCCATTGGTGTTCGTCGGTGAAATAAAGGTTCATAGAGGTGTCCAGTTGCTATCCGAGGCATTCTAAAATGTTTCTTATGAACACACCCAACCCCACTCCTAAAACTCAAGCCAAATTCGATTCAGCTTGGTTGGATGCGCAGTACAACAACCGTTTACTTGTGCCCGATCATGCGGCTTATTTTGCGCGTTGGCAAAGCACTTCGCTCAAGGCTAGGCAAGAGCACGTTTGCCGCATTGATGTGCCCTACGGCTCGGGCGGCGACGATCTCATGAATGAAACGTTGGATATTTTTCCAAGCACCTCTAGTCATGCGCCAGTGCTGTTTTTTGTACACGGCGGCTACTGGCGTTCGCTGGATAAATCGGATCACTCGTTTATTGCGCCTGCGTTTACGCAAGCGGGCGCGTGTGTCGTTATTCCCAATTACGCGCTGTGTCCTCAAACGGATGGGCAAGCGGTCACCATTCCCAGCATCACGATGCAGATGGTGCAAGCGCTGGTGTGGACGTACCGCAACATTGCGAAGTTTGGCGGCGACCCGCGGCGTATCACGGTCGTAGGACATTCGGCTGGTGGACATTTGGCTGCGATGCTGTTAGCCGCTGCGTGGCAAGTGGTGGCTAAAGATGTGCCTGTTGACTTGGTTAAAAATGCGGTGTCAATTTCTGGCTTGTTTGATTTAGAGCCGATCCGGCATACCCCGTTTTTGCAAGATTCACTCAAGCTCACCGAGGCCGATGCCGCCCGCGCAAGCCCGATCCGACTCGCGGCTCCCGCTCAGGGTCAATTGCACTGTTTTGTGGGCGCAGAGGAGAGTGCCGAGTTCATTCACCAAAACGGATTGATGCAAACGGCTTGGGGGCGGGCGCTTGTGCCAACTGTGGCAACGGTGGAGGGGCGCAATCACTTTAGCGTGCTGGCTAGTTTGACGCAGCAACAAGGCTCGCGCGTACACGAGACCGTGCTGGAGTTACTGAAAAAAAATCGTTGAAGGAAGTTTCATCATGACTGTTTTGCCCACACGACATCATTTTCCACTTGAGCATCGCGGCGCTAAACGAATGGCGTATTGGCTCTGGGGTGATCCCGCCGCTTCGCATCTTGTGGTTTGCGTTCATGGCTTGACGCGGCAAGGGCGTGACTTTGATGTGCTTGCGCAGGCTATATTGGATAAGGCTTCTAGCCGTGGCGAATCGGTGCGCGTGATTTGTGTGGACATCATTGGACGCGGCGCAAGCGATTGGTTGGCTGATCCTATGGACTACGCGGTGCCGCTTTACGCGCAAGACATGCTTGCGTTTTTAACGGCGCTGCATACGTCCGCGCCGTATCAAAGGCTCGATTGGGTTGGCACGAGTATGGGCGGACTCATTGGCATGGCAACGCTGGGGGCGGTCGGTATGGGGGTTGCCACATTGCCCGTCGCTGCCGCGCGGCTGGTGCTCAACGATGTGGGGCCCACGATTGAGTGGTCCTCATTGGTTCGCATTGGTAGCTACCTTGGCAAGCACACACCCGATGTCGGCATTTTTACCAGTGCGCAAGAAGCGGCCGATGCGATGTGGCAAATCTCCAGCAGCTTTGGACCGCACAGCCCAGCCGAGTGGCTCGCGCTCTCGACGCATCAATTGCGGCCATGCACGGATGGCAAATGGACGCTGGCCTACGACCCTGCGATTGCCATTCCCTTTAAGGCCGTGAATCAAGAGCAAACGGTTGCGGGAGAGGCTGCGATGTGGCAACTCTACGAAAACATCACTGCAAAAACCTTGGTGACACGTGGCTTAGAGTCCGATTTGCTCTCGCCCGCCACAGCGAAAGCGATGACTGAGCGCGGCTTCAAAATGCCCGTGCCCGCACGTTTAGTAGAGTTTGCAGGCGTGGGACACGCGCCAACTTTTGTTGCCAGCAATCAGCACGACATCGTGGTTGATTTCTTATTGGATTGAGTCATGAAAAAATTAATAAGCATCATCGCTGCAAGCCTTATTTTGCTTGGCCTGCAGCAAGCAATGGCTCAAAACGCACAGCCCGCTTGGCCTAGCAAGACGCTGCGTTTTTTGGTTGCAGCGCCAGCGGGCAGCTCGCTCGATGTGATTGCGCGTTCGATGAGCGAGAAGCTATCGCTGCGCCTCGGTCAGTCCATTGTGATTGAAAATGTGGCGGGCGGCAGCGGCACGATTGCCACCAACATGGCCGCGAAAGCCGCGCCTGACGGGCACACCTTTGTGCTGTCCTTTAACGGCCCCTTGGCGTTTACACAGTTCATTAGCAAGTTGCCGTATGACCCCGCTAAAGATTTGAGCGCAGTCATCATGACGACTAGCCAGCCTAATATCTTGGCGATCAACGCGAGCTTGCCCGTTAACAGTACGCAGGAGTTGGTGACGTATCTGCGCAGCCATCCAGCCAAGTTCAACTACGCATCGGTGGGCGTGGGTTCTAGCTCGCACCTTGCGATGGAGCTCTTCAAGTCCGAGGCGAACATTTTTGCAACCCACATCCCGTACAACGGTTCGCCGCCAGCAACATTCTCGGTAGCGAGCGGTGATACGCAAATGATCTTCACCATCCCCACCATCATCATGCCGCAGGTTAAAGCGGGCAAGATGCGGGCGTTGGCGGTCAGTTCGCCCAAGCGTTTTTCCATCCTGCCTGATATTCCAACCGTTCGCGAGAGCGGCGTGAAAGAACTCGCGCAGTTTGAAGCGCTGGCATGGAATGGCATCCTCGTTCCAAGCGCCACGCCCAAAGCAGTTATCGAGCGCATGAACCGCGAGTTTGATGCGGTGCTCAAAGATGAGGCCGTGCGTACCAAGCTTGCTGCCGCAGGACTTGACGTGGTGGGCGGCTCATCCGACTATTTCACGCAATATCTCAAAGCCGAAACCAGCAAGTGGCAAATCATTATTAATCGGCTGGGGATTCGGCAAGAGTAATCCGCTCTTTGATTTACCGAGCCAATCGCTCAATCACGCCAAGATAGATATTCTTCAAAGGCTCCAGATCAGCCAAGGGCACGTATTCATTGATCTTGTGAATGCTTGCGTTGGTGGGGCCCAGTTCTATCACTTGCTCGCAAATCTGCGAAATAAAGCGCCCGTCGCTGGTGCCGCCTGTGGTGGACAAAACGGTGTCAATGCCGCCGACAGCTTTGATGGCCTCCTTGGCCGCCGCTACGAGCGTGCCAACGGGCGTGAGGAAGGGTTGTCCGCCTAGCGTCCATTGCAGCCCATAGTCTGCGGGGCTTGCAAGGCCATGTGCCTGCAAAGCCTTATGGAACCTTGCTTGCAGGCCATCGCTTGTAGATTCTGTGCAAAACCGAAAATTGAAATCGACGACGCAGTCACCAGGAATAACGTTGGTTGCGCCCGTGCCTGCGTGGATGTTGCTGACTTGAAAACTGGTGGCGGGAAAGTATTCGTTGCCCGTATCCCATTCTGTTGCCGTGAGCTGCGCCAGCAGCGGCGCAAGCAGGTGAATCGGATTACGTGCCAGTTGCGGATAAGCGATGTGACCCTGCACGCCCTTCATGGTGAGCCTGCCACTGAGCGAGCCGCGCCTGCCGTTTTTAATCATGTCACCGCAAAGCTCGATGCTGGTTGGTTCGCCGACGATGCAGTAATCGAGTCGTTCGCCGCGTGCCCGCAGCCACTCGCAGACCTTGACCGTGCCGTTGATTGACGGCCCCTCTTCGTCACTCGTGAGCAGCAAAGCCAAGCTGTGCGCGGGTTGCGGGCAGATGGTTAAGAATGCTTCCACGGCGACGACAAACGCCGCGATGGAGGTTTTCATGTCAGCCGCGCCGCGTCCAAAGAGTTTGCCATCGCGCACGGTGGGCTCAAACGGCGGCGTTGTCCACTGATCGAGCGGCCCCGTTGGCACGACATCGGTGTGACCCGCGAAGACCAAAGTTTTAGCCTCAGCGCTTGAACCTTGGCGCTTGAGCCAGAGATTTTTAACCTTGGCATGATTGCCAACATCGCCCTCGCCAAATTCGAGCACGATAGGCTCAAAGCCAAGCGGAATAAGGCGTGCAGCGATGATCTCCATACAGCCACCATCTTGCGGCGTGGGCGAGTGGCAGGCGATGAGTTGCTGGGCAAGGCCAAGGGTAGCGGTCATGGTGCGGGATCCGCATCCAGATCGGGTGGAAGCGGCGAGTTGAGTAAATTTTGAATCGAGCTGGGCAAAAGCGGCTCGTCAAGCCACGCAGGCAGGGACGGCGAGAGATTCCAATTCGCCTCGGTGATAACCATGCGGATGGCGCGAAGCCATACGTGCAAGTCATAGCGGTTGAAATCAAATTTGACCTGCCCTTGCTCAGAGCCAAAAGTAATTTGCCCACCGCCCGAGTGAATGTTCGCATTTAAAACCGTACACAAAACAAAACCTTGCGCGTGCAGAGCTTCCTTCGATTCAGTTCTAACTTGATAGGGATACTGCCGCACCGCGCCATCAGGCGTTTCGCGTACCGCCATGCGGTGCTCAATTTCCGCTCGTTTCCCAGGGCTATCGCCCGCCAAACCCATCGTGGTTTTTTCAATCAACTGCATGAGCGAACCCGCAATGCCCTGCGCAAGGCGCCGCGTAATCCAAATGCGCGGTTGATCGCTTGAATACATCATCCAAAGACGATCTTGCTCACTGTCATAGCCGAAGGTGGTTTGAGTCATGCTGTTGATTGTCCTATGTCTTCTAGTTGCGAGAGCCATTGATTGAAGCCGAGGCATTCGCGGCGTATGGTCGCTAGACCGATTTCTATGGCGGCGAGGTTGGCTAACCACGGTTTTTGATCTTCGTATCGTTGAATCAGCGCATTCAATCGCTTGGCGGGCGCAGTCTGCGGCGAGTCATTGATGTGCTCTGGTGAGTCAAACGCATTGCGAATGCGTTGCATCTGCAATGCGACATCAGGGCGACAAAAGCCTCTAGCGGCTGCTTGACAATCGCTAAATAGCAAACCTTCCAACTCGTGCATGACAACAAACGGAATAAAACGCCTTGCCGAATTGGGATGGGTTTTTTGAAGATCAGCATGCATTTGATTTTGAATATGCGAGGCTTTGTGGACGTGCGCCAAATTGTTTGCTTGATCGCGCCCAGGCCAACTGCGATTTCCTGTTGCAGGCAAAGCGTAGTAGTCAACTATCAACGTGGCGTAGCTCTCGCCATCGCGTATGAGTTGATCGCAAATGACTTCTTTAACCACACTCCAAGGCTTAATGCCATGACGCTTAGCGCGTTGCCGCCCGTTGCCAAGCTTGCGCGCAGAGACAGAAGTGAAACCGCTTATCAGCAAATGAGGCGCAAGCACGTCGTTGACAAACATCTCCTCCGTGTCCCCTTCAACGTGTACCAATAATCGCGCCATATCAGTTGGATAGTTGCTCTGGCGCGGGGCGACCGCCAAGATAGTTTTTTTCCCATAGTTGCCCAAGGCTGTATTCCTCTAGCCAATGGGCGTAGTCCTCAGGATTCAAGCGGTTGAATACGGTGCCGCCGTTTTTGCGCTCGGCAACCAGTACATCTTCGGGTAAAAAATGATCTAACAAAATAGGCGATTGAGTGGCTGCAATGATTTGCGTATCGACGGATGCTGAATGAATCATGGATGCCAATAAAGTAATGGCAGCAGGATGCAACCCAAGCTCTGGCTCGTCAATCAAAATAATTGATGGGCGAAGCTCTAAGGGCTGCAAAAGCAAAGTCGCCAGTGCGATAAATCGTAGCGTTCCGTCAGATAACGCCGAAGCGCCAAAGTATTTATCAGTTCCTTTGTGCGTCCAAGCCAGCTTGATGTACTCAGGATTGAGATTGTCAGGACGCAGCAGGAAGTCTTCAAAAAACGGCGCAATACGCTGCACGGTTTTAACGATCAGCCCGTACGCATTGGGGAAGCGCAATTTCAAGCGATACAAAAACGCGGCGAGGTTGGAGCCGTCAGAACGCAAGTAATCGTTGTCGTCGGTTTTGTTGGTTTTTTTGAGTTGGGCAAAAGGGGTGGTGTCTTGAAAGCTATAGACAGTCCATTTCACAAGCTGTCGTTCGATCTCACTTTGAGCCATTTCAAACGGCAGCGAATTCATCCCAAACAAACCTTCAACAAGCAGCTTTCGATTTAAACCATCTGTAATATTTGCTGCAAGTCCTATCCAATGGGGCGTACGCTCATGTAATTGAATGCCTATTTGAATTTGGCTTGTAACCTTGCTACCAAAATAAAGCAAGTCATCTGCGCCTCCTTTTTGTTTAACGTAGGATTTAAGTGCATCATCATTTTGGGCTGCTTTTTGAAGGTTAAACGCCTCCAAAAAATTTGATTTCCCAGCCCCATTCGCACCAATCACCAAATTAATCGGACGCAGTTCAATCTTGCCCGAATTGGCAATGCTTTTGAAGCCTTCAATTGAAATCCAATCGAGTTGGTGTTTGTCCATTTCTTAATCCCGCAGCAAATCATTGAGGCTAGTTTTAGACCGCGTCTGCGCATCCACACGCTTGACAATCACGGCGCAGTAGGTGCTGGGCTCGCCTGCGTTTTTGGCGGGTCGCGCGCCTGAGATGAGCACCGAGCCTGACGGGATGCGCAGCTTGCCTGATTCGCACTCTAGCCACTTGCCATTGGGTCTATCGAACACCGGTGTGCTTTGCCCGAGGTACACGCCCATGCCCAGCACGCTGTGCTCTTCCACGACCACGCCTTCGACCACTTCGGAGCGTGCGCCGATGAAGCAGTTGTCCTCGATGATGGTGGGGCCTGCTTGCACGGGTTCTAGCACGCCGCCAATGCCCACGCCGCCTGAGAGGTGGACGTTCTTGCCAATCTGCGCACAGCTACCCACGGTTGCCCATGTGTCCACCATCGTGCCCGAATCCACATACGCGCCAATGTTGACGTAGGACGGCATCAAGATCGCGCCGCTGGCAATGTAGCTGCCGCGCCGCGCCACGGCGGGCGGCACCACGCGCACGCCCGTGGCTTTCATTTCGTCCGCAGTCAGATGCGCAAATTTGGTTTGCACTTTGTCGTAAAAACCCAGTTCGCCAGCCGAGATGACTTCGTTGTCTTTTAAGCGGAACGACAGCAGCACGGCTTTTTTAATCCATTGGTGCGTCGTCCACACGCCAACGGATTGGCGGGTTGCCACGCGCAGGCGACCTTTGTTGAGTTCGCTGATGATGTGCTCGACGGCATCCGACACTTCTTGGGGGGCTTTGGATGGCGAGAGATCGGCGCGGTTGTCCCAAGCTTGGTCGATGATGGTTTGGAGTTGTTGTGTCATGTTTTTCCTTTGATGAGAATGACTACCCTTCGACAGGCTCAGGGCGAACGGGTTGAGGGGTAGATTGTGCCTGCTCCACTTGGGTGATCAACGCCTGATAGCGCTCAAACAGCAGCGCCACGCGGCTTTGATCGGTGGGTTTGATTTTGACTTTAGATTGATCAAAGTACAGCTTATCAACCAGCGCGTCCAAGGCGGCGTGCGCTTTGCGCAAATCGGCAGGCATCAAATCTGGGTCGTACAGCGTGGCAAGGCTTGCAGGCGCTGCTCCCGCTTGATGCACGGCCCGCACGTCAAGCACCGCCTGGGCTGCCGCCTCGATGCCTTGGCGAGCCTTATTAGACGTGGTCTCTGGCCAAGGGAAGTTGTTGTAAACGATGTTTGCAGAGTAGCGATAGTCGCTTTTTAACCTGCCGCAGGTGTAACGCACCCAAGCCATGTGCATGCTGCTCGTCAGGATACCGAAGTGGTAGAGGGTGGCGTTGGGTAGTGCAATACAAGAGTCTTGCAGGATGAACTCTTTGGAAAAAAATCCAATTGGAATGTAGGCGCGTCGCTCCGAGGATGTGCGAGGAATTAAGATGAAATCTTGCTCAGGCTGACGCAGTTCAGCAAAGCGGTCTGAGTAGTCAGCGTTGTTGCGAGTTTGAGCTTTCGTGCTGGCTAATCGGAATTTACGAACTTCGCTGACGCGATGTTTTATTTCTTTGATTTTGGACCATTCCGCAGGCGTGTGATTGATCAGCCATAAGCACCAACGCAGCTCGTTATTCAAATACTCTTCAGCGCTCAACATCCGTTTAATAAACTTTTCGGCACTCGGGCTTTTTTGAATCAATTTTTCTTTTTCTTCGTTCGACAAAATCAAGAATCCGCCGTCGGTTGGTTTGCTGCCGTATTGAGTCGGCGGCACGCTGCAAATGGGGGTTCTACGTGTAGGCAAAACAACATTTGTTGCATCGACCAAATACGGATTGATTTGGCTCACGGCTTCTTCTACAAAATCAGCGTTGGCGTCTGCCTGTCCGCTGGCATCAACGTAATCAAACAAGCGTTTGGGTTTCACTTTATCGACACGGCTGGCGAGGCCAAAACCTATGATGACGCAGTGAACGGCGGCATTGTTGGAGGCTTCGTTGCTCCACTTGAAGGTGCGGTGCGCAAACTCGATTGCTATGCCTTGCTGCTGCATCCAACTCCAGAGCACGCCCACTTGTTCGCCTTGATTGATGCTGTTGGTGGAGACAAAAGCGACTTTAATTTTTTCCCGTGCCGCTAGGCTTTGCGCTTCGGCTAGCGCGAAGATCTCGTCTAGCGTCTTTTTGGCGGCGGCCACTCCTGCTGCCTTCCCCGCTTGCGCGGGCGATAAATCGGCATCAACAGAGGGCTCGTCCATCAGGCTGGCTTGCGTGGCTTTGGCAAACGCGGCATCTTTAAATTCTTTTTTGCGCTCGTCTGCTTTGGCCGCGCCCGAGTCTGTCAGATATTGCGCCGCTTTGATGTACCAGCCCGCCACAAAATCGAGTACGCCGCCGCCCACAATTCCTGTGTCTTGGCCGGTACTTGCCAAGAGGCGCTCCATGCTTTCTTTTTGCGCATCGGTTTGCATTTGCTTGCCCACAAACGGCGGGTTGCCAAGGATGTAGTGCAGGTGCTGGGGCGGGCATAGTTCAGCCCAATCGAGCGAGAGTGCATTTGCGATGCGAATGTTGGCAGACTTTTCAAGCGGCAGACGCGGCATCCACGCCTCCAGTGTTTCGCCAGCCAGTACGTTCATTTGGTGATCGACTAGCCACATCGCAACTTGCGCCACGCGGGAGGGGAACTCTTCAATCTCGATGCCGCTAAATTGATCGACATTGACCATCTCAAACTTGAAGGGTTCCAGCAGGTGCAAGCCTGCATTGGATTGATCGCCTCTTGTGGCGATGGTTTTAACGGCTTTAAAAACTTCGACCTCTAGCAGTCGCAACTCGCGGTAAGTGATGACGAGGAAGTTTCCGCAGCCGCACGCAGGGTCTAAAAAAGTGAGGCGACGCAGTTTTTTTTGAAATTCAAATAGCGCGTTGATGCTGCTTTTTGCGTGTTCAAACTCCGCTTTGAGTTCGTCCAAAAACAACGGGTTAATCAACTTGAAGATATTTTCTTCGCTGGTGTAGTGCGCACCCAATTCGCGGCGCAGGTCTTGTTTGGTGTCTAGGCCTTCTTCGTCCATGACGTGCTGAAACATCGAGCCAAACACGGCGGGCGAAATCCGCGACCAGTCTAGGTAGCAGCAATCTAGTAGCAAGTTCCGCATGTGCGCATCAAAGCTTGCGGTGCGGATTTTTTCTTCATAGAGCTTGCCGTTGACAAACGGAAAGTCTTTAAACCAAGTGGGCACGACGCCTTGACGGTCTAAAAACTCGGTATCGAGTTCGTCAAAGAGCTGATTGAGCACTTGCCCGACGTTGCTGCCGTCCTCTTTGGTGCCGCGTTCAATTAAATCGGTAAACCGCCCCGCAGGTTCAAAGAGTCCCGTCTTGTCGGCAAACATACAAAACAGCAGCCGCACCAGCAGTAATTGCAAGGGATGACCTTTGTAGCCGTCGCGCCTAAGAGCGGTGTGCAGCTTGGCTAATTTTTTAACAGCTCGGTCGTTAATCGGGTCGTTGGCAGAAATGCGCGCGCTATTGCGTCCAAAAATAAAGCCAAAAAGCGATACTTTTTGCGCAAGCTCGTGCAGATCAAAACGGGTCTCTATCCCTTCGCTTAAGTCTTTTAGCCAAAAGTGCTGAAAGTCACACACCAGCAGGTAGCGCGGGTGTTCTTCTTCCGAGAGGTTGATGCAGTAATTTTCGGCCTGATCCTGCGCGATGCTTAAATCTTCCCCCGCGCTTTTGTGCTCAATCAGTAAAAGTCCAGGCCAAAAGTAATCGGCAAAGCCCGTGTTTTTATTGAGCTTTTTAACGCGGCTTTCAAAGATGCCCACGCGGTGGCTATCGACACCAAACACAGCAAAAAATTTAATCCAAAACGTTTGAGCAAACGACTTTTCATTTTTCGTGTTTTTGAACTCTTGCGCAAATGCACTTGCGCGAGTTTTGATGGTGTCCCAGCTTTGTGCCATACGTGATAAATCGCTTAAGTGTTGGGGTAAGTTTGAATGAAATCTACGATGCGCCGCGCGGCCTCTAAACACTCGGTTTGTTCAGCCACCAAGGCCATGCGGACGCGACCCTTGCCAGGGTTGATGCCGTGCGAATCTTCCCTTGCAAGATAACTGCCTGGCAGCACGGTCACATTGTATTTGGCGAGCAGCTCGGCGGCGAAGCGCTCGTCCGATCCGCCGCAGATGTTGCTGGGTATGCCCGCCCACAGGTAGAACGCCGCGTCGGGCAGGCGCACGTCCATCACAGCGGCAAGCACGGGCGCAGCGGCGGCAAACTTGGCGCGGTACTCGGCACGGTTGGCGATTACGTGGTCTTCATCGCCCCAAGCCATAGCGGACGCGGCTTGCACGGTGCCGCTCATCGCGGAGCCATGATAGGTGCGGTACAGCAAGAATGGCTTAATCCAGTTGGCGTCCCCCGCCACAAAACCGCTTCTCATGCCGGGCACGTTGCTGCGTTTGGAGAGCGACGTAAAAGCGATCAAGTTTTTAAAATCGCTTCGCCCCAGTTTGGCGGCGGCCTCTAAGCCCGAGAGCGGCGGTTCGTCGCGGAAGTAAATTTCGGAATAGCACTCATCGGACGCAATGACAAAGCCATATTTGTCGGACAGCGCAAACATCTTTTGCCACTCGCCAAGAGGCATCACCGCACCCGTTGGATTGCCAGGCGAGCAGACAAAAACCATTTGCGTGCGCTGCCACACATCTACCGGCACAGCATCCCAATCAACCGCAAAGTTACGCGCAGGGTCGGAGTTGACGTAATACGGCGTAGCGCCCGCGAGCAGCGCCGCGCCTTCGTAGATTTGATAAAACGGATTGGGGCAAACCACAATTGGATTGGGTTTCGTCGGATCGACCACGACCTGAGTGAACGAAAACAAAGCTTCGCGCGAACCATTGACGGGCAGGATTTGTGTGCTCGCATCTAACTTGAGTCCATAACGACGCTCAAGCCAACCCACAATAGAACGCTTAAGCGCAGGCTCGCCAGCAGTCGCAGGATACCCCGCCAAGCCTTGCAAATTGGCGCATAGCGCATCTTGAATGAACTGCGGCGTAGCGTGCTTGGGCTCGCCAATGCCAAGGCTGATAGCACGGTAAGCGGGATTGGGCGTGATCGGCGCGAATAGCTGTTTCAGGCGCTCGAAGGGGTAGGGCTTTAGTTTGGATAGCAGGGGGTTCATGTGATTACCACGGAATTTCAATTTCTAAATAATCGTTTGCTTTGAGCGTCGCAAGGGCTAGAGCAATTTGATCGGTAATTTTTTGTACGCGTGGCCAACTGGTTGCCGAAAGCACGACGATTGCAATTTTTCGGTGAGTTAGATTTTGCTGATAGCAAAGATTTTTGTCCGTTTGCTTTAGCGAACGAGTTTGAAAACCTCATCAGATGTTTGTTTCAGCACATCTTTAACTTGCTGCAAGCTCACGCCAGGAAACCACTCCACGAATTGGTTCAAAGTTGCGCCATCTCTAAGGTTGTCAAACAACGTAGCCACTGGCACACGCGTGCCTGAAAAGCAGGGCGCGCCGCTCATGATGTTGGGGTTTTGTGTGATGGCTTGCATAGGGTCAATTTTAAGGTGATTCATGGGTTAATGACTTTGAGCGTTTTGAAGTACTGGCGCATAAATCCTGCATCGGACGTGAGTAGTTGGTTTGCGTGAGTCATAGCGTGCGCACCAATTAAAAAGTCGGCGGCAATGCGTGATTTGTCGCCCTTGTTTTTGGCGTAGCTGCGCATAATGTCCGCAGCTTGCAAGGCGCAGGCATCGGTAATGGGGGAGGTCAGCAGCTGCATATCGTTCAAAAAACTCAACAGCAGTTGATTGGTTTTGAATAATCGCCCCAGCTCCGCGACCACGATGGCGCTGACTAGCAGCGTCCCTTGATTGGCGGCAAGCTCTAAGGCTGCCATTGCCGCAGGTGCATCATCCTCGCGCTTTAAAATTTTGATGAGTACGCTGGTGTCAACAGCGGTAATCATGCCGTTCTGCCGCGTATTTCGTCTAGCAACTCTTGGCTACTTAGGCCATCGGCTGGTGCAGTGCCCAGCCATTTATCAAAATTAAGTTTGACGCGTTTGCGCATCACAATTTGATTGTCCTGTAGCCACACATCTAGCTTCATGCCAGGGCGTAGCCCCAGTTCATCACGCGCACTTTTGGGGATAACAATTTGTCCACGGTCAGCCAAAGTGGCTTCAAAGTTGACGGGCGATGTGCCGTACGCTGTAGCAGGTTCAAGCATGAGTATCCCTTAGGTTTGATTGATTGAGTATGAATTCTAAGGTATGAATTGAGAGGGGATCGATAAATTTTGAATGCGACTTAATTCGTCGCTTCATATCGCAACAATTTGGGTTTTCCACTTGCAACGAAGGTAACAGCACAAATATAGCGTATTGCGCTAATTTAAATTAATTAATATGAGAGTTTAAAATGAACGAAAATTTAACGGAATTAGATCAAACTTTACTTAAAGCCTATTGTGATATATTGGAAAATGATAAAGATTTTGAATTTATTAAAAAATCAAATCAATCTGAACTATCGGTTATATTTTTACCTGCCGTGTCAAAGAATTATTGTGCTGCAAAAAATAAAATAATGATTATTGGACGTGAAACAGCTACTGATAATAAGCAGGCAATAAAATGGGTTGATGGAATGCCTACAAATAAATATATTAAAACATGGATGTTGGAGCGAAGAAAGTATGGGATAGAAAAGTGGTTAATTGATAGCAATGACCGAGGTTTTACATTTTTTAACTTTTTACGGCAAGTCAGTGAATGCTCTGGCTTGGATGGTGTAGTATGGGCAAATTTATTTTGTTACGATTGGAATAAAGGGTTAATAAATAAATCACCATTAGTGGCTGAAATAAAAAGAATATCAACTAAACTTTTAGAGGCGCAAATTAATATATTAAAACCTGATTATATTATTTTTGCACATGGTGTATCTGGTTATTCTGTTAATCAAAGATTGAAATTGTTTCCGCGTGAGAAATGCGAAACTAAAATTATTAGTGAATACAATAATAATAAATATTTATGGAGTTTTGACTATAAATGGAATGAGGATTATAACGTGCAGTGCTATCGAATCCATCATCCATCGGCTTTTAATAAAGAGGCGCAAGCTGCCAGAAAATTTTTGATTAATAAATTGCTTCCTAAAAGTTAGATGTTTTTAAGAAATATTTAAATATTTTCCCGCAAGAGCTATTGCGTCATTCACATTGTCTTGTGGGTTGGTTGTAGTTGCTGGATTAGCTTTGCGAGCACTTGCAATTTATTTGTGATAACAATGAGATGGACCAAGTTGTTGTGGTTCAAGTGAAAATTTATTGAATTTTAAAAATGGAGTAATGTATGAACGTAAATATCAAGCCGTGGGGTAAATCCAATTCTGAGGGCTATGAATGGGATGGGAAAATTTTGAAACCGTGGGGCGCTTCTGACAGCAAGGGCTGGGAGTGGAATGGCTCTAACTTGAAAAAATGGGGGCAATCCTCTTCTAATGGCTATGAGCTAGATGGACGCATTATGAAGCCCTGGGGTGGATCAATGAGCTCTGGCTGGGAGGCGGATGGCTCTGTGCCAGCTCCAATATTTCAGGTGTCTTGTGTTACCATAAAAAAGCATAAACGGCATTAATTGGCCTCAAACGCCTAAGTTCGATCATATTCATAAACTGGTTATCCATACAGTCTCGTGCGCCTTACCTCTATCAAGCTCTCTGGCTTCAAATCCTTCGCCGACCCCACACATTTCCAGCTTCCTGGCCAATTGGTTGGCGTGGTTGGTCCCAATGGCTGTGGGAAATCTAACATCATCGACGCGGTGCGCTGGGTGCTGGGCGAGAGCCGCGCCTCGGAGCTGCGCGGCGAGTCTATGCAAGACGTGATTTTTAACGGCACGAATACGCGCAAGCCTGCGTCGCGTGCCAGCGTCGAGCTGGTGTTTGACAACAGCTCGCACCGCGCAGGTGGGCAGTGGAACCAATACGAAGAGGTGGCAGTGCGCCGCGTGCTGACGCGGGACGGCACATCGAGCTACTTCATCAACAACCAAGCGGTGCGCCGCCGCGATGTGCAGGACGTGTTTTTGGGCACGGGACTGGGTCCTCGCGCCTACGCCATCATTGGGCAGGGCACGATTTCGCGGATTATTGAGTCGCGCCCCGAAGAGCTACGACTGTTTTTAGAAGAGGCCGCTGGCGTATCGAAGTACAAAGAGCGTCGCCGCGAGACGGAAAACCGTATTCATGACACCGAGGAAAACCTCACGCGCGTGACCGACATCTTGCGCGAGTTGAATGCGAACTTGGACAAGCTAGAGCGCCAAGCCGAGGTCGCACAGCGTTATCAAGGCTTGCAAGCTGATGTGACGCTCAAGCAGCATCAGCAGTGGTTTTTAAAACGCGCCGAAAGCCTTGAGGGGCAAAGCAAGCTTGCCGCCGAGGTGCTGGAGGCGACCAACCAATTAGAAGCCAGCATGGCTGATCTGCGCCGCGCCGAGGCCGATTTGGAGTCGATTCGCCAATCGCATTACGCAGCAGGTGATGGCTTGAATGCGGCGCAGGGACTGCTTTATGAAGCCAGTACCGAAGTCGGCAAACTAGAGGCGGAAATTCGTTTTGTGGTGGAAGGACGTGTTCGCGCCGAGGCTCGCATCGCGCAGATTGCGGAGCAGCTGTTGGAGTGGCAGACGCGTGCCGATACAGCCGCACAGCACCAGCTCGATTTGGCATCTATGGAAGCGGGGGCGCAAGAGCACACCATGACGCTTGCCGCGCAATTGGAAGATATTGAAGCGCAAACACCAGAGCTGGAGGCCGCATTAGCAAAGGCTCGCGGCAAGGTCACTGCGCAGCACACGCAGGTGACGCAGGTGCAGCAACAGATTCAAGTGTTGGCGGCTGAGCAGCGCAGCCTTGATGAGCAAGCACGCAATTTAGAGCTACGCCGCGAGCGCTTGACTGCACAGCAAAAAGAAGTTGCTTCGCCCGATACAGCAGGGCTGGCGAGCTTGTCCGAAGCATTGGCGATGGCGAAAGAGGTGGCGCTGGAAGGCGCGGCGCGGTTAGAGGATTTGCGCGAACAAGTGCCCGCGAGTGATGAGGCGCGGCGTTTGGCGCAGGAAGTTGCGACGAGTGAATCTGCCAAGCTGGCCGACACGCAGGCGCGGTTAGATGCCCTGCAAACCCTGCAAGCGCAGGTGATTGCAAATGATCGCTTGAAGCCGTGGTTGGCTAAACACGGACTCGATCATTTAACCGCTTTGTGGACGAAGCTCCACATTGAAAAGGGCTGGGAAGCCGCGCTGGAAGCGGCTTTGCAAAGCCGCATGGGCGCATTGGAGGTGAGCCGCCTAGAAATGCTGACCGCGTTTGCAGCCGATACGCCGCCTGCGAAGTTGAGTTTTTATGCGCCGACTAGCGCTCAATTTTCCCCATCCCCTCGCATGGGGCTTGTTGAAGCGCAGGGAGTGGCTTCGACAGGCTCAGCCCGAACGGGTGGGGACTCAGCCCGAACGGGCGGGGACTTAGCCCGAACGGGTGGGGGCGTAGCCCGCATCGCGCCGCTGGCTAGTTTGATCAAAACATCGGATGCGAATCAGCAAAGTTTGATGCTCGATTGGTTGCATGGTTGCTGGACGGTGGACTCGTTGGATGCGGCGCTCGCCGCGCGTGAGTCGCTGGCGGCGGGTGAGGTGATTTACACGCCTGAGGGGCATGCCGTTACGCGGACTTCGATTTCGTTTTATGCGGCGGAAGGCGAGCAGGCGGGGTTACTCGCGCGTGCGCAAGAAATTGAGAATTTGGATAAACAAGCCCGTGCGCAAAGTTTGATGGCGCAAGATGCGCGTACCGCTTTGCAACGTGCAGAAACGCATTACGCCGAAGTGGCTAGTCAGCTTGGCATGGCGCAAAGTGAAGCTAGCAAGGCGCAAGCGGCGAGTCACGATTTAGAAATTAAATGGACCACGCTGTCGCGCCGTGTGAGCGAAGCGCAGGCTAGGAGCAGCCAATTGGCGGCTGATATCGCTGAGATTGATGTGCAATTGGCTGACTTGCAGGAGCGCCGCGTGACATTGGAGGCGCAGTTTGAAGACTTGGACATCAAGCTTGGCGAGGCGCAAGAGGTGGAAGCCGCGCAAGGCGATGGCGTGATTGAAGCGGAGCGTCAGTTAAATGCCCTGCGCGATCAGCACCGCGCGCTTGAGCGCGAGCAGCAAGAGGCGACTTTCCAAGGTCGCAGTTTGGTGGCACGCAAAGAAGAGCTGGCACGCAATATCCAATTGGGCATTGAGCAAACCGCCAACCTTGCGCGTGAGCGCGAGCAACTCGATTTAGATTTGCTGCGGATGAACGATGCGGCGGCGCAATCGGGTTTGCAAGCCGCGCTAGCCTTGAAGCTAGAGCGCGAGACAGGACTTGCTGCCAAGCGCAGTTTGTACGACGACCTGACGCAAAAACTTCGTGCGACCGACGAGCGCCGCATGAGTGCTGAGCGTGCGCTTGAACCGCAACGCGGTCGCATTTCTGATTTGCAATTGAAGGAACAAGCCATACGACTTGGTGCGCAGCAATACGAACAATTGCTGCTGGACGCCAAAGCTGATTTGGCGGCGGTTGAGGCAAGCATTGCGGCGGGCAACGTGAAGCTGTGGGGCTTATCTGGCGAGATTGAGCGACTCAATCAAGCGATTCAATCGCTGGGCGCGATTAACTTGGCGGCGCTTGACGAGCTTGCTGCGGCACGCGAGCGCAAGACTTTTTTAGATTCGCAAATGACGGATTTGACCGAGGCGCTCACCACGCTGCAAGATGCCATTAAAAAGATCGATGCCGAAACCCGCGACTTATTGGGCAATACGTTTAACCAAGTCAACGAGCAATTTGGTCTGATGTTCCCCAAGCTGTTTGGCGGCGGTCAAGCCAAGCTGATGATGACGGGCGAAGAGATTTTGGATGCGGGCATTCAAGTCATTGCACAGCCACCAGGCAAAAAGAATCAGACGATTCATTTGCTGTCGGGCGGGGAAAAAGCGCTCACAGCTATCGCTCTCGTGTTCGCCATTTTTATGCTCAATCCCGCGCCGTTTTGCTTGCTGGACGAGGTCGATGCGCCGCTGGACGACGCGAACACCGAGCGCTATGCCAAGCTGGTGGCAAGTATGTCGGAGCAGACGCAGTTCCTCTTTATCAGTCATAACAAAATTGCGATGGAAATGGCCAAGCAGCTCATTGGCGTGACCATGCAAGAGCAGGGCGTGTCGCGCATCGTGGCGGTGGATATGGAAGCTGCCGTGAGCATGATTGAGTGATCCTTTTTATGATGATTGATTTATGACCATTCGCTTGCAACTCTTGCTGTTGGGTTTATCGGTGCTGGGCTATTTGGGAGCGCGTTGGTGGTGGCTGGAGCGCAAGCTTAAAAACGCTCAATCTACCCAAGCCGATGGCTCGGAGACCATATCCGCTATGCCCTCCGAGCGCATCGAGCCCACGATGACCGATCTGCAAGGCTTGCCAGAGGATGTGCCTGCGGATGCGCTGCCCGTGTTGCCTACAGTGCCAAGCACTGCGGCGGATCGGCGTCCCGTTTTGCATCCCAAAATTGATTGCATTGCCATGCTTGATATGGATGAGCCTTGTTTGGGTGACCTGGCGCTTAGTCTGCTACCGGCGACGCGGCGTATTGGCTCCAAAACATGGCTGGTTGAGGGCTGGAACCTTGCAACTGAGGCGTGGGAGCCTGTGGTCAGCAGGTCCATGTATCGCTATTTTCAAGCAGGTATCCAATTGGTGAATCGCCACGGGGCATTGAATGATGTGGAGTTCTCAGAGTTTGTTGCCAAAGCCAGCAGCGTTGCCGATGGGCTGGGTGCGTCCACCGAGTTTCCTGAGATGCTGGCGGAGGTCGCACGCGCCGAGGCGCTTGCCGCGTTTACGCGTGCGCATGACATCCAGCTGGCGCTGCATCTTCATGCCAAACGCGCCGCTTGGAGCATCTCGTATCTACAGCAACACGCCCGCGTGGCGGGCTTTGTGGCAGGTGCTTTGCCAGGACGCTGGGTGCTGGGAGACAGCCGTCAAGACATGATCGCGCTGACCATTGAGACGCGCCTAGCCTTGGCGGAAGAGAGTGATGCCGTACCGATTCGTCAAATCACGTTGACCTTAGATGTGCCGCACATGGCGCGTGTGGATGAGGCCAATCAAAAGCCATTTGATGTGATGTGTGACCTGGCTATCAAACTGTGCGCCAGCATGGAGGCGGCGATTGTTGATGAGCAAGGCCGCGCCGTGGATGTGCAAGCTTTGCAGCGAACAACGCAGGAGTTGGAGGCGGTTTATGACCGCTTGGATGGGGCGGATTTGCCTGCGGGTGCGCCGCTAACAAGACGTTTATTTTCTTAATCGGTTATGAGTCCAGAGCACGAGATTCAATCGCTTCGCGAGCAACTACATCGCCATGCACACGCCTACTATGTGCTGGACGAACCGCGTATTCCAGATGCTGAATATGATCGTTTGTATCAAAGGCTTGAAGTTTTAGAAGCGCAGCACCCCGAGTTGGCATCGCGCGATTCGCCAACGATGCGGGTGGGCGGTGGCTTGCTGGCGGCATTTACGCAGGTCAAGCACAGCGTGCCAATGCTGAGCATCCGCACTGAGACGGATACCGAGAGCAGCGGCGCAAAGAGTTTTGATGCCCGTATTCGCAAAGAGTTAAAACTGAGCGAGAGCGCTGTGCCCATTGAGTATGTGGCCGAGCTGAAGTTTGATGGACTCGCGATGAGTTTGCGCTACGAGAGCGGCGTACTGGTTCAAGCCGCGACGCGGGGCGATGGCGAGACGGGCGAAGACGTGACGCACAACATTCGCACGATTTATCAAATACCTTTGAAGCTGCCTTCCGTTCGGTCTGAGCTTGTCGAAGTGCCCCCCGTAGTCGAAGTGCCCCCCGTTGTCGAGGTGCGCGGCGAGGTCTATATGCGCCGCGATGATTTTGAGCAGCTCAACGAGCGGCAACGCGCAAAAATTGCGGCAGGCGCAAAAGGTGAAAAAACATTTGTGAATCCGCGCAATGCGGCTGCTGGTGCGGTGCGGCAGCTAGACAGCAGCATTGCGGCAAACAGGCCACTTAGTTTTTTTGCTTACTCTGTTGCGCAAGGTTTGCCTGATGGGGTGACAACACATTCGGAGACGTTGGCGCAGTTAAAGCGCTGGGGCTTTCCGGTCTCCAGCGATGTTCGCATTTGCAAAGGCGCAGACGAACTCGTGCAGTTTCACGCGGACATGGCTTTGCGGCGGGATCGCCTGCCGTTTGATATTGATGGCGTGGTGTACAAGGTCAATAGCCTCGCAGCCCAAGCGCAGCTTGGCTTTGTGAGCCGTGAGCCGCGCTGGGCGGTGGCACATAAATATCCTGCACAAGAGCAAATGACGAGCGTTTTGGCAATTGATGTGCAAGTTGGGCGCACAGGAAAACTCACGCCTGTTGCCAAATTAGCGCCTGTGTTTGTGGGCGGTGTCACGGTGACGAATGCGACGCTGCACAACGAAGACGAGGTACGCCGCAAAGATGTGCGCGTGGGCGATACCGTGATCGTGCGCCGCGCAGGCGATGTGATTCCTGAAATCGTCAGCGTCGTGCTTGATACCGCTCACCCTGAGCCTGCCTTGGGGCATGAGGCAGGAGCTACGCTTCAACACGCGCAGCGCAAGCGTGGGGCGATGTTTACGATTCCCACGCATTGCCCCGTCTGCGGTAGCGTGGCTGTGCGCGAGGAAGGTGAGGCTGATACGCGCTGCACGGGCGGCCTTATCTGCGGTGCGCAGCGCAAGCAAGCGATTGAGCATTTTGCGCACAAGCGAGCCGTGTACATCGACGGGCTAGGTGAAAAATTAATCGAGCAAATGGTGGACGCGGGCATTATCAAAAGCTTGCCAGATCTTTATCGGCTTGGTCTAGCGAATATTGTGGCGTTAGAGCGTATGGCAGAAAAATCGGCACAAAACGTGCTCGCGGCGATTGAAAAATCCAAGCAAACCACGCTGCCCCGCTTCTTGTTTGGTTTAGGGATTCGGCACGTGGGTGAGAGCACGGCCAAGGCTTTTGCCAAGCACTTTGGCAGTATGGATGCCATCATGGATGCGACCGACGCGCAGCTCCAGCAAGTGCCCGATGTAGGCCCCGTCGTTGCGCAAAGCCTACGCGCTTTTTTTGATGCGCCGTTCAATCGCGAAGTGGTCGAACAACTGAGGGCTTGCGGCGTGACGTGGGAAGAAGCTACGAATTTGGGCGAGGGCCAACCCACAACTCCGCAAACTTTGCTAGGCAAAACGTTCGTGCTGACAGGGACGCTGCCTACGCTGGGGCGCGACGAGGCGAAAGAGTTGATTGAAGCGGCAGGCGGAAAAGTGTCGGGTTCAGTGAGTAAAAAAACAGACTACGTCGTTGCAGGCGCAGAGGCGGGCAGCAAGCTGGATAAAGCGCGTGAGCTGGGGGTTGCGGTTTTGGATGAGGATGGATTGATGCATTTATTAAGGAATTGAAACTTTTTAAAATGTCAAACGACTTCACTTCTTTAGGTATTGCCGCAGCCAAAAATAAAGACTACGAGTTAGCCGTCGATTTTTTTCAAAAGGCAATTGATGCGGATTTTAATAATCCAAAAAATTACAATAACTTGGCCAATGCTTTATCCGATCTTGGTTTAATTGACGATGCTATTTTGCAATATAAAAAAGCAATTGAATTAGCTCCCAACTATACCAACGCACATCTCAATCTTGCTACTACCTACCAGACAATTGGCAACACGGATGCGGCATTGGAGTCATTTTATAAAGTCTTATCTTTTGATAACGGGCATATTGATGCGCTCACAAATTGTTTTTATATTCATTTTGCAAAAAAAGAATATGTAAAAGCAACATTTTTTATTGCAAGATTAATTGAAGATCATCCAACAAATATTGGGTATTTATATAATCAAGCAGTTACCGCAATGCTCTTAAATGAGCGAGAAGTAACGCTGAAACATCTAAAATTAATTTTAGCAATAGACCCAAACCATAATCCGACTCAGCATCTGTTAGCGATGCATGGCGCAGGCGAACCACTAGAAGTGGCACCAAGAAAATATATTGAGGATTTGTTTAATGGGTTTGCAAATCATTTTGAAATAGATTTGGTTCAGCATTTGCAATATCGAATACCACAAAAAATTGCACTGTATGTTAATCAATCAATTGATAAAAAAAGATCTGTTTTAGATTTGGGATGTGGAACGGGTCTAGTGGGTTTGGCATTGAATGGGCAATACGCAAAATTAGTTGGTGTAGACCTTGCAAAAAATATGCTTGAAAAGGCTGCTGAAAAATCAATTTATAACGAATTAATACAATCTGATATTTGTGATTATTTCATTTCGCATACAGAAAAATTTGATTTAATTGTTGCTGCTGACGTACTGATTTATGTGGGTAAATTGGAGGCTATTTTTAGCGCTGTTTCACTTGCCTTAAGTCAGCATGGTCAATTCATTTTTTCAATAGAGTCTAGTGATCTTGATGATTATCAGTTGACATCAACAGGGCGCTATAAGCATTCAAAATCGTATATTGAATCATTAGCGCGGCAATACCACCTGGTGCTTGAGTTGCTTCAAGAAGAAGTTATTCGGCTTGAAGGAACTCATCCTGTGCACGGGTTTTTGGTGGTCTTGCGTCTTTAGTTTTTTTCTTTTGGTGCTGGTTGAATTTTTATACTAGCGTTTCATCATCGACCAGACTTTCGTCACGATAGGCCAGACCAAAAGCAGAAGACCTAAAGTGGCAATTGAACCGCAAAGTGGGTTGCTCCAAAAAATGCCAATACTGCCATTTGACACTAGCATGGATTGGCGGAATGAGGACTCAGCCATATCACCAAGAACTAGCGCCAGTACGAGTGGTGCAAGCGGATATTTAAGTTTTTTGAAGGCATAGCCAATCAGCCCAAAAATAAGCATCATCCAAACGTCTAGCATATTGCTGTGGACGGTATAGGCACCCACAGCGCAGATGACCACAATGATTGGCGCGATGATGGGGAATGGAATACGCAAGATGGCCGCCCACCAAGGAACGGTAGAGAGCACAACGATCAGGCCTACGATGTTGCCAAGGTACATGGAGGCGATGAGACCCCAGACAAAATCCTTTTGCTCGGTAAAGAGTAGCGGTCCTGGCTGTAGTCCCCAGATGAGTAATCCACCTAAAAGAACAGCCGCAGTTGGTGAGCCAGGAATACCGAGGGTTAGCATGGGGAGTAAGGCGGAAGTCCCTGCGGCATGTGCTGCAGTTTCTGGTGCAACAACGCCTTCAATTTTTCCTTTACCAAATTCATCGGGATTTTTTGAGAAGCGCTTGGCAACACCGTAACTCATAAAAGAAGCGGGTGTCGCGCCGCCAGGTGTGATGCCCATCCAGCAACCAATGAGGCATGCACGCACTGAAGTAGCCCAGTATTTTGGCAGCTCTTTCCATGTTTCAAGCACATCTCTCAGTGTAATTTTCCCGCCCTTACCTTTAAAAGCGAGTCCTTCCTCCATGGTCAGCAAAATCTCGCCAATACCAAAAAGTCCAATGACCGCAACTAAAAAGTCGAAGCCTTGCAACAGACTCTCGAAGCCAAAAGTCATCCGCAATGTGCCAGTGACACTATCGAGACCAACTGCCGCAAGAGCAAAGCCTAGCATCATCGCCAGCAAGGTTTTTACGGGGGGCTCTTTGCTCATGCCAATAAAGCTGCAAAACGTGAGGAGCTGCACGGCAAAAAATTCAGGCGGCCCAAACTTTAGCGCAAATTTTGCAACCAGTGGTGCGAGAAAGGTGACCATGACTACGGCGACTAAAGCACCGACGAAAGACGATGTAAAGGCTGCCGTCAGGGCTTGGGCTGCCTTGCCTTTTTGTGCCAGAGGATAGCCATCGAATGTAGTTGCAACAGACCACGGCTCACCTGGAATATTGAAGAGCACTGAGGTTATCGCCCCGCCAAATAAAGCCCCCCAATAGATGCAAGACAGCATGATAATGGCCGATGTGGGTGTCATGCTGAAGGTAAGGGGAAGCAAAATCGCCACACCATTTGCGCCGCCAAGGCCTGGTAGTACGCCTATCAAAACACCCAAAAAAATCCCAACGAACATGAAGATAACGTTTTGAAACGTGAGCGCAACGGCAAAGCCGTGAAATAGGTTGTTGATTTCATCCATGATTATTTTTTATTTCAATATGAAAATTAAAACCAGGCTCCAATCGCCACTTTGATACTTGCATAAAAGGGGGATAGCCGTGCGACCAAGCCTTCGTCGAACGAGTTTTTAGGTAGGGGTACTTGGAAGATGATTTCAAAAAAGATCATGATGATGAGACTCACAATGACCGCAACTAAAACAGATTTGACAAGCGTATATTTGCCTTGCCAAATCATGAATCCCATGATGAATAAGCTTGATGCCACATACAGACCTGCGAAGGTGAGTATCAGCACATAAGCAATAGTGGGCAGAAGCATTTTGAGCACCAAGCTAATTTCTTCGTAATTGGCAAAAGATGCGGCACCACCTTCTTTGCGCCAAGCCCATAGCGTTTGAGCTGCAATCCAAAGCGCACCCAATACAAGAATGAGACCTATGTAGAACGGGAAATAGCCGGGCTGAGGACCATCGCTTCCCCAGCGAAAGCCTGTGCGAAAGCTATCAAAAATCACGATCCCACCAATCACAATGAAGAAAGAGGCGACCACCAATTCCATCCAGCGCATCTGGACAGTTTTTTCAGCTTGTCTCATGATGGCTGTCCTTATTTAGCTAAAAATCCAGCTTCCCGCATTAAGCGCAAGTGCTCAACTTCTGCTTTGAGTAACCATTGTTGATAGGCATCACCCGTGAGGAATTGATCCTTAAATGCGCCCGTCTCCATAAATTCTTTCCATTCTGGTAACGCACGCATTTTTTGAAATACATCAACAAAGTATTTCACTTGCTCAGGTTTTGTACCTGGCCCCATAAAAATGCCGCGCAACATTAAATACTCAACATCTAAACCTTGGGATTTGCAAGTTGGAATATCTTTCCACGACTGCTTAGTCGTAATCTTTTTTGGATAAGGCATAGGTGCCGCGTCAAAAACGCATAAGGCGCGTAAAGAATCGCCTTTCCAATGCGCCACAGCTTCAATCGGATTATTGACGGTTGTATCGATATGTTTTCCTACCAATTGCACGGCAACATCGCCACCACCTTTGAAGGGGATGTAGGTCATTTTTTTGCCCAGCGCTTTTTCAATGGCAACGGTAATAATTTGATCTTCCTGCTTGGAGCCTGTCCCTCCCATTTTGAATTTGCCATCTGCATCGGCTTTTACAGCCTTCATGTAATCGGCGGTTGTTTTGTATGGGGATTCCGCATTTGTCCATAGCACAAACTCATCCAACGCCAGCATCGCTACAGGCGTTAAGTCTTTCCAATTAAATGGAACGCCAGTGGCAAGTGGCGTTGTAAACAAGTTGGAGAGTGTGATGATAATTTTGTGCCCATCGCTTTTATGTCCTTTGACATCCAAAAAGCCCTCGGCACCTGCACCGCCGCCTTTATTGACAACCACCAGCGGTTGGTTCATGAGCTTATGTTTGGCAATGACACCTTGCAGGAAGCGAGCCATTTGATCCGCCCCCCCGCCTGTGCCTGCTGGCACAATAAATTCGACAGGTTTAGTGGGCTGCCATTGGGCGTGGGCATTCGTCATTAAGGCGGTCACACTCAGCATACCGAGGCTAGTGACAGTCACCGTGCGCTTGACATGATTGAAGAGGGAGTGAATGTTCATTTTGAGGTTCCTATTTGGGGAGATGATAATTGCCGCGAAATGCATATTCTCTTGATTAAGTTGTGTGGCTGGTTGACCAAGGTCAACTTTTGATGGTAAGGTATTCAGTGATTACCCTGACAGCATGAACAGGCTTAGCTTGTAAATCGGCACGGAGCACACATCTAAGACTGAGTATGATTACGGTTTAGTTAATTTGAATGATTGATTGGAGATTTATTTTGTCTCAAGCCCCTTCTCAAGCGCCGAAAGATCCCAGCGGATTGCCGCCGCAGCGCCCCAATAATGGAAATTCTGATCCAGGTAATTGGTTTACAAAATTTGGTATTTGGGTGGTGGTCGCTTTGGTTTTGTCGGCGGTGTTTAATCGCCTCGACGTGAAGGGCGGCTCCTCTGGCAATTACGTTGCGTACTCCGAATTTTTAGATCAGGTCAAAGCAAAGAACGTCAAGCAAGTGATCATGCCATCGGGGCAGGGTGGCAGTGATATTGATGCCGTGCTGCAAGATGGCAGCAAAATTAGAACCACGGGCACGCCGCTGGATCGCGGTTTGGTGGGCGATCTCATTGCCAATGGCGTGAAGTTTGATGTGCGTGCGCGCGAAGACACGCCATTTTTGTTATCGCTGTTCATGAACTTTGGCCCAACACTTTTGTTCCTTGGCATTTGGATTTATTTTGCTAAAAAAATGCAAGGCAGTGGTGGCGGTGGCATCTTTGGATTTGGCAAATCAAAAGCGAAAGTGTTAGACGTGGCAACGCAGCGCGTCACGTTTGCCGATGTTGCAGGTTGCGATGAGGCGAAGGAAGAAGTAAAAGAAGTGGTGGACTTTTTGACCGATCCTTCGCGCTTTGAAAAGCTTGGAGGCCGCATCCCGCGTGGTCTCTTGATGGTGGGGCCGCCAGGAACGGGTAAGACGCTGCTTGCAAAAAGTATCGCTGGCGAAGCCAATGTGCCGTTTTTTAGCATTAGCGGCTCAGATTTTGTGGAGATGTTTGTTGGCGTTGGCGCGTCGCGGGTGCGCGATATGTTTGACAACGCCAAGCGCAACGCACCGTGCATTATTTTTATTGATGAAATTGATGCCGTTGGTCGCCAGCGCGGCGGCATGGGCGGCGGCGGGCATGATGAGCGCGAGCAAACGCTCAATGCGCTGCTGGTTGAAATGGATGGTTTTGAAACCAACAAAGGCGTGATCGTGATCGCCGCAACCAATCGCCCTGATGTGCTGGATGCGGCACTCTTGCGACCAGGGCGTTTTGATCGGCAGGTGTATGTCACCTTGCCAGACATTCGTGGGCGCGAGCAAATTTTGGGGGTGCATATGCGCAAAATTCCGATTGGCTCGGACATTAACGCCAACGTGATTGCGCGTGGTACGCCTGGCATGAGCGGCGCTGATTTGGCGAACCTTTGCAACGAAGCGGCGCTGATGGCGGCGCGGCGCGGCGCGGCAGTGGTGGGCATGGCGGATTTTGAGCGTGCTAAAGACAAAATCTTCATGGGCCCTGAGCGTAAGAGCATGGTGATGCCCGAAGCTGAGCGCAAAAACACGGCCTACCATGAGTCAGGGCACGCGCTGATTGGCAAGCTGTTGCCCAAGTGCGATCCCGTGCATAAGGTGACTATCATTCCGCGTGGACGTGCGCTGGGCGTGACGTTTAGCTTGCCCGCAGAAGACCGTTACAGCCATGACCGTGAGTTCATGCTCAATCAAATTAGCATGCTATTTGGTGGACGTATTGCCGAAGAAGTGTTCATGAATCAAATGACCACGGGTGCGTCGAATGACTTCGAGCGTGCCACGCAATTGGCGCGTGACATGGTGATGAAATACGGCATGAGCGACGTAATGGGGCCGATGGTTTACGCCGATAAAGAAGGTGAGTCTTTCCTCGGTCGTCAATTTGCAGGCGCGACGGGTATTAGTCAAGAGACGCTGCAAAAGGTCGATCTCGAAGTTCGCCGCATCATCGACACGCAGTACAAAATTGCGCGTGATTTGATTGAAGCGAATAAAAGCAAAATGCACGCAATGGCCGCTGCACTCATGGAGTGGGAAACGATTGATGCAGAGCAAATTGATGACATCATGGCCGACCGCGTACCTAAAGCGCCTGCGGATTGGACACCGCGTAAACCTTTAGAGCCTGTGCCTGCCGTGGTTGGTTTGCAGCCTGCAAAACCTACCGATGCGCCCACGCGCCCTGTGACTGCGGCGTAAGCTTCTCAAGTGCTCTTGTGATTTGGCAAACCAGCCGCTTCGCCATTGATTTGACCTTGCCCAAAATGATGGGCATTGTTAATCTCACACCCGATTCGTTTTCTGATGGCGGACAGCGCACGAGTGATGCTGAGCAGATTCGTTTCGCTGAGCAATTACTGAGGGATGGCGCGGATATTCTCGATCTTGGCGCCGAGTCCACAAGGCCTGGCAGTACGCCCGTTACTGCTGGCGAAGAATTAGCAAGACTAGCCCCCGTTTTGCGCGAAGCCGTCCGCTGGAATGTGCCTATCTCCATCGACACTTATAAACCCACGGTGATGCAGGCCGCGCTGGATATGGGCGCGGACATCATCAACGATGTGTGGGCTTTGCGCTTTGCTGGTGCGGTGGAGCTGGTTGCCAAGCATCCCTCATGCGGCGTTTGCTTGATGCACATGAATGGCGAACCTGCAACCATGCAAGCCAATCCGATGACAGGCAATGTGGTGGTTGCGGTGAAAGATTTTTTAGCCCAGCGCAGTCAAGTATTAAATAAAAATAAAGTCGCTAAAAACCGCATCGTGTGGGATGTGGGAATTGGCTTTGGCAAAACACCCGAGCAAAATTTTGAATTGCTGGCAAAGCAAGCCAGCTTTTTGCCCAGTGGGTATCCGCTGCTTTGTGCTTGGTCACGTAAATCGAGTTTGGGCAAGATCATTGGCATGGATAAAGACGTGCCTGCGGCAAAGCGTATGGTGGCGAGCATTGCCGCCGCGACGCTGGCCGTTGAGCGCGGCGCAAGGTTGGTGCGGGTGCATGATGTGCTCGCGACCCGTCAAGCGCTGCAAGTTTGGGCGGCAGCACGAAAACAATTTGATTGAACGGTTGGTCATCCTAGCGAACACGGGGATCTACGGTTGCCTACGGCGTGCAGCATGAATTCCCGCCTTCGCGGGAATGACATCATCGAATGAGATTGAAAGGAAATTTGCAATGAGCAAACGTCAATTTTTTGGAACAGACGGCATTCGTGGAACGGTTGGCGTGCATCCCATTACCCCTGATTTTGTGTTGCGGTTGGGGCATGCGGTCGGGCAGGTGCTCAAGAAAGCGCAAGCAGGCAGCACCGTAAAGCCCGTTGTTGTGATCGGTAAAGACACGCGAATCTCAGGTTATATGCTGGAGAGTGCGCTTGAGTCAGGTTTTAATTCGGCGGGCGTGGATGTGATTTTGCTAGGGCCTTTGCCCACCCCAGGTGTGGCGTATTTGACCCGTGCCTTGCGGGCGAGTTTGGGTGTTGTCATTAGTGCCAGCCATAACGCCTATCCTGATAACGGGATCAAGTTTTTTAGCAGTCAAGGCACCAAGCTAGACGACGCATGGGAGTTGGCTGTCGAAGCGGCTATGGCCGATAAGCCCCAATGGGCAAGCTCTGACGAGATGGGCCGCGCCAAGCGACTAGACGATGCTGCGGGACGTTATTTAGAGTTTTGCAAATCAACGTTTGATAGCCATCTCAATTTAAGAGGCATGAAGATTGTGGTCGATGCGGCGCATGGCGCGGCTTATCAGGTCGCGCCCAAGGTGTTCCATGAACTGGGCGCAGAAGTGATTGCGATTGGCTGCGCCCCCGATGGTGTCAACATCAACGAGGGCGTGGGTGCAACGCATCCAGAAGCACTGATTGCTGCGGTGAAAGCGCATGGGGCGCATTACGGCATCGCTCTCGATGGTGATGCTGATCGGCTGCAAATGGTCGATCACACAGGGCGCTTGTTTAATGGCGATGAACTGGTGTATTTACTGGCGCTGGATCGCCTCAAATGCGGTGAAAAAATAGAGGGTGTAGCGGGTACGCTGATGACGAATATGGCGATTGAACTTGGACTCAAGCATCTGGGCATTGAGTTCGTGCGTGCCAATGTTGGCGATAAATATGTGCTGGAAGCCTTATCCAGCAAGGGCTGGGTGATAGGCGGCGAGAGCTCGGGGCATATTTTGGCTTTGGATAAGCACAGTACGGGCGACGGTTTGATTAGCGCACTTCAAGTCTTGCAAGCGGTCAACCGATTGCAAAAAACGATGGCGCAAGCGTTGGCGGATGTCACGCTGTTTCCGCAAGTGATGCTGAACGTGAAAGTGCCAGTAGGCACAGATTGGAAGACAAATCAAGCGCTGCAAAAAGGCATCTTAGAGGTGGAGGCCGAACTCGGTACGACAGGGCGTGTGCTCATTCGGGCGAGTGGCACCGAGCCCGTGGTGCGTGTGATGGTGGAGGCCGCAAAAGCCCAGCAGGCTAGGGCGTTGGCAGAAAAATTAGCTGCAACCCTTTAGCTGGACAGACCTTTCCATAACATATACGCGGCTAATGCGTAAAGTAGGCAGGCAAAGAGTCGTTTGAGTGCAAGCATCGGGAGACGATGCGATGCTTTAACGCCAAGGGGAGCCATTAAAGAGCTAGCGATGGCGAGCACAGCTAGCGCGGGCAAGAAGACAAAGCCTAGAGCACCTGGGGGCAGATCTGGTGCGTTCCATCCGCTGTAAATAAAACCGATAGCGCTAAAAATGGCTAGCGGCATTCCGAAGGCTGCGCTGGTAGCAATCGCATTGTGAATGGGGACATTGCGTGCGGTCATGTAAGGCACGCTTATAAATGCACCGCCAGCACCGACCAGGCCAGATAGCATGCCAATTAAAACACCCGCTAAGCCTTGCCGAGTGGGGCTTGGCATTGTTTGAGAGGCGGCAGGTTTTTTTGCGAGCAACATTTTGGTCGCGGAATAAGTGATAAATAAACCAAAGAAAATAGCGAGCGCTTGACCTTTAACGAAATTAAAAATGCCAATGCTCGTGATGAGTGTCCCCACAATAATGCCAGGCGATATGTTGCGGAAGATATCCCAGCGAATCGCCCCGCGTTTGTGCTGCGCACGGACATTCGATAGGGAGATAAAAACGATGGCTGCCATTGAGGTTGCAATCGCCATCTTGACGGACAAATCCGCATTCACACCGCGATGAACCAAGATGTAGGTCACAAAGGGCACCGTAATCATGCCGCCGCCAATGCCCAGTGCGCCTGCTAAAAACCCTGTGAAGGTTCCAAGTAACGCCAATTCGGCGATCAGCATAGGCTCTAGCATGATGATGTGTCCATAAAAAAGAAGATGCCTGCAAACACACCTAGAGCCGCATTCCTGAACCGAAGGTTCAGGTCGACAAAGTCAAACAAGGGTTGGGAGACCCTAACGCGAGGGTGCTACACGCTGCCTTGTTGTATCCCTTGTCTGGTGCTCAAAGAGCATTGGTTCAAGGAAATATAGGACTCTAGCGAGTGCCCGCAGACCGTTTCATTTTAGAGTAGTTGACCGTCGTCGGCGAGCACGTTGTCGAGTCGTGCCATGAGTGACGTGTAATCGGGTGCTGGCGTGTGAGCTTGATCCGCGGGCGTAGGCTGTGAATCGGCGGCAGCGGGTGTGGACGAAGGGGATAAGTTTTGCGCCGCAATATTAAGAGCAGCAAGCACGGCAATGCGATCACGTGCTTTGATTTTTCCTGCGTCTCTAATTTGGCACATGGCGACATCCACTTTTTCTACTGCTTGGCGCAAGGTGGTTTCGCCTTCGTTCGAGCAAGCGAGTAAATAGCTTTGCCCCATGATTTGAACTTCAATTTGTTTCATGATTTATTTCTTCATGTGGGGAGGCATGGTGGGTCTCAATGTGAGGCAAGCGCTGTAGCACAGACTCAATTCTTTGATTGGCAATTTGCAAGCGAGATTGCAGCGTATCGCGTTCTGTTTTGAGTTCGCTGACTTGCTCTTGCAGCAAAGCGACTGTGCGCCTAGACTCTTCGTGGCGCAGTAATAGGCGCTCAATTTTCTCGCGAAATGGATCCACTTGCGTTTGGGGGGTAGGCTCGTTCATATTTTTATTTTAGATGACACAATTTTAGAGGACTAAAATCAACCTTGGTTCAAACACTTTTTATTAACACGGAAGCAATATCGTGAG
Organism: Cytophagales bacterium; assembly: GCA_030054145.1. Taxonomy (GTDB): domain Bacteria; phylum Pseudomonadota; class Gammaproteobacteria; order Burkholderiales; family Burkholderiaceae_C; genus JASGCK01. The sequence goes on from JASGCK010000006.1 coordinate 112,959, forward strand.
TCATACGCAAAACCCCATCGGCAAAGGTCAGCTTTTACAAGACCCATTTCTCAACCAATTACGCAAAGAGCACATACCTTGTTCCGTTTATTTGGTGAATGGCATTAAATTACAAGGGCAAATTGAATCGTTCGATCAGTACGTGATTTTGCTGCGCAATACGGTGACGCAAATGGTCTACAAGCACGCTGTTTCAACGATTGTTCCTGGTCGCGCTGTGAACTTTCAAATTGAAGGCGTAAGCCCTGATCCGCAAGCCCTCCCTAGCTCTTAATGGCGCAAAAGCCCACAGAGATAACCCCCGTCATTTTGGTGGGTGTTGATTTGGGAGAACCCAACTTTGACCTCGATTTGGCCGAGCTTGGGTTGCTAGCGAAAACCGCTGGACTAGAACCCGTTGCCCGCATCACCTGCAAGCGCAAAGCGCCCGATGCGGCGCTCTTTGTGGGTTCAGGCAAAGCCGATGAAATCAAGGCGCTCATGCTGGAGTCTGGTGCGCAGGAGGTCTTGTTTGATCAAGCACTAAGCCCTGCCCAGCAGCGCAATTTAGAGCGCCATCTTGAGTGTGCTGTGAATGACCGCACGCTGCTGATCTTGGAGATTTTTGGGCAGCGTGCTCGAAGCTTTGAGGGCAAGCTGCAAGTGGAGTTAGCCCGCTTGCAATATTTGTCCACGCGTCTGGTGCGGCGCTGGTCGCATTTGGAGCGGCAAAAGGGCGGCATCGGTAATCGCGGCGGTCCTGGTGAGACGCAAATTGAACTCGACCGCCGCATGATTACCGAGTCCATCACACGCACCAAGGCTCGGCTCGTCACGGTTAAAAAGCAGCGCAATACGCAGCGCCGTCAGCGCGAGCGGACGGGCACGCTGGCGATCTCCTTGGTTGGCTATACCAATGCGGGTAAGTCAAGCTTGTTCAATGCGCTGGTGAAAGCAAAAACCTACGCAGCAGATCAACTCTTTGCAACGCTGGACACCACCACGCGGCAACTCTACCTTGGCGCAGACCAAGCGGGACGTGCCTTGCAGGTGGCTTTGTCGGATACGGTGGGGTTTATTCGCGACTTACCGCATGGACTGGTCGATGCGTTTGAGGCCACGCTGCAAGAGGCTTGCGAGGCCGATTTGTTATTGCATGTGATTGATGCTGCCTCGCCGCATCACATCGAGCAAATCGCGCAAGTGCAAAAAGTGCTGACTGAAATTGGGGCGGTCGATATTGCGCAAATGTTGATTTTTAACAAATGGGATGCCATGCCTTTAGATACAAGACCTACAGCGCTGTCTGGGCAGTTTGAATTAGATGGTTTGGCGCTGCCGCGCTTATACGTGAGTGCAACTTTGGGCGTAGGTATCCCCGAGTTACGCGCGATGCTGCTTGACTGGGTAAAATCGCAACTATGAAATTAACTTTTTTACCCTCAGTGCTCCAGCGTATGTTCAATCAACCGCCAGACTTGGATGAGATTTGGCGCGATGTGAACGAAAAAATTACCCGATTTTTTGGGGGGCGTAAAAAAAAGAATGATGTGAATCAACATCAATTTGGCAATACCCCACCGCCTAATCACAGCAATGGAAATGGCAACAATGGTGCGGGCTTACCGCCCATGCCCAACGCCAAGACGGCAGGGATTGGATTAGGTGTTATTTTTTCAATCATTGTTGCGATTTGGCTTTTGACTGGGTTTTATATCGTGCAAGAAGGTCAACAAGCTGTGGTCACGCACTTTGGGAAATTCAAAGGCGCGGATAGTGGTGGCATTACGGGCGCAGGTGTGAATTGGCGTTTGCCTTACCCGTTTGAGGCGCATGAAGTGGTGCAGGTCAGCCAATTGCGCTCTGTGGAAGTCGGGCGTAACAAGGTCGTGCAGACCGCGCCATCTGGCGGCGCTGGCGGTGCGATCCCCAGTTTGCGTGACTCCTCCATGCTGACGCAAGACGAAAACATTGTCGATGTGCGCTTTGTTGTGCAATACCGCTTAAAGAGCTCTGCGGACTATTTGTTTAATAACCGTGATCCCGACGATGCGGTCATCATGGCGGCTGAATCTGCGGTGCGTGAAGTCGTTGGCAAGGCGACCACCAATACGGTACTCAATGAAAAACGCGAGGCGATTGCGGGTGATATTGCCAAGTCGGTGCAGGCGCAGTTGGATGCTTATAAGACGGGTGTTTTGATCTCTAGTGTCAACATCCAAAATGTGCAGCCACCTGAGCAAGTGCAAGCCGCTTTTGATGATGCGCTGAAAGCAGGACAAGACGGCGATCGCGCGAAGAATGAAGGTCAAGCCTACGCCAACGATGTGATTCCTCGGGCTGAGGGCGCTGCGGCGCGCTTGCGCGAAGAGGCCGAAGGCTATAAGGCGCGAGTTGTCTCGCAAGCTGAGGGCGATGCCTCGCGATTTAAGGCTATCTTGCCTGAGTACCAACGGGCGCCGCAGGTGATGCGTGATAGGCTCTATACCGATACCATGCAGCAAATTTATAGCAACGTGACGAAAGTGATGGTGGACTCGAAACAAGGTTCGCAATTGCTTTATTTACCGCTTGATAAATTGCTCCAAGCAACCTCTGGCAATGACGCGGGTGCTTCAAACGCAGCGTCTGCGGCAGCCCCTAGTGCCGCTGGAGCGGCGAGCAGCGCAGCACCTGCTTCGGGACCCGCGGCCATTCCAAACGCTCGCTCGCGCGACCGCGAAGCACGTTAAGCGCAAAGGTACAACATGAACAAAATTGGTTTCACTATTTCCGTCTTGCTGTTGGCCTTGGGTTTTGGCACGACTTGCATTTTTGTCGTCGATCAACGCCAGTTTGCGGTGGTCTATACCTTGGCTGAAATCAAGGAGGTCATCTCCGAGCCAGGTCTCAATTTCAAATTGCCGCCGCCGCTTCAATCGGTTACGTTTATTGATAAGCGCATTTTGACGCTGGACAGCCCCGAAACCCGCGCCATTCAAACGGCAGAGAAGAAAAACTTGGTGGTCGATTGGCTGATGAAATGGCGCGTGAAAGATGCGAAGCAATTTATCCGCAACAACAACGGCGCGAACGTGGGTACGGCAGAAGCACGGCTGGGGCCCTTGGTGCAAGCCGCTTTGAACGAAGAAGTAACCAAGCGCACCGTCAAAGATGTGCTCTCTACCGACCGCGAAAAAATTGTGCAGGGCGTAAAAACTCGGCTTGCAGATGATGCGCAAACTTTTGGCATCGAAATTGTGGATGTCCGCATTAAGCGCGTGGATTTTCCTGCGTCCGTTGCCGACTCGGTATACAGCCGCATGGTCTCGGAACGCAAACAAGAGGCTAACCGCCTTCGCTCTACGGGCGCAGCTGAAGGCGAGCGCATTCGCGCGGATGCCGATAAAAAACGCGAAATCGTTTTGGCAACAGCCTACAAAGACGCGCAAATCGTCAAAGGGCAGGGCGATGCAAAATCTGCGGCTATTTTTGCCGAAGCCTTTGGGCGTGATCCTCAGTTTGCTTCTTTTTACCGAAGCCTTGAAGCTTATAAAACAACCTTTGCCAAAAAGAGCGACGTGATGGTGATGGATCCATCGAGCGACTTTTTTAAGGCGATGCGTAGCGCTAATACGGGCGGTGGCAGCGGCGGCAAAAAATGACGAATCGATGGTTGCTTCCCGATCACATCGCGGATAGCTTACCCACACAGGCGCGGCAAATCGAAGAAGTCCGACGTGCGTTGCTCGATACAGCGAATAGCTACGGCTTTGAGCTGGTGATGCCGCCGCTGGTCGAGCATCTCGATTCGCTCTTGATTGGCGCGGGCGCACAAAGCGGCAGCGCCCTAGATTTGCAAACTTTTAAATTGGTCGATCAACAGTCAGGGCGTAGCCTGGGCGTTCGCGCGGACATCACGCCGCAAGTGGCGCGTATCGATGCGCATTTGCTCAATCGCCAAGGGTTGACGCGGCTGTGCTACTGCGGCTCTGTGCTGCACACGCGTCCCGCATCGCCGCACGCGAGCCGCGAGCCGCTGCAGTTTGGTGCAGAGATTTACGGTCACGCTGGCTTAGAGGCTGATTTAGAAATCATGCAGCTTGCCTTGGCAAGCCTTGGCGTTGGCGGCGTGACTGATTGCGTGATTGATTTGTCAAGCGTTGGTATTGTGCAGGCGCTGCTCAAAGAGCACCAAGTGGATGCTGCTGCGCAAGCCTTTATTTATGAGGCTTTGGCCACCAAAGATGCGTCCGCATTGCTTGCCAATCCATCGATTGCTAGCGACTTGCGCACGGCACTTGTTTGTGTGCAATCGCTCTATGGCGGCGTGGATGTGCTGGATAAAGCACGCGCAACCTTACCCCAAACAAATGCAATTCATGCGGCGCTAAATGATCTGTCGTGGCTAGTCAAACACCTGATTGCTGATGGAGTGCTGGCTGAGTCCATGCGCTTTGACTTATCTGATTTGGGTGGCTATGGTTATTACACGGGCGTGCGGTTTGCGGTCTATAGCCCAAGCAGTCAAGATGCGCTCGCACGCGGTGGGCGCTACGATGAAGTGGGCTCGGTGTTTGGTCGCAAGCGCCCAGCTGTCGGGTTTAGTTTGGATATCAAGTCGTTGGTCGAATCTGCCAAGCCGCATACCCGCAAAGCCTCTATCCGCGCGCCTTGGCGGAGTGATGCCTCGCTACGCCTTGCTGTGTCTAGCTTGCGAGCCAGTGGTGAAACTGTGATTTGCGTTTTGCCAGGACACGAGAGCGAAGCTGATGAGTTCGCCTGTGACCGAGAGTTGGTGCAAGTAGGCGGCCAATGGGTTGTAAAAAGTCTTTCATTTTTAGAGGGTTTGACATGAGCGTGAGTGCAAAACAAGTAGGTCATTCAGTAGGACGGAATGTGGTCGTCGTCGGTACGCAGTGGGGCGACGAAGGCAAGGGTAAGTTGGTTGATTGGCTGACTGAGTCCGCGCAAGGCGTGGTGCGCTTTCAAGGTGGTCATAACGCGGGGCATACGCTGGTGATTAACGGCGTGAAGACCGCGCTTAATTTGATTCCCAGTGGCATCATGCGCCCTGGCATCAAGTGCTACATCGGCAATGGCGTGGTGCTGGATGCAACGCATTTGCTGAAAGAAATTGCGGGTTTAGAAGCGGCGGGTGTGGAAGTGCGATCACGGCTACGCGTGAGCGAAGCTTGTCCACTGATTTTGCCGTTCCATGCCGCGCTGGATGTGGCGCGCGAGGCAAAACGCGGTAATGGCGGCGTAGAAAAAATTGGCACAACAGGTAAGGGCATTGGCCCTGCTTACGAAGACAAAATCGCCCGCCGCGCCCTGCGCGTGCAAGACTTGAAGCACCCCGAGCGCTTTGCTGCCAAGCTGCGTGAATTGCTCGATTTGCACAACCACGTGCTCACCACTTACTTGAATGCGCCTGCGCTAGAGTTTCAGCCAATCTACGATGCCGCGATGGCGCAGGCCGAGCAGATCAAGCCGCTGATGGCAGACGTTTCGCGTGAATTGAACGCTGCGCATTTGGCGGGAGAGAATCTTTTGTTTGAAGGTGCGCAGGGCACGCTTTTGGACGTTGATCATGGCACCTATCCGTTCGTCACATCCAGCAATTGCGTGGCAGGCAATGCAGCCGCTGGCTCTGGTGTGGGGCCGAATCTTTTGCACTATATGCTGGGCATCACCAAGGCTTATTGCACCCGCGTGGGCGGCGGCCCTTTCCCAACGGAGCTGGAGTGGGAGAAAGAGGGGACACCTGGCTATCACATGAGCACGGTCGGCGCAGAGCGCGGCGTGGTGACGGGACGCTATCGCCGCTGCGGTTGGTTCGATGCGGCGCTGCTCAAGCGCTCGGCGCAGGTCAATGGCATTACGGGACTGTGCATGACTAAGCTAGATGTGCTAGATGGACTCAAAGAACTCAAGCTGTGCGTGGCCTACACATTGGATGGCGAGACAATTGATTTGCTGCCCATGGGCGCAGACGATATCGAGCGCTGCGTGCCGATTTATGAAACCTTACCTGGCTGGAGCGAATCCAGCGTTGGCGTGACCGAATACGCCAAACTACCTGCGAACGCCAAGCTGTACCTAGAGCGCATCGCTGCCGTTACAGGTGTTCCGATTCATGTCATCTCGACCAGCCCTGATCGCGCTCACACGATTTTGATCACCGATCCGTATCAAATGTCTTCATAACTTCATCCTCACCTATTCATTTATCACTCGAAAGCACCCCATGCTCACTGAAGACGGCAAACATCTCTACGTGTCACACGACGAATATCAAAATTTGATCGAAAAACTCGCGATCAAAATCCATCAATCAGGTTGGAAATTCGACACCATCTTGTGCCTCGCTCGTGGCGGTATGCGCCCTGGTGATTTGCTCTCTCGCATTTTTGATAAGCCGCTTGCCATCATGTCCACCAGCTCGTACCGCGCCGAAGCGGGCACGCTGCAAGGCAACTTGGATATTGCCCGCTACATCACCACACCCAAAGGCGAAATCGCAGGAAAGGTGCTGTTGGTTGACGATCTTGCCGACACAGGTCATACGCTCAAAGCCGTGGTGAACTTGCTCAAAAATAATTACGCACCGATTACCGAGTTGCGCACGGCGGTGATCTGGACTAAAGGCGTATCCAGTTTTCAGTGTGAATACTCCGTGGAACATCTGCCAACTAATCCTTGGATTCACCAGCCGTTTGAAAGCTACGACACCACGCGGCCTGAGCAATTGATTGAAAAGTGGAAGGTTTGAGGCTGGGCGTTTAACATGAACTCGACGCAGATCATTCACCACAAGTACACGCCGCCCGCAGGCTTCAATGCCCCGCAAGCGCCTATTTATAAGGCTTCCACAGTTATTTTTGAAAGCGTGTCTGCCATGCGGCAGCGCGATTGGCAAAACAAAGACGGCTACACCTATGGCTTGCATGGTACGCCGACCACGTTCACGCTAGAGGCTAAGCTGGCAAGCTTAGAGGGCGGTCAGCATTGTTTGCTCACGCCCAGTGGGCTGGCATCGATTGCTTGTGTCAATTTGGCGCTCTTGACGCACGGTGACGAGGTGCTGATTCCTAGCAATTGCTATGGTCCCAATTTGGCGATGGCAAAAAATGAATTGACGCGCTATGGCATCACGCATCAGTTGTATGACGCGATGAATCCTGCTGATTTGGCGGCAAAGCTATCCGCTCGATCTAAGTTGGTTTGGCTAGAAGCCCCAGGCTCGGTCACGATGGAATTCCCTGATCTGGTCGCGCTGGTTCGCATCTGCCAAGAGCGAGGCGTCATGACGGCACTGGACAATACATGGGGCGCGGGTCTTGCCTTTCACGCTTTTGCGTTGCCAACCGAGGGCAAACCGTGCGGCGTGGACATCACGATTCATGCATTAACAAAGTATCCAAGCGGTAGTGCCAATTTATTGATGGGCTCGGTCATCACAAAGGATGCGGCAATTTTCCACACCATTCGGCGCTGTCATATGCACTTTGGTTGGGGCGTGGCGGCGAATGATGTGGAGGCCGTGTTGGTGGGGCTTCACACGCTACCGCTGCGTTATGCTGCGCAAGACCAAGTGGCTCGGTCCTTGGCGAGCTATTTGCAAACACGCTGCGAGATCGCGCAAGTATTACATCCTGCGCTTGAGGGCGGTTTGGGGCACGCGGCATGGGCAAGCATTTGCGCCAATCAAGCTGCTGGTATTTTTAGCGTGATCTTTAAACCTGAGTTCACGCAGGCGCAGGTCGATCGCTTTTGTGAGTCACTCCAACTCTTCAAGCTGGGCTACAGCTGGGCGGGCCCCATGAGTTTGGTTGTGCCCTATCAGCTAGAGGCGATGCGCCCCGAGTGGCCAACTGGCGTGGCACGCGGCGCATTGGTTCGGTTGTGTATTGGGCTGGAAAGCGTTACAGATTTGCAAGCAGATCTTGCGCAAGCGCTGCAAACACTGGGTGCGAATGCGCGTTGAGTGCATAGACTTTTGCTGACTCGTAGTGCGTAAAGTTGCGCTGCATCGAGCTTAAATAACTGGGGTCGTAGTGGTAGGTGAGTAGGTCTTCGACGACCGCATTCATTTGCCCAGCGTATGCTTGTTGCTGCCAAGCTTCTACGACCGAGCGACCACGCAGCGGCACGAGCACATCTAAGCGTTTGCAAAAAAACTCAGCGTCTTTAACAAAGTAATCGTAGTCCTCCAAGAGCAGAGCGACTCTGGCTTGCAGTGGCAAATCAAGCCGCAAGCACCGCCCCGCACGGATGGCTGAGATTAAGCATTCTGGAATGCTGACGTTGCCAACTTTTTTACTTTCACTTTCAACAAACACGGGGCGAGCGGGGTCGAATGTTTTGAGCGCTTGCCAAATCCGCATATCGTATTGTTTTTGACTAGGCTGCACCTGGCCAGGCACAAGCCCAAGCACCGAGCTTCTGTGGTTTGCCAAGTCCTCTAAATCGAGTACCTGCGCGCCTTGCGCTTGTAATGCATGCAGCAGCCTTGTTTTGCCAGAGCCTGTGGGCGCACAAACCACGCGGTAATCAAACTGCGTGGCAAGCCGATCTAAATCCTTTAGCATCTCAGCGCGAAAGGCTTTGTAGCCGCCTTCAATCAAATGCACGTCAAAGCCAATTTGCCCAAGAATCAGCGCGAGAGAGCCGCTACGTTTGCCGCCGCGCCAGCAATAGATGAGCGGCTTCCAATTTTTGTCCTTGTCTTGGCAATGCGCAAGGATGTGATTTGAGACATTGCGTGCCACTAACGCGCCGCCAATTTTTCGCGCTTCAAAGGCGCTCTCTTGCTTGTAGATGGTGCCGACTCTGGCGCGTTCTTCGTCGTTCAATGATGGCCAATTGCGTGCGTCGGGTAGCCGATCTAAGGCATACTCAGAAGGGCTCCGCGCATCAATCACGGCACTGTACGAAGCCATGCTGGATAAGGCTTCCAAGGCTGTAATGGTTGTCAAACTCATGCGCTCAAACTCATTTCAATAACTTCATCAATTCAGGCCACACGTTTGCCAACATCGTGGGATGCGCCGCTGCCACGGGGTGAATGCCATCGGCTTGAAACAGTTCGCGGGCGTTGGGTGCATCAGCGACGCCTTTTAAGAAGAAGGGAACCAGTGCTGTTCGATTCGACTGGGCGATATGCTGGAAGACTGCGGCAAACTCCTTGGCATAAGCCCGTCCAAAATTGGGCGGCATTTGCATCCCGAGTAACAGCACCTTGGCACCTGCTTTTTGGGAAAGCCGTACCATCTCGCTCAAGTTCTTTTCGGTTTGCGGCATTGCAAGCCCGCGTAGCGCATCGTTTGCGCCTAGTTCGATGATGACAACCTTGGGCGCTTGCGCGCGCAGCAGGGCTGGCAAGCGCGAGAGCCCGCCCGATGTGGTCTCGCCGCTGATGCTAGCGTTGCTGATTTGCGCATTGATTTTTTCGGCCGCTAATTTTTGTGCGAGCAAGTGAACCCAGCCTGTACTGCGTGGTAATCCATACTCGGCGCTCAGTGAATCACCTACAACAAGCACCTTAACAGGTGATGCGGCAAGCGCAGCGGCGCTGGCTACACCTAGAATCAAGCTACTTACCAAGCGTAGCCAACCGAGTTTAAAAATAGTCATGTCTAGCAGCATTATTCAAGTTTCTCATATCGTTAAATCTGTGACCGACTCAAGCGGCACGCTCACAATTTTGCGTGATGTTTCGTTCGCACTAGCAGCGGGCGAGCGGGCGGCCATTGTGGGAGCTTCTGGGTCGGGCAAAAGCACCTTGCTCTCCATTGTCGCGGGTTTGGATACGCCAACCAGCGGACGCGTTGAAATAGCTGGGATTGATTTTTTTGCTTTGGATGAAGACGGACGTGCCGCGCTACGCGCTAAGCAAATGGGATTCGTCTTTCAAAGCTTCCAGTTGTTGCCGCATATGACGGCGCTTGAGAACGTGATGCTGCCGCTAGAGTTGCGCGGTGACGCGGATGCAAAAACAGCCGCCATTGCCATGCTTGGCCGCGTTGGGCTGGGCGAGCGGCTCGGTCACTATCCCAAAGTGCTCAGCGGCGGCGAGCAGCAGCGCGTGGCGTTGGCAAGAGCTTTCGTCGTGCGGCCTGCGATTCTTTTAGCGGATGAACCCACGGGCAGCCTAGATCACACCACAGGTCAGCAGGTGATGGACTTGATGTTTGAGCTCAACCGCGAGCGCGGCACGGCGCTGCTTTTAGTGACGCATGATGCCAAAATTGCCGCGTCGTGCAGCAGGCAATGGGTGATGGATGCGGGGGCATTGAAATAAAGAAGTTGCGATAATCAAGCGATATGTCCGCCCCCACCAAAATTCTGTATGGTTTTCACGCCCTTGGCGTTAGGCTCAAAACCGCGCCCACATCTGTTTTAGAAATTTACTTCGATAGCTCGCGCCGCGATGCACGTATGCGCGAGTTCATCCATAAAGCCAAAGAGCTGGGCGTTCGCCTGATTGAAGCGGATAGCGCAAGGCTCGTCAGTATTGGCGGAAGCCTTGGCCATCAAGGCGTGGTGGCTCGCGTGACGGAAGTCAAACCGATTCATTCGTTAGATGACTTGCTCGATTCTTTGACCGAGCCGCCACTACTGTTGGTGCTCGATAGCGTGACCGATCCGCACAACTTGGGCGCGTGCTTGCGCGTGGCCGATGGCGCGGGCGTTCACGCGGTGATCGCGCCTAAAGATCACGCGGTGGGCATTAACGCGACAGTTGCCAAGGTCGCCAGCGGCGCTGCTGAAACCGTTCCGTATTTGATGGTGACGAATCTGGCGCGAACATTGGGCGAGCTAAAAGAGCGCAACATTTGGTGTATTGGCACCAGTGACGACGCGCCCAAAAGCGTTTATCAAATGGATTTTCGCGTGCCCACGGCGCTGGTGCTGGGCGCAGAGGGCGCGGGGATGCGCCAGCTCACACGCAAGTCGTGCGACGAGCTGGTTCATATTCCAATGCGCGGGGCGGTCGAGAGTTTGAATGTGTCGGTTGCATCGGGCGTTTGTTTATACGAAGCGCTACGGCAGCGGACCATCAACATTCGTTCAGCTTGAGCATGCCCTAGGCTTTTTTTTAAAGGAGTCAAAATGAAATTCCAATCAACCCTAGCTTTGTTGGGCGCAGCCCTACTGGCTGTGGCTTGCACGCAAGAGCAGCAAAATAAATTGGGGCGCGAAGTGCAAAACTGGACGGGTACGAATGGTGTGCTCGAAGTCTATGCAGGCGATAAAGTGGTGCGCCGTTTTTTGAAGATTGACAAGCTCAGTACCGCCTTGGGCACGGACGATAGCAAGGCGCGTCCGTATCGCTATGGTTACGGCATTTTGGATGAAAATTTAAATTTCCAAGCCGATGCGGGTGAGAAGAAGGTCTATTTTGAAATCAGCGATTACGCGACGAACTACATCTTTTTTGAAAATCCACGTTGATCGGTCATCCCCGCATCTGCTCATCCGCGCAAGGGCGGGGATCCACAGCACATGAACATGGATTCCTGCCTTCCTGGGAATGACGGTTAAAGCGCGAGACGTTGCAATCCCATTGTGGTGAGTCGCAGCACTTCTAGCCGCTTGGGGCTTGCGCTGGCATCCCAGTCACTGAGCACATGACGCTGGCCATGACCTAATGGATGCGTGGCAGCTTGATGCGTATGTCCATGAATCATCACATCGCAGCCGTGGGTGTTTAGCCACTCTAGCGCCAGCGCCTCATTTATATCGGCGTAGTGAGTCACCGCGCCATGCTGGGCTTGGCTTTGCGCACGTATTTGCCGTGCTATGTTTTTTCGCTCTTCCAGTGGCTTGGCTAAAAATTCAGCTTGCCACTCGGGCGCACGCACCAGCTCGCGAAAACGCATATAGGACACATCGTTCGAGCACAGCGCGTCACCATGTGTGAGCAAATAGGATGTGCCATTGAAATCTAGGCGCGTGGGATCAGCTAGTAAGGTTGCGCTGCTGCGCTCGGCTAAATCAGCACCCATGAGGAAATCGCGATTGCCGTGCATGATAAATAGCTCGCACGGCTTGCCGCCTTTCACCCCTTTAGCGCGTTGCCGCATGACGGCTGCGCAAAGTGCCACAAACGGGTCTTCGTCATCGTCGCCAACCCACACCTCAAACCAATCGCCCAAAATAAAAATGGCATCTGCCTGTTGCTCAGGAGATGCCATGTAATCAAACCACGCCTTGGCTGTTGCTGGCTCTGCGACTTGCAAGTGCAAGTCGGAGATGAAGTCAATCGTTTGCCAAGCCGAGGCGTCAATCATGTCAAGTGACGCAGCGCTTTTAAAGGACAACGGCTTTGGTGACCAAGATGTTGTCGCGCGGCACGTCGCCGTGTCCACCTTTGTTGCCCGTGGCGACTTTAGAGATTTTGTCCACAACTTCTGTTCCGCTAACCACTTTGCCAAACACGGCATAACCCCAGCCGTCTTGCGTAGGCGCACGGAAGTTGAGGAAGTCGTTTTTTGCACCGTTAATAAAGAACTGTGCGCTAGCTGAATGCGGCGCGGATGTGCGAGCCATTGCGACGGTGTATTTGTCGTTTTTGAGACCGTTGTCGGCTTCATTGGTGATCGTTGCGCGGGTGGGCTTTTGATTCATCTGGACATCAAAGCCGCCACCTTGAATCATGAAACCATCAATCACGCGGTGAAAAATCGTGCCATCGTAATGACCGTCTTTAACGTATTGAACAAAATTTTCAACGGTCTTAGGTGCTTTTTCTGCGTCTAGTTCAAGCGTGATCACGCCGTAGTTTTGGATGTGGAATTCGATTTTTTTCATTTTGGATTTTCCTTTAGCAGAGGAGAGTGATGAAACTTGTGCGGTAGCCGTGAGGCTAAGCGCAAGTAGGGTGGATGAGAGAAATTGTTTGCGTGTAATGGTCATGATGATGCAATGATGCCCTCAAAAAATACTTTCCATTGATTGTTGAGCTGTAGCCAGTATTGGCGTTTGGTGACGGGTCGCTTTGTGCCTGGCTGGATTTCATCATAAGTTACCACCATAACCGCTGGGTTTTTACCCCCAGCCTCTGGTCGCCAGATCAGTGTTGTGACCTCACCCCACTTGATGGGGCGATTTTTGGCTTGCGCCATTTCCTGAATAACGGTAGGCCACCAAGTATCAAGTGTGTGCTTATAGTCGGTAAAGTCACTCAGGTAAAAACTACGCAGTCGCTCGCTTTGTGCCGTATTTTTGGCTGTTCGCCACGCCGCGAGAGATGCCTCAAATTGTTGCCGCTCAGATGCTAACTGCTCGGGTTTGACCCACTGCAATTTGTTGGCAATGATGACAGGCGTTGTTTTAACGGCTACCGTCTTCATGAGTTGGTACATATCGGGATTGGCCATCACGATACATCCATCCGTTGATTTGACTTGTCTTGAATAGCGTTCAGGCATCGTACCGTGCAGCCAGATACCTGAGCCTGATTTACCAAGTCGCTGATCCAATGGATTGGGATAATTAATAGGGAGGGCACCACCGCCATAAAGCGGCGCTAATAGCTTGGGATTAATTGGCGTGGTGAGATAGTAAACGCCCAGCGGGGTTTTAAAGTCACCTTGCGCCTGTTTACCAGTACCAGCCTTACCGATTGACACATAATAATTTTGAATAATTTTTATGCCATCAACATCGTTTTTTAAAACATAAAGCCTTGATTTGCTTGCATCCACGGCAATGACGTGTTGATTGCGAGCAGACAGCTGTAATAGCTGACTTGGGATGTAGCCATAAGGCGGCGGGTCTTGTAGCGCTTTAAGCCTCTGGCTTGACTCTTCTCGCAGATCAGCTAGAGCAGCAAGTTGAGCTGGGCGATGCATATCGCTGGGCAGGTCGCCTAGCGTTTTAATGGCCTGCTTCTTTAAATTAAGCAGGTCACCATACACCAAGTGCCCTAGTTGAAACGTTGGGAAGTCTTTTGTGAGCCGCTCAGCAAGCGGCAAAGCGGCGCGGGCTTGACCGTCGCTAATGAGTTTATAGATGCTAATTAACCGCGCCTCAGCTTCGTAGCCGGCAGTGCTGGCGGGTTTGGGCGTTGCTATAGGAGTCGCCGCCTGCTTAGGACTGATGGCATGACTTAAAACACAAAAAGTGATGATGCCAATTGAGCAAAGATATTTAAACAAAATGAATACTAATGTGTAGTTTCTTTAGCAATCAGCCAGCGCTCGCCGACCTTGGTAAGTTGCAAGGTTTTACGGCTATTAGCAGCTAATGCATCGGCTTTGTATTCTTGCCTAAAGGTTACTGATGCCATCATCCCATTTGCATCAATAGTGGTGGTGATATTACTAAGTTTGACGCTAATGTGCGCTTTGCCCATGATGCGTTGCCTGCGTTCCTCTTGCCAAGCTGTGTGGGACTGCTTACTCGAAGGAATAAAGTCTTTTGTGTAGCAGGCAAAATAGGCATCCATATTTCTATTACTCCATGCCTGAGCCCAATTTTCTACAGATGACTCTATCGCGCGTTTAGATAAAGGACTCGCTGCCGTAGGCTGCACATTGCTGGGTGCATTCGCAGTACTGGGTGTATGGATAGCAGGAGTGGATGTTGTGGCTGCTATTGGCGGTTTGGGCTCTGCGGTAACAGGCACAGCCGCAGTCTTGGTTGATGGTTGCTGTGCCTGTGCCGTCGGCGTGGGTGGTGATGCATCGACGGGCAAGTTTCTAGACCGCAGTAAATCACGGATAGCCTCCAGTTTGAGCGATGGTGTTACACTGCCACTAACGCCATCAATTTGTAGTGCTTTAGAATACGACTGGCTGGCTAATTTTGCGTAGATATCACCTAAGTTTTCATACGCCGTTGAATAGCTCGGATTGGTACGAAGGGCGGTCTCCAAAGTCGCTCGCGCCTTATCGATTTGACCTGAATTGGCATAAATAACCGCTAAGTTGTTGTAGGGTTCTGGATGCTCGGGATAGTCTTCGGTTAGTTTGAGGAATGTTTTAGTCGCATCGTTCATTTTGCCAGTTTCAAATTGAATGATGCCTTTAAAGAAGCGTAGTTGCGGATCGAGGGGTTTGGCGGATAAAAACTGCTCAACTTTGCTGAGTGCTTCAGGCCATTGCTTGGCTTTTATTAAGCGACTCACAGTATCGTAATCATCTGATAGAGCTGAAAGTGAGAATGCAATAAGTATGAGTGCAATGACACGTTTGACTAGGTGGCGGGTTGACATGGCGGTGGAGTGTTCGAGTGCTAATATAGGGTTTTAATTGTAGCGAATTTCTTTTTTCATGTCCTTGCGAATCTACAACACGCTTCAGCGTGCCATTGTCCCTTTTGTCCCTCGCGAAGCTGCCAAAGTCAGCATGTATGTGTGCGGTATGACGGTCTATGACCTCTGCCATTTAGGTCATGCCCGCTCGATGTTGACTTTTGATATGGTGCAGCGCTGGTTTAAAGCGTCTGGTTATGTGGTTAACTATGTGCGCAATGTGACCGATATTGATGACAAGATTATCAAACGCGCCATCGAAAATGGCGAGTCCATCACGGCACTCACGAACCGCATGGTGGATGCGCTCCATGTGGATGCTGATGCGCTTGGCATTGAGCGGCCTACGCATGAGCCCCGCGCAACTGCCTATGTGCCGCAGATGTTGGCGCTGATTCAAAAACTGGAGGCAAACGGTATGGCGTATGCCGCCAATCCCGACGTGAGCGGCAATAGCGATGTTAATTTTTCGGTACGCAAATTCCCTGGTTATGGAAAATTGAGCGGCAAGTCGTTAGACGAGCTGCGCGCGGGGGAGCGCGTGGCCGCATCTCATGCGAAGCACGATCCGCTTGATTTTGTGTTGTGGAAAGCGGCCAAAGACAGCGAACCTGCTGAGGCGAAGTGGGATAGCCCCTACGGTGTGGGTCGTCCAGGTTGGCATATTGAGTGTTCGGCGATGAGCTGTGCATTGCTGGGCGAGCACTTCGACATTCATGGCGGCGGCGCTGATTTGCAGTTTCCGCACCATGAAAACGAAATCGCGCAAAGCGAGGCGGCTTTGCAAGACGGCCTGCCGATGGCAAATTATTGGATGCACAACGGGTTCGTGAATGTAGACAACGAAAAAATGTCCAAAAGCTTGGGCAATTTTTTTACGATTCGTGAAGTGCTCAAACTCTACGATGCCGAAGTCGTGCGCTTTTTTATCATTCGCACCCATTACCGCAGTGCGCTGAATTACAGCGACGCGCACTTGGATGATGCAAAAAATGCCTTGAAAAGGCTTTATACGGCTTTAGCCTCCGTTCATTCGGAGCTTGTTGGGGGATGTGACGCTTCGACAAGCTCAGCACGAACGGGTATTGACTGGGAGAACCCCTACGCCGCGCGTTTTCAAGCTGCCATGAACGAAGACTTTGGCACGCCCGAAGCCGTGGCGGTGTTGTTTGATTTGGCGGGCGAAGTCAACCGCACGCAATCTGCTGCGCTAGGTGGTCTGCTTCGCAAGCTGGGCGCAGTTTTGGGCTTACTGCAACAAGTGCCGCAAGCCTTTTTGCAAGCGGGCTCTGGGCATGATGCCCTTGCAATCCAAGCCCTGATTGACTTGCGAGCCGATGCCAAAACACAAAAGAATTTTGCCGAGGCTGATCGCATCCGCCAAGTGCTTTTAGCGCAGGGGATTGTTCTAAAAGACGCACCCGCAGGCACGACATGGGTGACGGCATCATGACGGACAAACTTCACGCCATACCGCCTTATTGGCAAGAGGCGTGCCATCATTTGATAAAAAAAGATCGGGTGATGAAGCGCTTGATACCGCAGTTTGGCGAGGCTTGTCTCGTCTCACGCGGCGATGCTTTTGCCACATTGGCGCGATCCATTGTCGGGCAGCAAATATCCGTTAAAGCTGCGCAAACGGTGTGGGATCGGTTTGCGTTGTTGCCAAAAAAGATGCTGCCAGCGCACGTCCTGAAACTCAAAGTTGACGCTATGCGCGGTGCCGGTCTTTCCGCTCGCAAAGTCGAATACTTAATTGATTTGGCTCTGCACTTTAGCGATGGGCGCATCCATGCGGACGGTTGGCTAGAGAAGGACGATGAGACAATCATCAAAGAGCTTGTTGCGATTCGCGGCATTGGCCGCTGGACGGCAGAGATGTTTTTGATCTTCCATCAAATGCGCCCCAATGTTTTGCCGCTAGACGATATTGGTCTGCTAAATGGCATTAGCCAAGCTTACTTTTCAGGTGAACCTGTCAGCCGTAGCGAGGCGCGCGAAGTAGCTGCCGCGTGGCATCCTTATTGCACGGTGGCGACTTGGTATATTTGGCGCTCGCTAGACCCGCTGCCTGTTGAGTATTAAAAGAATAACGAACAAATCCTATGAAAACTTATTTAGATTTTGAATCCCCCATTGCTGAGCTAGAGCGAAAAATTGAAGAGCTGCACAGCACCAACGCGGAAGTGTCGATTGATTTAAGCAAAGAGCTTGCATCGCTTGAAAGTAAAAGTCAAAAACTGACCAAAGATATCTATAAAGATTTAACCGCTTGGCAAATTACCAAAGTGGCGCGTCATGCCGATCGCCCCTATACGCTGGATTACATCAACGCCCTCTTTACTGACTTTGTTGAGATGCACGGCGACCGTCATTTTGCCGATGACCAAAGCATTGTGGGTGGACTGGCACGTTTTAATGGGACACCTTGCATGGTGCTGGGGCATCAAAAAGGCCGTGATACCAAGGAGCGCACTGTGCGCAATTTTGGGATGACACGGCCAGAAGGCTATCGCAAAGCACTGCGCCTGATGAAAACCGCCGAGCGTTTTAAACTGCCTGTGTTTACCTTTGTGGATACGCCAGGAGCCTTCCCAGGCATAGATGCTGAAGAGCGAGGACAGTCCGAAGCGATTGGTCGCAACATCTTTGAGATGGCGCAATTAGAGACACCCATCGTGACCACCATTATTGGCGAGGGTGGTTCGGGCGGTGCGCTGGCTATTTCAGTTGCCGATCAAGTATTGATGTTGCAATATGCGGTTTACTCCGTGATTAGTCCAGAAGGCTGCGCGTCTATTTTGTGGAAAACATCCGATAAAGCCTCGGTAGCGGCGGAGGCGCTGGGCATCACGGCAACACGGTTGAAAACGCTAGGGCTGATTGATAAAGTTGTCTCGGAGCCCAGCGGCGGTGCGCACCGCGATCCTGCTTTAATGGCGGCGACTTTAAAGCGCTCGCTTATCGATGCGCTTCGATTGCTGAGTGATTTAAACACGCGCGAGTTACTTGATCAGCGCTACGAGCGACTCAAAAGTTATGGACGCTTTGGCGAAGGTTGATGTCCCACTTGCCGTGGCCTACAGCGGCGGCGCGGATTCAACGGCGTTATTGATAGAGACAGCGAAGCAGCATCCAACGCGTGTGATGGCGTTCCATGTGCATCACGGCTTGCAAGCGGCGGCAGATGATTTTGCCGCGCATTGCCAATCTTTTTGTGACCAGCTTGGCGTACCGCTGCATATTGCCTATGTGAATGCCGCAGCTGTGCGCGGTGAAAGTCCAGAAGACGCGGCTCGTGGCGCTAGGTATGCGGCGTTAATTGACATGGCGTGGGCGCATGGCGTGGCAAATGCTGGCGGCAAAGTTTTGCTGGCGCAGCACGCCGATGATCAAGTCGAAACCGTGCTGCTAGCACTATCCCGAGGCGCGGGACTGGGCGGCTTATCGGCCATGCCCGCGCAGTTTGTGCGCGGCGGCGTGCAGTTTGAGCGTCCGATGCTGCACCGCAGTGCGGTTGATATTCGGGTCAAGCTCAAAGAGCAGGGCATTCGATTTATTGAAGACCCCACCAATTTGGACAAGGCTTTTACACGTAACAAACTGAGGCTTGACGTGCTGCCCGCATTGCAAGAGGCCATTCCGCAATACCGCGAAACGTTTGCGCGGTCGGTCTCGCACATCGCGCAGGCAAATGATTTGCTCACCGATTTGGCGAAGATCGATTTGGCGCTGCTTGGCACGCCGCCGCGTATCCAAGCACTGCAAGGCTTATCGAATGCGCGGCAAGCAAATAGCCTCAGGTTTTGGTTGAAATCGGAGCATCAAGTGATGCCAAGTACCGCACAGCTGAGCGAGCTAATAAAACAAATTGCGGCTTGCCAGACGAATGGTCATCACATTGAGTTGAAGGTTGCGTCTGGGCGGGTGATGCGTAGCCACGCGAGTTTGGTGTTTGTGGCTGCCCGCCTTCGCGGCAATGACAAGAGTTGATTTCCTGCTACGGTGCGAGCGCGGCTACACCAAATCGCGCTCATGCAAATTGAATACACCTCGCTTCGCGTCTTCAAAAAAATGCTTCAGTGTGACTTTGCTGGTTCTAAATGCCATGTCGTCCCACGGTAATTCATCCTCGGCAAAGAGCCGAACTTCAATGGTTTCATGCCCAGGGTCGTAGACTTCAGAAAGCAATTTGGCGCGATAAAACAAATGCACTTGCCCAACGAAGGGAACGCTTAAAACCGTGAACAATTCTTGCATTTCGATTTGAGCGCCAGCTTCTTCGTGCGTCTCACGCGCTGCGCCTTGCGAGGCGGTTTCGCCTAGTTCCATAAAGCCAGCAGGTAGCGTCCATTTGCCTTTGCGCGGCTCGATGTTGCGCAGGCAGAGCAAGACGTAGAGCTTGCCATTTTTTTCTACATACGGAATCGTGCCAACAACGTTGAGCGGGTTCACGTAGTGAACCGTGCCGCAAGATGCGGATGTGCAAATGGCACGCTTTTTGGTGTCTCCATCATCGGGCAGGCGATAGACCGCTGGTGAGCCGCAGGCGCGGCAAAAGCGAATATCGATGCGGTTCGTATTCAATGAAGTGACAAAGGTCAATTGGACGGACAGTCAATCCGCTCTAGGGTTGCTACAAATTGTGTTGAGCGAGAACCCTGCGTTGGTGGTGGGCCAGATAAGTTGAATTTGTGTATTAGCGTTAAGTTATTTTTTTTGTCAATTTTGAACTCTACGGTTCGTTTTGTCCCAACCATGAAGAGAGCGTTTTTGCTAGAAATGATTGTGGCGGTGTATATAGAGTTATTTTCAACGGCATAACTAGACACATTGCCATGATGGCTTGCGTCTTTGGGGCATTCACTCCAAGTGCGATCTAATGTGTAGTTTGAATAGCAGTTTGGGTTGAATGGGGTATCAGTTACGTTGCCATTTTCATAAGTCATCCGCCCCGCAGTTTGCTTCCAACAACCAATTAGCTCGTTGGTTTGTGAAATACTAAATCCATGAATAGTCACTCCCAAAAAAAGAATGACTAAACGGTGAAAAGTAGGAGCGAATTTTTGTGGCATAAAACTCATTTTTTCTTTGGAGTGACTTTGGGCGCTGGCTTAGCAAGCGCTACCGTATGCTTGTCGATCAAAGCACGAGCACCGTCCAAGAGTTTTTTGCCATCAAAGCCGCGCTTGTTCATGTCTTCCACCCATTCCACCTCAATGGCGCGAGATGCGCGGCGGAAATCTTGCGCTTCGGCTGCACCAACGGTGTAGATGGTGTTGCCATGGTCAGAGGCAGATTTACGTCCAGCCTCATCGCCCGCTTGCTGCGTTTTACCCAGCCAAGCCGAGGTCTCGATGCCAGAGTTGTTGTCGATGATTTTTTTCAAGTCGGCGGGCAGGCTGTTGTACTTGGCTTTGTTCATGCCCATGACGAAGGTCGTGGTGTAGAGCGCTCCGCCCGCAGGATCAAACTCGGCGTGGAATTTGGTGAGCTCTTGTACCTTGACGGATGGCACAACTTCCCAAGGAATCACCGCGCCATTGATGGTGCCTTTGGAGAGTGCATCAGGAATGCTGGGTAGCGGCATACCTACGGGCGTTGCACCTAGCGCACCCATGAGTTTTGTAACCTGACGGGTCGGGGCACGCATCTTCAAGCCTTTGAGGTCGGCGACAGACTTAACGGCTTTGTCAGCGGTGTGAATGACGCCAGGACCGTGTACATGAAGTGCTAGCACTTGCACGTCCTTGAATTCATCGGGTGCAAAGGTTTGTACATATTCCCAATACGCGCGTGAGGTCGCATCCGCATTGGACATCATGAAGGGAAGCTCAAAAACTTCAACACGCGGGAAGCGTCCTGTGGTGTTGCCAGGCAAGGTCCAGCTAATGTCCACAATGCCGTCGCGTGCTTGGTCGTAGAGTTGCCCGGGCGTGCCGCCCAACTGCATGGCGGGATAGGCCTCAAACTTAATGCGACCGTTCGATTCCTTTTCCACCTTGTTCATCCACGCCTTGTGCATATTGAGCCACACGTTTGAGCTAGGAGGCATAAACGTATGGAATTTGAGCGTGACAGTTGTTTGCGCTTGGGTGGTGAAGGCGGCTGCGGCTAGTGCGGCAGCGCCAGTTTGCAGAAGTGTGCGGCGTTTCATGTGGTGGTTATTCCTAAAGATTAAGTTTGCTTATCAACGCCGTTTGTATCCCAAAGCGACTCGTATAGCGAGAGGACAAACCCCAAAGGTGTTTTCCCTAGGTGAGGTATTTCACTAGCCACAAACTGATGCCAGGGAAGAGCAGCAGCAAGACGGTGCGGATGGTGTCACTTATTAAAAACGGCATTACACCTTTGTAACTCTCAGAGAGCGGCACATCTTTCGCCATGCTATTGACCACGTAAACATTCAAACCCACGGGCGGCGCGAGCATACCGAAGCCCACGGTCATTAAGACCATGATGCCAAACCAAATGGCGGTGTATTCTTTGCTCATGCCAAAGTCCAGTCCGATCACCATCGGGAAGAAAATGGGGATGGTTAAAAGGAGCATCGACAGCTCGTCCATCACCGCGCCCAGCACCACGTAGAACAGCAAAATCACGCTGACCACCATCAGCGGCGCTAGCCCCCATCCACCCACGACGGTGGCGAGTTGATTGGGAACTTGTGTCAGTGCGAGCGAAGCATTCATCACATCTGCACCAATAAAAATCATAAAGATCATGGCGGAGCTCTCAGCCGTGGCGTAGAAGCACTGTTTGAACTTTGTCCAATTCATTTCACGTTTTGCCAAGGCCGCTAAAAAAGTCGATGCCGCACCAACGGCCGCGCCTTCGGTAGGCGTAAAAAATCCGCCATAAATACCGCCAAACACCAGCGTGAAGATACCTGCGATGGGGAGCACGCCCATGAAGGTTTGTGCCGTCATCGTTTCAGGTTTTTCGCTTGCAGGCGCTTGCCCTGGCACAACGCGGACATAAATGGCAATTGCAATCATGTAACCCGTCATCGCAATCAAGCCTGGAATCATGGCGGCAGCAAACAGTTTGGCAATGTTTTGCTCAGTCAAAATCGCGTAGATGACAAGTGGTACCGAGGGTGGAATCAAAATGCCCAGCGTGCCGCCAGCGGCCAATGTTCCTGTGGCTATTCGCCCCGAATAGCCGTGGCGTTTCATCTCAGGCAATGCCACGTTGGTAATGGTGGCAGCGGTGGCAACGGATGAGCCGCAAATCGCACCAAAAGCGGCGCAAGCCAAGACCGCCGCCATCGCAAGTCCGCCCTTAAAGCGCCCCATGACCGTTGCGGCAAAGCCGAACAGCGCTTTGCTAATTCCGCCTTGAGTTGCAAAATGCCCCATCAAAATAAACAGCGGGATCACCGATAAGTCATAGCTGGCAAAGCGTGCGAAAGCTTGCGTATTGAGGAACTCGGCTAGCGGATGCCAACCTGTTTGCATCACATAACCAACGGAGCCTGCAACAAACATGGCGACCGCAATAGGGGTGCGCAGTGCCATTAGCACCAGCATCAGGCCAAAGATCAAGAGTGCGAGGGAAATGGCGCTCATGCAGATGCTCCTTCGTGCGCTAACGAGCTAAAGGTTTGCACGAGCGCAATGAGTGCCGTCAGCATAAAGGGCGGCACCATGCAGGCATAGACGATCCACTCAGGAAAGCCCATCATCATTGTGGTGGTGTGCGTGCTCCAAGAGTTGATGCCGCCCAGCGCCGTTCGCCAAGCTAAAACCAGAAATAACAGCGCCATCAAGAGCGAGCCAAAGCGATCCAGTTTGGCCTGGGTTCTCTCGCTGCATTTGGCGGTAAAAAAGTCCACAATAATGTTGTTTTTGGTCAGCTGGCACCACGGCATAAAGAGCGCAATCGCCGCACCTGCGGCTACCGCAACCAATTCAAAATCCCCGGGCGCCGTGCGTCCTATGGTTTCCCTGCCAATGATGTTGATGCAGGTCGATAGCGTAATGAGGGTGAGTAACATTCCAGCCAAAATGGCGCACAACTTGGCGGCTTGATTCAGTACTTTTTGCATGATGTTTAGATGACTTTGATTTTGAGTTCGCCCACGCCAGCGACTGAACCTACCAGCACGTCGCCGCGCACGACTGCTGCTACGCCTTCGGGGGTGCCTGTATAAATCAAATCGCCAGCTTGCAATTGCCACGCTGCGGACAAGTGTTCAATCGTCTCCGCCATGTTCCAAATCAACAGTTTCAAATTACTGGTTTGCGTGACCTTGCCGTTGACCGTGAGGTTGATATCAGCGTTCACAATGTCGCCTACCTTGTTGGCCGGCACAATATGCGAAATGGGCGCGGACTCATCAAAGCCTTTGCCAATACACCAGGGTCGCCCCAGCTTCTTTTGCTCGCCTTGCAAGTCGCGGCGTGTCATATCAAGACCAACGGCGTAGCCATAAATGTGTTTCATGGCATCGGCTGCCTTGATGTTTTTGCCGCCCGTGCCAATGCAGGCAACCAGTTCGATTTCGTGATGGAAATCTTTGGTGAGCGATGGGTAATGCATCTGGCCCACTTCGCCGTCCGCCACGATGACAAGCGCGTCGGCGGGCTTCATAAAAAAGAAGGGGGGTTCGCGCCCCGTAAAGCCCATCTCTTGTGCATGAGCGACGTAGTTGCGACCCACGCAGTAAATGCGTGTGACGGGAAATAGTTGATCGGTGCCTTTAACGGGGACGGCGATGGTTTTAACGGGATGTGTGTAGTTCATAAATGCTTTTTACTTTAATGTGTTTGACGCTCTTCGCGGTGGATGCCAAGCGCGAGGTGGATCGGTTTATCGGAAAAACTAAAGAGTGTGCAGCCCTCCGTGCTGCTCAGTTTTAAGCTGTGCCACGAGGGTACAACAAAGTGGTCGCGGTGCGTGAAGTGAAAGATCGCCGTGCTCGTGCCTCCGCCTGGTTGCGTACCCGTAATAGTTGCCGTGCCCGATCCTTCACATACGCTAAACACCGCGCCGTCGGTTTGTTTGTAGGGCTTGCCCGCAAAGCCTTTGGGTAGGCGCTGCATAAATGTAGCAATCGTGGGCATGGGTGACTGGCCGCTCAGTGGGTTGGTGTACGCAAGCTTGAAGCCATCCCAATCATCGAGTGTGGCGCTGCGCTCAAGCGTATAGAGCGCCTCCAGTGTGCGGGCAATCGGATAACTAAATAAGGGCGAAGTGCGCCCGTAAGGCGAGGCGTACAGTCCGTCATGCCGAACGGGCGCCATGTTGTGACCAAAGCGGGCAAAGCTCTCGCCCTCTGTTTGGGTGACGGCTTGCGCGGCGCTTGATCCATTTTCAGCAAAGCCCGCATCAAAAAATCGAATGATAGGAATGTCCAGCCCATCTAGCCACACCATGGGTTTGTCGCTTTCATTGCCATGATCGTGCCACGTCCAGCTTGGCGTGATGATGAAGTCGCCTTCATGCATGGTGGTGCGCTCGCCATTAACGGCGGTGTAAGCGCCTTCGCCCTCCACAATAAAACGCAGCGCACTTTGCGTGTGGCGGTGACTGGGCGCAACCTCGCCAGGCAAAATAAGTTGCAGTCCCGCGTAGAGCGATTGCGTAATGGCAGATTGCCCGCGCAGCGCAGGGTTCTCAAGTATCAGCACACGGCGGACGGCTTCGGCAGCCGATATCACCTCGCCAGCCCTTGCTAGATAAGGGCGCACAGCCTCATAGCTCCAAAAGGCAGGTAAACAGGGCGTTGCGGGCGAGGGCGGTACAAGCGAATGCAGCACCTCCCACAGCGGCGTGAGATGGTGCGGCAACATATCCGCATAGAGTTGGTGGCGTTCTTTTGTCATCGTGCGAGATTAATCCAAATGCGTTGGTCTCTAATTTGAACAGGATAGGTTTGCAAATGGGTCGTTAGCGGAGCGCACATGGCTTTGCCCGTGCAAACGTTAAAGCGCCCTTGATGGAGGGGACATTCAATCTCATCGCCTTCTAAAAAACCATCACTCATGCGTCCCGCGCCGTGCGTACATAAGTTATCGGTGGCAAAGATGTCTCCGTTTACTTCGTAGAGCGCAATTTCTTTGCCTGCTATCGATACGCTGACCACGCACATATCGGGCACACAACTCAGCGCAGCAACATCTGTCCAATTCTCAGCCATTGTTGTTCCTTGTTGTCATGCCGACTGGTGGTTTAGATAGGGTAAATAATCGAGTTGGGAATCATCTCACTATCGTATACGCATAAGCGAGATTGAAATTGAAGTCCCGCTGGCGTGCGAACAATCACATCACGATAAAAGCCCACGTTGAAGACAGTGGATTCGCCATCGAGCTTGGTGCGTATCACGGCGTAATGGGCTTCTGCGTGAATTCGCAAAGCATGGCTATTGGCATCGTGCTCAATCCGCGTCACGCGAGGCGCGTTCACAATGTGCCTTTGGTAATAAGGGTCGTGATAGAGCGTTTCTTTGACGCTGTACACACGGTCTTCAAGCATGGCCTTGCTCTCCAGTGCTAACAGGCAAAGTGGTAATCCTTGCTCAAAGTTTTCGCGCGGTTGCAATCGGTACGAGCCCGTCTCTACAAAAAATTCAGGCCATTGCTCCCAGCGCTCGGAGTCACACGCTATGGCATAGTCGTTGTAGAGATTGATTAGCTCAAGATAAGTCGTGAAGTCCATCATGCCGCAGCTCCTGCCGTGTTGAGGTGTATCCCCATGACTTTGCGCCAGTAGGCATACATCCCTCGAATCAAAGTCTCTGTCACCATGTGATCGCTGTCGCCAATGTCGTGTCCGCCCATTTCTATCACCGTGCGGTGCAAGGGCTTTTGTTCAAAACCTTCTTGCGACCACTCAATCACTTCGCCATCGTCAGCCGACACATAGCCTGCGGGACCAAAGAGATTGGCTTGAATGAGTCGGCGCTCTTGCATCTCGGGCGTGTCGCTCTCAAAGCCAAAATGCGTCCACACAAAATCGAATGAGCCGTGTCCGTTTGGCTGAATGTGCCGCATCGATACGCTATTGACTTGTTGCTGCACGATGAGGCTGGGGAAGATCGTCGTCATCACGGCGGTAGGGCCGCCCCACCACGCCTCGGGCACGATATCGAGTTGCCGAGGATCTTTTAATGTCATCTGATCTTTAAAACTGTCCACGCCGCTAACAACATCGGCGTTATTGCCGCCCTGACCGCGCGTTGAAATCATGGCTGCATGGCGACAATGCTCGTCCATTTTGAGCGCTGATTGATTGTCCGCACGCCACAGCCCAAAGGTTGAAAACCAAGTGTGCAAAAGACCTGGGTGGTAGGGGTCTTTGATGTTTTCCTGCATGAGCTTCCAATTGCCTGGAATGCGCTGCCTGCGATAGCCCAAGACTTTTATCTTGCGCTCGCTGCTAAACACGCGGTCAAAATAATGCAAGATCGTCTCGCCTAAAAAAGACTCTAATGGCTCAACAGCGTGATCGAACGAGGCAAATACAACGCCGCCTCGCACAGCAACTTTGAGTTGGGTGAGGCCATGATCTTCAGGCTTAAAGTCTTTGGGCATTCCACCGTTGATCTTGCCATCTTGCTTTACGCCGCGTCTAAACGGCACGCCTTGCAAATTGCCCTTTAGGCTGTAATTCCACTGGTGATAAGGACATAAAAAATCTTGTTTATTGCCACTGCGCTCTCTGCAAAACCTGAGACCTCGGTGCGCACAGACGTTTTCAACGACGTTGACAGAGCCATCCGTATCTCGCACCATGATGACGGAGCGCTCACCAATGGCGGTGCGTCTAAAGTCACCCGCAGCAGGAATCTCCGCCTCAAGCCCCACATAGCACCAATGCCCTGAATAAAAGAACTTGGCTAATTCTTGTTGATGCAAGTCGTCCCTTGTGTAAGCCCAAAAAGGTACGCGACTCACGCCCTCACCATCGCTTGGCCAGTTGGGCATTTTTTGATTGTCAACAGACTCGTTTGTCATCGTGCTATCTCCTTTGAGCAGATTGGGCATTCCAAGTAGCGCCGCGACCCTGCCCATGTATGGCCTCGCCAATTGCTGATTGAACTGATTGAATTGTTTTCAGATACTTAATTGCAAAAAAGTTTTTCTAAATTTTTCCACCTTCGGCTCCACCACAAACGCGCAGTAACCTTGGTTGGGATTGTTGGCAAAATAATTTTGGTGATAGTCCTCGGCTTTGCTGTAGTTGTCCACAAATTGCACTTCGGTGGTGATTTGGCTAAACGTTTTATCGGCAATGAGTTTGGCAATGAATGCCTTGGCTGCGGCTTCTTGCTCGCCGCTAGTCACGTAGATGCCGCTACGGTATTGGGTTCCAGAGTCGTTGCCTTGGCGATTCAGCGTTGTTGGGTCATGGATGACGAAGAAGATTTGCAAAATTTGATCGAGCGAAATAACGGTTGAATCAAACGTTATTTTGACCACTTCGTTATGCCCTGTGCGTCCCGTACACACTTGCTCGTAGCTTGGATTTTTGGCGTAACCGTTGGTGTAGCCAGACTCTACCGCCGTGATGCCTTTGACGTGCAGATAGACGGCCTCGGTACACCAAAAGCAGCCGCCGCCGAGCGTAATGGTATCGAGCTGAATGGTGTTGGACTGGGTATTGGTATGGTTCATATAGGTCTTAAATGTTGAATAGCATCCGAAAGCCACTGGGCACGCAATTGGATGATGGGGTTGATTTTCTCGGATAAAAAATCGAGCTCTTCTGCGGTCAATTTTTGTCGTAACCGCGACACTAAAAATAAACGATCGTTAAACATAAGAGCACAGATAATAAGCGCTATGGAACAGCAATTCTCCCGTGCCAATGCCAAAGTCAGCGTAATCGTCATCACAAAAAACGAAGCGCACAACATTGCGGCTTGCCTTGCGTCGGCTTCGTTTGCCGATGAGGTGATTGTGTTGGATAGCGGTAGCACAGATGCCACGGTTGCGTTGGCGCGTGCAAGCGGTGCAGCAGTGCATCAAACCACGGACTGGCCTGGCTTTGGCGCACAAAAAAATAGAGCGCTTGCACTTGCAACAGGCGATTGGGTTTTGAGCCTTGATGCCGATGAGCGCGTGCCTGACGCGCTCAAGTTAGAGATACAGCAATGCCTAGCCAAAGCGCAGAGCGACGACGCAAACTTTTGCGCATTTGATATGCCGCGCTCCTCCAGTTACTGCGGACAATTGATGCGGCACTCAGGTTGGTATCCTGATCGCGTGCTGCGGCTGTTTAAGCGCGGCGCAGCGCAATTTTCTGACGACACGGTGCATGAGTCACTGCGCGTTCAGGCAGCGGATGCCAAGATTGGACACCTAACAAATGCCTTGCTACACGAGAGCTTTGCCAATTTTGAGTCGGTACTAGATAAAGTCAATCGTTACTCAACAGCAAGCGCAAAAGCCTTGCAGGCCAAGGGGCGCAAGGCAACGTTTGGTTCTGCACTGGGTCACGGATTGTGGGCATTCTTTCGAACCTACGTGCTGCGGCTTGGCTTTTTGGATGGACGACTGGGCTTGGCTTTGGCGATTTCCAACGCCGAAGGCACGTACTATCGTTACCTCAAATTGTGGTTATTGCAACAACAAAATCAGCCGTAAATCTTTATGAAACTCTATAACTATTTCCGATCCTCCGCCTCATTTCGCGTTCGCATTGCGCTCAATCTCAAAGGCCTGCCATACGAATACATCCCCGTTCACCTTGCTAAAGGCGATCATAAAAAGCCTGAGTACGCGGCGATTGCGGCAGATGGCCTCGTGCCATTGTTAGACACGGGTGACGCGCAGCTGAGTCAATCGATGGCGATCATCGAGTACTTAGATGAGCAACATCCCACGCCAGCGCTGTTACCCGCAGATGCGCTGGGACGCGCCAAAGTGCGTGCGCTCGCGCAAAGCATCGCGTGCGAAATTCACCCGCTCAATAACCTGCGCGTGCTCAAATATCTGGTGCGCGAACTCAAGGTTGACGAAGAGACCAAAAACACGTGGTATCGCCACTGGGTGCGCGAAGGGCTGGAGAGCTTTGAGCGCCAATTGGTGCAAGTGCATCAATCAACGCCAAGCACCTATTGCTATGGCAACACGCCAACGCTAGCCGATTGCTGCTTAGTGCCGCAAATTTTTAATGGTCAACGTTTCAACGTGAACTTCGATGGCTTGCCCCGCACGATGGCGGCGTTTGATGCTTGCATGAAGCTGGAGGCGTTTCAAAATGCTGCGCCTGCTAATTGCCCCGATGCGGAGTCCATCGAGGCTACAATCCAAGCGTAGAACAACCAATAAACAAGCCATTCTCAGGAGATTCAGATGACCAGATTACCCCGCAGTCGCCAGATTATGTTGCAAGTTTTGCGGTATACATTACGTTAGGACTCATAAATATGAATCAGGCAACACCCACATGGCAGTTATTTGAAGATCTCGTTCGCCGCATCTTGGAGGCGAATAACTTTAGCGTCATAAAAAAAAACATCAGGGGGGGGGTTGACCTACTGGCTGTCTTTGAAAATGAGCGCTGGGCAATTGAGATCAAGTACTACCGCACGGCACGCGCTCAGCCTTCTCTCATTGATGCTGCTGCTGTCCGCTTAGCGATTAATGGGGTAGCCGCACAGGCTCAAAAAGGGATGCTGGTAGTTTCTTGCATTCTTCCGAATGAGCTAAGAGAGTCACTTGAGCGAAAATTTAGTATCACCTATGTAGATCAGGTTGATCTGAGAATTTGGTGCAATTCGCATCCCGAACTTGCGGAGGAGTTGGATGCACTGTTAGATACTAGTCCAAGCGAGCCTCAGGCGACATGCCTAACACGTGATGATCCAATGCGAAGCAGTAAGTCCCTCGGGGGCAGACCATCCCAAGATCCCGATACGAGAGGAACTGATCTATGTCAGGAACTCAAAAACATTAAAAAGGGAAAAGTGGCTTGGCCACAGTACGAAACGGTATGCAAAAAAATTCTAAAGTACCTCTTCCCGAACGATCTTTGTGGCTGGCATTCTCAAAAGCGAACCGATGACGGACTAAATCGCTACGACTATGTATGTCGCGTGAGACCAACTACCGAGTTCTGGAAGTTTGTCATCGACCACCTTGACAGTCGTTATGTACTTTTCGAGTTCAAGAACTATTCTGGAAGAATAAAACAAGGGCAAATTCTCACCACAGAGAAGTACCTTTTGGAGCGCGGCCTCCGGCGTGTGGCAATTATCATGACCAGAGTTGGTGCAGAGCCTCATGCGGTTGCAATGACACAGGGAGCCATGCGCGAACAGGGCAAACTGATGCTTATCGTAGACGACGAGAAGGTATGCGAGATGCTTCACATGAAGGAGCGCGGTGAAGACCCCACGGACTGCCTTTTTGAAATTGCCGATAACTTCTTGCTGACACTGCCCAGATGAGTTCTAACTATTCATTCCATCGGATCGTCAAAATGCTGCGCATTTTGACGTCCACTGAATTCAAACGTTAACACGTCTCAAAAAAGTTGATGGCTATGAGATGGAATGCGCCCAGTTCAATGCCCGACTGAGAAGTCATTCAATCCCGTGCGATCTACACCGCGCAACAACCACAGCGGGCGATTCGCAAAGTTCACCGCAACGCCTGTTTTGCCGTCCACGGGTTTGAGCGAGCGATCAAATAGCGAGGTGCTTGGCATATAGCGCAAAGCCACGCCTGTTCTGCGTTTGCGCGAGGTGTTGGCTTTTGCGCCGTGGATCATATACACGTCGTGCAGGGACATTTGACCTGGTTGTAGCTCGATATCAACAGCCGTGTTTTCATCAAATGAGCCTGCCTTCATGCGCTGCTGCAATGTCAAATCTTGCCGATCTTCGTGCAAGTGTTCGTGCAATTGCTTATTGGCGTGGGACTTGGGGATGACGCGCAGGCAGCCGTTTTCGACGGTGGACTCTTCCAGCGCGACCCACACGGTGCAAGTGGCCAGTGGGCGAATCGGCCAATAGTGTCCGTCTTGGTGCCAAGGCGTTTCAAAGCCATCGCCTGCGGGTTTGCAAAATACGTGTGCGCCCCACAGAATGACATCGTTGCCAATCACGTCGCTCACCAGATCGACGATGTCTGGGTTTTTAGCAAGGTTTAAAAAATCCGCTACGCCGCGCACGCCTTCGCCGTTGTCTTGGTTGCCGCTGCGCTCCACATGGGCGGAGACTAATTTTTCAGGGCGAACGCCTGGGTTGCGGCGGATGAGCTCGTTGAGTGCATCCACCATGCTGCTTACTTGCGCCGTGGGTAGACGGAACGCTGGGATGACCCAGCCTTTACGCTGGTAGTGGTTGATTTCTTGGGTTGAAAGATTTGCCATTTATACGAACTCCTTGCTTTGTGTCCAGTCATTTCTAGGGTTTGGGAAAAAGTAATCAATTCGCCATGACCTCACCCATACGGATGGCTCCTGCGCTCTGCCAGCTTGGGTTGAAGGTGAGGTCAGATTTTGGCCACAGCATCACCACGGTGGAGCCGAGTAAAAAGCGTCCCATTTCATCGCCTTGCTTGAGTTCAATCGCACCAGCTTCGCCGCTTGCGGGATAGTTCCAAGTCGTTGTTTTTGGCAAACGCGGCGGGTTGATAACGCCGTGCCACACGGTAGCCATCGAGCCCACAATGGTTGCGCCGACCAGCACATTGATAAATGGGCCGTGCTCGGTATCAAATACACAAACTGTGCGTTCGTTGCGGGCGAAAAGATTAGGCACACCCTGCGCAGTCGTGGGGTTCACGCTAAACAGATCACCAGGCACATAAATCATTTTGCGCAGTGTTCCCGCGCAGGGCATATGGATGCGGTGATAGTCTTTGGGGCTTAAATACAAGCACGCAAAATGGCCATCGCTCAACTTTGCTGCAAGCCCGGAATCCCCACCCAGCAAGGCCTCTGCGGTATAGCTGTGTCCTTTGGCTTGATAGATATGGGCTTGCTCGATTCGTCCGAATTGACTAATCGCGCCGTCCACTGGGCAAACCCATGTGGCATTGGCTAGTGGTCTGGCCTCTGGCTTGAGTGCGCGCGTAAAAAATGCGTTGAATGAGTCGTAGCTGCGCGGATCAGGATTGGCCGCCTCCGCCATATTTACGCCATATTTTTTGATGAACCACTCGATTATCCGAGTCGTGATGAAGCCCCATTTATTGCCAGCAACGAAACCACCGAATTGAGTGAGGGCGCGTTTGGGGAGGAGGTATTGACTGCGAACGCTTGTGGGTGCAGATAAAAATTCGAACATGGTCAGCATTTTAACTTTGCGAGAATGCAGCTATGCCTTCTATGCCTCATACTTTGATGACCACCCGCGCGGGCGGTCTATCGCTCGCGCCCTACGACTCGCTCAATTTGGGTGATCATGTGGGTGATGCTTCTGGTGCTGTTGCGGCGAATCGGAAAATTTTAGAAAAGCAAATCGGTGTTCGTCCTGTGTTTTTGAAACAAACGCATGGAATGCATTGCCTGCGAATTGACGCCAGCACACCTGATGGAGTCGAGGCCGATGCGTGCGTAACGACTTCGCCAGACGTGGCTTGCACGATCATGGTGGCGGATTGCTTGCCTGTGCTTTTTTGGAATGACAGTGGCTCGGCCGTAGGTGCAGCGCACGTCGGATGGCGCGGTTTTGTGGGTGATATTTTAAAAGCCACGCTGGATAAGCTTTGCAGGCTATCAATGCCTCGCGAGCCAATCCACGCTTGGCTTGGCGCTTGTATTGGTTTTGAAAATTTCGAAGTTGGCGCAGAAGTTGCCATGCACTTTGATGAAAACTTTAAGCGCGAAATCGCAGGCGGCAAATGGCTAGTCAATCTGGCAGGTGCGGCGCGGCAGCGGCTGTTCGATTTAGGCGTGGCAACCGTAGGCGGCAATGATGAAAAACCCTCTTGGTGTACGGTGTTAAACGAGAGAGACTACTTTTCGCATCGCCGTGACAGCAAGCTGTCAGGTGTAACGGGTCGAATGGCGGCTTCTATTTGGCTTAGTGAAGAAAGGCGGTTATGGCAAAGTTAATTCCAGCGTTTGGCTCTTGTCGCTTTGAGAATAGAGGTGAGCGCCGCGTGGCGGAGCGATTAGTAGACAAGCTCGATGATGATTATTTAATTTGGTACAACGTGCCTGTGGGGCAACTACAGTTCCATCCTGACTTCATTGTGTTTCACCCAAGCCGAGGCATTTTGATTTTGGAAGTTAAGGAGTGGAGCTTTAACGGTTACATCCAAGAGATTGATCGGGACACTTGGCGTGTTTTGGATGCGTCATCGGGAGGCGTTAAAAGCGTAAAAAACCCTCTGGAACAAGCGCGGCATCACGCCTTACAAGTCATTGATTGTCTTAAGCTTGATCCGCAGCTGAGGCAAGAAGGGACTCGTTGGGAGGGCAATATTTGCTGCTCATGGTCGTATGGCGTTGTTTTTCCGAATATCACGCGCAAAGAGTTTGACTCGCAACGGTGCGGTCAGGTGATTCAGGCTTCGCGGGTCATCTGCAAAGATGAGATGGTGCCAAGCGTTGATACAGAAGCGTTTCAAAAGCAATTATGGGGAATGTTTCAATTCCCCATGCGGGATAAGCTCAGTCTTCCACAAATTGATCGGATTCGGGGCAACTTATTTCCAGAACTTCGCGTTGCATCACAGGTGAATTTATTTACTGAGGAGGGTGAAGGTCATGCTTTACCAGAGATGCGTGTCATGGACATCCTGCAAGAGCAACTCGCACGTAGCCTTGGAGAGGGGCATCGCGTCATTCATGGCGTGGCAGGTTCAGGCAAAACAATGATTCTTGCGTACCGTGCAGAGTACTTAGCCGCAGCGAGCCGTAAACCTGTTTTGGTGTTATGCAAGAGTAGACCTTTGGCCGATAAATTGGCGCAGATCATGCAGCAAAAAGGGTTGGCGCATAAAGTTCATGTCAAGAGTTTTAATGCGTGGTGCGTCTCGCAATTGCGCACTTATGGACAAACTGTGCCAACCCAAACAACAACATTAGATGCCATGTTTGCCGATCAGGTGGATGCGGTGATTCGCGCTGTCGATAGACGACACATACCAAGCGCACAGTACGCCGCCGTGCTCATTGATGAGGGACATGATTTTCCCGCACATTGGCTTAGGCTGGCCGTGCAGATGATCGATCCAGAGACGAATAGTTTGCTGCTTTTGTACGATAAGGCGCAGTCGATTTTTCAAAAGAGTAAAGATACAAAATTTAGCTTTAAAGAGGTCGGTATTTCTGCGCGAGGGCGAACGACGATTCTCAAAATCAATTATCGAAATACGCGGCAAATTTTGGCTACAGCAAATCTTGTCGCGCGTGAATTGCTTTCCCCGCAAGATGCCGATGAAGACGGCGTGCCGTTGATTCGCCCAATGGGGGGCGGGCGCGATGGTGACGAGACGATGGTGATTCAGCTTTCAAACCGTGCGCAAGAATGGCAACGCGTTAGCGCACAGCTGCAAGCTGCGCATAAAAAAGGCTTTGCGTGGAGTGATATGGCAATCATTTGCCGTTATAAAAACGGATGCGATGAAGCAAAGGACAAGATGCAATACAAGCATATTCCTTGCGAATTACTGGATGAAAAAAGTGGCTTAGATCGAGTGAGGATATTGACCATGCACACCAGCAAAGGTCTAGAGTTTCCAGTGGTGTCGTTACCAAATATGGAGTTGATGCCTTCCCCCAGTTTCGATGAAAGCGAAGAAGCTAGGCTCTTTTACGTAGCCGCCACCCGCGCCACGCATCAACTTATCATTACCAGCAGCGGCGATTCAAAATTTATGCAACACCTTGCAGCCAGTCAAATAACTTAACGGGAAAAACTAAAAATGAGTACGGATACCACAAAACAATTCACTGAACAAATAACGAAGCAGACCGAAGCTTTTACCAATCAAATGTCCGAGTGGGCAAAAGCGGCGCATACGGCTGGCTCTAAAGCCTTGTCAGATATGGTTGCGCAGGCATCAAACCTGCCAAACGTAGATGCAAAAACCAAGGCGAAGTTGGCGTTCTCTGCCGAGCAGATGATTGCGGCGACTAATCCGCAGAACTTTTTTGCCTTTAACTCCGAGGCCATTCAAAAAGCGATTGAGACCAATGGCGCAAGCTTGCAGCGCGGCATTGCCAATATGTTGTCGGACATGAAAAAGGGCTCAATTAGCATGACGGATGAGTCGGCTTTTGAGGTTGGCAAAAATGTCGGCACATCGGAAGGTGCGATTGTTTTTGAAAACGATTTATTCCAGTTGATTGAGTACAAACCGCTCACCGATAAGGTGTTTGAACGACCATTTTTGCTCATTCCACCTTGCATCAACAAATACTACATCCTTGATTTGCAGCCAGAGAATTCGTTTATTCGTTATGCCGTATCGCAAGGGCATCGCACGTTTGTGGTGAGTTGGCGCAATCCCGCTCTTGATGACGCAGTGATGGCGCAAAAGACATGGGATGACTACATTGAGGACGCAGCGATTAAAGCGATTGAAGTGGTGCAGGAGATCTGCCTTGCCAAGCAAATTAACGCGCTTGGTTTTTGTGTGGGCGGAACAATTTTGGCCACAGCATTGGCCGTGTTGGCTGCGCGTGATGAAAAGCCTGTGGCATCGGCGACGTTTTTGACGACGCTGATGGACTTTACGCATACGGGCGTGCTGGATGTGTTTATTGATGAGGACTTTGTGAAACGCCGCGAGAGCCAATTTATGGCGGGCGGGGTTTTAAAAGGCTTGGAGCTGGCAACGACGTTTTCGTTTTTGCGTCCCAATGATTTGGTGTGGAATTACGTCGCTAAAAATTATTTAAAAGGCGAGTCACCACCGCCGTTTGATTTGCTTTACTGGAACAGCGATGCCACCAACTTGCCAGGTCCCATGTACGCTTGGTACATCAGGCAAGCCTATCTAGAGAACAATCTTGCTAAATCCAAATATTGCATGGTCGCGGATGAGCGCGTGGATTTTGAGGCGATTGATATCCCGTGCTACATCTATGGATCGCGCGAAGACCACATTGTGCCGATTGAAGGTGCGTATGCCAGCACGCAACTGCTCTCTGGCAAAAAGCGTTTTGTGATGGGCGCATCGGGGCATATTGCGGGCGTGATTAATCCACCCGTTAAGAAAAAGCGCAGTCACTGGACGCGCGACGATGGCAAGCTACCCAGTACGCACGCCAAGTGGTTAGAGGGCGCGACCGAGCACGCGGGCAGTTGGTGGGATGACTGGGCGCATTGGTTAAAACCCTTAGCAGGGAAAACGATAGCTAGCCCAAAAGCTTACGGACGGGCAAAATTCACGCCTATAGAAGCGGCTCCGGGGAGATATGTCAAGGCTAAAGCGTAAACATATACGCTGGTTGCGATAGGTAAAAACAAGAGGGCTCACATTAGTAGGGCTTTTTTGTGGGTTTTTATGAATTTTTAATAGGGAGAAGTGTTTCTATGTCTGCACATGACATCGTGATTGTGGCTGCTACGCGCACCGCTGTTGGTAAATTTGGTGGTTCACTGTCAAAAATGGCAGCAACCGAAATGGGGTCTATTGTGATCCGCGAGGCGATGGTAAGAGCCAAGCTCGATCCTTCGCAAATTGGTGAGGTCATCATGGGGCAGGTTTTGGCGGCAGGCGCAGGACAAAATCCAGCACGCCAAGCGCTGATCAAATCAGGCATTGCCAAAGAAACACCAGCGCTGACTATTAACGCCGTGTGTGGCTCGGGTCTAAAAGCCGTGATGCTGGCGGCGCAGGCGGTGGCTTGGGGGGACTCTGAGATCGTCATCGCTGGCGGGCAAGAAAACATGAGCGCCGCACCGCACGTCTTGCCAAACTCGCGCGATGGTCAGCGTATGGGCGACTGGAAGATGATCGACTCGATGATCGTGGACGGTCTGTGGGACGTGTACAACCAATATCACATGGGCATCACGGCGGAAAACGTAGCAAAAGCACACGGCATTACGCGTGAGATGCAAGATGCGCTGGCGCTTAGTTCGCAACAAAAAGCGATGGCGGCGCAAGACGCTGGCAAGTTCAAAGACGAGATTGTGGGGGTGAGCTTGGCGCAGAAAAAGGGCGACCCCATCATTTTTAACCAAGACGAATTTATTAATCGCAAATCAACGGCAGAGGGCCTGGCTAGCTTGCGTCCTGCCTTTGATAAAGCGGGCGGCGTGACCGCTGGCAATGCCTCGGGCATTAACGACGGCGCGGCGGCTGTGGTGGTGATGAGCGCGGCGAAAGCGGCGGCGCTGGGACTGACGCCTTTGGCGCGTATTGCCTCGTTTGCCAGCACAGGACTTGATCCTGCAACAATGGGCATGGGACCCGTTTCGGCATCACGCAAAGCCTTAACCCGTGCGGGCTGGAAGGCATCGGATATTGATTTGTTTGAGCTGAATGAAGCGTTTGCAGCACAGGCCTGCGCAGTCAATAAAGAGCTGGATATTGATCCAAAACGTGTCAACGTGAATGGCGGCGCGATTGCGATTGGTCACCCGATTGGCGCGTCAGGTTGCCGCATTTTGGTGACGCTGTTGCACGAGATGCAGCGTACCAATGCAAAAAAAGGACTTGCCGCGCTGTGCATTGGCGGCGGTATGGGCGTATCGCTCACGCTTGAGAGATAGGGCTTGTCATCCCCGCGAAGGCGGGGATTTATGGATTCCCGCCTTCGCGGGGAACGACAGATTCATTTATTAAAGGAAAAAAAATGTCAAAAAAAGTAGCTTATGTGACGGGTGGTATGGGTGGAATCGGTACTTCGATTTGCCAACGTTTGGCCAAAGATGGTTTTACTGTTATTGCTGGTTGCGGTCCAACGCGCGATCATGCCAAATGGCTGGCGGAGCAAAAAGCTGAGGGTTACACCTTTTACGCATCCGTTGGCAATGTGGGTGATTGGGACTCGACAGTTGAGGCGTTCGCCGCAGTGAAGGCACAGCACGGTCCAATTAGTGTGCTGGTCAACAATGCTGGAATTACACGCGATGGACAGTTCCACAAAATGAGCAAGGCTGATTGGGATGCTGTGATTTCCACCAACTTAAACAGCATGTTCAACGTGACCAAGCAAGTGGTTGGCGACATGATTGAAGCCAAGTGGGGCAGGATTAT
Organism: Cytophagales bacterium; assembly: GCA_030054145.1. GTDB lineage: Bacteria > Pseudomonadota > Gammaproteobacteria > Burkholderiales > Burkholderiaceae_C > JASGCK01. Next base: position 151,305 of record JASGCK010000006.1, read on the forward strand.
CAACATTAGCTCGGTGAATGGTCAAAAAGGGCAGTTTGGACAAGTGAATTATTCAACCGCCAAAGCGGGTTTGCATGGCTTCACTATGGCTTTGGCGCAAGAGTTGGCGGCCAAAGGCGTGACGGTTAACACGGTCAGTCCTGGCTACATCGGTACGGATATGGTTAAAGCCATTCGACCAGACGTGCTTGAGAAAATTGTTGCGGGTGTGCCAGCAAAACGCCTAGGTACGCCAGAGGAGATCGCATCCATTATTGCTTGGATTGCTTCCGATGAGGGCGGTTATGCTACTGGCGCTGACTTCTCCCTCAATGGCGGTTTGCATATGGGGTAGATGGAGTTATCCAATTAACCTAAAAACGCCATGCTTTGCATGGCGTTTTTATTTTTAAAGCATTTGATCAAGTTAGCAATCATCCTTATGTCAATGACTAAACTAAACCTGTCCCGATTTGACTTTGTTTCGATTCGGTTAGCTGTGCTTTGTGCTCAGACAGAAAGCCTGACTACAGCCGCTAGGGAGTGTTATCTTGTGCTGCCAGCTGCGAGTAGACGCATCCGTGAGCTTGAGTTAGCAATTGGAAGTCAATTGTTTGAAAGGCATTCAAGAGGACTAAGGGTGACACCTGCTGGTCGTGTGTTTATGCGTAGAGGTTTATCACTTTTGCAAGAAATACAAGCAATGGGCAAAGAGCTAAATGATTTGCAACAAGGTGTTGTGCGTCATATTCAACTGTTTGCTGGATCAGCCGCGATTAGTCAATTCTTACCTCCGCTCATTGCCAGCTACTCGCGTGCAAATCCCGAGTTGCAAGTGGATTTGGAGGAGCGATTCTCAGAGCAAGTTGTTCTTGCCCTTCGCGAAGGGCAGGCAGATGTTGGCGTGTTTGTTGAGGGTGTGAATTGGGATGGGTTGGATGCGCAGCCATTTCGATCGGATGAGCTGGTGCTGATTTTCCCTCAAGGGCATCTGCTCTCAGGCAAAAAACCAATTGCGTTTGCTGACACATTAGATGAGCAGTGGATTAGCTTAAATCCTGGTGCGGCAATGCTACAGCAGCAACTCATCGCGGCGAATGGGCTAGGTAAGCCGCTCAAACTTCGTATGCAGGTCAACAGTTTTGATGCAGTCAGCCACATGGTGTCCTCAGGTTTGGGGATCGCGATGCTACCAAAAACCTCTGCGCTACCGCTCCTCAAAAGTATGAATCTCAGTTGGCGTCCGCTTAAGGACGAGTGGACCAAGAGACGGTTGTTGGTTGGTATTCGGAAAGGCGCAGATGCAGACGTTCAAGCATTCAGAGATTACCTGCTTTTGCCTTAGCAAAATGATAAGACTGCCTGAATGAGTAACAAATAGACTAAAACCAACATCCACAGCACACTAGGCTGGATGAATCAAACACTTCACTTTGCTAATCAGTCGGCTTTTGCATTGGCAGGGTTAAAGGTCTTGGAATTAGGGCAGCTCATTGCGGGGCCATTTGCAGCAAAAACACTTGCTGATTTTGGGGCTGAAGTTATTAAGGTTGAGCCTCCAGTAAGTGGTGATCCACTGCGCAAATGGCGGATGCTTAAAGACGGCACATCGGTTTGGTGGCAAGTTCAGTCGCGTAATAAGCGATCTTTGGCTCTTGACTTGCGCACTCCAGAGGGACAAGAGTTAATACGGCTTCTGGCGTGCGAGTCTGATGTTTTGATTGAAAATTTCCGACCTGGTGCTTTAGAAGGGTGGGGATTGTCGCCAGAAAATTTAATGGAACTTAATCCGCGCTTGATTGTGCTGCGTATTAGTGGATATGGTCAAACAGGTCCTTACCGCAACCGCCCTGGCTTTGGCGTTATTGGCGAGGCAATGGGTGGCTTAAGACACCTAACGGCCGAGCCTGGTCGTGTTCCAGTGAGAGTTGGCGTGAGTATTGGGGATACCTTGGCCGCTTTGCACGGTGTGATTGGCATTTTGCTGGCGTTGCAGCACCGTCATACCACGGGACAAGGTCAAGTAATTGACGTGGCCTTGTATGAAGCCGTTTTTAATTGCATGGAAAGTCTACTGCCTGAATACAGCGCTTTTGGCGCGGTGCGTGCCCCAGCTGGAAGTTCGCTCCCAGGTATCGCTCCTACTAACGCTTATCTCTGCAAAGGAGGCGGGTACGCATTAATTGCAGGTAACGGCGATAGTATTTTTAAGCGCTTGATGACATTAATTGGTCGCGATGACCTCGCCAAAGAGGAGGCTTTGGCAGATAACGCAGGGCGCGTGGCGAGAGTTGAAGAGTTAGACAAGGCCATTGGTGCATGGACGGCTCAGCGAACTGTGGCGGAGGTGCTTGATATGTTAGATGCCGCTTCCGTTCCAGCAGGTCGGATCTATAACGTTGCTGATATTGCGGCTGACCCCCATTACGCAGCTAGAGAAATGCTTCAGCACATTCAACTTTCAGATGGCAATCAGTTAACGGTTCCTGGTGTAGTTCCCAAACTCTCAAAAACTCCAGGTCAACATCGCTATAACGCGCCAGCATTAGGGCAAGACACCGATGAAATTTTGGAAGAAATAGGGCTCACGACAGAGCAAATTCAAAAACTAAAGGCAATTGGTATCGTGGGAGGTGCGGTATGAGACAACGGATTTATTTCAATGAAGTGGTAACGCGTGATGGCTTTCAAATGGAGTCCGTGTTTATCCCAACCGATACCAAAGTTGAGTTGATTAATGAATTGAGTCAATGCGGGTATGCAAAGATAGAAGTGACATCCTTTACCTCGGCCAAAGCTATCCCCATGCTACGCGATGCGGAAGAAGTTATGGGCAGAATCCAAAGAGTGCAGGGTGTTGAATACACAGTTTTAATTCCAAATATCAGAGGTGCCGAGCGGGCAATGGATGTCAAACCTGATGAATTTAATTTAGTCATGTCAACCTCAGAGACTCACAATTTGTCCAATCTGCGTATGCCAAGGAAAAAAAGTTTCATTTCTCTCCGTGAAGTGATTGAAAAATTTGGCAACCAAGTACCGATCAATGTGTCCTTGTCGGCTTGTTTTGGATGCCCCATGGAGGGTGAGGTGCCACAACAAGAGGTTTTGCAATGGGCGGAAAAATTTTCAGATTTAGGTGTCCGTGGTTTAACCATCTGCGACACCACGGGCATGGCACAACCTGAGCAAGTTGCTAGGATGTGTGAAGCACTGCAAAAACGCTTCTCTAAGCTTCAGATAACGCTTCATTTCCACAATACACGGGGCATGGGGTTGGCCAACGTCTTAGCATCTGTTCAATCTGGAGTTGCTCGATTTGATGCTTCACTGGGCGGTTTGGGTGGCTGCCCTTACGCCCCAGGGGCTAGTGGCAATATCAGCAGCGAAGATGCCATTCATATGTTAGACGCAATGGGTTATCAAACTGGAGTTGATTTGTCCCGTTTGCTGCCTATTGCACGTCAGATACCCACTATCGTGTCCCATGAAGTTCCAGGGCAAGTTGCCAAAAGTGGGCGCATCACAGATTTACATCCTGCTCCAGCCTATGTGACTGATTTACTAAAGGAAATTTCATGATTGATCACCTTGATCATTTGGTATTGACCACCGCACGTGAAGCTGCGTGTATTGATTTTTATACACGTGTACTGGGTATGCAACTTGAAACGTTTGTAGGGGGAACGCCTTCTGTAGAACGTCGTGCTTTTAAGTTTGGCAGGCAAAAAATAAACATTCATGTTCAAGGATCTGAGTTTGAGCCCAAAGCACATTTACCTGTCCCTGGTGCGTTGGATCTGTGCTTTATCGTTAAGTGCTCCTTGGATGATGTTATGAAACGTTTAGCCATTTACCAATGGCCCATTATTGAAGGTCCAGTTATTCGGACTGGTGCCACAGGAAAAATCCAATCGGTTTACGTCCGTGACCCAGACTTTAATCTGGTCGAGCTGTCTGTTTTGTTCTAAATTTTCAAAATAAAGGGGTAAATATGAAGAAAAAATCAGTATGGATGGTAACCTGTTCGTTATTGCTCATGACTTCGTTTGTGATGGCGCAAAGCAAGTATCCAGAGAGGCCGATCACCATTGTGGTTCCTAGTGCGCCAGGTGGCTCAACCGACTTCACAGCCCGTTTGATTGCTGAACCTTTATCTCGCGCTTTGGGTCAACCTATAGTGATTGATAACAAAGCAGGTGCGGCAGGCAATATTGGCAATCAATTTGTGGCTAAAGCAAAACCTGATGGCTACACCTTGTTATTGGCTTATAGTGGTTATCAGGTCGGAAACCCTCATCTTTTTAAAAAATCGGGGTGGGATCCAATAAAAGATTTTGCGCCCATAGCGATGCTCACGAGAGCGCCGCAAATATTGGCGACGAAGGAAAACTTGCCTGCCAACAATTTGCGCGAATTGATTAGCTATGCCAAAACACACCCCAACAAGCTGAATTACGCCTCTTCGGGCAATGGTTCAATTCAGCACATTGCAGGCGAGTTATTCAAACAGATGACTGGTACATCAATACAGCACATCCCTTATAAAGGAGCGGGGCCTGCTGTACAGGATCTGCTGGGTGGTCAAGTGGATTTGTTTTTCACAACCCCTGCATCCGTCGTGGGGCATATTAAATCAGGAAAACTGAAAGGATTAATGGTAACTAGCAATGCGAGGTTAGCCTCTTTGCCACTAGTCCCAACTAGTAAAGAGGCAGACTTGAAAGAATTTACTATTGATTCATGGTTTGCACTGTATGCGCCAGCTGGAACATCCGTTGAGATCATTAATCAAATTAATGCAGAGATTGCCAAAATCCTCAAGATGCCCGAGATTAGGAAAAGGGCGGAGGAGGCGGGTACATTGGTTGATTACATGGAGCCAGCGCAATTAGGTGAATACACCCGTAAAGAACTTGATTATTGGGGGCGCGTTATTCGTTCAGCAAATATTTCTGCTGAATAGATGCTGATAGCATCCGCTCAACATACCGCGCCATCAGATCAATTTCTAAATTCACTTTTATGCCGGGCTTGAGATCACCAAGCGCGGTGTTTTCAATGGTGTGCGGGATAAGGTTGATGCTGATTTCGCAGCCCGCGCCAAGATCGCGGACGCTATTCGTGGTGAGGCTCACGCCGTTAATCGTTGCCGAGCCTTTGGTGGCTAGGAACTTAGCAAGTGTTGCTGGGCACAAGATTCGTAGCTCCCAGCTCTCGCCAACCAGAGTAAAGTGAGTCACTTCGCCTACGCCATCCACATGGCCGCTGACGATGTGACCACCCAAGCGGTCATTTGCACGCAGTGCTTTCTCTAAATTGATGCGCCCCAGTTTGTTGAAGCTGGCCGTTTTGCTGAGCGATTCGGCTGAAATATCAATCGTGAATTGATCAGTGCTGGCGTCAAAAGTCGTGACCGTCATGCACGCGCCGTTCAGAGCAATGCTGTCGCCCAATCCGACATCCGCTAAATAGCCTACAGGCGCCTGGATGGTGAGTCGCTTGCCAAAGCTGTCATTTTTCCCTAGGTTTTTGATTGTGGTGATGCTGCCAACACCTGTGATAATACCTGTAAACATTGATTTATCTATTTGATTTTATTTGCTATTTTTCTTGCAATAATGCGCAGATCAGCGCCAATTCGATCCACTGAATGATAGCGCAGCTTGGGCGTTTGAGCCAGCGATTCATGCGTGCCAAGGTTCGCAATGCCTTGTCCTGCGCCCATGAGTTGAGCGTTTTGGTAAAGCAAAAGCTCATCGACCAAGCCCGCGCGCCAAAACGAACCGTTCAGTTTGAAGCCTGCCTCGACGTGCAGCTCGTTGATTTGCCGCTTGCCAAGATCCACGAGCAGGGCTGTCAAATCAACTTTGCCTGTTGGGTTGGGCGTATGAATAACTTCAGCGCCCAGTAGCTCCAAAGCTTTCACTTTGTTGGCGACGGCAGGATGGGTCAGATCGGCAGCGGTGTAAATCCAGATGGGGCGAGGCTTGCCGGAGATTGTTACTTGAAAAATGTGGGCTGATAAGGGCACCTCCAGCTTGCTATCCACTAAAACCAGCGTTGGCTGGCGCGGCGTGGCTACATGGCGCACATCAAGGCTTGGATTGTCCGCCAGCACCGTGCCAATGCCTGTGAGCACTGCACAGGCGCGGGCGCGCCAGTGGTGTCCGTCGATACGCGCCGCTTCGCCTGTAATCCACTGACTCTGCCCATTGGGTAGGGCAGTGATGCCGTCTAGCGACGCAGCCGCTTTCATGCGCACCCAAGGCAGGCCTTGATTGTCTCCTGCGGTCATGCGCTTGATAAATCCGATATTGAGTTCCAGAGCTTGCGCAGCACCATCACCCATGTCAACTTGAATCCCCGCCGTCTTTAGCGCGGCAAAACCTCGCCCTGCCACGAGCGGATTGGGATCTTTCAAGCTTGCAACGACTCTGTCCAAGCCACTATTGATAAGGGCTTGCGAGCATGCCCCCGTGCGACCCTTATGCGAACAGGGCTCTAGCGTGACATAGGCTGTGGTGCCTTTTGGCAATTGACCTGCGGTGAGATGACCTTTGGCCGTGGCATCGCGAAGCGCCATCACTTCGGCGTGGGCTTGGCCTGCTCTTTGCGTTTGGCCTTCGCCAATCACTAAGCCATCCTCGCGGACAAGTACACAGCCGACTCGGGGGTTAGGTGAGGTGAGATAGAGCGCTGATTCGGCCAAGGCCAGTGCCCGCGCCATGTGCAGACTGGGTGTCGCTTGAGGCAAATCGGCACTTGTCACCGTTTGACCTCATCGACCAAGGCGCGGAATTCGTCTATGTCCTCAAAGCTTCGGTACACACTGGCAAAGCGCACGTAGGCGACTTTGTCGAGTTTTTTGAGTTCGCGCATGACCAGCTCGCCAATGCGTCCGCTAGCCACTTCGCGCAAACCCGCACTCATCAGTTTGTCTTCGATGCGCTCAATCGCCGAATCAATTTGCTCGGTACTGACGGGGCGTTTGCGCAGTGCGATGTGCAGCGAGCCACTCAGTTTGTCGCGCTGGTATTCGATGCGGCGACCGTCTTTTTTAACAATCCACGGGAAGCTGACATCTGGGCGCTCGTAGGTGGTGAAGCGCTTTTCGCATGAGCCGCAAACACGGCGGCGGCGGACGAATTCGCCTTCTTCTGCCACCCGCGTCTCCATCACTTGGGTCTCAGGATGGGAGCAAAACGGGCAGCGCACAGCGGTTAGCGAGCTTCTTATTGGTAGACGGGAAAGCGCGTGGTCAGCGCGTGGACTTTTGCGCGAACGGCTGCAATCGCTGCTTCGTCTTGTGCGCCTTCCAAAACATCGGCAACCAAATTGGCTGTTAAGCGAGCTTCTTCGTCTTTGAAGCCGCGCGTTGTCATGGCGGGCGAGCCAATGCGGATGCCGCTGGTGACCATTGGCTTTTCGGGGTCGTTCGGGATAGCGTTTTTATTGACGGTGATGTGCGCTCGTCCAAGCGCTGCATCGGCTTCTTTGCCTGTAATGCCTTTGGCGCGTAAATCCACCAGCATCAGGTGACTTTGCGTGCCGCCACTGACGATGCGCAGGCCACGCTCCGTCAAGGTGTTTGCCATGATGCTGGCGTTTTTAATCACTTGCTGTTGGTAAATTTTGAACTCGGGCGAGAGCGCTTCTTTGAAGGCCACCGCTTTAGCCGCAATCACGTGCATCAGCGGACCACCTTGCAGACCTGGGAAGATGGCGCTGTTGATAGCGCGTTCGTGTTCCGCTTTCATCAAAATGAGACCGCCGCGTGGGCCGCGCAAGGTTTTGTGTGTGGTCGATGTGACGACATCCGCGTGCGGCACCGGGCTTGGATAAACACCCGCCGCAATCAAACCCGCGTAATGCGCCATGTCCACCATGAAGATCGCGCCAACTTCTTTGGCGATTTTGGCAAACCGCGCAAAGTCAATGTGTAGGCTATAAGCAGAAGCGCCCGCAATGATGAGTTTGGGTTTGGATTCGCGAGCGGTGCGCTCCATCGCCTCGTAGTCGATTTCTTCGCGGGCGTTCAGACCATAGCTCACCACGTTAAACCATTTGCCACTCATGTTCAGTGCCATACCGTGCGTGAGGTGTCCGCCTTCAGCCAGACTCATGCCCATGATGGTGTCACCAGGTTTGAGGAACGCCAAAAACACAGCTTCATTCGCCGACGCGCCGCAGTGAGGCTGTACGTTGGCCGCTTCAGCGCCAAACAGCTCTTTCAGTCGATCAATAGCGAGTTGCTCGACCACGTCCACGTATTCGCAGCCACCGTAATAACGCTTACCTGGATAGCCTTCGGCATACTTGTTTGTTAACTGGGAGCCTTGGGCATCCAAAACCGCTGGCGAAGTGTAATTTTCACTCGCAATCAGCTCAATATGTTGCTCTTGGCGCTGATGCTCGGCTTGTATGGCGGCAAAAATTTCTGGGTCAGCTTGTTGGGTCAGGATGTTGCGCTGGTACATGGTTCAATAAAAATAATTAAATAGATAGACGAAAAGAAGCGATTGAAAGTGGCTGTTGCCTGTTACTTCAGAGCAACTTGAATCTTGATCTGACCTTTAGCTGCGTCGCGCATCCGTTCTTGCTCTTGCAAAACTTTCGCTGTATAGCCGCCATCGTCATTGCTGGTTGTTCCAAGGTATTGCCTAAGCCCGCCCTCAATAGAACCCGCTTTGGCAATACAGTCAACGAGTACTTTTGTCCCCACGCGCAGATTGCTGAGCGGATCAAAAGCGGCTAATTTACCGCCAAAATGCTCGTATTTTTCACTGTGTACCTTGGTCATCACTTGCATGAGACCTTGCGCGCCTACAGGACTTTGGGCAAAAGGATTAAAACCTGACTCAATGGCCATCACCGCCAAAATGAGCGTGGGTTCTAGCCGCACTTTGCGCCCTGTCTCGTATGCCTGAGCAACGATAGCGCCAATAGGTTCAGGCGCAACCCGATATTTTTTGCTTAACCACTGCGTTAAGTTCGCTTGTTCTTTAGGCAGGTGGCTGGGATTAGCAGCCGTGACGCGCTCAATAGCATCCAATTCAACCCCCAGTCCCGTATGCTCTTCTTGGCGCTCTTGTAGCCAGCTGAGTAAATGCCATTCGCTGACGTTGCGCCAGTCGGGGTGGAATAAAAGCGTCGCGACAGCCATGATCACCAGTAAGCCAAATACAGAGAGGGAACGATGAAGGTTTTTTAACATTAGGGTTTACACGTACAAAGACGTGCTTTTGTTGAAACGAGCGAAGTTTATCCGCAAAAATCACGAAATTCAAAATTCGCACACTGATTATATGAACAGTTTTTGTTTGTGCTCTAAATAGGCCTCATCAATGACAAAGCCATCAAACTACGCGAAAATAACGGGTTCGCTCATTTAACCTTTTCCTCATTTTCCTTGTAATGAACTTTGATCTCCCAACCCTTGACCAGATGACTGGTGGCATTTTTGGCGCAATGACTTCCAGCGAGCGCACTGCGCGGGTGCGTGCGTGGCTCGAAACCGATCCCGCAGCTGACTTGATGCAAGCTGTTTTTAAGGAGTTATCGGTGCGCGACAAAGGCGCTTGTCGTCCGCTGCGTGAGCGGTTAGATGAGATGAAACGTATCAAAAATCAAAATGCGTTGGCACAGGAGTGGGCAGCAAGCGCACAGGCGCTGCTCAATTTGTCACGCATGAACATGGCCGACGGCATGGCTTGGCAGCGCGATGCGGCGAAAGCAGGCGCACCGCTATCAAAAGAGCCGCTGGCCACATTAAAAGCAAAATTAGCCGAGCGTGTGAGCAAAATTGAAGAGGTTCAGCACCAAGTCGCCGTGCAGCGTGAGGCGGCTGCGCTGTTTATGCAGCGCCTCGATACGCTCAGTACCAAACCGTTGTCGGAAGTCTTAGCTCAGCGCGAAGCACTTGAGCGTGATGCTGGTGAATGGGTTAAAAAATCACAGGAATTAACCCTTCGCCCCGAGTGGCAAGACATGGATGCCAAGCTTGCGCCGCAACTGCAAGCCGCCCAAAGCCAGCTTGCCGCCATTTGGGGCGCATTTGCGGCAGTGATGGATACGGCCCAAACCGCTTTGGGCGATGGCGATGCAGCGCTGCCGTCGATTCCCGTTTGGGCTGACGAAATCCGTGCTCAACGCGGCGTGGCTCTGGCGCAGGCCAAGCCAGCGGCGGCATCTAAACCAAAAATTGATCCCCAGCAGCGCAAAGCGGCGCACGATGCGGTGCTGCCTATTTTGACCAAATTAGAAGAAGAGCTCGCTGCTGGTCACGGCAAAGCAACCGCAGGCGCGGCTAATAACTTGCGCCAAGTCTTAAAAGAGCATGGTGCGTGGATTGATGGCAAGTTAGATCTTGCTTGCCACGCCGCGCTGGGCGCGGCAGGCGAGTTAGAAGGTTGGCAGCGCTGGCGTGCCGATCAAATTCGTCAAAATTTGGTTGAGCAAGCGCAAGGTTTGCTGGCAAAGCCGCTGCAAGGCAGAAAGCAACAAGATGCTATCCGAACGCTTCGCGACCAGTGGAAGCAAGCCGATCAAGGTGGCATTCCCAATCATGGATTGTGGAAGCGCTTTGACGATGCCTGCAACGAAGCGCATAAAGTGGTCGAGGTTTGGCTGGAGGAAGTAAAAGCTAAAAGCGCTGTCGTGATCGCCGAACGCACGGCGTTACTTGAAAAATTAAAAGCCTGGGGCGCAGAGCAAAAGGCCAATATCGCGGCGCTTGCGGGCGATGCCAAGCCCGATTGGAAGGGAATGCACCGCAGCTTGCATCAATTTAGCGCCGAGTGGCGCGAGTCGGGTCATCTGAGCGAGCGCGACTTCGAGGCGCTACAGGCGGCTTGGAAGGCTGCTATTAAAGAGGCGGCAGAACCCCTTGATACGGCGCAAAAAGGGACGTATGCGCGTCGTCAAGCGCTGATTGAGCAAGCCAAAGAGATGGCTGATGCGGTTGGCAAGGGCGCAGATTTGCGCATCGACTTTGTGCGCGGTATTCAGCAGCAATGGCAAGCGGAGGCGCAAAGCGTGCCGCTGGATCGCAAAACTGAGCAAAAATTGTGGGACAACTTCAAAGCGACGATTGACAGCGCTTTTGCTAAGAAAGACGAGGCACGTCAGGCAGCGCGTGAGGCGCACATGGCCAGTTTGAGCGTTCACGATAAGGCCGTGCTAGAGGCGTCCAAGGCGCTTGATGCGGCCAACGCCAGCGGCGAAGCGGGCAAGATTCAAGCGGCGATGTCCGCATTGCAGGCGGCGCTGCGTGGGCAAGCGGCGCAGGTGGCGCAGGTGGCTCAGGTGGCGGCAGCGGCCGTGCTCAAGGCGAACGAGCCAGCGCCTGCCGCGGTTGATGCAGCAGCAGGTGATGCCGTAGCGCCAAGCGATGCGGTAGCGTCAAGTGATGCGACAGCGCCAAGCGATGCGGCAGCGTCAAGTGATGCGCCAGCACCAAGTGATGCCGTAGCACCAAGCGATGCGCCAGCAGTTCCCGTCAAAGTTGCCAAGCCCTTGGTGGCGATGCGTAGCGACGACCGCAAGTCAGCCAAAGCACCTGAGCCGTCTAAGTTTGGCAAGCGTCCTGATGATCGAGGCGCTGCAGGCCAAGCGGGACGTGGCTTTGGCGGCAGGGATGCCCAGAAGCCCCGTGAAGACAGGGGTCCCAGGCTATCGGATGAGGCCTTCCATGCTCAGCGCAAAGCGATGGAGCAAGCGGAATTTGCGCTGCGCAAACTGCAAATGCAAGCGCACGGCGAAGTCGTCACCACGCTGATGAACGCTTGGAAGGAGCGTGCGGTGGATGCTGTGCCAACGCTACAGGCGCTTGGCAAGGTGGTGAATGCCGTGACGCGCACGCAGTGGGTGCAGGCACTGGGCAAGCCTGCACAAGAGGGTGCCGCCACTGGCACGGCGCTTTTGCGTTTAGAGATGGCCAGTGGCGTACCCACGCCAGCGGACTTTTTGGGTGAGCGCAGGATGCTGCAATTGCAATTGCTGACCAAGCGCAATGAGCCAACGCCAGAGCAAACGTGGGGGGCTGATGTTGCCCAAGTGTTGGTGTCTAGCTATTCTGAAGTCGCGGCCAAGCGCCTTCAAGCCAATTTAAAAGTGCTTTTGAAGTAAGGGTGCTGATGTTGAATAGCCACATGGAATTGATGGGCGATGCGATGACGCTACGCCCGCTTCAAAGCCAAGACTTTGAAGCGCTCTATGCGGCGGCATCCGATCCGCTCATTTGGGAGCAGCATCCCGATCCGCTTCGGTACCAACGGGATGCGTTTCAGACAAAGTTCTTTGAGCCTGCCGTCCAGTCTCAAAGGGCGTATGTGGTGATTGACAAGGCCAGCGGTCAGATGCTTGGCTCGTCGCGGTACTACGACTACGACGCGGACAAAAGCGAAATCGCAATTGGCTATACGTTTTTGGCTAGAAGCCATTGGGGCGGTGGAGCCAATGGTGAGATGAAGCGCTTGATGCTTGATCACGCTTTTGCGGCGGGGATCACGCGAGTGTGGTTTCATATTGGCGAGAAGAATATGCGCTCACGCAAGGCGTTGGAAAAAATAGGTGGACGACTCTCTCACGCGGGCAAAAAAGAAATGCTAGGCGTGTTGCACGACTATGTTTTTTACGCCATCGACGCGCCGACAATCGCGCCCAATCCCAAGAGCCACAGCAAGTGAATCTTGGTGCGCCACACTAGCAACGCGGCAGCCAAGGTCAGCAGCCAAAACGGCCAGTCGCTCGGCTTTTGATTGGCAGAACTCAAAATCCATGCCGTCGCAACCAACAGCGCCAGCGTCACGGGAACCAATCCTGCCTTGAAAGCTTGAACGCCTAAGCGTTTGCGGTTGGCGTGCATCCAGCGTGTAATCGACAAAGTTAATAAGCTACTGGGAATCAGCATACCCAAAAATGCGCCCGCCATTGCGGCGAGTGCGCCTATCCAGCCCTCTGCGGCGAGACCGACATTCCAACCCATGAGTGCAATAAAGAGCACATTGGGCCCTGGTGCGGCTTGCGCAATGGCAATCGAGCTATTAAATTGAGTGTCCGTCAGCCAGCCGTGCTCATCGACCAAATAGCGATGAATGTCGGGCGTGGTGGTAATCGCGCCGCCAATCGCAAGTAGCGACAGCGTCATAAAGTAGCTGCATAAGCTCCACCAGTCACTCCAATTGAGCTGCCATGCGCTCATGCTTGCGACTCCCGTTGACTCGCTTGAGCCAGCTTCAACTGACGATACGTCCAACAAATAGAAGGTAGTCCCACACAAAGAATGGCCGCAATTAACGGCAAACGAAAAAGCGCGACCAGCACAAACGAAGCGCTGGTCATGGCAAGGAACATGGGTTTTCCAATCGGACTGGTTTTGATAGTTGGTAACAGCTTGAGTCCTACCGCGCCGATCATGCCCGCCGCAACCGCGCCCATGCCTTTCACAGCGCCTGCTATGAAAGCAACATTGGCAAATTGACCGTGTAGCACCGCCAGCGTGGCAACGATGATGAGCGGCGCTAAAAACAATCCCGCTAATGCAGCCAGCGCACCGCGAATGCCAAAGTAGCGATCCCCCAGTATGAGTGCCAGATTGACCACATTGGGACCTGGCAAAACTTGCGATACAGCCCAGTCTTCGGCAAATTGCTGCTCGGTTAGCCAGCGTTTTTGTTCGCACAGCACCCGCTGTACCACGGTGAGAACACCGCCAAAGCCTTGCAAGGCCATCCATTGAAACGAAAGAAAGAGATCAAGGAGCGATGCGGGACGGTTTGGCATAGGTCAATCTTACGTGATTGAGTGATAGAGCCGCCTCTTACAATAGAGCGATGTCCGCCGCCTCCGTAGTCTATCCAGACGTTTCCCTCTTTCCACGCGACGCCAAGCCCTTAACCAGTTACCGTCCTTTTTGGGCGAAACGTTTTGGTGTGGCGAAGTTTTTGCCAATGAGCCGTGCCGAGATGGACGTGCTCGGCTGGGACTCGTGCGACATCATCATTGTGTGCGGCGATGCCTATGTCGATCACCCCAGTTTTGGTATGGCGGTGATTGGCAGAACCTTAGAGGCGCAAGGCTTTCGAGTTGGTTTGATTTGTCAGCCCAATTGGAATAGCGCAGAAGCCTTCAAAGCGCTTGGCAAGCCCAATCTCTTTTGGGGCGTGAGCGCAGGCAACATGGACTCCATGATTAACCGCTACACGGCAGATCGAAAAATCAGAAGCGACGATGCCTACACCCCAGGCGGCGTAGGCGGCAAACGCCCAGACCGCGCGGCCTTGGTCTATGCCCAGCGATGCAAAGAGGCCTATCCCGAAGTGCCGCTGGTGCTGGGCGGTATTGAAGCCAGTTTGCGCCGCATTGCGCACTACGACTATTGGAGCGACAAAGTCCGCCGCTCGGTGCTGGTGGATGCCAAGGCCGATTTGCTGCTCTACGGCAATGCCGAGCGCGCCATTGTTGAGATTGCGCATCGCCTCGCCAAGCGCGAGCCGATTGAGACAATCACAGACATTCGCGGCACAGCGTTTGTCCGCAAAGCCACGCCCCTCTTGCCTTCTGGCGATGCGGCATGGACAGAGATTGACTCCACTGACATCGACACGCCAGGCCGTATCGAGCAGGTCGTCAATCCCTACATGATGAGCGCTGATTTGGCACGAGAGCAGGGCGGTGAGTGCGTGAAGGACAACACCGTTCGCCCTGAGCTTGTCGAAGGGCTACAGGGACATCAGGCTTCGACAGGCTCAGCCCGAACGGATATGGCTGCCAATGGTGAGTGCGTGAAGGATGGTGCAAATGCCGATTTGAGCGCCCTGACGGCAGCAAACAATTGGGGTCTGACCCCAAAAGCCAAAAGCGAATGGCAAGATGCCAATAGCGGCGCAAAGGGGTCTGACCCCAATTGGCTTGCGGATTCCATGCAAATACGCCCGCTCCAATTCCAGCGTAACCCGCTTGTCAAACTCAAGCGCGACACCAGCGTCATCCGCCTGCCAAGTTTTGAAGCTGTTGCCAAAGACCCTGTGCTCTACGCCCACGCCAACCGCGTGTTGCACCTAGAGACCAATCCTGGCAATGCGCGGGCTTTGGTGCAGCGCCACGGCGACGGCATTACCTCGAAAGACGTGTGGGTCAATCCGCCGCCGATTCCACTCGCCACCGCCGAGATGGATCATGTATTTGATTTGCCCTACGCCAGATCACCGCATCCCAGCTACGCGGACGAGCAAGGCTCGCACGACGGCGCAACCAAAATCCCCGCATGGGAGATGATTCGCTTTAGCGTCAACATCATGCGCGGCTGCTTTGGTGGCTGCACGTTTTGCTCCATCACTGAGCATGAGGGACGCATCATTCAAAGCCGCTCCGAGGATTCCGTCATCCGCGAAATTGAAGCCATACGCGATACCGTCAAAGGCTTTACGGGCGTGGTCTCCGACCTTGGTGGCCCTACCGCCAATATGTACCGCATTGGTTGCAAATCGCCTGAGATTGAATCGGCTTGCCGCAAGCCGTCTTGCGTGTATCCAACGATTTGCAGCAACCTCAATACCGACCACAGCAGCCTCATTCACATGTACCGCCGTGCGCGAGAACTCAAAGGCGTGAAGAAGATTTTGATTGGCTCGGGGCTGCGTTACGACCTTGCCGTCAAGTCGCCCGAATACGTGAAGGAGTTGGTGACGCATCACGTAGGCGGCTACCTCAAAATCGCCCCCGAGCATACCGAAGCGGGGCCGCTCTCTAAGATGATGAAGCCGGGCATTGGCAGCTACGACAAGTTCAAACAGATGTTTGAAAAGTACAGCGCGGAAGCGGGCAAGAAGCAATACTTAATCCCGTACTTCATTGCGGCGCATCCTGGCACGCGAGATGAGGACATGATGAATCTTGCGGTATGGCTCAAACGCAATGGCTTTCGCGCCGACCAAGTGCAAACTTTTTATCCAAGCCCGATGGCGACAGCGACCGCCATGTATCACAGCAAGCGCAATCCGCTGCGCAAAATTACGCGCGATTCTGAAGCGGTAGACATTGTGAAGGGTGAGCGCCAGCGCAGGCTGCACAAGGCTTTCCTTAGGTATCACGACGCCAACAATTGGCCGCTGTTGCGCGATGCGTTAAAGGCAATGGGACGCGCGGATTTGATCGGCAATGGCAAACAACATTTGATTCCCACTTGGCAGCCTGTGACGGATGGCACGTATGTGTCGGCACGTAAAAAGAATTCGACATCATTGGCAAAGCCCCCCGCACCCGTGAAGGGACGACTGCTGACGCAGCATACGGGGTTGCCGCCTAGGGCGAAGAAGTAAGAGGAATATCCAGATGAGTGATAAGCGACGTATTGCAAAGCCAGCCCAGCCCAGCACAGCGGCAGCCGTCCGCTCCTCTGCTGCCGAATACCTCACTTTCATGGCCGCAACTGGTGAGAGTGGCGAGGGCGCGGTGGAGGCGCTTTACGCCGATGAGAACATCTGGTTGACGCAAAAAATGATGGGGTTGCTCTACGACGTGCAAACGCACACCATCAACTACCATCTCAAGAAAGTCTTTTTTGATGCCGAGTTGCAGCAAAATTCAGTTATTCGAAATTTTCGAATAACTGCCAAAGACGGAAAAACTTACGAGACCCAGCACTACAAACTAGCCGCCATCATTGCCGTGGGCTACAAAGTCAACTCGGAACGCGCAGTTCAGTTTCGCAAATGGGCAACCAACATCATTGAATCGTTCACCATCAAAGGCTTCGCCATGGATGATGAGCGGCTTAAAAGTGGCGGCTCAGTCCTGACTCGGCAATATTTTGAAGAGCAGTTAGAGCGCATTCGTGAGATTCGCCTGTCCGAGCGCAAGTTCTATCAAAAAATTACCGACATCTACGCTACGGCGATTGACTACGACGTGACAGCGCAAGCCACCCAGCGTTTTTTTGCCACAGTGCAAAACAAGCTACATTGGGCGATTCATGGGCAAACAGCAGCCGAAGTCATCGTTAGCCGCGCAGATGCGAGCAAAGAACGCATGGGGCTTGCGACGTGGAAGGATGCGCCTCACGGGAAAATCCAAAGATTTGACGTCAGCATTGCAAAAAATTACCTC
Organism: Cytophagales bacterium; assembly: GCA_030054145.1. Lineage (GTDB taxonomy): Bacteria > Pseudomonadota > Gammaproteobacteria > Burkholderiales > Burkholderiaceae_C > JASGCK01. The sequence goes on from JASGCK010000006.1 coordinate 168,393, forward strand.
ACGCAAGACGAAATGGCGCAATTACAGCGCTTGGTATCTGCCTATTTGGATGTGGCTGAAAGCATGGCACTGCGGCAGATTCCAATGACGATGCAGGACTGGGAAACACGGCTGAATCGCTTTATCGAAGCAACCGACCGCGAAGTGCTGCAAGACGCAGGTAAAGTCACCACCGAAATTGCCAAAGCCCATGCCGAGAGCGAGTTCGAGAAATACCGCATTGTTCAAGACCGTTTGTTTGAAAGTGATTTTGACCAAGTGTTAAAACGCATTAACAAAGCGTAGAAAATAATAAATTGCAATCAAGCATACGAAAACACCATGAAATTCCAACTCAAAACCCTAACCCCCGCCCAAGCCTGCGCTGAAAAATCTGATGCGCTTTTAGTCCTACTTCCTAAAGGCGATGCTTCGCAGGCCAAGCAGGATAAGGCTTCCAAAGCCACATGGCCGCTAGCCCAGACTGTACAAGCCGCGCAGGCCGATGGCGATTTCGAGGATAAATCTGGCAAGACTTTGCTGCTCTACGGTGCTGCTGGCGTGGCCGCGCGCTTGGCGGTGGTGATGTCCGCTGGCAAAGGCTCGGCAAAGGATGTGCGTGATGCTGTTGCTGCTGGCATGGCTGCACTCAAAGGTCGTTCGATCAAAAAATTGACCGTGTGCCTTGGCGATGCGTCACAAAGCCAATATCTACCTATCGTGATGCAAGCCATTGCGGATGCGACCTATGTCTACACCGCGACCAAGGGCAGCGCGACGGACGATAAATCGGGTCGCAAGCTGGCGCAAGTGACGATTGGCACGGTCGATAGCGCAAAGGCCAAAGCCGCTTTTGCGCATGGTCAAGCGCTGGTTGCTGGGCAAGATTTTGCCAAGGAGTGGGCGAATCGTCCGGCAAACTTTGCCACGCCAACGCTTTTGGGCGAGGCGGCTAAATCGCTGGCGAAGGCTCATGCTGCGCTGCAGTGCGAGGTGCTGGGCCCCAAAGAGGTTGATAAGCTGGGCATGGGCTCGTTTGCCTCGGTGGCGCGGGGCTCGAATGAGCCGCTGCGTTTTATTGTGCTCAAGTACATGGGCGGCGCCAAGTCGCTCGCGCCTACGGTGCTGATTGGCAAGGGCGTGACGTTTGATACGGGCGGCATTTCACTCAAGCCTGGCGCAAGCATGGACGAGATGAAGTTCGATATGTGCGGCGCGGCTTCGGTGCTGGGCACACTCCGTGCGCTGGCGGAACTCAAACCCAAGCTCAACGTGATTGGACTGATTCCCGCCACCGAAAATATGCCTAGCGGTCACGCCACCAAGCCTGGCGATGTGGTCACAGCGATGGACGGTCAAACGATTGAAGTGCTCAACACCGATGCCGAAGGTCGCCTCATTTTGAATGACGCGCTGGTGTACGCCAAGCGTTTGAAGCCTGCGGCCGTGGTGGATATTGCCACGCTGACGGGCGCGTGCGGCGTGGCGCTGGGCAGCGTGCGAGCTGGGCTATTTAGCACGGACGACGCGCTGGCGGCAAGCTTGCAAGCGGCGGGTGAGCGGGCGCTTGATTTGGCTTGGCGGATGCCACTGGATGACGAATATGCCGAAGGACTGAAGAGCAATTTTGCCGATGTTGCCAACATCGCTCCGCCAGGTGGTGGCGCGGTGACGGCGGCGAAGTTTTTGGAGCGCTTCACCAAAACCAAAGGTGCGAGCGGCGAAGCGGCGTTCCCTTGGGCGCATCTTGATATCGCAGGCGTGGCGTGGAAGGGCGGCAAAGAGAAGGGCGCAACGGCGCGTCCTGTGGGTTTGCTGCTTGAGTGGTTGCTGGCTAAGTAAAGAGATCCTTAGCCAAGCTTAGGACGAACGGCATTTTTAGCTATTTCTCGATATGACCAACATCAGTTTTCACTTTAACGTTGCTGACACGCATCACTACGTTTGCCGCTTAGTTAAAAAAGCATGGCAACAAGAAAAGCCCGTGCTCGTCGTGGGCGAACAAGATTGGCTGGATGAGTTAGACGGCGCGCTTTGGACGTTCTCGGACGCCGACTTTATTCCGCACGCATTTGTGGGCGAAGAGGCAGACGAGGTGTCTGACGAAACAGTCAACGTCTGGCTGGCAACCGCAGATCAAATCAATACATTGGCGGAAAAACACGCTGGTTTTTTGATTCATCTTGGCGATGCCCAGCCCGTTGGTTTTGAACGCTTCGAGCGCTTGATTGAGATCGTGCCGCAATCGGAAGCAGCAAAAATAGCGGCGCGTAAGCGCTGGAGCTACTACAAGCAGCGAGGGTATCCACTGACTCATCATGATGCAAAAAATTAATCAATAAGAATTCAGCTTTGGGTTTGAGTGTGGTTTGCGAACCACAATATACATAGGCATTTCATAGCGGAACCCCAATATGGTGGCGGGTTGGGTGGGAATTCAATAAAATTGATAGCTTGTCAATTTTGGCAAAACTTTTATTAATTTGACTTAGGTATAAAAAACTATGAAAAAACTAGCACTCATCGTAGCAGCTGGCTTGGTCGCTACAGGCGCCATGGCTCAAACAGCATCTGACACCACAACGACTGTGTATGGTCGCGTAAACGTGTCCATCGAGTCACAAACTGTGAATGACAAAACGGAATCTGCATTCCAAGACAATCGCTCACGTATCGGTTTCAAAATGAACCGCAAGATTGACAAAGACTTGAGCGTTGGTGCAACGCTTGAGGCTGGTGTGAATACTGCTGTCGGTGGAACAGCGACTGGTACCAGCACAAACGGCAGTGGCGGCAGTGGTCAATTCTTCAGCCGTGAAGCTACGCTTAATCTGACGGGCGGCTTTGGTCGTGTTCGTCTGGGCAAGTTGCCAGCATCGGATGCATATTTTGCAACAGCTGACTACATCAGCAATCACAACCACGATACAGGCACATCTGATGATGCTTTGTTTGGTCACACTACAACTGGTGCGTTCAAAAATGCGATTGCCTACAACGGTACAACATCTGGCTTTGATTACAGCGCAGCTTATGGCCTCCGCAAGAATGGCAATATAGACCCAACAATTCCTGCAGGTTCTTCGTCACCATTGGCTTTAACAGCTGGATATAACATGGGTGCTTTGGGTCTTGGCGCTGCATATGAAAAAATGGGCGAAGCCAAAGCCTTTACGGTTCGTGCTAATTACTCCATCGGCGCTGTTTTGCTCGGCGCTTACGTCGAGAGCGATAGCGGCAAAACCTCTACTGGTGGTGACAATGGACGCACAGCATTGCGCGTGTCTGCAATGTATACCGTTGGAAAATCTGAGTACCACTTGAACGTTGGTCGTGCTGGTAACCGCGGTGGTGTTGCAGATACGGGCGCGACACAAACGACATTGTTCTACAACTACAACATTGACTCTAAACTCAAAGTCTATGGTTCGTACACAACTGTTAACAATAGCGCAAACGGCGCATACGGCATGAGCGCTATTGCTGCTACTGCTCTTGCAGGCACACGTTCATCCTCAGTAGGTGCAGGTGTTCGTTACAACTTCTAATATCTAACGTCTCATTTTTGACTGTTAGCTTTGAATAAGCCGCTTCAGATCAATTTTGAAGCGGCTTATTAGTTTTAAAGCCTTATCCAGCTTGCAAACTAGTGTTTTTACCAATGTCGGAAATGGATACTTACATTACATTTCAATTTGAATTTTTTAAACTTATCGGAGATTTTTTATGAAAACTAAACTCACCCTGATCGCCATCGGCGCAATTGCCTTGCTAGCTGCTTGCAGCAAAAAAGACGACACCATCAAAATTGGGCACGTCGGCCCATCGAGCGGCGCGATTGCGCATCTTGGCAAAGACAATGAGCTTGGCGCTCGTATGGCGATTGACGAGCTCAATGCCAAGGGAGTCAAAATTGGCGGTCAAGTGGTGAAGTTCACGCTGATTGCTGAAGACGATGCGGCTGATCCAAAACAAGGAACGGCTGCCGCGCAAAAATTAGTGGATGCTAAAGTCAATGGTGTCATCGGACATTTGAACTCGGGCACAACGATTCCTGCTTCCAAAATTTATTCGGATGCTGGTATTCCGCAAATTTCGCCTTCTGCGACTAATCCTAAATACACACGCCAAGGCTTTAAAACTGCGTTCCGTGTGGTCGCTGACGATGTGCATCTTGGTGGAACGCTGGGTCGTTATGCGGTGGAGACACTCAAAGGTAAATCAATTGCTGTGATTGATGACCGCACAGCTTATGGTCAAGGTGTGGCAGAAGAGTTTGAAAAAGCTGTCACTGCCAAAGGTGGAAAACTAGTTGGACATGAGTTCACCACCGACAAAGCGACCGATTTCATGGCAATTTTGACCAAGCTCAAAGCCTCTAATCCAGACGTGTTGTTCTTTGGCGGTATGGATGCAGTGGCTGGTCCTATGCTCAAACAAGCGAAACAACTTGGCTTGAATGTCAAGTTCTTGGGTGGTGATGGCATTTGCACAACGGAGCTGGCCAAATTGGCTGGCGATGGCATGAGTGACGAGCAAGTGATTTGCGCCGAAGCAGGCGGCGTTGAGGGCGAGCAAAAAGCTGGCATGGATAAATTCCGCACAGATTTCAAAGCTAAGAACAACGTCGATGTGCAAGTTTATGCACCGTATGTTTACGATGCGGTGCTGGTCATGGTAGACGCGATGGTAAAAGCAGGTTCGTCAGATCCTGCCAAATACTTGCCTGTGCTTGCCAAAACTGAAGGCTTTAAAGGCGTAACGGGAACGATCTCTTTCGACGACAAGGGGGACATTAAAAACGGTGCGCTGACGCTCTATACCTACAAAGCTGGTAAGCGCGAACAGATCGCCGTGGTGCGTTAATTGAGGGGCTAAAACCACTTGTCAGTTACAATCGAAAGACTGGAGAGGTGGATGAGCGGTTTAAGTCACACGCCTGGAAAGCGTGCGAGGGGTCATACCCTCCGCGGGTTCGAATCCCGCCTTCTCCGCCAATTTCTATAAGCTATTGATTTATAGAATAAAAAAAGGAAAGAAGCGGGCATAAAGTGCTACACATAAGTGCAACACTTTATGCCCGCTTCGACTCCTTACCTGTATGCATCAGCTAAAACAAATCGCAAGGGATGGCGAGAGCATAGATTTTGACCCCGCTAACCCCGCCGAAGCCAAATACCGTGTCCACGCGCATATAAAACTGACCCACCCTGCGCGTTCAAATGTGACCCAGGAACGTTGAGTCCACGATTCAGATGATGAGCCCCGATTTTTAGTGCCTTGACAGATAGTAGCACTGGGTGCTACCATCTAATCAATGTTAAATCAACCCAAAAAACGAGTTTTTAAGACGGCATGGTTTACCAAAGCCGCTAAAAAAGCACACATCACAGATGCAGAATTATGCGCAGCCATAGCCCAAGTAATGGAAGGCAAGGCTGATGATTTAGGCTCTGGTGTGTTCAAGAAGCGTTTGAATGACAATATGCACCGCAGCATTATCTTGACCCAATCAGGCCGTGGTTGGGTCTATCAATATCTTTTTGCAAAAAAGGATAGGGACAACATTGATAATGCCGAGCTGAGGCAGTTTCGCGCTTTGGCGAAGATATACGCCAAGCTGACCAAGGCGCAGGTCAATCAACTCATTGAGGATAAAGAATTTTTGGAGATATTTCATGACAACTGCTAAACAAGCCTATAAATCGGATGCTTTCGCGTCCATCCACGCATCAGCCAAAGCACTGCATAAAGTAGGTGCGATGAGCAAAACTACGCTGTGCGAGTTTGACGAGGCCTGCCTTGCCATGCCCGTCGAAATCAAGCCTGCACAAATCAAACAATTGCGCGAGCAATTTCAAGTTAGCCAGCCCATTTTTGCCCGCTATTTCAATACGAGCGAATCGACGATTCAAAAATGGGAGGCGGGCGCAAAACAGCCAAGCGGTATGGCTCTTAAATTGTTAAGTGTGGTGCAAAAGCATGGGTTGGAAGTGCTGGCATAAGGTGAGACACTGCGGCGCAACGCTTTACGCCCAAAATCAAGGATGCTTATGAAGCCACTCAAAGGTACTCGGATTGTTAGTTTGGCACTCAATTTGCCTGGGCCTGCGGCGCTGATGCGTTGCCGCGCTTTGGGGGCTACGTGCATCAAGTTCGAACCGCTTGCAGGCGCGGGTGGTGACCCTATGCGGATGTATAAGCCCGCTGCTTACCAAGAACTCCATCTAGGGGTTCGTGTGCTGGAGGCTGATCTCAAAACGCCGCAAGGTCAAGCTAAGTTAGCCAAAGAGTTGGGTAAGGCTGATGTGTTCCTCACCTCATTTCGCCCGTCCGCTATGGGGCGGTTAGGGCTGGATTGGAAAACCCTGCACAAGCGGTATCCCGATTTATCGCAAGTTGCGATTGTGGGGGGCGAGGGTTTGAATGTCGAAGTGGCTGGGCATGACTTAACCTATTTGGCTGAAAACGACTTGGTTGGCGGATTGGATTTGCCCGCTACTTTGTTTGCTGATATGACGGGATCACTTTTGGCGGTGGAAGCCATCATGTCGGCAGCATTACTCAAAAAACCGAGTTATCAGGCGGTTGCTTTATCAAATGCTGCCAGCTACGCGGCGCTTCCAAGGTCTTGGGGGTTGACTACGGCGGACGGCGCGGTGGGCGGGGCGCACGCAGGTTATCAGGTCTATCAATGCGAAGATGGACGCGCAGCGGTGGCCGCACTCGAACCGCATTTTGCACAGCGATTGTGCGAGGTTGCTGGCATAGACACGAGTGGCAAAAACATGATGCTGCTATCTGCAACCAAGTTGAGTTTGCAGCGTTGGTTTGCAAAGCAGTCATGTCAAACGCTAGACCGTTTGGCGCTCAAGCACGACTTGCCGATTTACACCATGCCGCTCGTGAAGTAAAACGTAAGACGTAAGGACGGCGACACTATTGCAAACGCAGATCGCAGCGGTCGCCCAGCGCATCGCGCCACACCGAGACGCGAGTCACGGATAGACCAAAGCCGCGCATTGTTTTTTCAATAAAGACGCAAAGATTCTCTAGTGTTGGGATGCCAAGTTCTGGTACTTCGTCTAAAAAGTGATGATCAAGGCGTGTGCGGAGTTTTTCAATTTCACGGCGAATCAATCCCAAATCCATCACCATGCCTGTGGCGGGATTGACCGCGCCGCGAATGGCAATCTCGGCGTGGTAGGTGTGACCGTGGATGCGGCGACTGCCCTCGGTTTCAATTTCACGCTGCAAGCGATGTGCCGCATCAAAATAAAAACGTTGGCTAATCTCTAAGTTTGCTGTCATTCAATGCCTATCGCTATCTGATACCGGTTACTTTGTGGGTTTGCATACTGAGCCGCCAAATGGGATGTTGCAGGCAGATCTGGATGCATTCTTGCGTATTTTTTTTGTTCCGAACGGGGTCTAGATTATCCATGGGTTGCAAAAAATGATGTTCAAACGCCAACTCGGCCAGCGCGGTTAAATCAATCGCAGCTTGTGGCCAGACAAGCTTTAACTCTTGTCCCGTTGTCTGCACTAAAGTTGCTCCCGCTTTGGGGCTGACACATAACCAGTCAATGCCGCCTGATGCCGAGGTTGGCGCGGCAATCGTGCCGTTGCTCTCCACGGCAATGCGAAAGCCCTTGCTGTGCAAGGCATCCAGCAGGGCGCTATCGACTTGCAGTAGCGGCTCGCCGCCCGTAAACACCACAAAGCGGTGCGCATGCTGAGACGTTGGCCACTGCGCTTCAATTTGCGTGGCGAGCTCTTCGGCGCTGGCATATTTGCCGCCTAAGGTTCCATCTACCCCAACAAAGTCAGTGTCGCAAAACTGGCAGACAGCGGTGCTTCTATCCTGTTCGCGCCCCGACCATAAATTGCAACCTGCAAAGCGGCAAAAGACGGCGGGACGACCTGCGTTCGCGCCTTCGCCTTGGAGGGTATAGAAAATTTCTTTAACTTGATAACTCATGGTGATTGTGTTTGATGTGGGCTAATATACAGGCTCTCACATCGGGATGGACGGGTGGCACTCATTACAACAAAACTCAAGGAGAGATTCATGAAAGTCAGCGACATTTTGCGCGTTAAAAATGGTGATAAAGGCCTGACACTTTTTACGATAACGCCCGAGCACTTGCTCGCGGGGGCTATGCAAATGATGGTGGACTACGACATTGGCTCTTTGGTTGTGATGTCGCATGGCAAATTAGCGGGAATGCTGACCTTTCGCGAAGTGATTAGTGCAATCGTTAGAAATGGCGGTGTTGTCGGCGATATCACCGTATCAAATGCGATGGATCCTAAGCCGTTAATGTGCTCACCAGAGACTGAGTTAGACGAGGTGCGCCGCATGATGCTGATTCAGCACGCGCGTTATATGCCCGTGCTTGATCAGCAAATGCTGATGGGTGTTATCAGCTTTTACGATGTGGCAAAAACCGTTGTAGATAGCCAGAATTTTGAAAATCAAATGCTCAAGGCGTACATCCGCGATTGGCCATCTGAAGAAGAAAAAACGGGCTAGCCAACTGCGACTGACTTAGCCCTTGCCAGTCAGCCCTAAACGCTCAATCGTCGCTTTTTCGCTGAAAAAACTATCACGCGCAAATTTGGTGTAGTCGGCGGTGTTCATGTAAATCACGGTTTGGTCGTATTTATCGAATACGGCTTGTGTTTATCTCCAAATCATAAAAATTAAAAACGCTCATATCCTACTAAGAAACGCCATTGTCCAACGTTTAGCCCTGCAAGTGGGATGCGTCCGACGCGAATGCGTCTCATCGCTTGAATCTCTAGCCCCAAATGTTGACACTGCGCGGCAATGCGGCCTGCGGCATAGCCTTTGATGGCAAAGCGCAGCCCCGTGATGCTGTCGGTTTGTTTGCTTCTGGCGACTTTCATGGGCGGGCGATTGAGTGCGCTCAACTGCTGCTCGGATACTGAGCCTGCCATATCGACCATGACTTCATGCTCTACGAAGGCGTTGTCTTGAATGAGTTTGCGTTTGATCGTGAAGTCTTGTGTGAACACCACGAGGCCGCTAGCGCCCGTCTCTAAAGGCGTGGCGCACATTTGATCTTTGAGGTGACGCTGCAACAACCGTATCCCCGAGCGGTCATTGCTGGCGCGACTTGCAAGCGCCATCTCTTCGCACGGCGTACCTGATGGCTTGTGCCACACAATCGTCATCGGCAGGATAGGGGGCAGCTTGGCTTGCGTATCGACCCCAGCTTGCAACTCAATTTGCTCCGTGCCTAAAACGCGGTGCTGCGGACTTTCAATGACCTCACCGTTGACACAGACAAAGCCGCCTTCGATGTATTGCTCGGCTTGGGCACGGGAGAGGTGATGCGCCGCAGCCAAGTATTTGGCAAGTCGCATGGATTCATTCTTTTTATCTTCGGTCATGGGCACAGTTTAAAGTACGCACATGATCACACCCGCCAAATCTCTCAGCCTGACTGCCTTTTTTACACTTCTATTAATCGCTTTCATGATGGGATCAAACCATGTGGCGGCGCGGCTTGCGTTTAATGATGGTTTGGATGTGGCAACGGCAGTGACAGTCAGAAGCTTTGCAACGGCGCTGGTTGTGGCGTGCATGGTTGCATGGAGTGGACTGACGTGGCGCGTGAACGCAAAGCAAGGGCGAGGGCTGTTAATTGTTGGTCTGCTCATTGGCACGCAAAGCCAACTGCTCTACGGCGCGGTCTCGCGCTTGCCCGTCGCGTTGGCGCTGATTGCTTTCAATACTTTCCCGATTTGGACGGCGCTGTGGGATCGCGTGATTTACCGCAAAACCCCCGACAAAGCTGTGCTTCGCGCTTTGCCGATTTTGTTCGTTGGATTGTTTTTAGCGCTCGATGTGCTGGGCGCTGCGTCAGGTCTTAGCGCCAGCGCTCACGCTATGCAAGTTGGCGTTGGTGTTGGATTGGCGCTTGCGGCTGCGGCAGTTTTCGGTGTCTCGCTGGTCGTCATGCAGCATGAGACAGCGGGCGTGGATGGCCGCGTGCGCACCGCAATCACCCTTGGCCTTGCAGGAGCCGTTGCCTTGTCGGTCGTGGGCGTACATGGCGGGCCGCATTGGCCGCACAGTTCCGTCGGTTGGTTGGCGCTTGGCATGGTGGTGTTTTTGTACGGCACGGCGTTCACCATCATGTTTACGCTATTGCCAAAACTAGGCGTTGGCAATAACGCGGCCATCATGAACGCCGAACCTGTGTTTGCGCTCATTGTGGCGTGGTTGGTTTTAGGGCAAACGATTGCGCCCAGTCAAATTGCGGGGGCGTTATTGGTTGTAGGAACCGTTATTTGGCTTGGGTTCAGAAAGCGGTAATATTCACTCCCCAAAAAGATCAAAACAAAGCATCATGTCTACATTTTCTGAAAGTATGTGAGTATGAAAAATATCAAAAATATCAAGCTAATAGCATTTTGGGCGCTTACGTGTTTCGCAACACAAAGTATGGCGGCTTTTGAATTTAAATCGGACGAGGAGAAATACCAAGCCGATCAAACCGTTCAATTCAAAATCGAGCGCGATGAAGTCACTTCTACTTGTGGTTTAGAAATTAAATATGGCGATGGCTACTCAAAGATATTTAAATTTGAGGCTGGTAAAAAGACAATGATCGAGACTTACGTCTATAAAAACCCAGGTCGCTACAAAGTGGATCTTGACGGCAAAACGATTTTTAGAGGTCTTGGAACGACCTTTTCCTGCGTGGGGCCGATTCAAAATCGGATTGTGTCAGTTGAGCCAAGTGTGCCAAGTGCAGCCATTGCCGCGAAGATGGTTACAGCGCCTAGTGCTGTGCCTACACCTGTTATAGCGCCAACGCCCGCAGTTGTGGCTACCACAACGGCTTCCAACGAGGCGGCACAAGTATTTGCCCATCGCCGTGCCTTGGTGATTGGCAACGACTCCTACAAGACGATTAACAAATTAGAAAACGCCAGAGCAGATGCTAGAGCGATTGCTGAGAATCTGGCGGCGGTTGGGTATCAGGTCACCATGCGATTGGATGTCACAGAAAAAGAAATGAAGGCGGTCCTCAGAAATTTCTCTAGTCAAATTGAAGGTGGCGATGAAGTATTTTTCTTTTTTGCAGGACACGGTGTTCAGCTTGGTGCTGCCAACTACTTATTACCAACTGACATAGCGGGCGATAACGAAGCACAAGTCAAAGACGAATCGATTCAGCTGCAAAGAATTCTTGACGAGATGGCAGAGCGCAAAGCAAAGTTCACGCTGGCGATGATTGATGCTTGTAGAGACAACCCATTTAAATCGTCTGGACGAGCCATTGGTGGTCGAGGACTAGCGCCTACCACGGCAGCGACAGGTCAAATGATTATCTTTTCTGCGGGATCGGGGCAACAAGCGCTTGACAAACTAGGAAATGATGACCGGGAGAAAAACGGATTATTCACCCGTGTATTCATTAAAGAAATGCAAAAGTCAGGGCAACCAGTTGATCGTGTTGTCAAAAATGTCCGCGCTCAAGTTGTCCAGTTGGCTAAGTCGGTTGGGCATGATCAAGTGCCATCAATTTATGATCAAGTGATTGGTGATTTTTATTTCAAAAAGTAACCTGATTTAGCGGCTTAAAACCCAACCGCCTGTCCATCGCGCCGTGGGTCGCTGGCGACTTGGTAGCCTTCAATTTTGGGATCACCCATGCGCCAAATGAATTGTCCTGCGCCAAAGTCTTGGTAGCTGTCGTTGATGACGGCGGTTTGATGACCTAAATCTTTTAGACCTTGAACGGTGCTTGCATTCATGCTGGCTTCGACGTTGATTTCCAGCCCCGCATTCAATCGCCAACGCGGCGCATCGCAGGCAGCTTGTGGGTTTTGCCCATAGTCCAGCATGCGAATCAGTGTTTGAATATGACCTTGCGGCTGCATATTTGCGCCCATCACGCCAAAGCTCATCACGGGATCTAGGATGCCATTGACCTTCTTGGTTAAGAACGCAGGAATGATGGTGTGAAACGGACGCTTGCGCGGCGCGACGCAGTTTTCGCTGGCAGGATTTAAATGAAATCCATGCCCCCGATTTTGCAGGCTGATACCAAAATTGGGCTCCACGCAGCCCGAGCCAAATCCCATGTAATTGCTTTGGATGAAGCTGACCATCATGCCGTCCTCGTCAGCGGTGGTGAGGTAAACCGTGCCGCCGCGAACGGGGTTGCCTGCACCAAAGCTTTGTGCGCGTTTCGCATCAATCAATTTGGCGCGACCTTGTAAATAGGCGCTGTCCAGCAATTGTTCGCTTGTAACCCGCATGGCGCTTGGCTCGGCGACATATCGGTAGATGTCGGCGAAGGCTAGTTTCATGGCTTCGATTTGCAAATGCGTGCTCGCTACACTGTCTACAGGAAAGCTTGCGAGGTCAAAATGTTTGAGTATCCCAAGCGCCACCAAAGCGGCAAGGCCTTGGCCGTTGGGCGGGATTTCGTGCAGGTGATAGCCACCATATTCCTGTGAAATGGGCGTGACCCACTCGGGCTTGAAATGCGCCAAATCCGCCAACGTCATTGCGCCGCCTTGCGCCTTTGAGAACGCCACCAGCGCCTCAGCCATTGCTCCTTGATAGAACGATTCGCCCTTTGACTCCGCAATGGAGCGCAAACCACGCGCCGCTGCTTTGAACTGAAATAGCTCACCCACGTTGGGCGCACGTCCCCAAGGCAGGAAAGCCTTATTCCATGAGCCTTGCGAGATCGAATGGGCGCCCAGCTCTGGCGCTGCCGCAGCCCATTTTTGCTGCACAACCGTAGGGATTAAATAGCCGCGCTCTGCCACATCAATCGCAGGCTGTAGCAAATCCGCAAACGGTAATTTGCCAAAACGCTCGGACATCGCCATCCAGCCTGCGACTGCGCCTGGCACGGTCACGGAGTCAATCCCGCGCTTGGGCGGTGTGGTTTGCGCTTGGCCATATTTGCGTTTGAAGTACGCCGCATCCCACGCCGCAGGTGCCCTGCCCGAAGCGTTCAGCCCGTGCAGTGCTTTTGTCTTTGGATCCCACAAAATGCAAAACGCATCCGAGCCAAGGCCGTTACTAACGGGCTCGGTGATGGTGAGCATGGCGGCACTTGCAATCGCAGCATCCACGGCATTGCCGCCCCGCATCATCATGTGCAGGCCGGCCTGCGCGGCAAGTGGGTGCGAGGTGGCAACCGCATGACGCGCAAACAGTGGTAAGCGCGGCGTGGCGTAGGGGTTGATGGGGTTAAATGTTTTCATAAAGGTGTTTGTCATGGTGCGGCTAAAGCGCTCGTAACCGCTTGTATCACACTATCCCAGTCGCCAAAGCGGGGTTGGCGAAATAAGCGCACGCTGGGATACCAAGGGCTGTCAGTTCGATCAATCAACCAGCGCCAGCAGCCGTCGTAGCGCGACAAAATCCACGTAGGTTTGCCCATGGCGGCGGCGAGATGGGCAACGCCTGTATCGCAGCTAATGACAAGGTCTAAATTGGCAATCAAGGCGGCGGTGTCTGCCCAATCGTTCAGTTCGGCGGTCAAATCAAGTAGCTCGGGACCCGCCCATTGTTCTTCTGCGAGTTCGCCAATTTGCGCTGCGGACGCGCCTTTTTGTAAGCTCACAAATTGCGCATTTTTTCTGCAAGCATTTTTAAGATGCGAAAAATGTCGCAGGTGGAGCGAGCGCTCCAAATCAGCACCTGTTTGCGGATTGCCAGCCCAAGTCAAACCAATGCGTATGGTGCTGGGCATAGCTTTTTTGAGACGATTTTTCCAACGCTTGACCTCGTTTGTATCTGCTTTGATATAAGGAGGAGCAGGGGGGAGTTTGTCTAGTGAAGTAATACCGCACACCATAGGCAAACTCATGATTGAGCAGTGGTAATCGGCATTTGGAAGAGCCATCCCGTCGATCATGGGAATGAGCTCGAAATCTTCAAAGCTTTGCTGGTAGAGGCGATACAGCGGTTTTGGCGCAGCAATGCTGACTCGTGCGCTCAAATGACGCAGTTGATGGGCAAAGCGGGTGAATTGAATTGCGTCACCAAATCCGCCTTCGGGCCAAATGACGAATGATTGATTGTGAATGGGATCGCCAAGCTGCCACGTCGTGTGCGGTGTGTTCGCCGTTTGGTTCAGCAAAGCAGGGGTTTTCCAGCGCCACTCGTGTTTTTTCCAGCCTAAGTCGTAGTCACCCATGTGCAGGCGGCAAGTGCTTTCATTCCAGTGCGCATCGACCAGTAGCGGATCCAGCTCAGTGGCACGCACGTAGTCAGCGAGCGCTAAATCGTATTGATGTAAAGCGCGAAACACATTGCCGCGATTGGAGTAGGCAAGGGCCAAATTGGGGTCAAGCGCCAAGCATTGGTTCAAGTAAGCCAAGGCTTCTTGGTTGCGGTGCAAGCTGTGCAGCACCACGCCTTTGTTGCAAAGTGCTTGTGGATAATGAGGATTGATGGCTAAGGCTTGATCAAAACTGGCAAGTGCCTCATCTTTGCAGCCCATGTCATCCAGTGAATTGCCACGGTTATTCCACGCAGCGGCGTTGTTTGGTTCTTGCCCCAAGTATTGATCGTAGAGTTCAATCGCCTGCGCAGGCTTTCCAGATTGGGCTAAAGTATTGGCTTCAGTTAGCAACATGGTAGATAAAAATGAGGAGACAAATAAATGCACAAAATTTCTAAGCGCGTCATTATGACGGCATGGTTGCTGGGGCTGACGGTGCCGTGTGCCAGTCAACCTGCCAAGCTTGCCAATGATCCCTTGGCTAGGATTCAAAACGTCGTGGTGATCTATGCCGAGAACCACAGCTTTGACAATATGTATGGCTTATTCCCAGGCGCGAATGGCATTCACAAAGCCACGCCCGAGCAATACACGCAGTTAGACCACGACGGCACACCGCTCAAAGAGTTAGTGGTGTTTGACCACGATGGCAAGCCCGATGCGAGTTATCCACGAATGCCCAATCGTCCATTTCGCATTGATGCGCCCCCCGTCAATCGCCCGCCAAGCCAGATGGTACATAGCCCCATTCACGCCTTCTATCACAACCAAGAGCAAATTAACGGCGGTCAAAACAACCTGTTTGCCGCCATGTCCAACGTTGGCGGTTGGACGATGGGGCATTACGACGGTAGCCAATTTGCCTTGTGGCAATGGGCGAAGGATTACACGCTTGCCGATCATTTTTTTATGGGCGCGTTTGGCGGTTCATTTTTAAATCACCACTATTTGATTTGCGCTTGTGCCCCGAAATTTGAGAACGCACCAGCTTCCATGCGCGTGAGCCTAGATGCCAATGGCAAACTACTCAAACGCTCCGAGTCGGGTAGCGCAGCGCAAGCAGCAGTCAAGCTGTACAGCGGCGGTGGCGGGCAAATCAGCCCCGATGGTTACGCTGTCAACACGAGTCAACCACCGTATCAACCCAGCGGCATTGCGCCTGCGCAAGGCGGCTCGCTAGACATGGCGAATCCTGCGGGCAACGCCCGCATGGGCTTGCCAGTGCCGCCTCAAACCACACCAACGATTGGCGATGCGTTATCCAACAAAGGTGTGAGCTGGGCATGGTTTGCGGGCGGCTACAACCAAGCGCTAGCCGACGGTAGGCAACCGCCAGATAGCAAGCGCCATGTGATCTACACCGCGCACGCGCCATCGCCCAACTTTCAACCCCATCATCAGCCGTTTAATTATTTTGCCAACTTCGCGCCAGGCACCGCAGCACGTGCGGCGCATTTAAAAGATGGAGCCGACTTCGTGCAAGCCATAGCCAGCGGCACTTTGCCAGCGGTAAGCTTTTATAAACCCGCAGGCATGGACACGCAGCATCCCTCCTACACCACCATCATGCGCGGCGATGCGCACATTGCCGAGTTGCTGCAAAAGCTCAAAGCCAGCCCGCAGTGGAAAAATATGCTCATCGTAGTGACCTACGACGAAAACGGTGGCTACTGGGATCACGTTGCACCGCCCGCAGGCGCTGGCTGGGGCGACCGCTGGGGACCTGGCACACGCATTCCCACAATCCTCATTGGCCCTACGGTTAAAAAGGGCTACATTGACTCCACACCTTACGACACCTCGTCCATTTTGAAACTCATCACAAAAAGATTCGGGTTAGAGCCCTTGGCTGGACTGCGTGCCAAGCCCGGTGATTTGACAAATGCGCTGGAGTGAGACCACGAACAAGGCACGACTGAGGCACAACAGATTGCGGGCAAAGATGAATGCGCCAAAGCCATTCATCGCCCGCTGCGCAAAACAACTTATCGCTGCTTAATCGTCATCTGATCCTTGCCAATCGTCACATCAAACTTCGACAAAAAATTCTGCCCAAGCAAAGCCGTGGGAGGCTCGCCCTTGGCATCATGCCCCGTCAAGCCAACACCGACGCGGATACTGGAAATAAACATCGAGCCCACAGACACTTCTGCACTAGGCGCAATATAGCCAGCGCGGCTTCCATTCGCAGTGTGGAACGTCGTCGGCTCCCCCGTGCTTAGCCCTACGTTTTTCGCAAACGATTCACTCACAGCGACCAGCGATGCGCCCGTATCAACCAAAAACCGAACCCGCGCACCATTGATTGCGCCATCCGCATAAAAGTGACCATCCCGCGAGCGTTCAATCACCAGATCGCCCGTGCTAGTTATCACCTGCGGCTTGGGTTTCATGAAATGGTTAAAGCCAAAATACACCCCCACCATGAGTGCCAGCCAAAAAGTCACCACGCCCAAAGGGGCTAGGCGGTTGAATGTGGAGACCATGCTTATTCCAACTCATTTCTTCTAATTGCATGACCGCTGCCGCGCAGCACAAGCCCGCACTTTAAGCTCGCCCAGCAGCCCCAGTCGGTGTAGCCTTTGAGTGGGGTGGTTGGGCTGATGGGTGCGTTCATATGCACTTAGCTGTATGTGTGATGAAGACTAGGAATTCGGCTGTACTGTTGCGGCTTTGGAGGGATGAGCCAGACATCATTAATTTTTTTCAGTTTCAGTTTCAATAACCAGCGGCAACATCACATCTTGCCAAACCTTCTTGAAAAGCAGTAATTGAGTAATTAACCATTCGCGATGTGATGCAAGCGCAAAGTCATCATCAGAAATGCTTCCCGTTTTTCGTACACATATCCGACTTGCTTGCTTTTCATCCAAGCGTTCCCAAATTAAGGCAGTGCCAAACGCTTGTTCGATTTGAAGTTGATTTTGTTTCAATAAATCGAAGCGTCGTTTGTTATCGTCTTTGTTGCCAACATCAAGATAAATTTCTGCTGTCAGTTGCTCCCCCGCCCCAAACCAACATGAAATTTTGACTCCTCTGAAACCACTGGTAAAGGAATACCAGCTCTGAGGTTGCCCAAGTTTGGCGTTGGTGAATCGATATTTGTCCCGTAACTCATCAATCAATCCTTGGAAAAAAACCTGATACGCCCGACTTCGACTGGACACTTCAGTTGATCGTGAATTTTTCGACTCTTTAGCCCAGTCGTTAGGTTGCGCTACAGTTCTAAATTGAAATACAGGTTTTGAATCATCAATACGAAAAGCATTCAACTCCAATCCAAATACAAGCGTATTTTCATCGGTGTGTTCGTTAATCCAGTCAATTGCTTGGCGATGCTCTTCTCGAATTTTCTCGGCTATCCATACAAGCACGCCCGCATCCTTGCCGCCAGCGTAGGTGAGTAACTTCCCTAAGTGATCGTGATTCGATTGTCCAAATTGATTTTCGATAACGACATTGCGATTGGTAGATGTTTCTTTGGCTAAGACATCTAAATAAAACCCTCCAACATCTACTTCTCGACCTAACACCTCCAAATCAAGACCTAATGCAGCAGAAAGCTCGCCAATGTTTTCACAAAGCCAAGGCGTGAAATCTTTTTCCTCATGTGCCCACAGTTCACGCACATTGACCGTTTTCAATTGACCAAATTTCATACTCTCACTCCCATTCAATAGTTGCAGGCGGTTTAAAGGCAGCATCATACGTCACGCGATTAATCCCGCGCACTTCGTTGCCAAACATGGTGCGCGCGCAGGCTCACCATGTTTAACGCATGAGCCGCAAGGGCAATTGCTGGGACAACGCGGTGGCTGAGAGTTTCTTTGCAAGCCTGTAGAAGCAAGCTATTTATGGCACACGGCTAATGACACGTGAGCAAGCCCGTCAGGTCGTCTTTGCATACATCGACATTTTTTGCACCCCCTCGGCTTTGGCTTAGGCGGGTGCTTTTTATGCAAAAGGTTTTGGCAAACGCTCTCAATAAAATAAAATTCAGGTCATGAACAATGTTGCGCTTCGCGCTCATCCTCAAGTAAAGATTCAACGCTCGGCGGTGTGTCAAACGCCTGCGGCACGTGTAGCCTTGCGTCCAGTACCTACCATTTCTGTGCAGGACAAAGCCGTGTTTGGCGCTTTTGCAAACACGGATCGTTTTTCGCTTGCTGCGTTCAAACAAACTTACGCACACTAACGCCGCCCGTTGTAATGGCTTCGTTACCAACGGTACTGAAAACCAGATCGCCCGTGCTAGTTATCACCTGCGGCTTGGGTTTCATGAAATGGTTAAAGCCAAAATACACCCCCACCATGAGTGCCAGCCAAAAAGTCACCACGCCCAAAGGGGCTAGGCGGTTGAATGTGGAGACCATGCTTATTCCAACTCATTTCTTCTAATTGCATGACCGCCCTTCAGTCCCCGCTCAACAGCCGCCGTAAAGATGTTCTGCCAGTGCTCGTTTACCGTGCGCACGTTCACATCAAACAACTGCACCATCAGCTTTTGACTAAGCCAAACCGCGCCTTCGTCTGCCTGTGAGGTGAAGAGGAGGAATTCTGCTGTGCTGTTGCGGAGTTGGATGGTTGGTGAGGCCATGTAATAATTTTATGACTTGCTAGCAGAAGACGAAATCAGTTCAATTTCCAAAATAAATGGCTGCACTTCAAGTTGTGGTTGCCCCTCAATTTTCAAACCACAGTCAGCAAGCATCGGGCATTGAACTATGGACTTGCCGCCTACTTTCATGGTCTCCAAGATAGCACGCATTTTGGGTGACATCGTTTCAAAAGACCAAGATTTCATTTGATGATCTTGATTTCCGTAGAGTGAGTAATTCGTAACTTGCTTGGACAGAAGTTTAAATTTTGTAACATCGCCGATCTTTGGCGTGAGACCTGCTCCATTTGTTGCGTGAATTACTTTCGCGCCAGTTGGCAGCATAACTGAAGGGGTGTCAATAACAATGTGATCAACCGCAAAGCCAAGCCTAGAGAGCTTTCCGACAACTTTCAGAGGGCGGGCATAATTTGTTCCAATCACATCGAATTGTTCCTTATCAATGCAAATTTTTTGCGTTAAACCTACAGCTCTAATTCGGTATTCACAATTTCCACGCTTGCTCCGAGAGTAAGAGGCAACAAAAACATGTATCTCTTCGTGATCAGCCCCTGACAAAGCGGTAATCAGGAAGGGTACTTGACGGGCAAACATAATCCAAACAAATAAGCCTATTAAAAAGGGCATTAATGGGAGCAACAGCCATAGTTTCCAAGAACTTGTACGTGGCTCATCATTTCTATTTTGGTAAATGAATACAACAGCTGGAATACTGAGTAGGAGGGTTATTAACGCAACCAACCAGTACATAGGTTGTTCAAATTCTGGATTTGGGAGGAATTCAGTTTTAAAACCAAAAGAACCTATAACAAACCACGCAACGATGACGTAAACGAGAATCGTTTTCCAATTCTCCATGAGGTAACTTTGAGTCGTTTTCATTCATCATTCCCACTCAATAGTCGCAGGCGGTTTGCTCGACACGTCATACGTCACGCGATTAATCCCGCGCACTTCGTTGATGATGCGGCTGCTGACTTTTTTGAGTAGCGCGTAGGGCAGTTCTGCCCAGTCTGCGGTCATGAAGTCGCTGGTTTGTACGGCTCTTAGCGCGACGACGTAGTCGTAGGTTCTGCCGTCGCCCATCACGCCTACGGATTTGACGGGTAGGAACACGGTGAAGGCTTGTGATGTGGCTTCGTACCAATTGCGGGGTTGTTTTTTTCCTTCGACTAGCTCAGGGGCAGCGGCATCGGGGGTGAAGGGGAAGTTGCGCAGCTCTTCGATGAAGATGGCATCGGCGCGGCGTAGTAAATCGGCGTATTCTTTTTTGACTTCGCCCAAAATCCGCACGCCAAGGCCAGGGCCTGGGAAGGGGTGGCGGTAGACCATATCGGCTGGCAGGCCAAGCGCTACGCCTAGTTCGCGCACTTCGTCTTTGAAGAGTTCGCGCAGTGGCTCTAGCAGTTTGAGTCCTAATTGCTCGGGCAGGCCGCCTACGTTGTGGTGGCTTTTGATGACGACGGCTTTTTTAGTGGATTGGGCCGCGTGTTTAGCGCCGCCCGATTCGATCACATCGGGATAGATGGTGCCTTGCGCTAGGAAGGTCGCGCCTTTGATTTTGGCAGCCTCGGCCTTGAAGACTTCGACAAACTCGCGTCCAATTATTTTGCGTTTGGCTTCGGGTTCGGACACGCCTTTGAGGTGACCTAGGAACTGCGCTTCGGCATCAACGCGGATGACTTTTGCACCTAAGCGCCCGACGAACATTTCCATCACCATGTCGCCTTCGTTTAAACGAAGCAGCCCGTGATCGACAAACACGCAGGTGAGTTGGTCGCCAATGGCTCGGTGGATGAGGGCTGCGGCCACGCTGGAGTCTACGCCGCCTGAGAGTCCCAAGATGACGTGTTCGCTGCCAACTTGCGCTTTGATGTTTGCGACTGCCTCGGTGATGTAGTCGCCCATGATCCAATCTGCGCGTGCGCCGCAGATGCCCAGCACAAAACGGTTTAGCATGGCCCCGCCTTGGACGGTGTGCGTGACTTCGGGGTGAAATTGCACGGCGTAAAAGCGCCGCGCTTCGTCTGCCATGCCGGCAATTGGGCAAGATGGCGTGCTCGCCATGACTTTGAAGCCGTCGGGCAGCGCAGTGACTTTGTCGCCGTGGCTCATCCACACTTTGAGCATTCCGTAGCCTTCAGGCGTGGTGAAGTCGGCTATGTCTTTGAGTAGTTCGGTATGCCCACGCGCCCGCACTTCGGCGTAGCCAAACTCACGTTTGTGAGCTTGGGAGTCCGCGCCGTGACCCGTCGCTGGGTTATCCAAGGCGGCTGCGGCTTCGACTTTGCCGCCCAATTGCTGCGCCATGGTTTGCATCCCGTAGCAAATGCCTAAAACGGGCACGCCAAGCTCAAACACGAGGGAGGGCGCTTTGTCGGTGGCTTCCTCGTAGGCGCTGGCGTGCGAGCCTGAGAGGATGATGCCTTTTAAGTTGCCGTCAGCGGCGTAATCTTTAAGCCAATCGTTCGTCACATCGCAGGGATGGACTTCGCAATAAACATGGGCTTCGCGCACGCGGCGAGCAATGAGTTGGGTGACTTGTGAGCCAAAATCGAGGATGAGAATTGTTTGGTGTTGCATAGCATTCGATTATCCCAGACGAAAAAATCTCGCTTGGCTGCGGGCGCATCCAATACTTACCCTTGGACAAGCTCAGGGCGAGCGGGTTAGGCACGGAGTCCTTCCTACTGCCATTCATCGATATGCAAACGGTGAAAGAGAACGCCTGTTTCTGGCGCTGGTTTGTCTAGCCAGTCGGTATGCGCCAAGGTTTGACGTGTGTCCGCGTAGCCTGCGGTTACGTGAGTGTCCATCATCAATTTGGAGAATTCGTAATCTTTGTTGTTACTTTCGTATGGTTTGCTTTGGTAGATCATTTGAATCAAATTGACGACGCCAGTATCGGCGTAGTCGTGCATTAATTTTTTTTCTTCTGCGCTCAGTTTTGCCGCAGGAATCCGTTTGTAGGCATCGGCTAGCTGTCTTCGTAGGGTGAGCGCACGTTCAAAGCCACGCGCCGCTTGCCTTGTGCGGCTGGAGTAGGCGATGTCTTTTTGCCGTGTCTCCACCTGTTGCATGGTCTCGGGAATCGGGCCTGCCGCGTTGAAGAGTTCGACTTGAAACACGAGCGAGCTTTGATCGTCTTCCTCATCTAGCAGGTATTGCAGCGGCGTGTTGGAGACGATGCCGCCGTCCCAAAAATAATCGTCACCGATTTTGATCATCGGCAGCGCAGGCGGCAGTGCGCCGCTGGCCATGATGTGCTCGGCGGTGAGGCGCTCTTTCGTTGTGTCAAAGAAAACGTTATCGCCAGTTCCCACATTGACCGCGCCCACACTTAGTCGCACTTCACCGCTATTGAGGCGTTCAAAATCAATGAGTCGCGTCAAGGTTTTGTGCAACTCGGAGGTGTCGTAGTAGCTGGTGGCGGCCCGCGAACCTTGCATGGCAAACCACGGACTGACGATGTGGGGCTGAAAAAAACCAGGCTGCCCCAGCATGATGGTGGACAGTCCGCTCAACGCAGGCAAGACAGTGCGGCTGGTGATGCGCGACCAAAACTCTTGCAATCTAGCCAAACGCTGCTCTGGCGCATTCCCTACGATGATGGCGCCGTTGATGGCGCCAATCGATACGCCGCAAACCCACGATGGTAGGCAGTTAGCCTCGGCGAGTGCTTGATACACGCCCACTTGATAGGCACCCAGTGCGCCGCCGCCTTGCAGCATGAGTGCAACGCGGTCATATTGCGCTATTTTTTTGGCAAGCAATGCGGCGCTCATGCGGTGGCCTTGAGCGCGAGAGGGCGAGGGGGATAGCGCAATTACTGCGCCGTCCATCCGCCGTCTGCAGCCCACGCCACACCGCGAATATTGTCCGCAGCAGGCGAGCACATAAACACGGCGAGCTCGCCCAATTGCTCGGTCGTTGTAAATTGCAAGGAGGGCTCTTTTTCGCCGAGCAGATCTTTGGTGGCTTGCTCAACCGTGATTTTTTCGTTCGCGGCGCGGTCATCAATTTGCTTTTGCACCAGCGGTGTTAGTACCCAGCCTGGGCAAATGGCGTTGACCGTGATGCCTGTGGTGGCCACTTCTAGCGCAACCGATTTTGTCAATCCCACAATGCCGTGTTTGGCGGCAACGTAGGCCGTCTTGTTGGCGGAGGCCACCAGCCCATGCGCAGAGGCGATATTGATGATGCGTCCCCAATTTTTGGCACGCATCGCTGGAATTGCTAAGCGCGTGGTGTGGAACGCGGAGCTGAGATTAATGGCGATCACCGCATCCCATTTTTCTGCTGGGAAAGATTCGACGGGCGAGACATATTGAATGCCTGCGTTGTTCACCAAAATGTCCACGCCGCCAAACGCAGTGGTCGCCTCCCTCATCATGGCTTCAATGTCTGCGGGCTTGCTCATGTCCGCGCCGCTGTAGCCTACTTTGATACCAAAGGCCGCGCCTGCGGCTTCAACTTCGGCTTTGGCTGCTGCATAGTCGCCAAAGCCATTCAAGATAAGGTTTGCGCCCTGTTTAGCCAGTGCTTTGGCAATGCCAAGACCAATGCCGCTGGTGGAGCCTGTGACGAGCGCGGTTTTATTTTGCAGCATATTTTTTCCTTTTGGAGCTTGCGGTTGTTTTGGAGGTTGCGGATGTTTTGGGGGCGGCGGCTGTTTTTGCTGCGGCGGTGGTTTTGCTAGCCTTGGCACAGACGGTGATTTTTTTGCCATTTTTAGCTGTGCGTACTTTGCATTTGGCGGGCTGTGGCGGTGGAACCATCGTGAGTTGTCCGTTGTCCGCGACGTGTGGCGTCACGTCCTCTGTTTTGCTAGCAGAGCGCGGGATTAAGAGCGTGGAGCCCGCTTTAATTAACCCTGACTTGAGCGCAATGCCATTGACATCACGCAGCGCAGACTCACTCATGCCCACTTGCTTGGCTACCTCGGTTGGCTTCATTGACTTGGGCGCTATCCACGATGTCCAACTGGCTAGTTGACCTTTGTATTGATCAAGGTTGGTGCTAAATATTTCTGCATTCCCCCAAGGCATCAGCACTTGCGGCGTACCTGCCGCCAAAATAACGGGACGCGACAGCGAAGGATTAAGCGCCTTAAAGTCCGACAGCGGCACTTGCGCCAGTTTGGCGGCAACAGTCACATCCATATCGCGCGTAATCGGGACAGATTGAAAGTAGGGATGGTTGTCGATTTCGCCTAGCTGTGTATTGAACTGCACGGGGTTATTGACAATGTTTTTAACCGCTTGAAGTTTGGGCACGTAATAGCGCGTCTCTTTTGGCATTTTGAGGTCTGGGTACGTGGTTGGCAGTCCTAGCTTTTGATTTTTGGCAATCGCACGGGAAACGCTGCCTTCGCCCCAGTTATAAGCCGCCAGCGCCAAATGCCAATCGCCAAACATGGCGTAGAGTTTTTGCAAATAGTCCAGTGCCGCGCGGGTGGAGGCTTGCACATCGCGGCGATCATCACGAAACATATTTTGCTTCAGCGAATAGTCGCGCCCTGTGCTGGGAATAAATTGCCACATACCCGCCGCCTTAGCGCTGGAGACGGCTTGCGGGTTAAAGGCGCTTTCAATAAATGGCAGCAAAGCTAGCTCGGATGGCATTTTTCGCGCCTCTAATTCCTCAACGATGTGATAGAGATACTTTTTCGAGCGCTCGGTCATGCGGGTAATGTAGTCGGGGCGCGTGGCGTACCACTGCTCGCGGTTCGCAACAAACTCATCTTGCAAATCAGGCATAGCAAAGCCACGGCGGATGCGATCCCACAAATCGCCCCTCCCAATGGTGGGACCGGCGGGACCAGCGGGGCCAGCGAGGTCAGTGGAATTGGCGGGGTTAGCAGGATTAGCAGAATTAGCGGGAAGGGCTTGTACTGTAGGCTCGGCAGGCACGATGCCTGCGGGCGCTTGTTGCGTCTGGGCTGCGGGCGTATCGGGCGTGGAGGGCAATGCTGGCAAGGGCTGCGAGAAGGCGTGTGCGCTAACGAGAGCCAGTAAGACAGTAGGAATGATTTTCATCGAAAGTTATTTTTCCATTGGCGCAAAGCAGCAAAAATTTCAACGCTGGATTGTGCTGTGGGGTCAAATGATTTGACCGAGTTTTTGACGCGATCGGTGTGACTGCGCAAAAAAGGATTTATTTTTTTCTCCAGGCCCATGCGGCTTGGAATCGTGGGCGTTCCCGCTTGGCGAAGCGCTTGGCAGTGCGCTTCATAAGCGATGAGATCGGCGTTGCCGCCATCCACAGCCAGCGCGAATGTGAGATTAGATAGCGTGTACTCGTGCGCGCAGCAAACCAGCGTGTTATCTGGCAAAGCCGCTAGCGACTCCAGCGATGCCAGCATTTGCGCGGGTGTACCTTCAAACAGTCGCCCGCAACCGCCCGAAAACAGCGTATCGCCGCAAAACAAAAGCGGCTCGGGATGCCATGCCGATCCTGGGTGGAAATAAGCAATGTGGTTAGCCGTGTGCCCAGGGACTTCGATCACTTCAAACGCAATCCCCAAAGCAATAACACGATCACCCGCCGCTACGCGCTTCACGGGTTCTGGAATCGCCTCGTAAGCGGGGCCATAAACGGTGGCCCCCGTTGCGTCCCGCAGCGCGTCCACGCCGCCCACATGGTCGGCGTGATGGTGGGTGACTAAAATCGTCTTCAATTGCAAACCCAATGACTCAAGCGTCGCTTGTACGGGAATGGCATCGCCTGGGTCAACTACCAGTGCCTCTGTGCCATCGTGCAAGAGCCAAAGATAGTTGTCATCAAAGGCAGGAATGGTGACGAGAGATAAAGATGGAGGAGATAAGGTCTTCATGAACGGTCAAATTATAGGTTTAGCCCCAGGCCTTGCGCCATCACTAGATCCTTGGTTAGAGCAGGGATTAGGTGGCGGCGTGGGCGCAAAAGTCAAGGGCTGGGCGCAAACAAGGTTTGACCACGCGGTGCAAGACATTTTTGGCTATCACGCGCTGCAACTCGGAGCGCCCACTTTGCAAAGCCTTGCCCAAAGCCGCATTGCGCACCGCTGGCTGGCAGTTGACACAGGCAGCAGTCACCAAGCGGCACTCTTTGCAAACGCCAGCGCACTACCGTTTTTTGAGTCCACACTGGATTTAGTCACCCTACCTTTTACGCTGGATATGCATTCCGATCCCGATGCCGTCTTAGACGAAGTCGCCCGCGTGCTGGTGCCAGAAGGCCGCGTTGTGATGGCAGGCTTTCGTGCGATGAGCTACTGGGGGGTGTCGCATTTTTTAGGTTCCAAACGACTGCCTGAGGGCGCAAAAATATATAGCTTGAGACGGCTCAAAACTTCGCTCTCCGAGCTTGGGTTGATGCTTGAATCTTTAGAGTGTGGGCAATGGCCAAGCTTTCACGGCGTGTACTTTGCGGTTGCTAGAAAGCGCGTTTTAAACGTGCGCCCAATCCGCCGCGCCGCGTGGAAGCTCCCTAAATTGGACAGCTTACCGCTCAATCCGTTCCCAACGCCCAATCCGCGTGGGCTGGGGAAGCAATAAGGGTAGCGCTTGGTTACTGACGTAAAGTTTGTAGTAACTGATCGGCCATTAGTCGGTGAACACGTGTGGTCTTGTGGGCAGCGTCCCAATTGACATAGCCGTTCGCTATTTTGAGTCCATCCTCGAAGCGCTCAGCTACGCATTCAGGAACGGCAGTACACAAAGCGCCCACATTCGTGAAGCCATAGCGAGATGGGTTCATCATCATGTCACTGACGCTCGTGTAGGCATCAAAAACTGTGACAGTCGCACCAGTCCGATCGGCTGCGCTCTTCACGGCTTGCACCAATGCTCGGTTAAGGTCGACACCATTCATGTCATTTTCATTGCCAACGACCTCTCGGGGCGTGCGTGTCGCTATGACAAAACGGCGAGCACCCAGACGATAGAGACGGTCAATCGCATCTACCATATTGGCTGTGGCCTCCGAAATCTTGCGCTGCAAGCCGCTAGCGTCGACTCGGCTTATACCGTAAATATCGTTCGAGCCCGCCCAAATAACTACAACATCCTTGTTTCCGAGCTGACTGCCAGTCTTAGCAAACTCGCCAATTTGCCAGGCTACACCAGTGGATTCCACACTCGCTAGAGACGGTGCGAGGCGACCGACAATGTTTGACTGACCGCTGGTCGCGCCGCTAACCGCGTAGTCTTCAAGCTTTGCGCCCAGATCTTTGCTCAGGTACTCCACAACATTGGGACCATTGGAATTTCGTCCACGCCAATTCGGTGGCTGTGGATGCTTGTTCCCTGACAGCCGAAAGAGGTTACCTGTATCGACGTTACTATCTCCAAATACAACCATTCGCTCGATTGGCTTTGGGGGCGCAATGGTCGCGCATGCAGAAAGTGCTGCCGCAATGAAGACCGCCAATATGGAGCGAACGGTGGATTGCATACTACGGTCTCCCAAGAGTTGGCGTTAAGTGTTGATCGTCACTAAAGAGTGACCATAGTAATCGAAATCGCTCGATTGAAATCCTACGGCCGAGTCATTTTGTACCGGAACACCTTTAACTCAACTCCAGCTGGGTCTGCAAGAGATGAACCACGGCCAACGGTGAGGCTGTAGTGGAGCGGTCGGGAAAACGACTGACCCTGAGCGGTGGTTGCGGACCACTTGACATCGATTTCGATTTGGGATCGTCCATTCCCAAGCGGGCTGACCGTCAGCTGGGTGATTTGATTCGACTGGCTCTTGACCATACCCCATGTTTTTGTAAAGAACTGCTTGAGATGTTCGGTGTTCTTGATCTCGACATCTGGATAGGACCACTGTTCAAAATCGCCATCGGGAAGGTATCGAAGAAACGACTCAACGGGTGCGAGCGAGTCAAGCAAGCCTAACCATGTTCGAGCGAAAGTTTCGGGGTCTTGTGCGGATTTCATGGCTGACGCCTTCTCCATTTGTGCGGTTGAGGTGGCGCAACCCGATGCAGTGATTGCGATAACTGAGGAAAGGAACAAGGTTAGCAAATTCATATTGAGGCCTTTAACTAAGCTCGTTTGAAAAATGTGTCGTCACTAGAAAGCAACCATCGGCTCTGAGCATTAGCAAAACGTCGTTGACTTTCATGCGGCAAGCATAGCAGATCGATTAGCGCAATTGCCCTAAGGACTCTCTTCATAGCCCGTTCGCCCTGAGCTTGTCGAAGGGTAAGTGTTTGATTTACTTTGGCTTCGACAGGCTCAGCCCGAACGGAAATGAGGTTAGGTGTGCTTGTCGAGAATCCTTTTCTTCTGCGCACTGAATTCAGACTCGGTGAGGATTCCCTTTTGCTTCAAATCATCAAGCTTTAGCAACTCGGCATGAATATCAACTGGGTGTTTGTCTTGTTCTAGCATAGTACGTGGAGGCTGATCCTTCTTCTTTAAATTCTTATATATCCCTACACCCGCTCCCACTATCGCGCCAGCCATAGGACCAAAGAATGGGACTGGAATGGACTTGTCCCCTAAAAGTGGACACTCAAAGATGAGAATTACAACTTATTTT
>JASGCK010000012.1 GCA_030054145.1 Cytophagales bacterium
TTGCGAGATAGCGCACTGTTGAATGAACCCCATAAGCATGCTAGCCCGCAGCCCACATTGTGATTGGCTTGCCAGCCTGTGCTGCCCGTAGCCCAATTAAAACGTGCCTTGCGGCACGTTGTGGTTTTAGATTTTGATGGTCGGCTTGGGCGTGATTCCCCGCTGGCTTTGCCGCTGCTGTTCGCGGTTTCGGACACTGCCATCATGCACCCGCGCCTTGCGTTGTAAATGGTGCGGTAGGCGAGGCAGTTCATGGTTTGATTTTAGGAGCTACGCTGTAAAATTCTTGCCATTAACTGAAATTTAATTTGAGAGGCAGGCGCCATGACTAAACCAGTCACTACCATTAAAGATGTCCTCGCGCTATTTGAGCAAACAAACGCAATGCTTCAAGAGAATGCGGCAGCACAAGCCAAAACAGAAATTCAGTTAGCTCAAACTCAAAAAGAACTAGCCGAGAGTTTCAAAAACGTTAATAAACAACTAGGCGGCATTGGTGTCAGCCAAGGCCTCGTAGCAGAGGAGTTTTTTTACAACACACTCCTGGATAAACCGCAAATCGGCAGCCTGAAGTTCGATCAAATTAACATGAATATGCAAGGCGGCAAAAAGAGTGATCGCTTTGAATGCGACATTGCCGCCATCAACGGAAAATCTTTGGCCTTGATTGAAGTGAAATACAACGTACACGAGGACGCTGTCGAACAAGTGGAGAGCCATGTACGCCGTTTTAGAAAGTTCTTCCCGTACTACGCCAAGCGCAAAATCTACGGCGGTGTGGCGGGGTTTCACATCTCCAAAGACGTGGCAGAGTTGGCGCACAAAAAGGGCTTCTTTGTGCTCAAGCGCAAGGGAGAAGCGTTCACCGCTAGCACGGCGGATATGAAGGCGTTTTAATCTCGCCCGATCTGGATATTTTTTATCAATAGCTGATTCAAAATCACCCCCAACGCAGCGCCTGCAATTTGTGCGCCCACAAATCCCAAGGCACTTTGCGGTGCAATACCTGAAAAGCTATCCGTCATCATGCGCCCGAGCACGGCAGCGGGGTTGGCAAACGAGGTGCTGGCGGTAAACCAATACGCTGCGCCAATGTAGCTGGCGACCAAGGCGCTTGCTGATGCACGTGTTTGGCTGGAGCGCAAAATAAAAAAGATGAGTCCCGCTGTAGCGACGCCTTCGGCAATCCATTGTCCTGTGCCTGTGCGGATGTGGCTGCTGAGTTGAAAGATGGGTAGATCAAACATCGCATGAGCCAACCATGCACCCGCCATCGCGCCCAAGCTTTGCGCAATCACGTAGTAGGCGAGCAGCGGCTTCGAGGTGTGCCGCAGTACGACAAGGCTTACCAGTGGGTTGAAATGTGCGCCGCTAATGCCGCCTAGCGTTTCAATGAGTACATACAAAATAAAAACGGTTGCCAGCGTATTGCCCAGCAAGGCCATAGCGACATTGCCACCAGCCAGCCGCTCCGCCATGATGCCAGAGCCAATGACTGTGCATAGCAAAAGTAGCGTGCCTAGAAATTCCGCGAAGGCTTTTTGTGGCGTGGTGTGCTGTTGCTCGTTCATTGTTCTTTACGGAATGCGCTTAGCTGTGGCTTCTCCAAAATATCAAGCACCACCTCTGAGGGACGGCACAGTCGTGTGCCCAGCTTTGTGACCACAATGGGCCGATTGATGAGGATGGGATGGGCAAGCATTTGCTCCAGCAGATCATCATCTGACCACTTCGCGTTACCTAAATCTAACTCGTCGTAGGGTGTCCCTTTTTGACGCAGCAACGCACGCACGGTTATTCCCATTGCAGCAATTAATTCAATCAGTTCATCGCGGCTAGGTGGTGTGTTCAAGTAATGGATGATGTGCGGCTCTTCGCCCGTATTGCGAATCATTGCTAATGCATTACGGGATGTTCCGCAATTGGGGTTGTGATAGATCGTGATTTTTGTCATGCGCCCGATTATCGATGCGGCTTTGTCACACAACCGTCATATAAGAGCAGAATACTGTCCAATCTATGACTGTCCCTCTACCAATCCTTCCGCTCCTCCCACTCCTTGACCGCGATCAAAGCATTCTTCAATTCAACGAACGAGTGTTGCAATGGGCGCGAGCAGACGATGTGCCGCTGCTTGAGCGGCTGCGATTTTTATGCATCGTGTCATCTAATTTGGACGAGTTTTTTGAAGTGCGAATGGAGCAACACCACGCGGTTGCCAAGCAATTAGTGACGATGCAGGCGGGTGAATCAAAACAGCATTGTGATGCGCTGTCAATCTCGCTGCACCGAGTGGTTGAGAAACAATATAAATTGTTTAACGAGCAGCTGATTCCTGCGCTCGATAAGCAGGGCATTCATGTTCTCTCGCATGGTGACCGTAATGCAGCGCAGCGCCGCTGGGTCAAAAATTATTTTGAGCGCGAGGTGCGCCCATTGCTTATTCCTGTTGGGCTAGATCCCTCGCACCCCTTCCCGCAGGTGGCAAATAAGTCACTTAACTTTATTGTTCGCCTCAAGGGCAAGGATGCCTTTGGTCGTGAAAATGTGATTGCAATTGTTAAAGTGCCGCGTGTGTTGCCAAGGCTGATTTTGTTGCCCGATAAAGTGGGATGCAAAGATGGTCATGGCATCTCGGTTGTGGCGCTCTCTAGTGTGATTCGGGCGCATCTGGCAGATTTATTTCCTGGGCGCGAGCCATCGGAATTTTCACAATTCCGCGTCACTCGAAACTCTGAGTTGGCGCTTGATGAAGAAGATGTGCGTGACTTGCGTACCGCCTTGCGGCAAAGCTTGCAGCACCGCAATTACGGTCAAGCCGTGCGCTTAGAGGTGTCGTCAGGTTGCTCGCATTTTTTATCTAACTTTTTATTGAGTCAATTTGATTTGCCAAGGCAGGCGCTCTACAGCGTTCACGGCCCTGTGAACCTTAGCCGCTTTGCGCAGCTGATTGATTTAGCTTCTGAGCCTCGGCTGCTTTTTCCGCCATACCAATCGGCTTGGCCTGCAAGTCTTAACGCGCAAAAATCAATTTTTACCGAGCTGTCGGAAAAAGATGTTCTCATCCACCAACCGTTTGAGAGTTTTGATGCCGTGCTCGCATTGCTGCGCGAGGGTGTGAACGATCCTGCTGTGCTGTCGATTCGTTTGACGGTGTACCGCACGGGGGCAGATTCCGAGATGATGGATTTGCTGCGCGAGGCCGTGCGCCGAGGCAAAGAAGTGCTGGTTGTGGTTGAGTTGAAAGCGCGTTTTGATGAAGAGGCCAACATCAATTGGGCTGAGGCTTTGGAGTCGATTGGTGCGCAAGTCGTGTATGGTGTGGTGGGACTCAAAACGCATTGCAAGATGCTCTTGCTCACGCGCAAAGAGGGGCGCAATTTGCGGCGTTATGGACATCTCTCAACGGGCAATTACAACGCACGCACCGCCAAGCTGTATACGGATGTGGGTTATCTCACGGCGGATCCAGATTTGACGCGGGATATGCAAGCTGTGTTTGTGCATCTGGCCAGCCAAACCAAGCTGCTTAAGTTGGAAAAGTTGTGGGTTGCGCCGTTTCACTTGCAAGATAAATTGCTCGCCATGATTGCGGAGACGGGACGTGCCGCTGCCAAAGGCGTGCAGGGACGCATTGTTTTAAAAATGAACGCGCTCACAGATGAAGGTCTCACGCGTGCGCTTATTTTGGCGGGGCAGCAAGGTGTGCAAATTGATTTGATTGTTCGCGGTGCTTGCATCTTGCCCGCGCAGCAGGCGGGCGTAACGGACAACATTCGTGTGCGCTCGGTGGTGGGGCGATTTTTAGAGCACTCGCGAGTCTTTTATTTTCGCAGTGGCGAGCAAGAGTCGCTGTATCTTGCCAGTGCCGATTTAATGAATCGCAATATGCTGCGAAGGATTGAAGTAGCCTGGCCCGTGACCGATGCGCTACTACGCCAACGCATCATTGATGAATGTTTGGTGGCCTATCTGTACGATACGAAAGATGCTTGGATTTTGGGCGCGGATGGTCAATATACATTGGCTGGTGCCAAGCTAGACCCGAGTCAGCAACTAAGTGCTCAGTACGCGCTGATGCGTCGCTATGGCTAGAGGAGGAGCATCATCTGCGCTACGCACCGTTCAAAATTCCCGCGAAGGCGGGAGTCCAAAGAATGCGTACTTTTACGTACTTTTAGTATGTTAGGTGGCTATTTTTAACTCAAACACCCACGTTGTTTTTTGCCACGCTTCTACTTCTTGTTTGAGTAAGTGCGCGGACTGCGGATAAGTTTGCAACCACTCAGCAGGAATTTGCAAGGTCAAAATATGATTTGTCTTTGTTAATTGCGCTGGGGACCAATCAGGATCAATCCTGGCGTGGCAGGCAATGATGGCGAGCCTGAGCGCCAATAGTTGAGACGTGAACGCCGCATTAGATAAATGCGTCTCCAATTTTTTGAGCTTGCCTTTGTGTCCTAAAACCAAGAGACCGAGGCGATGCAGTTCATACTGCGCAAAGCCAACGGCATCAATATTCTCCAAGATGTACGCGCCGTGTTTGTGATAGTCGCTATGCGCGATGTGCCGCCCAATTTCGTGCAACTGAGCCGCCCAGCCTAATTTGCGCATCAGGCTTTGGGACGCGGTGATATCTTGCTTGGGCATGATTTGCTCAAATAGCGTTTGCGCGATAGCCGTCACGCGCCTTGCTTGCTGGACATCAATGTTGAAGCTGCGCGTCATGCGTGCAACGGTATTGCTGCGGACATCGGTGGCGTTGTGCTCGCGCTCAATCATGTCGTAGAGCACGCCTTGGCGCAGTGCGCCATCTGCCACAAGCAAGGTGTTGATTTCAAGTAAATCGAACAGTGCGCACAGCACACTGAGGCCACCGCACAGTACCGCACGGCGATCGTCTTTAAGTCCTTCTAAGCGAACCCTCTCAATGCGCCCTGATTTTTGCAAAATGTCTTTGATCTCAAGCAGTCCGCTGCGGCTGATGGTCTGCATGGGGTAACCTAGCCCGCCCAAAATATCCGCGATTGCGCCCACCGTACCCGACGAGCCATAGACGTTATCCCAGTGCTGCTTGGTGTATGTGCCCAGCGTTTCGTCCAGCACCGCTTTGGCGGCAATTTCGGCTAGATGAAATGATTCTTTGGACACATTGCCGCCGGCAAAATACTTCATCGACCAAGTGACGCTGCCCACGCGGTAGGACTCCATCACTTGCGGCGTATAGCCTTGTCCCAAAATGAGCTCGGTCGATCTGCCGCCAATGTCAATCACTAAGCGGCGCTCGGATGATTGAGGGAGCAGATGCGACACGCCCACATAAATGAGTCTTGCCTCTTCTTTGCCAGAAATAACATCAATCGGATGACCTAATATTTCCTGCCCACGCGCCAAAAAGACATCGCGGTTTTTGGCCTCACGCAGCGTTTGCGTGGCAACCACACGCACTTGTTTTTTTTTGAAATTCTTGAGCCGCTCGGAAAATCGCGCCAAACAATCCCAGCCGCGTTGCATGGCTTCAAGCGATAAATGTCGATTGGCATCCAACCCGCCGCCTAAGCGAACAGTCTCTTTGATGTACTCGATACGGTGAAGATGTTGGTGCTCAAACCTGCCAATTTCTAGGCGAAAGCTGTTTGATCCCAGATCGATGGAGGCTAGTTGTGTGGTGTCTTGCATGGGGGTCTATTGTCTAGCCAGTTTGTCATAAATGTCACACAACTGTCATAAAGTCTCACTACATTTGTGTTCGTGGGTGTGTGCTCACGCTGACTTGTTCATTCCATAAAGGATAAAAAATGAAAAAAATGACGCAAATTTTGCAGGCTGGTTTTGTGACTAGCTTAGTGAGTCTTGGCTTAATGGGCACATCCGCGTCGCGGGCGCAAGACATTGTGGGCGCTGGCGCTAGTTTTCCAGCACCGCTCTACGCTAAATGGGCGGCTGACTTTAACAAAGAAACTGGCGTAAAAGTGAACTATCAGTCGATTGGTTCTGGCGCTGGATTGAAGCAAATTGAAGCCAAAACGGTGGATTTTGGTGCCTCTGATATGCCGCTAAAAGATGACGATTTGA
The DNA here is from genome assembly GCA_030054145.1 of Cytophagales bacterium. Classification (GTDB taxonomy): domain Bacteria; phylum Pseudomonadota; class Gammaproteobacteria; order Burkholderiales; family Burkholderiaceae_C; genus JASGCK01. The sequence goes on from JASGCK010000012.1 coordinate 6,076, forward strand.
AGGCTAAGGGCTTGGTGCAATTCCCTATGGTGATTGGCGGCGTTGTTCCTGTGGTCAGCATCAAGGGCATTGCGGCTGGTCAACTTAAATTAACTGGGCAAGTGCTTGGCGATATTTACCTGGGCAAGATCACGATGTGGGATGACAAAGCAATTAAAGCGTTGAACCCTCATTTGGCACTGCCCAGCAACCCTATCTCTGTGGTGCGCCGTGCTGATGGCTCTGGTACCAGCTTCATTTTTACGAACTACCTGAGCAAGGTGAATAAAGAGTGGCAGGGCAAAGTAGGCGAGGGCACAGCTGTGAATTGGCCTGTGGGCGCTGGCGGTAAGGGCAACGAAGGCGTGGCTGCATTTGTGGCACGTTTGCCTAATTCAATTGGCTATGTTGAGTACGCTTACGTGAAGCAAAACAAAATGGCTTACGCCCTTGTGCAAAACGCAGCAGGCAACTATGTCGTGCCTGATGATGTCACGTTTAAAGCCGCCGCCGCTAACGCGGAGTGGAGCAAGAGCTACTACCAAGTGCTAACCAACCAAGCGGGCAAAGATGCTTGGCCTTTGTCTGGCGCGACCTTTTTGCTGTTGCAGGCTAAGCCAGAGAACATGGCAAAAACTCAGTCCGTACTCAATTTTGTGAAGTGGGCATTTGCCAAAGGCGACAAAACAGCGGAAGACTTGGACTATGTTCCGATGCCAGCCAATGTGAAGACGTTGATTGAAAAATCTTGGACGCAGATGAAGTAACCCTACAAACTTGACTCTATGAATGCTCGTTTCGCCGATCAATTATTTGCACTGACCGCTAGAGCTGCGGCGGTGCTCACACTGGCCATGTTGGTGGGCATTTTGCTCTCGCTGGTGGTGGGTGCATGGCCTGCCATTCATCAGTTTGGTTGGCACTTTTTTACCAGTAGCGTTTGGGATCCTGTCCAAAATAATTACGGTGGATTGGTGATGATCTACGGAACACTTGCCACCAGCATCATTGCGCTATTCATTGCTGTCCCCGTCAGCTTTGGCATTGCTGTTTTCTTAACCGAGCTTGCGCCCAATTGGCTCAAGCGCCCACTGGGCACGGCGATTGAACTCTTGGCAGCGATTCCCTCTATCGTCTACGGAATGTGGGGTCTGTTGGTCCTAGGGCCCGTTTTGGCAACGCTGGTTCAGCAACCCTTGCAACAGTTATTTTCTAGCGTGCCTATGCTGGCAAGCCTTGTGAGCGGGCCTCCCGTTGGCATTGGTATTTTTTCTGCGGGCGTGATTTTGGCGATCATGATTATTCCGTTTATCGCGTCCGTGATGCGCGATGTGTTCGAGGTGACACCTGCGCTCTTGAAAGAGTCCGCGTATGGGCTTGGTTCGACGACATGGGAAGTGGTCTCCAAAGTGGTTTTGCCGTACACCAAAACAGGTGTCATGGGCGGCGTGATGCTCGGCCTTGGGCGTGCGCTGGGCGAGACGATGGCGGTCACGTTTGTGATTGGCAATATGAACCAACTCAGCTCACCCAGTCTGTTTGAAGCGGCGAACTCCATCACCTCGGCGCTCGCCAATGAGTTTGCTGAAGCAGGCGAAGGCTTGCATCAGGCATCGCTGATCTATTTAGGTTTGGTGCTCTTCGCGATTACGACCTTGGTGCTCGCAGTGTCTAAATTGCTTTTGGCTCAACTCAAAAAGAGTGAAGGGAAGGTCTCATGACCAAGTATGAAAAACGCCAGTGGGTGAACCGTGTCGCACTTGGCTTGTCTTTATTGGCAATGGCTTTCGGACTCTTTTTTCTCGCTTGGATTTTGTGGGAAATTGTGCGCCAAGGCATCGGTGGGTTATCCATTGCGGCCTTTACGCAAATGACACCTGCCCCCAACGATGAAGGTGGGCTTGCCAATGCGCTATATGGCTCTGGCTTAATGGTTGTGCTGGCAACATGTGTGGGAACGCCTATTGGCATTTTTGCGGGCATTTATTTAGCTGAGTTTGGCGAGAAAACTTATCTAGGCTCGATAACCCGCTTCGTCAACGACATCTTGCTGTCTGCGCCCTCTATCGTCATTGGCTTGTTTATTTACACCTTGGTCGTCGCTCGCTTCAAAGGCTTTTCGGCGATTGCAGGTGTATTGGCGCTGGCGCTCATTGTGATTCCTGTGGTGATTCGCACCACCGAGAATATGCTGCGCCTTGTGCCAAACGCATTGCGCGAAGCCGCCTATGCGCTCGGTACGCCGCAGTGGCGAGTCATTTTGACGGTGACGCTACGCGCCGCCAGATCGGGTGTGCTGACGGGTGTTTTGCTGGCGGTTGCGCGTATTGCGGGCGAAACCGCCCCGCTTTTGTTTACGGCGCTCTCGAATCAATTTTGGAGTAGCGATCTCTCGCAGCCCATGGCCAGCTTGCCCGTGACCATTTTTAAATTTGCGATGAGTCCTTATGAAAACTGGCAAAAGCTGGCTTGGGCGGGTGTCTTCATCATCACCCTATTTGTGCTAGCTTTGAATATCTTGGCACGCTGGATGACGCGCAGCAAGCAATGAGAACGAGAAAAAAATGAATACTGAACAAACGATCAAACCCATTGAGTCAAAAATATCGGTTCGTGATTTGAACTTTTACTATGGCAAATTTCATGCGCTCAAAAGCATTAACTTAGAGATTGAAAAAAATAAAGTCACTGCTTTCATCGGTCCATCGGGCTGCGGCAAGTCCACACTGCTTAGAACCTTTAACCGTATGTTTGAACTCTACCCCGAGCAGCGTGCGACGGGTCAAGTGCTTCTGGACGGTCAAAATGTGCTGGAAGCCACGCGGGACGTGGCTTTGCTCAGAGCTAAGGTGGGCATGGTTTTTCAAAAACCAACGCCGTTTCCGATGTCGATTTACGACAACATCGCCTTTGGTATCAAGCTGTTTGACAATTTAAGCCGCAGCGATATGGACGACCGCGTTGAATGGGCGCTGCGCCAAGCGGCGCTGTGGGGCGAGGTGAAAGATAAGCTGGGTCAAAGTGGCTCGGGATTGTCTGGCGGACAGCAGCAGCGGCTGTGCATTGCACGCGGCATTGCGATCAAGCCCGAAGTGTTGTTGTTAGATGAGCCTTGCTCGGCGCTGGATCCGATTTCGACTGCCAAAATTGAAGAGCTTATTTCGGAGCTCAAAGAGAATTACACCGTCGTGATCGTGACACACAATATGCAGCAAGCTGCGCGTTGTTCGGACTACACAGCGTATATGTATTTGGGCGATTTGGTTGAATTTGGCACAACGAAAGAGGTGTTCTTTAAACCCAAGCGCAAAGAGACGGAAGACTACATTACAGGAAGGTTCGGCTAATCATGGATAAACATATTTCAACCCAATTTGATAGCGAACTGCGTGGTGTCTCTAGCCGCGTGCTGGAGATGGGCGGTTTAGTTGAGGCGCAAATTCGTCTGGCGATTGAGTCTTTGGCTTTGATGAGCTCGGACGTGGCCTTTAAAGTGACCGAAGCGGAGGAGATGGTGAACCAGTTCGAAGTTGATATTGACAGCGAACTCTCCAGCATCATTGCGCGTCGCCAGCCCACAGCTCGCGATTTGCGCCTCTTGATGGCGATCTCGCGTACCACGGCGAACCTTGAGCGCGTGGGCGACGAAGCCGCGCGCATGGCACGCATGGTTCAGTCGATTTGCAAAGCAAGCGCCTCGCTGAGGTTGCCCTCAGGTGATTTGCGCGTTGCGTCGGATTTGGCGGCTAAGCAACTGCGCAAAGCGCTAGATGCGTTTGCAAGGCTTGACGCGACCGAGTGCGTGTCTATCTTGCGCGAAGACGATTTGATTGATCAAGAGTTCAACGGTTTTGTGCGGCGCTTAATCACGTACATGATGGAAGACCCGCGCACAATTAGCGCCAGTCTCGATTTGCTCTTTATCGCCAAAGCGATTGAGCGCATTGGTGATCATGCGAAAAACATTGCTGAGTGCGTGATCTACATCGTCAAAGGCGCTGATGTGCGGCACTCCAGCATGGCTGAGATTGAAACGGCTGTTCGGTAATGCATTTATGAAAAAACCTTATATCTTGATCGTCGAAGACGAGGCGGCTATTGCGGAGTTGGTGTCTGTCAATTTACGTCATGCAGGCTTCGAGTGTGAGATTGCTGGCGATAGCGCCGAGGCACAAAATCAAGTGTTTGGACGTTTGCCCGATCTGGTTTTGCTGGATTGGATGCTGCCCACCATGAGTGGATTGTCTTTGGCCAAGCAGTGGCGCAGCCAGCCAGAGACGAAGCACTTGCCAATCATCATGCTCACCGCAAAGGCGGAAGAAGTAGATAAGGTTGCGGGCTTAGACGCGGGTGTGGACGACTACATCACCAAACCTTTTTCGACCAAAGAGTTGCTAGCGCGTATGCGTGCGGTACTGCGCCGCCGCTTGCCCGATGTGATTGTGTCAGGATCAAGTATCACGGTTGGCTGCATCAGCCTTGACAGCGCTGCGCACCGCGTGACGGCTGAGGGCAAGGAAGTCAAATTGGCGCCAACAGAGTTCAAACTACTCACGGCGCTGTTGCAGCAAGGCGATAAAGTGCTCAAGCGCGAGACCTTGCAAAACATGGTTTGGGGGCACTACAGCGATATTGACGAACGCACGGTTGATGTGCATATCAAGCGCTTGCGAGAGGCTTTGATGGCTGTCTCCGCCGCCGCAGCCGCACAGGTGGAGACCATACGGGGTATGGGCTACCGACTATCGAAGTTAGCGCTGTGATGATCAATTGGGTTTTGCTTGGCGCTCTTGTTGTTTTTGCGTGCAGTGGCTTTGTTTGGGTCAAGCGGCGAGAGCAGCGTTTGCATGAGCGCTATCGGCGGCTGCTCAAAACCGAGGCCAAGCGAGCCGACGAGCACGTGGCGCAGCTACAAGCGTTTTTATCGGCGATTCAAGCCTCGCCCAATGGGGTGGTGATTTTGGATAGCGAGCGCCGTATTGAATGGTGCAATCAAACGGCGGCGCGGTTGCTGGGGCTTGATCCTGTGCGCGATGTGGCTCAGCACATTGCACACTTGGTGCGCGAGCCGCAATTTTTAGAATACTTAAGCCAAGAAGAGTTTTCGCATGAACTGCGTTTTGACAACAAAGCCTTGCAGCTTCATCCTTACGGGCTGGGGAGTGCGCTGCTGTTGGTGCGCGATGTCACCGATGTTGAGCGCGCCGAGCAAATGCGGGTGGATTTTGTCGCCAATGTCTCGCACGAAATCCGCACGCCACTGACGGTGCTGTCGGGCTTTATTGAAACGCTGCAAACGATTGACCTTGCGCCGCACGAACAAAAACATTACCTGCAATTGATGGCAACGCAAAGCCAACGTTTGAGTGCTTTGGTCGCGGATCTACTGGTTTTGTCGCGTTTAGATGCCAAGGCAAGACCGGTGCTAGAGCGCGTTGATATCGCAAGTCTGCTACAGCAGTGTGAGCACGAGGCGCGAACATTGGCAACGGTTTTAAAGCGCAAGATCAACATCACGTTTGATGTGGAGCCAGGTGCGCAGATGCTGGGATCAACGAGTGAGCTGCAAAGCGCATTTTCTAATTTGGTGAGCAATGCCGTGCGCTACACCTTAGACGGCGGTGCGGTGCACGTGGTGTGGCGGGGTGATAAGTTGAGCGTGCGTGACTCGGGGCTTGGTATTGCACCAGAGCATTTGCCGCGTTTGACGGAGCGCTTTTATCGCGTGGATAAAAGCCGTATCCGCGAGCTGGGTGAAACCGCTGGAACGGGTTTAGGACTAGCGATTGTTAAGCACGTTGCCCAGCGGCACGGCGCACAGCTTGATATCCAAAGCACCGTGGGCGTGGGGTCAACGTTCTCATTGATTTTTTAGCGCCTCTTGTACCCACTCTAACCTGTCTTGCCCCCAAAACATCTGCCCGCCGACAAAGAAGGTTGGTGCACCAAATACACCGCGTGCAACCGCCTCTTCGGTAATGGCTTTGAGTCCATCTTTGGTACTTTGCTCACCGCACAAAGCCATCATGTCTGTTGGGTTGAAACCCTTATCTGATAAGACTTTGCCAAGGACGACAGGATCATTCATATTGAGACTATCCACCCAAATCGCCTTGAACATGGCATCGCAATAAGTTAAACATTTCTCTGGGTGGGTTCGCTGCAAACCCACAGCGCCGCGCATCAGCATGAGCGTGTTGATGGGGAAGTGCGGATTCATCTGAAAAGGAATACCGTAGCGTTTGGCAAAGCGCGAAAAATCGATAAACGTGTATTTGCCTTTGGCAGGAATCGTCGCAGGCGAGTGGTTGCCCGTGGCTTGAAACACGCCGCCTAAGAGCATCGGTTTGTAGTTCACTGTACTGTTTGTTTCCGCTTCCAGCTTGGGGATCTGTGTGAATGCGAGGTAAGCGGCAGGACTGCCAAAGTCAAAATAAAAATCAAAAGTTTTCATATTGTTTCCCAATTGCAGTTAGAGCATTGCTCGCATCATTTGATTTAATGCCTTGCGATAGGTCATGAACGCCTTGTCCAAAACTTCCCAATGAAATAGTTTTATCAATTCCCATTTTTTTAAAATCCTTAAAAGTGAATAAATTTAGCCAATAATACAGAAACAATACCAATCCATTTCGCCGCGTGAAATATTGAATAATAAATAATTTTATTATCAGGGCATTCAGCCTTTTTATTAAAAATAAAATCTGAGTCATTGTGAAAATAAATTATATAATTTATAACAATAAAAAAACAAATTAAAAAAACAGTGGCGAAATAAGGATTGAGGCTTATCCCATACATGAGACGAGGTGACTCCTTAATGCCAAATATAAAAATAAATGCCAGCAAAAGGGTGGCAATAATTTTGAAAACGATGGGTTTAAATATTTTCATGCCGCAGCCCTCCAAGCCACGTCATTAGTCGCTTCGCAGGCATGATGCCGCGCAGGGCTTATCCTGCAAGGCTTCCCAGCCAACCCCGCATCCAATGCCGCCTCCTGCAAATCCCGCACAAACCCAGCGCCCTTCCAGTTGGTTAGTTGCTTGGCGGCATCCGATACCGTCATCTTGTTCACAAACTCGGTATGAAAGTTGTCTTGGTTGAACAGCAAGTTGCCTGCCGTTCCTGCTGTTCCATCGGTTTTGGTGTACGAGCCTGTCCTTTCAATATTAAAATTCATTTTGTTGGATGGGTTATTTGTTGGGCTCTGATTTTTTCTTTTGCAATAAAATCTCTCCATTCTTGACGCGCCTCTTGCGTAAGTAGAATATAAAAACCACGGTATGAAAATATTAATGTTTCAATAGACTGCCCTTTATGGCCAGACAAAAACAAGTAGGAAATGACTCTTGAAGCAAAAAGAAAAAATAAGGTAAACATTGAGACGCCTAAAATTATGACCGCTTGTTTTGTTGAAATAAATTGATCTAAAAAAATATTTCCATTTTTTGTGGCTATTAATATAAAAAATAATACTGTCCATAAAAAAACATATAGTGTCAATTTTGATAATAATTTGGATTTCACGCAGCAGCCCTCCAAGTCGCATCATTAGACGCTTCCCGAGCATGCTGCCCCGCAAGCCATGCCAAACTTGGCCTACCAGCCTGCCCCGTCCACTGTCCAATTAACAGTTTGCGTTCTCGTTCGAGATCATTTTTCATGGCATTTGCCTCCTTGAGTGAGTTTGATTTTCATTGTCGATTATTTTCCGTGGACTAATGGTTTACACGAAGCGACGCTACGCTTCGTGTCCAAAGCTTACGAAACCCTACTTCAAACCGTTGCTGCCAACGTGCGTGCTGCACGGCAGGCAGTTGGTCTTTCGCAGGAAGCGCTAGCTTTGGACGCTGAAGTTGACCGAACTTACGTGTCGCAAATCGAGCGCGGCGTTTGTAACCCGTCACTTTGGGTTTTGCACAAGCTGGCTTTGATTTTGAAAGTGGAAGTGCCATCGTTATTGGGTAAGTCATAGATTTCAGGCGGCTTGTCTGTAAGCCACATCATTAGCCGCCTCGCAGCCATTCAGCCTTGCAAGGCATATCCAACGCGGCTTCGCAAGCACCGCCTCCATCTTTGTGAAGTCCAGTTTGACCCCGTCCGTGCTGATGACAAGGTCAATCTTTTCAAGGTAAGTCGCTAGGCGGTACTCGCCCATCATGTTGTCGGCGGCGTTATTGCGGATGTTGCGCCAAAAGCTATCCAAATCAATACTGCCAATTTGCCGCATCGCTGATGCAACTGACACCGTAACGTATCTTGTTACCCCATTGGTTACATTCGCAATTCGTGCCTGTCCGCGGGCCATTGCGGCTGACAACCTCATCATCACAATCCGCGTTGCGCCGCCGCCGCCGACCCAAGTATTCGTCGTCGTAGTACTAAACGCATTCATTCGCACGGCATCCCAGATATAGACCCGAACGATACTGCCACACAAAACACCAACCAACCAATCCATTTAGCAATTCTTGGCATATTTAATCCTCAAAGCACTAGTGTCCCAACGTTCTCACGCAAGGTTCGTATAAGTTAATGAATTATTTGACCAATTCAGCATTTTCATTTGTCCTCGATTTGAATCGTTTTTTTGGGCAAGCGCATCCTTGGCAGCTTTTGACTGCCAAGGACTGCCATGCATCAGGGTCAACGGATGCGTTTTCTCATTAAAACTTTTCCAGATACGGACGCAGATCAAGCTCGTGTGTCCAAGCGTCACGCGGTTGGTTGTGTAGCATGACGTACATATCGGCAATGTGCGCGGGATGGATGATGCCGTCCACGTCTTTCAAAGCATAGCGCTCGGGGAACGTGGTGCGGATGAACTCGGTATCAATCGCGCCATCAATAATTGGGTGTGCCACGTGAATGCCTTGTGGCCCCAGCTCGCGTGCCATGCTTTGCGCTAAAGCACGCAGCGCCATCTTCGCACCTGAGAAGCCTGCAAAGCCTGCGCTGCCTCGCAACGAGGCGGTGGCACCCGTGAAGATGATTGTGCCTTTGTGTCCGTCCCTTTGCCGTGTCACCATACGCTTAGCTACTTCGCGCCCCGTGAGGAAGCCTGCCAAGCAGGCCATCTCCCACATCTTGCTATAGCGCCGAGCTGTCTCGGTGAGGATGCTCATGGGTGAGTTCGCGCCGATGTTAAACACCATGACCTCAATCGGCGCGATATGGGATTCGATGTGCGCGACCAGTGCGATCACTTCTTCTTCCACCCGCGCATCGCTACCAAAGGCATGGCACACGCCGCCGTTTGATTCAATCTCAGCTTTGAGAGCTTGGAGCTTGTCAACACTGCGCCGCGTCACGCAGGCAATGTAGCCATCTTTGGCAAAACGCTTGGCAATCGCGCCGCCCGTTGCGTCCCCCGCGCCGATGACTAAGCAGACACCTTTGTCGATTGAGTTTGACATAAGAGGATTGCCTTTCGTTGGCTAACTTTTAAAAGCGCCATACTAAACCATGCTGCAACAATCCCTAGCGAGAGGATGGCGGTTAGCCAAAAGGCGTTGGGCGTTTGGGCAAAGATCGTGTTGTTGTTGCCATAAGCCAAGTAGTAGCCGCCGCCCAGTCCAATGCCCCACAAAAAGATGCTGTAGACGATGAGCGGCATGAGTGTGATGCGGTAGCAACGCAGCAAAAACATTCCCATGATTTGGAGGCTGTCGGGCACATGATAGAAGGCGACAAAGGCGAGCAGCGTGCTGGCAAGCGCCACCACGTCGGGGTTGCTGCTAAACAGCGTTGCTAGCCAGTGGCGCGTGAGGAGCAAGGTTGCGCCGAGCGTGCAGCTAAAGACGAGTCCCCACGATAGGGTTTGCCGAATCAATTGCGCGGCGAGTTGGGGATTGCCGTGACCGATCCAATACGACACACGCGCCGTTGCTGCCACGCCGTAAGAGATGGGCAACATAAACACCATTGCCGCCATCGTGCCCGCAATTTGGTGCGCTGCGGATGCGGTCACGCCTAGCCTTGCAACGAGTAATGCGATCAAGGTGAAAGAAGTAATCTCGACGAGTTGGCTCAGTCCAGCAGGGATGCCAAGTCGTAAATGCCGTCCAATCGCCTTCCAGTTGGGTGCATCTAACGCACGCCAAATCGCAAACGGTTGGTAGTCTGCGTGCGAGGCGATCAGATACACGCCAATCCCAAGTCCTGCGGCCGTCACGATGAGGGATGCCAGCGCACAGCCTGCCAAGCCTAAATAGTGAATGAAGGCAAATGAGAGTGGAATTTTGAGCAGCAAAATGCCCACTTGCAACCACGTCACAAACCACGGTTTACCGAGTGCTTGGTTGAGTGCAGCGTACATCCGAAACAGCATGAAGAGCGGCACCATGAACGCTTGGATGGCGAGGTAGCGCTCAATGTCGGGGATAAGGTGCGGCGGTACTTGCGAGAGAGTGAGCAGCCAGCCTGGAAACATCAAAATTAAAAACGCAATGATGGATAAACCCATCGCCAAATAAATCCCTTGGTGCAGGGTTTTTCCCACGTCGTGATGCCGCCCTGCGCCTCGGTGCTCGGCATAAATAGGTAGCAGTACATTCAATACGCCAATCAGGCTAACGATGACGCTGATGTTGAGCGCACTGGCAACCGAGAGCGCGGCCAGCGCTTCGTTAGAGTAACGTCCCGCCACAATGGTATCGACAACGCCAGAGAGCACCGCTGCCAATTGCCCTGTGAGCACCGTCAGCGTGTGCGTCCAGATGAGGCTGCGTTCAGTTCTGAGCATTTGTTTTGCGGCGATAAATTAGCCAATCTTCATCGTTATCGGTTGGACGTCTCAGTCGTTTGCTCAGTTGCCAGTCCTGCATTTCCACATATTCGGGGAGATTTTTTAGATCGTCACCATCGACGAGCAACCAGTCACAAGTCGCGCCGCGATTGGCTTGTACCAAAGGACGGTCAAGGTAGTAGCGCAGCGCAGCCTCTTGCGCGGGGCGCAGTCCGTGTATCTGAATGCAATGGGGGCTGGTTGTGGGCGATGCGGACGTGACGTTTTTTTGTATCAACATCATCAACGGCTTATAACTGCGGGCGTGATCAAGCAGCGGCAGCCAAAGGCTCATTAGCAGCATCCAGCATAGCGCCGCACCGCCTGCGGGCAAAACCATACTCATCCAAATAGCTGGTTGATGTTTGCCTAGGCGCCAGCGCACCAGCACACCCCAAGCGACGGTGGCGGCCGATGCTAACAAAAAAACAGGCGCGGAAAAAGTAGGCATAAACGCAGGAGCCAACCGCGTGACGTTAGCTGCAATTTGAGGCGGCGTGCCTGTTTGCATCGCAATCCAAATGATCCAAATGGCAAAAGCACAACCGCTAAAAAAGAACAGCGTAAATAAATCGATCAAGCTCTTCATGCCACGGCGCAGAGTTGGCAACGCAAACGCGGCAAGCGTTGCCAACGCGGGCAGGGCGCTTAAAAACCAGCGATCAGTTTGCACCGCGCAAGGTAGTAGCACCAGATGGAGCAATACAAAACCCAGAGGCAACGCGATATGCGTTGCAGGGCGCAAGCGCAGCCAATGTTTGCGCCACTTAATTAAAGTCAGAATGGTCAAGATCCAAACAGGCCATGCAAACCAAACCAGCATATGTGCAGCCGCCCTCCATGCACTGAGATGCGACCAGAGCGAAAAATCAAATGCTGTTTTGCCTGTGGTCAGCCCCAGCCCAAGCAGCGATACACCTAATGCGGCGGCTGATTGAAATGGGTGAAAACGATAGCAAGATAGTGCAAAAAACAACAGCGAGACGAGGGCTGTTTGCACAATGGCAAATGTGGTCTCGTGACTCAGCTGGGCAAGCCCCAAACAAGCTAACAGCGCTAACAGCGCTCCGTCGGCAATGGCGCGTGCGTAGAGCTTGGGCTTGGCTTCGCCACCAAAGGCAAAGGGCACGGGCTGCGCGGCCTCGCGCTTGGCTAGGTAGTACGTGGAATACCAAGTGGTCAGCAGCGTTAAGCCGATTAACGCCGCCGCTCCGATGCGAGCGATTAACCACGCGCCATCCGATGTACCCATGACATCAAATAGTTGGCCAAAGCCCGCAATATCAGCGCTCTTCCAAGGCTCTCGTCCTATAAAGCCTGCGGCTATATAGATAGCGCACAGCAGCAACAACGCCCAATGCGGAAAGCGGCGCACAGCCTCTTGCGCCACGATGGCGGGCGAGGGGAGGCGAGAAGATGGATTGGCGGACTGGGACATAAGTGCTTAGATGCTTCTTCTATTTTCGCCATAAAAAAAGCAGTCCGTAGACTGCTTCTTGTCTGGGGCTGAGCGTTTACGCTGCAGCTTCTTCCGTTTTTTTGCTGCCGTAGCGGTTCAAGAACTTAGCAACACGGCCGCCCATGTTGTCCACAGATTTTTGCGTGCCTGTATAGAAGGGATGCGATTCGCTCGATGTATCAAGCTTGTACAGCGGCAACTCACGACCATCGTCCATCTTGATCATCTCTTTGGCGTTAACCGAAGAGCGGGTCACGAACTTGAAGCCATTGGACAAGTCCAAAAAGCAAACTTCGCGGTAGTTAGGGTGGATGCCTTCTTTCATGGGAGACTCTTTTCTAAAAATTGGTTCAAACGCGTTAGCCGCACCCATAACCTGTTTTATGGGGTACTTTTCGCAAAGCCTTTGATTATAGCCTACCCGCCCCTGCGCATCATCTCAAAGAACTCGCTGTTGTTCTTGGTGGCTTTCATGCTCTTCAAAACCATTTCCATCGACTCAATCTCGTCCATATTGAACATGAATTGGCGCAGGATGCGGGTTTTTTGCAGCACTTCGGGGGCGAGCAGTAGCTCTTCGCGGCGCGTGCCCGATTTGGTGAGTTCAATCGCGGGGAAGATACGCTTTTCGTAAAGACGGCGGCTGAGGTGGACTTCGGAATTACCTGTGCCTTTGAATTCTTCAAAAATCACCTCGTCCATGCGGCTGCCTGTATCGACCAGTGCTGTCGCGATGATGGTGAGTGAGCCGCCTTCCTCCACGTTACGTGCCGCGCCAAAAAATCGTTTGGGGCGATGCAAGGCGTTGGTATCAATACCGCCCGAGCCAATCTTGCCGCTCGACGGCATCACGTTGTTGTAGGCGCGCGCCAAACGTGTGATGGAGTCCAGCAAAATCACCACATCTTTTTTGAGTTCGACAAGGCGCTTGGCGCGTTCAATCACCATCTCGGCCACGTGAACGTGACGCGCGGCAGGCTCGTCAAAGGTTGAGCTAATCACCTCGCCGCGCACGCTGCGCTGCATCTCGGTCACTTCTTCGGGACGCTCGTCAACCAGCAGCACCATCAGATGCGAGTCAGGATAGTTGGCGGCAATCGCATGAGCGATGTGTTGCATCATGACCGTTTTGCCTGATTTGGGTGATGCCACTAAGAGCGCACGCTGTCCCTTGCCCATTGGCGCAATGATGTCAATCACGCGCCCAGTGATGTTCTCTTCGCTCTTAATGTCGCGCTCTAAATGCATTTGCTCTTTAGGGAACAAGGGCGTTAAGTTTTCAAACATGACCTTGTGCTTATTCGAGTCAGGCGATCCGCCGTTGACCTTGTCAAGTTTGTTCAGTGCAAAGTAGCGCTCACCATCTTTGGGCGTGCGCACTTCGCCTTCAATCATGTCGCCCGTGTGCAGATTAAAGCGGCGCACTTGACTAGGGGAAATATAGATGTCGTCGGTCGAGGCTGTAAAGCTGGTATCGGGCGAGCGCAAAAAGCCAAAACCATCGGGCAGGATTTCTAACACGCCATCGGCAAACACTTGCTCGCCAGCGCGGGCGCGTTTTTTGATAATGGCAAACATCAGCTCTTGCTTGCGCATACGGCCTGTGTTTTCAATTTCTAGGGCTTCGGCTTGAAGCAAGACTTCTGACACGTGGAGTGCCTTGAGTTCATTAATGTGCATTTGAAGAATAAATGAAGTGTGGGGATGAAAATGAGGGGAGGGGAAGAATGCGGGAGGAGGTGGGCGGCGAGGTCACAATGACTGCCAAGGGCTCAAGCTGCGAAAAAGAGTGAATGCAGCGAACAGGTGCGATTATGCATGAAAAAAGCCGATGAGCATTTCGACTAAAGACCTAGTTTGACGAGTTGCCCAATTTTTAGGTTGGTTAGTGTCTCTAGCAATTGCGGGACAAAGCTTCGCGCTGTTTCAACGCGATTGTTTGAAGCAATCAGCACAACGACTGCAACGGGCAATTTTTCGTTTTGCTGATAGGGCAAATTCTGGTCAAAAGTGATTAAGACTTCAAAACCCTAAGCGCTAGGTCAACTCTGCTGTCAGTACGGCGTGGCGGCTATCTTCTAAAAGTTGAATGGCCGCCTCGCGTGAGACGGAGGGAAACTGATCTAAAAACTCTTCCAAATCGTCCCCCGCTTCCAAGTAGTCAAACAAGGATTTGATGGGTACGCGCGTACCAACAAAGCAGGGTGTACCGCTGACAGTGTCAGGCCTGATGCTGATAACTTTGCTGTACATATTAAACGTGCTCAGCCACCAGAGCCGTCATTTGACCTTTAGACATCGCGCCGACTTGCGTTTTAACCAGCTTGCCGCCTTTGAAGATCATGAGTGTTGGAATGCCCCGAATGCCAAACTGCGCGGGGATGGCTTGGTTCTCATCCACATTCATCTTCATGATGCTCAGCTTGCCCGCGTAAGTGCCAGCCAACTCGTCCAGCACAGGCGCGATCTGGCGGCAAGGACCGCACCACTCAGCCCAGTAGTCCACCAACACAGGCAAATCGCTTTTGAGCACATCGGCTTCAAAACTTGCGTCGGAGATATGTTTGATGAGATCGCTGGCCATGAGTTTTTCCTTTTAGTGAGTAAGAAGTCAAAATATGGGTAAATTGTGACAGAACTCAAGAGGCGATCAATTCGATTTACGCAGTTATGCTCAAAAACATGAAAATTAGTAAAGATGCACTCCGCGCCAAGCTTGCCGCCTTCGCTACCGAATGGCAAGGCGCGACGCGGGAAAAACAAGAAGCGCAGCAATTTTGGAATGCTTTTTGCGCCTGCTTTGGCCTCAATAAGCGCGGCATGGCGCTGTACGAGGACAAACGTAGACGCCTCAACAGCTCAACGGGCTATATCGATTGCTTCATTCCCAGCAAGATGCTGGTCGAGCACAAAAGCGCGAACAAAAACTTGGATGATGCCAAAGCGCAAGCCATCAGCTATGCCGAGGTGCTAGCGCCACACGAAATGCCGCAATTGCTCGTCGTCTGCGACTTTCAAAATTGGCGCGTGTGGGATTTAGAGACGGATAAAGAAGTCAGCTTCCAGCTAGAAGACCTGCCCAATCATTGGGAGCTGTTCGAGGTGCTGCAAACAGGCAAACGGCGCGTCATCGTGGAAGAAGACGAAGCCAACCGCAAAGCCGCGTATGCCATTGCCGAACTGCACGAAGCGCTGCTTAAAAACCGATTCCACGGCAAAGACCTAGAAGTCTTTTTGACCCGCATCGTGTTTTGTTTGTTTGCCGACGACACCCATATCTTTGAACGCAACCATGCACTGCGCGAGCTAATTGAGCAAAGCTTGGAGGACGGCAGCGACTTGGGACGCAAGCTGGACGAGCTGTTTAACGAAGCCTTAAATGTCAAAGAGAGTTTGCGGCAAAGCAACAGCCAGCTTGAGTTTTGCGACTTCTCGTACATCAACGGCGACCTGTTTAAAGACCGCTACCGCATCCCAAGATTTAACCCCGAGCTGCGGGCAAAGATGCTCACCTGCGCCCAGCTTGACTGGAGCGATATTTCGCCCGCCATCTTTGGCGCGATGTTTCAAGGCGTGCTAGAGCACGGCGCGCTAGACCGCAAAGGCGCACGGCGCGAGCTAGGGGCGCACTACACCTCCGAGACCAACATCCTGCGGGCAATTGATCCGCTGGTGATGGACGCGCTGCGTGCAGAGCTAGAGGGCTGCAAAGCCAATACCAGCAAGCTCCAAGCGCTGCACGACAAGCTTGCCAAATTCAAATTTTTAGACCCCGCCTGCGGCTGCGGCAACTTTTTAGTCATCACCTACCGAGAGCTGCGCCGCATCGAGCACGACCTGATCGAGCGCCTGTACCTGCGCAAAGGCATGGGCGACAACACCCAGCTCCTGCCCATGAAGGACTTAATCCGCACCAAAGTCGATCAGTTCTACGGCATCGAGATAGACGACTCCGCCGCGCACATCGCCCGCATTGCGCTGTGGATTACCGACCACCAAATGAACCTAGAAGCGCACAAACGCTTTAGGGGCGACACCCGCCCAACCGTGCCCATCAAGTCCTCGCCGCACATCTTCCAGACGAACGCGCTCAGAGCCGATTGGCAAGCGCTGCTGCCGCCAAGCGAGTGCAGCTACATCGTGGGTAACCCGCCGTTTGTGGGTTACAGCTATCAAACCAAAGATCAAAAGTCGGATTTGGCATTGGTATTCGCGGGAATGAAGGGCGCGGGCGTTTTGGACTACGTAGCGGCTTGGTACATCAAGGCCGCACACTATATGAAAGTCAACCCAGACGTGCGCTGTGCCTTTGTTTCCACCAACAGCATTACCCAAGGCGAACAAGTCGCCATCCTGTGGGGAGCGCTCATGCAATTGGGCGTACACATTCACTTTGCACATCGCACCTTCAAATGGAGTAACGAAGGTAAAGGCGTTGCAGCCGTCCACTGCGTGATTGTGGGCATGGGACTCGATGAGCCTGCAAGCCCCGTCCTGTATGACTATGCAGAGGACATAGCAGGAGAGCCTGTGGTTTCGCTCGCCAAACACATCAATCCGTATTTGGTAGATGCGCCAACGGTGCTGCTTGAAAAGCGGACAACGCCCATTAGCAATGTGATTGCAATGGTTAAAGGCAGCCAGCCAACGGATGGTGGTAATTTGCTTTTGTCTGATATTGAAAAACAAGAGTTAATTAAAAATGAACCAGACGCTAAAAAATGGATTCGCCCATTCCTAGGCGCTGGCGAGTTCATCAATAACGTGCCGCGCTGGTGCTTATGGTTGAAGGACATCTCGCCTACTGAGTTGCGAGCCTTGCCCTTGGTACGGCAGCGTGTGAAAGCGGTTAAGGAGATGCGCCAAGCTAGTCTGAAAGTGCCCACACAAAATATGGCTGCATTCCCGACTTTGTTTGGCGAGGATAGGCAAACGGATAAGACTTATTTACTGATGCCTAGCGTCTCCTCAGAGAATCGCCGCTTCGTTCCAATTGGCTATTTCAAGCCGAATGTGGTTGCAAGCAATCTCGTCTTCATGCTTCCCCGCGCCACGCTCTATCACTTCGGCGTTCTGTGCTCAACCATGCACAACGCATGGATGCGTGCCGTATGCGGACGTTTAGAGAGCCGTTACCGCTATTCCAACACCATTGTCTACAACAACTTCCCTTGGCCGCAGGCCATATCGGATAAGGCTTCCAAGGCCATCGAGTCCGCAGCCCAGGCGGTACTTGATGCGCGGGCTGCCTACCCTGATAGCAGCTTGGCTGACTTGTATGACCCGAACACGATGCCGCCAGTTTTAGTAAAGGCGCATCAAACTTTGGACAAAGCCGTGGACGCGGCGTACAAGTACAAGGGCGGCAAGGAGGACGCGCCGCGTGTGGCGTTTTTGTTTGAGCGCTATCAGGCGTTGACTAGCCTTTTGCCTGCGGAGAAGGCGGGGCGCAGGGCTGTTCGTAAGTGATTGCAGCAAAGCGCTACCAAGTGGAAGAGGCTAGAGAACTACTAACCAGAACAGGACATCAACCATGAATAAATTAACTTATCGGGGTTACACAGCTACACAATGCCGCGCTGATTACGGCACAGTCCAATGGACTGAGTCTCAATCAATGGGCGGTTCAAACGTTTGAGCACGCGGTGGCGACCTAGTGGCTTTTTAAATGACCGTTCAATCCCCCGCCCTCTGGCTCATCCCCTACGCGCAGCTTAAAAGTAGCGCCCGCGAGGCTTGGGCGCGAACTTACCCTGACCGCGTCGCGCCGCAAATCACTACGGTGCGGGACTGGGCGGCTGGGCTTGGTGTGGTTGTCAAATCGCCTATTGATATTCACTTTGATGAAGGCATTGACCGTTTGATTGCCGAGTCACTGATTCCTACAAACATCATGCGGGACATTGGTGCCGATGGTCTTAGCACTGCGGTGCAGCGCTTGCTCGATATGGCTTATGAGCTCGCGCCTGTTGCTGCCGCGATTCGTCCCAGCGCCCGCGCTGCTTGGTCTACCAGCCACCGCATTGGCGCTGGCGCGATGAGTGCGTCGTTTTCGGCATCCTATCGGCTGGAGACGGCGCTGCAAGATATTGCGTTGGTGTGGGCGGGACTGAGTAGCTACAGCACCGATGTGCTGTGGGAGCGACGCGCTGCGCTGTTGGCATGCACCGAGCACTTCTATATCACGCAAGGCTTGCAGGCGGATGCACTCGTGCAAGCCTTATTGGACGGGGCTTCCGATAAATCGACGGTGATTGATCTGGGTGTGCTTGATGAAGACAATTCGGCGCTTTTGAATGAATACACCGCGCGTGACGCGGAGGATTTGGTCGCGCAAACCGTCGCTGTGATTTTGGCGGCTTGCGCAGCGCATCGGTCGATTGCTTTGATTGCACTTGATCGCCAATTGATTCGCCGCGTCAGTGCCCTGCTTCGCTATCGCGGCGTGACTTTGGTTGATGAGACGGGGTGGGCGCTATCGACCACAACCGTTGCCGCGCAATTGATGGCGTGGTTGGATGCCACTGCGCGGGATGCCTCATCAGATCAGGTGTTGGCGGCGCTGAAGTCTGCGCCAGTTCGATTTGCGCCAGCCGATGTCTCCCAACTAGAGCAAACAATTCGCCGCCACGCGCAAGTGGCGTGGTTGCAAACAGGTTCTGATTGGCTTGGCGATTGGCCTGCACGTTTTGCCAAAACTAGAGCGCTCAAAGATTGGTTAACCGAGACGAGGATGCTTTTGCAAGACGTTGGTTTGTGGGAGCCTATGCAGACTGATGCGGCGGGGCAGGCGATGATTCAGGCTTTGCATTTCGATCAAGAGTTGACCATTCCCATGCCCATACCCATGTCCCGCAGCGCTTATCTAGCATGGGTTCGCGCGGTACTGGAGGCGAATCGTTTCCGACTGAAATTTGATGATCAAGGTGAGGCTGATGCTGAGTCTGAGAGCGAAGCGACGCGCGCGACGGTCACCACATTGCCGCTGGCGCAAATGTGGGGGCGGCGTTTTGATGCGGTGGTTGTGCCCAGTTGCGACGAGCGGTACTTGCTCGCAAGGCCGCGCATGACAAGCGATTGGAGTGCCGCGCAGCGCATCGCTTTGCAATTGCCAACCGCTGACGATGCCGCCGCCGCCCTAGCCAAAGCATGGTTGTGGCTGTGCAGCCAGCCCAGCGTGCATCTGCTTTGGCAGCAGATGGAGGGCAGCGAGCCGCTGCAAAAAAGTAGCTTGTTGCAAGTGCTGGAGATGGCGGGGCGGTTGGTGAAATCGCCCAGTCCGCTGTCAGTGGCGTCGTCATTCCCGCGCAGGTGGGAGTCCACAAGCGGTGCAAGCGGTGCAAGTGGTGCAAGTGGTGCAATGGATTCCCGCCTGCGCGGGAATGACGAAACTCAGTTAGATGTGTTCAACGATGGCGTGCGGATTGACTGGCAAACTCTGGCACCTGCACGGTTGACGGCGAGCGGCTATGCCGATTTACGCGCTTGCCCGTATCGCTTCTATGCCACGCGCATCTTGGGTTTGCGCGATACGGACGAGCTAGATGAAACGGTTGATAAGCGCGACTTTGGCACGTGGTTGCACGGCACCTTGTTTCGATTCCACGAAGAGCTGAAGATCCTTCGACAAGCTCAGGATGAACGGAGTCAGGTCGTTCAACAAGCTCAGGATGAACGGAGTCGGGCCGTTCAACAAGCTCAGGACGAACCGAGTCAGGTCGTTCGGGCTGAGGCTTCCGTTCGGGATGAGGCTTCCCTTCGGGCTGAGGCTTCCGTTCGGGACGAGGCTTCCCTTCGGGATGAGCCTTCCGTTCGGGCTGAGCCTGTCGAAGCCCTGTCTATGCGTCAGGCCTTACTCGATGCCTGCGCCAAGGCAGAGCAAAAACACTTGCGCTTAGACGACGCGGCATTTTTGCCGTTCGCTTTGATTTGGCCTAAAACCCGCGATGCTTATCTGGCGTGGCTTGCAGAGCATGAGGCGAGTGGATGGCGCTACTCATCTGGCGAAGTGGAAAAATCATTTTCGATGCCGGTGCAGGGCAAAGCGGTGCAGTTGTTTGGCAAGTTAGACCGCATCGATAGGATGGATACACCTAGCGGCGATTACGGCTTGCTGGATTACAAAACCGAGTCGCTGGATAAAACGAAAAAGCGTATCAAAGAGGCGGACGAGGACACGCAGCTCGCTTTTTATGCCGCCTTGGTGTCAAACGAGGCGAGCACGGTTGATGCACCGATTCACGCGGCTTATGTCAATTTGGTGGAGCGCTCAAACGGCAAAGACCGCACCAGTTTGCATGAGCTGCAAGACCTTGAGAGCCACCGCGATGCCTTGCTAGACGGCATTTGGGTCGATCTCTCGCGCATGGCAACGGGGCATGGTTTGCGAGCACTTGGCGAGGGTGATGCCTGCACTTTTTGCCAAGTGCGCGGGCTGTGCCGCAAAGACTTTAGGCCGGGCGCACTATGAACGACTTGCAACAAACGACACCTGCGGCGTTTGCCATTAATGGACAAGCGGTTGATGGCAAAACCTTTACGGACGTGGCTTGCAACCCTGAGCGCAGTATTGCGGTAGAGGCTTGCGCGGGGGCTGGCAAAACATGGATGTTGATTGAGCGCATGATTCGCGCCTTGCAAGCGGGAGCGCAGGCGGATGAAATTTTGGCCATTACGTTTACCAAAAAAGCAGCGGGCGAAATGCGGGGGCGGTTGCACGAGCGGTTGGAGCAGCCCGATGTGCAAGATTTGCGGACTCGCCTATTGGCAAGTGGTCGCACGGTTCACATCACCAACTTTCATGCATGGTTTGCCCAATTGTTAAAGGCTGCGCCGCTGTCGGTGCTAAAGGATGTGGGGTTGCCGCTCGCTTACGAATTGCTGGAAGACGATCAACTACTTTTGCCAGAACTGCGCCTTGCGTTTTATGCCCAAGTCCTTGCCAATCCAGTGCTCAAGGCTGATTTTGCGGTGTTGATTGAGGAGCTGGGTCGCTCAAAAACCGATGACGCGCTGGTGAGTTTGCTTGCTAAGCGCACGGAGTTTGAACTGACGGATGAGCGGGGTTTGCTAGAGACATCGGTGCTGGACGCGCAAGAGAAGCCTGTCGATATTGCGCAACTGACTCTTGTGGCCAAGCGACTAGGCACATACAAAGGTAAAAAGCAAATCACCGCCGCAACGGATTTGGAGATGGCTCTGTCAAAGCTGGATTGGGACGGCATTTTGCTCGCACTGCTCACCGCAAAAAATACGCCGCGCAGTTTGGAGTCGAAGGATATGCAAGACGAAGATCGGGCGTTGTTGGCGGCGACGCAAAACGATTTGCTAGAGATGCTCAGCGTGCAGCACCAACACGCTTGTTGGCTTTATCAGCAGCGCATGGTGCGCGTGGGGCGGGCGTGGCTGGCTTGCTTTGCCAAGCTCAAACGCCAGCGCGGTTTGGTGGATATGGCTGATCTGGAGCGCGTGGCGATGCGCTTGCTGTCAGACCCCGCGTATTCTGGTGCCGTGCAAGAGCGCTTAGATATGAAGCTGCGTCACGTCATGGTTGACGAGTTCCAAGACACCAGTCCGCTGCAATGGCAGGCGATGCACGCGTGGCTGGCTAGCTACGCGGGTAGTGGCGGTGGGCTAAGTCGCCCCAGCCTATTCATTGTGGGTGATCCCAAGCAAAGCATTTACCGATTCCGCAATGCCGAGCCGCGCGTGTTTGCGGCTGCGCAGGTGTTTATGCGCGAGACGTTTGATGCCGCGCTATTGACTTGCGACCATACGCGCCGCTGCGCCGCGGCCGTTGTGCAGGTTGTGAATGCGGCCCTGCTGGCGGCGCAGCAAGCCAATGAATACGTGGGTTTTAGACCGCACACGACGGGCAGCGCAGAGACTGGCGCGGCGCTTGCTTTGCCACTGATTGAGCGAGAGGCGAGCGCCCTGAGCGTTCGGCCTGAGCTGGTCGAAGGGCAGGGCTTTGACAAGCCCAGTCCCAGCGGTGAGATCAGCACCTCCAACATGACTTGGCGCGACAGCCTCGCTGTGCCGCGCGAGGATGCCGAAAAAGGTTTGAAGGAGCGCGAAGCCGATCAAGCCGCACGCTGGATTGTTGCGAATGCAGGCGTGCAGTCGGTGCTGGTTTTATCGCGCACGCATGAACCGCTGAGCCTTATCCAACAAGCCTTGCAGCGCTACGGCGTAGCGGCTACTAAGCTGGAGAAAAATGATTTAGCCGATGTGCCAGCGGTGCAAGACGTGTTGGCGCTGCTCAATTTTTTGCTCTCGCCGCAGAGTGATATCGATTTGGCGCGGGCACTCAAATCGCCTGTGTTTGCTTGGACGGACGCTCAGCTGATGGCGCTTCGTGCGCAGCAGCTCGCTTGCTTGCCAGAGAAAAAGTCGTGGTTTGAGTTATTACCAGAAGCCACTCAAGCGTTATTCAAGCGTTGGCAGGCGTGGCTCAATCGCCTGCCACCGCACGATGCGCTGCAAGCGATTTACGATGACGGTGATATTTTGAATAGGTATCAGCTCGCCATGCCAAGCGCAGTAAGGCTTGCAAGCCATGCTGCCCTGGAAGCCTTGCTGTGGGCGGCTTTGCAGATAGAGGGTGGACGGTTTTTAGATGCCTATAGTTTTGTGCGTGCGATGCGTGCCAAAGTTCAAACCATTAAAGCGCCTACGCTTGGCGGCGCAACTGGTGAAGCAGAATCGGCGGCTGTGCAATTGCTCACGGTACACGGGGCAAAGGGGCTTGAAGCGGATGTGGTGCTGCTGCTCAGCAGCGATCCACCCAAGCGAGGGTCAGAGAGCATGACCACCTTAATCGATTGGCAGCCCGAGCATTCTGCGCCGCAGAAATTTGTGTTTTTGCAAAGCGAGGCTCATCCGCCTCCGTGCGCTGAGGCGCTGCTGGCGGCAGATGTAGCGGCGCGTGAATTAGAAGAGTTGAACGCGCTGTATGTTGCCGCTACCCGTGCCAAGCAAACGCTGGTTTTGTCTGCCACCAAGGCGCGATTTGAACATTCAAAAAGCGTTTGGAATCGCTTGAACAAGCTTTGTACGCCTGTTGATGCGCCCGAAGCTGCGCGGGTGGGATGGGCGCAGCAGGCTCCTCCAGCAAAGGTTTTGAATGAGGTGGCCAGCTTGCCTGCGGCGCAGTTGACTTTGCCCGAGACAAGCGCCGCGCTCGCGTTTGACGCGACAACCGATGCGGCGCAAAGTGGCAAGGCGCTGCATCGGTTGCTGCAATGGTGCAGCTTGGAGGCGGGCGCTTTGGCAGCAGTTGCGCTTGAGTTTTCGCTTTCGCAGCAGCAGCTATCAAGCGTTCAAGAGAGCGCCCATTTGATACTGAGCGGCGAAGCGGCGTGGCTGTGGGACGAGTCGCAAATTGACTGGCAAGCCAATGAATATGAGCTTGTTCACGCAGGGCAGGTGCTTCGCATCGACCGATTGGTGCGGCATCGCGGCACGCAAACGTGGTGGGTGATTGATTTCAAATCAAGCATGCAACCCGAACGCTCTGCCGCGCTGCGTGCTCAGTTAGTGAACTACGCGCAAGCGGTGAGTCATGTGCTGAGCGTTCCGTCAGATCAGATTCAGGCGGCGTTTGTCACAGGCGAGGGTGTGCTGATCAGCTTACCAAATTGACGACGTGCGTAGATGAGTGGCTCGGTGCTGGCGTCGGGGTTGAAGCCAAAGTCAAGCACCCGCCCTAGCATGATGTCGTGATCGCCTGCTGGAATGATGCGCTCTAGTGCGCAGTCGAACCACGCTGTGCTACCAACGATTTGTGGACGACCGCTGGCGAGCCTTGCCAAATGAAGCCCCGCAAAGCGCTCGGCTTGCGAGCCCTTGGTGAAGTGCAGCGCCAGAGGTTGCTGTGCGTGTGAGAGGATGTTGACGGTGTAGCCACCAGCGGACTCAAAATGGGTTCGATTGCCCGAGCTTTGCCGAATCGACCAAAGCACCAGCGCTGGCTCTAACGAGACCGTGTTAAATGAGTTGCAAGTCATGCCAAAGTCTTGTCCCGCGTGGGTTGCGGTGATGACGGTGACACCCGTGCCAAAGCACGCCATCGCTTCTTTGAGGTGCTGCGGATGGCTCATCATCATGCGACTTCGTGTCCGCGTGCCAGCTCTAACAATTCAAACCATGTCTCGCGCGGCATAGCGACTTTGAACGCATCGCCCAATTGCGCAATGCGCGCCAAGTTATTGGTTCCCATGATGGGCAAAATGCGTGCAGGGTGCGCGAGCAACCAAGCCACTGCGACGGCATCAATCATGACACCGTGCTGCATGGCAATACGGTGCAGCGCAGGGCGCAAGCGATTCGCAACCGCATCATCACTAAACAGCGCACCACCGCCCAGCGGTGACCAAGCCATTGGCGGCGCTTTGTGCTGTTGGGCTTGAGCCAGAGTGCCATCGCTCAAGGCTTGGGTTGCCAGCAAGCTGATTTCAAGTTGGTTGGTAACCAGCGGCGTACGCATATTGGCTTGCAACAAATCCCAATCCCAAGTGGTGAAATTGGAAACACCTGCGGCGCGGATTTTTCCAGTTTGAACCAAATCATCTAAGCAAGCGCCCGTGGCGGCTGCATCCATGAGTGGATCGGGGCGGTGCAGCAGCAGTACATCAATCACATCCACGTCTAGCCTTGCAAGTGATGCGTCCACGCTCGCTCGAATGTGCGCGGCCGTGGTGTCGTAATGTTTGAAGCGGCGATCAGGATACTTGTCGCTTGTGAGCATGATGTCGCACTTGGTGACAATTTGAATACGCTCTTTGATCGAGGCATCTAAGCGCAAAGCCGCGCCGAATAAGGTCTCGCACGAGTAGTCACCATAAATATCGGCGTGATCAAAGGTGGTGATGCCGATATCCAGCGCAGCATGGATTTTTTGGAGTGCGTCTTTGGGGGCGTTGTCCACGTCATCGCTCATGCGCCAAGCGCCGTAAACGATGCGACTGAAATCGGGGAGATGGGGCGCGAGTTTAATTTTTTGCATGAGGTGTGTGCTTGGTGCTTGGTGCTTGGTTTTTTATTTGCGAACGCCATTGCCTAGCGGCGTAG
The DNA here is from genome assembly GCA_030054145.1 of Cytophagales bacterium. GTDB lineage: Bacteria > Pseudomonadota > Gammaproteobacteria > Burkholderiales > Burkholderiaceae_C > JASGCK01. Next base: position 31,372 of record JASGCK010000012.1, read on the forward strand.
CGGGCGTGGATGCGGGAGTGCGCCCATAGACTTCGGGCAGCGAGCAGGTTTTGAGATGCGGCAGCACTTTCGTGCCGAATTGTTCGCATTCATTTAAATGCGGGTAGCCCGAGAAGATGAAGGCGCGAATGCCCATTTTTTGGTAGCGCTCAATTTTGCTCATGACCTGATCGACACTGCCCACCAGCGCGGCGCCGCAGCCTGAGCGTGCGCGTCCCACGCCTGTCCAAATGTGCGGCTCGATGTAACCTGCGTTGTCGGCCAGCTCACGATTTTTGGCTTGAATGGAGACGCCAAAGTTTTTGGCGTCGAGTGCGCGTTCGCGGATTTGGCGACCTATTTCGTCATCGAGTTGGCTAACCAAATCTTCGGCATATTCACGCGCTTGGGCTTCGGTATCGCGCACGATCATGTGGATGCGCAGTCCGTAGTCAAGCGTCCGTCCGTAATGCTGCGCACGTGCGTGAACCACGCGCATACGCTCGGCGAGTTGATCTTCGGCTTCAGGCCACATGAGGTAAACATCGCAGTGCTCGGCGCATAGATTGACCGCGTCGGGCGAGTAGCCGCCAAAGTAGAGCAGCGGGCCCCCGTTTTGTTGGTAAGGTTTAACAGGCTGCGTGGATAAGCCTTTGAAGTTGTAGATCTGCCCTGCGTAATTGATTTCGTCTTGCGTCCAAGCTTGTTTCAAAATTTCGACGACTTCTTTGCTGCGCTGATAGCGGTGTTCGTTGCTGGCGACTTCACCTGGAAAGTCCGATGAAATCACGTTTAGCGTTAATCGACCTTTGAGCATATGGTCAAGTGTGGCAATGGTGCGTGCCAGCATGATGGGCTGCATCTCGCCCATGCGAATGGCAGCAAGCATACTCATTTGTTGGGTGAGCGGAGCCATCGCCGCGACAAACGATAACGTGTCTTGTCCGACTTGGTAAGACGACGGGCACAGCATGTTGCGAAAGCCCAAGCGGTCTGCGGTTTGCGCAATGCGGCTCGTGTTTTCAAAGCTGGATCGCAAGCTGCCGTCGGGCACGCCAAGGTAGCGGTAGTCGTCTGAGCAAAGCGGCGCGAACCATGAGACTTCGGCAGCAGCTACATCTTGGCTTTTGACGGGAACAATGGGTTGAGTAAAAGTGTTCATGCGTCCTAGTATATCAATAGTAAATGACTTTACAATAGCCGCATGTTATCTGCCTCCGTCTCTTTGCCTGTTTACCTGCAAATCAGTGAACTCCTCACGCGCGAAATTGCGGCAGGACTGTATGCGGCGGGCGATCGCTTGCCGCCTGAAGCGGAGTTGGCAAAAACGCTGGGCGTTGCGGTGGGAACGCTGCGCAAAGCCTTGTCAGAGTTGGAGCTGCGCGGGATGTTGGCGCGCAGGCAAGGCTCGGGCACTTATGTGCTGCCAGCTGGTATGGGGCAAAGCAAAAGCGTCTATGAGTTTTTTAAATTGGAGTTAATTCGCGGCGGCGGACTACCGACAGCCCGCGTGATTGATTTTCAAAAAATAGCGACACCTGCGGCGTTTCAAACGGACTTGTCAAAGCACTGTTACCGATTACGCCGTTTGCGCTTGTTGTCTGATACGCCTATTGCGCTAGAAGAAATTTATTTTGATGCCCAATCGCATCCTCACCTGAAAGCTGCCGATTTAGGTGAAGCGCTGTATTGGTTTTATCAAGAGCGTTTGGGCTTTTGGATTGCGAGTGCCGAAGACCGTGTGGGCGTGGGCGTTGTGCCCGACTGGTCGGTGCAAGATTTTGCGCCAGCGGTGGCTAGCGTTTGCGCGCGCGTGGAGCGGGTGTCGCGCACAAGTAAAAATAAAATTGCGGAGTACTCCATTACTTGGTTTGATGCCAAGCGTTGCCGCTACGTGAATCGACTGAAATAGCAAAACAAGACATGAAGAAAAGATATCCATATGACTGAGCACACGATGACGGTTCGTTACGGCTTTATTGGCTGCGGCATGATGGGGCAAGAGCATTTGCGCAATTTGGCGATGGTGCAAGGTGCAGTTACCGTAGCTATTTTTGAGCCTGATGCGGCGATGCGTGCAATGGCAGCGCAGTTTGCGCCCGATGCCCAGTTTGCCGCAACACTAGATGCGCTACTCGTCCGCTCTGACATCGATGCGTGGGTGATCACCAGCCCCAATTACTGCCACGCTGAGCAGCTTGCACGCATTGCTGCTACCAATCCCCGTCCAACGTTATTAGAAAAGCCTGCTTGCACGGATTTGGCTGGCGTACAAGTTTTGCGCCAGTTATTTGACAGCACGGCGAACCAAGGCATCATGCCGATTTGGACGGCGATGGAGTATCGCTATATGCCACCCATTACCAAGCTGATTGAAGCCGCACATACCCAGCAGCACACGGGCGAGGCGGTGATGTTCAGCATCCGCGAACACCGTTATCCTTTTTTAACCAAGGTGGGCGATTGGAATCGCTTTAGTCGCAACACGGGTGGAACATTGGTTGAAAAATGCTGTCACTTTTTTGATTTGATGCGCCACGTGATGCAGTGCGATCCGATACGTGTTTACGCATCGGGCGGACAAAATCACAATCATTTGAACGAGCAGTATGGCGGCAAGACGCCTGATATTTTGGATAACGCTTATGTTGTGCTGGACTTCCCAAACGGGCGCAGGGCGATGCTTGATTTGTGTATGTTTGCGGAAGGGTCACGTTATCAAGAAGAGCTGTGCGTCGTTGGTGCGAAGGGCAAGCTAGATTGCAAAGTACCTGGTCCTGGGCGATTTTGGCCTGCTGAATTGGGCGCTGCGCCTGTCGCGCAGCTAACGGTGAGTCAGCGGCATCAAACAGGCGCAGAGGGCTGGACGAACTCGCCTACCATTCAAGCCGTACCGATGCACACCATCGAGATTCCTGTGGACAAGGCGCTGCTGTCCATTGGAGATCACAATGGGTCAACTTTTTATCAACATCAAAAGTTTTTTAAGATGGCAAAAGACTTCAAGCTAGGCCGCACAAACACTTCGCCTGAAGTGAGTTTGCAAGACGGCTTAAAGGCCGTGGTGATTGGCTTGGCAGCCGAGCAGTCGGCAAAAACAGGCGTGGCCATTAGTTTGGTAGATGGCAACTATCGGCTTTGATTTTTTACATTTTGCTTGCCACAGCAAAGCAAACGGCGTTATAATCGAAGGCTTTGCTGTAAACGCAAAAGACGTGGGATGTTAGCTCAGTTGGTAGAGCAGCGGACTTTTAATCCGTTTGTCGTGGGTTCGACCCCCGCACATCCCACCATATTCCATAAGGCTTTGCGAGAACTACCTTTCTTGCAAAGCCTTTTTTGTGCCCAAAACGTGCCGAAGACGAAAACCGCTTGTTAGGGCGCGTAGGACAGGGGCAGCACGCGAACCAATACCCGCGAGATAAATGCTAACGTGCGCGAACTCCTTAGCACCTTCCGCGCCGAATGATGGAATAGGTATGCAGCTACGCGGGTACCCCGCTACATGGGGGGCTAGCCCCCATACCCCCTCAAAAATACAATAAACGTAAGATGTAAATTACAATGCTCCCATGTTTGAAGTTATCAAATCAGATGAATTCATCAAGTGGGCAAGTGGACTGCGTGATCGGAATGCCGTAACACGCATTGCAGCGCGACTTGATCGAGCAGAGAGCGGAAATCTTGGCGACTTCAAATTTTTGCGTGATGGCGTGAGCGAAATGCGCATTGATGTTGGTGCAGGGTATCGGCTCTATTTCACGCGGCGTGGTAGCGTGGTGATTGTTTTATTGTGTGGCGGTGATAAGGCGACACAGGATAAAGACATTAACCACGCTATTGAATTAGCTAAACGTTGGAAGGACTGAACCATGCAAACGACAACACCTTTAACAGTCAATATGCCCGCGGGCTTTAGCCGCTGGGACTCTGCGGATATTCTCAAATCCGAAGAAGATATGCAGCTCTACCTAGAGGCTTGCTTTGAGGAAGACGAAGGAGATGGCGCACTTATCCGTAAAGGGCTTGGAGTCATTGCAAGAGCGCGAGGCATGACACAGCTTGCTAAAGACACAGGACTGACCCGCGAAGGTCTCTACACTGCACTCTCGACTCAAGGTAATCCAAGCTTTAGCACTGTGGTCAAAGTGACACGCGCCCTCGGTATGCGCTTGCATAGTCGCGCAATTGCGGTAGCGGCGTAATTCTTACCCTCCGCCTGAGAGTCGCAACTTTGGGAATTTAAGCGGCCGCAACTTTGCGAATACGGCGCTTTGGCGTGGTATGTGTTCTGAGACTTAAGCTTAAGCCAAGAGCTTTACAGACGCGGGCAATGGTATCGAAGCGAGGTTGTGAGTCAGGGCGTAGCGCTTTGTAGAGAGCTTCACGGCTTAGTCCTGAGTCTTTGGCAATTTCGCTCATGCCACGAGCACGGGCAACGATACCGAGCGCGTGAATCCATTCAGAGCTATCACCCTCTTCAAGAACTAGCGTGAGGTAATTTCCCACATCCTCCTCCGTTTGAAGGCACTCGGCCATATCAAATGTAGGAAGGCTTGCAATGTTGATTTTTTCGCTCATGATTTATTCCCCAATCTGTTTAGACAGCTCAATCGCTTTGGCAATGTCACGCGCTTGAGTGGATTTAGTGCCGCCGCCAAGCATCAAGATAAAGGTCTCCCCGCGCTGGATGTAGTACAGCCGCCAGCCCGCGCCAAAGTGTTCACGCAATTCAAACACGCCATCACCAACGGGCGCATAGTCGCCGAGCAGACCGACGCTAACCCTATCCAAACGGCGATTAAGCCGAATGCGTGTCATGCTGTTTTTGATGCCCGATAACCAAGTGTCAAATTGTGCGGTTCGCTTTATTTTGAACATGGGATTATTGTAATCATTTGTACACACTTGAGCCAGTCCCATTCCTTATGCTTCGAAGCCAATTCGTGACGTGAAAGAGTAAAGTCTCGGGGGAATTTACAGAAAGAATGTTGCACTAACGGTTCGACCCCCGCACATCCCACCATTTTTGCATCGACAGCGCCCGTGATGCACCGCTTAGGGCGGGTGAAACGGGGCTGTCAATCACCCAAACGGGAATTTGAGAAAGATAGGTTTTGAAGCGGCCTTTGGCTTCAAAGCGTGTACGAAACGCTGATGCGTCGAAGCGTTTTCCTAATCTTGGCACAATGCCGCCGCCGATATACATACCGCCTCTTGCGCCGATGGTGAGTGCTAAATCGCCTGCGACCGTACCTAAAAAACTACAGAACATATCTATCGTTAAGTTGGCGGTTGTGTCTGCTTGCGTTTGTTGTTTTGCGCGCTCTAGCACTTCGGACGGCGTGGTGATTTCTTTGGGTTGATCGCCATGTATATCGCCTAGTGCGTGATACAAATCAACCAAACCCATGCCTGATAACACGCGCTCGGCAGAGACATGACCGTAGCGTTTTTGTAGGCGTTCAATCACCGCCAGTTCTAGCGCATTGCTGGCTCCCAAGCTTACGTGACCACCTTCACCAGAAATCGGTGTCCATTGATCTTGATGACCAATTGGCAGCAACCCTGAAACGCCAAGCCCCGTGCCCGGTCCAATGAGTCCGATGGCTGCATCCTGCTTGCCCGCCGTGCCGCCAATTTGCCGCTTATGCGCGTTGGGTATGTGCGGGATTGATAAAGCCAATGCCATAAAGTCGTTGAGGATCAGTAAGTGCTTCAGTCCTAAATCGGCGCGAAGCTTGCCGATAGAAAATTGCCAGTGATGGTTGGTCATCACGACTAAGTCATCGGTGACGGGGTTGGCGATGCCAATTGCAGCGTGGGTTGGCGTGGCTAATTGCTGCGCCGCGAGGTAGGCTGTGATCGCTGCATATAGCGTTGGATACTCCGAGCAAGGAAGCACTTGCACATGAGTCATCTCTGCGTCTTCGCTGGTTTGCCAACCAAACCGCGCATTGGTTCCACCAACGTCACCTAGTAGGCGCGGAAAAGACGAGTGCTGATGGCTAACGTCTGTTTTAGATTGAAACATAGGTGTATGAGAGGTTGATGTCGAGGCTTAACTGCTTGCTTAATTATGTTGCACTGAAGCGGGCAGCGGCAACGGCTTCCCGCGCTAAGCGAGTGATTTCAGACCAATTCTCTGCTGCTACGGCATCTGCGGGCGTCAGCCACGAGCCGCCAATCATGCGGACATTGGGCTGCTTTAAAAACTCTCCCATATTGGCCAGTGAGATGCCACCTGTTGGGCAAAACTTCATATCGCCTAGCGGTCCGTGCAGTGCTTTTAGCATCGCGATGCCGCCTGCTTGCGCGGTTGGAAAAAGTTTGACTAAACCAAATCCGTAGTCTCTGGCGTGCATCACTTCGCTAGGTGTCATCACGCCAGGAATGTAGGGCATACGGCAAGTGAAGGCCGCTTGCACGAGCGCATCCGTCATGCCTGGTGAGAGTGCGAATTGTGCGCCCGCACCTTGTACCAGCGCCATCTCGCTGGCGTGCGTGACGGTGCCTGCGCCCACGCACATTTGCGGGACGTGCTTGGCAATTTTTTCAATGGCGGGCAGTCCTGCGGCATGGCGCAGCGTGACCTCCATGACATCAATACCGCCCTCCAGCAAAGCGTTTGCCATGGGCACGGCTTGATCGGGGTGCGTTATCACAATCACAGGTACGACACGTGATTGGAATGTGGGAACTGTAAGGACGGGGCTGTTTTGAGTTTGCATATCAATGACAAAATTACAAATAGAGGTTCGTTAAAAGTGGTGATGCGCCATCTTCGGCATGAGCCGCGTGAGCGCGAAACAGTGCAAATAAATCGCGTCCAGTGCCGTGTTTCGTATCATGCTGATGGGTGGATAACGCTTCGCTAGGTGATGGTCTTGCAGCCAATTGTGCATCGCTGACTTCAATCATCAACCGCTGCGCGTCGCAGTCTAAATCAATCATGTCACCATTGTGTACTTTGGCAATCATGCCGCCGTTTAAGGCTTCGGGGCTGAGGTGAATGGCTGCGGGTACTTTGCCTGACGCACCTGACATACGGCCATCCGTGACCAAGGCCACTTTGAATCCCTTGTCTTGCAGCGAACCCAATAGCGGTGTGAGTTTGTGCAGCTCGGGCATTCCATTTGCCTTGGGGCCTTGGTTGCGCACCACGGCAACACAATCACGATTCAGCTTGCCTGCTTGAAAGAGTTGAATCAGCTCTTTTTGATCGTTCACAACCACGGCAGGCGCACGCACTTGCCGATGCTCAGGTGCGACGGCTGATACCTTCACCACGGCGCGTCCTAGATTGCCTTTCAGTAAGCGCAGTCCGCCCTCAAAGCTAAAGGGCGCGGAGGCAGGACGCAGCACAGCTTCATCGGCCGATAGGCTGGGCGCAGCGCGCCATGCGAGCTGCTCGCCATCTAACCAAGGCTCAACCGTATAGCGTGCTAGCCCATGTCCCATAACGGTTTGCACGTCTTGATGCAGCAGGCCAGCGCCCAACAACTGTGCGATTAAGTACGCCATGCCGCCCGCCGCATGAAAGTGATTCACGTCTGCACTGCCATTGGGATAGATGCGTGCCAGCAGGGGCGTGCAGGCGGAGAGATCAGAAAAATCGTCCCAATTGATGAGCCAACCCGCACAGCGAGCCATTGCCACGAGGTGCATGGTGTGATTGGTTGATCCGCCCGTTGCGAGTAATCCCACCATGCCATTAACCACCACTTTGGCATCTATGTGATAACCCATCCCTACGTGGTTGGATTGAGTGAGCGCCACGGCTCGCTCGACAGCAGCTGCGGTCAGCGCTTTGCGCAGTGGCGCGCCAGGATTGACAAATGACGAGCCTGGTAGATGCAGCCCCATGATTTCCATGAGCATTTGGTTGGAGTTGGCCGTGCCATAAAACGTGCAAGTGCCCGCGCCGTGATAGGCGGCTTGTTCGGCTTGTAGCAAAACGTCGCGGCTGACTAAACCTTGCGCATATTGTTGGCGGACTTTTGATTTTGCGTCGTTGGATAAGCCCGATGTCATTGGACCTGCGGGAATAAAAACAGCAGGCAAGTGCCCAAATTGCAACGCACCCATAAAGAGGCCAGGAACAATTTTGTCGCACACCCCTAAAAAAACGGACGCATCAAAAACGTTATGCGACAGCGCCACAGCGGTTGATAGCGCAATCACATCGCGCGAAAACAAAGACAGCTCCATGCCCGCTTCGCCTTGCGTGACACCGTCACACATGGCGGGCACGCCGCCTGCGACCTGAGCCGTTGCGCCCATTGACCTTGCCGCCGCGCGGATGATCTCTGGATAGTGCTCATACGGATGGTGCGCAGAGAGCATATCGTTGTATGCGGTCACGATGCCGATATTGGGCTGGCGCTCTTGTCTTAGCACCAGCTTGTCGTTTGCTGGCATGGCGGCGTAGGCGTGCGCGGCATTGGCGCACCCCATGCCCGCGCGATAAGGGCTAGGTTTTTGAGCGCTGGCTAAGACATTTAAATAAGCCTCGCGAGTCGCGCGGCTACGCGCTTCAATCCGCGCAGTCACGGCTAATAAAGTGGGGTGGAGGGCGGTTGTCATTGGCACTCCTCCAGCCATTTTTGATCTTCGCGTGCCATGAGTGCAGATGATGCGCCTGGCCCCCAGCTTCCTGCGCAGTAATCAAGCGGCTTGTCGTCAAGCGCCTCCCAGCCGTCAAGAATAGGCTCAATCCACATCCACGCGGCTTCTAACTCATCGCGCCGCATAAAGTGCGTGAGTCGGCCTTTGAGGACATCCATCAGCAATCGCTCGTAAGCTTCTGCGCGGCGTTTGTCGGACGAATGTTGCAAGTCAAGCCCCAGCCGTACCGGGTTTAAGTTCATACCCGACCCAGGTTCTTTGACCATCATCTCAAGTTGAATCGACTCTTCGGGTTGCAACCGAATAATTAAGCGATTGGGCTGGTGATGCGCGGCAAGTCCAAAAATCGTAAAGGGTTGCTCACTAAACTCAATGATGATTTCGGACTGACGCTTTTGCATCCGTTTGCCCGTGCGTAAAAAGAACGGCACATTGGCCCAGCGGGCATTGTTAATCGTGGCTCGCAGCGCAACAAAGGTTTCTGTGCGGCTATCGGCGGGGACTTTGTCTTCTTCTTTGTAGCCACCAACAGCCTCGCCAGCGCAGGCTCCAGCGGTGTATTGACCGCGTACCGTGTCACGCTTCACGTCATTCACATTCATTTTTTTAAGCGAGCGCAGGACTTTGAGCTTTTCATCGCGCACATCATCCGCGCCAAGCGATATGGGCGACTCCATCGCAACAATGCACAGCAGCTGTAGCAGATGGTTTTGCACCATGTCACGCAGCGCACCAGCGCCGTCATAAAACCCTGCACGGCTACCAACGCCAACGGTTTCGGCGACGGTGATTTGTACGCTTCTAATGTGCGGCGCACGCCAAAGTGGTTCAAAAATGGAATTACCAAAACGCAGCACCATCAAGTTTTGTACGGTCTCTTTGCCAAGGTAGTGGTCGATGCGGTAAATTTGATGCTCTTCAAAATAACGACCAACCTCGGTGTTAATCACACGCGCTGACGCGAGATCTGTACCGAGCGGCTTTTCAAGCACCACGCGGGCGAGGGAATCAATCAAATCGGCGGATGCCAAATGCGCACAAATTTGTGCAAACAAACTCGGCGCGGTGGCTAAATAAAACACGCGAAGCAAAGACTGGGGGCAAGCCGCTTTGAGCTTTGCGTAATGCGTCGCCTGTGTCGCGTCCATGCTGATGTAGCTTAGCCGCGCCAAGAAACTTTGCCACTGCGCCGCATCGAAGGCATCGGTTTCAATAAAGCTAGGCGAGTGCGTGTCGATAAAGTTGAGATACGCCTCGCGGCTCCAGTCTTGTCTGCCAATCGCAATGATGCGTGTGCTGGCGGATAGTTTGTCGTGAAGATGCGCCATGTAGAGCGCAGGCAAGAGCTTGCGAAACGACAAGTCGCCCGCGCCACCAAAGATCACAATTTCTTGCGAGCCGTGCGTAACAAGGTTTGAAGTCATAGGTAGCGTTTCCTTAATAAATTTTGTTTCATGTTGCGAAGAGAAGGTTGTAATGTGGCGCTGCCAATCCGCAGTGCGACGGCAGTTGCGAGTACGTCCACAATCAGCAGGTGAAGCAAGCGCGACACCATTGGGCTAAATTGCTCGTAACTCTCGGGGTGGTCGGCAGCCAAGTGAATATCACCTGCGCGTGCAAGGGGCGAGTCGGTGGCGGTAATCACGATGGAGACAGCCCCGTTTTTTCTGGCAATCTGGCAGGCATCCAGCAAGTCACGGGTTTTGCCAGAGTTGGAGATGACCACCACGCAATCACCGCGCCCTAAAAGTGAGGCGCTCATCATTTGCATATGCCCATCGCTTTGGGCGGCGGTATGAAATCCAAGTCGAAAAAATTTATGCTGCGCGTCTTGCGCCACGATGCCTGAATTGCCCACGCCAAAAAACTCCAGTCGTTTTTTTTGTACATGCACTTTATGAATGGCGCTGACAGCCTGATCAAGTTGCACGCGTGACGCGGCTTGGCGGTATTTAAGAAAAGCCGTTGCTGCGTTGTCAATCACTTTGACCAGTAGCTCATCCGTGTTGTCTTGTGCGACGACGTTGTGGTGAATAAAGGGCACACCTTCACTCAAGCTGGCAGCCAAGTTGAGCTTAAAGTCACGCAGCCCTTTGTAGCCTAGCGTGCGGCAAAATCGAACAATCGTGGGCTGACTCACCTTGGCTTTGGCAGCCAGTTGATCGACTGGCGCTTCAGTAAACGCCCGAGGATTGTTGAGCACCAGCTGGCCGACTTGCTGCTCAGCTGGCGTGAGGCTTTGCAAAATAGATTGAATGCGTGGCAACACTGCTTGTAATTTAGTTACTTAAAATTGCGAGTATAGACGGATTTTACAAGCAATTCTGTAATTTTGTTACATTTATTTTGTAGTTATTTATAAATACACGAGGTAAGTGCTTTCAATCGAAATTGATTTAATAGAATCAAGCAGTTACGCTCTATCCTAAACCTACTTTCTCTGCTACACTGCGCGCTCATTGTTGAATTGACGGGGAGACATTTATGCGACTGATACATATTTTTTTGGCGACGCTTATTTTTTCGTTTGCATGGCAAGCGCAAGCGCAAGCGCAGCCCAAAAAGAAGGCTGCGACAGCTAAACACGCACAAAAAAGTTCGCAGGCAAAAAAACCAGTATTAGCCAGCAAAGCAGCTAAGCGCGGCAAAAAAGTGGCTCGTGTCACTTATGAAGCTCCTTCAATGGGACGGATGACGGGACTGCATAGCGCACCCGATGCGCTTGATCTCAAGTCGAGTGTGGCGCTGGTTGTTGACCAAGATACCAACGAGGTTTTATTTAGCAAAAATGAATCTGCTATTTTGCCGATTGCATCGATTACAAAGCTGATGACGGGCATTGTGGTGAGCGAAGCCAATTTGCCAATGGATGAGATGCTGACGATTACGCAAGAAGATGTGCAAAACGCCAGCTTTTCGCGACTGAAGGCGGGCACATCAATGACGCGCCGCGATATGCTGCACGTGGCTTTAATGTCTAGCGAGAATCGCGCGGCTTATGCGCTAGGTCGCACCTACCCAGATGGCTTAGATGCGTTTGTGCGTTTGATGAACGCGAAGGCGCAGTCGCTTGGCATGACCAATACCCATTACGTCGAGCCAACGGGCTTGTCGAGCGACAACCGCTCCACAGCGCAAGATTTGGCAAAGTTGGTCGCATTCGCTTCAAAAAATCCGACCGTGAGCGAATTAAGCACCTCGCACGGCTTCCAGTTGGCAATGGGCAAGCGAACGATGAGCTATGTCAACACCAACCGCTTAACGTCCAATCCCAATTGGGATATTGAAGTTCAAAAGACGGGTTACATCACGGCCGCAGGTCGTTGCTTGGTGATGCAAACAAAGGTGGCGGGTCGTAAGTTAGTGATGGTGTTTTTGGACTCTATGGGCAAATCCTCGCGCTTAGGTGATGCCGAGCGTGTGCGTGCGTGGGTTGAGAGCCGCCCCGCGAACGCGCCGCACGCTTAGGGACACTCTGCATAACTTCATTTCCGTTCGGGCTGAGCTTGTCGAAGCCAAAGCAAATCAAACACTTACCCTTCGACAAGCTCAGGGCGAACGGATTATGCAGAGAGCCCTTAGGGCGTTAAGAAAGCATCAAGATAGCTTCAAGCTTGGTAGCCAAGCGCTGCGGAGATCGCCTCCGTCGTGTCTTGCAACACCACCAGCCATTCGTTTTTCAGTCGCTCGGTTGGCGCTGAAATAGACAGTCCTGCGATCAGTTCGCCTTGGTCGTTGTGGATGGCAGAGGCGATGCAGCGCACGCCAAGCTCCAACTCCTCTTTGTCATAAGCGGCTAATGTTTTGGCAACGGAGCGCAGCTCTTTTTTGAGCACCTCTAAGTTGGTGATGCTATTGGGCGTTTGCCCTTTAAGCCCGGTTCTAGATGCATAAGCTTTTAGCTGCTCATCGGTATCTTGCGATAAAAATAATTTTCCAACCGATGTGAGATGCAGCGGCGCACGGCCACCAATCGCTCGCACCACTTGCATCCCTGATCGCTCCGAATACGCGCGATCAATATAAACAATCGCATCGCCTTGCCGCACGCTTAAATTAACGGGTTGCCCCAATTGGTCGTGCAGCGCACGCATCGGTCCAAGTGCTGCTTCGCGTACATCGAGGCGGCTTTTGACCAAGTTGCCAAGCTCTAGCAACCGCAAACCTAATCGGTAAGTCCCCGCATCCGAGCGCTCAACATAGCGTCCAAGCATCAGGTCGCTCAAAATACGGCGTGTGGTGGATGGGTGGAGTTTTGCCAGTTCGCTGATTTCTTTGAGGTTAAGCGCTTGCGAGCGTTTGGCCAAAATATCCACCAGCAAAAACATCCGCTCAAAGACCTGAATCGTGGGTGAGGTGTTCATCCAATAATTTTACGTATGAAGTTCACGCATGAAGTGCTTGCGCTAGCTGGCGCATGAAGCGGGAGCGCGCAATGGGCTTTGCACCAAGGCTTGCAAGATGAGTCGTTTGCTGTTGGCAGTCAATCCACGCAATACCCTGCGCCTTGCACCATTCAACCAGGGCTGCCAGCGCCATTTTGGATGCGTTGGTTTGCAATGAAAACATGGATTCACCAAACACGGCTTTGCCAATTTGGGTGAAATAAAGACCGCCCACCAGCTTGCCATTCACCCAAGTCTCTACGCTGTGCGCAAAGCCAGCCTCATGCAAACGCACATACGCCGCTTGCATGGCAGGCACAATCCAAGTGCCTTGCTGTCCAGCCCTTGCTGTATGGGCACAGCGGGCAATAACCTCTGGGAAGGCAGTATCCATAAGGGTTTCAGAGGCATGGTTGTTTTGAAATTGACGCAGTACCTTGCCAAACGAGCGACTCACGTTGAAGTCGGCAACTTGCAAAACCATGCGCGGATCAGGACTCCACCACAAAATCGGTTCGCCCTCGCTAAACCACGGGAAGATACCTTGGCTGTAAGCCCAGACCAAGCGCTCAACCGATAAATCTGCGCCTGCGCAAAGCAGTCCAGGAATGGGATCAGCGTCCCCCCAAGCTTGATCGGCGGGCGGAAAAGCGGAGTCGAGTCCTAAAACAGGCAGTCTTCGGGTGGGCGGGGGATGACTCAAGCCGCTGCCTCTTGCCCGTTCTCAATATGTGCGCGCATGGCTGCTTGCGCGGCTGCGGCGTTGCGTTTTTTGAGTGCCGCCATGATGGCGCTGTGCTCGGCAAGTGACTCTTCAATCCGTCCCGCTTTCAGTAGCGACTGCGCACGGTTGAGCTTCATCACTTTACGCAGATCGGCCACCATTTGCTCGCGCCAGCGGTTGTTGGCGACTTCTAGCAACTTGAGATGAAAGGCTTCGTTGACGGCAAAAAATTTGACGCGATCTTTGGTGGACTTTTCCAGCTGCTCGTGCAGCGCACTCAACTCCGCTAGCTGCTGATCGGTTGCTGCGTGCGCGGCAATGCCTGCTGCGTCGGCCTCTAGCACCGCCATGAGATGAAAGACATCGCGCAAGTCCTTGTCATTGACTTCGGTCACGTAAGCGCCGCGCCGCATTTTCATGGTGATCAAACCCTCGGTGGCGAGTACTTTCAGCGCTTCTCTGAGCGGCGTGCGGCTAATGCCTAGCTGCGCAGAGAGCCTTAACTCGTCAATCCAATCACCCGGTTTGAGTGCGCGACTAAAAATGCGTTGACGCAGTAATTCCGCCACTTCTTCATAGAGTGGGCGAGGCTTGAGGCGGTTAGGCGGGCGATCATGTTCCATGCCACTTAGTTTACATGAAACTGAATTTTGAATTCATAATTACGGATAAATTTGTGTGTAGAATGCGCGAATGACTAACTCTTCCAAGCCCACATCATCATCCGCAACCTTGGCCGATTGGCAAAAAGCAGCCGCTAAATCTGCACCCAACGGCGCTGTCAATGCACTGAATTGGCAAACGCCCGACGGCATCACGGTCAAGCCACTCTACACCAAGGCTGATACGGCTGATTTGCCGCACACCGATTCATTACCTGGCTTTGCGCCGTATTTGCGCGGTCCGCAAGCCACGATGTACGCGGTGCGTCCGTGGACGATTCGCCAGTATGCAGGGTTTTCGACCGCCGAGGAATCGAATGCGTTTTATCGCAAGGCGCTAGCCGCTGGCGGGCAGGGCGTGTCGGTGGCGTTCGATTTAGCCACGCACCGCGGCTACGACTCCGATCATCCGCGCGTGACGGGCGATGTGGGCAAGGCGGGCGTGGCGATTGACTCGGTCGAAGACATGAAGATTTTGTTCGATCAAATCCCGCTAGATAAGGTGTCGGTCTCCATGACCATGAACGGCGCGGTGCTGCCTGTGCTGGCGGGTTACATCGTCGCGGCGCAAGAGCAGGGCGTGAGCCAAGACAAACTCTCAGGGACGATTCAAAACGACATCCTGAAAGAGTTTATGGTGCGCAACACCTACATCTATCCGCCAGAGCCGTCGATGCGCATTATTGGCGACATCATCGAATACACGGCCAAGCATATGCCCAAGTTCAATTCGATTTCTATCAGCGGCTACCACATGCAGGAAGCGGGCGCAAACCAAGCGCTAGAGCTGGCTTTTACGCTGGCCGATGGACGCGAATACGTGCGCACCGCGCTGGCAAAGGGTCTCGACGTAGACGACTTCGCAGGACGACTCTCGTTCTTCTGGGCAATTGGCATGAACTTTTACCTAGAAGTCGCCAAAATGCGTGCCGCCCGTGTGCTGTGGCACCGCATCATGACTAGCTTTAACGCCAAGTCACCCAAGAGTTTGATGCTGCGCACGCATTGCCAAACCAGTGGCTGGAGCCTCACCGAGCAAGACCCGTACAACAACATCGTGCGCACCACCGTTGAGGCGATGGCCGCCGTGTTTGGTGGCACGCAAAGCTTGCACACCAATAGCTTTGACGAAGCGATTGCACTGCCGACCGAGTTCTCCTCGCGCATTGCTCGCAACACGCAAATCATCATTCAAGAAGAAACGCACATCACCAGCGTGGTTGACCCGTGGGCAGGCAGCTACATGATGGAGAGCTTGACGCAGGAAATGATAGATAAAGCTTGGGCGATCATCGAAGAAGTGGAAGCTATGGGCGGCATGATTAAAGCAGTGGACAGCGGCTGGGCGAAGCTCAAAATTGAAGCCGCTGCGGCTGAGAAACAAGCCCGTATCGACAGCGGACAAGACGTGATTGTGGGCGTGAACAAATACAAGCTTAGTAAAGAAGAGGCTTTGGCCGATCAACCCGAGGTGCTGGTCATTGATAACGTGATGGTGCGCGATGGGCAGATCAAACGTTTAGATGCCCTGCGAGCCAAGCGGGATAAGGCTTCCGTGGCATCTGCCCTGCAAGCCTTAACCGATGCGGCCTCCCAAGGCACTGGTAATTTATTAGACTTGACCGTGAAAGCCATACGGCTTCGCGCCACGGTGGGCGAAGTCAGCGATGCGCTTGAAGCAACATTTGGACGGCACAGAGCCGATACACAAAAGGTGACAGGCGTGTACGCAGCAGCATACGAGACCGAGGGCGATTGGGCCAAAGAGTGGGATGCCATCAAAGGCGAGATTAACGACTTTGCCGCCAAGCAAGGTCGCCGTCCGCGCGTGATGGTGAGCAAGCTGGGGCAAGACGGTCACGACCGAGGCGCCAAAGTCGTCGCCACTGCGTTTGCTGATTTAGGCTTCGATGTGGACATGGGGCCGCTCTTCCAAACCCCCGAAGAATGCGCCCGCCAAGCGATTGAAAACGACGTACACGCAGTCGGTGTCTCCACGCTCGCAGCAGGTCACAAAACCCTCATTCCCGCGATCATTCAAGCGCTCAAAGACCAAGGCGCAGACGACATCATTGTGTTTGTGGGAGGCGTGATTCCGCAGCAAGACTATGCGTTCTTGTACGAGTCAGGCGTGAAAGGCATTTACGGACCTGGCACACCGATTCCAGCTTGCGCACGGGATGTGCTACAGCAAATTGAGAAGGCTCTTTCTTAGGTTTGATTTGATATACTGCAAAGATACATATCAAAAAGGAGTTTTTATGAAAACACTCAATTCCCCCAGCCTACTAGCCGCAGAGCCTATTTTTGCGCCTGTTGATGCCATGCTGCGCGGTGTGGCCAAGGTGTTTATGACGGGGCGTAGTCAAGCCGTGCGTCTGCCCAAAGCCTTTCGTTTTGACACCGATGAAGTGACGATCGAGAAAGTGGGCAATGCAGTCGTGCTGCGCCCCAAGCAAACGCATGACGAATGGTGGACTCAAATGGAGTCGGCTATGGATGGACTGCGCGGACAACTCGATTTTGTTGAGCGTGACAGGACTCCTCTTACGGACGATATCGCTTCGTTTAATTAAAAAACTGTATGAGATATCTGCTTGACACCAATATTTGTATCTATGCTATCAACCAGCGAAGCGATACGGTTATTGAGCGCCTAAAACGCGAAGGCCGCAATAATTTAGCGACCTCCGCCCTAGTCGCGGCCGAGCTGGCTTTTGGTGCCCTAAAAAGTACGCGTCCAGGGACTAAACAACAACTCCAAATATTTTTAAGTGGTTTGCAAATACTGCCTTGGGGTGAGCCTGCGATTTGGCACTATGCCAAGCAGCGCAAACTTTTGAAAGAGGCTGGGACACCCATTGGTGAAATGGATTTACTGATCGCTTCTCAGGCGTTAGGCGACGACCTGACGCTGGTGACCAACAACACGCGTGAGTTTGAGCGGATTGAGGGATTGCGGTTGGAGAATTGGGTATGAAAGTAGGACAGTCTGCCGTTTGGGGGCGCGATGGTGCAATGCTTGCGCAGATGGACAGTGAATCTGAAGGTTGGGTGATGCTTGACACCCTAACGGCCAAAGCCAGTATTCATCTTCTGGAGACGGCATGAATTTGCTCTTGGCACTTCTGCACAGTGGTCAAACCCAGCGCCGCGCCGTCGCCAAAGCCATTACGCTTTTGGAGTCCACACGCGCTGACCATCGCGCTGAAGCCGATGCACTGCTCACAGCGCTGTTGCCGCATACGGGCAAGTCGTTTCGTCTTGGCATTAGCGGTGTGCCTGGTGTCGGTAAATCAACGTTTATTGAAGTGCTGGGCTTGTATCTAATTAGCCTTGGACACCGCGTGGCGGTGCTGGCGATTGACCCGTCGAGCACGGTATCGGGTGGCTCTATCTTGGGTGACAAAACGCGGATGGAGATGTTGTCCGTTAATGAATCCGCTTTTATCCGTCCCAGTCCCAGCAGCGGCACGCTTGGCGGCGTGGCATCGCATACGCGCGAGGCCATGCTGGTGTGCGAGGCGGCTGGCTACGACGTGGTGATTGTGGAGACCGTCGGCGTGGGGCAAAGCGAAGTCGCCGTTGCCAGCATGACCGATATGTTTGTGCTGATGCAGCTTCCAAACAGCGGGGATGATTTGCAAGCGATTAAAAAAGGCGTGATGGAGTTGGCTGATTTAGTTGTCATCAACAAAGCTGATATTGACAGCGCGGCTTCGACCCGCGCCGAGGCACAAATTACGAGTAGCCTGCGTGCCTACGGTCGCCACGCGCCAGCCGTTCGCTCTGCGCCAACCGTTCGCCCTGAGCTTGTCGAAGGGTTGAATACGACAGAGGCTTCGACAGGCTCAGCCCGAACGGGTGAGGTTTGGCAGACGCAAGTCATGCAAATGAGCGCTTTGCAAAGCATCGGTATTGATAGCTTTTGGCAGCGCGTGCAGAGGTACCAAACCATGCAATCGCAAAACGGCAAATTGGCGGCGAAGCGAGAATCGCAAGCGCTGGCGTGGATGTGGGAGCAAATCTGGGACGGACTCAAGCAGCAGTTTCATGCGAACGCAAGGGTGCAGGCGCTACTCCCGCTGCTTACGAAGCAAGTGGTAGGTGGTCAAATGGCGGCGTCAACAGCTGCGCGGCAGGTGCTTCATCTGTCAATGAATCAATCGGTTTAGTTACTTTAGTTAGTTAAATAGGAAAGTGAATCTATGCAAAACATCATCGATCAATTAGAACAAAAACGCGCCGCAGCCCGCATGGGTGGGGGTGCTAAGCGTATCGCCGCGCAGCACAGCAAAGGCAAACTGACGGCGCGTGAGCGCCTAGAGGTGCTCTTAGACGAAGGCACGTTTGAAGAGTGGGATATGTTCGTGGAGCACCGCTGCACCGACTTTGGCATGACGGACAACAAGATCCCAGGTGATGGCGTAGTCACGGGCTACGGCATGATTAACGGGCGCTTGGTGTTTGTCTATAGCCAAGACTTTACGGTGTTTGGCGGGGCGCTGTCTGAGACGCACGCCGAGAAGATTTGCAAAATCATGGACCAAGCCATGAAGGTCGGTGCGCCTGTGATTGGGCTGAACGACTCAGGCGGCGCACGCATTCAAGAAGGCGTGGCAAGTCTTGGCGGTTACGCCGATATTTTTCAAAAAAATATGCTTGCTAGCGGCGTGATTCCGCAAATCAGTCTCATCATGGGGCCCTCGGCAGGCGGCGCGGTGTATAGCCCCGCGATTACTGACTTCATTTTTATGGTGAAGGATTCGAGCTATATGTTCGTCACAGGCCCCGAGGTGGTGAAGACCGTGACGCACGAAGAGGTGAGCGCTGAAGAGCTGGGCGGCGCGATCACGCACACGACCAAATCAGGCGTGGCAGATTTGGCATTTGACAACGATGTCGAGGCGCTGTTGATGCTGCGCCGTCTCTACAACTACTTGCCGCTGTCAAACCGCGAGAAAGCACCCACCCGCCCCAGCGGTGACCCTGCAACCCGCATGGATATGAGCTTAGATACCCTCGTCCCCGACAACCCGAACAAGCCCTACGACATGAAGGAGCTGATTACCAAGACGGTGGACGATGGTGATTTTTTTGAGATTCAACCCGAATACGCTAAAAATATCGTCATCGGCTTTGCGCGAATGGAAGGTCAAACGGTCGGCATTGTGGCGAATCAGCCGCTGGTGCTGGCGGGTTGTTTGGACATTAAATCCAGCATCAAAGCCGCACGCTTCATCCGCTTTTGTGATGCGTTCAATATTCCCGTGGTCACCTTTGTGGACGTACCAGGCTTTATGCCAGGCACGAGTCAAGAGACGGGCGGCATCATCAAGCACGGCGCGAAATTGCTCTATGCGTATGCTGAATGCACCGTGCCAAAAATTACCGTGATTACGCGCAAAGCCTACGGCGGCGCGTATGACGTGATGGCATCCAAGCACCTGCGCGGCGACGTCAACTTCGCGTGGCCTCATGCCGAGATTGCCGTGATGGGGGCGAAGGGCGCAGTCGAGATCATCTTCCGCGAAGACAAAGGTGATCCAGAAAAACTAGCCGCTCGCGAGGCGGAATACAAATCCAGATTCGCCAACCCCTTTGTGGCTGGGGCGCGCGGCTTTATTGACGATGTGATTCTGCCGCACGAAACGCGCAAGCGGATTTGCCGAAGCTTGGTGATGCTCAAGGACAAAAAGCTTGAGAACCCTTGGCGTAAGCATGGGAATATTCCGCTGTGATGCATACATCAAGCACTTCGGAGGCGTTGACGTGAGTTACTTGACTTCTAACACTGTAGCCAATGCGTCTGTGATGCTCTTTAGGTCACTGCGACCTAACGATCCAATCAGCTTTAATGCCCTTGATTTATCAATGGCACGCACTTGCTCGACGCGAGCCTTAGATTCGGGTCTAACGGACGGCGTGGCAATCAGAACTGGCCAACTTAATGGGCTGGACGTCGTTGTGAGTGGCACTATGACGATGGTTCTTCTCACTTTATTGACTAACGTAGACGATACGACGACACAGGGTCTGACTTTGGCTTGCTCTGCACCGACAACAGGGTCTAAGGCGCACCAATATATTTCGCCGCGTTTAAATAGGGCGCTCATGCTAGGCGTTCGTTTGCGGGTAATTGGGCCTGTGTTGCTGCAAACGCTTGCTCAAATTCAGCCTCATCAAATACTTCACCATCATCTTCGGTCAGCACTGCATTTACCCACTCCATCCCTTCGGCTGCAAACGCGGGATTGGAGGCCTCGTAGGCATTTAATGCTTCGCAAGCAGCGATTATTTGGGCATCACTCTCGGCCCGTCGGCGCTCTAAATCGCGTTGTAGTGTCTCGACCACGAACTGATTGCGTCCGCGACTGGGTGCCACGCGTGATAGCTCGGCCATTAAATCGGAGGGAAGGCGCAACAGCATGGATTGCATCGCCACAAAAGGTGCGGGCGTGGGATCGGTGTTAAAAGCGGCTTGCATGATAGGTTGATATCAAGATATAAATTAAGAAAGGGAAAATTATATGTTCAAAAAAATCCTAATAGCCAACCGAGGCGAAATTGCCTGCCGTGTTATCACGACTGCCCGCAAGATGGGCATTAAAACCGTTGCGGTTTATTCGGAGGCCGATGCCAATGCGCGGCACGTGTCCTTGGCTGACGAAGCCGTGTGCATTGGCGCTGCGCCTTCGCGTGAGTCGTATTTGGTTGCCGACAAAATCATCGCGGCTTGCAAATCTACGGGCGCTGAAGCGGTGCATCCTGGTTACGGCTTTTTGTCTGAGAACTCGGGCTTTGCCAAGCGCGTGGAAGAGGAGGGTATTGTGTTTATTGGCCCCAAGCACCACTCGATTGCTGCGATGGGCGACAAGATTGAATCTAAAAAACTGGCGGGCAAGGCTGGTGTGAATTGCATTCCGGGTGTGAACGACGCGATTGATACGCCTGAGCAGGCCGTCGGCATTGCCAAAGGCATTGGCTATCCCGTGATGATTAAAGCCTCGGCGGGTGGCGGCGGTAAAGGGCTGCGCGTGGCGTTTAACGACAAAGAAGCGCTGGAAGGTTTTACGTCTTGCAAGAACGAAGCACGCAATAGCTTTGGCGACGACCGCGTGTTTATTGAAAAATTTGTCGAAGAACCGCGCCATATCGAAATCCAATTGGTTGGTGACAGCTTTGGCAACGTGATTTATTTGAACGAGCGTGAGTGCTCGATTCAGCGTCGTCATCAAAAGGTGATTGAGGAAGCGCCATCGCCGTTTATATCGGACGCAACGCGCAAAGCGATGGGCGAGCAAGCGGTGGCGCTGGCCAAAGCCGTCAAGTACCAAAGCGCGGGCACGGTGGAGTTTGTGGTCGGCAAGGATCAATCGTTTTACTTTTTGGAGATGAACACGCGCTTGCAAGTCGAGCATCCTGTGACCGAATGCATCACGGGACTCGATTTGGTGGAACTGATGATTCGCGTGGCGGCAGGCGAGAAATTGCCGCTGACGCAAGCTGAGGTCAAGCGCGATGGCTGGGCGATTGAGTGCCGCATCAATGCCGAAGACCCGTTCCGTAATTTCTTGCCCTCGACGGGAAGGCTGGTGCGCTTTGGGCCGCCAGCAACCACGATGTTTGCAGGTGGGGCTTGTACCGTTCAGGCTGAGCCCATCGAAGCCTCCCTTCGACAAGCTCAGGGCGAGCGGGCTAGTGATTTATTTGGCGTGCGCGTAGACACAGGCGTGATGGACGGCGGCGAGATTCCGATGTTCTACGACTCGATGATTGCCAAACTCATTGTTCACGGCAAAGACCGCACCGAGGCGATTGCAAAAATGCGCGAAGCACTCAATAGCTTTGTGATTCGCGGCGTGAGCTCCAACATCCCATTCCAAGCTGCGCTGCTCGCGCATCCCAAATTTTCCAGCGGCGAATTCAACACGGGCTTTATTGCAGAGCATTACAGCAAAGGCTTTGCGGCTGAAGACGTGCCGCATGACCATCCGAATTTCCTCATCGCGTTGGCGGCCTTTGTGCGCCGCAAATCACGCGCACGCACGTCGGGCATGAGTGGTCAATTGGCGGGCTACAACGTGAACGTGGGGCAACAATACGCCGTGGTCGTTTTAGATAAAGCGGGCAATCACACCTACAAGCAAGTTCATGTGGATGATGCGCTTGGGCGGTCGTGGGAGGCAACGGTTACGGTGGACGACAAGCCCTACGCCATCGTCAGCCATTCACGCTTAAACGACATCGTGATCGAAGGAACACTGAACGGAAAAACCTTCGCAGCCCAAGTAGAACGTGGCACGCAGAAGAATCCGTTAGCACTGCGCGTGCAGCACAACGGCTCACAAATCGAGTGCTTGGTGATGTCGCCGCGCATGGCGGAGCTGCACCAACTCATGCCGCACAAAGCCCCGCCAGATATGAGTCGCTATGTGCTCTCGCCCATGCCAGGGTTGCTAGTTGATGTGGCAGTCACCGTGGGTCAAAAGGTTCAAGCAGGCGAACGCGTTGCGGTGATTGAAGCCATGAAGATGGAGAACGTACTTTTTGCCACGGCGGATGGCGTGGTGGGCAAAGTGTTGGCGGCAAAGGGCGAGTCGCTGTCGGTTGATCAGGCGATTGTGGAGTTTGTATGAGCGCCAGTACCACACGCCCCTTCAAAGTCCTAGGTATTCAACAAATCGCCATTGGCGGCACAAGCAAAGCCAAGCTGCGAGAACTATGGGTCGATATGCTGGGCTTAGCCGTCACGGGCAACTTCAAAAGCGAGCGCGAGAACGTGGATGAGGATATCTGCGCAATGGGCGCGGGTGCATTCAAGGTCGAAGTTGATTTGATGCAACCCATTGACCCCAATGGAAAACCTGCTGTCCACACCACGCCGCTCAATCACGTCGGGCTGTGGATTGACGACTTGCCCAAAGCCGTGGAGTGGCTCACCGCCAAAGGCGTGCGCTTTGCGCCAGGCGGCATCCGCAAAGGTGCGGCGGGATACGACATTACCTTTTTGCACCCCAAATCGAACGATGAGTTTCCGATTGCAGGTGAGGGCGTTTTGATTGAACTGGTGCAAGCGCCGAAGGATGTGATTGCAGCTTTTGCTGTTCTGACAAAATAATTGAATGAAAATTTTATTATTGATCGCGACATTTTTAATTGTGAGTGCCGCGTCTGCGCAAGAGCGACGCGTGGCATTGGTGATTGGTAATTCGGCGTATAGAGCCTCACCGCTGCCCAACCCCGTGAACGACGCACACGCGATGGCTGTCACGCTGCGCAATTTGGGTTTTGAAGTGATTGAGAAACAAAATCTTGGGCGAGAAGATTTCTCTAAGGTTGTGCGCGAATATGGCGATAAATTGCGCGGTGCGAGCGTCGGTTTGTTTTATTTTGCGGGACACGGTTTGCAAGTCAAAGGACGCAATTTTTTAGTTCCGATAGATGCTGACATACAGCGTGAAGATGAGGTTCCCTATCGCGGTTTTGATGTGAATGAAGTGCTTGACAAAATGGATAGCGCACGCACTGCCGTTAATCTTGTGGTACTCGATGCCTGCCGTAATAATCCGTTTGCCACATCGTTTAAGGTGTCGTCGGCAGGGTTGGCGCAAATAGATGCGCCTGCGGGTACTTTGATCGCATTTTCAACCGCTCCAGGCTCTGTGGCGCAAGACGGAGAAGGCTCGAATGGACTCTACACAGGCGCATTACTGAAGCATATTACACAGCCCAATATGGCGGTTGAGCAAATGTTTAAGCGCGTGCGGGTGGATGTTGTTGCGGCATCTAAAAATCAGCAAGTTCCTTGGGAGAGCTCATCGCTTAATCGTGACTTTACTTTTGCCAAGGTCACGCCAGCATTGATACAACCAGCAGTCAACGTCACCGCAAGCACATCTGCTGTGTCCGAGCTTTCGCTAGAGTTAGCGTTTTGGGATGAGGTTAAACGTAGCAGCGACCCCGCAGACTTCAAGGCTTATTTAGAGCAATATCCTAGTGGGCGTTTTGCGCCGCTAGCAAGGTTGCGTGCAGCTAGTTCGGCTTTAGTTGCTGGAGCGACACCTACGCCAGCACGCGCACCAGTCGCTACATTTGACACGAAACTGAGTGCAAAAACGCCAGAAGGTTTATATGAGGTATCGGTACAGGGCGGTGCAATACAGTGGCGTGATGTGCAAAAGAATGCGGTGATTCGTAACACAGCCATTTTTGATGGTTATGCCATGCGTGCGACACAACTCCAGTTTTCAAGCGATGGTCGTTGGTTATTGATAGGGCTTTTGCAAGGGTCGCAGCAAATATTTATGCTGTTGGATGTGGCATCTGAAAAAACAGTTTGGCAACGTCAAGCTCTAAGCGCACGGTTTGATGAATCTGCGCCGCAGGTGTTACTCAAATCTTTGCAGGGTACGACAGTTGCGGTGGTTCTTCCATGAAGTTGTATCCATTCATCTTGCTACTCAGTGGCTTGTTTGCGATGTGTGCTTCGGCATATGCGGGCGGACAAGAGTGCGGTGAGCGTGAAGCCCCGAATGCGCAGGCGCTCGCGCAAGGCTTGGCGCTTGGCGAAAAAGTACGAAATCAACTCGAAGGTAGCGGCGTGTCCGCTGCTTTGGTTGGGCGTGTCGGACTTGATTTATCTGAATACGGGCAGCACTACACCCACCTTGGCTTGGCGGTGCGAGATCACGTAAAAAAACGCTGGCTTGTCATGCATTTGTATGTCGCGTGTGGGAAGGCTGTATCGCAAATTATGGTGCAGCCATTGGAGCAGTTTTATGGAACATCTTTGTTTGACTTTGATGCCCTTGTCTTGACGCCGTCTTATGCGCGGCAAGCCGCGCTTCGCACGACGTTTATGAATCCTGTGCAAAACAAGTTATTGCATCAACCCGCCTACAACATGATTGCGAATCCGTTTGTGACGAAGTTTCAAAACTCCAATCAATGGATTTTGGAGACATCCGCATTGGCATTTGCTCCCACTGGCGAGATCAATGATCGAGCGACTGCGCAGGCATGGTTGAGGAAAAAGGGTTTTGAGTCAACCGCTATCCGCATTCCGAATGTGAAACGATCCGCCGCGCGTTTGTTTAATGCGTATGTGAGCTTTGCAGATCATTCGCAAGAGGAATTCGAAAAGCAAGCTTATCAAGTCGTAACGGTGGACTCAATCGCTCGGTTTTTACTCCAGCAAGACCCCAGCATGACACGTCTTGTGCTTAAATAAATCGAAGAGCCAACAACCCCAGCGCCTCCCGCAGCGCATGGCGCGAATCTTGAACTCCATCACTTCGGCAGGTTGCTTGGCGGTTAACGCGCTGGGGCTAATGCATGGGTATTGCTTGAGTAGCGAGTCGCTGCTGATGTCACATCAGCAAATGTTCGCCAGCGTTATCGCCGCCCAGCATCACGTAATTGACTTTGCGAATGTCCATCAGCTTTTTGCCGCCCGAGTAGCTAATCGAGCTTTGCACGTCTTGCTCCATTTCAATCAAGGTGGCGGCTAGCGTGCCTTTGATGGGTTCCAAAATGCGCTTGCCTTCCACGTGCTTGTACTCGCCCTTGTTGAAGTCGGATGCGCTGCCGTAGTATTCCTTAAACAGCTTGCCGTCCACTTCCACGGTCTTGCCTGGGGACTCTTGGTGACCTGCGAGCATCGAGCCAATCATCACCATCGTTGCGCCAAAGCGAACCGATTTAGCGATGTCGCCATGCTCGCGGATGCCGCCGTCAGCAATGATGGGTTTGGTTGCCACGCGCGCGCACCACTTGAGCGCTGACAGTTGCCAGCCGCCCGTGCCAAAGCCGGTTTTCATTTTGGTGATGCAGACCTTGCCAGGGCCAATGCCAACTTTGGTTGCGTCCGCGCCCCAGTTCTCAAGGTCAATAATCGCCTCGGGCGTACCGACATTGCCCGCAATGATGAAGGCGCTGGGTAAGTGCTTCTTCAAATACTCGATCATGTTTTTGACGCTATCGGCGTGCCCATGCGCGATGTCAATCGTGATGTATTCGGGCGCTAATTTTTGTGCGACCAACTTGTCAACCGTCGCGTAGTCGGCTTGTTTGACACCCAGCGAAATGGAGGCAAACAAACCTTTGCTTTGCATATCTTTGGTGAACTGAACATTGTCCAAATCAAAGCGATGCATGACGTAGAAGTAACCGTTTTTTGCTAGCCATTCGGACAGCGATTCGCTGATAACCGTTTTCATATTGGCGGGCACAACGGGGATGCGGAAAGAGCGTCCGCCCAGCACGGTGCTGGCATCGCACTCGGAGCGCGATTCAACGCGGCACTTGCGCGGCAGTAAAAGAATATTGTCGTAGTCGAAGATTTCCATGAGATGTGTTCTCCAAGGGTTCAAAAGTAACTGACCTCAATCTCAGCGATTAAGGTCAGCGCAATTGAGCACTTGGACTTCTCAGAACTTCGCTTTGAAGTGCTTGGGCTCGGTGGCGTATTTTAGTGCGATATTTAAGATTCCTACAATCAAGGGATGATTGATTCTTTGAACCCCGAGCAAGGTCGTGCTGTCACGCTTGCTAATGAACACGCCTTGATTTTGGCGGGTGCTGGCTCTGGCAAAACCCGTGTGCTGACGACCCGCATTGCGTGGCTGTTGCAGCAAGGCCATGTGGGCGCTGGCGGCATACTGGCTGTGACTTTCACCAATAAAGCGGCAAAGGAGATGAAGTCGCGCCTATCCGCGATGTTGCCTGTGAATGTGAACGCCATGTGGATTGGCACCTTCCACGGACTGTGCAATCGGTTTTTGCGTGCGCATTACAAACTGGCGGGCTTGCCGCAGACGTTTCAGATTTTGGATACGCAAGATCAACTCTCTGCCGTCAAGCGCCTTTGCAAGCAGTTCAACATTGACGACGAGCAATATCCACCTAAACAACTCGCGTCGTTTATCGCTAACTGCAAAGACGATGCGAAGCGCCCGAAAGACGTGGAGGCGCGTGACTCGTCAACCCGAAAAAAAGTGGAGCTGTACCAACTCTACGAAGAGCAATGCCAGCGTGAGGGTGTGGTTGATTTTGCCGAGCTGATGCTGCGCTCTTACGAGCTCTTGCGCGATAACGATGAGCTGCGAAGCCATTACCAGCGGCGCTTTCAGCATATTTTGGTGGATGAGTTTCAAGACACCAATAAGCTGCAATATGCGTGGCTGAAGATGTTTGCTGTGCTACCCACAGCCGTTCGCAGCGGGTCTGTTCAGCCCGAACGCGGTGGTGTGTCAAACAGTATCTTTGCCGTGGGCGACGACGACCAAAGCATCTACGCTTTTCGCGGCGCACGGGTTGGCAATATGGCGGACTTTGTGCGCGATTTTGCCGTGCAGCATCAAATCAAGCTGGAGCAAAACTACCGCAGCTATAGCAATATTTTGGATAGTGCCAATGAGCTGATAAGCCACAACCAGCGGCGCTTAGGCAAAAATTTGCGAACCGACCAAGGCGCGGGTGAGCCTGTCCGCGTGTTTGAAGCGACGAGCGATTTAGCCGAAGCGAAATGGGTGGTAGACGAAGCGCGGCAATTGCATCGTGCGGGACTGCCTTTGAGCGAAATCGCGGTGCTCTACCGCAGCAACGCACAAAGCCGCGTGATTGAAACCACGCTTTTTAATAGCGGTGTGCCTTATCGCGTGTATGGCGGACTGCGATTTTTTGAACGCGCCGAAATTAAGCACGCGCTGGCTTATTTGCGACTGATGGAAAACCCGTTTGATGACACCAGTTTTATGCGTGTGGTGAACTTTCCGCCGCGCGGCATTGGTGCGCGGTCGATCGAGCAGTTGCAAGATGCGGCGCGATCTGCCGGTGTGTCGCTGTATGCGGCGGTGCATCACATCACAGGAAAAGCCGGCACGAACATTGGCGGCTTTGTCGCCAAGATTGATGTGCTGCGCGAGCAAACTGCGAGCCTGACTTTGAGCGAGACGATCAAGTTGGTGCTCGCGCACAGTGGATTAATCGAGCACTACCAGCACGAGCGCGAGGGCGCAGACCGCATAGAAAACTTAGCAGAGTTAGTCAGCGCCGCTGAGAGTTTCGTCACGATTGAGGGCTTTGGTAACAATGCCAAGGCGCTCCCCGCCGTTCGCCCTGAGCCTGTCGAAGTGCCAGACGAAGTCATGTCGCCGCTCGCCGCATTTTTAACGCACGCGGCACTAGAGGCGGGCGACAACATGGCAGAGGCGGGCAAAGATGCCGTGCAGATGATGACAGTCCACGCATCCAAAGGCCTGGAGTTTGATGCCGTGTTCATCACGGGATTAGAAGAGGGCTTGTTTCCGCACGAGAACTCGCAATCAGACGCGGATGGCTTAGAGGAAGAGCGCCGCTTGATGTACGTGGCGATGACACGGGCACGCAAGCGGCTGTACCTCACGCACTCGCAAACGCGGCTCTTGCACGGGCAGACGCGCTACGGCATTAAGAGCCGATTTTTTGATGAACTGCCCGACGCTTGCTTGCGCTGGATCACGCCTAAAAATCAAGGCTTTCAAAGCAACTACGCGGGGAACTACGGGGGCAACTATGCGGGTCATTACGCGGGCGGCTACGCGGGTAATTCCAATACACCATCGGCCCACAAGGCTTATGGCGATTGGCCTGCACGCAAGAGTGCCCCCGAGGCCGCGCCCAGCTTGGCTCCCAAGGCATCGGATGTGCAGGGTTTGCAAAAAGGGATGCAAGTCTTTCACACCAAATTTGGCGAAGGAACGGTTGTGAGCTTGGAGGGCGCTGGCTTAGATGCCAGAGCGCAGATCAACTTTAGCCGCCACGGCACCAAGTGGTTGGCGCTGTCGGTGGCTAAATTGACGCTGATTTGACACCCATCGCTACCATTCCCGCGTTCCTGCGTTCCCGCATTCGCGCACTCCCGCATTCCCGCGCCTTTGCCGCAACGACCGCTAGGGCTGGTTGCTAGGCGCTTTAGGCGCTTGGTGCTGAAAGCAATCAACAAAAGTGGGGAAAGTTGATGCCATAAAAATAGTAGACAAAGTAACCAGCAAAGGCATAAGCAACAAGCCAGCGGTTGGGCCGCCAAGCAGTGTGCCAGCCAAGAAAAGCACAGAGCCGCTGATGATTGCAAAGACCCCAGACCACACCAGCACATACACGCCAAAGGCACGCCAGTTTTTATAGACCGCGTAGGCGCTAAAAAACAAACTTTTTGACAGCGGCAATTGCTTCCAGTTCATCAGCGCGGGGGCAAACCAAAAAATGCCCACTAGCGGAAAATAAAGCAGCGTCGTCAACAGTGCTGCGTTCAAGAAACCTTCTTTTTGTACGATCTCTTGGCTCAATCCACCGCCTTGCATATACAGCTTGGCAAACTCCCCGTCGTCTAGTAAGGCGCCCATTAGCAAGACAAGGGCAAAACCAAACGCAAACCAAATCCCCATGTACACAAGCGCTTTAAACGCGCGTCGAATCGTCAACCAAGCCATCAACATAGGCGGCGGTGTCATAGGCAAAACGATGCTGTTTTTGAGTTTGACGCACTCATTGCCAACCGCCATCATGCCCAGCGTGAGCGCGGGAAAAGCCAGCATCGACAAATAGCTACCCACATAAGGAATGCTGCCAAGCAAAATGAGCATCAGCATAAAGCTGGTAAAAAATCCAATGAATGCCGCAGGTTTGTAGGCAAATAAAGAAAAGCCGCTTTTAACCCAAAGATAGCCAGCACGGGCAGGAAGAATATTCAGTTTCATAGTAGGTAGGTTGTTGTTAGTTCCGCAGTCGTGTCACCCGCGCGAAGGCGGGAATCCAAGGCGATGCTGGAGCACACGTTCAAAGTGAGTGGGGTCGTGCGGCGTTAAAAAAGAAGCTTCGCGCGGTAGATAAAAATCCCAAAGGCGCGATGTCCAAAAGCGCAAAGCTGCACCGCGCAGCATAGCGGCTTGCAGGCCACGTTCCGCCTGGGTTAGCGGGCGAATGCCCTCGTAGCCCTTTAAAAATGAGGCTTGCAGGGCATCGTCAGCAGCGCCTGTAGCGTGGTCGATACACCAATCGTTGAGGCAGACGCAAATATCAAACAACCACGTATCAATGCCCGCAAAGTAAAAATCAAAAAAGCCAGTCAGCAAGTCATGTCCATCAACAACATCAAACATCACGTTGTCGCGGAACAAATCCGCATGAACCGCACCGCGCGGCAAAGCGGCATAAGCGCTACCAGCAGCAATATGGTTTTGATACGCCAACTCCGACTGAATCAGCTTAGCTTGCGCGGCATCTAAATGCGGCAGCACAGTAGGAATCGTCTCGTTCCACCAAGCAAGCCCACGCAGATTGGGCTGCGCAAGCGAATAGTCCCGCCCCGCAAGATGCATACGCGCCAGCATCGCGCCAACTTGCTCACAGCGGTTGGCGGTCACTGCGCCATCATTGCGCCCCGCCAATTTGTTGACCACACAAGCAGGTTTGTGAGACAGCGAGTGCAAGATGCGCCCACTAACGTCCGCCACAGGCATAGGCACGGCAATGCCCGCTTTGGCCAGATGGCGCATCAGCTCCAAATAAAACGGCAATTGCTCGGCGCTGAGGCGCTCAAACAACGTCAGCACATAACTATGCTGTGCGCCGCCCCGCACGGTATCGACAAAGTAGTTCGTGTTCTCAATACCGCCCTTGCAAGGCTGAATATCCTGCAAAGCGCCCAAACCCAAATCGGCTAGAAATGGCGCGGCTTGTTCAAAGGTGACGGTGGTGTAGACGGCCATAAGATTTAGAGTGAAGGCGTGATTTTAAGGGAGGGCGCTTCGCTTCTACTTGACGCAATTTGCGCCGCAGCTGAATCAGCTCTTCACGCTCATTGGCGGTCGGGGTGACCGTGCTGGGCGTACCACCAGCATAGTGGCGTACCCATGCAGTTATGCTGGTTTCGTGACAGCCAAATTCAATTGCCAATTCGCGCGGCTTCTTCCCCGCCTTGACCAATTCAACCATTTGCAATCTAAATTGCTCTGGGTATGGTTTGTTCTTCTCTCGCATATCGGACTCCTTCTGTCGTTGTGACAAAGTGTCCGTCAAATCGGGGTAACTTCATCTTGGTTCCAAGGCTCTGTTGACGGCTTACTTGATAGACTGAAACGGCAGACCATCACAATCACAATCACGTTCCAAGGCTCTGTTGACGGCTTACTTGATAGACTCCAAAATACGGGCGGTACGTGCGATCCTGAGTTCCAAGGCTCTGTTGACGGCTTACTTGATAGACTGCTACAAAGACGAGGCAGACATGGTAGCTCGTTCCAAGGCTCTGTTGACGGCTTACTTGATAGACTCCGAGCAGCTCAGAAAATGCTCACCGACTAGTTCCAAGGCTCTGTTGACGGCTTACTTGATAGACTTGTAGCGGAAAGTCCCGACCTGACTGTGATGTTCCAAGGCTCTGTTGACGGCTTACTTGATAGACTATCACGAATCATTCACAGCGGCAGATTTTGGTTCCAAGGCTCTGTTGACGGCTTACTTGATAGACTTCAAGCCGCTGGGCGAGCTTGCCAACATCAGTTCCAAGGCTCTGTTGACGGCTTACTTGATAGACTCACGTACCATTTACGACCGCATTATTTACAGTTCCAAGGCTCTGTTGACGGCTTACTTGATAGACTTGAGAGTAGCGGGAGGATGATACGGTCGTTGTTCCAAGGCTCTGTTGACGGCTTACTTGATAGACTGAATGCGAGCGCTTGCAAGGCTTTTCCGATGTTCCAAGGCTCTGTTGACGGCTTACTTGATAGACTACAAAAGTGCAAGTTGTCCCGTATGGCACCGTTCCAAGGCTCTGTTGACGGCTTACTTGATAGACTTACACAGCCACGGGACATCCGACCCGAGAGGTTCCAAGGCTCTGTTGACGGCTTACTTGATAGACTAGCTTTTCGCTTTTCGGGTCGATTTTCCAAGTTCCAAGGCTCTGTTGACGGCTTACTTGATAGACTAGTCGTGCTTGTACATCCTCACGGCGCATTGTTCCAAGGCTCTGTTGACGGCTTACTTGATAGACTTTTCACGAAGCAGCAACAAAGCGATTAGGCGTTCCAAGGCTCTGTTGACGGCTTACTTGATAGACTCATATACGTTTAGCACAACGTCGCCCAGCAGTTCCAAGGCTCTGTTGACGGCTTACTTGATAGACTAGAGCAGCCTCTTCAGCCGTGATCGGCAGCGTTCCAAGGCTCTGTTGACGGCTTACTTGATAGACTCCAAAACGTGTGGGGCAACAACGTTGTGCTGTTCCAAGGCTCTGTTGACGGCTTACTTGATAGACTAAAGCGTAGCCCATAACAACAGCAGGTGCCGTTCCAAGGCTCTGTTGACGGCTTACTTGATAGACTATAGTGCCGCGTGACGGTTACGAGTTTGTTGTTCCAAGGCTCTGTTGACGGCTTACTTGATAGACTGCACAAAAACCGCCCAATCCACCATACCAAGTTCCAAGGCTCTGTTGACGGCTTACTTGATAGACTTTAACGCCTTCACGCCATCGAACGCCATCAGTTCCAAGGCTCTGTTGACGGCTTACTTGATAGACTGGGTACATACGCCCCCCTGGGGGTCATACGTTCCAAGGCTCTGTTGACGGCTTACTTGATAGACTTACCAAGTTATTTTTAGGCCTGTTGCCAATGTTCCAAGGCTCTGTTGACGGCTTACTTGATAGACTTGGTAACTGCCGCGACAATTGCCGCCCCGTGTTCCAAGGCTCTGTTGACGGCTTACTTGATAGACTCAAAGCCATAAAGGCGGTCACGATATTGTGGTTCCAAGGCTCTGTTGAACCTGTCCCCAAAGTGTGGACACCAAAGAATAGGTGAAACACAGAGTTATCC
>JASGCK010000013.1 GCA_030054145.1 Cytophagales bacterium
GATAACTCTGTGTTTCACCTATTCTTTGGTGTCCACACTTTGGGGACAGGTTCACGTTTCACATGAGGGATGCCCAAAAGGCGCAGCCTTTTGGGCATCCCCTCAACCAAAGGGTTAGACCTCGTGGTTTCTTTATTTGGGCGTGAATTTTAATACTACTTGATGCGGACTTCCCCCGCATGTTTGTCCAGTTGCCGCATGGTTGTACTGATCAGTGAATAATCTCCAGCGGTTGGTTGCCGAGCAAGGCGCCGACGCGGAGGCTTTGCTGTCCCCGTCGAATAAATATATCGATTTATTATCAACCGTGCTGTAGGACATATTCGTTCCGTAGAATGTCCCAAGGGTTAGGTTGTTTGCCTCGTTGGGGCAGTTTGCGTTCGAAGTTGATTCTGTGGGTGTTGATTGGGATGTCATGACAATGGTCCTGATTGAAATAATGGATGGGTTTTCTGCGGAATCTTGTTGCAGCAAGACTGATTACTCCTTTCATCGGGTCTAGATTTTCAATATGTCTTGCGCCGAGGGCTGCAAGGATTGTTGAATTCGGTCGTGCATTGGTCCGCGATGCATGGGGCACCTAACGTAAAGTAGGTGACAAAAACTTCGCATACTTAAAAAAATACTGTCGCATAATTCTTGATCCTTTAACAATAATCAAGCAAACTCAATTGGTTAAAAAAAGCAACAAGTCAAAAAATAAAACTAAAAATGACAAACGAAATAATGAATATTTTAGACAAAGTTCGTGAAAAATTTCAGTTAAAGGATTACAGCTTATCGACTGAGGATGCCTACGTCGCTTGGATTAAGCAGTTCATACTGTATCACGGAAAACGACATCCTAATGAGATGGGTGCCGCCGAGGTGGAGGCGTTTTTGACTGATTTGGCTACCTCGCGCAATGCGGCTTCTTCTACGCAAAATCAGGCTTTGTCGGCGCTTTTGTTTTTGTACCGCGAGGTGCTGCAAATTGAATTGCCTTGGGTGGGCGAATTTAGCCGTAGCAAGGTGCCGCGCCATTTGCCTGTGGTGTTGACGCGGGCGGAGGTGCGGGCATTGTTAGCTCATGCGGCGCTGGATGCGCCTGCGCCTTACGGGCTGATTTTGCAGTTGCTCTATGGCACGGGGATGCGGCTGATGGAGGCGGTGCGGCTTCGGGTGATGGATGTGGCGCTCTCGCGCCGCGAGATCGTGGTGCGTGATGGCAAGGGCGACCAAGATCGCATAACGATGTTGCCTGATCTGCTGGTCTCAGCCCTAGAGGCGCAGCTTGCCCAGCGCCGCCGCTGGTTTGACGAGGATGTTGCGGCCGATAAGGTGGATGTTTGGCTGCCACACGCGCTGGCGACCAAGTACCCTGTTGCGCCCAAGGAGTGGGGTTGGCAGTATGTGTTTGCGGCGGCGAAGTTCTCTACCGACTCTGTTAGCGGTGCAGTGCGCAGGCATCATGTGGAGGAAAAGCAGGTGCAGCGCTATTGCAAGCGGGCGGCCCTGGGGGCTGGCATTGCCAAGCCTGCCACGCCGCATACGCTGCGGCATTCGTTTGCCACGCATTTATTGCAAGGCGGCTATGACATTCGCACGGTGCAGGAGTTGCTGGGGCATTCGGATGTGGCGAGCACGATGATTTATACCCATGTGCTGAATAAGGGTAAGGGCGGCAAGGGTGTGGTTAGCCCGCTGGATGCGGATTAATTTGAAGTGGGACAATCAAAATCATGAACGGTACAACGACCCCTTTAACGCACGCCCCTCTGGCCGAGCGCCTACGCCCCCAAACCTTGGATGAGGTCATCGGGCAGGAGCAGGTACTGGGCGCGGGAACCGCGCTGCGTATGGCTTTCGAGGCAGGTGTGCCGCACAGCGCCATTCTGTGGGGCCCGCCAGGGGTTGGCAAAACGACGATTGCACGGTTGATGGCTCATGCGTTTGATGCGCAGTTCATCACGATTAGCGCCGTGTTGGGCGGTGTGAAGGAAATCCGCGAAGCGGTGGAGTTGGCGCAAGCCGCCGCGCGGCTGGGTCAGCGCTCGATTGTTTTTGTGGACGAGGTACACCGTTTTAATAAGTCTCAGCAAGATGCTTTTTTGCCCCATGTTGAGTCGGGGCTGTTCACGTTTATTGGCGCGACGACTGAAAACCCTTCGTTCGAGGTGAACTCTGCGCTCTTGTCTCGCGCCGTGGTGTATGTGCTGCAACCCATATCGGACGTGGGTTTGCGAGCAATTTTGGCTAAGGCGCTAGCAGAATCAGGCGCACTAAACATCGAAGACGTTGCCGCGCAAACCCTCGTTGCTTATGCCGATGGTGATGCGCGGCGGCTGATTAATACGGTTGAGACGCTGGCGGTGGTGGCGGCTAAAGAAAAGCTCACATCTCTTACCAACGACTGGTTGCAAAAAGTGCTGGGCGAGCGCCTGCGCCGCTACGACAAAAGCGGTGAGCAGTTCTACGACACGATCTCTGCGCTACACAAGTCGGTGCGTGGCTCTGACCCCGATGCGTCGCTGTATTGGCTGGTGCGAATGCTGGATGGCGGGGTTGATCCGCGCTACATCGTGCGGCGCTTAATTCGTATGGCTTCCGAGGACATTGGGCTTGCCGACCCACGTGCGCTTAGGCTTGCGCTGGATGCGGCTGAAACTTACGAGCGGCTGGGCTCGCCCGAAGGGGAGCTGACGCTGGCGCAGTGCGTGGTGTATTTGGCGGTTGCGCCTAAGTCGAATGCGGTTTACAAAGCCTTTAACGCCGCAAAAAAACTGATTCAACAAGATGGCACAAGG
The DNA here is from genome assembly GCA_030054145.1 of Cytophagales bacterium. Lineage (GTDB taxonomy): Bacteria > Pseudomonadota > Gammaproteobacteria > Burkholderiales > Burkholderiaceae_C > JASGCK01. The sequence goes on from JASGCK010000013.1 coordinate 2,787, forward strand.
CCCATTCCGCTACATTTGCGTAACGCGCCAACCCAATTGATGAAGGACTTGGATTACGGCAAAAATTATCGGTACGCGCACGATGAGCCTGAAGGCGTTGCCGCAGGCGAGAACTATTGGCCCAAGGGATTACCCGCTCAGCAGTTCTACCAACCTGTAGATCGCGGGTTGGAAATTAAAATTGCAGCTAAGCTCGCTGAGCTGAATGCGCTTAATCATAAAAAATAAGGTTATCTATGGAGACTTTTGTCCAACAAATCATCAACGGATTAGTGCTTGGCAGTATGTATGCACTGGTCGCGCTGGGCTATACGATGGTTTACGGCATCATCAATTTAATCAACTTCGCGCATGGCGAGGTGTTGATGGTGGGGGCGTTAACCAGCTATTCGTGCATTAACTTGATGCGCGAGGCAATGCCCCATAGCCCAGGCTGGTTAATTTTGCTGATAGCTTTGTTAATTGCTTGTGTCGTCTGTGCGGCGCTTAATTTTTGCATTGAAAAAATTGCCTACAGACCGCTCAGGGGTGCGCCCAAGCTTGCGCCACTCATTACAGCGATTGGCATGAGCTTATTGCTACAAACCATTGCCATGATTATTTGGAAGCCCAATCCAAAGGCTTATCCCACGATGCTTCCCAATGATCCGATTTATTTAGCGGGCGCTGTGATCACGCCAACGCAAATTCTCATCATGGCGCTTACGGCGTTTTGTTTGGCGCTGCTGTCTTGGCTAGTGAATCGCACGCGGCTTGGGCGTGCCATGCGTGCCACCGCCGAAAACCCGCGTGTTGCAGCACTCATGGGGGTGCAGCCTGATCGCGTGATTTCCGCAACCTTCATCATCGGTGCTATTTTGGCGGCGATTGCTGGGGTGATGTGGGCGGCCAATTACGGCTCGGCGCAGCACGCGATGGGCTTTATGCCGGGCTTGAAAGCCTTTACCGCTGCGGTGTTTGGCGGCATTGGCAATTTGGGCGGCGCGGTGCTGGGCGGGATGTTGCTGGGGCTTATCGAGTCGATTGGCTCGGGCTACATTGGGCAATTGACGGGCGGTGTTTTGGGTAGTCAATACGCTGACATCTTTGCGTTCATTGTGCTGATTGTTATTTTGACGCTCAAGCCCTCAGGACTGCTGGGTGAGCGCGTAGCAGACCGTGCTTAAAGATAGAACGAAGTCACAACTATGAAAAAAATCTCTTTTATTCTTTTACTCGCGCTCTTGCCGCTGGGCTTGCAGCAAATCGGCAATTTTTGGGTGCGCACGGCCGATATCGCCTTGCTGTACGTGCTGCTAGCGATTGGACTCAACATTGTGGTGGGTTACGCGGGATTGCTTGATTTGGGCTATGTCGCATTTTTTGCCGTGGGTGCGTATTTGTATGCGCTTGTGGCGTCGCCGCACTTGACCGAAACATTTGCTTGGATTGCTGCCGTGTTTCCAGCTGGCTTGCATCTTTCGCTGTGGTTGACCATTCCATTAGCCATTATTGCCGCAGGCTTTTTTGGGGTGCTGCTGGGTGCGCCAACGCTCAAATTACGCGGCGATTACCTCGCGATTGTGACGCTGGGTTTTGGCGAGATTATTCGCGTCTTTTTAAACAATCTCGATCAACCTGCCAACATCACCAATGGGCCCAAAGGGCTTGGACAGATTGACCCCGCGCATTTCTTAGGGCGTGATTTAGGCAAGCCGCTTGATCTTGGGTTTATGGAGCTTTCGTCGGTCACGCTTTATTACTATCTGTTTTTAGCCTTTGTCTTGATAGCCGTCGTGATCAGCTATCGGTTAGCAGATTCACGCATTGGCCGAGCATGGATGGCGATTCGAGAGGACGAAATTGCGGCCAAAGCAATGGGCATCAATACCCGTAACTTGAAGTTATTGGCGTTTGGCATGGGCGCCACATTTGGCGGCGTATCGGGTGTTTTGTTTGCTTCATTCCAGCGTTTTATTTCGCCCGAATCGTTCTCGCTGATGGAGTCGGTCATGATTGTGGCCATGATCGTGCTGGGTGGCTTAGGGCATTTGCCAGGCGTGGTGCTTGGCGCGGTTGCTCTGGCCGTTTTGCCTGAAGGCTTGCGCTGGTTCTCTAGCATTGTGGATTTGCAGCAACTCACTGGCGGCAGATTAGATGCGTCCATTTTGCGCCAGTTACTCATTGCGCTTGCCATGATTGGTGTGATGCTGGCGCGTCCCAAAGGACTGTGGCCAAGTCCTGAGCACGGAAAATCACTTCAGAAAAAACCCGCATCGGGAGTTGCGCCATGAACGAGGTGATTTTAAAAGTTGATAAAGCTTGCAAACGATTTGGCGGCTTGCAGGCTTTGAATGATGTGGGCTTAGAGATAAATGCAGGTCAGGTGTATGGCCTGATAGGACCAAACGGCGCAGGCAAAACAACCTTTTTTAACGTGATTACGGGTTTGTATGAACCCGACAGCGGTAGTTTTACGTTGTCTGGCAAGCCTTATAAGCCATCGGCTGTTCACCGCGTGGCGCAGGCTGGGATTGCGCGAACCTTTCAAAACATTCGCTTATTTGCGGAAATGACCGCGCTAGAAAACGTGATGGTCGGTCAGCATTGCCGCACGCAATCGAGTATTTGGGGAGCCATGCTGCGCACGCGTGGCTTTAAGCACGAAGAGCATCAAATGACAGCTCGTGCGCATGAATTGCTGGAGTACGTTGGCATTGGTGAGTTAGCCGATGCCCGCGCCAGAACGCTTAGCTATGGCGATCAACGTCGCCTAGAAATTGCCAGAGCATTGGCGACCAACCCGAAGTTGCTAGCGCTAGACGAGCCAGCCGCAGGCATGAACGCAACCGAAAAAATGACGCTGCGTGAGTTGATTGATCGGATTCGCAAAGATGGCAAATCGGTCTTATTGATTGAGCACGACGTGAAGTTGGTCATGGGATTGTGCGACCGCGTCACGGTACTGGATTACGGCAAAGTGATCGCAGAGGGCACGCCAGCCATGGTGCAAGCCGATCCTAAAGTAATTGAGGCCTACCTCGGCGCGGGTCACGATGGAGAGCAAAAATAATGTTATCGGTTAACAATTTAAAAGTTGCCTACGGCGGCATTCAGGCGGTGAAAGGCATTGATTTAGCCGTTCATGCAGGCGAACTCGTCACCTTGATTGGCTCAAACGGCGCGGGCAAAACCACAACGATGAAGGCGCTCACGGGCACTCTCGCTGCGCAATCAGGCGAAATTGAATTTTTGGGGCAATCCATCAAAGGGCGCGGAGCTTGGGATTTAGTCGCCCAAGGCTTGGCAATGGTGCCAGAGGGGCGCGGTGTATTTACGCGCATGACCATCATCGAGAACTTGCAAATGGGCGCGTATGTGTTGACGGGCGCGTCGGCAAAGGCACAAATCGCGGACGATATTGAAAAAGCATTCGTCACATTTCCAAGACTCAAAGAGCGCAAAGATCAACTGGCGGGCACGATGTCGGGCGGCGAGCAGCAAATGCTGGCGATGGCAAGGGCGCTGATGTCGCGTCCCAAAATGTTGTTACTCGATGAGCCCTCTATGGGCTTGTCGCCCATCATGGTGGAAAAGATTTTTGACGTGGTGCGCGACGTGCGTGCGCAAGGCGTGACGGTCTTGCTGGTAGAGCAAAACGCCAAGCTGGCGCTGCAAATTGCCGATCGCGCTTATGTGATGGAGTCAGGCTTGATTACCATGAGCGGCGCAGCGAAAGACTTGCTGGATGACCCGCGTGTGCGTGCGGCTTACCTAGGCGAGTAGCGACCAACTAAAATCACTTTCCTGTTGTGGTTTATGTAGGAAAGAATATGGAAAATATTAAATATCTGCTCTGGAATAATAAAGGGGGAGTTGGTAAGACATTTCTCACTTATATGCTTTCAGTTGAATATGCCATCAAGAATCCAACAGAAGATGTCATTGTTATAGATGCTTGTCCACAATCAAATGTTTCTGAAATGTTACTGGGCGGCAATGGGATTGGTGAGAAAAACTTAGAGAAATTCCGTAGCAATAACATGACTATTGCTGGATATATTAAAGATCGCTACGAGCGATCACGCTCATCAAAAATAGGAACTGAAACCAACTACTTCTCAGCTGTACGCACTTTCAATGCGAATATGCCAAGCAATTTATATTTATTACCTGGCGATGTTGACTTAGATATATGCTCAACCATCATTAACTATTTAGGTACGGCACCTGAGAGAGGGGCTTGGAAAAAAAGTCGATGGTTGCTTTGTGATTTGATCGATTCGTTTGAACACAGAAAAGATGCAAATGGTAGAAAGCAAGTGTTTTTTATTGACTGCAATCCAAGCTTCGCAAACTACACAGAAATGGCCGTCTTATCGGCTACGAGGATATTAGTTCCCTGTACAGCTGACGCAGCGTCAATACGGGGTATCAGAAATTTATTCAAACTTATCTATGGCATTTCGTTAGGCGATAACGAACTCAATGATGATGTGTTCTTAATGTTTAGTACCAACGCACGGGATGCGGGTTTATCGTTGCCACTGGTTCATCGATTTGTCCAAAACAAATCACGCTCTAATTTGGCCGATGCTGCGCAAGCATTCAAATCCCATGTTCATGAAATTGAAGAGTTAGCAAAAGCAATGAAACACCAGCATCCTGAGGTGTTCACATCAGGACAAGGTGGCGAAGTTTTGAATGTTAAAGATGGAAACACATTGGCAACAATCATCAATCACATAGGTCAACCATTGAGTAAGCTGCAGCAGAAAAAATATCGAATCTACGATCAAGATACGCAAGCCAATAACTCCCAAATTGAGCCTTTAGTCAAAGATATCAACGGTGTTTTGCTAACGTTATAAGTGTCTCTAGCGTAGCCGTTTCTAAAGGCATAGAGATTTTCCCCGCCCAGCCGCGAAGCCACGTCAGCTGGCGCTTTGCCAATTGGCGTGTTGCAGCGATGCCGCGCTCGCGCATCTCAGACTCGCTGCAAGCGCCATCTAAAAACGCCCACACTTGGCGGTAGCCCACGCAGCGCATGGCGGGTAAATCGGCGTTTAAATCACCCCGCTTGTGAAGTGCTCTTACTTCGTCCACCAAGCCGCTAGCCAGCATGGCATCAAACCGCGCAGCAATGCGTTCGTGTAAGCCTTGCCGCGATTGGGGTTCAAGCGCAATGAGCTGGAAGGTCAAGTCGGACGTGGCTTGCGGGCTTGCCTCTGTTTTGAAATAGCCAGAGAGTGGCTTGCCCGTTGCGCGGTAAACCTCTAGCGCACGGCTAATGCGTTGGCTGTCGTTGGGGGAGAGCCGTGCGGCTGTGAGCGGATCGATTAAAGCTAAATTGGCGTGCAGCGCTTGCCAGCCAAGGCTTTGTGCTTCTTGTTCAATCTCGGCGCGGATGGCTAGGTCGGCGGTTGGCAGCTCGTCGATGCCATCCATCAGCGCTTTGAAGTACAGCATCGTGCCGCCAACGAGTACCGGCTCGGCTGCGCGTGCGCGAATCTCGCCAATCAACCGCGCCGCGTCCCTTGCGAATGCGCCTGCGTTGTAACTTTGACTTGGCTCGCGAATATCCAGCAAATGATGCGGACAAATGGCTTGCTCTTGTGCGCTAGGTTTGGCTGTGCCAATGTCCATGCCACGGTAGATGGTGGCGGAGTCCACGCAAATGAGCTCAACCGCTAAGCCCCGTGCAGCTTGGTGCGCGGCGTAATCGAGTGCAAGGCGGCTTTTGCCACTAGCGGTAGGGCCCGCAATGCACCGAATAGGCTTGGCCGCTGCTAATGATGGGCGAGATGGCTGCACAACGATTAACGCCCCCGCATAAAGAGTGCGTCCAATTCTTTGATCGATATTTGCCGCCAAGTGGGGCGACCGTGATTGCACTGGTCGCTGCGCTCGGTGACTTCCATTTGCCGAAGTAGGGCGTTCATTTCGTCCAGATTGAGCTTGCGATTGGCACGCACCGCACCGTGGCACGCCATGCTGGACAAAAGCGCGTTACGTGCTTGTGCGACCAGCGCCTGGGCCGAATCAGCGTTGTCAAACTCAGCGAGGTTAGCTAGCACGGTGCGAGCGAGCGCCACCGCATCGCCATTCAATAACGATGCCGGAACAGCACGCACAGCGAGCGTCTTGGGCGAGAAGGCGCTGACCTCTAGCCCAAGCTGGACAAGGGTTTGCGCGTGTGCCTCCGCACACGCTACTTCCTCTGGCGTAGCGGCAAACGTGGCGGGCACAAGCAGCGGCTGCGACGCAATGCGCTGGCTTGCAGGGCCTTCTAATTGATTTTTGAGCGACTCGTACACAATGCGCTCGTGCGCCGCGTGCATATCCACAATCACCAAACCTTGCGCGTTTTCTGCCAGCACATAAATCCCTTGAAGCTGCGCAATGGCCCGGCCCAAAGTCCAACTCTCCAGCATCTCATCGTTTGTCGCCAATGTCGCCAATGGCAAGGACGAAGGCTGCAAGGACGAAGGCTGCATGGGCGCGGGCGGCCACAGCGCAGCCGCTTCGTTGATGTGCAAGCGACCTTGCTGCGAATAATCGGGACGATAGGTCTGGCTTGAAAATCCGCTCGGACTGAGCCCCTCTCCGTTCGGGCTGAGCCTGTCGAAGCCTAAATTTGCACTCACCCCTGTGGCCAGCTCAGGACGAACGGCGGGCGATTCAGCTCCACTGCGCGGCGCGGCGAGTGCGTTTTGTACCGCGTGATAGGCCACGCTATGCACATCGCGGCTATCGCGGAATCTGACTTCAATTTTTGTTGGATGCACGTTGACATCCACCCGTGCAGGATCGATGGTGACAAACAGCACATACACGGGCTGACGCGCACCATGCAGCACATCCGAAAATGCTTGTCGCACGGCGTGCCCAATGACCTTGTCGCGCACAAAACGACCATTCACATAGCAATACTGCTGATCCGCGCGAGCCCTTGCTACGTCTGGCGTGCCGATAAATCCTGTCATGCTGGCGGTGCCCACGGTGTGATTGAGCGCCAAACATTTAACCGCTAACTCATCCCCCAAAACTTGCGCCATACGCGCCAGCGGATGCGTTGTCACCAACCACTGATCGTGCAGCTTGCCGTCCGACCAAATGGCAAACGCCACATCGGGGCGGGCGAGCGCATGGCGACGCGCTGCCTCGACGCAGTGCGCTAGCTCGGTTGCATCGGTCTTTAAAAATTTACGGCGAGCAGGGGTGCTAAAAAATAGCTCGCGCACGTCAATCGTTGTGCCGGTGCTACGCGCCGCAGGCGACACCTCGCCCGTGCGGGCATCGATGCGCCAGGCATGGGGCTGATCTGCCGTTTGACTGGTGATTGACATATCCGATACGCTGGACACCGCCGCCAACGCCTCGCCGCGAAAGCCCATGGTGTTTAGCGACTCAAGATCGGTGAGCGAGGCAATTTTGCTAGTGGCGTGGCGCTTCAAGGCTAGCGTCAGCTGCGCGCGAGGAATGCCCGTGCCGTTGTCCTCCACAACGATAGAGCGCACACCGCCCGCTAGCAGCCGCAGCGTGATCTGCGTCGCACCCGCGTCGAGCGCGTTATCAATCAGCTCACGCACCACGGAAGCAGGGCGCTCAATCACTTCGCCAGCAGCAATTTGGCTAATCAGTTCGTCGGGGAGTTCTTTGATGGCGTTCACAAGCCTATTGTCGCATTGGGCTTTGTAGAATCACCCTATGTCTGGAAACACTTTTGGCAATCTATTTGCCGTTACAAATTTTGGTGAATCGCACGGCCCGGCCATTGGCTGCGTCATTGATGGTTGCCCGCCTGGAATGGCTTTGTGCGAGGCCGATATTCAAGGCGACCTAGATCGCCGCCGTCCTGGGACTAGCAAGTACGTGACGCAGCGCAATGAGCCCGATCAAGTACAGATTTTGTCGGGCGTGTACGAGGGCAAAACCACGGGCACGCCGATTGCGCTTTTGATTTACAACACCGATCAGCGCAGCAAAGATTACGGCAATATTTTGCAAAGCTTTCGCCCAGGTCATGCCGACTTCACCTACTTCAATAAATACGGACTACGCGATCCACGCGGCGGTGGTCGCTCGTCCGCACGCTTGACTGCGCCAATGGTGGCGGCTGGCGCGGTGGCAAAGAAGTGGCTCTTTGAAAAATACGGCACCACATTCAAAGGCTGCATGACGCAACTGGGTGATGTACACATTCCATTTGAATCGTGGGAGCACGTGTCCGCTAACCCTTTCTACGCGCCCGCTGCCGACGTGTCTGCCTTGGAAGCCTTGATGGACGGGCTGCGCAAGGCAGGGGACTCTTGCGGTGCGCGGCTGCGTGTGGTGGCGAGCCGTATGCCCGTCGGATTAGGTCAGCCCCTGTTTGATAAGTTAGATGCCGATATCGCCTACGCCATGATGGGCGTGAATGCGGTAAAAGGCGTTGAAATTGGCGCAGGCTTTGCCGCTGTGGCGCAGCGCGGAACAACGCATGGCGATGAAATTGAGATGAAGGACGGCAAGCCGCATTTCAAAACCAATAACGCAGGCGGCGTTTTAGGCGGTATCAGCACAGGACAAGATTTAGAGGTGAGTGTGGCCATCAAGCCAACTAGCTCGATCTTGTCACCCAAGCAATCAATTGATACGCAAGGCAACGCGGTCGAGGTTGTTACCAAAGGCCGGCATGACCCCTGCGTAGGCATCCGCGCTACGCCCATACTGGAGGCCATGCTGGCACTCGTGGTGATGGAGCACGCATTGCAGCATCGCGCACAGTGCGGTGAAGCTGTGGGAAAACAATAAAGCACAAATGTTTAACAAGATGCCTAAAAAGCATAAGATGGGCGCAATCTAATTTTAGAAAGAATGACTATGCAAACCGTAACCTCAGGTACAGTTCAAACCCGCTTCGGCGCGGTCGTGGATATTGCCAAAGGCGGTACTCCCGTCACGATTACCCAGTATGGCCGTCCTACACTTATGCTATTCGCTTACAAGGAGGGCGAAGAGCTGCTGCGGATGCGTCACGCCGCCGAACAGGAAAACTGGAATAAAGAACGGATGCGTCATATCACGCCAGAGGCCAGCGCCTTAACGGACGAACAGATGAACGACCTCGTGCATGAACTCCGCCCGTAACAAGGTGGTCCTGGACACCAACACCATCATTAGCGCGGCGATCAATCCAAATTCAATTTCTGGTGCGTTGTATTTGTACACACTCACGCATTGTGACTTGTACCGTTCGGATGCAACGTCCCACGAGCTGGAGGTCGTTATCAATAGGCCATTTATGGATCGATATTTTTTGACGGACGCACCGCAAACGAGAGTCGAATTTGTGGAGCGGTATTTCAAGCAAGCTAAACAAGTCAGCATTACAAAATCCGTGACACGATGCGCCGATCCAAAAGACAATATGTTTTTGGAACTGGTGGAAACAATAGGCGCAAATTACCTCGTCAGTGGCAATATCAAACACCTCAATATCTTGGGGGAACACAAAGGCACACCGATAGTGACGAACCGTCAATTCCTAGCGGATGTTGCACCGTTGCTTTTGATGAGCTAGACGGATAACGACGGTGGCTTATTGAATAGAGTTGTAAGAGCGGCTGCGCGGTATTGACCGCGTTTGCGTCTTGGAAAATGCTACACGCACCAAGGCGCGGCGTTGTGCATGAGTCCCATCCATAAGCCCCACGCGGACGTTACTGCCAGCACCAAACCTGCGAGCCGAATGCCCCACTGGCCTGTTGCGACGTTGCTCTTTAAGCGCAGCCACAGCCACGGCCCGATCAGTAGCGACAAGCTACTTCCAAGGGCAAAAGCCAGCATTACATAAGCGCCTTGCACGGCTTGTGCGCTCAGACCCGCAACCAGTACCGCTGAGTAGAGCAAGCCGCAGGGCATGAAAGCCCACGCCGCTCCCATGCCCAAAGGCGTGAGCGGATGACTCGCCCCAATGCGTCGCCATAAACGTTTTGCGCCCGCATCAAAAAATGCGGGCTGCTTAGCCGTTAGCAAAAGCACAAGCCCCAGCGCAATGGCGGCAAGGTGCAGCATCGACCACACAGGACGAAGCGCACGCGTTTGAATGCTGAGCCAACCGATACTTTGAACCGATGATGCCGCGATGAACCCCAGCACCGCATAGCCCACCAATCTGCCTAAATGAAACAGCATGACCGCACTAGGTTTGCCACGGCTCATCCCGCCGCAAGCCGCGCCGCACATGGCAACGCAGTGCGGACCGCCTGCAATGCCCATTAACAAAGCGGTGGCGACTAGCGTGCTTTGCATGGTTAAATAATTTTTGAAAATTGAGCGCGGGCTCGATCTGCTTGCAGGTATTTATCAAAGACCATAGCAATTCCGCGCACAAAAAACCAACCCAACTCAGTGACCTGCATACTGGCGTGCGTGAGCTCAATCATGCCGCTTGTCTCTAAAGCTTTGAGTTGCGCCACTTCTTTGGCAAAGTAGCTATTAAATTGAATCAAGTAAGCCAGCTCGATGGACTCGTAATCGACGCGTCCTTGGCACATGATGGCCATGATGACTGCGCGGCGCACCACATCATCGTGCGTGAGCGACAAGCCACGCGCAATGGGCAGATGCCCATGATCAAGCGCATCGTAGTACTCATCTAAGGTCTTCGCATTTTGGCTATAAGTGCTGCCGATTTTTCCAATGGCGGACACGCCAAAGCTCAACATATCGCAATCGGATTGCGTGCTGTAACCTTGAAAATTGCGCTGCAGCAGCCCTTGGCGTTTGGCAATCGCAAGGCTGTCGCTTTGCAGTGCGAAGTGATCCATGCCAATGTAGTCATAGCCAGCTTCCATGAGCCGCGCAATCGACTGACTGTGCATGGCAATTTTGGTGGCAGCGTCGGGTAACAGGTTTGCGTTGATGCGGCGCTGCGCTTTAAAACGCTCAGGCAAGTGTGCGTAGGCATACAGCGCAATACGGTCAGGACGCAGTTCGATGACTTGCTCTAAGGTTCGGGCAAACGAGGCGCTGCTTTGCATCGGCAAACCATAAATGAGGTCTACATTTTGCGATTGAAAACCGATTTGCCCAGCCTTCAGCATGAGTGCTTTGACCTGCTCAAAAGGCTGCATACGATGCACCGCTTTTTGAACCTGCGGGTTGAAATCTTGCACGCCAAAGCTAAGGCGATTAAAGCCCAGATTGGCTAACGTCTGAAGCCGCGCTTCATCGATGGTGCGTGGGTCGATTTCAATGGCGTATTCACCTTGCGCACTGAGCTGAAAGTTTTGCCGAATCATGCGCATGAGGCGCTCAAGCTCATCGTCGCTCAAGAACGTGGGCGTGCCGCCCCCCAAATGCAGTTGGCTGACCGTTTTGCCAGCCCCCAAGTAGTCGATGGTGATATCTATTTCGCGCTCAAGATATTGCAAATACTGCGCAGCGCGTTCATGGTGCTTGGTCACAATTTTGTTGCAAGCGCAGTAATAGCACAGCGAGTCACAAAATGGAATATGAACGTAGAGTGACAAAGGCGCGGCGGTGCGGCCGATACCAGCTTTGCGCTGCTGAAGTGCGAGAACAAAGTCTTCCATGCCAAAGGCTTCGACAAAGCGATCAGCTGTTGGATAAGACGTGTAACGCGGCCCTGCGATGTCAAATGTTTGAATAAGCGTTGGCGTGATGGTTTGCATGGTGTGACTCTCTCAACAGCCTTGCACTGTGCCGCAGCTTGGGCGGTGCTGCTTTGATATAGATCAATTGACAGTCGTGCGTCAGAGATCAGGGCGTAGAATTGAGCGTATGAAAACCGAAACTTTTAAGGTTGCTTGCTCAAACTGCAATTTGCGTGAACTGTGCCTCCCTATTGGGCTCTCCGAAAAAGATTTCCAGCGTGTTGAGCAATTGGTGTCGCAGCGCCGCAAAGTTGTGCGTGGCCAAACCTTGTTTCGCAACGGGGAAAAGTTTGAGTCTTTGTATGCAATTCGCAGTGGATTTTTTAAAACCAATTTGATGACCGAAGATGGGCGTGAGCAAATCACTGGGTTTCAAATGGCAGGCGAGATCATGGGACTTGACGGTATCGTGAATGATCACTTTACTTGTAATGCGATTGCGCTTGAAAACTCCGAAGTCTGTCTGCTGCCATACCGTAGCATTGAAGAGCTAGCGCGTGAAATACCTTCGCTACAGCATCATGTACACAAAATTATGAGCCGAGAAATTGTGCGCGAAAACGGCGTGATGTTGCTGCTGGGCAGTATGCAAGCCAACGAGCGTCTAGCGGCTTTTTTGCTGAACTTAATTGGTCGCCTCAAGGTCAGAGGTTATTCCCAATCCGAGATGGTGCTGCGCATGACGCGAGAGGAAATCGGGAATTATTTAGGGCTTAAATTAGAGACCGTGAGCCGCACATTCTCCAAGTTTGTGGAGGACGGCATTCTTGAGGTGCAGCAGCGTGCCATCAAAATTATCAAGCCCGACGCGCTTACATTGGTCGCCAACCCAGAGATCTGCGCGATTTAATCATCGATATTTTTTCGTAACAAAAATATCGACAGCGCACTGGCTAGTGCGCCCAGCCCCCAAAAAACAAAAAAGCTAACGCTATAAATACCTTGCCGCGATAGCTGGCTAGGCTGCCCCAGCCAGTTGGCATCATGGGGGTCGAACAGCATAAAGACAAACATTTCTAATAGGCTGGCTACTAAAAACGCAGGCCAGAGAACAGGGAGGATGAATTTTTTAGACCACATCGCGCACTACTTTTGTGTTGCCGCATGGTTGCGGGCTTGCATGGCTGGTGTTTGATTGATATTGAGTCCTTGCAGGTAGTAGTCCTGCGACAACACAGGATCGGGGTGCGACCAAGCCAAATAAAAAGTGACAAAGCTTGCAACAACAACACAAAGCGGACCTGCAATGACCAGCCATACATGCCCAAATTGCCACCAGCGAGGGTTTTTAAGATTCATTTTTTTGTCTCCTTGTGTTTAGCGTGGAATTAAGTTAGCGCGGAATAATAAAAACGGCTTTTTCAACTAAGTGCTGCTGAGCATCTAAAAGCGCAATATCAAAATAGATGGAATGCGAGCCAGGCGCAGCCGACTCTTGCGGGGCAACAACGCGCAGTGCAACCCAGCGCGACTCGGTTGGATCAACCGTGATCTGTGCATTTGATGCCAGGCGAATGCCTTGCAAACCGCTCACACTAACGGTGTAGCGCTGGGCGGATTCAGAGGCGTTCATAAATTGCAATCGGAAGACGTTTTCAATCTGTCCATCTTCTACCAGTCTGGCTAGCGAGCCACGATCACGCACCACATCGACTTTGTAGTTTTTGCGCAAAGCCAAACTGGTCATAAGGGCAAAACTAATCGTTACCAAAATCAAGGTGTAGACGAGCACGCGCGGGCGCATCACGCGTTGCAAAATTTGCCGCTTACTCAAACCTTCCGACATGGCGTGCTGCGTGGAGTACTTGACCAATCCTTTGGCGTATCCCATTTTGTCCATCACGGTGTCGCAAACGTCAGCGCACGCGCCGCAGCCAATACACTCGTATTGCAAGCCCTTGCGGATGTCAATGCCTGTGGGGCACACTTGCACGCACAGTGTGCAGTCTACGCACGCACCCAATTGCAGGGTCGTTGCGTCAACAGATTTATGTCTCGCGCCGCGAGGCTCGCCGCGAGCTTGATCGTAAGTGACGATGAGTGTGTCTTTATCAAACATGGCGCTTTGAAACCGCGCATAGGGACACATATATTTGCATACCTGCTCACGCATAAAGCCTGCATTGCCGTAGGTCGCAAAGCCATAGAAGAACACCCAAAACACTTCCCATGAGCCCATGTTGGTGGTGAAAAACTCGAGCGCCAAACTTCGGATAGGCGTGAAATAACCCACGAAGGTAAACCCTGTCCACAGGCCAATGCCAATCCAGATCAGGTGTTTAAACCATTTTTTGACTAATTTTTCTAGCGACATTTCGCTGTGATCTAGTTTGGACCTTGCGGTTCGGTCGCCTTCAATTTTTCGCTCAACCCATAAAAAGATTTCGGTATAGACCGTTTGCGGGCACGCATAGCCGCACCACAAGCGACCAGCGACTGCGGTAAACAAGAAGAGCGAGAGGGCGGATATCACCAAGATGCCCGTCAGATAAATAAAGTCTTGCGGATACAAGACCAAATTAAAAATAAAAAAGCGACGCGCTCCCAAGTCGAACACCACGGCTTGGCGCGATCCCCACTCCAGCCACGGCAGTCCATAAAAGATGAGCTGCGTTAAAAAGACCAACGCCCAGCGCCAATTGCTAAAGAAGCCGCGCACCGTGCGCGGATAAATTTTTGCCTCTGATGCGTAGAGGGAGACGACCTCAATCGCCCCCAGCTTGTCTTGTGCGGTCATGCCTTGCTTCGTTACTTATCGTGACTATTCGATAAGCCCCATACGTAGGCGGTAAGCACGTGTAGTTGATCGGCCGTGAACTTGCCTTCTTGCGCGGGCATTTGGTTATTTTTGCCGTTGTTAATCATGCTCACAATGGCCGCTTCGCCTGCGCCGTGTAGCCAAACTTGATCGGTCAGATTAGGCGCCCCCACAGCTGGGTTGCCCTTGCCTTGCGCACCATGACAAGCTGCGCACAGTGCAAACTTGGCTTGCCCCGCTTGCGCTCTCACAGCGTCATGTTTTGCGCCCGATAAGCTGAGCACATAGTTGGCAACATTTTTAACATCATCCTCCGATCCCACTGCCGCAGCCAAAGGCGGCATCATGCCATTGCGCCCTTTTTGCAGCGTCTCTTTGATGGTCTCGGGCGACCCACCGTACAGCCAATCGTTGTCCGTTAAATTGGGAAAGCCTTTACCGCCGCGTGCGTCCGAGCCATGACACTGGGCGCAGTTGTTCATAAATAACCGCTCGCCAATTGCCATAGCTGCATGGTCTTTGCTGACGGCCTCTGTACTCATGCTGCTAAAGCGGGCATACAAAGGCGCAATTTCTTTTTCACCCGCAGACACTTCTGCGGTATGTTCTTCTACCGATGTCCAGCCCAACGTGCCTTTGAAAGTCCCCAGCCCTGGATAAAGCGCTAGATAGAGCAGGCCAAAAATAGCGGTCAACACAAACAACCACATCCACCAGCGTGGCAGTGGATTATTCATCTCACGCAGATCACCATCCCACACGTGTCCCGTTGTGTTATCGGCGTTTGGACTCGTCGTTGTTTTGCCCGCAATGTAGAGCAATAAAAGACAAGCAACCACGCTGCCAATGGTGACTACGCTAATAAAAATCGACCAAAAATAGTTGTTGAAATCACTCATGATGGCTCCTTGTCGTTTTGAAAGGGCAGCAAGGCGGCTTCTTCAAATTCCGCTTTGTGTTTGGGCGCATAAGCCCAGAGCAAAATGCCAAGGAAAACAACGAGGCTAACAACCGTGGTTGCTGAGCGCCAAAAATTAACATCAAACCATGCATTCATTTCAAATCTCCCTGCTATTTCACGGATGTGCCCAGCACTTGTAAGTAAGCAACAAGCGCGTCAAGTTCGGTTTTGTTCAGCACATCGGCGGATGCCTTGCCAATGTCTTCGTCGGAGTAGGGCACGCCTGCCGTGCGCAGTGCTTTCATGTGCGCAGGCATGGCGGCTGCATCCACTTTGGTTTGAGCCAGCCACGGATACGCGGGCATATTCGACTCGGGCACGACATCGCGTGGATTGGTCAAGTGCGTGCGATGCCACTCATCGCTATAGCGTCCGCCAACGCGGTGTAAATCGGGTCCCGTGCGTTTGCTACCCCATTGGAATGGATGGTCGTAGACAAATTCACCAGCCACGGAGTAGTGCCCGTAGCGCAGCGTTTCCGCCCTGAACGGGCGAATCATTTGCGAGTGACAACCGTAGCAGCCTTCGCGCACATAGACATCGCGCCCCGCCAATTGAAGTGCCGATAGCGGCTGCAAACCAGTCACAGGAGCGGTTGTGCTTTTTTGAAAAAAGAGCGGCACGATTTCAACCAAACCACCAATCACAACGACCAGCAAAATCAGGACGACCATTAAAAAGCTATTGGTTTCAATTTTTTCGTGTGTAAAACCAGATGCACCAGAATTGTTTGTAACGTTAGACATAAAGTGCGCTCCTTTAAGCATGAGCCTGAGTTGCTGGGATGGCTGTATCAACCGCAGGCATTGCGGTTGCCGTCTTCAAGACGTTCCACACCATGATTAACATTCCGCCAAGGTAGAGCAGTCCACCCAAGAGCCGCAGCACGTAATAAGGGAAGGTGGCTTTGACCGACTCCACAAAGGTATAGGTGAGCGTGCCGTCGGTGTTGATGGCACGCCACATCAAGCCTTGCATCACACCAGCGATCCACATGGCAGCGATGTAGATCACAATGCCAACCGTTGCCAGCCAAAAATGAAGTTCGATGGCGGGAATGCTGTACATTTTTTTCTGTCCAAACAAACGCGGAATCAAATAGTAGAGCGATCCCATAGAGACCAAACCAACCCAGCCCAGCGCACCTGAGTGAACATGACCGACCGTCCAATCGGTGTAGTGGCTCAGTGCATTGACGGTTTTGATGGACATCATCGGACCTTCAAACGTACTCATGCCATAAAACGACAACGAGACGATTAAAAAGCGCAAGATAGGATCGTCGCGCAGCTTGTGCCATGCGCCCGACAGCGTCATAACCCCGTTAATCATGCCGCCCCAGCTAGGTGCAAGCAAGATGAGCGAGAACACCATTCCCAAAGACTGTGTCCAATCGGGCAAGGCGGTGTAGTGCAGATGGTGCGGCCCCGCCCACATATACGTAAAGATCAACGCCCAAAAGTGAACGATGGATAAGCGGTAGCTATACACAGGGCGCTCGGCTTGCTTGGGGATGAAGTAGTACATGATGCCCAAAAAGCCTGCGGTTAAAAAGAAGCCTACCGCGTTGTGTCCATACCACCACTGAATCATCGCGTCTTGCACGCCAGCGTATGCAGAGTAAGACTTCATCCAACCTGCGGGAATGGCCGCGCTGTTGACGATATGCAGCATCGCCACCGTCAAAATAAACGCGCCAAAAAACCAATTCGCAACGTAGATGTGGCGGACGGTTCGCTTGGCAAGCGTGCCAAAAAAAACAATGGCGTAGGACACCCAGACAATCGCAATCAAAATGTCGATGGGCCACTCCAACTCGGCGTATTCTTTGCCGCTGGTGTAGCCCATTGGTAGCGAAACCACGGCGGACAAGATGATGAGTTGCCAACCCCAAAACGTGAGGCTTGCCAGCTTGTCGCCAAACAAGCGGGTCTGACAGGTTCGCTGTACGACGTAGTAGCTCGTTGCAAACAGTGTGCAACCGCCGAACGCAAAAATCACCGCGTTCGTGTGCAGCGGTCTTAGCCTGCCATAGCTGAGCCACGGAATGCCTAGGTTGAGTTCAGGCCAAGTGAGCTGGGCGGCAATGATGACACCGACGAGCATCCCGACAGCTCCCCAGATCACGGCCATGATGGAGAACTGCCTCACAACGGTATCGTTAAATGTCCCAGCGGTAGTTTGAAGCGCAGATTGTTTCATGTGTTTGAACTTTCAAAAAGAGTCCTGCAAAGTGTCTCGATTCGGCAAGGCTCGGGTATTGATGTAGATCAACCTCTGTTTAGAATTTCGTCCAGCGCTGCTGTTTGAAGTCGTAGAGCTTGCAGCTCTTTGCAGTACGCGCATACCAAGCAAGCGAAAACGGTTGAATCACAATTCGCTTGGGCAGCATGGCTTCCAGCTTAGCCTGCGCTTGCTTGAGGTGATAAAGCGGCACACCCATATCCACGTGATGCGCCGTGTGCTCCATGATGTTGTGCATAAGCGCACCCATCTTGAGAGGGAAGGTTAAATGCACCGTGGTAGAGACAAAGGGCTGCGCTTTTGCCCACGCAAGTTTGTCATCGTGCCAAACCACTTGGGTATGTGTGTGATGGACGTACACCACAAAGCCAATCATCGAGACCCAAAAGAGAAAGGGAACAACTACGCCAAACAAAAGCGTCAGCAGCACCGATTGGTCTGCGGCATAAGCCGCCCAAACCATCGTGCCAATCCATGCAACGCCAAACGCAGCCGCTAATAAACTGTCTTGAAAAAAAATAGGGCGACGCGTTGGCATCTGAGCCTTGTTTGGAAAAAACATTCGCTTCCACCACATCTCGATCAGGTAATAAAGTCCTGGTGCCCAGCCGCTACGGTAGATGCGGTACATGAGCCGCTTGAAGCGACCTAACGCGGCGTACTCCTCCTTTGACAACGGCGCCCAGACAAAGTCCACATTTTTTAAATTGGTGTAACCGTGATGCACAACGTTGTGTCCAACTTCCCAAAGGCTATAGGGCGTGATCGAGGGTAAAAATGCCAGTCGTCCAAGCCACGGATTGAGCTTGCGATTGGGCGTGAGGCTTTGATGGCAGGCATCGTGCCCAATAATGAATAGCCGTCCGATAACAAACCCAGCAGCCATGCCCGCCAGCAACTTAGCCCATAGCTGTTGCAGCAGCACCGTCGAGGTTAGCGCTGCCATTAAAAGGACGTAATCGATGGTCAAAAGCGCGACGGCGCGCGCGATGCTTCGGTGCGAAAAAGGCAACAACCATTCACGCAACACTTTGCGATGCGGGAGCGGCTGATCAATTGAAAGGGATAAATGCGTAGTCATGCACGAATGCTATGAAAACGCCTTCGTTCTTGTTTTGATAAAGATCAAAAACTGGCGCGATAGTTAGCGTGAATAGCTAAAAATCTTTCTGCAAAATTCGCTCGCCTTCGCCCTCTAAGTCTTCAAATTGACCACGATCAACCGCCCACCACAGTCCAGCCAAGATTAAAAAAACCAATATGACTGAGAGCGGAACGAGAAGATAGAGGATGTCCATAACAATGCGCGTGGGTTGGATATTTACTGAGTATGGCGTAGCCGCATGGCGTTCGCAACGACTAAGAGCGAGCTGCTCGCCATGCCAATGCCTGCAAGCCATGCGGGCAATAACCCCATGACGGCAAACGGTACGGCAATGACGTTGTAGAGCAGCGCCCATACGAGATTTTGTTTCACAATTTGCATGGTGCGTTTGGCTTGCCGCACGGTGATTGCGATATGTTCTAAGTTTTCTCCAAGCACTAAAAAATCAGATTTAGATTGGGTCAACGGCACGGCGCGGCCAAACGCAAACGAGACATCGGCGCCTGCCAGCACGGGGCCATCGTTGAGACCATCACCAACCATGGCGACGCTGTGCCCTTGCTTTTGCAAGCTTTGGAGCTTGGCTAATTTGATATCGGGCGTGCAAAGACCTTGGTAGTTTGCAATGTGCAACTGATTTGCTAAATGCTGGGTTGCTAGCTGCGAGTCGCCCGAGAGCAGTTGCACCGATAGATGTTCAGCTTGCAAACGCAGCAGGGTTTGCGCGGCATCGGGCCTGATTCGTTCTTGAAATTCAAACGAAGCCAACCAACCCGTGGCATCCGACAAATGTGCTTGCACCGCCGTTGTTTGAAGGGGCGTCACCGCACAAAATTGGGCTGATCCAAAGCGATAGACGTGACCATCAATTTGCGCCGTCACGCCATTGCCAGCTTGCTCGGTTTTGGCGCTAGCGCCGCCAATCGTGCGGGGGGCATCCCAACTTTTGTTGTGTGCCACGATGGCTTGAGAGACGGGATGCAGCGAATCGGCAGCCAGCAATCCCGCCAGTTGATACGCCGTGTGCTCTTGGATGCCCTCGCGGGTTTTGATGTTTGACAGTTTCAATCCGTCTTTGGTTAAGGTGCCCGTCTTATCAAAAATAATGGTGTCAATTTTTGATAAGGTCTCCAGCGCTTGCAAGCGTCTAACTAAAACGCCACGCTTTGCCAATGCGCCTGCTGAGGCAAGCATGGCAACAGGCGTTGCCAGCGAGAGTGCGCAAGGGCAAGTCACAATCAGCACCGCTACGGCTGTCATGAAAGCGTGGCTTGGGCTGTGCGACCAACCCAGCGCAACGACTAGCCCCGCGACGACTAAGATGCTAAGCAAGAAAGGTTTCGCCAGTCGATCGGCTAATTGCGCCAACTGTGGTTTCTCTAACGAAGCTTGCTCCATCAAACGCACGATTTGCGCAAAACGGGTGGCTTCTCCGATTTTCTCTATTCGGATCAAAACACTGGCATCTAAGTTGTGACTGCCCGCGATCACAGCGTCCCCCGCGTTTTTTTGGATGGGTCTGGACTCGCCCGTCAGCAGCGCCTCATCGGCGTGTGTTGTGCCATTTAAAACCATGCCATCCGCTGGGAAGGCTTCGCCGACTGCGACGCGAACGGTATCGCCCGCAGCCAGCTGACGCAACAGCACGCGCTCAAATTCGCCCGATGGCAACTGCCGAAGCGCACTCTCGGGCATTCGGTTGATGAGTGCCTCTAATGCGCCCGCTGTGCGATCTCTCAAGAGAAGCTCCAGCCACCGACCCGTTAGCAGAAAAAAAACAAACATGGTGAGCGAGTCAAAATACACCTCGCGTCCCCATTGGCTGGCAGGCTCAAACGTGCCCAGCGTACTCACCACAAAAGTAATGGCCATGCCAAGCGCAACGGGCAAGTCCATGCTGATTCTTCTGTGTTTTAAGTCTTGCCAAGCACTGGCAAAAAATGGACGACATGAAAACAGCATCACAGGCAGCGTAATCACCCACGATGCCCAGCGCATCAGATGCCGCGCTTCATCGCTCATCTCACCAGGCCGCGCTACATATTCGGGGTAGGCGTACATCATGACTTGCATCATGCAAAACCCTGCGACTAACCAACGCCACAGCGCAAGGCGAGATTCGCGTCTGCGCTGCGCTAACTGCTCGGCATCTTGCGCGGGTCTCACGCTATAACCCGCGTCCACAATAGCCTGCATCCACTTGGAGGGCAGGGTTGCATCCTCGCGCCACACGACGCGCCCACGATGGCTAGCTGCATTGATGTCCGCGCGAATCACGCCTGATGATTGTTGCAGTGCGCGCTCAACATTCATCGCGCAAGCGGTGCAGTGCATACCGTCAATCACGATGGAGGACTCCCAGGTGCCGATGGGTTCAGATTTATTTTTCGCTTTATGCGAGAACGAACACCACTGCGCGGGCGTGTCGAGTAAAGTAAATGGCGCATCCAAGGGCTTCATGCACACATCGTAGTGATATCTGCTTGCACGATGTTTGACCTATATCAAAGTGATGCGCTTCATGCTGATTTATCGTTCGGTTGTCGGCTGTTTGGTCGTTGGTTTTTTAACCTTTAAGGGAGCACATCATGTATAAAAAAATCTTAATTGCCACCGATGGCACAGCGCTTTCTAAAAAAGCGGTCGGTAATGGATTGGCATTAGCGGAGAGCTTGAATGCGGAAATTGTGATCGTGACTGTTGTGGGACGCTATATGTCCAGTTACTTTGATGGTGGGTATGTGTTACCCAATGAAGATGTCGAGCGCATTGAGAAGCAATGGTCGGATGAAGCGCAAGCATCGGTGGATGCCGTCAAGCAAATGGCGACCCGCAAAGGCTTGAAGGCCAAGGGCGTGGTGGTTCGTTCCAACTATGTTGCCGATGCGATCATTTCAGCGGCTACTAAAAACAAATGTCATTTAATCGTGATGTCGTCGCACGGGCGGCGTGGCTTGAAAGGTATTCTTTTAGGTAGCGAGACGCAGCACGTACTGACACACTCCAAGGTTCCTGTTTTAGTATTGCGTTAATTGAGTTTTCTTTTTTTCACTTTTTTCTTTTCATCATTCAATCAATATAAGGATTTTTAAAATGACAAATCGTCGTGAATTTATGGTTCAGTTCGGCTTGGCCAGTGGTGTTTTAGCGGCAAGCGCTGGTGTCGTGCAAGCGCAGGGTGCTATGGTTGCCGAGTCGGACGCGCAAGCCAAAACACTCGGTTATGTGGCGCTGGCGACGAAGACTGACAAAGCCAAGTTCCCTAAATATGCGGCAGGTCAACTGTGCAGTAATTGTTCGCTCTTTACCGGCAAAGCAACTGATGCTGCGGGCGGATGCCCACTCTTTGCGGGCAAGCAAGTGGCGGCTAAGGGCTGGTGCAGCGCTTACGTAAAAAAAGCGTAATCGCTAAATCGCACCGTCGAACATCATCACGCGCACGATGTCGCCCACCGCGACATCGTTTTGCTCGTGCGATAACACAATCAAACCATTGGCCTGCACCATTGAACTCAAAACGCCTGAGCCTTGGTTGCCCGTGGTTTGAACGACTAACTCGCCGCGCTCGTTGGTGCTGACGATACCGCGCTGATATTCAGTCCGCCCCGCTTTTTTGCGGATCGCCACACTTGATTTGGCTTGCAACAGGGGCAATGCTTGTGCCTTTGCGCCCATCATTTGCAGCAGTGCAGGGCGCACGAGTGCGAGGAAGGTGACCATGACGGCGACAGGATTGCCGGGTAAGCCAAAGAGCACAGCTTTGGAGCCGTCGGCGCGATTCAACTCTCCAACCGCCATCGGGCGACCTGGTCGCATGGCGATACGCCAAAACTCAACATCGCCTAGTTGTCGCATCATGGTTTTGGTGTGATCGGCTTCTCCAACGCTCACGCCGCCGCTGGTGATAATGGCATCGGCACTGTCGCAAGCCTTATGGAACGTGGCCTCTAGGGCATCCTGATTATCAGGAACAACACCCAAATCGACACTATCAACGCCTAGTTGGGCGAGCATTCCAAATACCGTGAAGCGGTTGCTGTCGTAAATTGCGCCTTCGCGCAAAGACTCGCCAAGGCTCATGACCTCATCACCCGTAGAAAAGTAGGCGACACGTAGACGCTTACGGACAGGCACCTGTGCCATGCCTAGACTGGCAATTAAGCCCAGTGCTGCGGGTGTGATCTGGCTACCGCTGGCAAGCGCCACTGAACCGCGCATCAAGTCTTCGCCAGCTTTGCGTCTGTTATCGCCTGCAACAACGGCTTTGTTTGCAAAGCGGATATGCGTATCGTGCAGCGTGACGAATTCGGATGGGACAACCGTGTCGCAGCCTTTTGGCATCACTGCGCCTGTGGTAATTTGCACGCACTGTTTACTGCCTACCTCGCCGCTCCAAGCCTCGCCGCTCCATGCCTTGCCAGCCAAGGCTTTGCCAACAATGGCAAGTTCCGTCATACCGTCGCCATCCTTGCCGCCACTCAAGACGCTTGAATGAAATGCATAGCCATCCATGGCCGAGTTGTCATGCGGCGGCACGTGGATGGACGAGATAATGTCCTGCGCGAGTATGCGTCCTAGCGCGGCGTGCAATGGAATGTTTTCAAACCCAGCCTTGGCATCGGTATGGGTTGGTTTTGCCAAGCGCAGAAGGCGCTCAAGGGCGGTGTCGATGGATAAAGAGATTTGTGCGTCTAGCATGAAGAGGTTACGAGTAAAGTCGTCAGAATAAATACAGCAAGGAGCAACTAAAATGAATGCCTTTTATAACGCAGATATTGGATAGGATGCACGGCATGAAAGTTGGAAATGTAGTTGGATTGGTGGGTTGGCGTGGCATGGTCGGGTCGGTCTTGATTGATCGCATGATTGCTGAAGGTGATTTTGATTTGATCGAGCCCCTCTTTTTTTCTACCTCGAATGCAGGCGGTAAGGCTCCCGCGCAAGCGAAAGCCCAAACCAAATTGCTAGACGGCTTTGATATTGCCGCGCTCAAAAAATGCGACATCATCATCACTGCGCAAGGCGGTGACTATACGACCGAGGTCTATCCAAAGCTTCGCGCCGCAGGCTGGACGGGTTATTGGATTGACGCGGCTAAAACGCTGCGCATGCACAAAGATGCGGTGATCGTGCTTGATCCCGTGAATCGCAACGTGATTGATGCAGCGCTGGCTCGCGGTGTCAAAGACTACATTGGCGGTAATTGCACGGTGAGTTGTATGCTCATGGGCGTGGGCGGCTTATTTAAAGCGGGCTTGGTTGAGTGGATGAATGCGCATACCTACCAAGCCGCATCAGGCGGCGGCGCGGCCAATATGCGCGAACTCATTACGCAGTACGGCTCACTGTATGCGGAAGTGAAAGATTTGTTGGATGATCCAAAATCTGCGATCTTAGAAATTGACCGCAAAATTACCAACAAACAGCGCACCTTCAGCGCGGCAGAGACTGAGCATTTCAGGGGCATACCGCTAGGTGGTAATTTGATTCCTTGGATTGACCGCGATAACGGCGACGGCACCAGCCTAGAAGAATGGAAGGGCGGTGCGGAGACAAACAAAATTTTGGGGCTAGGCGCAGATTTTGGCTCTAACCCTATCCCCATTGATGAGACCTGCGTGCGCGTGGGCGCGATGCGCTGCCATTCGCAGTCACTGACCTTTAAGCTTAAAAAAAATGTACCGCTTGCCGATTTGGAGGCCATCATTGCAAACGACAACGCTTGGGTGACCTATGTGCCCAACGTGCGTGAAGAGACAGAAAAGCACTTAACGCCTGCGGTGGTTGCAGGCAGCTTGCAAATTCCCGTAGGACGTGTTCGCAAATTGGCAATGGGGCCTGAATATGTGGGTGCGTTCACCATTGGTGACCAATTGCTATGGGGAGCGGCCGAGCCGCTGCGTAGGATGCTGCGCATTTTGCTTGACTAATGCGGCCTCACGAATAACCTAGAGACTACTACAATGCGCCTATGAAAACACCAATCCAGCTTCATCGATTAGCTCTCTTTTTGGGTTTGACATTTGTCATGGGCGCGCAGGCCTTGACGTTTGGGCGAATGTCAGTTTTATCTTTTTTAAATCAGCCGCTTATTGCTGAAATCGAAATCCCTGACATATCTGCAGAGGAAGCCAATTCGATTCGGGTTGGTATCGCAAGCCGCGATGCGTATAAGTCAGCGGGTCTTGATTACAGCGAAACGGCAGCGCAACTAAGCGTGACACCCAAGCGCCGAGCCGATGGTCGCGCAATTTTAGAAGTCCGAAGCGTACAGCCTATTACGACGCCTTACCTTGATGTGGTTTTAGAGATCGCGTGGAACGCTGGGCGCATGGTGCGAGACTACACGGTGCTGCTTGATCCGCCTGCCACCAGTTCGCAAGCATTGGTTGTACCTGCGCCGACATTACCGATACAGCTAGCACAACGGACTCAACCGACTCAAGCAGCGGTAAATAGTGGTTCTATCGCGCCGACTGCGGCTACCGAATCAGTCAAGCCAAAAGCCGTGGAGCAAATGGCATCCGCCGAAAAAAATGCGCCCAAGATGCATCCTCCAGCTGGCGCTAGCATCAAGATAAAACGCGGCGATACTGCGGCAGCAATAGCCAGTGTGTATGTGCGGGACGGCGTATCACTTGATCAAATGCTGGTTGCGATGCTGCGCAGCAACCCCGATGCATTTGTTGGTAAAAATGTTAATCGATTAAAAGCGGGTGTCGTTTTAAGTCTTCCCAGCGACGAGACTGCTCGCTCTATGGATGCTTCTGCGGCAAAGAGCAGTGTGTTAGCTCAGGCGCGTGACTTTAACGAATATCGGCGCAAGTTATCCAATAACGCATTAGTTAGCGAGGTTGATAGCGCTAATCGCAGCGCTACAGGGCGCGTTGTGGCGACTGTGACGGATAAACAAAGTGCGCCTGTCAGCGCAGACCGATTAACGCTGGCAAAACCAAAAGCTGACTCCAAAGCCGCAGCAGCGGCTGACAGCGTAGCGCAAGAGCGAGCCGCTGCCGATAGCGCTGCGCGTGCAACGGAGTTGAAAAAAAATATGGACGAGTTGAGTCGCCTGACCCCCGCCTCAAGCGCGGCTTCAACTCCAGCCTCAGATCCCGTCCCCACTCCAGCCTCAGCCCCTGTTCCAGTTCCAGCTCCAGCTGTGCCGATAGCAAGGCCAGCGGCCATTCCAGTAGAGACATCCTTACTCGATCAAGTCATCGCCAGTCCTTGGACCTTGCCTGTGGCGGGCGGTGTGGGTATTTTGATTTTGCTCGCAGGTTGGTTGGGCATTCGCCGCCGCCGTGCTTCAGCGTTCGGGGCAACGCCAAGCTCTGCGCAAAGTGTCGCGTCATCGCAGCAGTCAGGCGATACGATTTTTGGCCCAGTTGGTGCGAGTGATGTAGATACCCATCAACCACCCGAGCATGCAGCGCTGGCGTACGCACCGCAGCCATCGAGACCTGTCACCGCAGGTGTTGACCCGATTGCTGAAGCCGAAGTTTATTTGGCTTATAACCGCGACGTTCAAGCTGAAGAAATATTAAAAACAGCCAAATTAGACATACCTAATCGAACCGACATTCGCATGAAGTTGTTAGAGGTGTACGCCAAACGCGGTGATGTGGATGCTTTCAATACGGAAGCTCAAGAGTTGCACTTGTTAACCGATGGCACGGGTGATGACTGGGCGCAAGCACGACAACTGGCTCGCGATATCCATTCGGAGCACCCACTCTTTTACGCGCCCTCGAACACTTTTGCCATGTCGCCAGAAGCACCAGATGTACCCGAAGTACCCGAAGCACCCGATGCACCCCAAGCGCCAGAAGTGCCAGCTGTGCATCTGTCGCCGCCTTTGCCAGCAGAGACTGTTGTTGCCACTACACCCGCGAGCGCGAACTCTGCATTGATTGATTTCGATTTGAGCAATCTCTCGCTTGACTTGCCCAATTTTAATGAGCCCATCACAGAGCCCATTCACACGCCTGTTACCACACCCATCAACGCTGCGGTGACTGCACCCACCCCCACAACCCTAGCGCCAGATCACACGGAAGATCCTCGATTGGCGCTAGCTGAAGAGTATTTATCAATTGGTGATGCTGTTGGTGCAAGGGCGATCATTGAGGAAATTATTCAGCAAAATACCCATCCTCAAACGGTGATACAGGCACACCAAATGCTGGCACGTCTTGGTTAAGACTTGCTCGACTTCGCCTAGGTTTTGATTGTGCGCTGGGCTCTCGGTATCAGCTATTTGGGAACGGCTTATCATGGTTGGCAAAGCCAAGCAGATGGCCTGACGGTTCAAGATAAGCTGGAGACCGCGCTCAATTTATTTGCGGATACAGCGATTGAAGATCGCATTCACACGCTGTGTGCGGGACGCACCGATGCAGGTGTTCATGGGCATATGCAAGTTGTCCATTTTGATACGGCTGTTGTGCGGGATGCATCGTCTTGGGTGCGCGGAACCAATACGCATTTGCCCAAGGACATTGCGGTGCAATGGGCGCGCGAAGTGCCAAATGCATTTCATTGCCGCGCAAGTGCGTTGACGCGCCGTTACGCCTACGCGCTTTTAGAGTCCCATGTTCGCCCAAGTTTGGATGCAAGGCGCGTGGGCTGGGCACATCGTCCGCTGGCAATTGAGCCGATGCAACTGGCCGCCAACTATTTGCTGGGAGAGCACGATTTCAGCTCGTTCCGTGCTTCGCAGTGCCAAGCGTTATCGCCCATTAAAAATTTGCTCCGCATTGACATCGCTTGCCGAGGCGAGCGACACGCTGATCATGGGCAACGTTATTGGCGTTTTGAGTTTGAAGGCAACGCCTTTTTGCACCACATGATTCGTAATATCATGGGCTGCCTAATGGCGGTGGGGCAGGGCACGCAGTCGCCCCAATGGATGAAAACGGTTTTAGATGCCAAAAGCCGAACCGTCGCAGCTCCCACGTTTTCACCTGATGGGCTCTACTTTTTAGGCCCCACCTACGAGGCAAAATGGGGTCTCCCCACCACGCCGCTCTTTGCTTATGGACTGATATGACGAAAATCAAAATTTGTGGACTCACTCGCGAGCAAGATGTGGATGCTGCCGTGGCTGCGGGTGCGGATGCGGTTGGTTTTGTGATGTACGCGCAAAGTCCCAGAGCCGTCTCGATTGAACGCGCTGCCGAGCTGGCACAGCGTTTGCCACCATTTGTGACACCCGTTTTACTCTTTGTGAATGAGCTGGAGGCCAGAGTTCATAAGGCCTGCGAGGCAATCCCCACGGCACTGCTGCAATTTCATGGTGACGACCAAGCCGAAACCGCTGCTTTTTGCGAATCCTTCAAACGCCCTTATCTACGCGCCGCCCGCATTGTTGATGGCTTTGACCTCGTAAAATACGCGACAGAATATTCATCCGCCCAAGGTCTGCTATTAGATGCGTATATAACGACTTTTGGCGGCAGCGGCACAACTTTCAACTGGAATGCATTTAATTGGTCACAGCTTTCAACAAACGTCAAACTTCCCCTCGTTTTGAGTGGTGGCTTGACACCTGCAAATGTCCGCGAAGGTATAGCCCTCGTTAAACCGTGGGCGGTAGATGTCAGCTCGGGCGTAGAGAGAGCACGTGGCATCAAAGACTCACAAAAAATAGCTGACTTTGTGCTGGCGGTCAAACAAACCGATCGCCCGCTTTAGTCGATAGCCTTTGATCCTTTTTTTTAATTTTTATGTACGCATACCAACAACCCGATAACACAGGTCATTTTGGCCCTTATGGCGGAAGCTTCGTCTCGGAGACATTGACGCACGCGATCAACGAACTCAAAGATGCCTATGCCAAATATCAACACGATCCAGAATTCATTCGTGAATTCAAGTACGAGCTAGCCAACTACGTCGGTCGTCCCTCGCCCGTGTACCATGCCGCGCGGATGAGTAACGAGATGGGTGGTGCGCAAATTTATTTGAAGCGCGAAGACTTAAATCACACAGGGGCTCACAAGATCAACAACACGATTGGTCAGGCGATGTTAGCCAAACGCATGGGCAAGCCGCGCATTATTGCTGAGACAGGCGCAGGTCAGCACGGCGTGGCGACAGCAACCATTTGCGCACGTTACGGCCTCGAGTGCATTGTCTACATGGGGTCGGAAGACATCAAGCGCCAAAGCCCCAATGTCTACCGCATGAGGCTCTTGGGCGCAACGGTTGTACCCGTGGAGTCGGGCAGCAAGACGCTAAAAGATGCGCTAAACGAAGCACTACGCGATTGGGTGACGAATGTTGAGAATACTTTCTACATCATCGGTACGGTGGCGGGGCCGCATCCCTATCCGATGATGGTGCGCGATTTTCAAAGTGTGATTGGCGAAGAATGCCTCACGCAAATGCCTGAGCACCTAGCGCATGTGGGCAAAGGCAAGCAACCCGATGCGGTAGTGGCGTGCGTGGGAGGCGGCAGTAACGCCATGGGTATTTTTTATCCTTATATCCAGCATGAGAACACACGCTTAATCGGGGTGGAGGCAGCAGGTCTTGGCATCGAGACGGGCAAACACGCTGCCTCTATCTCTGGCGGCACGCCTGGCGTGCTCCACGGCAATCGCACGTATTTGCTGCAAGACAACAATGGGCAAATCATCGAGACGCATTCGATCAGCGCAGGTTTGGATTATCCAGGCGTGGGCCCCGAGCATGCGTGGCTGCATGACATTGGACGCGCCGAATACGTGGGCATTACGGACGACGAAGCACTCCAAGCTTTTCATTATTTATGCCGCATTGAAGGCATTATTCCTGCGCTGGAGTCAAGTCACGCAGTCGCCCATGCCATGAAGTTGGCTAAAACCATGCGCCGCGATCAATCCATTCTTGTTTGTCTGTCGGGGCGCGGTGATAAAGACATCAATACCGTCGCAGAATTAGAAGGTGGGCATAAGTTATGAGCCGTATTCAAACGACTTTCGATGCGTTGCAAAAACAAGGTCGCAAAGCGCTGATTCCGTATGTGACGGCGGGGTTTCCCTTCGCCAACATCACGCCGGCACTGATGCACGGTATGGTAGAGGCGGGCGCTGATGTCATCGAGTTAGGTGTTCCATTTAGCGACCCTATGGCGGATGGCCCTGTGATTCAAAAAGCGGGTGAGCGTGCTTTAGCACTCGGCATTGGTATGGTGCAAGTGCTTGCAATGGTTAAGCAGTTTCGCAAAGACAACACTAAAACACCTGTGGTGTTGATGGGGTACGCTAATCCCGTTGAAAAATATGATTTGATCCATGGTAAGGGTGCGTTTATTGCCGACAGCGCCCAAGCGGGCGTGGATGGTGTGCTGGTGGTGGACTACCCTCCCGAGGAGTGCGAGCAATTTGCACAAGCGTTGCGTCAACACGGGATGGATTTAATTTTTCTACTCGCGCCAACGTCTACGACCGCGCGTATGGCGCTGGTTGGACGCATTGCAAGCGGCTACGTGTACTACGTCTCGCTCAAAGGCGTAACGGGATCAGGCGCGCTGGATGTGGCGGCGGTGGCCCAAGCGATTCCTCAAATCAAAGCGCACGTGAGCATTCCTGTTGGCGTGGGCTTTGGCATTCGCGATGCGGCAACCGCTCGTGCCATTGGCAATGTGTCGGACGCGGTTGTTATTGGAACCAAAATTATCCAGCTGCTAGAAGATCAATCGCATGAAAAAGTTGTCCCTACGGCAACTCAATTTTTGCGTGAAATTCGAGCCGCTCTTGATAAGGAATAAGTCATGTCTTGGCTATCGTCAAAAATTTTAGGTAACAAAATCGATGCATCCGACGCAGTTGAGCGCCGTAGCGTGCCAGAAGGATTGTGGTTTAAATGTACGGCTTGCGAGGCCGTGCTCTACAAAACTGATTTAGAGAAAAATCAAAACGTTTGCCCCACCTGCTCGCAGCATATGCGCATCGGTGCGAGAACGCGGCTCGATCAATTTTTAGATCCAATCAGTGCGTCTGGCGTGGGCCGAGAAGAAATTGGTGCAGACGTGATTCCTGGTGACCCGCTTAAATTTACCGATTCGCGTAAATATCCTGTTCGGCTGAAAGAAGCGCAAACGGCGACATCAGAAAAAGATGCGCTGATTGTGATGTCGGGCGCGGTCATGGGTGTGCCCGTTGTTGTCGCGTGTTTTGAGTTTGAGTTTATGGGTGGCTCGATGGGCTCGGTGGTGGGCGAGCGCTTCGTGCGCGGCGTTGAGTTCGCAATAAAAAACAAGTTGCCATTTATTTGCTTTACAGCAACGGGCGGGGCGCGAATGCAAGAAGGCTTACTCAGTCTCATGCAAATGGCAAAAACCAATGCAGCACTGACGCGCCTAGCTAAGAAGAAATTACCTTACATCAGCGTCTTAACCGATCCAACTATGGGCGGCGTAAGCGCAGGATTTGCTTTTTTGGGTGACATCGTTATCGCTGAACCCAAAGCGCTGATTGGCTTTGCGGGCCCGCGCGTGATTGAAAGCACGGTACGTGTGAAGTTGCCAGAAGGCTTTCAACGTGCTGAGTTTTTGATGCAAAAAGGAGCGGTGGACATGATTGTCGATCGTCGCCAGTTGCGCCAAACCATCGCCAATTCTCTTGCCATGCTACAGCGCTTGCCTGCTGAGGCAGTGCAATCTGTTTAACTATAAAAGCTATGACTGACATCGTTTTAGACACCAACCAACTCATTGCTGAGCGCCGTGAGAAACTCAAAGCGCTGCGCGCTACCGGCATTGCTTTCCCTAACGATTTCAAGCCAAAGCACAAAGCTGAAGCGCTTTTTGAGAAGTACGATGCTATTGAAAAAGACGCGCTAAAACCAATGGCGATTGAAGTCTCGGTTGCAGGTCGCATGATGCTCAAACGCGTGATGGGCAAGGCGAGCTTTGCGACGCTGCAAGACTCGTCATTCGGCAAATCGAATGGGCATATTCAAATTTATGTGACGAGTGACTCCATGGGCGCAGACGCGCATGATGCCTTCAAACATTGGGATTTAGGCGATATCGTGGCTTGCACAGGCACGTTATTCAAAACCAAAACGGGTGAGTTATCGGTTCACGCGACGCAAGTGCGCTTGCTCACCAAAGCGCTGCGTCCCATGCCCGACAAGTTTCACGGTGTGGCGGATCAAGAGGTCAAATACCGCCAGCGTTACATCGATTTGATGACGGATGTGGAAACGCGTAAGCGGTTTATGGCGCGTTCCAAAGCCGTCGCTTCGATTCGCGACTTCATGCTTCAGCACGAATTCTTAGAAGTCGAAACGCCCATGCTGCATCCGATTCCTGGCGGCGCAAACGCCAAGCCATTTAAGACGCACCACAACGCACTCGATCAAGAAATGTTCCTGCGCATTGCGCCAGAGTTGTATCTCAAACGCTTAATCGTTGGCGGCTTTGACCGCGTGTTCGAGATCAACCGTAACTTCCGCAACGAAGGCATTAGCGTTCGTCACAACCCCGAGTTCACCATGATGGAGTTCTACGCGGCGTATTGGAACTATCAAGACTTAATGACGTTTACGGAAGACTTGATTCGTCACGCAGCGATGCAGGCGGTGGGCACGCTTCAACTCACCTACGCGCACCAAGGCGTAGACAAACCAGTCGATTTGAGCAAACCGTTTGAGCGCATCACGATTCGCGATGCGATTGTTAAATACACAGCGGCCGGCGCGGGCGCTGATAGCGCTGACTGGCTCATTGAAGCCCTTAAAAAACTCGGGTTTAACGAAGGCAAAGACAAGTTGTCCAAACGCAGTTTGGCGAGTTTGCAAGTGCTTTACTTTGAAGAAACAGTGGAAGAAAAGCTTTGGCAGCCAACCTTCATCATGGAGCATCCGACCGAAATTTCTCCGTTAGCTCGCGCCAGCGACAGCAATCCAAACATCACAGAGCGGTTTGAACTCTACATCACAGGCCGCGAATTTGGCAATGGCTTTTCTGAATTGAATGATGCCGAAGAGCAAGCCGCACGCTTCCAAGCGCAGGCGAACGCCAAAGACGCAGGCGACGATGAAGCGATGTACTACGACCAAGATTTCGTCCGCGCTTTGGAATACGGCTTGCCGCCCACAGGCGGCTGTGGCATTGGCATCGATCGCTTGATGATGCTACTGACCAATAGCGCCAGCATCCGCGATGTAATTTTGTTTCCTGCTTTGAAACATCAGTATTGAACCTTTCATTTTAGGAAGTCACCATCATGTTCCTTGCTCTCGATATCGGTAACTCGCGCTTGAAATGGGGACTTTATGAAGCACCTCATCCAGCGAGTCCACTGATTGCGCATGGTGTTTGCTTTTTAGAGAATATCGAGCAGCTCTCGGAAACCGATTGGGCGCGGCTTCCTGCACCCAAACACATTTTGGGTTGCATCGTTGCGGGCGATGCAATTAAAGGGCGTGTCAAAGAGCAGTTAGAGATGTGGGATGCCTTGCCGCAGTGGGTCATTGCCAGTGAGGCGGAGGCGGGCTTGGTTAATGGTTACGACTCTCCGATGCGATTAGGCTCTGACCGCTGGGTTGCCATGATTGGTGCGCGTCGTTGCGCCATCAAACATGGGGCTGGGCATCGTCCAATTGTGGTGGTGATGGTCGGCACAGCGGTGACGGTAGAAGCGATTGATGCCAGCGGTCAGTTTTTGGGTGGATTCATTTTGCCTGGTCACGGCATGATGCTTAAGGCGCTTGAGTCGGGCACGGCGGGACTGCACGTGCCCACGGGTGAGGTGACGCCATTTCCAACCAATACCAGCGATGCACTCACCAGCGGCGGGACTTACGCAATTGCAGGTGCGGTTGAGCGGATGATGAATCATTTGCGGCAGTACTCGGGGCAAGAGCCGTATTGCATCATGACAGGCGGCGCTGGCTGGAAGATGGCACCCAGCATGAGCACGCCGTTTGAGCTAGTTGACAACCTCATTTTTGATGGCTTGTTGGCCATTGCCGAAGCACGATTTGCATAAAACTCGTAAAGCTAAAGTTAAAGTTTTGCCAGTCGAGTCAATGCTAAGTTGAGTGTTTCGTCCTTCTTAGCAAAACAAAAGCGCACGACGCGTTGATCAAATCCGCTGCCATAAAAAGCAGAAAGCGGAATAGCTGCTACGCCAATTTCTGCGGTGAGCCATTTGCAAAATTCTGATTCGGGCAAATCCGATACGTCACTAATGTTCACGCACTGAAAATAACTACCTTCCGATGGCAAAATTTTGAACTTGGTTTTGGCGAGTCCTGCACGGAACAACTCTCGTTTCTTTTGATAAAAAGCGGGCAGGGCGAGATAAGGTTCTGGGTTTGTCAAATAGGATGCCAAGCCATACTGGACGGGCGTGTTGACGGTAAAGACGTTGAATTGATGCACTTTTCTAAACTCGGTGGTGAGGCTTGCTGGTGCGCAAACTGTGCCGACTTTCCAGCCCGTGACGTGAAAGGTCTTGCCAAAGCTGGAAACGATAAAAGCGCGGTCAGCCAGTCCTGCAAACCGAGCGGCGCTTTGATGTGTTTTGCCATCAAACACCATGTGCTCATAGACTTCATCGCTAATCAAAAAGATGTTGGTGGGCTCCAAAATCTCTTGCAATTTCAGCATCTCAGCCTCTGTCCAAATGGTCGCGCTGGGGTTGTGCGGCGAGTTAATAAGGATGGCACGCGTCTTGGGTGTCATCGCTGCGCTGATCTTGTCAAAGTCTGGGCGAAAGGTTTGCGGCGTTAGTGGTACGCGGACGACTGTGCCGCCCGCCAGTTCGATATTTGGAACATAGCTGTCGTAACAAGGCTCTAAAACAATCACCTCATCGCCCGCTTGCACAATCGCCAAGATGATGGTGATGATGGCCTGCGTGGCGCCTGCGGTAATGGTGATTTCGCTGTTCGCGTCATAACGCTTGCCGTGCAGCGCAGCAACTTTATCGGACACTGCTTGCCGCAGTACAGGAATACCTGCCATCGGTGGATATTGGTTCAGCCCTTGCTGCATGGCATGTGTGACGGCATCAACCAGCGCGGGGTCGCAGTTGAAGTCGGGGAATCCTTGCCCCAGATTGACCGCATTTTTGTCGAGCGCCAAGGCTGACATGACGGTAAAAATGGTTGTGCCAACGGCTGGAAGTTTGGTTTGAATAAAGGGTGTTGTCATGATTTCATTGTCTTAAGAATCAACTCGCGCGTGAGTGTGGGGGAGAGGTGCCAAGCGAAAGCGTACACGAAATTGCGCAGATACGCTCCCTTTTTGAAGGCAATTCTCGTGGTATTTTTTCCGAATAAATGACCTGCTGTCCTCATTTGTAAGTCGCTATTCGTCGTGCTATTTTGTTCCGTTTTGATTGCCATTTCAGCCAAAATACCCACGCCCAACCCCGTTTTGACGTAGGTTTTAATGACATCCGAGTCAATCGCTTCGAGCGCAATGCGCGGATGCAACTTAGCTTTGTTAAAGGCGCTATCAATCTTCGTGCGTCCAGTAAAAGAAGGATGGTAAGTAATTAGCGGCTGGGCAGCTAAATCCTTCAAACTGATTAGCTTTTGAGCAGCTAGTGGATGCCCTTTGGGCATAACCAGCACGTGCTCCCAGTCGTAGCAGGGCAACGTGATTAGCTCTGAATACTCGGATAAGGCCTCAGTGGCAATCCCGATTTCCGCAACTTCGTCAATCAACATCTGCGCAACTTGATGCGGTGCACCTTGGTGCAAGCTAATGTTGACTAGCGGAAACTCTTCGCGCAGTTGCGCAATAGCCGCAGGTAGCACATATTGTGCTTGCGTATGCGTTGTTGCAATGCTTAAAGTGCCGCGGTCTTGCGCGGTATAGTGCTCGCCAATGCGGCGCAAATTGCCAAGCTCGTGCATGATCACTTCGACTCGCCTAAGCACCTCCTGACCAGCCTCTGTCAGGGCTTTGATTCGTTTGCCATGCCGCACAAAAATATCAATGCCCAGCTCAGCCTCTAACTCTAAGATACTTTTAGAGACACCTGGTTGACTCGTATGCAGCGCTTTGGCGGCTTCGGTCAGGTTTAGACCGCGCCTAGCGACTTCGCGAACGAACTGAAGTTGATGCAAATTCATGATAATTTAATCTAACCTGTATTGCGAAGTCCTGACGCTATCCCATTGATTGTCATATGAATTCCCATTTTTATTCTGTCGTCCGCCTTGCCTGAGCGATAGCGTTTCATCAAATCGACTTGCAAATGATGCAGCGGATCAATGTACGGGAATCGATGCTCAATCGACCGAGCAAGCGAAGGATTATTTGCCAACCGTTTCTTTTGTCCTGTGATGAGTTCCAATGCTTTTTGCGTGCGTAGCCATTCGTCTTGGATAGTTGAAAAAACTTGATTGCGCAGCGTTTTGTTGGGTACTAATTGAGCGTAGTGTTTGGCCAAGGTCAAATCTGATTTAGCCAAAACCATATCCATATTGGAGAGCAAGTTACTAAAAAACGGCCAATCAAGGTACATGGCTCTTAACTGCGCTAGGTTAGTTTTGCGCTGTGCAGCCGATACACGGGGCGATAGATCTAGCAAGTCCATCACGGCACTGCCAAATCCGTACCAGCCTGGCAGCGACATTCGGCATTGCCCCCAGCTAAATCCCCAAGGGATGGCACGCAAATCTTCAATAGCCTGATTGGCTTTGCGTGAAGCAGGGCGCGATCCAATATTTAGCTCTGCAATTTCACGAATCGGCGTTGCGCTAAAGAAGTAATCACTGAAACCAGCGGTTTCATAAATTAAGCTGCGATAGGTTTTCATGCTTGCGTTGGAGAGCAATTGCGCGGTGCTTAGGTAGGCAGATGGTACGCGGTGCGTTGTCGGCAGCAAGCTGGTTTCTAGCGTGGCAGCCACCAAAGTTTCCAAATGACGCCTTCCAATTTCAGGATTAGCGTATTTGGAGCTGATAACTTCGCCTTGTTCAGTCAACCGTATTTGACCGCGAACCGTACCTTGGGGCTGCGCCAAGATCGCCTGATAACTAGGACCTCCGCCACGTCCCACCGTACCGCCGCGCCCGTGGAACATCCGTAGTCGGATTGGTTTTTTAGGGGAAATCGTATCAAATAAAGCGACAAGGGCAACCTCGGCGCAGTAAAGCTCCCAATTACTGGTAAAAATTCCGCCATCTTTATTGCTATCGCTATAGCCAAGCATGATGTCTTGCTCGCTGTATTGATGCGCCATACCGCGCTGAATCATGGGCAGCATTCCAGGCAACGCATAAAAATCCTGCATGATGGGTGCTGCTTGGCGAAGGTCTTCAATCGTTTCAAATAAGGGAACGACAATCAAATCCGCGCATCCAGTTGCGCCAAGCGTGCCTTGCATGAGACCAACTTCCTTTTGAAGTACCAGTACTTCCAATAAATCACTCACGCTCTCGGTGTGGCTAATGATGTAGTGGCGAATAGCATCCGCGCCGAGTTGCTGTCGCAGCTTAAAAGCCATCTCAAAAATGCCAATTTCACTTTGCGCCAATTCCGAATAGTTGAAATGCGGAACTCGCAGCGGACGCGGATCATTTAAGACGCGCAAGAGCAGGGCGCGCTTGTCCTCCTCGCTCTGCGCCAAATACTCTTGCGACAGTCCCGCACCAGACAGCAATTCGGCAACCACTTGCGCGTGCTTATCGGAGCTTTGCCGCAGGTCAACCGTTGCCAAATGAAAACCGAATACTTGGACGGTCCGAATCAGCGGACTTAAACGATGCCGCCTTAAGGTCGCGCCGTGGTTGGCTATCAAAGATGCCTCGATAGTTTGCAGATCAACCAAAAACTCAGCCGCACTCGGATAAGCGTTTTGCGGCTTCACCGCGTGGCGCGAAGCTTCGCCGCCCGTTAGCTCGGCGAGACTGGCGGCCAGTCGCGCATAAATGCCAATCAACGCACGGCGATAGGGCTCGTCACGTCGGTGTTCATTGACATCGGGCGAAGCGTCCGCAAGTGCCTGCATGGCAGGTGAGATGTCCACCAACCGAATGGAGAGTGACAGTTCGCCGCCAAGATAATGAACTTCGGTCAGGTAATGGCGCAACACCAACTCACACTGACTATGCAAAGCGTAGTGCAGGGTGTGCTCATTCACGTTTGGATTGCCATCACGGTCACCGCCCATCCATTGCCCCATCCGCAAAAAAGAGGAGAGCGGCTGTTTTTGACCTAATGCAGTATCCAAAGCATCGTAGAGTTTGGGAATTTCGCGCAAAAAGGTCGATTCATAAAACGACAGCGAGTTATCGATTTCGTCTTCCACCGTTAATTTGCTCAGTCGCAATAACCGTGTTTGCCATATTTGCAAAATTAAAGCGCGAAGACGTGCTTCGTTGGCGGCCAACATCTTGGGAGCCAGCGCATCGCGCGCTTGACGCGACAGCACAATTGCGTCGCGCTCCATAAGTAGTTTGGCAATGGCACGCTCAGCGTCCAAAATACTCTTGCGCTGAACCTCGGTGGGATGCGCCGTCAATACGGGAGCGATATAGGAAGTTGACAAAAACTTAGCAATGTGGCTATTCGATACACGAGCCGAGCCGAGCCGCTGCAACGCTTTTTCTAAACTACCATCTTGGACGTGCCCCGCTTGATCGTGTACCAAGCGCCGCTGAATGTGGTGCTGGTCTTCTGCAAGATTGATAAGGTGACTGAAATAGGTAAAAGCACGAATCACCTGCACCGCTTGATCACTAGTGAGTGACTGCAACAACTTAGAAATATCAAGTTCCGCTTGTGGATTGGGATTTCGCCTAAACGCAACCGACTGCAGCCGAATTCGCTCCACCAGTTCATAAGCTGGAGCACCATCCTGTTCGCGAATCACATCGCCAAGAATTCGCCCCAGCAATCGAATGTTTTGAATGAGTAATTGATCTTTTTTCATTTATTTAACATAATATAAATTGTGTTAATTTTTTAGGGAAGTTTAGAAGCGGTTTTTAAGCACAACAGCGCGGCAGTTTCAAGGTTACGGTCAAACAATCTTGGAGCTTTTACACATGTTAACTTTCGATAAAAAATTACTACCCACGGTAGTTACGGCCATAGGCCCAAAAGGCGGGATATCCAAAACCACCACCATCAGCAATCTCGCTGGTTTGCTTGCTGATCTTGGCAAAAAAGTTCTGGTCATTGACACAGATAAGCAACAATCCCTAAGCCGTCAATTTTTGGATATTGCCAACGAACCCTATCTCCCTGATGGTACATCCTCGGAGCGCACTGAAGCTCCAGGCAATACAACGGGTCTTGGTGAAATCTTGTACCGCGGCGGCATCGTTCACAAAGAAGATATCAGGCCATCCATTCGTGGTGGCATTGATGTGATTGTCAGCAACATTGGTGATGAGCACATTCACTGGCTTAAGGAGCGCATGGATGCGTTTTCAATGTTCATCCGCATCATCAGTTCAGACTTGATTGTTGGTCACTACGATTACGTATTGATTGACACCCAAGGCTCAGTGAATGTGATTGGTAAAAATGCAGGCGTAGCTTCAGATGTAATTTTGTCGCCATTACCCCCCAATCAGCTTGACGTTGGCACCTTCATTGCTGATGCGCCTCGAATTTGGGATGAAATTGATCGCACTTGCGAAATGATTAACCGCAAACCACCCCGCGTTTGCGTTGTGTACTCCAAGGCGAATTTTCGCTTGGTTAACGACCAGGTCATGCGTCAGGTAATCGAGCCATTTATTCAAGCTAGCCCACGAATGGAGCTGCTCAATACAGTCATCCCGCCCTCCACCATTTATACCCAAGCCACAGCCATGCGTGTGCCAGTTCATCTTGTCGATGGATCAACCAAAACTGGTTCGCCATATGACGTCATGCACCAACTCATGTTTGAGTTGTTTCCTGATCTGCAAGACCAGTGGACTGGCGAGCCCGTTGCAAACGGGACTGGAGTTGGAGATGCAGCATGAAAAGCATCAAGGCTACGCTCACACGCACTCGCACTTTTAAACCTTTGGTGCAGCTAGATGGCGACTTATTTAACGGCGTTGAGCTCACACCAGCTCAGCTACGTTGGATCGCGCAAACACTTATCCACATTGCAGAATTGTCAGACGCTCATCTCTGCACAGGAAAGCACTATCGTGACGCGACACAGATATATACCGAGGTGTCAGCATGAAGAAAAAATTGAGATCTGATGACATGCTCAAAGCAATGGAAATAAATGTAGCGAACGCTGTTGCGGCTCAGTCACAGGTTGTGGCCACGCCGCAAACTGTTGCAGTTAATTCTGTGGCCAGCAATCACATGTCTGTCATTCGACTGTCTGTACATCAAGTTAAAGCCTTTGAGGGCAACCCTCGCACGGTTGACAACGAGGAAGCACAAAACATCGAAGACTCAATTCGAGCAGCTGGCTTGAATCAACGACTCACGGTTACAAAACGCCCTAACGATGAATTTCACATACTTTCCAA
Organism: Cytophagales bacterium; assembly: GCA_030054145.1. Classification (GTDB taxonomy): domain Bacteria; phylum Pseudomonadota; class Gammaproteobacteria; order Burkholderiales; family Burkholderiaceae_C; genus JASGCK01. Next base: position 42,938 of record JASGCK010000013.1, read on the forward strand.
CGGTGGACGGACAAGGCTGACTGCTTTACAGAAACTCGCAAAAGAAGATCCTCAAAAATTTGCGATACAGGATTTCATGCTGGAGCCCTATGTCTCGGAAGAGAAGCTGCTTGCAGCTCACATGATCGAAAACCACGTGCGCAGCAAGAATATGGTTTTGTGGGATACGGCAGTTGGATTTTTGAAATTGCGTGATTTATTGGTTAAGGAGCTTGGGCGTGATGCAAGCTCTAGTGAATTTGAAAAACGCCTCAAAGAGAATGGCTTAACCGCAAACTCCGATCAACTACAACGTTATGAGTTTGTTTGTCAGCGATACGCTTCACTCCATGAAGCCTGCCGCGCCCAGCTTAATTTTCGCGGTATTAAAGATGTACTACAGCCAAATCTAAATCTGTTGCAAATTTTATGGGTCAAGCATCCAGAAAAAAATGTCATTGGCTTCAAGGACGCTTATCAACAAGCGGTAGCTTTGTATATGCCTCCTGAGGCTGATAAAAGCAAATTCAGCGCTCAGGATTTGCAGCAGCACATCAATCGGCACTTTGCGCAAATACTGGGCTATGACGTGGGTCAGATGGAACAAATGCTGGCGATGGTCAAGAGCGATGCCAATATCCAACTTGCCGATTTACTCACCCCAGCATCACAAGACAATTATTTAGATGATGGCGCAACGACTGCCCTGCCCTTGCCAAATGAATCGCAGACGGCACAAGGTGCAAGCGGTGGGCAGTACGGTGTAACCACAACGACACAAAACCAAGCCCGCGCTACCAGTGCCACAAACGAACAGATCGCACAGCAAGGACTAGAGCATCTAACCAACAGCTTCGCTGGTGGTCGAACTGGCGGTTCAACTCTGCGTGTGGCGCAAACATCTGACCTACTACCACCAAGATCCGCTGCGAGTTCTAGTGCAAGCGAACAAGATGGCGCACCCCACCCCATCACAACTGACTTACCAGGGCTTTCAGAAGCGGATGCCGCGCAAGACAGCTTTCAGCAAGCTGTAATGATGCTTGCACAGGAAGCAGGTGTGTACAACTGCATCCGCTTCACTGAAACCTCCTTGCCTTACGGGTTTTATTTAGAAGTGCCTGCGGACGGCAGGCAAATCGGTGACCAGCCCGACGACATTGCCGTGCAGGCGTGGTGGTTCCTAAATTGTGTCAGCGGTGTACTCTCTGAAATTGATGCAAATCCTGATTGCTTGCCAGTCGATTCATTGTTGCGTCAATCGTATTCTGCCTATGCCACAGGGGATGATGGAACATCTTGGCAGCAAATAGTAGAGCAACAACTTGGCGGTGCCATGCAAACTGATGCTCTCTCTATGCTGGGAGTCATCACAGGCGGCTATGCCCTGCGTGAGTTAGCGCTGCGCGTTGTAGATGCCATGTTCATGCTCAACAGCTATCACTTGGCCGCTCAAGCACAAGGGGGTCTCCATGAGTGAAACAACCTTCCCACAAGCGTTAGAAATTTCAGCCAAGGCTTTAGAGCCGCTGATCGCCATTGAGATTCTGCGAGAGCATGGCAGCGCACTCGCCGAGGAGTCTCGTTCCGTTTTAGAGCGTGTTTCGCGTGGCGACGGTACGGGTGATCTATTCAACGTTCGTGTTGATGTATCACGATTGATATGGACGGCTAATTCAGAGGAATTTAAACGCTGGTCTGAGAATGCCCTGCGTTATTGCGTAGTGCGACAAGCCAGCTTCCCGATGTTGCAGCGTTTATTTAAAACCACGCGAGAGCGCGTCAAGCAAATTCGTGATGAGACAAATTCTCAGCCACCACCACCACGATTTTTTAGTGCAATTGATGAGAGCACGCGCCATCAAATTTACCTGAGCTGGATGCAATTCAATCAAGAATTTGAACGTGAAGCAGACAGGTGGTTCATGCTGGGACAAAAGTATCCCACGATGCCCTTGAATGTGCTTGAGACCATTGTTTCATTAGATGTTTCTGGAGGTTCTAAATGAGCATAACTGCCGATAACCATGATGTACTCGATCCCGTCGAGAGCTTCGCAACGTATCTTGAAGCAAATCCTGATGCGTCCATGATGTTGCTGCAACCACCAATTGCTGTGAATGCTGCGTATATCGATATTGCAGGCGGATTGACGGGCGGTGTCTTGCTCAGTGCTCTCTGTCAAGCAGACGCTGACATGGACAATGAATTTGCAGCAACTCCTAAGTCCGATTGGCTACCCTACTCTGTTGCGACCATTCATGCCATTTATCGACTAACGGATAAAGAGCAGCGTACTGCCCGTGAGCGATTGACTCGCTTAAAGCTCATCGAGGAGCGCCGCACGGGCTATCCCGCGCAACTGCAAATCAAAGTCAATCACGAAGCCATCGGTCATGCTTTGATGACTCTCTTGAAGCAAAAGACTACTCGCGGTGATCGTGACCTGGGCACTCCAGTTTTGCATTGATTGAAGCGAATTCACCTTTAACCATGCAGCACCCTCCATCTCTACAGCCGCACTTGCAGCAACCCCATCGACTTGATCTGGGACGGCAAGTGGTGGCTCAGATGGTCAGACCATCTGAGCGGCGAGCGCCAGTCTCGCCCAGTGATGAGGCCTCAGCCTTATCACTGTCGCAGTTGCTGGCTCAGGAGCGAGTCATACGTTTCAATGTTAATTTAGCAGTCATCACGAAAGACGTGAAGGCAACTTTGTTTGCCAGTCAACTGCTCTACTGGACACAGCACGGACAAGCCGTTATCGAAAACGGCGGTTGGATCTTTAAAACCCGCGAGCAGTGGGAGCACGAGACAGGTTTAAGCCGTGCGGAACAAGAGCGCGCCAGGTCGATATTGTTAGAGCTTGGTTTGGTCGCTGAGGCGCGTGTAGGTTCACCCGCACGTAATTGCTACCGAATCATCCCAGAAGCTCTAGGACAGGCTTTGGCGCACGTTATGCGGCGAGAAGCTAGGCAGCTATCGCTTTTTGATTTGCGAACGCCCGCAGGCGAAACACAGGTGCTTTTAGGTCGTCATCTTGCATACTACTGCGCGTTTGCCAGTCTTACGGAATCAATCACCAATGCAGTGATGCTCTCCAAATGCTTGCAGCTCCAGCAAACAGTCAGCAAAGCGCAAACTGAAAGGCTCAAAGCCAAGCACACATTCGTTACTGAAATTCCGTGGGATCAAGACTGGTTTCGCTTGGCACCACATCAAGTGCAAACTGAAACTGGTTTATCACCAGCACAGCAAAAAAGAAGCAAGCAAAATCTATGCCAACTTAATTTATTGGAAGAAGCGCAAGATCGCAAAGGTTATGGCTTCGTAAGGGTCAAGGTGAAGGCTTTGTTTGGTAAGTTGACCGATCATTTACTTGGCAAGCTTGTTAGTAAGCATAAAGAAACGTGCGATCAAGGTAGAGGACAAAACTATTCAACTTCTGAAAAGTTCGGCACAGTACCGAAGTGTTCAAATACTGAAAAGATGTTCACGGTGAACAACTCCGCCAAAATGGCGCAGATTATCGACATAGTTAAAAACTCGCCATCTAGTTCTGCCCAAAGGTCAAATCCAGTAGGAGACTTTTTACACCCCAGTAGGCGAGTTTTTACACCCCAGTTGGCGAGTTTTGAGGGGGTCAGAAGGCGACTTTTTGACCCCCTATACGCGCACGGAAGAAGGATTACAGTAACTGGATTACAACAACAACTACAAACACGTCCTGCAACTGCAAGTTATCCACAGCCTAGCAAAAAGTCTCCTACTGAAAACATCCCAGTTGTTGTTGTTTCCCCTGCTGATTTTTCAAAAAACGGAAGTCAGAAAGGCCAATCAAGCCAAACGCAAAACATCGAGCTACAGCATCTGCAATGGCCAAACCAACTTGATGCTATTCAAAAACAAGCTTGTCAAAAATTACTTCGAGGTCAGGCAGTCCCAGAAAACCGTCATCAATTATTGGTGGATGAGTTGGCTGGTTTTGTGGATACAGGCAAGGTTAACAATCCAGTTGCCTACTTTTCTAAGTTGATCCGTTTAGATATTGAATCGGGACCTGACGGCATGGTGTTTAGCCATGCCCATGAAGTTGCACAAATCAGGGATGCCAAAAAGGCGCATGAGGAGCGCACTGCTCACAGCATCGCCGCGCTGAATGCTGAAACCACAGTTCAAAAAACAGCAAGTCAAAACTCGCTTACTGAGGTTCGTGACTCACTAACGCCAGCCATCAATCCATCAAAATTATTAGCCGACCTACGTCAAAAAATAGGCTTGCCGCCTGCCGCACCGTCTGCTCGCAAATCATCACAAAGCGAGGTCAAACATGATTATTGAACCACAAATAGAACCGCTCGTACACGCCATGAATGCCAGTGGTCAGATTAAAACACTTGCATCTTGTCAAGGGCACTGGGATGGCCGCAAGCCCTATGTTTACTTTACTTGCGCTGTAGAGCTTGCTACAGCCTTTGATGAAATTTTACGAGTCGGTGGGGAAAACGGTTTGTATCCACTGAATTTTTGGTGGAACGTCATTGGCAGATTTCATCCCGAACGAGGCTTAGTTTTTGAGCTTGAGACTACCGCAGAAGATCGAACATTTATTGGGTGGTTCCTTGGTTCACCCTGGACTCTTGGGCTTAGTCGTAGACAGATTGATGCAGATTTAAAAACGTTGATTCTGGTTCTGGAAGAAGTGCTTTTGAAATCTATCGGGCAAAACCTGTGTAACAGCATAGAGGCAAGCCATGAATAGAAGAGCCCAAACAACGAATCGAAATCTTGCTTTTTTGCGTGCCTTGCGAAAAGGGTCAGGTTTACCGCATTTGGGGCAATCGATGGCTTCATCTGAAATCATCGATTTGCAACCCAAGCATTTAACTAGAGACATGGCTTTCCTAAAAAACAGTGAAGGCTTGAATTATGGCAGTAGGAAAAACTTAACTTAGGACGTTCAAATGGCAACAAAGAAAGCTACTTCAAAACCCGCAGCAGTTACGGCTGACGTAATCACCACTCCCGAATCGGTTGTAACTGGCGATCCAGTCCCAAGCAATGAGAGGCAAAACGCTAATCCTGAAGTGCCGTTGACTCAGGCTCAGTCCATTAAAAATATGGGCAGTCTTCGTGCTATGGAAGAAGACACCATGACGCTGCATACCGTGGAGGCCATGCGTATTTATTTAGGCGTGTCCCCCAGTCCTGAATCCAATAACAAGTACGGTATATCAGGTGCAAGGCGTGCCGCCGCAGCATTGAGGCAATTACATGTTTTGACGGTCAAAGACAACCCGTATGCAGATTGGATGTTGATCCAAGTCGATGCCATGAATGCTGATGCAGTCAAGGCGATTGAAGCGATGGAAATCAAGTTCGTCAAGAAGTTGGATGGTTTGAAAGCTCGTGGCTTGAGTTATTCGATAGTTGGGACAAGGACACCGCAAGCTGTCAGTCTTGGTTATCGGAGTCCATACGGTTTCGCCGTTACCAACACTGTGGTCAGTTTTGACTACATGACGCGAGTATTGAAATCAGCAGAGCTAAGAGACCTGATGTCCAAAGCCGAACTGCATTCCGAACTTGAGCGCGTTAAAGGTAAGTTGCGCGGTATGTTTGAATTTGCCGCAAAAGCTCAACGCATTCTTTTGAATCCATTAATGCAACCGCTTTGCCGTGCAGATTACACCTCACAGGATGCCGATGCAGCGAAGCGCATTGCAGCAGCCAAACAAGCTTTTGGTGATGTGCCGCAACTCATCTTTACCCATGCCCAGTTACCTAGGCACACATTGTGGAATCAGCGGCTAGCGCCTGCGGAGCGCGAGCTTCTAGAGCGCATTGCCAATAGCCAAGAGCAGATCACAGTCGATGTGACGATGAAAGACCTCAGCCAGACAACAGCTGCGGGTTTGGTTCAATAAATTTTAAAGATTGGAACAACCATGACCAACACACATGACGTTGCGGCAAGCACACAAGAGCCATTAGAGGCTGCGGCAATTACCTTAGATACGTTTGCAGCCAAGTACCCAATGGATGCACGGCTGATGCTCAAACTTTTGTATTTGTGTGACAACAAGACCGCACAGGCGATGGTGTTGTGGGATGCGCTCAAACAGCATCACAGTGTCAAGAAGATAGATGTTTGGTTGCCGCAGTCCACGTCGGCGTATTTGAAGCGATATCCAAAGATTAGTGTTGGTTCAGTTAGTGGCGCAATTTCGGATTTAGTTTCCTATGGATTGTTAGTGCTTTACGCAGGTGCGCCAAATACAAAGCGCCAGATTAAGTTGAATTTATCAGCATTGTTTTCAACATTGGATGCGCTGGAGGATGAATTCAAACGAGTACCAGGACTTGAATACTGAACAGATTTTGAAAAGTTGTTCACCGTGAACATCTTTTCAGTTTCTGAAAAGTTGGTAACAGTTACCAACTTTTCAAGTTCTGTAAAGCGTTGTGTATTCCAAGGTTTTGTGTATGTAAAGGCTTTTAAGGGTAAGGGAAGATTTATGAGTGATGCAGATAAAGATATTTTTAATTTTGAGGCTTCAATGGTTATGCCTATCTTGACTGAGCATGTGGTGGCTTCTTACGTTGCTTCCAAGGCCGATGATTTCAAAGACTATATGCAACGGCTGGATTTAACTCAGCACATCCAAAGTGCGGCATTTGGCTGGGCTCTTAGTCGTCATTTGTCGCTAGGTCAAACAAGTGCAGTCTTTGAAACGGTTTCTAAAACGAATGATGATTTTTGTAAAGCTCATTTAAAGAAGTTAGCGGATGCGGCTCTGATTCAATCTCGCGATGAGCGACATCGTTTAGGGAAGCTACAGTCAAAAACAGGCAGTGGCGAGCAAATTGCTACTTGAGGGGGTCATGTTGCATATCTTTTATTCGATCCAAAAAGCCGTGCACCTCGGCAAGATGCGTCTGACCGTAGGTGGCTTGCCCTTCAAAAAGGCTATATGCCTTTTCAAGCGCAATTGCAACCATTTCTCTAAATGCTTCCAGCTCTTGATGTGTCACGTACGTTGCTTCGATGTTTTTAGCTGTCATGTCATTGACTTGGTTAAAGCGAGAGGCAGGATCCTAAACAAAGAATTTTACGAGGTGGTGCTGTGATGGACTCCGCGATAAAGAAAAAAAATAAACCGACAAAGACTGTTGGTAGGGCAGATGCCGATGCATTCATGGGTTGGCTCAAAGCGGGTCTTAATCCTGCACTGGATGTCACGACGCAAGCTTTGAGTTTTAACAAGCTGGACTCTATGGTTCATTTTGTTGAAGAAGGCATGATCTTGGTAACGCCTAGGATTTTTAAAGCTTTTCTGTCTCAGCATGAGTTTGCAGGCAAGCTTGGTGTCGCGAATGACCCTGTCCGTGCATTGCAGAACCAGCTTCATAAGGCTGGGCATTTCTCCAAAGCCAGCGGCTCTAATAGTTTTCATGCGTATCGCTGGAAGAGTGAGTTGAATGCTAAGCCATTTCATGCTTGTTTGATTCCGAATCCAAGCGCCTATGTTGAGGGCGAATTTGTCACCAATGCCTTGCTTATCAAGGTCGGCTCGAAATTTGATGTCACTAAAAGTTCTGAACCAATTAAATCGCCAAAAGATTTGAGTGAACGTTTCGAGCGTGCTTCAAAGCATAGTGAGCTAGTGATTGCCAGTTTTGTAATGCAAAACAGGGATGCATTTGACAAATATATGGCTTCTTGTGAATTGGATGAGCTGGCACAAATGAGCTGTCGCGCGTGGATCAAGGGAACGTATCAGAACGTTTGTGCGCAAAGAGCAGACGCCGCATCTTCGATTGATTTGATTGACAGGTTGCTGGGGCAATTGGGCATAAGTGACGGGAAACTAGCGGCTTCGTTTTTAGCCATTGCCAATGATGGTGAGCATCGAATGAAACAACTCGTGCGAGATGCTTTTGATGCCGAGACGCAGCTCTTGAAAGCCAATAAGTTGCCTCCGTACAGCAAAGCAACAAGCACGACAACTAACTGATTGGATTCTCATCTATGTTTTTAGCATGCACTTCAATTTCAGCGAGCAATTGTGCGATGGTTTTTATATCGCCTTTGCCTGCTTGGAGATATAGCTTAGCCACAGCATCTGCTAAGAAAAGAAAGGCTCTGTAGTTATGAAGTTTGAAAGATTCAAATTCTTGTCGCGAGATTATTTCAGGCTTGGTGTTCATGGCTTGACGGTCGGACTGTTGAAAGACTAATTCTATGGATACCAGTCATTTTGATTTTCATACGGTCTTTCAAACAATGGGTGGCTTGCCTCAGCTTCGCGCTGTGCAGCGCTCTTTGCGCGATCAACGCAAGGCGTTGATCGTGACGGCATCCGAGGTGGTGAAGCGTGCTTCTTTGAAGAACTGCGCTATGCGGCTTTCAGCTGACAAAAAGCAGTCAGGCATTTATTTGTTGCGCTGGCGTGTGAATGTAGCCAACGGTCGGCAGCGCTGGGTTCAGTTTGAGTCAAGCAATGTTGCTGCTTTGGTGTCGGGTTATTCGGTCGCGGTACGCAGACATCTGGAGCAATGTGATCGTGAGGTTCGAGAAATCAATGTTCGGTTTCGTTTGATTCAAGGTTCTCTTGCGGTGTTGGAGCAGTTCTTTGGCGACAAAGCTAAGCCCGTGCGTTCTTCTGCAAGTTTGGTTCAACCTACTGTTTTGCCCGAGGCAGTTGGTGGATAGATAAATCGGGTGTGGATTTTTTTATTTTCATTTTCATTTTTTTTGGAGCATCGTTATGTCAACAGTAGTTTTGGTAGAAGGTAATTTATTGGAAAAACCCGTCAGTCGTGTCGTGAAGGTTGCCGATGGCACTGAGGTCGTTACGGAGTTTCGCATCATGTCGGACACGCGTAAGCGCGTTGGCGATAACTGGGTTCAAGACGACGAAAAAACATATCCTGTGAATGTCACGATGTGGGGTAAGCGACGTGGTGAAGACATCATGCGGTTATTGACTGTGGGCGTTCGCGTCATGGTTCATGGCGATCAACACATTCGCCATTTCACGCCAAACGAAGAGCAAGCAGCTCGTGGACTGGTCGCTAAGACATCGGTCGAGGTGGTTGCCAATTATGTGGGGGTTTCGCTGGGACGAATCAAGTCGATGGAGTTGTTCCCATCACGCGCCACCGAGGCTGCAAGTGAAGCTGCGAATGAAGCTGCGGCGGCACAAAGTTAAAGCACTTAGAGCTTCAACCGTATTCACCATTTGATGGAGGTTTGTGATGTCCGAAATTCTGAAATTTGAAGACGACTTCAAAGAAGTTGTACTGAAGCACGCAACGAACAAGTTGCCATCTGACGAGTGGGCTCGCTTGCGGGCTCGCTCGGGCAGTGATGCTGCACTCAGCTATGAGGCTGTGATTGAAGTAGGCTTTGGCGAGCAACAACTGTCGGTTGAAGAGAATTTAACTGGCAAGTTCAAACCAAAGGCTTCGCCAGTTGCCTTCGTGTCCGATCAGCCAGTTTGGTATGTCGCTGGAGCAGGTTTTTACGTGTGGAGCATTAGTCCTACGCACCCGTATGCGTTGTTTGTTTGGTTGACGCACCCTGCTTATCCTGTGGGGTGGTGAGATGGGGTCGTGCTATGAATCTCGTGCTGGAGCAGTTCTTTTAGTCAATATAAATTTCTTTTCAAAAAATAGACCATTGAATCGAATGTGTTTTGTTTGCAATTGGTCGAAGTCACAGGTGGGTGGACAAGTTCAGTCAAATAAAACGAGGCAGCGAACTCTCTGGATATGTGCTGACTGCAAGAAGGCGGAGTTGAAAGTATTTCACCCAGAAATTCAGAAAATTGGAGTAATCGCATGACCACTCTTTTTATCTGCGAAAAACCTTCGCAAGCGGGCGATATCGCCGTACACGTCGGCGCACGCAATCGTGGGCGCACAGCGCATACGTATGCGTTGTTTGTTTGGTTGACGCACCCTGCTTATCCTGTGGGGTGGTGAGATGGATACGAATACAAATTTTGATGCACGTGCTTGGCTTGAAAAAGCAGCTACATCGGCAAATCACGGCTGTGGCCAAGTCTACGAATTATTTGAAGAGCGATTGTTTGGTTCGATAGATGGAATGCTCGACGGGTTGCCACCTGATCAGCGAGAGCTGCTGCTTGCCGAAGCTGTTGCAATGTTTGGATATCGAGATCCTGCAATCATCGCTGCCGAAGCAGCAGTGATTCGCGAAGAGGAAGCAGAGCTAGGCATTCGCAGATGCGTTCACCACCTTAATCCTGATTGCTGCCCGCTGGGCTGTGGAGATCGTGATACTGAATTAGCTGTGCTTTTAGACGAGTTTCTCAATAGCTTAAAAGCTGCGGTGGGCACACCGATAGATCATCACTTGTGGTTTTATAAAAACGCAGGAACGGAGTATTTCGCTTGTGATATTGATGGTCTCGCGGGTTCGGTTTCTTATACTTTTGCAATTGACGGCGTATTAAAAATCAAAGCTAAGCCTGCGGTAGACGAAACGATGAGCCTGTCGTCTAATGCCCAAGCACAACAACTAGCAAGCGCAATCAAAATTCAATTAGGTTTGGATTCTGTGCCTATGAGTGGACGGTTAGGACGTAGCACTAAATGAAGACGCTACTCAACTCAATCCCCTTCATTGGATTTGATGCGGGCTGGATTCTAACAATTGATACAGATGGGCAAGGACTCATGCTATTGGACACACATTCAATCAAGCCCAACCACGAGTTTGGCCCTGGCATGTGGGGCGGCATTGATGGACCTAATGCAGGTGAGGAAATTTTACTTTTTCGCTCTTCGCCGTATTCTGAGTGGGAGGCAAATGCAAGGCCACTTTTGGAGCTTGAGCGGTATGAAACTGAGGCCATAGTGTCGCTTCTTAGCCGCTACTTGAATGGCGAAAAATGTACAAAATCGCACATCATCCAGTTAGAAAAATTGGCTAAGAAAAAACTCTGTATGGCTAGGGATTTGTACTCGACGCTAACAGATCCAAAAGCGCTTCACGATCCAGAACAGCTGAGAATAGATTTGGCCAAATGGCAACAAAGTCTGGATGCTGATTTGCCTCTGCCAAGCGACCCTTGGCCATTGGCTGCATCCATTACTACGTGTAGTCCTATTGCGCTTCAGGCTTTAGATAAACAGGTATTTATGTCGCTGGGCGAAATACTTCCGCGCATCGAAATAGCGAGCAATAAGTCACCTAAAAATCCCATTCAAAAATACAGCGCGTGTGTCCGATGGAACATGCTTGCTAAAAAATACCCGCAGATTTTGACGCCACCTTTGGTGAGAGGCTACTAAATATGAAATGCGTTTTGCATCATCACTACTTGCCTCGGATGGGCATACAAGTCTGCTGGGATATCGTGCTCAAGAAAATCAAGATTTATATCTATTTTCCTAATGTCGAGAACGACGGTGGCAACCCTTTTGGGTGGAATTGCGGGCTCGTATTCAACGGCAATCATGTTGAATTCGCCTGTGGTTTTGAACCACAAATCTTCATAAGTCCTTATAGCGCCACCGAATCTATACCGCTCTGTGTGAGTTCGACGGTTTGCTGCGACGCCTACGGGCGGCGGAAATTCCAGCATAGACATCAAAATATACGGCATCAAGCACTCTTGCAAATCGCGGTGCTCCCAGACGCGGGACTTGTCTGCAAGGCGGATAGCGCTAATAAAAAACTCAATTCCTGGCAGCGTGACGCGATTCTTAATGATGGCCCAGTGCTTTTGCCAATTAGTCAGAAAACTTTGTCTTATCAATCGACCGCGTGCGACATCAGGCACGGTGGGGGTCAAGCCCTCGTATTTCCAGCGTGTCGATTCCCTAAGAATGCACCACGGGGTTTTAGGATTTGTACGTGCTTCCACATGTCGGAAGACAGCATCTCGATCGCCTGGGCTGTTTTCGCTAACGGTTGTCATGGCACCGCGACAAACTGGACACAGTGTGGGTTGTCGCTTATTTTCAGCGCCCATCGCATCCAATTTAGCGCCGTAGCGGTTCGCGTACTCAGCAACAGTAATCCAATCAAATGTTTTTGGATCAAGCGCTTTTTTCATGGGAAATCCTCTCGTAAAAGTGGGTTGTTACTCGTAGGTGTGCGACCTTCCTGCAAGTTGATGCGCACGCCAAGATCTTACCCCGAGGGGGTTTCCCACCCTATGCCATTGCCAGTTGGAGCATACGTATGACGACTCTTTTTATTTGTGAAAAACCTTCGCAAGCGGGCGATATCGCCGTACACGTCGGCGCACGCAATCGTGGGCGCACAGCGCATACAGGTGACGGTGTAATCGTCACTTGGTGCATTGGCCATCTATTGGAGCAATCCCCTCCAGAGTTTTATGTGCCTGAGCTTAGAAATTGGGACATGAACTACTTGCCTGTCGTTCCCAATGATTGGAATATGCAGGTTAAAGAATCCACGAAATCACAGTTTTTTGCTGTCAAGGACTTTTTGCGACAAGCGTCTAACGTGGTGATCGCGACCGACGCGGATCGCGAGGGTGAAGTCATTGCCCGTGAAGTCATGCACCTGTGTGGCTACCGTGGACCTGCACAGCGATTGTGGCTGGGTGCGTTGGACGCGGCCTCAGTCAAAAAGGCGTTATCCAAGCTCAAAGCTGGCAGCGAGACCTTGCCACTCTACAAATCAGGCATGGGACGTGCCCGTGCTGATTGGTTGGCAGGCATGAATATCACGATGGCGCTCACCAAAGCCTTTGGCTCTGGTGGCCGTGGCGGCGTATTGCACTTTGGTCGTGTGCAAACACCTGTACTGTCTCTGATTGTGCGCCGTGAACGCGCCATTTTGAATTTCAAACCAAAAGCACATTTTTTGCTTGAGGCGACGTTTGAAATCAATGGGTCAATCGTGCCTATGAGCTGGGTGATGACACCCGCATTGCGTGACGCTGATGGACATTGCGTAAATCGCGCTGCTATTGAAGCTGTTGCTTTGAGGGTTCGCAACCAAGCTGGTCGTGTTACTGATGTTAAGACCACACCTGAGCGCGAACTTGCGCCTTTGCTGTACTCACTTGGTGCCATTCAAAAAGAGGCATCGTCCAAGTTTGGCTACAAAGCCAAGCAGGTGCTCGATGCGTGCCAAAAGCTTTACGAGACACACAAAGCAACAACCTATCCGCGTACCGACTGCGAGTATTTGCCTGAGAGTATGTTTGCCGATGCTACGGCGGTGTTGCAAGCGCTGACGCAAGTAGATGCCAGTTTGAACAAACAGGTGGCAATGGCCAAGCTGGATAAGGCTGGTCGCGCCTTTAACGACAAAAAAATCACAGCACACCATGCGATCATTCCAACGAGCAATGCAGGTGTTTCGATGCGAGACATGTCTCCCGTTGAGCGCAACGTGTATGACCTTATTCGTCGTCGTTATTTAGCTCAATTTTTAGGTGATTTTGAATACCTCAAAACGGTGGTGCAAGTGACGTGCGTTGGTGAGTTGTTCAACCAGACGGGCAAATTACCTCTAAAGCAAGGTTGGAGGCAGGCGTATGCAGGCATGGAGGCCGCCACGAGTGCCGCATCGGCGGCTGGCAATACCAAGGGTGCAGTCGCAGACGAAAAGCCCGTAGAAGTCGTTTTGCCAAGTGTGGCAACGGGCGATCAAGCCATCAACCGCAAAGCAGAATTGAAAATTGCCAAGACGGAGCCGCCTAAGCGCTATACCGAAGGCACACTGCTTGGAGCAATGGAGTCGATTGACAAAGAAATCGACGATCCGCGTATGAAGAAAATCATGCAAGCCAAAGAGAAGGCTGGAATTGGTACAGAGGCCACAAGAGCCTCGATTATCGAAGGACTCTTTAAGCGGGAATACATTGTAAATGACAAAAAGGCAATCTACCCGCTGCCGCGAGGCGTATCGTTGATTGAGTTGTTAGAGCGTATTTCGCCTGAGTTGGCTGACCCTGTGCTCACTGCGCTATGGGAAGAGCAATTGATGCAAATCGAAGCAGGCACAAATACCTTGGAGCAGTTTGAATCTGGCATGGCTTCTTGGCTAAAACCCTTGATCGACAAAATCAAGTCGCAAGCGGGTCAATTCAGAATTGAAGCAACGACTCATGGTGTGCCTGCACAAGTCAAAACATCTCAAGCAAAACCATCCGTACCACGCTCGTTCAAAGAAGCACAGCGCCCTGCACTCACGAGCATTTTGCCTGCAAGTGCTACTGGTGGAGCGTCTGGCCAAGTGACAGGCATCATGGTATGCGCCGCATGTGGCAAACCTATGAAGTTGCGCACTGGGCCGCGTGGCCAGTTTCATGGCTGTACTGGATTTCCGAATTGCCGATCAACGCAACCTGCATAACGCTTTGCTATGAAATTGATTGATCCTGTACTAGAACGAGCACAAGCGCAATCACGCGCCAGGCGCAAGCGTGTTGTGATGAATGTGCTGAAGTATGTCGGCGTACATCGAAGACTTGTAACTATCAGTGCTGTGCTGAGCTCAGGGCTTGTCACTGTTTTATTTGCCGTGCTATGGATTAACGCTGAGCGCGTGTCGGGAGCCGCACAGGCTCGCGCTAGCCCTCTATCAAGCCACCAACTTGACGATCCAAGTCAAGGCATTTACCTCAAGCTGTCGTACACCCTAAATCCAATTTATCAAACCAAAGAAGGAAAAATCAAATGAAATCAGAATACAAACTCATCGACCCCGCTCGGTTAGATCCAACGGCTGTGAAAGCACACGTATCTGAATACGAGTCCAGGATTGGCGGGACGCTCAATTTTGACAAAGTGCCTGCTGGTAGCACCATCGTGATTGATGGTTCAATTACCGATTGCAAGATAACGGCACCCAGAGAGGTGTTGATGGTGCTCGCACCAACCAGCGTCATTCAAAACTGTGACTTGAAGGTCTATGACCTATTGGTTGAAGGTATCTTGGAGTCTATGAATTTGGTTGTCGAAAACGACATTGAACTCACATCCAGCGCGACCACGATTGGCGAGTGTCAACGTGGCGGGAATTTGTATTCGTCTGCGGTGGCTGACAAAGATTCAATGTCATTTTCACGACTCAAAATTGGGCCAACTCAAAGCGAAACTACGCGAGCATTTACCGTCACTTCCGACTAATGCAAAGTCGCTTTTGCATTAGCAACTGCCATGAGTTCCTCAGACTACACCATGCAAACCATGCGCGAGCGCAATGCTTCGGTTTTAAAAGCCAGGCGCGAGCTCACGCAAAAAAATCTACGCAAGACGGGTGCGTACTGGCGACGTAGGTTTTGGATGATGAGCGGCTGCGCCTTGGTGGTCGGGACGTTGTTGAGTTACTGTGGAATGAAATGGTTTGATTACCATCAAACTGAAATTGCACGCGTTGCGCTCAGTGCGGATATTCAAATGTCTGAGCCATCATGGACTGAAGCATCAGTACCTGACTTAGAGTCAATAACAAAAACAAAAACGGACGTGCTGTTGTTAAAACCGCTAGCCGCCAAACCCGCAGCCAAGCCTGTGGCATCAAAACAGCCTACTCCACAAAGCTCGGCGGTCGTTGCAAAAACTGACACAAGCAAGACAACTCCAGCATCGACGGCGCGAATTTGGGAACACGCAGCGCCGCCTCCGTCAGACGCGAAAGTGGTTGTCAAAACCGTAGAAGTTGCTAAGTCCAGTGTCGATTTCAAACTGGTCGATTTGCCTACATCGACCACAGCCATGATTCAAGTCGGTAGCCTTGTTCGACCTGTCAAAGTGGGTGAAAAACTGCCAAGTGGTGAGGTGATTCAAAGCATCGATGTTGATGCAAAAAACATCACGCTTTCGAGTGGCAAGAAAGTCAAATTGCCATGAATAGAAGCCAGCATCTGTGCTACGATTCACGCACGCGAATTAGGGACGCGTCCCGAAGTTGCTTGAAATTTAGTCAATTTAGTCGCAAGGCTTGCTGGCATTCAAATTCAAGCGTTTTAAACACTCGGTTACGCACACATTTTGTGGATATGTCCCCTCCTCCATCCAAAGTCACCCGAACTGGCCGCACCATTGATGCCAGCTTGTTGTTTTCGTCGCACGCCTATCCCGTTGGTGCTGCCGTGATGCACCACATACATGGTGATGGTGTTGTGGTGGACGCGCACGTTTTTGAACGCTCGGTGACTTTTCAAAATCTACGGCAAGTCGAGATAACGGACGGCGATCGACTGCTTGCGCAAATGGATGGTGATGAGGTCGATCACGTCATGGAGCTTAGCATCACACATGAAATGCTGCCTGTTGGTCAGCTCCGCAAAAAGCAAGATAACTCTTTGATTTCAAATAAATTAAATTTAGATGCAAATCGAGTAATCGAGTTCAATCAATTAAAAACACGTCATGATAATAAACATTATCATGGTGCTATTTAAGGAATAGAATGCCAGATCAAGCTAGTAGCTTACGTTTGCACAGAGAATGCAACGCGCCAAATCAAAAAGTAATTACCCTATACGGCAGGCGTCGAATTTTGTTTGAGGTTGGTCTCCAGAATGAGGGTATCGCCCACATGACTGAGCGCACTGACTTCTCCTACGCCGAATCAGCCGTTGTTTGGGTTAATGCGGATCGTTTTATCCTAAAAAAAGCAGTTAGCCATCCAGTCTAAGTGCATAAAGCATCGACTTAGG
>JASGCK010000014.1 GCA_030054145.1 Cytophagales bacterium
GGTTCCCACGTTCACGTGGGGCTTGGTGCGTTCAAATTTTTCTTTTGCCATGATGGGCGTCCTTTAAATAATAAGAGCAATGTCCGTGGATTGGTTTAATGTCTGCATCACATCACGATTCGCCTGCCACGGACAGCAAGCGGTGTGTGATCGCAGACAACTGAAATAGCTATCTAAGAATGGCAAACCAATTTGCATTGACAGATGCGACTTCTTTTACAGCTAGATTTTTATTTGTAGCAAATGGATCTGTCAATTCAAAATTAAATCCGCAGTTGTGAAGCATACCTGATGCTTTGCCATTTGGCGGCATATCTCCATTGCGGTTTGGAATGTCGTCTGCGTTTCTGCCACGTGCTCTGTACACGGATGCAACTGAATTGCCACTCAACCATCCTTGAATAACGGCAAAAATAGCAAATACAACTGATGTAATCACAAATAGAAGCACTATAGTTAATAAGTTCATGTTTTTCCTATAATTTTAATTCTGTTTTAGCAGCATCGTCATTCTGAATTTTGCGACAAAATTTCTTACTTTTGCCAGCCAATTCCACTGAGGTATAAGCTGACGCCCCATAATGAAATAGTTAAACAAGGTGCCTGTTAGTATCAACCATACGGGGAGACAAACGCTTGCAATGCCGATCTCACAATTCATTTTGTCTACTGTACCAGCAGTACATAAATTCGCAGACATTTTATGATAAACACCTGCCAGATGATTCTCGGTACCATCGAATACTGTGGCTACTAGTGCTACCTGAACCCCTAAAAAGGCGAGAATCAAGGTTATTTTGTTCGCCGTATTTTTGTGAAAACTCTCTTCGGCTTCTATAGCATTTAGTACGGCTGCCAAGCCTTCTGCTGAAGGTAAGGTTTGATCTTTTTCTGTATGCTGATTTTGCTGCTGCATTTCCATTTGAATAGATGCTCTGACCGCTTGCAAATAAGCAATATATCCTCTAGCTTGTCGGAATAGTTCTGGAGTTTTAGTGTTCGCACCTATCAGCAGCATTACCCCACGAGCTAAACGCTGAGAAACTCTATTCAATTGAGAATAGCTTAACGCTGTGCATCCTGCAAGTTTGTAAGGTTTAATCACAGCATCCGAAGTTTCTGGATGGTATTTATGTCGGTGGAAAATAAATTTTAGTGCGTAGTAAACTTGATTCAATACACTATCTGATTTAATATTTTTTGCATACTTTGAATTAACTTTGTCGAGTGTAAATGTTGCAAACCCGAATTTTGATATGCTTATAGTCCCACTTGCAATTTCGTGTACGTCATTTGAATTATCTGCATATGAATATTTGCTAAAATTCGACATCCAATCTTTATTATTTTTAATAAAGCTTGTTTTAAATTTTTTAGTTGGTCTAATTGAAAGCAATGGCGAGTATGCTAACTGTCGCCACTCTCCACTCATTCCCGTACTTGATTCTGATTGTTTTATATCATACAAATATCCAAAAATTCTGCTTCTGACAGATGTTTTAAAATATTTAATTAATATCTTAGATGTGATTAATTTTACTATTTTCGCCAGACACAAATGACCTTTTGATGCATATTCAAAATGCTTTTGTGCTAGAAAACCAGTCAAATCATTTAGTCTTCTTACTACATAGGATTCATCTTTATGTGTAACCAAAACTAAAACCTGAATTCTACGCTTATCAGATTTTAAAAAACATTTTTTATTTACTTCTGAATCAAACTCACCCTGCTCGCTGTCGAAGCAATACACCTTTGCCAAAGACTTATCTTTATTCTCACGACCCAAAGCATCTGTAAATCTTATAACTCCAGTTAGCACGGGTATCCATCCGAAGTATCTTTCGGATGAATTGCTTGTAAGATTGCCTGTTTTGGCCATAACGCGTGCAATTTAGCTTAACTTACTTAGCTCTCGCCGACATGATGGCTTCCGTCACATTTTTCGGGGCTTCCGTGTAATGCTTGAATTCCATCGTGTAAGTAGCGCGGCCTTGCGACATTGAGCGTAGCGTGGTGGAGTAACCAAACATTTCGGACAGCGGTACTTCAGCTTTAATCGCCTTACCGCCACCAACCATGTCTTCCATACCTTGCACCATACCGCGGCGACTGGACAAGTCACCCATCACGTTGCCGGCGTAGTCTTCGGGTGTTTCCACTTCAACGGCCATCATAGGCTCAAGAAGAACTGGATTGGCCTTACGGCAACCTTCTTTGAAACCAAAGATGGCAGCCATTTTGAAGGCGAGTTCATTCGAGTCAACATCGTGATACGAACCAAAGTGCAGCGTGACTTTCACGTCCACCACAGGATAGTTTGCCAGCACGCCCTGCGTCACGGCTTCCATGATGCCTTTTTCCACCGCAGGAATGTACTCGCGTGGCACCACGCCGCCCTTGATAGCGTCGATAAATTCAATGCCTTTACCTTGTTCATTAGGCTCAATTTTGAGCACAACGTGACCGTATTGACCTTTACCACCCGATTGACGCACAAATTTGCCTTCCGCGTCTTCGATGGTTTTGCGAATCGTCTCGCGGTAGGCCACTTGCGGCTTACCAACGTTGGCCTCTACGCCAAACTCGCGCTTCATGCGGTCAACAATAATCTCAAGGTGAAGTTCGCCCATGCCCGCAATAATGGTCTGCCCCGACTCTTCGTCAGTACGCACACGGAACGATGGATCTTCAGCAGCCAAGCGATTGAGGGCGATGCCCATCTTCTCTTGGTCGGCCTTAGTTTTGGGCTCAACGGCCTGCGCAATCACAGGCTCAGGGAACACCATCTTTTCCAGCGTCACGATGTTGTCGGGATCGCACAGCGTTTCGCCTGTGATCACATCTTTCAAACCAATACAAGCTGCAATGTCGCCAGCCACAATTTCATCGACTGGCTCGCGAGCATTGGCGTGCATTTGCACGATACGACCGATGCGCTCTTTTTTGCCTTTGATCGGGTTGTAAACGCTGTCTCCAGACTTCAAAACACCCGAGTACACACGCACAAATGTCAACTGACCCACAAACGGATCGGTCATCAATTTAAATGCAAGTGCCGAGAATTTTTCTTTGTCGTCTGCCTTACGTGTCGTTGGCTGATCATTTTCATCCATGCAAGTCACAGGCGGAATATCCACTGGACTTGGCATGTACTCAACCACAGCGTCAAGCATCGCTTGCACGCCTTTGTTTTTGAATGCAGAGCCGCACAGCATCGGCTGAATTTCGCTCGCAATCGTGCGCTGGCGGATAGCAGCTTTAATTTCCGCTTCGGTCAGCTCATTGCCTTCCAAGTATTTGTTCATCAGCTCTTCAGAAGCCTCCGCTGCGGCCTCAACCAGCTTCTCGCGAAATTCGTTGGCTTTATCAACCAAGTCAGCAGGAATGTCGCCATAAGTGAACGTCACGCCTTTGTCGGCTTCGCTCCACAAAATGGATTTCATTTTGACGAGGTCAACCACGCCAGCAAAACCTTCTTCTGCACCGATTGGGATTTGCAATGGCACAGGATTAGCTTTTAAGCGCAGCTTCATTTGGTCATAGACCTTGAAGAAGTTCGCACCTGTGCGGTCCATCTTGTTGACAAAGGCCAAGCGCGGCACTTTGTATTTGTTAGCTTGACGCCACACCGTCTCAGACTGCGGCTGCACACCGCCCACGGCGCAGTACACCATGCACGCGCCATCCAGCACACGCATTGAACGCTCCACTTCAATCGTGAAGTCAACGTGTCCAGGGGTATCAATAATGTTGATACGGTGCTGATCAAAGCTCTTGCTCATGCCAGACCAAAAACAAGTGGTTGCAGCAGACGTAATCGTGATACCGCGCTCTTGCTCTTGCTCCATCCAGTCCATGGTGGCAGCGCCATCATGCACTTCACCGATTTTGTGGTTCACGCCCGTGTAAAAAAGTACACGTTCAGTGGTCGTTGTTTTGCCTGCATCAATGTGTGCAGAGATACCGATATTGCGGTAGCGTTCAATAGGGGTGGCGCGTGCCATGATATTTTTTCCTTTGAAGACGCAAACAGCCCAAGCACTCAAAACGATGGGCGATTTGCTATCAGGTGATTTAAACGAATGTTAGAAACGGAAATGCGAGAAAGCTTTATTGGCTTCAGCCATGCGATGCACTTCATCACGCTTTTTCATCGCACCGCCGCGACCTTCTGTGGCCTCAAGCAGTTCATTGCATAAGCGCTGAGCCATGGATTTCTCGCTACGCTTACGGGCGGCTTCTTTAATCCAGCGCATCGACAGCGCCAAACGACGCACAGGGCGCACCTCAACAGGCACTTGGTAATTCGCACCACCAACGCGGCGTGACTTCACCTCAACCATTGGCTTGACGTTGTCAATCGCCAAGGTGAAAGCCTCCATAGGCGGCTTGCCTGTTTTTTTCTCGATTGCCTCAAGTGCGCCATAAATAATGCGCTCAGCAACTGCTTTTTTACCGCTTTCCATAATCACATTCATGAATTTGGAGAGCTCGATATTGCCAAATTTTGGGTCTGGCAGAATTTCACGTTTAGGGACTTCGCGACGACGTGGCATGGTTTCACCTCTTTACATCTTGCTTCAGTGGATGCGCTTTTGCGCGATCAACAGGTCATTAGACCTTCACTTACTCGATTCGCCTATCAACATTGAAGGTTGGAATCACTACGTTATTTTTGCGCCACGCAAAAAATAACACCTGAAATACAAACTGACAAAAATACGATTACTAGCTTAGAGCAGAGCTTTTATTTCGCCTTCGGCTTCTTGGCACCGTACTTGGAGCGCGATTGCTTGCGATCTTTTACGCCTTGCAAATCGAGCGAGCCGCGCACAATGTGGTAACGCACACCTGGCAAATCTTTCACACGTCCGCCGCGAACTAACACGACGCTGTGCTCTTGCAGGTTATGACCTTCACCGCCAATGTAGGAGATCACTTCAAAACCGTTGGTTAAACGGACTTTAGCAACCTTACGCAAAGCGGAGTTAGGTTTTTTAGGTGTCGTTGTATAGACACGGGTGCAGACACCGCGGCGCTGCGGCGAGTTCTGCATCGCAGGACTCTTGGACTTGACGGTTTCCACCTCTCGTCCATGTCGAATCAATTGATTGATAGTTGGCATTAGTAAACGTCCCTAAACGTTAGAATTAAAAAATAAACCTCTCCTGCCCCAAAAGCAGAAAAGCCTTCCATTATAGCTAAATTCAAGAACCATATCCCGAGGCAACTTTTGCAGTTTTTCCATTCCCAGCTATGGTGGAGCCTCACAAAACGCTTCCACCAGCCCACTTCAATAGAGGGCTGGTCATCCGTGCTTTAGAGGCTTTGGCTCTTTGCAGATTGGCGTGTCTTTTGAGGCTACTTCTAGTAGCCACTCGATCCAGCGTCAGTGGACGTGGTTTTTTTGAATTTCTCAACCAGCGCTTTAGTGCCGCGCATCAAGATATTGTTGTCTAAACCAACAGCCACAAAGGTCGTGCCGATGTCGATGTAGTGTTGCGCGAGTCGCTCGTCTGCGGTCAAGATGCCTGAGGCTTTGCCGGCTTTGTTGATGCGGTTAATCGCCTCATCAATTACGCGCAAAACTTCAGGATGCTGTAGCTGTCCGATGTAACCCATAGATGCGGACAGATCAGCAGGACCAATGAACACACCATCAATGCCTTCAATTGCGCAGATCGCCTCTAGGTTGTTGATGGCAGTCATCGATTCAGCTTGCACCAGCACGCAGATTTGGTCATTGGCCACTTTCGAGTAATCAACAATACGCCCCCAGCGCGAGGCGCGTCCGCCCGCCACGCCGCGAATGCCTTGCGGCGGGTAACGTGTGGCACGCACCACGTGCTGGGCTTGTTCGGCGGTGTCAATCATGGGCACGAGCAAGCTTTGCACACCAAGATCAAGATGCTGTTTGATGATTGCCGCGCCTGCGTCTCCGTAGCCGTTTGGAATGCGCACAATCGCATTGCTTTGTGGGTACGCGGCAATAATTTGCAATTGTTGCATCAGCGACTGCAAATCGTTTGGGCTGTGCTCTGCGTCCAACAATAACCAGTCAAAGCCAGCGCTAGCGCATAGTTCGCCTGACAGTCCGCCAATCAGGCTTTGCCAAAGCCCAATTTGCAGTTGTTTATTTTGAATAGCGCGTTTGAAATGATTGGTTGGATTTTGCATGGCGAATGGAGATGTAAAGAATAAGAAATTAAGCGGCTTTTACAGGGGGGCGCACGATTTTAGGACCAAGTCGGGTGAGCAAGTCTTGCACATCAAAGCCCTTTGACGCATCCAGCGAGGGCGCGTTTAGCAGCCGAATCAGCAAACTGATTTGCAGCGGCGGAGGCGGTGGTTGCACGGGCACGTAGATATAAGTTTGTGTCCGCATATAGCGCACAGGCTGAATCATGGGTGACTCTAAATATGGACGGCTGATGTCGGTTAAATCTTTGCTGTCAAATACTTGCGACAAAGCCGTTGCCCTGCCGATAAAGCGCTCAATCGCATCACGATTGACGGAACCCTCCAGTACTTCAAAGTGCGTCGCACCTTTGCTTTGTGCCAGCTCGGCGGCGCGGTAAAGCGCAAACGCATAAGTTTGATCAAAGTTAGCGACGGGGCTGGCGACAAAATTGATGCGATAAAGTGCCCCATCCACTTGCCGATCAGCGTAGCCAAAGTATTTTCCGCCTTCCCCCGCCGCTTGGTAATAGCTGGGCGAGGCACAGCCTGTAAGGCTTGCAGCAAAGGCCACAGCGATCAGCGTACCGATTAAAAATTTGCAGTGCTGCATACTAGAGGTCTCTTTTGATTTTGTTGAATATGCCAGTTTAAAAATAACTGATGTAACTGCGCCAGACCATCGGTGAGCGCCGCAGGCCCAGGCTGCAACATATCACACGACTTGATTTCAAATAAGCCGCTATTTTGCACCGCTGGTATCGTTTGCCATCCTGCGCGTGCGGACACTTTTTCCGCTCTAAACTTTTTGCCGCACCAACTGCCCACAATGATGTCAGGCGCTCGGCGAGCGGGCTCTAGCGGGTCGGTAATGACGCGATTTTTGCCAAGGCTTTGCCGGCCAAGCTCGGGGAACACATCCACGCCGCCTGCAATGTCGATCAACTCAGACACCCACTGGATGGCGCTAATCATGGGTTCATCCCATTCCTCAAAGTACACCTTCGGGCGGGCTTGCCAGCTCTGGCTTGCAAGGCGCATGGCCGCGTGAGCCTTACGGATATTGGCCTCCCACGCATCGCCTTTATCAGATGCGCCCACCATGCCTGCAACAAGGCGAAGCGTGTCAAAAATCTCCTCAACGCTGCGCTGATTGGTGATCAGCACTTGCAAGCCTGCGCGAATGAGTTTGTTTGCCAGCTCCGCTTGCATATCAGAAAAACCAATCACGAGGTCGGGCTTGAGTGCAACGATTTGATCGATCTTGCCATCCAAAAACGCCGATACACGCGGGTGCGCTTGCCGCACACCAGCAGGGCGCACGGTATAGCCCGAGATGCCGACGATGCGGTGCTGCTCGCCCAGCAGATAGAGCCACTCGGTGGTCTCCTCTGTCAGGCAAACGATGCGTTGGGGGCCGCGTTTCAAATTCATGGTTGCGTCAGGTTTGAGAGTGATAATGCAAAAATGACATTCTCATCGATACATCTATCAACCATTTTGAAGTACGGCGGCATCAGCTTTATTGCGGGTGCGGTGAACCATGGATTCTTTAGCGAATCGCGCTCACTATGGACGGCGGGCTTTGGCATTTTGTTTTATTTGCTGGGTGCGTGGCTAGAGATGCGTGATCAAACCGATCAAGCAAAAACATGGGGCGATGTGCTGGGCGCGGGCATTGTGTTTTCAATTGGCGTTGGTTTTTTTACGGGTGGTTTGCAGCACTTTCCTGACTCTCCAGCGCGTAGCGTGTGGGTTGTTCCGCTCGGTTTTGCGCTGAGTGTAGTTGCCATGTACATACAAGGGGGCGGGGGTCGATCACAAATGAAAAGCGCTTTACTCTACGGCATTTTGGCAACGGCACTGGTGGTGGCTGGCTCTTTGCTTGCGTGGCGCGTGCTTGGTGGCGCAGAGCATGAGCGCGGTAATGACGGCCATTCGCACAGCCACGCCGTGAGTGCACCAGTTGTGAGCGCCGCAAGTTCGCTTGGCATGAATGTGCGCGATGTCACGATTGAGATGTCCGATCAGATGCAGTTCTCGCCCAATCAATTAAAGGTTAAGCAGGGTGAGACGATTCGATTCACCTTGATTAATAAAGGCAAGGTGCGCCACGAGTGGGTGATTGGCAATGAAAAAGAATTGCTGGAGCACGCTGATCAAATGAAAAAAGCGGGAGCGAGCCCGCACAAGCATGACATGGCAAACGCCATCTCGGTAGCTGCTGGTGCGCAAGGCACGTTGACGTGGACTTTTGCTGCCGCTGGCACGCTTGCAATGGCGTGCTTTGAGCCAGGTCATTACGAGGCAGGAATGCGCGGTGTTATTGACGTATTGCCGCAGTAGATGAAAGCTGCGCAATGAGATCGAGGCAGTGCAAATAATGCGGCTGGATCATTAGCTCATCCCAATTCAAAAATCTGAAACCAGCGCAGGGCGCTTGTGGCAGCAGTGCCAAGCGGCGTTGCTCGCTCACCTCCGATGGCTGCCAAGCCTTATACTGCGTGGCTTGCAGGCCATTCAATAGTGCATCCACGGCTTCCCCGCCATCCACAGATTGATTACACAGCAGCACCATATCGCAGCCCGCCGCCAGCGCTACGGCAGCCGCTTCGGCGTAGGACACCTCTTTGCCGTCAATGAGTCTTGCGCCCGCCATGCTGAGGTCGTCGCTAAAAATCGCGCCTTGAAAATTGAGTTTGCCGCGCAAGATGTCGTTTAGCCATTTACTAGAAAAACCTGCGGGACGCGAGTCCACTCTAGGATAGATGATGTGCGCAGGCATGACGCTGGTCAGCGTGGTACTCAGCCAGTCATAAGGCGCAGCGTCCGCGTCGTCTTTCAAAATCGCGGTGAGTGAGCGTTTATCGACGGGAATATCCGTGTGTGAGTCCGCCGCCACAAAACCGTGCCCTGGAAAGTGCTTACCGCAGTTCGCCATGCCCGCGAGCAACAGACCGTGCATCAAACTCTTAGCCAGCAAAGTGACGACGCGAGCGTCCTTGGCAAAGGCACGGTCACCAATCACGCTGCTGCGGCTAGTGTTGGCATTTGTCCAATCTAAATCTAGTACAGGGGTAAAGCTCATATCGACACCGCAAGCGCGCAGTTCTGCACCCAAAACGTAGCCGCATGCACTGGCAGCATTGGTAGCCGCTATCGGGTCTTTGAGCCAAAACTTACCCAGATCGCGCATAGGCGGTAAGTGCGTAAAACCGTCGGTTTTAAAGCGCTGCACGCGCCCACCTTCGTGATCGACGCAAATGAGCAAATCTGATCGCACGGCTTTAATGGACGAACATAGCGCCGCGAGCTGGTCGCGCGATTCCCAATTGCGAGTAAACAAAATCACGCCACCTGTGAGCGGGTGTTTGAGACGTTTTTTGTCGATAGCAGATAACGACAAGCCGGCAATATCAAGGATGACAGAGGAGTGAGTAGTAGCTGAGTTCATGGATTGCTTTCATGCCGCAGCCCAAACAGACACAAGTCCCGCAGAAGGACGGCGTGGCGGGCGTTTCGTGAGCGGCGTAGCGCAGGGGCGGATAAAAATCTCTACGTCGCGATTAAAGAGGGTGATGTAGTGCAGTAATCGTTCGCTAGAAAAGCGCGTGAGCTTGTAATTTTTCAGCTCTGAGACATGCGGCTGCGAGATACCAAGGCGCTGCGCAGTTACGGCTTGCGTGAGCCCTTCGTCTGCAATGAGGGCATTTAAGCGGACAGCTAACTTGGTGCGAAGTTGTCTCTCGCCGCTATCAGGCAAACCCAAATCGGCAAAGACATTGCCGCTACTGGTTTCTACGTCGAATGTTGGTTCTTTAGCCATGATGTGCCTTGTAATGTTGTTCTGCTAACTTCAATCGTTCTTGAATCAAATCAATATCTCGTTGTGCCGTTTTGATGCCGCTGGGCGACTTCTTTTGAAAGCAATGCAGCACATAAGCGGCCTTCGCAAATCGCACGGTGTAGACCGCTCGAAATGTGCCGCCTACGCTATTCTCAACCAACTCTAAAACACCAGCGCCCGCGCCTTTCCATGGCTTGGCATGAGCTGGGATGCCGCCTAACTGCACAGCACTTAAGGCATAACCGAATGCGTCGATCACCTCATCAGGCAAAGCTAGTAAATCCTTTTTGGACGAACCAACCCAGTGCAATGGTTTATCTATTGAATTCGATACCATGAAGAAATTATATCGTTTTAGGTATTATTGGGTTGTGAGGTCAATTTGCTGATTCCACAACAACAAAACTAATAGCGTAATCGGTTTCATCTGAAACACTCACCTGCGCAGCCAAGTCTTTAGCTTCAAACCATTCTTTCAAAGCGCCGTGGAGCACCACGCAGGGCTTGCCTGATGGGGTTTTGGCAATTTCGCACAAGCGCCACGTCATGGGCATTCGCATGCCTAGCCCGACGGCTTTGGAGAACGCTTCTTTGGCCGAAAAGCGCGTCGCCAAATAGCGCACGCCGCGCTCGGCGACTTTGGCAGAGCGTGTCCGCCACAGCGCTAGCTCGGCATCCGATAAGATTTTTTTTGCAAAGCGCTCGCCGTGCCGATTAAGCGCGGCTCGGATGCGGCGGATGTCGCAAATATCAGTTCCGATGCCGTAGATCATGAGTGCGCTTTAGTGCGTATGCCCATGCCCATGTTCATGCCCATGCCCATGTTCATGCCCATGTCCATGCTCATGTCCGTGCCCGTGATCATGCCCGCACGCATGATCGTGCCCATCGTGACTATGGTCGTGTCCGCAAGCCGCTGCAGTTGGGTCTTGCGCCAGGCCATGCCCCACCGCAATACGGTGGTTGTAGGCTTGAACAGTTTGTATATAACCCATCTCTAGCGCGTCGCCAATCAGCGCATGACCAATCGAGACTTCGCGCACGGCAGGGCAGGCAATTAAAAAATCGGAGAGGTTTTGCAGATTCAAATCGTGCCCCGCGTTGACCTCTAAGCCTGCGGCAACGGCGGCGCGGCAAGCGTCGGCAAATTGTTTCATCAGTCGTGGCTGCTCGGGCGTGCCGTGCGCACGTGCAAAAGATTCGGTGTAGAGTTCCACGCGATCAGCGCCAAGCGCTTTGGCAAGCGGCATCAAGCTCGCAATGGGATCCATAAACAAACTCACGCGCGTGCCAGCCGCGTGCGCCGCGTCAATGGCCGCTTTGAGTTTGGCTTTGTCCGTAGCGCCCATCGTGTCTAGCGCCCAGCCGTGATCGCTGGTGAATTGATCTTCGGAGTCGGGCACAAAGGTCGCTTGATCGGGTTTGCATTGCGCAACAAACGGCATCAAATTTTGAAATGGATTGCCCTCGATGTTGAGCTCCGCCGCGTGACCTTGTGTTTTCCAAAGGGTCAGCAGTGCGGACAGTTCGCGCACATCATCCGCGCGGATGTGCCGCTCGTCAGGACGCGGATGCAAGGTGATGCCCGCCGCGCCCGCTTGCAAGCACAAGAGCGCTGCCTTCATCACGCTGGGAATGCCCAAGTGGCGCGTGTTGCGTACGAATGCCACCTTGTTCAGATTGACGGAGAGGGCGGTAGGAAGTCCCGTCGAGGGTTCAGCAAAAGAGGCGGTCATAAAAGATTTCGATTGTCAAAGTTGTTGAAGGGCGGTCATCATCTGCGGCGTTTTAAGCGGTTGCCCGCAATGGTAATTCAATAGCGCACGGAGTATATTTTTAAGCGACTGCGTGGCTTGTGGTTCTGCCGTTAAATGCGTGAGTAGCTGCGCAAAATCCCGTGCCTCCAACGCGCTAGCAAGCGCTAGCCATTGGTGTCCGTGCAGCGACACCGATTCTGAATGTGTCGCTGGCCGCAAGCCCGCATCACTATTGAGGTTGTAGGGCATATTGCCCTGCAAGCCTTGCTGGGTCTGGGTTACAGAGGATAGGTCTGGTAGCCAACCCATGTTTTGCAAGAGCAGGAGTTCAAACGCTCGCAGCGCCGCCGTCATCAATCCGTTGTTTTGTGCAACGACTGAAACGGTTTGCGCGTAGAGGTCGTAGACAAGTTCCTGCGGGTCATCGCGCAGCAAAAGCCGCATCATCAGCTCGTTCAGATAAAACCCCGTGAGTAACGCATTGCCCGACGGCATGGCGTAGCCGCCCACCCATTCCGCGCTCTTCAAGGTTTTGACTTCCGCATCGCCCGAATACGTAATGCGCAGCGGCTGCATAGGCAGCAGCACAGGGCGAAAGTTGGACGCAGGTCGCTTCGCGCCCTTGGCCACTAAAGCCACGCGGCCATGATGCCGCGTGAGCACCTCCACAATCAAGCTCGACTCGCTCCAGTCATAGCGATGCAGGACGAAGGCGGGCTCTAGGGTGATGCGGGTGGGTTTACTCTGGCTGCTCATAAAAGTGCACAAGTGCACAAGTGCACCTCACTCATACCCATAAGTCTTCAGCCTAGCCGCGTCATCCGCCCAGCCCGATTTAACCTTGACCCATAGCTGCAAAAAGACTTTGCAATCCATCAGTTTTTCTAACTCCATGCGCGACTCTGTGCCGATGCGCTTCAAGCGCTCGCCCTTGTCACCAATCACCATGGCTTTGTGACCGTCGCGCTCGACGATGATGGTTGCCGCGATGCGTTTCATTGCGGGTTTGTCGTTGCCCTTGGCGTTTTTGATAACTTCTTCTTTGAACTCATCAATCACCACGGTGCTGGTGTAGGGCAGCTCGTCACCCGTGAGACGAAATAATTTTTCGCGCACGATTTCCGCCGCTAAAAAGCGCTCACTACGGTCGGTCAGTTCGTCTTCGCCGTAAAGCCAGTCTTGCTCTGGAAGGTAGGTTGCGCATAGGGTTAGGAGGCGCTCCACATCTTTTTTATTTTTTGCCGACATGGGAAACAGTTCGGCAAAAGTGATGCCGCGCTCATTTTGCTCGCCCTGCATGGTTTGCAGCCACGGCGCGATCTCGGCGCGTTTGGCAAGATCGAGTTTGTTGGCGACCAAGATGCACGGCACTTCTTTGTTGAACAGCTCTAGCACCTGCGCATCGGCGTTAGAAACACGTCCCGCTTCGGTGACGAACAAAATCAAATCGACATCGTTGATTGCGCCCGTCACGGTTTTGTTGAGCGCTTGATTGAGCGCATTGCTGTGGCGTGTTTGAAAGCCTGGCGTATCGACAAACACGTACTGCACCTGCTCTATTGTGCGAATGCCTGTGATGCGATGCCGCGTGGTTTGCGCTTTGCGCGAGGTGATGCTGATTTTTTGACCCACCAAGGCGTTCAGTAATGTGGACTTGCCAACGTTGGGTTTACCGACGATGGCAACAAGTCCGCAGCGCTTGTTGCCTGCCTTGCCGTTCGCCCTGAGCTTGTCGAAGGATGGGGTCTCTGAGGCTTCGACAGGCTCAGCCTGAGCGGAGGGGATGTTGTTTATCACTTGATGTCTTTCAGCATTTTTAAAATGGCTTGCGCCGCATCTTGCTCGCCTGCTCTGCGCGTGTTGCCGCTGCCGCGCTCGGTTTTTTGCAGTGAGGGAACAAAGCATTCAACGTGAAAGGATTGCTCGTGCGCCGCGCCAACCGTGCCAATGACGGTGTAGACGGCAAGCGGCATTTTGCGGGCTTGCAGCCATTCTTGCAGCGCGGTTTTAGGATCTTTTGCCGTTTGGCTCATGTTCATATCGACGCGAATGTCTTCTAGCCACGTCTTGGCAATGCGCTGCGAAGTCTCAAAGCCCGCATCAAGGTAGACCGCACCCAGTAAGGCTTCCAGGGCATCTGCCAGTATGGAAGGACGCTTCGCGCCGCCTGATTTGGCTTCGCCTTCGCCAAGGCGCAAGCAGTGTGACAACCCCAGTTTGAGCGCCAAACCGTGCAGGCTATCTTGCTTGACTAAGTTTGATCGGATGCGTGAGAGTTGCCCTTCGGGCAAATTGGGGAGCGCTTGGTATAAAAGGTCGGAGACGATGACGTTGATGACTGCATCGCCCAAGTACTCTAGCCGCTCGTAATGCTCCGAGCTAAAGCTGCGGTGCGTCAGCGCTTGCTGCAATAGCGCTGGTTGCTTAAACGTATAGCCAATACGTTCTTGCAGTGCCACAAGAGCTTTAGAGGTAGGCGGCTTAGGCGAATTCATAACGCAAATCGGTGCATTCTCACTCAAAGCTTCCAATCCGTTTAAATTTAGAGAAATCGAACGTCATAGGTAAAACGCCCGTATTCATCCAAATAGCGACAGCTTTGCCAACAATATTTTGATCTGGCACAAAGCCAAAGTAGCGCGAATCCAGTGAGTTGTCGCGGTTGTCACCCATCATGAAATAGTGACCTGCGGGCACGGTACACGTCACGCCCAGTTCGCTGTATTGGCAATTCTTTTTGAATGGATAGTCGCCCTCGGTATCGGCTTCATTCCAACCCGCAGGGCGGCGCTCGTTATTGAGCAAGTGATGCGTTTTGTCACCGATTTTTTCTTCAAACATTTTGGCGTAGGTCATTTGATCTTCATCAAAATAGTCAGGCATGGCTGTTTTAGAAATGGGTTGCCCGTTGATGGAGAGCATCTTGTTTTTGTACTCAATCACATCGCCGGGTAAACCGACCACGCGCTTGATGTAATCAAGGCTTGGCTTGGGTGGATAGCGAAACACCATCACATCGCCGCGAGCCACAGGCGTGCCATCGGTCACTTTTTTATTGAGCACAGGCAGGCGCACGCCGTAGTGAAATTTGTTGACCAAGATGAGGTCGCCAATTTGCAGCGTCGGAATCATCGAGCCTGAAGGAATTTTGAATGGTTCAAACAAAAATGAGCGCAGCAAAAACACAACCAAAATGACGGGGAAAAGTCCTGCCGTCCAGTCCAACCACCAAGGCTGATGCGCTCCCTT
The DNA here is from genome assembly GCA_030054145.1 of Cytophagales bacterium. Taxonomy (GTDB): domain Bacteria; phylum Pseudomonadota; class Gammaproteobacteria; order Burkholderiales; family Burkholderiaceae_C; genus JASGCK01. Next base: position 15,034 of record JASGCK010000014.1, read on the forward strand.
GCCTTGTTCAGCTTCGCGTTGCTGCTTGAAATAAAACTGCTCACCTAGCCAAAAAAGACCTGTTGCACAGACAGCCACAAAAAGCAGCAGCGCAAAATTGCCTTCGACTTTGCCGAAGTACCACAGGGCGATGTACGCCGCAAATCCCAGCAATTCTAAAAATACGATTTTTGGAAAAATCTTCATCAACATTTTTTTATTCTTTCAATAAAATTGATTCGTTTGCTTGGATTCCCGCTTGTGTGGGAATGACAGATTGATTCGTGAAAATGACGCACTTCGTTAATCATCGACTTGCAAAATCGCAAGAAAGGCTTCTTGCGGCACTTCGACCGAGCCGATTTGTTTCATGCGCTTCTTACCTGCTTTTTGCTTCTCTAGCAATTTACGTTTGCGCGAGATATCACCCCCATAGCATTTTGCCAGCACGTTTTTACGCAGCGCTTTGATGCTTTCGCGGGCAATGATGTTTGCGCCAATCGCGGCTTGAATCGCCACATCAAACATCTGGCGCGAAATGATCTCGCGCATCTTGGCAGCCACGGCACGCCCACGGTATGTGGCTTGCGAGCGATGCACGATGATGGACAGCGCATCCACGCGCTCACTGTTGAGCAAGATATCGACCTTCACCACATCGGATGCACGGTATTCTTTGAATGCGTAATCCATTGACGCATAACCACGACTGACTGATTTGAGTTTGTCAAAAAAGTCGAGCACGATCTCGCCCAGCGGCATATCGTAGGTCAGCACCACTTGGCGACCTTTGTACGCCATGTTCAGCTGCATTCCGCGTTTTTGATTCGCCAATGTCATTACCGCGCCCACATACTCTTGCGGCATATACAAATGCACCGTCACGATGGGTTCGCGGATTTCTTCAATTTGGCTCACCTCGGGCATCTTCGAGGGGTTCTCTACATGGATGACTTCGCCGTTTTTGCCTGCTGTGAGCACTTCGTAGACCACGCTCGGTGCGGTGGTAATCAAATCTTGGTCAAACTCGCGCTCTAGCCGCTCTTGCACGATTTCCATGTGGAGTAGACCTAAGAAGCCGCATCTAAATCCAAATCCCAGCGCTTGCGATACTTCGGGTTCGTAGTGCAGTGACGCATCGTTGAGTTTGAGTTTCTCTAAACTGTCGCGTAGCGAATCGTATTGATTCGCTTCGGTTGGATACAGCCCTGCAAACACTTGAGGCTGAATTTCTTTAAAACCAGGCAGCGCTTCGGTTGCGGTAAACGCCGCGCCGCCTGTGCCCAGTTTGAGTAGCGTGATCGTGTCGCCCACTTTGGCGGCTTGCAACTCTTTAATGCCTGCAATGATGTAGCCCACTTCGCCCGCTTCAAGGGACTCTCGCGGTTCGTTGGTGGGCGTAAAAACGCCCACGTTGTCGGCGTTATAAATCGCACCAGTTGCCATCATTTTGAAGCGCTCGCCCTTGCCAAGTCTGCCATCGACCACGCGCACCAGCATCACGACACCCACGTAAGTGTCGAACCAACTGTCAATAATCATGGCACGCAGCGCGCCATCGGGGTTGCCCTTTGGCGGTGGCACTTTGGCAACGACCATCTCCAAAATCTCTTCGATGCCCATGCCTGTTTTGGCGGAGCACGGAATCGCCTCTGATGCATCCAAACCAATCACGTCCTCAATTTCTTTGCGGGCAGATTCGGGGTCGGCGTTGGGTAAATCCATTTTGTTTAGGACGGGCAGCACTTCTACGCCCAGATCAAGCGCGGTGTAGCAGTTCGCCACGGTTTGTGCTTCCACGCCTTGGCTGGCATCGACGACTAAGAGTGCGCCTTCGCAAGCCGAGAGCGAACGGCTAACTTCGTAGCTAAAGTCCACGTGCCCTGGGGTGTCAATCAAGTTGAGGTTGTAGGTTGTGCCGTCCTTGGCTTTGTATTGCAGCGCGGCAGTTTGCGCTTTGATCGTGATGCCGCGCTCTTTCTCGATGTCCATGGAGTCCAGCACCTGCGCCGACATTTCGCGCTCTTCTAACCCACCGCAGCGTGCAATCAAACGATCCGCTAGCGTGGACTTGCCGTGGTCAATATGGGCAATGATGGAGAAATTCCGAATGTGCTGCATGGAGGAGTCAAGCCTAGAGGAGAGAGAAACGGGTAGATAGTGATCAGTACTTAGAAAAAAGGGCGCGTCATTTAAAAATGTGACGCGCCCTCAAAACCAACTCTAAAGTGGCAACTGCAGATGTTGGACGATCATTGTAGACAATGAAAATCCCCTGAATTGCCAAAAATTTGGGCACTCGTGTAAGGTTCTTATTGTAAAGGAGGCGCTGCCAATATCTGTTTGTAGGTGTTTGTGTTGGCGGAGACTTTTTTGACGTAGTCGCGAGTCTCTGAAAACGGGATATTTTCCGCCCAAATAGCGAGTGCTAACTTTTCGTCAGATGATTTAAATGCTGGGTCTTCCGCCATTGCCTTGCGCCAAGCTTTGACGCGCATCGGTCCTGCGTTGTAGGCGGCAGCGGCATAAGCGGGATTGCCGCCGTTTTCCTCCAAAACATACTTCAAATACGCTACGCCTAAGGTTAGGTTTGTCGTGATGTCATGAATTTGGCTTCCTGTGAAGTTGGTAAGACCAATGCGATTGGCTGTCCAGCGAGCCGTGGCTGGCATGAGCTGCATCAGCCCCGCCGCGCCAACGTGCGAGCGGGCATCGGTTACAAAGCGTGATTCTTGGCGAATGAGTCCGTAAACAAACGCGGGATCCATGCCCACACGCATTGTCTCGGCGAGTAATGCGTCTTTGTGCGGTGTCGGAAAACGCTGCGACCAATCGACAACCGCCTTGGTGCGCTCCGATGTATTGATGCAGCGATCCCAAACTTCCGCCTCGCAGGCAATCGCAGCGGCGGCGAGGCGCTCCTCGTCATCCATAGAGCCTAGGCGACCATAGGCAACTAGATTGGTTTCGTAGTTCCATTCGCGCACGCCTTCTGCGCGTAGCCCTATCTTGATGGCGTACAGAGCACGCTGCAAACCTTGATTAGCTTTGGCTTTAGCGAGGCTTTGCTCGCTAGCTTTAGCCGCCGTGGGCAATGGGTTTTGTGCTGGCTGTGCAAGGGGCGCAGTGAGCGGCGGACGTTTTTGGCTGCTTTGCTGCGCATACGCTAGCCAACTCGACCAAATGGGGTCTTGTTGTCCTTCTGCGCTCATACTGCTAATCACGCGCTGCACTAATGGCCAATCCAGCGTTCGCAGGGCGGCACGCGCCCACCAAGCCAGCATATCGTCGGACAAGTCGGTTGGCTGGCTGACTTGGGCAAAAACAGTTAATGCGCTCAAGTCCAAATTTTGTGCCAACGCGCGACCCTCAAACCCTAGCGCCCAATTGCGCTGGGCGGTATCCCATGTTGTGTCGGGTTTTGTTTTGGCGTTAAAAGTTTTTCGCCACTGAACAATCGGCGGCATTTGCCTCGCAGCAATTAAGCTTTGCGCCATATCGCCGCAGCCCGTTGCGATCTCTTTTTGGCTCATCCACAGCTTTTCTAGTAAAGCCGCGTTGTCACGGTTGGCGTAGCACTTAATGTCCTTGTCGTCGCCCATGCGGTAGGCGGGATAGTTGGCAGCAAAGCCAATCCAGTCGTGGCTTTTGCCAAGTTGTAGCAGCCAATCGGCACGCAGGCGATCTTCTGCATACGAGTCTGGATAACGCTTAAAAAAAGCATCAACTTCGCGCTGCGTGACATCATTGAGCCGAACTTTGAGCGCCCAATATGCCGCCCACGACTCCAGCGGATGGCCTTTGGCTTTAGGTAGTAGTTTGGCTATTGTTTTCGCATCATTTTTTTTGAACGCGGCGTTCATGTCCAGCAGCACACTATCTTGTGCTGCGCTTTGCGCCCATATCGAGCAACCAATCAGGCTGGTGATGGCAAGGCATGTTGTAATGATTCTTTTAAATTTCATGACATCTATTATCGGCAGGGTCAACATGGATAAACAGCAACTACGCAAAGAGTTGGTCGCTAAACGCGAAAACTTAAGTGACAAACTTGGCCGCATTGACTTGCTAACGCAGGCGATGCGCATTTGGCTCATGGGGCGTGCAGACTCGGTCATCGGGGCTTATTGGCCTATTAAGGGCGAGTTCGATCCGCTGCCTGCGCTGCACCGCTGGAAGGAAGATGGTGAGTTGATGAGCCTGTCTGCGCAGCACACAAAGATGCGGCGAATTGGGCTGCCTGTGGTTCATAAAACTGACATGACGCTCACATTTCATGTGTGGTATCCAGGCTGCGAAATGGAGGCTGATGCGTACAACATTCCTAAGCCAAAAGATACGGAAGTGATTACGCCAACGTTGCTATTTGTGCCTTGCGTCGGGTATACGGTATCGGGCGGGAAGGCTTATCGGCTGGGCTATGGCGGTGGTTTTTATGATCGCACACTGGCTAGCCTTTCGCCGCGCCCCTACACCGTGGGCTTGGCCTTTGATTGCGCGAGGTGCGACTTCGAGCCGCAAGAGCACGATATGCCACTTGACAGGGTGTTGACTGATTCATAATCTATGCCTATGTCTGACGATCAAACCCCTACCACCAAGTCCCGCCCTGCCCCAGGCGAGCGGCGTATTCAAATTTTGCAAACGCTAGCCCAGATGCTGCAAACACCAGGCGCTGAGCGAGTGACGACAGCGCTGCTGGCCAAACGGCTCGATGTCTCGGAGGCAGCGCTCTATCGGCACTTTGCCAGCAAAGCGCAAATGTTTGAAGGCCTGATCGAGTTCATCGAGTCATCGGTGTTTGGGCTTATCAATCAAATCACTGCGCGCGAAGCAAATCCTGCCATGCAGTGCAAGCAAATTGCGTCCATGGTGCTGTCGTTTGGCGAAAAAAATCCAGGCATGACCCGCGTGATGGTGGGCGATGCGTTAGTGTTTGAGCACGAGCGCCTGCAAGCGCGTATGACACAGTTCTTTGAGAAGATTGAATCGAGTTTTAAGCAGGCGATGCGCGATGTATACAGCGCGTCCAGCACGCCCACAGCGGATGCAAATGTCCATGCTGCCGCCTTAACTGCCTTGCTGGCTGGGCGATTGCAGCGTTATGCGCGATCAGGGTTTAAAAAATTACCAACTGAGAACATGGATGCTACGCTTGCATTCATGATTTAATTTTTCGACAAAAGTTGGTGCTGATGGTCTTATTTGGAAAACATCATCTGTACGCCGTCCCACGTGCGACCCAACCATCCTGCCAAAGCCACGTCCTGATTGGCTTGCAGGGGAATCGTTTGCCAAGGTTGACCACTCACCGCTACTTTGAGCTGCGCGATCACCTGGCCTTTAGACAGTGGTGCAACGATTGGCTTTGCTTCGATTTGCGATGTGACTTTGGCGTTTAAGCCTGCTGGTATCGCGACGGCTAATACGGATTTTGTGGGCGAAGAACTAAGCGTTACATTGCTAGTTGCCCCCTTCCAAACTTTGGCGGTGAGGGGCGCGGCGGCATCAAATAACTTAACCATTTCAAATGCGTTGTAGCCCCAAACCAAAAGCTTTTCGCCTTCGTTGGCGCGTGCTGTTTCGCTGGCTGTGCCCAGCAAAATCGCTAGCAGGCGGCGCTCGCCAATTTGTGCGTCTGCGCGTTTAGCGGTGACGACAAAGCAAAAGCCCGCAGCTTCCGTATGTCCTGTTTTAAGTCCATCAACAACAAAGCCCGTTTTGCTTGAATCATGAAACAACAACTTGTTGCGGTTGGTGTCGTTCGATTTGGGTGAGCCTTCTAAACGGAATTTTTGCATGGCGTAGTAGCCAATGTAGTCAGGAAAGTCGTTCATCAAACGGGTTGCCAAAATCGCAAGATCTTGCGCGGTGGTGCTGTGACCCGCAACCGTGAGGCCTTCGGGGTTTTCGTAGTGCGTGTGCGCCATGCCAAGCGCGGCGGCTTTGGCATTCATTTGCGCAACAAACCCTTCAACCGTTCCGCCCACGCCTTCTGCTAAGGCAACAGCCGCATCGTTGCCCGATTGCACAATCAGTCCTTTGAGTAAATCTTCGACGCGCACTTGCATTTTGGGATCGATAAACATACGCGAGCCTTCCATCTTCCACGCGCGCGTGCTGACGGGCAGGCGCTGCTCGAGTGTGAGTTTTTTGGTTTTAAGCGCCTCAAACGCAAGGTACGCCGTCATCAGCTTGGTGAGCGACGCAGGCTCGACAGGCTGATCGGCGTTTTTGCTCGCTAACACTTGATTGCCAGCGGTGACATCTAAAAGCAAATAAGCGCGGGCTTCAATTTCTGGGGGAAGTGGCGCTGCAATTGGCGAGTTGGTTTGCGCTGAAGCTGTGATTGAAAAGGCAGTGACCGAAAAGGCCGTAACGATGAGAGAGAAAAAGTATTTCATGCAAGATGACGGAGGACGAGATTTTTAAGAAGTGGTAATTGTCCGTGAAAGAAGTGCGACCCTGCTGGAATGACCGTTACAGGCAAGCTTTGCGGACGTGCCCAGTCCATTACGGCTGAGAGCGTCACGACCTCGTCCGCTTCGGCGTGTAGCACGAAGGTTCGGTTGTGCAGCCCAGGCGCAATCGGTGCAAGCTCAAACTTGCCTGCTGCCGAACCAATCAGTGCGATGCGCTGCACATCTGCATCCAAATCGCGCCCATTTGCCGCCAAGGCTTGCAGGGCATGGGTGACGCAAAACGTGCCAAAGGAAAATCCTGCCAAGCAAATGTTGCCTGATGGTGCGTATGCCTTGATGACCGCAAGTAAATCATCCGTCTCGCCAATGCCGTTGGCAAATTCGCCCGCGCTCGTTCCTACGCCGCGATAATTAAATCGAACCGACCGCCAACCCTTAGCCACAAAGGCTTTCGCGACAGTTTGCACTACCTTGTTATCCATCGTTCCACCCTGTACAGGATTGGGATGCGCTGTAATCGCGATGCCTTTAAAGGGAACGCTAGCGTCGGCTTCGTCGATTTGGATTTGCAACTGACCAACAGGACCGTCGATGATTGCTGATTGTGTTTTGCTATTCATGATCAAGTTAAGTAATTGGGTTTATGTGTTGATCGGTTTATCGGGTAAACCATATTGCGACCATTAGCGATTGTATTTATCGTCCACTTTTTAAAAATAGAAGGAGACGATATGAATAAATTGCAAACCCTGCTCTTTCTCGCAATTTTGCTGAGTTTCGTAGGGGTTGAATACCTGTTGGGTCGTGCGCAAAAATTTAACGCCAGCAAGGGCGACAACACGATTGATTTGTTGGGCTTTGCGCTGTTGGCTGTGCTGACTCAGCCGCTAATTATTTGGATGGTGAAGTGGCTGGGCCTGACGTTTGCGCCCGAGTATCAAAATGGTTTGATTGATCTGCCTTGGTACGCCATGTTCGCGCTGTTTTTAGTGCTAGACGACATGGTTCAATATTGGTGGCATCGGGCGTCGCACTCGCCGCTTTTGTGGCCACTGCATCGTGCGCATCATTCGGCGCATTACATGAGTGCCCGCATGATTTATCGCAATAATTTTTTCTACTACCTCTTTATGCCCGCGATTTGGATGTCAGCCATTTTGATTTACCTAGGCGGTGCGAATGTGTATTTGGTTTTTATCACCATCAAAATTGCGGTGATTACGGGTGCGCATTCGGCGTGGCGCTGGGACGAAGCGCTCTACAAAATTCCTGCACTCAAGCCCGTTATGTGGGTTTTGCAACGCACGATTTCAACACCGACCACGCACTGGGCGCATCACGCAATGACCAACGCGGACGGCATTGGCAACTACAAAGGCAACTTCGGCAACTTGCTGTTCTTTTGGGATATCTTGTTTGGTTCGGCGCACATTACGCAGCAATATCCTGCCAAAGTGGGGCTGCAAGACGATGTGCTGTTTGGCAAAGAAAAATGGTGGATTGAGTTGTTTTATCCACTCTTTCAATCCAAGCGTCAGCATTCGGCAATGGTGCCTGGCGGCAGGCCTTACGAGTCTTAGCTACCTAGTCGTCGGCTCGTCCGTCAGTCCATTAAAGCTTGAAATCGTATTGAATCGTAATGGGGGCATGGTCCGAAAATTTCTCGCCCTTGTAAATGCTGACCCCTCGCGCAAGCCTTGCTAGCTCTGGCGTGGCGAGGTGATAGTCGAGCCGCCACCCAACATTGTTGGCATAGGCCTGACCACGGTTACTCCACCATGTGTAGGCTGTATCGGTGGCGGTTGGCTCTAGCTGGCGATAGACATCAACGATGCCGCCAAATGCGTCACTATCACCTATGGCGGCGGTCGTTAACTTCGTCATCCAAGCTCGCTCTTCAGGCGTAAAGCCGCTATTTTTTTGGTTGCTCTTCCAATTTTTAAGGTCAATATTTTGATGCGCAATATTGATATCACCGCACAAAATAAAGTCACGCTTTTTTTTGAGTGCCATTAAGTGCGGATACATCGCATCTAAAAATCTAAACTTGGCGGCTTGTCTGTCCTCGCCCGAGCTACCGCTAGGAAAATAGCTGCTGATGATGGATTGTTTTTGCTTCGGCGTGTCAAAGCGTAGCTCAACATAACGACCCTCTAAATCAAATTCGCCGTTATCAAACCCAATGACGACATCGCTAGGCTCATGGCGCGAATAAACGCCAACACCTGAGTAGCCTTTTTTTTCGGCGAACTGGAAATACCCCTTCATTCCAGCAATGGACTCGAAGTGTCCCGCTAGATCAGCCGCTTGCGCTTTGATCTCTTGGACACACATACAATCTGGCAGAGTTTTTTCCACCCAAGCCTTCATGCCCTTGTTGGCGGCAGAGCGGATGCCGTTGAAATTGAAGCTGGTTAAAGAAAACATATCACTCCAGTTGTGTTGGGCTACTATTTTAGAGGGCGGTCATTTCGCACTATTTTGTTTGCCAGTAAACCAAGAGCTTTTTTTGGAAAACCATTGATGGAAACCACCGCAGTCACCAATCGAAAGTTAATAAATCAATTGATCTTTGAGCGGCGTGCCTATTTGGTTCGGGTGGCTGCCATCATCATGTTTTTGGTTTGCGGGGGCTATAGCTTCTTTTGGTATTTTTTAAAAGTCCCACAGCTAACCACACTCTGTGCTGTTTTTGCAGTCTCATCGATTGTGTTATTTTTTCACGATCGGTTAATGATTAATCAAAAAATTGCGGCCCACAGCATTAAAGTTGCGGGGCTTGCCTGCATTTACATGACGGTTATGTATACGTGGAGCGTGAGCTTGATCGCTATAGGCTACTTACCAGTCATGATTGTTGGAACATTTTTATTGGCGGGTCGCTACGCTGCTGTTGTCTGGACATTTATTGATATGTTGCTGGCACTCTCCATTCCGTGGCTTGCGCCCTACTTTGCCGACAATGCATTGCCCGCTAGTTTTGTGAATGTTTTCAATATGGTGAACGTAGTGACAATTGTCGCAATAACGGCCATGCTGGTTTATTTGTTTGAGAGCCTATCGGATACGGTGATTGCTGAGCTGGTGAACATTAAAACAAAGATGGAAGACGTGCAAAGTAACTTGATCAAAGTGCAGCACTATCGAAACCGTTTTTTTGCTTCAATTAGCCATGAAATCCGAACACCCATGAATGCCGTTCGAGGCATTTCTGAGTTGCTTTCAAAAAACGAGGCACTCATGCAACAAGAGGGCGTCTTGGTGGGCGCACTGCAACGCTCGTCCAATCATCTACTGAGTGTGGTGAACGATTTACTCGACGTTAGTAAATTGGAAGTTGGAAGCCTGCGCATCGTGGAGACTGATTTTGATCTCTATGATGCGATTGGCGATGCTTACACAATTGCACAATATGCGGCGCAAGAAAAAAAATTGGAATTTAGCTACAGCATTGCTCCCAATGTTCCACGTTACGTAGCAGGAGACGCTAATCGGTTGCGCCAAGTGCTGGTGAACCTGCTGACCAATGCAGTTAAATTTACGGATCAAGGCTCGGTTAGTTTGAGCTGCACCTTAACCGAAGGCGCTGATGCTGATGCTGATGCGAACGCAGCTAACCGCAGCGATACGTACTTGCGTGTGGAGGTCAAAGATACGGGGATTGGTATTCCCGCCTCCATGCAAGAAAAAATATTTGATGAGTACTATCAAATCGATGGACAGGTCGATGTAATCTATGGCGGCACGGGATTGGGTCTTTATATTGCCAAGCGAATTTTGAAACAACAAGGCGGCAAAATTGGCTTGCATAGTGTTGTGGGCGAGGGCAGTATTTTTTATTTTGAGTTACCACTCAAAAGCGCAAAAAAAATGTTGCAGCAAGTCACCCCATTGCCAGAAGGAGGACTCGCTCCAGCGTTAAGCATAAAGGCATCGACCATCATGGTTGTCGAGGACAACAGCATCAATGTGTTGGTTGTCAAGTCGCTGATTAATGCCAACCGTTCCGAAGTTAAATACCTAGACGCAGGAAACGGTGCGGTCGCATTAGCGCTGCTGGAGGCGGGAAAAATGCCAGATTTAATTTTGATGGATGTCAAAATGCCCGTGATGGATGGTATTGAGGCGACGAAAAAAATCCGTGCTCATTTCAACCCAAAAATTGCAAACCTAAAAATCATTGCCATGACTGCGAATGTCGCCGAAGAAGATGTCGAGCAGTGCTTATCTGCTGGCATGAACGACTTTATTGCCAAGCCCATTGATCCCAAAGTGCTGCTACTCAAGCTACAGCATTACCTACAAGAACCGCCAAAATTATGATGAACCAGACATCTCAACAATTCGTTAAATTTGCACTTGATTCGGGTGTTTTAAAGTTTGGTCAATACAAGCTGAAATCGGGGCGCATCAGCCCTTATTTTTTCAATGCAGGGCTGTTTGACGACGGCGCAAAAATGCTGACGCTCGCCCAGTTTTATGCGACTAGCATTTTGAAGAGTGGCATCCAGTTCGACATGATTTTTGGCCCCGCTTACAAAGGCATCCCACTGGCAACAGCAGTGGCAGTGGAGCTAGCACGGCAAGGCAAAAACGTGCCCTTCGCCTACAACCGCAAAGAAGCCAAAGACCACGGCGAAGGCGGCTCGTTGGTTGGCGCACCGCTCAAAGGGCGTGTGCTCATCATCGACGACGTGATGTCCGCAGGCATAGCCGTCAAAGAATCCATCGCGCTCATCAAAGCCGCAGGAGCCACGCCCCACGCCATAGCCATCGCGCTAGACCGCCAAGAACGCGGTGTGGAGAACGGCGTAGCAGTCGATTACAGCGCCGTGCAATATGTGCAGCGCGAATTGGGATTGCAGGCGTGCTACATCGCAACGTTTGCCGACTTGCTTGGGTATCTGCAAAGCCAAGCTGGAAGTGAACTAGCTGCGCATATGCCCGCTGTGCAGGCTTACTGTGAGCGGTATGGGGTTTGATGAAAAAATCAGGTTGAGTGCTAAGTTGACGCAAGGGCAATTCGCAGCATTGATGGGTGTGAATGTGCGCACACTGCAAAACTGGGAGCAGGATCGGACAAGACCAATTGGCTCGGCGCAAGCGCTGCTCAAAATTGTGTCTTACAACCCGCGTGTTGCGTTGGGCGCGAGTTGGCAAGTCTGATTTATTGCAGCAGCGAGCCAATGCGAGTTCGTAGAGACGTCAAAGATGGTGGTTCGCCTATTGCCCATTATTGGGGTGACGATGACGATGACGCACGCCCCATCATCCGTAGAGCAGCATTCCCTTCAACACCAGAATACGCTTATTGGACTTCGTCGCCCGATGTCGGCGATTCCAACTTCGCTTGGAACGTCAATTTCAGCAATGGCGGCGTGAACGGCAGCAACCGCGTCAACAACTACTATGTTCGGCTTGTGCGTTAGTCCGTGCCAGTCAGTGTTTGGGCGGCGTAGCCGCTTTTGTCCAGTGAGAAATAATAAAACTGCTGTGAGGTCATCAAAAAATGGTCAGTCATTCCATCAGAGACACAAGAGTACATAGACACGAATAAAGCGATGCTTGACGCTGAAAAGTTAGAATATGAACCTAACGGTAAAGAGCTACAACATGGACACCCCCAACACACAACAACGCATTTTAGAAGTTGCTGCTAGCCGAGGCATAACGCCAGAAGTGGCAAATGTATTTGGTCGCATTGGGCAAAGCAAGGCATTTTCGCTTGCTGCTGCGTATCAAGCGTTTGGACACATTGACAGCGGTTTAGCTATTCAAATTCATGAGCATTCGCGTACAAACCACCAAGGCACTAGAGCGAGCGTTCGCGTCTGATCCAGCGCTCAGTATTGGACTGTCTCCATTCTGCGCGGCATTTCAAGCATGGAAAGAGTCCGGTGCAGTTGGCGAATACGACCACTACTTGTTCGGTAAAGATGCCGCGTACATTACGCCCTCTGTCAACGACGATCCCTACACATTGCGCCATGTACATATCGTTCCGTTTGCGGATATTGAAGCGCTTAAAAGATGGGACAAAGCATTCGATAGAAAAAGACGCAAAGTCAGTAACCGTGCGTTGATTTATGTCGAAGATGAACGGCTGGGTTGCTTATTGCTTTTCATCTTGCCCGAGCCTGAGGCTCATGAAGTAGCGAAAATGCAAACACCCCAAGACAGAGCTTTAATGCTGGGGCTTGCCAAAGTGGCAGGTGAGTTTTTGGTGAATGGGCGTATCGTTGCTTAGGCAAAAAGCCAAAGCCTTTTCACAAACTTGTCGCACCTGCCATCTTTCACGTAGCGGCTGCATCGCAACAACTGTATGCCTAGCCACGGCACACAAAGAGCGAAGCAGTAGCGATTTCAAAGCACGCTTGCAAAACGTGGTGATAGATATTTGCACCAAACTCCACATCCCCGTGCTGCACGATGCTGTGCTCCCGATTGGCGGCGATCTTGTTGCCGATCATCTAATGTGAATTACTTAAGCCAGCAGTTTGCCGCAGCCATGGCCATGCCAGAGATTCGCGCCAAGTTAGACGCGATGGATGCCGACATCATGGCGCTAGACGGCGCAAGTCTTGATGCCAAGATTCAAGACGAGTACAAGCGCTGGGGTGAGCTGATTCGTAAGCGTGGGATTTCGATGAAGTGAGCGGGTGTAAACTGTTCACATGAGTCTGCCAATTAACCTTGCTAACATTCACTTTACGCAACACGCGCTAGCCCGCATGGTTGAACGCAAAGTGACTAAAGATGAGGTGATCGGTGTACTAACGAATCCACGCGAAGTGGTTACTGCAAACGAGGAGCGTTTTGAGGCTAGGGGATTGATACAGCGCGATGAACGAACGATGTTGCTTCGTGTGATTTACGAACACGGAGAAGTTGTGTCGGTCATCACCGTTGTTGCCACCAGCAAGCTTGCTAAATATGGAGTTACACCATGAAAATTGAATATGACCCCAAAGCTGATGCCATGTACATCCGCCTGTCTGCTGGCACAGTGTTTGATAGCGATGAGGTACGGCCTAATGTATTTTTCGATACCGATGAAAACGGGCGCGTGCTGGGTATCGAAATGCTGGATGTGAGCAAAATGACAGACAAGCCCAATGAAATGGCGCTTGAGATGTTGACTGCGTGACGTTAATTTAAACCGCAATCCTATGCTAGGTTCACAGGACAAAGCCAAAGCTGGGGTAGCGCTAGAGGCCGCGACCCACATCGCAGCAGAAGCCCCTGCCGATCCGCGCGACTTTATCCGCGACCCGTATGTGCTGGAGTTTTTGGGCGCGTCGGCCAGCCCAGCGCTTCATGAAAAAGACTTGGAGCAGGGCTTGCTCAGTCAATTGCAGCAGTTCCTGATGGAGCTAGGCAAAGGTTTCGCTTTTGTGTCGAGGCAAAAGCATCTGCGCGTAGAGAATGAGGACTGCTTCATCGACCTCGTGTTCTACAACTACCTGCTCAAGTGCTTCGTGCTGATCGACCTCAAAGTCGGAAAACTCGCGCACCTGGGCGGTGGGCAAATGGACATGTACGTCCGCGTGTACGACCAGCAATACCGAGGCGAAGGCGATGGGCCAACGCTAGGCTTAATCCTGTGTTCAGAGTGCAACGCTGCAGTTGCCAAATACTCGCTCTTGGCCGATAAGCAACAACTGTGCGCCAGCAAATACCAAGCGCTGATTCCAACCGAGGCAGAGCTTCAGGCGGAATTGGAGCGGGATCGGGCGATGTTAGAGTCAAGTGTGCGCGAATAGTACCTAGATATTTTCAAAATCCGTATGTTCACAGACATCAGATTACTTGGCGGAAAAAGTCTTTACTACCCGTATTTGGATAACAAACGCGGGGGCGTGTCTGCTTTAAGAAATGAAATTCATTGGCTTGAACTTTATTCACTTTTCGTGGATCGAATAATCCTTACGCCATCAAGTTTGTTTGATAGCAAATACGGACTGCAAAATTTTGCTGATTTATGTACTATGCCGCGACTTAGAAAAATGACAGAGCGTGGACAACTTGTCACTTCAAATACTAAAACTGGAGTGCGCGATAGTAGAGATCTTTTTGAGGCGTATTCTCACCTCGTGGCAAATAACCAACCTAGCACATCCGCAGCTTTAAGTGTGTTCGGTCGTAGTGAAAATTTTCAACGCACCACCTATTCAGCATATCTGTCATCGCAGTCGCTTTTGCAAAATTGTTCGCTTGACGCACAGATCGCATTGCGCAAAACTTTAGAGAAAAAACCTACGCACGAGCAATTGCTAGCTTCTGTGAATTCCCTAGCAATTTCGTCAATAGAAAAGCGCATGATTACGACTACCGCAACAACTTCATACTTCTATGCTGGGAAGCTTGGTAATGCAGCAATTACACCGCCATCTCTCAGCGAGAGTCCGCATGAGCATTTTGATTTTCTTTATAGTAAAGCAGTCTTACGCCATTTCGGTAATGAAATTGGTCAAGTTCTCAAAACGTCATTTCACTTGATACCTGATAAAAATTTAGACTTACTACGTCAGAGGCTTTTGATATTTAGAGAGCAGTACTACCGTTTATCCATACAACATGGGCATCTATTCGGGAATGTCATTCAATCGCAACTGAGTGCTGGAAATCAATGGCGACTTCGTGCGCCAATTGTTGCGACACAAGCTGCAGTTGCAACGTGCATAGGTTTTGCTTTGGCACCAGTACTTGGGTTAGCGGCAACAGGCGCCCTTATGGTTACTGGGAAATTTGCTTGGGAGGCTTATGCAAAATCTACACGATTGAATGACAGGCTGGCTGATGCAGTTCGGGATCGGTTCGTAAAGCTCGGCGCACTAAAGCCACACGAAAAAGATCTTAACGAGGCTTTAGACGTTTTTAGAAAAAATTTACGCAGTTTGGCAAGTCCATAGCACATTCACAAATGCCACCTACATACTCCGCCGATACTGCCCACCCACCTCAAACAGCGCATTCGTAATCCGACCTATCTCACCATTTTTCAGGCTTACGAATCGCCGTATACGGAATCTTGTCTGGCATTTGCGACGCAGCTAAATGTGCGGGATTGAGCAGCTTGCCCCAGTGGCACTCCTTCATCAAATCTTTGGCAACCGTGTTCTGCATTGATGGCGCAACCAAACCCAGTCTGAGATGAGGATGCTCGCGCCGAACCATAGCCAGCGCGGGTTGCAGATCTGAATCGTTGCTGCACAGAACGGCCTGCTCATAGTCGTTTTTCCATGCGCTATTGAGTAAATCGGTTGCCAAATTGACGTCTGTCTTTTTTTCATCAAACGAGTAAACCTGTACCGATTTAAGCTCGGGAGCTTGCGCAATGGGCGCGACTAGGCGCTGATAGGATTTCCCTGCAATCATTTGCCCTTCGATGATTTGAAGTCTTGTTGGATGCAGCTTGCGCAGCGCTTGAAGATAGGTGCGCTGCCTTGTGGCGGATGCGGGATCATCACTCATCTTGCCCAGAATGGGTGCTGTGTAGTAACGAACCTCAATCACATTGGCAACGCCTGCCAGCACGTGGTCGGTAAACAAGCTCACCAAGTCGAGCCACTTGTAGGGGCTGCGCCGCAGCAAGCCGTAGTACAAATTGAAACCGTCAATGTAGACAATGGTTTTGGGCATATTGATTGCTATAAATGACAAGGCCACCAAGGTTGCCCAAGGTGGCCAGTCATCCCATAAGGGACCCTAGAGCACACAGACGCGAACAAGTCGGCAGGCGGTCAAGGGGGGAGTTAAGTTTGAATTATATCGCTCTACACATTCCGGTCACATACTCCGCCGATACTGCCCCCCCACCTCAAACAGCGCATTCGTAATCTGCCCCAGCGAGCAAACCCGCACCGCATCCATCAGCACCTCGAACACGTTGCCGTTATCAATCACCGCTTGCTGCAGGCGTTTGAGCATTGCGGGGGATTCGGTTTTGTGGGCTTCGTGGAATGCGCCTAGGCGTTTGAGTTGGCTTTGCTTTTCCTCTTCTGTGCTCCTTGCCAGTTCAATCTTTTGCGGTGGCTCGTTGTCGCTTGGTTTCCTAAACGTGTTCACGCCAATGATGGGGTATTCGCCCGTGTGCTTGAGCATTTCGTAGTGCATCGATTCGTCTTGGATGCGGCCGCGCTGGTAGCCTGTTTCCATTGCACCTAGCACGCCGCCGCGCTCGCTGATGCGTTCAAACTCGGTGAGTACGGCTTCTTCTACTAGTTCGGTTAGCTCTTCGATGATGAAGCTGCCTTGATTGGGGTTTTCGTTTTTTGCCAAGCCCCATTCGCGGTTGATGATGAGCTGAATGGCCATCGCGCGGCGTACGGAGTCTTCGGTTGGCGTGGTGATGGCTTCGTCGAAGGCGTTGGTGTGCAGGCTGTTGCAGTTGTCGTAAATGGCGATCAGCGCTTGCAGTGTGGTGCGGATGTCGTTGAACTGAATCTCTTGCGCGTGCAGGCTGCGTCCACTGGTTTGCACATGGTATTTGAGTTTTTGGCTGCGCTCGTTTGCGCCATATTTATCACGCATTGTGGTTGCCCAGATGCGCCGTGCCACGCGGCCTAGCACGGTGTACTCAGGATCCATGCCGTTGCTAAAAAAGAAGCTGAGGTTGGGCGCGAAGTCGTCGATGTGCATCCCGCGTGCAAGGTAGGTTTCCACAAACGTAAAGCCGTTCGAGAGCGTGAGCGCGAGTTGACTAAGCGGGTTTGCTCCCGCCTCTGCAATGTGATAGCCGCTGATGGACACGCTGTAAAAATTGCGCACATTGTGGTCAACAAAATACTGCGCCACATCGCCCATGACTTTGAGCGAAAACTCAGTTGAGAAGATGCAGGTGTTTTGTCCTTGGTCTTCTTTTAAGATGTCGGCTTGCACCGTGCCGCGCACGTTTTCCATCACCCACTCACGGATTTTTTGGGTTTCGGTATCGGTTGGGTCGCGTCCGTTGTCCAGTTTGAACTTATCTAAATTTTGGTCGATAGCGGTGTTCATAAACATCGCCAGAATAGACGGCGCAGGGCCGTTAATGGTCATGGACACGCTGGTCGCAGGGTGCGTGAGATCGAAGCCGCTGTAGAGCACTTTCATGTCGTCCAGCGTTGCAATTGATACGCCCGAGTTGCCGACTTTGCCGTAAATATCAGGTCGCAAATCGGGGTCGTTGCCGTAGAGTGTGACGCTGTCAAACGCCGTGGATAGGCGCTTGGCGGGCATTCCCTCGCTCACCACTTTGAAGCGGCGGTTGGTTCTGAAGGCATCGCCTTCGCCTGCAAACATACGGGTTGGGTCTTCGTTTTCGCGCTTAAACGCGAACGTGCCTGCGGTGTAGGGGAAGCTGCCAGGTACGTTATCTAACATCAGCCACTCTAGGATGTCGCCTGCGTCTTGGAACTTGGGGAGCGCAACTTTGCGGATGGTTGTGCCGCTCAAGGATTTTGTGGTGAGTGTTGTGCGAATTTCCTTATCGCGAATTTTGACAATGTACTCATCGCCTGCGTAAGCCGCTTGCATGGCAGGCCACTGCGCCAGTAATTTTTTGGCGCGTGGGTCTTGTAACTGCTCGCGCGATGCCGCTAAGTCCTGCACCGCTTCCATAGCACGCGAGCGCTCGGGCTTGTCTTTTTTGAGCATTTGCGCAGACGCTTGCAATTGCTGAATCTCGCGTGCCAACGTTGCTTCGGCGCGTGCTTTGGCTTTGTAGCTGCGCACAGTATCGGCAATTTCTGCAAGATAACGGGTGCGGCTAGGCGGGACAATCGGGGTTTGATTGGTTGAGTGACGCGTCGCTACGAGTGGCAGCGCGCCATCCGATAACTTGAGTCCAAGCGAGACTAGGCGCGGCTTGAGCGCTTGATACAGCGCTGTCACGCCATCGTCGTTAAAGCGTGCCGCCATCGTGCCAAAGACGGGCATTTTTTCAACAGGCGTTGTCCACATCTCTTTGTTGCGCTGGACTTGTTTGGCGACATCGCGCAGTGCATCGGCTGCGCCTTTGCGGTCAAATTTATTAATAGCGACGAACTCGGCAAAGTCCAGCATATCAATTTTTTCCAATTGCGATGCCGCGCCAAACTCTGGCGTCATCACATACAGTGGTACATCGACCAGCGGCACAATCGCCGCGTCGCCCTGACCAATGCCCGATGTCTCCACAATGATGAGGTCAAAGTCCGCGCATTTAACCGCGGCAAGTACGTCTGGCAAAGCAGCGGAAATTTCGCTGCCAAAGTCGCGCGTAGCCAGGCTGCGCATGAAGACGCGTTGGTTGTTGTCCGTTCGCACTGAGCTTGCCAAAGCCTTGGCAGATCCTTTGACAGACTCAGGGCGAACGGAGGTATTCCACGGCGCAATCGCGTTCATCCGAATACGATCACCCAGCAATGCCCCGCCCGACTTGCGGCGCGAGGGGTCAATCGAAATCACGGCGATGTTGAGCGCATCGTTTTGGTCAAGACGAATGCGGCGGATCAGCTCGTCGGTGAGCGAGGATTTACCTGCTCCGCCCGTGCCCGTGATGCCGATGACGGGGGTTTTTTTGACTGCTGCCGCTGCGCGAACGTTATCTAACAATTTGGCATCAACGTTTTTGTTTTCAATCACGGTGATGAGCTGCGCCAATGCCCGCCAAGCCTGCTCTTGATCCGTGGTTACTTGGCTGGTCGACGTGTGGCTTGGAGTTTCGATGGGCGCAACTCGAACGGTGAGTGCCTCTAAAGTTGTTGGCGCGTAGCTTGACAAATCAAAATCCGCCGTTTGAATGACCTCGCCAATCATGCCGGGCAAGCCGAGGCGTTGGCCGTCTTCGGGGCTAAAAATGCGCACGCCCACGCTGGCTAAATCTGCAATTTCATCAGGAACAATGACACCGCCGCCGCCGCCTGTGACTTTGATGTGTGCGCCGCCACGCTGCTTTAAAAGCTCGACCATGTACTTGAAGTACTCGACGTGCCCGCCTTGGTACGAGCTAATCGCGATGCCCTGTACATCTTCTTGCAATGCCGCCGTCACCACATCATCGACCGAGCGGTTGTGCCCAAGATGAATGACCTCCGCGCCCATGCTTTGCAAAATACGCCGCATGATGTTGATAGCCGCATCGTGCCCGTCAAACAGACTAGCGGCCGTAATGAATCGGACTTTGTTTTTGGGTTTGTAACTAGCGAGTGGGTGGGGTGTTGGAGCGGGGGCTTGAGTAGTCATGAAATTTATTTTAGAGACATAAACCTGCACTTGCTTACAGCGTAGTCGGTATATTTAACCCGCGAGCTACGGTTTAGCTTTGTCATTCACATCAAACGTCCACAATGGCTTCTAGGGCTATTCAAACCTCAGCTTAAGCACCGCGTCTGCTACGCAGCGCCCTTGCACTTTGCCGCCTTCAATGCCTGATCGAAAATGGATGCCAGCGTACAGTCTTGAAACGGCGGCTTCGTTTGCGGCGGTTTGAAAGTTGGCAAATGTGCGTGGTCCCCAGCCGCGGTCGTTGTGTGTGTTGTCAACAAAGCGGGTGTTTGCGCCAAAGCGCTTTTCTAATACGGCGGCTGCGCTACTGGACTGCACAGAATGTCCTGACGGATATTCGGGGAAGGGCGGTGTGTGCATCAAGCTGGGAGTCCAGTTGCTGTCAATCACGAGTTGAACATAGGTGACGGGGCGTAGCAAATGAACGCTGTATTTGGTCTTCCAAGCGGCAATAAAGGCGTCCGCCATAGCGAGATTTAACTGAGCGTAGAGTTTGGCTGCATCAGCCAGATTGGCTTTATTGACTTTGAGTAAATCGCCCGCAATAAACGCCCAGTGTCCAGAGGGCGTGGGCGTTTTAAGTGGATCATCTGCCCAGTAAAGAGCGATTTGTCGCTGCTCAGGCGTGGCGCGATTACTGATGGCGTAAACCTCTTCGGCTTCTTTGTAAAAAGCCGAGTTTGATTTCTCTGAGTAGGGTGCAGGCGCTGGCGCTTCGCAGCTACTCGCACGTTTTAAAACAAACGGACGGACATCCCCCCACCACGGTAAGAGTGGCGGCGCAAAGGTGGGCGGCGTGGCAGACCATTGACCATTGCCGCTAGGGGGCACATAGTTTTGTTGCGTACGCCGCAGCGGCCCCCAAGCCTCGTGCCCGCCATCTGTGCGTGCCCAAGTCATGATGGCCATCGCCATGAGTTTGCCGTAGGTTTGCGAGCGATTGGTCATCTCGGTTGTGACGCTGCCTGCGTCAAAATCTTGCGGATAAGTCAGTGGCAAGCTGCGCTCTAGCAGATCAATCCGCCCTTTGTTTTCTTGGCTTGCGTGGGGAAACATCATGCGCGTCATGGTTGCCATGGCGGCATTGGCCACAGTGGGCCAGTGCAGGGCTTCGTCGGGCTGGGTCAGTGGCAAAGATTGCAGCTCGTTTAGCTGTCCCGCTAAGCTTTGCGCGTTTGGGATACCCGCCGCAACCGACTCGTACAAAGTTAATCCCAAGTACGCCAAGGCGCGTGAGGCAATTGGCGGACTAAAGCCAGGTGTTTGCTGGGTTAGTTGCAGCGCAAGGCTAAACCACTCGGTTGCAACATGGCTGGAAAAAGCGGTGACGGGTTTTGCAGATGCCGTTTGCCCGTAAGCCTTATGGATATTGACTTGTACGAGCACGATGGCTGCGAGACCAATACCCATAAGGCTTTGCGAGAACCATGCTTGCCATTTTTTCATGGCGCACTCCACTGGGTCATGCTCTGCGCGGTCACGTTATAAAGGTTATCCGCTTGGGCGGGCATCCACTCACTCCAAACGCCCATGCGGTGGTCGCTGCTTGGCCACTGCACACGCACTTGCACGCTCGTTGCCGCGCCAAGCCCAAAGTGCATCCAACCCATTTGCCCGCTTGCGTGACCACCGCCTACGGTCAGCTCTTGCCGCACGGTGCGCTCTTTGCCCGCTTGCATCATTCGCACCTCAGCCCACGCGCCCACAGCATCGCGGTTGCCGCTAGGTTGTGCTAATTTGAGCGCTATCCAATGCCCCGCGCTTGCAGGCTTTGCGGTGGGTAATTGCCGCCAAACCTGCGCTTTATCCCAGCGGTTGATTTGGATGACATCTAGCAAACCATCGCCATTTAAATCAACCACCATGCCGCCGCGCCCCCGTTTAAAACTGGCAAGCCCCGAGAGATGACCTGCTTCAAAAAAGCGCCCATCAGTTTGTTGGAGTAATAAATTGCTGGGGTCTAACGCCGCAAAGTCGGGCATTGTGCTGACATTGCCCTTCACAATAAATAAGTCAGCCAGGCCGTCGTTGTTGATGTCGGCAAATTGCGCGTGCCAAGCCGTGGAGGGGTGAACGTCGCCGCCCACATACGGCCGATGCGCCGTGACACCACGTTTGTAGGCAATGTCTACGTACTTGGGCTGAACCTCTGCGGAGGGTGCGCCAGCCGTCGTCTCAAGCACTTGCAATTTGTTATCGGACATACTGGTTAAAAACAGCTCAGGAAAACCGTCTCCTGTGATGTCGTGACTGGCAATGCCCATGCCCCATATTTGCAGCGGCTTCCAGCCATCTTGCGCGGTATAAAGAGTGGGCGTTTGACCGTTATGTATGCGCCAAAGTTGCTCCGCGCCGCCTTTGTAATATTCGCGGTCATTGGAGACGCGTAGCGACGCTTGCCCAGAGCGATTCCAATCGGAGAACAACATCGAGAGTGCGCAGTGACCAGGCGCAAGCGCTGTGGGTGGCCCATAGCCACCGCCAGTTTTGGGGCGCAGCAACAAGGCTGGTGTGCAGCTTCCCCACGGGAAATCAGGTTTGCTGCGATCAATGTAAGTACCAAACGCCAGCGTGGGCCAGCTTTGTCCACGCTCCCATGTGGCAGAAAAGGCCGTGTGCCAGCCATTGCCAGTGTGAATATTCCATGCGTTGTTGGCGCGTTCAAAGCGGCATTGTCCAAGTCCTTTAAATACCTGAACTTCGCCCACGCGCAGCACAACTAAATCGGTTTGTCCATCGCCATCCATATCCAGTGGATAAGCGCCAATGGCGTTGGTAAGCTCTAGCCCCGAGTGCGCTTCTACAAACTTTAACGAGCCGCCGCGCATACTTTGATTGCGATAAAACTTTGCTTTATTGACCCCAGCGGTCACGTACATATCGGGCTTGCCGTCGGCATTGCAATCAAAGGCCGCAACGCCGCCGCCCACCATATATTCGTCCGTGCCTTCAAAGCGGCTTTGCAAACCAGCCGCTTCGGTCTCTTCAATGAACTGGGGAATAACGGGGGTAACTGGCGCTACCGTCGGCTGCGCCCACGCGAGTGGAATGGCACAAAATACAAAGCTTAGAAGGGCGAGAGAGAACAATTTCATGCTTGAAATCATACGTCACCGCTATTTGGTTCGACCAATAAACTATATCGGGTTTATCCCTATTCTTCTATTCAGAAAGTTAAATTACCATGCCTTGGCTGCCTGTCCACTAAGGGGCTGCAATCTTTCTGACTCTTTCAAAAATGGAGAAATAAATATGGTATTCAAAAAAACATTAACTGCGTTAGCACTGAGTATGGCTGCGGCAGGCGCATTCGCTCAAGTGGTGGGTGTGAGCTGGTCTAACTTCCAAGAGGAGCGCTGGAAAACGGACGAAGCGGCGATCAAGGCGCAATTGACAAAATCGGGCGCTAGCTACATCAGCGCCGATGCAGGCGGATCGCCAGAGAAGCAATTGGCGGATATTGATAGCTTGATTGCAAAAGGTGCGAAGGCGCTGATTGTGTTGGCGATGGACAAAGACGCTATTTTGCCTGCCGTCAACAAAGCGAATCAGCAAAAAATCCCAGTCGTTGCCTATGACCGCTTGATTGAAGCACCTGGCGTGTTCTACATCACGTTTGATAACGTGGAAGTGGGGCGTATGCAAGCCCGGGCGATTTTGGCCGCTCAGCCAAAAGGCAATTACGTGATGATCAAAGGCTCACCAACTGATCCAAACGCCAACTTTTTGCGTGGTGGTCAGCAAGAGGTGATTGATGCGGCGGTCAAAAAAGGCGATATCAAAATTGTGGGTGATGAATACACCGACGGCTGGAAACCAGAAGTTGCGCAAAAGAACATGGAGCAAATCTTGACTAAAAACGCCGGCAAAGTCGATGCGGTTATTGCTTCCAATGACGGCATGGCGGGCGGCGTTGTTGCTGCGCTGACCGCTAAGGGCATTAAAGGCGTGCCTGTGTCGGGACAAGACGGTGACCATGCCGCGCTAAACCGCGTGGCGCTGGGCACACAAACCGTGTCGGTCTGGAAAGATGCGCGTGATTTGGGTCGTGATGCCGCAGCCGCAGCCGTGGCACTTGCCAAAGGCGGCAAAGTAACGGGTGCGACGACATGGAATGGCGGCGAGAAGAAGTTGGCTCTGCAAGCTCAATTTCTCAAACCCATTGCGGTGACAGCAAGCAACTTAGATGTGGTTGTCAAAGCAGGCTGGATTAAAAAAGATGCTTTGTGCAAAGGCGTGGACGCAGCCAAAGGTCCGGCAGCTTGCAAGTAAATTGTTAACCGAGTTAGTTTGAGTTCATGATGGTTTTAACCGCGGGTTGCTAGCAGCCCGCGGTTTTTTTTGACTAATGCCAGGGAGAGTAAAAATGGAATCCATATCTACTGCGTTTAAGCAAGCCAGCATCGATTGGCGTTTGGTGATGATGAGCCTTGTGTTGGCTGTGATCGCGCTGGTGTTCAACGTGCTCTCAGGGGGACTCTTTTTATCGCCAGAGAATCTGTACAACATTGCGCAGCAAACTGCGGTTGTTGGTGTGGTGGCTACGATTGTGGTGCTCATCATTGTGGCGCGGCATATCGATTTATCCGTAGGCTCGGTGATGGGATTTGTCGGTGTCTTGATGGCCACTTTGATGTACACAGCGGGTTGGCATTGGATGCAAGCCGCGCTGGCAGGACTGGCTGTGTCCATTGCCGTCTCGCTCTATCAAGGCACGCTGACCGCCATGCTGGGCGTGCCTTCGTTCGTGGTGACGCTGGGCGGGTTGATGTCGTTTCGCGGGGCGGCTTTTTTAGTTGCGAATGGTAAAACCCAACCTGTGAATGATGCATTTTTTCAAAGTCTGGGCGGTGGTTTTGATGGCGGCGTTGGCGTGACGGTGAGCTGGCTGCTTGCAGGCTTGATTGTGTTGGCTTTGATTGCGCAGCTGTGGAGCAAGCGCCAAGCCAATCGCAGGTACGAAGTTCCTAACAATCCTTTGTGGTTAGATGCGCTGATTGTGCTTGTGCCTGCGCTGCTGGTGTGCGGTTTTGTTGGCGCGATGAATAGCTATCAAATCCCCAGCAAAGATGCGCCGCAAGGCGTGCCAATCCCTGTGCTGATATGGGCTGGTGTGGCGCTTGCGCTGGCGTTCATCGTCCACCGAACACGTTTTGGACGCTACATTTTTGCAATGGGCGGCAACCCCGAAGCTGCGGCGCTGGTCGGCATTCCTGTGCGCCGCGTTACCTTGATGCTGTTTGCGCTGATGGGCGTGCTCATTACGATTGCTGCCATCGTCTCGATTGCGCGTTTGAATGCAGGGACGAACTCGTTAGGAACGGGGCTAGAGCTTTACGTGATTGCGGCGGCTGTGATTGGCGGCGCTGCACTGGCGGGCGGTAGCGGCTCAATCTTGGGCTCGGTTTTGGGGGCACTCATCATGCAAAGCATTGACAGCGGTATGTTGTTACTGGACGTATCGATTGGTATGCGCTACGTCATTATTGGTCAGGTCTTAATTGCAGCCGTGGTGTTTGATGTGATCTATCGCCGCGTGACAGGAGATACGTTATGAATCCCTTAGTAGAAATGCGCCACATTGGCAAGTCGTTTGGCGGCGTGCAAGCGGTCAATGACGTGAGCATCAACCTCTACCCAGGCGAGGTGGTGGCGATTCTTGGACACAATGGCGCGGGCAAATCAACGCTCATGAAAATGCTGGCGGGTGCGTACCCTATTGATAGCGGCGACGTATTGATTAACGGCGAAAAGGTCAGCATTCGCACCCCTGTGGATGCACAGCGCTGCGGCATCGAATCGATTTATCAAACGTTGGCGCTGGCTGATAACTTGGATGCCGTCGCCAATTTATTTTTAGGGCGAGAACTGCTCACACCTTGGCGCACGCTAGACGATCACCGCATGGACGCGGCAGCGCGCAAAGTGTTTGAGAGACTCAATAAAAACTTTAAAAATGTACGCACGCCTGTGCGCCGCTTATCGGGCGGACAGCGCCAAGTGGTGGCCATTTCTAGGGCGATTTATTTCAACGCCAAAATTTTGATCATGGATGAGCCAACAGCGGCGCTAGGGCCCGAGGAAACAGCCATGGTGGGTGGCTTGGTTCAGCAGTTAAAAGCTGAAGGTGTTGGCATCTTTTTAATTACGCACGATATGCCCGATGTCTTTTCGCTCTCTGACCGTTTGGCGGTTATGAAAAATGGCAAATTAGTGGGCAGCTACAAAACCAGTGACGTGACAGAGGATGAAGTGCTTGGAATGATTATTGCTGGCAAACAACCTGAAGGAAAAGTCCAGACGCACACGCTATGAAAAACACGGGCGATCAGCAATTAGTCAAACGCATCAATCGAAGTTTGATTTTGCGTTTGCTGCGCAAACCAGCAGCACTGCAAACAGGATTGTCCCGCGCGCAATTAGCCAAGGCAAGTGGACTCACTAAATCAACGGTTAGTTTGTTGGTGCTTGATTTGCTGCAAGAGGGCTGGCTCATGGAGGGGGATTTGAGTAACGAAGCAAGCCGTGGTCGTCCCTCTACGCCGCTGCGCATGGATACCACGCGCAAGGCTTTGATTGGCGTTGAGGTGGCAGTCGATAGCGTGCGTGTGGTGGGTGTGTCTTTAATCGGCAGTGTTTTGTGTACGCGTAACGAGCCTTTAACTAACGCATCGCCCAGCGACGCTTGCAAACAGGTTGCCAAAATGACTGCGGGCGTGCATAAAGATCTCTTAAAACGAGGCATGCAATTGCATGGCGTGGGCGTGGGTGTGCCAGGCGCGTTTGATACGGCAACAGGACGACTGTCTTTTGCGCCCAATTTGGGTTGGCGGGATATTGATTTTGTGCCCTTGATCACCAAAGCGTTTGCGCGCACGGGGATGCCTGCTGTGCCTGTGTTTGTGCAAAACGAAGCGGATACCTCCGCGCTCAGTGAGTATGAGTTTGCAAATAACAACGCAAACGACTCACTTATTTTCGTCACCTGCGGCGTGGGTGTGGGCGCTGGCATTGTGCTGAATGATCGATTGTTTACGGGCGTGCAGGGCATGGCAGGTGAGATTGGGCACAGCATTTTGCAAATCGGCGGAGCGCAGTGTTCATGCGGACGGCGAGGCTGCGCAGAAACTTTTTTTGGCGAGCGCGTGCTGAGCAAAATGGACGATCCATCGATGGGTGGCAAATATCTAGGGCTGGTGCTACACAACTTGTGGACGACTTTTAATCCAGGCACTTTGGTGGTTGGTGGCTCATCGTGCGTGCGCTACCCCAGTATGGTGGATGTAGCCAGCAAGGCGTTAGCGGCCTATGCCAACAGTGCAGGCATCACGCCCGCGCCAAAGGTGCGCACGGCCAGTTACGGCATCTTGGCTGCCGCAGTAGGAGCGGCAGCGCTGGTGCTCCACCAAGAGCAATTATTTTTTAAATAGGAGTTTTTATGCAGTCATCATTTGCCCTTTACCCTGATTTAGCCGATAAGCGCGTGGTCGTTACGGGCGGTGCTTCGGGTATTGGCGCAGCGTTCGTGGAAGCCTTTGCTGCGCAAGGTGCAAAAGTTTCGTTTTTGGATATTGCCGATGCCGATGGTTTGGCGCTGCAAGACAAACTAAAAACAACCAAGCATCCCGCCACATTTATTCATTGCGACTTGACCGATTTGGATGCGCTCGCTCAAGTGTTTCGCGCTATAGAAGCAAGCACAGGCGCAACTGAAATTTTGGTTAACAACGCAGCCAATGATGTGCGGCACAACATGGCGGACATCACCCGTGCTCAGTGGGATGCCAGCGTTGCAGTTAATTTGCAGCATTTGTATTTTTGCTCACAAGCGGTTGTGCCCGCCATGTGCGCTGCGGGTGGTGGTGTGATTTTGAATTTGGGTTCCATCTCGTGGCATTTAGCGCTTCCCAATTTAACGCTCTATATGATGGCCAAAGCGGGCATCGAGGCCATGACGCGCGGCATGGCGCGTGACTTTGGCCCAAGCAATATTCGCGTCAATTGCATTATTCCTGGCGCGATTAAAACACCCAAGCAAACACTGATGTGGCACACGCCTGAAGCCGAGGCAAAAATCTTTAACGGCCAATGTTTAAAGGTGCGCGTTGAGCCCGAAGATGTTGCGAATATGGCGCTATTTTTGGCATCAAAAAGTGCCGCCAAATGCACGGGGCGCGAATACTACATCGATGCAGGCTACTACGGCGACGGAGCATAAGTATGTTGTATGAGCCGCATTGCATCTGGCCGTTGGCGACAGAGCTGGGCGAGGGCCCCGTTTGGTCAGCACGCGATCAGGCGCTGTATTTTGTCGATATCAAAGGACAAACTATTCACCGCTGGAGTGACCATGCACCCCTTGCCTCGTGGCATTTGCCAGAGCCCGTGGGCTTTGTGCAGCCCATGCTGGCTGGGGGTTGGGTGGCTGGTTTAAAAAGTGGCTTGTATCGTTTTGATGAGCCTGATTGGACGAGGGGTCCGCTTAAAAAATTGCTTGCGCCAGAGCCCGCCTTATCCACCAATCGTTTGAATGATGCCTTCACCGATGCCGATGGTCATCTATGGTTTGGCTCTATGGATGATGCTGAAACGCATCCGTTAGGACAACTGTATTGCGTGGAGAAGGGCGGCCAAGCCATTGCAAAAGATGCGGGTTATGTGATTACCAATGGCCCTTGTACCAGCCCTGATGGACGCATTTTTTATCACACGGATACGCTTCAAAAAACCATTTATGCCTTTGATGTGCTTGCCAATCAACAGCTGTCAAATAAACGTGCGCTGATCAACATTTCGCGTGGTTATCCAGATGGTACGGCGGTGGACGCAGCAGGGTGTTTGTGGGTAGCGCTGTTTGCAGGTGGTGCGCTAGAGCGTTACTCGCCGCGCGGTGAGCTGCTGCAAACAGTGGCGTTGCCGTGCCCCAACGTGACCAAGCTGGCGTTTGGCGGCGCTGATCTTCGCACTGCCTACGTAACCACCGCACGCAAAGGCATGACAGCCGCGCAGCGAGCTGCGCAACCATTGGCTGGGGGATTGTTCTCGTTTGAGGTTGATACGCCAGGATTGCCGCAAAACCTGATTAGGCATGGCTTTGCCTAAAAATGCATTCATGCGAAAATAGAGAGTTACTTTTCAACCCTACATAAGCTCTTCTACATCATGGAAATCGAACGCATCAACGCACTGTCAAACACGCTCATCGACCTGGCGGCTCGCACCCAAGAGCTTCGGGGGTATCTTTGACTACGATAACAAAGAACGCAAATTAGAAGATGTCTGCGCGGCGCTAGAAGATCCCGCTGTTTGGAATGACCCCAAGCGCGCGCAAGCGCTAGCCAAAGAGCGCAAAGAGTTAGAAGGCGTGGTGCTGGTGCTGGATCGTTTAACCAGTGAGATCGCCGACAACACGGAGTTGTTCGACATGAGTAAGGCGGACGACGATTTGGGCGGCATTTTGACCATCGAAGGCGAGACCGCCAAGATCACCCAAGAAGTCGAGGGACTTGAGTTTCGCCGAATGTTTAACAACCCTGCCGATCCGTGCTTCGCGTTCCTTGATATTCAAGCAGGCGCGGGCGGAACAGAGGCGTGTGACTGGGCTTCGATGCTGCTGCGTCAATACCTGCGCTATGCGGAGCGCAAAGGCTTTAAAGCGATTATTGAAGACGAAACCGCAGGCGATACAGCAGGCATTAAAAGCGCGACGATCAAGATTGAAGGCGAGTATGCGTTTGGCTTGCTGCGTACCGAAACGGGCGTGCATCGCTTGGTGCGCAAGTCGCCGTTTGACTCATCGGGTGGTCGCCACACCAGCTTTGCCAGCGTGTTTGTCTACCCCGAAGTAGACGACAGCATCGAGATCGACATCAATCCATCCGATGTGCGCGTGGATACCTTCCGTGCCAGCGGCGCAGGTGGTCAGCACATCAACAAGACCGACTCGGCGGTGCGCCTGACGCATATTCCCACGGGCATTGTGGTGCAGTGTCAAGATGGACGCAGTCAGCATGGCAACCGCGATGTGGCGTGGAAGCGCCTACGCTCGCGCCTGTACGACTTCGAGATGAAAAAGCGCATGGTCGAGCAGCAAAAACTAGAAGACACCAAGACCGATGTAGGTTGGGGACATCAGATTCGCTCGTATGTGCTCGATCAATCGCGCATTAAAGATTTGCGAACTAGTGTGGAAACATCGGCGACGCAAAAGGTGCTGGATGGTGACCTTGATATGTTTATTGAAGCGTCGTTGAAGCAGGGTGTTTGAGATGTTGTGCGCTAAAAAATACGATTATCCTAGTTTGAAGAAAAGCAAATCATTAGTTGAGTTAGTCGATGAATACGTACTTCTGTACCGCGATCAATACTTAACCACAAAAAATTGTTATGTGCAAATGCGGCTGGAGGAAGCAATAGATTTTGCTGGAAAGCTCTTAGTTCGAAATAAATTAGACGATGCATGGAAAAAGCATGCGCATTTTCATCGCCCTTGGTTTTATAAAAAGTACAAGTCGGCCTTCGCCGAAGCCGTGCAAAAACTGTTGAGCGTAAAGGTCGAAATACAAGAAGCAAGATTGCAAATTGATCCATTCGATAAAGTTTTCGCTTTAACTAGACGAATACTGATGGGTATTAAAGGCTTGAAATATGTTGCTTGTTATGACATCACTTGCTTGCTTGGCTATCACTTCAATTTCCAGCCTTCGTACGTCTACCTTCATGCGGGTGCATTAAAGGGTGCTAATTTCCTCTTGCAAACTAGGTATGCTTCAGGGGTTCGTCTCTCCATAAATGAGTTCCCCTATGCAATAACCAGCGTCTTGATGCCCTTTGAAATTGAAGATTTTTTATGTATTTATAAAAAAGAAATATCAAGATTTGACACAACGGAGTGGATTCGCATTGATAGAGATAGGCGAGGCACATGAGCATCCAAAAAATTCGCGCCCTTATCTTCGACATGGACGGCACGATGATTGACTCGATGCCGACGCATAAGGCCGCTTGGATTGAGTTTGCGCGGCGATACGGTATTGAGATGGATGTGCCCGAGATGATGCGGCGCACCACGGGTCGCACGGGGGCTGAGTGCATGAGCGAGCTTTTTGGACGCAGGATGACGAGCGAGGAGGCGCTGCCTTTTGTGCGTGAAAAAGAAGATATTTATCGCAAGCTTTACGCGCCTATTTTTTCTGAGGTGAAAGGCTTCAAAGCCTTTATGGATAAGGCACGCAGCGCTGGTTTGGCGTTAGGCATTGGAACTGCGGGCGATGCGGCAAATGTGGCGTTTGCGTTTTCGCATTTGTGCCTCAATCCCGAGCCATCGGTGGTGGTGCGCGGCGATATGGGATTGGCGGGCAAGCCCGAACCTGCGATTTTTTTGGAGGCTGCCATGCGCCTTGGTTTTGCGCCGCACGAGTGCGTCGTGTTTGAAGATGCGCCCTTTGGCATTGAGGCGGCGCGGCGTGCGGGGATGCAAGCCGTGGCGATTACGACCACGCATTCCGCGCAAGAATTGGTGGGTGATCACGTGATTGCCGTTGCCGATCATTACGACGAGTTATTAGCGACCCCTACTTTTATGGCAACGCTTTTTGGTGAGGTAGGGGGGCATCAGCATGGCTAAGTTTCTAATTGCTGGTGCTGGTATTGCAGGCTTGTCGGCGGCTCTTGCATTGGCAAAATCGGGACATGAAGTGACCGTTTTAGAGCAAGCACCTGAGTTATCTGAAGTGGGCGCAGGTATTCAACTTGGCCCCAATGTCATGCGCATTTTGATCGACTGGGGTCTGGGCGAGCCCATACTGGATAAGGGCTACGAGCCTGCTGATTTGGTTGTGCGTGATGTCAGGGATGACCGAGTCCTAACGGCGCGTACCTTAGACGATGCGCGGAAAAAGTATGGTGCGCCGCATATCTGCATCCGCCGCTGCGACTTGCAAAGCGTGTTGTTTAGCGCTGCCGTGAAGGCGGGCGCAGTTATTAAAACAGATCAGCCCTTGAATGATTTGCCTAACATGGCGAATCAACCGTTTGATGCGCTGCTGGGCTGCGATGGCTTGCACAGCAAGGTACGCGAGCATATGCTTAGCGGCACCCGGCATGGCAAAGCGCCGCGTAGCTCGGGGCACACGGCTTACCGCGCGATGCTTAACATGAATTTGCTACCCATGCACTTGCGTTCGCGTTCGGTGCAGGTGTGGCTGGGCTCTGCACAGCACGCGGTCGCGTATCCCGTGAATCAGCAGCAAATGAATATTGTGATTGTGCAAGAGGGAGCGCCCACGCTGGGCGGCCGTATGTCGGCTCAGTTGCATGCGTTGATTGTGGCGGTGCAGGCCAATAGCGGGTTCACCACTTGGCCGTTATTTCACCGACCATTGCTGTTGCATCCCAAGCTGTATACCAAGGGCAATATCGCCTTGTTAGGCGATGCGGCGCATCCCATGCTGCCTTATTTGGCGCAAGGCGCAGCGATGGCGATTGAGGATGCAGAGTGTTTGGCGCAAGCGTGCGTAAACTTAAAGGATGGCTCGCAGGCCAATATACATAAGGCTTTGCGGGCATATGCCAAGGCCAGATGGAGGCGAAATGCGCGGGTGCAAGCGCAGTCAAGTTGGCAAGGCTGGGTGTATCACGCTAGCGGCTTGGTGCGCTACGTGCGCAATGCTGCGCTTTGGGTTGCAGGCAAACAATTAACCGCAATGCCCTGGCTTTATGATTATCAACATACTAAAAAATGAGACAAGCATAAGGAGAAAAAAATGACTCAAAAAATCGCAATGGTGACTGGAGCAGGAACAGGTATTGGTCGCGCGAGCGCATTGGCGCTGGTGCGTGCGGGGTATACCGTCGTGCTCGCAGGGCGTAAACTGGATGCCTTGCAAGCCACGGCGGATATGGCTTCCCAAATACGCGAGAGTAGTACGATGACCGTTGCTACCGATGCCAGCAACCCCGATTCTGTGAAGGCTTTGTTTGACAAAATTGAGTCTACTTACGGGCGCATCGATGTGATTTTTAACAACGCGGGCATGGGCGCACCGACGATTCCAATGGATGAGATCAGCTTCGAGCAGTGGTCGGCTGTGGTGGGTATTAACCTCACGGGATCATTTTTGTGCGCGCAAGCAGCCATGCGTTTGATGAAAAAGCAAACCCCTATGGGCGGACGCATTATCAATAATGGCTCAATCTCCGCGCACGCGCCGCGCCCCATGTCTGCGCCTTACACCAGCACCAAGCACGCCATTACGGGGCTGACTAAATCGATCGCGCTAGATGGCCGTGCGCACAACATCGCGTGCAGTCAAATCGACATTGGCAATGCAGCGACTGAGATGACCACGCGCATGGCGGCTGGCGTGATTCAACCGCGCGGCGACATGATGGTGGAGGATCGTATGGACGTGAATCACGTCGCAGATATGGTGGTGCATATCGCCAATTTGCCGCTGGAGACGAATGTGTTGTTTACGACCATCATGGCAACCAAGATGCCGCTGGTGGGCCGAGGTTAATTTTTAATTGGGGACAGACCCTAATTAATTGGAATCGTTTCGCCTTTAGCAAAAACGCTAGTTGGATTAATTAGGGTCTGTCCCCAATTAAAAATCAGCCAATCAAAAGGTATTCCATCAACGCCTTTTGCGCGTGCATTCGGTTCTCGGCTTCGTCCCACACGACGGACTGAGGCCCGTCAATCACATCGGCTGATACCTCTTCGCCGCGGTGCGCAGGCAAGCAGTGCATGAAGAGCGCATCCGCTTTGGCGCTGGCCATCATTTCGCTATCGACGCACCAATTGGCGAAGGCTTTTTTGCGTGCTTCGTTTTCTGTCTCAAAGCCCATGCTGGTCCACACGTCCGTGGTCACGAGGTCTGCGCCTTTGCAAGCTTCTATCGGATCGGCAAACACGCGGTAGTGTTTGGATGATTTCAAGTTTGCTCGGGTGGCATCAATTTCGTAACCGCTAGGCGTGCTGATGTGGACATTGAAATCCAAAATCTCGGCGGCTTGTAACCAAGTGTTCGCCATGTTGTTGCCGTCCCCGACCCACGCAACGGTTTTGCCGCGAATGCTGCCGCGATGCTCGATGAAGGTAAAGATGTCCGCCAAAATTTGGCAAGGATGGAACTCGTTGGTGAGGCCATTCATCACGGGCACGCGCGAGTGCGCCGCAAATGCTTCGATCTTGGTTTGCTCGTAGGTGCGAATCATTATCAAATCGACCATGCGGCTAATCACGCGGGCGCTGTCTTCAATCGGCTCGGAGCGACCAAGCTGCGAGCCTTCGGTCGTGAGATGCACCACCGATCCGCCCATTTGATACATACCCGCTTCAAAGCTCACGCGCGTGCGCGTTGAGGCCTTTTCAAAAATCATCGCTAGCGTGCGGTCAACCAGCGGTTGGTACTTTTCGTACTTTTTGAATTTGGTTTTAATGAGCGCGGCGCGTTCAAACAGGTGCGCGTAAGCGCTCGCATCTAAGTCGCTAAATTGCAAGTAGTGCTGAATGGGTTTCATAGGGCTATGGAAGGTATGGATGCCCGCCTACGCGGGAGTGACGGCTAGTTGGCTAAAAATTTTTTAATTTCGCTGACGGCAATGGTAATCATGGCATTGGCCTCTTGTTCGTTCACAATCAGCGGCGGCAACAGGCGTATGACGCTATCGGCGGTGACGCTTAGTAGCAATCCTGCCTCGGCGCAAGCAGCAACCAGCGCGGCGCAGGGTTTGGCCAGTTCAATGCCAATCATTAAGCCTTGACCACGGATTTCTTTGACCGCACCTGAGGTTAATTCGGTTGCTAATTCGCGCTCAAATGCGGCGCGAAAGTGAGCGCCCATTTTTGCGGCGTTATCCAGCAGATGATCTTCTTCCATGATGCAAACGGTCTCGTATCCCGCACGCATGGCTAGCGGCTGTCCACCAAACGTTGAGCCATGACTGCCAAGCGTAAAAATCTTGGCAGCTTTAGGTCCTGCCACGACCGCGCCCACGGGAATGCCCGAGCTAAGTCCTTTGGCTAATGGCATCACGTCGGGCAGTATGCCTGCCCATTGGTGCGCAAACCATTTGCCCGTGCGCCCCATGCCGCATTGCACTTCGTCAATCATGAGCAGCCAATCGCGCTCGTCGCACAGCTTGCGCACGGCTTGTAGGTATTCGATGCGGGCGGGGTTCACGCCGCCTTCACCTTGGATGGTTTCTAAAAATACGGCGGTGATGTTTGGGTTGCCAGCGGTTGCTGTTTTTAACGCCGCAATATCGTTCAAAGGCACGCGGATAAAGCCCTCTGGCAGCGGACCAAAGCCTGCCTGCACTTTTTTGTTGCCCGTTGCCGCCAGCGTGGCAATTGAGCGACCATGAAAAGCTTTTTCGTAGACCACAATTTCGGGACGCTCAATCCCTTTGTCGTGTCCAAATTTACGCGCCAGTTTGATGGCAGCTTCGTTAGCCTCTAAACCCGAGTTGCAAAAGAACACGTTGACGAGTCCCGAGTAGTCACACAGCTTGGCAGCCAAGGCCTCGGCGTAGGGGGTGTAGTAATAGTTTGAGCCGTGCAAGAGCTTTGCTACTTGCTCTTGCAGCGCAGGCACAAGGCGCGAGTGGTTATGTCCGAGCGTGCTGACCGCAATGCCTGCGAGACCGTCCAAGTATTCTTTGCCGTTCACATCCCACACACGCACGCCCTTGCCATGCGACAAAGCAATGGGCAGACGACCAAAAGTACCCATGACATGGGGCTGATCTAGAGGATGAGCGAGAGCTTGGGTCAGAGCGGACATCATTTTTCCTAAGTTATCTTATATAAGACTGAATACACGGGATAGAATCAGGAGTGTGACTCAAACCGTAATACAAGGGATAACCCTTGATGATAAGCCTTTTAGACCCAGTGATTGGGCCGAGCGTCTTGCTGGCGTGATGGCGGGTTTCCGACCCAATGGCGTAGAGGGCGTTCGCTACTTAGACTACTCGCCTTGGTGCATTCCCATTACCCAAGACAACATTCGCTGCATCATTGTGGACTCAGCCATGAGAGACGCGAACGTGATGGCGTGGGATTTCGTGATGAACTTTGCCAAAGATAATCATCTCAAGGTGGCTGAAGTATGCTTATTACCAGCCGATAAAACATAAAAATGTGAGGAGACTGCGATGCAATTAGAGACCATTCGGATTGAGTTGAGTGAGCACGTTGCCGTGCTGCGACTGAATCGCCCTGAAAAAATGAACGCCATGAATCTCACGATGTGGCATGACATTCGCCGCGCATTTGAGTGGGTTGATCAAACGCCTGAAGCACGCGTTGCCATTTTGCAAGGCGAAGGAAAAATTTTTACGGCGGGCATCGACTTACAAATGATGGGCGGCTTGCAATCGCACATTCAAAGTGAATGCGACGGCCGCACGCGCGAGAGTTTGCGCCGCTTTATTTTGGATTTGCAGGATACGCTGACCAGCCTAGAGCGTTGCCGCAAGCCCGTGTTGGCGGCGATTCACGGCGCGTGCATTGGTGGCGGCATCGATTTAGTAACCTGCGCGGATATGCGTTACGCCAGCCAAGAGGCTTATTTCACCATCAAAGAAATCGACATCGGCATGACGGCAGATGTCGGCACACTGCAGCGCCTGCCCAAGCTCATTGGCGAAGGCATGGCACGCGAGCTGGCTTACACAGGGCGACACTTTGACGCGCAAGAAGCTAAGCAAATTGGACTGGTCAACCGCGTGTTCGAGACGCGCGAGCAACTTGAGAGCGGCGTGCTTGCAATTGCAAAAGCCATTGCCGCCAAATCACCGATCTCGATTCGCGGCACCAAAGAGATGATCACCTATGCACGCGATCACACGGTAGCCGATAGCCTCAACTACATGGCAACGTGGAACGCGGCGATGCTGCAAAGCAAAGACTTACCAGAGGCGCTAACAGCTGCGCAGCAAAAGCGAGCGCCGCAGTTTTTAGATTGAACGTGCCATTTTGATAGCGAAGGGCTGCAAGGTCATGCGTGGGCGGCAAGGCTGCGGCTTTAACTCAATACCCGAGTAAAAATGCCCGGTGCAGTGCAGCCTTTTTTGCCATCAAACTCATAATCTAAACACCAACTGTTGCCATCTTTTTTCGCTAGCGAGACCACGCCAAAACCGTCACCCTTCAAAATGAATTCATTTTTGTAGTGGCACACATAGGTTACGTTGTCATATTGAAATTCAAACGTTTCTTGTGCTAGCAAATTAGCAGGTTTGCTATTAGCGAATGGCATCGGTGCATAGAGTGCTGAGGTATGAATAGAGGTTGCTTTTACGACTTGGTTGCGATCCGCTTTGGGCCATAGTTCAATATCGGTAAAGCAACTCAAATGCTCATCACCCGATAAGAAAATAACGTTTTGTATTTTGTTTTTACAAATGTATCCCAGCAACCGATACAGTGATGTTGGATAGCCATCCCATCCATCTAAATACAGCGCATCCGAATGAGTATCGACTGTGTGACGCGGTAAAAAAATAGAAGCACTACTCACAAATTTTGGCTGATTGAGAGGGCGCGAGAGCAACCACTCCTCAAGCACTTGAGTTTGTAATGGGAAGGAGCTTGCCTGTGGACTATTTGGTAATGCCGAATCCAAAATCAAGGTGTCTACGGCCAACAAGTTATGTGTATTTCGATAAGAACGACGGCTGCGGCTATCTAGCATGAAGATTGGATAACTTGATAATCCTGAATGGGTTAAATCCTGCCAATCCAAATTATCAGCTGAGCTATTTTTTTTTGCTCCGCGTTGATAGCGCCAATAGGCATCGCCCCCCGCGTCCCAATACTTTCCCTTGTCGTTATTCGCTGTGCGAGGTTCCCAGTTGTCCTCTATTTCGTGGTCATCCAGAGCCATATAGGTTGGCAATTGCCTCATAACGTTTTGTACGGCTGGCGCTCTAAAAAAGTCACAATATGACTTCTCGAAACGATCGCCCTCACGTACAGGATCTAACAAACCCGCCGTTGCATCCGAATAGATTTGATCGCCTAGCAACATTAGAAATGTCGGTTTAGTCTTAGCGTCGGACGCTGCAAGCCTAGCCCCCAGTCGTTCATAACTTTGATAGGCCAAGCTTTTGTCCAACAAGCCTGCTGGATATTGGCAACTGCCAAAAGCAAAGCAAACCGTATCATCTGTAGCTAGTTGCGCACTATCGTGTGAAATATAACTACGCATGATTTCGACATTCGTATACTGATCAAGTAACAAATTGACAATATCTTGCTGCGAGATTTTCGGCGCATCTGTTACAGCTGCCACATTAGCTTGATAAGCCATGACAACCAATACGCCTGTTGCATGACTGTCTGATGCAGGTTCCCAAACTGGCCACCACTCTGACCAGCCATAAGTATCAAGTTCTTGAATCACTGGGTCAAATGCAACCCATGCATTTGGCTCACACAAAGACCACTGTCTAGTGTTGTCTGTTTCTAAAACGATAGGAAGCAAAAGCATCTCACTAGTCGCAAACTTCGAAGTGTCGTCCACACTAAAGCGTGGCACTTTGAAAGCTGGATCAGCCATGACTTGTATTTGTAGCCGTACCCCAGTTCTTAAAGCAGGTTTGATGATGCCTAAACGTGGTCCCAAAAATGGCAAGCGAAAAATGTAGGGATTAAGACTCATTGCAAAAACCTCTCCACATCCTCAAACACTTTGACAGCACGAATACCAATCACGCAGTCTTGATGCCCCATACCCTCAAAACGCACTGCCTTGTACTTTGCCCCCAAATTCGCACTATTCATTAATTCCTGCATGGCTAGCAAAGTCTCCACTTCTACTAAGCCATTTTTTGCACCGTGCACACTCATGGTTTTTCCAACCAACCCCCACCGTGCGGCCATTCGCTGTGGCGACACAAAAACGTTGCGTCCCTCAGCATTGGTAATCACTTTTTGTTCGATGAAATGAATCGTTTGCGATAGCGTTTCTATGTTAATGGGACCAAACAAATCCTCAATGCTTTCTAAGGTTTTATCGGCCATACCCTCAAGCTCAAAATCGCGCCCAAAGAGCATATCCATACGATGCCTAAAACCCACCCAGGGCGTTGTTTTACAAGGCCATAATGGATTTTCGCGTTTGTACTCATCGTCCGAGTAAGGTAGCAGATTGAGTAATCTGTCCATCACCCCAGCAGCCATACCTTGATCTAGCGGGATACGAAAATCATATTGCTCAGACATCAATTTGCGCAGTCCACGCATTAAATAGCTTCTTGCAGCGTTGGCGTTCGAGTAGATAAGTGCTGGACCTTTTTGAGACAAAATGAGACAGTTAATTGAA
This sequence comes from Cytophagales bacterium, assembly GCA_030054145.1. Lineage (GTDB taxonomy): Bacteria > Pseudomonadota > Gammaproteobacteria > Burkholderiales > Burkholderiaceae_C > JASGCK01. Next base: position 54,020 of record JASGCK010000014.1, read on the forward strand.
CTCGGTAAATCTTCAATCTCTTTTAAATATCGTTTAGGTTGAGAGGATTTTTCACTGCCCAAGTAGCTTGTCACATCGTCAAGATTGGTGCGATCAGTCAAGATTGCCATACTCACCATCACTGCCCCAATGCAATGTGCAAATACGTCAATTTTTTTTCGTCCAGTGGCGTTTTTAATATGCGCAACGGCAACAGGAATATCGGCTAGAGCCGCATCCTCCAAAGCCCAGCGTGTAAAAGCGGTCAACATTCCTGGGCTGGTGCGCATATCCAAAATCCAAATATCACGTCCTTGTTGCCAAAAATATTTAGCGGCGGATAGCGGAATTGCATTGTGTGCGAACGTCGTACCGCTCACGCTGTAGCCATGAATGAATAACAGTGGACTACCCATGCCGTTTGGTTTGGTTTTGTAGCGTGTCAGCCTAATTTTTACAGGGATACCCGACACAGGACGCCGCCCATCTTGTTGGATGTTGGTGGCGCGGTCAATTTCAATTTCAGTTATTTCTGGCAGGGGCAATCCATTCACAATGCCCGGCAACAAAGTCGGCATTCGTCCAGAGGCTCTATCTGGTTTTCTAAACGACCACAGATGATCATTGATGAGCAATCTCGACATCCATGCGCCCAGTGACGCAAGCTCGGATAAAGCCTGCACTTGATTTTCCTGCTCGCTGATGCGAAGAACGGGTACGCCTTGCTGGGCAATAAATCGACCGTCTAATTTAAGAATGGGCTGTCCCACCAAGGGGATAGGGAACGCAGTTATCTTGATCTCTGTCATTTGCCTTAATGGGTTGGCATATCGTCCATAGGTCAGGATTTTTTCACCCTTTATGGGGCCGAAAAGTGCAGTGCCTGATGCGCTCGCGTTTAGCTTGTAATCGAAGCGCCGTATTCCCCCCGCACGGCTAGCAAGTTGAATCACACTATGAACTCTGTTACAAAAACCAAAAGGCTTGGGAATCAAGTTTGACAACCAATCTTTGAGGCTCTGAGCACTATCTCTAAGCCCTCGATTCAACAACCAAGCCCGTCCTGCTCGAATCACACGACACCACTTTG
>JASGCK010000015.1 GCA_030054145.1 Cytophagales bacterium
AATAAGTTGTAATTCTCATCTTTGAGTGTCCACTTTTAGGGGACAAGTCCAGTCTCCATATCCCAGCGCACATGGACTCGCCCTCCTGGCGTGTCCACCACCATTGGCTCTGCGCTCTCGTTGCCGCTCGTTTGTATACCTCGTTTGTGTTCACCCATTTGGTGATCCCTCCTGTAGACCTCTATCCTATAGCCGATACGCCTTGGCGAGGCTTTACAGAGGGCTAACTGCTTTTTTTAGGTTCATAGGATTCATTGAATCGTAACGCAGCAATGCGGGCCGTGGCGGGGTGCTTCGTGCCAAGGCTTTGCAGCCTCTCGCGCAGCTTGCCGTTTAAATCGCGCCAATAGACACGAAGGCAAAAAACACCAAAGCGGTTGATTTTTAATCGGGGAACTTTAATCACTCGGGACACCTAGTCGGGACACTGACAAGGTGCTTTTCGAGAAAATTAGAAGTTAAATCAACACGTTAAAAACGTTGGGGTGGCTGATGGGACTCGAACCCACGACAACAGGAATCACAATCCTGGACTCTACCAACTGAGCTACAGCCACCGCAGAATGCCCTTGATTATAAATCGAATCAAGTCGATTTTGACTTCGCTTGCGCTGCCAAACTTGGTTTTGGCACTTTAATCTGCACGTTAAATTTATCTTTCAGATACTCGTAGTAGCTGACGCTCTCGGCGGTGGACCATATTTGCAAAAATTGTTCGCGATTTTGATTGGTTAGTGTTTGACCGGGTTCAATAATTTTGGTTACGCGCACAAGCCGATAACCTTCTGAACCCAAATCGACCCCCACCCACATAGGCAATTGAGTCGCTTTGGCTTTGAGCACAGCCTCTATCAGTTTGGGATTTTGTTGTTGCGCGGTGTCGTTGCGCGAAATCACCATTGGAGCGCCTAGTTGATCAGGAATACTTGCTTCTCTTTTTGCGCTTAATTCGGCAAATTTAGCAGCGCCTTCTTTGCGCGCCAAATCCGCCCCCATTTGCTCTGTCAACAGCGCTTGGGCACGGTCTTTGACTGCTGCGAGTGGTAGAGTTTGCGCTGGCGTGTAACTCACCACTCGACCCGCCACCAATTGACCGCCGCCCACATCAATGGCTTCGGTATTGCGCTTTTTATCTATTGAGTCAGCTCCAAATAATGCGCCTAAAAATTTATTATTTGCCAATGCACCACGCTGATTGGGCAGCGCTTGACGGGTCACGTTATCCGCTGTTTGTATGGTGAGTTTTAGTTTGTCAGCGGCTGGCTTCAAACTGTCGGATTGTTCGTAGACAGTATTGGTAAAGATTTCAGCGGCTTCGCTGAATTTTTTTTGCGCCATTTGTTTTTGAACGTCTGCTTCAATTTCAGGTCGCATTTCTGCAAAGCTACGCACCTTGGGTAGTTTGATTTCGGCGAGCTGAATAATGTGATAGCCAAACTCAGACTCAACCACATCACTGATTTGCTTGGCATTCATTGCAAACACAGCATCTTCAAATGACTTGGTCATCGCACCACGTGCAAAAAAACCTAAATCGCCACCATTCACCGCAGAGGCTGTATCTTGCGAATATTTTTTAGCCACATCAGCAAAACTAGCGGGGGATTTTTTAACAGTGGCCAACAAATCTTCAGCTTGCTTTTTGGCTTTTTGTCGCTCCTCTGCCGAGGCGGTTTTGGAAACAGTCATCAAAATGTGACTGGCTCGTCGCTCTTCCGTGCCGCCCAGCTTTTGCGCGTTTTGTTCGTAATAGGTTTTAACATCCGCTTCGCTGGGCGTTATGGTTTTTTGAATACTCTGCACATCAAGTACCACGTATTGAATGGATGCTTTTTCCGCCGCTTGAAACAGTGCCGAATGGCTTTTATAAAAAGCCTCCACCTCTGCTGGCGTAGGCGAAACTCGCTTTGCAAACTCGGGGGGCGAATAGGTGAGCACCTGCACTTCGCGTTTTTCAAAATAAGCATTTAGCGCGGTGTCGACCAAAGCGGCAGGAACTATGCCACTTTTAGCCAGACTAGATTGCACTTGCTGAATCGAAAGATCAGAGCGAACACGCGCTTCAAACGCTTGCGGTGTGAGCCCTTGCGGTGCCAGTAACTCTTTGTAACGCGCCTCGTCAATTTTGCCGTCTGGCTGGCGTAGTGCTGCCAGCACAGGGTTTTGCAGCAGCTCGGCAGCCAAGCGCTGATCGCTTACATCTAAGCGCAACTTTTGCGCTGCGGTTGCCAACACTCTTTTTTGTACCAAGCGCTCTAGGGACGCATATTTAAATTCGCTTGAGTCAAAAAACTTAGGGTCAAGATTGGGGGCGCTTTGACGAATACGCTCTACATCGTCTTTAGCGGCCGCATCCCAGTCGAGTTGACCAATCTTTTTTCCGTCAACCACGGCCACGGTCGGACTCTTCTCACCCATTGTGTTGAAGCCTTCGATGCCAAACAAAAAGAAGCCTGGCAAGATGAACAAGAACAATAAAATCTGAATGGTTTTGTTATGGGTGCGAATGAAATTAAACATGACGAGAACTCAAAAAGTAAAAAGGCGAACCGCAGTTCGCCTAAATAGAATAACCAATCAAAGCGTGGTGAGTGCTAACGGGGTCGAACCGCTGACCTACGCCTTGTAAGGGCGCCGCTCTACCAACTGAGCTAAGCACCCACGCTGGAATTACTTATTCAATGCATCCTTCAAACCCTTACCTGGGCGGAATTTTGGTACTTTAGCAGCCTTAATTTTGAGAGCTGCGCCCGTTTTTGGATTACGACCAACACGAGCAGCGCGTTTGCCAACAGCAAATGTACCAAAACCAACGAGGGCAACCGTGCCACCCTTTTTGAGCGTCGTGCGAACCGCGCCCATTAAAGACTCTAATGCGCGACCAGCAGCCGCTTTAGAGATTTCGGCGTGCTTTGCCATGTGTTCCACTAGTTCGGTCTTATTCATTACTAACTCCTTGAGATAAAAATACGTGTTTAGAAACAACTTTACAAAATGCGACGGTGAATTCTAATCGGTTTTTAGAGAATTTTGCTTAACTTCTACAAAGCGGCAACTATCGCTTTCCCTAATTCACTGGTGGTTGCACGCCCGCCCATGTCAGGTGTTTTGGGCGATCCTGATTTTGGATCGAGCACTCGCTCAATTGTTTGAAGGATGTGGTCATGCGCGGCTTTATGTCCAAGATGCTCTAGCATCATCGCACCACACCAAATTTGACCAATCGGATTGGCGATGCCTTTGCCCGCAATATCAGGCGCGGAGCCATGCACAGGTTCAAACAGCGACGGGAACTTGCGGTCAGGATTGAGATTCGCGCTTGGTGCAATGCCAATCGTGCCTGTACACGCAGGACCTAAGTCGCTCAAAATATCGCCAAACAAATTGCTAGCGACAACAACATCAAAAAACTCGGGGCGCTGCACAAAATGCGCAGTCAAAATATCAATATGAAATTTGTCAGTTGTAACGTCAGGATATTTTTTCGCCATCTCCGCCACACGCTCATCCCAATACGGCATCGTGATGGCAATGCCGTTCGATTTGGTTGCGCTGGTTAAGTGTTTTTTAGCGCGTGACTGAGCCAGATCAAAAGCGAACTTGAGCACGCGGTCAGTGCCAATACGCGTAAACACCGATTGCTGCTGCACAAACTCGCGCGGTGTGCCCTCAAACATACGCCCGCCCACTGCTGAGTATTCGCCTTCCGTGTTTTCACGCACGATGTACATATCAATCTCGCCAGGCACACGCGCCGAACCATCACGCCGAACTACGGGAGCGATGATGCCGGGCATCAACCGCGCAGGACGCAAATTGACATACTGATCGAACTCACGGCGAAACAAAATGAGCGAGCCCCACAGCGAGACGTGATCGGGGATTTTCTGTGGCCAACCGACAGCGCCAAAATAAATCGCATCGTGTCCGCCAATCTGATCGCGCCAAGAGTCAGGCATCATTTTTCCGTGCTTTTCAAAATAATCCCAGCTTGCGAAATCAAAATGATCAAACTGCAAATCGATACCAAACTTGGTTGCTGCCGCTTCCATCACGCGCACACCCTCGGGCATGGTTTCTTTGCCGATACCGTCTCCAGCGATGACCGCTATGCGATGTTTCGTTTTGTTGCTCATAGAGACACTTTCCTTGAAATTAACAATTAAGGTGTAAAAAATGCAAGTGCTTCTTGGAGCACAACGGTTGGATTTTCTTCAGGAATGTAATGTCCGCTCTCCACAGGCAACCCAGACACATGATTCGCCCGTTCGCGCCAAAGCGTCAGCACATCAAAGCACTGGGCAACCACGCCCTTTGCGCCCCACAGCACATGAATGGGCGTGTCGATTTTTTTGCCCGCAGCAACGTCCGCGCGGTCATGCTCTAAATCAATGGTGGCTGCCGCGCGGTAGTCCTCCGCCATCGCCATTGCACTATTCGGAATGAAGGCGCAGCGCTCGTATTCGCGTAGCGCAGCAGGCGCAAACTTCTCTAGCCCACCGTAACGCGAACCCATGACGCTGTGTATATAGCGCACGGGATCATCGCCAATTAAGGCTTCGGGCAGAGGCGCAGGTTGAATCAAAAAGAACCAGTGCCAATACAGCGTGGCAAAAAGCTGCGTGGTGTTTTCGTACATTGCCAGCGTGGGCGCAATGTCAAGCAGCATCATGCGCTCCACAGCGGCAGGGAAATCAGCCGCAAGGCGATGCGCCACACGTGCGCCACGGTCATGCGCGAGCACTTGAAATTGCGAATAACCAAAATGCGCCATCACCGCCATCGCGTCCGTTGCCATCGCACGCTTGGAGTACGGCGTGTGTACCGCGTCTGTTGCAGGACGATCCGAGTCGCCATAACCGCGCAAATCAAACATCACTACCCGGAAATGCCTAGCCAGCTCTGGGGCTGTGAGGTGCCACATCGCATGACTTTGCGGATGGCCGTGAATCAATAAAAGTGGTTTGCCATTCAACTGACCGCCAATGCGTCCGCTAAGGCGAACACCCGCATTTGAAATGTCAAACGATTCAAAATTTTTAAACATTTTTTCTCCCCACCACAAACCAAACGCCCAGTGCGCACAAAAGCGTCCCCGCGACCGTGACCAAACTAATGTGCTCATCAAACAACAGCCACGCAATAGCGGCGGTCGTTGGCGGAACCAAATAAAGCAACGAAGTCACGCTTGTTGCCGCGCCGCGCTGCACCAATAAATAAAAGAGCGAGCTACCGCCCAGCGACAAACCCAGCACCGCCCAGCCCATTGCCAGCATGAGCTGCGGATGCCAAATCATGGGCGCGGTATCAAGCAGCGCAAATGGCAAGCACACAATGGCAGCGCCTGCAAGCCCAATGCCATTGCCCACGCGCACATCAACAGGCGCAACAAAACGCTTCTGATAGAGCGTGCCAACGGTGATGGAGATGAGTGAAAAAATAGTCCAGCCCAGCGTGAATGGTGTCACCTCTAAACCCACCGACAGCTTGCCCGACACCACCAGCGACAGGCCTGCAAAACCAAGCGCAAGTCCTGCCCATTGCCAAACGCTCACGCGCTCCTCCTTGCTAACCAGTCCTACCCAAAGCGCGGTCAATATGGGCTGCAAGCCCACAATCAGCGCCGTCAACCCCGCGCCCATGCCTGCTTTGATGGCTAGCCACACGCCCGATAAATAACCCGCTTGCACCAGCGTTCCTGTCACCAACAAATGCAACCACTGCGCGCGGCTACTAGGCCACGCGATGGCTTTCAAGCCCGTGCTGCATCCAATCCAAATTAAAAAGCACAGAACCGATAACGCGCAACGAATCGCTAAAAAACTCATCGCAGGTGCATACGGCATTCCAAGGCGTGCTGAGATAAATCCCGTGCTCCAGATGAAAACAAAAACAAAGGGCATAGCGGCAATCCATGCCGACGATTTGCTCGAATGGGTCACGGCTTTATTTCACTTTCGCACGAATTTCAGGCAATGCTTTTTGCAAGTAATAAATCATTGACCAGATCGTCAAAATAGCCGCCAAAAGAATTAAAACATGACCTGCGGCGCGTGTGCTCAACATCCCAAACAACGTGCCATCAAACAGCAAAAACGGAATCGCCACCATTTGCGCCGCCGTTTTTAACTTGCCAATCATGTGTACCGCCACGCTTTTAGATGCGCCAATTTGCGCCATCCATTCACGCAGTGCCGAAATCGCAATCTCACGCCCCACAATGATGAGCGCGATGAACATATCCACGCGGTTTAAATGCAGCAGCGCAAGCAGCGAGGCGCACACAAGCAGCTTATCTGCAACAGGATCTAAAAAGGCACCGAATGACGAAGTTTGATTCAACCTTCTTGCCAAATAACCATCAAACCAATCCGTCATTGCAGAGATAACAAAAACAAGCGTTGCAATGAGGTTTTGAAACTCCGTGCTGATGGGTAAATAAAACACGCCCACAACCACGGGAATAGCAACAATACGAGCCCATGTGAGCAGCGTTGGAATGGTAAAAAACTTAGATCGCATGATGGCTATTTTCAAGGTTAGGACTTTAGGGCTGGAGTGAATGTAGTTGAAATTTCAAGTCATCATTAAACAAAAAAGTTTCATTAAATACCCACGGCTTGGGCAAATGCGAGACGGAGCCAAACGGTGCTGCACGCCGAATCGCCGTCATCGCCATCTGCGTCGTTTCTGGGAAGAAGCGAGGGACGCGCCTTGCGTCCAATGCCTGAACCGAGCCGTCGGCATTGAGGCTAATTTCAATCACTGGAATGGATGCCAATTGCTCTGGCAATGCGCCCACGAAGGTTGCGCTGTCATTCATCTGCATGATTTTTTTAGCCATCTGCACACGATAAGCCAACAAATCAGGCGCAGTGGCTATAGGTGTGGTCCGAGCAGGTGCTGGCGTGGTCGCTACGGATGGCGTGGTCGTTGCGGATGGTGTGGTCGTTGCGGATGGTGTAGTCGTTGCGGATGGTGTGCTCACTGTTATCAATGAAGGCATTGCGCTACAAGCCACAAGAGCGGCGGATGCGCCAATGCTGAATGCGCGTTTCAATTGAGCGTTAGCGAACTGCACGGTAAATTTCCTCTGCCAGTGTTTTAGATATGCCATCCACTTTTGCGATGTCCTCGGTAGAGGCGGCTGCAATGCCTTTGACTGAACCAAAGTGCGAGAGCAGCGCTGCACGCCGCTTGGCACCAATGCCCGCAATTTCCTCAAGCTTACCACCAGAGATACGCACCTTATCGCGTGCCGCCCGCATCCCCGTAATGGCAAAACGATGCGCCTCATCCCGAATCTGCGCGACCAACATGAGCGCAGCCGAGTCTGGCGGCAGCGTGATCTTCTCGCGGCCATCGGCAAACACCAACTCCTCTAGCCCGACTTTGCGCCCTTCGCCTTTCTCCACGCCTACAATTTTGGACAGATCTAGCCCCAAGCCAACAAATACCTCGCTCGCCATGCTGACTTGCCCCTTCCCGCCATCGACCAGCACCACATCGGGCAACTGCGGCAAAGCGCCCTCCTTCGTGGCATAGCGCCGCGCCAGCACCTGCCGCATCGCGGCAAAATCATCACCCGCAGTAATGCCATTGATCTTGAATCTACGGTATTGACTGCTTTGCATTTTGTGCTCGCTAAATACCACGCAAGAGGCCTGCGTAGCCTCGCCCGACATATGCGAAATATCAAAGCACTCGATACGCAAACTAGCGAGTTCACGCCCCTGCTCTTCCAAGTTCAAATCTAAAACATCCACCAATGCGCGTGTCCTAGCCTGTTGCGAGCCCTCTTCTGCCAACAAGCGAGCGAGCGCAATATCCGCGTTCTGTTGCGCCATTTCCAGCCACACACGGCGATGCTCACGCGGCGACTGCACCGCGCGCACGCGATGCCCCGCCTGTGAGGAGAGTGCGTCGAGAAGCTCCATTGGAATGGGCTCCGCGCAGATGATGATCTTTGGAATCGCCAAACCATCGTAGTGCTGCGCGATAAAACTTTGCAGCAAAAGCGCCTCGGGTGTGATGCCCTCGCTGGCACTGTCGTCATCCGTCACATTGGCAAAATCAGATGCTTCGCTCACGTGCGCAGGAAAGTACGCGCGGTCACCCAAGTGCCGCCCGCCGCGCACCATCGCAAGGTTCACGCACGCACGACCACCATGCACTTTGACGGCAACAATGTCCACGTCGCGCTCCGCCTCGCCTGCCGCGCCGTGACTGGTGTTCGCCTCAACCGACTGCGACTGGAGCACGCCCGTCAGTGCGCTAATTTTGTTCCGCGCCTGTGCAGCTTGTTCAAACGCTAGTTTGTCCGAATGCGCGAGCATCTCACGCTGCAAACTTTCGAGCAGCGTATTCGTATCACCATTTAAAAATTCAGCGGCTTGTGCTAAATCTTTGGCGTAGTCAGCGGCCGAAATCAAGCCCACACAAGGCGCGGTGCAGCGCTTGATTTGATGCAGCAAACACGGACGCGTGCGATTTTTAAAAACCGTGTCTTCGCAGGTGCGCAGCTTGAACACTTTTTGCAAATGCGTAATCGTCTCGCGCACCGCCCACGTATTGGGATACGGGCCAAAGTATTGATGGCGTTTATCAATCGCGCCTCGGTAATACACCACACGTCCAAACTCATGACTCGTCATCTTCAAGTACGGATAACTCTTATCGTCTCGAAACAAAATGTTGTATTTGGGGTGTAGCGTCTTAATCAGATTATTTTCAAGCAACAGCGCCTCGGCTTCGGTGCGCACAACCGTCGTCTCCATCCGCGCAATCTTGCCCACCATGTGCCCAATGCGCGTACCGCCATGCTCTTTTTGAAAATAAGAACTCACCCGTTTTTTTAAATTTTTTGCTTTACCCACATACAGCAAAATATCATCCGCATCGAAATAGCGGTACACCCCTGGCAGCGCAGGCAAAGCGGCAACATCGCTTAGCAATTGCGCAGAAAAAATACTGGCGGACTCAGCCGTGGCATCAATTGATTGACTCATACGACAATTGTCCTCTATGACGAATTTACAAACGAGAGTGGCGGATATTTTTTGCAAAGTCATCGACAACTACGGCGATATTGGCGTTTGCTGGCGACTGTGCAAACAGCTTGTGGCGCGAGGTGAGGCAAGGCGCTTCTCTGTACGTCTAATCGTGGACGATGCCAGCGCTTTGACGTGGATGGCGTCCGCCTACGCTCGGACTGGGCTGGTCGAAGTCATGGCGTGGGATCAAGCAGAAAAAATTGAAATGCCTGCCGACTTAGTCATTGAGGCATTTGGTTGCCACTTACCCGAATCCTATATTGCCAAAATGGCTCGCCAAGCCAAGCTGGGCAAGGCTTGCACGTGGGTCAATTTGGAGTATCTGACCGCCGAGCCGTATGCGCAGGCGTGCCACCTGCTGCCCTCGCCCGTCATGCAAGGCGCAGGCAAGGGGCTGACTAAAACATTTTTCTATCCAGGCTTTACCCACCAAACAGGCGGTTTGCTGCGCGAGCCAGATTTGCTTGAACGCCAAGCTAGATTTAACAAACTTGAGTGGCTAAAAAAACAACATATCGATTGGCACAAAGACAGCAACGAGCGCATCGTCTCGCTATTTTGTTATGAGCCAGCGGCACTTTCCGCGCTGCTGGCCGAATTGCAAAGCAGCGATCAACCCACCCTGTTACTCGTCACCGCAGGCCGTGCGAGCCACTTTATGAAGCACACCGTTCGCACTGAGCTTGTCGAAGTGCCAAGTCGCAATAACTTGCGCGTCCATGACTTGCCCTACCTCACGCAAGAGGATTACGACCACTTGCTTTGGGCCAGCGATTTCAACTTCGTGCGCGGAGAAGACTCACTCATCCGCGCCATTTGGGCAGGCAAGCCATTTGTGTGGCAGATTTATCCGCAAAATGATGATGCACATCACGCCAAGCTCAAGGCTTTTTTAGATGTGTATCTTGCGCACACCGATGCGAATGTGGCAGCACACATCAGGGCGGCGCATGCTGTGTGGAATGGCGTGATCGATTTAAACAATCGGCCTGTAAGCCACGTCCTGCTTGGCCTTGCGAAGTGGCAAGCGGCAAGCCTTATGCAGCGTGGCTTGTGGGCCGATTTGCCTGATTTAGTCAATGATTTAGTAGCGCTGCGCTAGCCTCACCAATCAGTCCAAGTTAATAATCACCCTGACTGGCCATACTTTCAAACCGCGTGAGATTCTTCAAGAAGGTGAGTTTGGTTGTTCCTGTGGGACCATTACGCTGCTTGGAGATGATGACCTCGGCAACGCCTGGCTCTTTGCTGGCTTCTTTGAGGTAATAGTCGTCGCGATAAATAAACATGATGACATCGGCATCTTGCTCAATCGCGCCTGATTCACGCAAGTCACTCATCATGGGTCGCTTGTCGGTTCGCGACTCGACCCCGCGACTGAGCTGCGACAGCGCAATGATGGGGCACTGCAATTCTTTGGCTAACATTTTTAAGCCGCGTGAAATTTCACCAATCGCGGTGGCGCGGTTTTCGTCGTTCATGCTGCTGGAGACGCTCATCAGCTGCAAATAATCAACCACGATGAGACCCAGTTTGCCGCATTGACGCGAGAGGCGACGTGCGTTGGCGCGTAGCTCGCTCACCGTCAAGCCAGGCGACTCATCAATATGCAGCGAGACAGTTCTAAGCTTCTCTACCGCTTCTGCCAGACGCGGCCATTCATCGTCTTTGAGTTTGCCTGTACGCAGGCGCTGCTGATCAATACGGCCAATCGAACCGACCACGCGAATAGCCAGCTGCGAAGCGCCCATTTCCATGGAAAAAATAGCGACGGGCAAGCCTTCGTTTAAGGCGACGTGCTCGGCAATATTGACCGCCAGCGCGGTTTTTCCCATAGATGGACGCGCCGCCAAAATGATCAAGTCACCAGCTTGAAAACCCGATGTCTGACGATCTAAATCGATAAAGCCAGATGCCACACCCGTAATGTCGTTGGGGTTTTGACTCATCTCCTCGACGCGGTCAAGTAGCGCCACCACCAAGGTGTCCATCGACTGAAAGCCTTGCTTATTGCGCGAGCCTTCCTCGCCAATATGAAAAATCTTTTGCTCTGCGTCATCCAAGATTTTTTCAACCGCGAGTCCCTTGGTGTTGAACGCGCTGGTTGCAATCTCGTCACTGGCACTAATGAGTTTGCGCAAAATCGCGCGCTCGCGCACGATCTCGGCATAGCGGCGAATATTGGCAGCGCTTGGCACGTATTGCGCCAGTGCATTCAAGTAGTTGATGCCGCCCACCTCATCGGCCTTGCCAAGGCTTTGTAGCGCCTCAAAAACCGTGATCACATCGGCTGGCTTGGTGGCGTTGATGAGCTTGGAACAAGCGCCAAAAATGAGGCGATGCTCGTAGCGATAAAAATCATCCTCGTGCACCGCGTCACCAATGCGATCCCATGCGCTGTTGTCGAGCAACAAGCCACCCAGTACGCTGGACTCAGCCTCCATCGAGTGCGGCGGAATACGTAGCTGCGCCGTGGGCATATCGGTGGCGTAATCAGAGAACTGCCCCGTAAAGGCTGACGATTCAAGAGTAGAGAGTTCGATGGACATACGCAAAAAATGAAAAAGGGTTTTGATCCTACCGAATCAAAACCCTGGTGTCATTGCACAAACCTGTGCAATGACTGTGGATAACTCTGTTTAACCGAGTTAAGCAGTTTCCCCGTACACAGAGACGGTGATCTCAACCACCACATCCGTGTGCAAGGCAACAGATACCGCGCTATCACCAACCAGCTTGATTGGCCCTGTAGGCATACGGATTTGCGCTTTTGTGACGGCAAAGCCTGCTTTGGTCAACTCGTCGGCGATGTCGAAGTTGGTAACCGAGCCAAACAAACGACCATCCACGCCCGCTTTTTGCGTCAGCTTAACGGTTGTGCCAGCCAGTTTTTCGCCCACAGCTTGCGAGGCTGCCAATTTTTCGGCAGCAGCTTTTTCAAGTTCAGCACGCTTGGCTTCGAACTCTTTAATCGCATTCGCCGTCGCACGTTTGGCGTGGCGACCTGGAATCAAAAAGTTACGGGCGTAGCCGTCTTTCACTTTAACGACATCACCTAGGTTACCGAGGTTGACAACTTTTTCTAAGAGAATAATTTGCATGATTGGTGTTCCCTTCTTAGATGCTGTGCTGGTCGCTGTAAGGCAGGAGCGCCAATTGACGCGCACGCTTGATAGCGGTGTTGAGTTGGCGCTGATAAATCGCGCGAGTGCCCGTTAACCGAGCTGGAATGATCTTGCCGTTTTCGGCTAAAAAGTCGCGCAGGGTGTCCACGTCTTTGTAGTCGATCTCAACCACATCGGCGACGGTGAAGCGGCAATAACGCTTGCGCTTAAAGAGCAAGGATTGGGTGTTGCGCTTTGGGCGCTTGTCTGCATTTTTCTTAAAACGTGATGGTCCGGCCATGATGGACTCCTCTAAATAAGTTCGAAAGTTTCAATTTGAAGAATTAGTTTTTTACTCTTAGCACTGTGACGTAAAAAACCGTCTAATTTAAGTTGGCTGCCAAGCGGCATCGTTGCCAAGGTTTGCGCTACTGCACCAAACGCGACACTGGAGAGATTGACCGTTGCATCGTGACCATCTTGGTCTTGCGATACGTGCTCTATTTGCAAATCAATTGCGGGAACACCAGCAGGTGTGTAGCGCAGCGATTGCCTCTCGATAAGTTGTCCCGTGACTTGGTAGCGATTCACTTGGGCAATTAGTCGCGTGATTGACCTGCAAACTCCGCTTGTTGTGCCTTGCGTGCTTCTTCGCGCTCAACCGTTTTCATCATCAAAGATGGCGCGGTTTCGGCTGTCTTTTTGAGCACGGTCAAATGACGCAGCACAGCATCGTTAAATTTAAACGCATGCTCAATCTCTTCCATCACCGCTTGATTGGCTTCGATGTTGAGGCACAGGTAATGGGCTTTTGCGAGCTTGTTAATCAGGTACGCCAATTGACGGCGACCCCAATCTTCCACACGGTGAATGATGCCGCCACCAGCGGTAATCATGCCCTTGTAGCGCTCCAGCATGGCTGGGACTTGTTCGCTTTGATCGGGATGGATCAGCAAAACGATTTCGTAATGACGCATAGACTCTCCTTGAGGATAAAAGCTACCCACAGCGTCTAGTTTGTGGTGCAGCAAGGTTTGGCCAGAATTGGCAAAGCCTTCGATTATAGCAAGGCGAGTGTCTATACCTCCCGTATGCGCTGCTCGAAGGCTCTGAGGCGCTTGAACACTGAAATCAACTCCACAATGTCTGTCCAGCTATTGACGAGATATTGGAAAGACGACTCGACTTGCCCAAACGCACGCACGATTTGCTGAAAAGCACCAAAGGTCAGTGCGCCTGCAATCACAGCGGGACCAAGCGCAATATAAGGAACCAAAACGCCAAATTGCAGATAGCTCCATTTGGCGACATCAAAATACATATAGTGAAAATAAAGGCGGTAGTTGTTGATCCTGACCTGTTCAAAAAGCGCCTTCAACGTAGGCGGCGCGGCGCGGCTTGCATCATCTTCGCCAATGACTAATTCTTTGCGATAGGCGGCCTCAACGCGCTGATTATTGAACTCCAGCCCAGGCAGTTTGATTCCCACGACAGCTAGCACAACCGTACCAAACAAAGCAAAAATAACCGCCACATAAACAAGAGAGTGATCGACCTTGCCAAGCCATGGTAGCTCGGTTACTTTTTCCGAGAGCGTCCACAAAATCGGAAGAAAAGCAACCAAGGTCATCACACTGCGCATGAAGCTCACGCCCAAGCTTTCAACCAACCTAGCAAATCTGAGCGTGTCCTCTTGCACGCGCTGCGATGCGCCTTCAATATTTCGAACTTTATGCCAGTTATCAGCATAAAAATCGTTCATCGACATACGCCAACGAAAGACAAAATGCTTGGTAAAAAAGTCAAGCAGCACCGCCAGCACAATCGACACGCTGGCGATCTCTAAGAACGTCATCGCCATCCCGTTGTACTCGCCCAAAGTCATGCTTCCGGGCTTTTGCAACACCCGTTGCAAGGAGTCATAAAACGTACCAAACCAGTTATTGATTTTGACGTTGAGTTCTACTTTGTACCAAGTCACAAACAAAATCAAAGCAGAGCCCAAAATCGACCAATGCATCCATTTGCGGTTAAGGAAAAATGAGCGAAACATAGTTTTTACAACCCTAGCGCAGCGATGCCCGCTTTCGCAATTTGCGCGTCCTCACTCGACTTCACGCCGCTCACACCTACGGCGCCGATGCATTGACCGTCTTTGATAATCGGCACACCGCCCTCAAGCATTCCTTGCAACGTGGGCGCACTTAAAAATGACACGCGCCCGCCGTTGATGATGTCCTCGTAAATTTTGCTTTCGCGGCAACCCATTGCTGCGGTACGGGCTTTGGCTGGTGCAATTTCGCTAGAAATGGTTGCCACGCCATCTAAACGCTGTAGCGCCATTAAGTGTCCGCCCGCGTCCACAATGGCAATCACCACCGCCCACTTGTTTTTAAGCGCTTCGGCTTCGGCGGCGGCCAGCATTTTTTTGCAGTCCGCTGCGTCAAGTTGAAAAGTTGCTTTCATATATGTTCCTAATTGAGATGACTAGATAAAACCCAGTAGCATAGCGCCATCCTGTTTCCTATCGCCATGCGCATTGACATCATCACCCTCTTCCCCGAATTAATCGAGCCATTCCTAAACGTTGGCATCACGCGGCGGGCGTTTGAATCTAAACAAATCGATGTGCGCCTGTGGCAATTGCGTGATTACGCCGATGGCAATTACAAGCGCGTCGATGACCGCCCATTTGGCGGCGGTCCTGGCATGGTGATGCTCGCTGAGCCTTTATCTATATGCCTTGCAGCGATTGGGCGTGATCGCCATGCGTCGCCCAACACGACTTGCCCCGTGGTGCTTTTCTCCCCGATTGGACAAACTATGTCGCAGTCTGTTGTCACCGCGTGGTTAGATCCCAACGGCGAATTTGGCGCGGGCGCAATTCTCGTTTGCGGACGCTACGAAGGACTCGACCAGCGCTTCATCGACGAGCACATCACGCACCAACTCAGCCTTGGCGACTTTGTGCTCTCGGGCGGCGAGATTGCTGCCGTCGCGCTCTTGGACGCACTCGCGCGGCTACAACCTGGCGTGCTCACCGACGCGCAAAGCCATATCCAAGACAGCTTCAATCCCGCGATCAATGGACTACTCGATTGCCCACACTACACACGCCCCGAAGTGTGGCGTGGCATTGGCGTGCCCGAGGTGCTGCTATCGGGCAATCACGCCAAAATTGAAGCGTGGCGGCAAGCCGAGCGGTTGGCGCTGACTGCGAACTTGCGGCCTGATTTATTGCAAACTAAGCTGCCTTAGCCGCTCCCGCACACGAACCATCGCCAGCGTATCGAGCTTGCAATACGATTTGATCTTTCATCGTTACCACGCTGATGCGGACACGGTTGATGTTTTGGCGATCTTCCATCAAAAAGAAAATACAGCGCGCTGACCGTGTGAAGCTGGTCGCGCAGTCTATTGGCGCGTGTTGACATCACCCCAAAAGATATATACCATGCTACGCACCACCAAAAATCAGCAAGGATCAATCATGCTTCAAACAGCCAAAGTTTTTACCAACGGGCGCAGCCAAGCCGTTAGGTTACCGCTTGAGTATCGGTTTGACACTGCCGAAGTGTTCATTAGGCGCAACCCCGTCTCAGGTGACGTGATCCTTTCCAAAAAACCCAACGAATGGCAAGGTTTGCTAGATGCCGTTTGGCAAAACCAAAGCGAAGACCTGCTAGTCACTCGTCCGTCCACTCGCCTGCCTGCGCAACCTAGGCGCGACCCTTTTGCGATCTGAGGCACAGTGAGCATTCGCTATTTGCTGGATACCAATATCATCAGCCACATCATGCAAGGGCGTGACGCTGCGCTGCTTGCTAAATTGCAAACGCTGGCAGTGGGCGATGTGGCACTATCTAGCGTCTCACTGGGCGAACTTACGTATGGCATCCACAGAAAAGGCAATCCCAGCCGATTGGTAGCAGCATTGGAGCAAGTATTGCTACGAATGGACGTGCTGCCTTGGACTAAAGCTGTTGCCCTGCGCTACGGCAAGCTATGCGCTGATTTGGAGAGCAAAGGCATCAACCTCAGTGATCTGGACATGATGATTGCTGCCCACGCGCTCGCAGAAAAACTAACCCTTGTGAGCCGCGACAAAGCTTTCTTGCAATTGCGGGATGAGCTTGGCGTGGAGATTTGGTAATGTCCGACACCCTCCCCCGCCAATGGCAAATGCGGCAATTGATTCCGCGCTCGCCCAGCCGCGTGTAGGTAGCGCCTATCCACGCTGACCTAGATGCCAAGGGCTACGCGGCTTAGGCCGTACATCGAACCATAAAAAGCTATAATTCTGGGTTGACTTTTCCTCTGCCCGCCGCGTTGTTCTCCTTTTTTGGATGGAAACAAAACGCCTTTTGTGTAGCGCGTATGAACTGACAAACTTGAAAGTGATTCAAAATGAACTTACTCCAAACTTTGGAACAAGAAGAAATTGCCCGTCTGGGCAAGGTGATCCCCGATTTCGCTCCTGGCGACACGGTGATTGTGAACGTCAACGTGGTTGAGGGCACTCGCAAGCGTGTGCAGGCATTTGAAGGTGTCGTGATTTCGATCCGTAACCGCTCGCTCAACTCTAACTTTATCGTTCGCAAAATCTCGAACGGCGAAGGTGTGGAGCGCACATTCCAAACCTATAGCCCACTCATCGCCTCGATTGAAGTCAAGCGTCGCGGCGATGTCCGCCGTGCCAAACTTTACTATCTGCGTGACCGTAGCGGCAAGTCGGCGCGTATCAAAGAAAAGCTCACACGCAAAGCACCGAAAGTTGCTGCCGCGTCTTAAACTTTGTAGCGATCTGTCGCAACAAAAAAACCGTCATCGCCGCCGTGCGCTGACGGTTTTTTTATGCCCATGCAGGTCGCGCTCAACGTCATGAAAAAACTGCCCCTGCTCTCAACCATTCCTGACTTCGACCCGAAGCAAGCGCCTCTTCTGCCAAGGGATGAGCGCTACCAAGCGCTGCCTGCGGCGGTGGTGAATGAGACTTTTCTCATCCATCGGTTGGCACATAGTTTGTCAGCAGGACAACGACAAAACGCGCATATTCCCAACAACCCAATACTCAAACCGTCCGCCGTTTTGATTCCCATCATGCAGCGTGCGAGTGAGTTAACTGTGCTACTGACCTTGCGCTCCGCCAAACTGCGCAAGCACTCAGGGCAAATCGCGCTACCAGGCGGCAAGATTGATGCCGAAGACACAAGCCCTATTGCGACTGCGCTACGCGAAGCCCACGAGGAAATCGGTTTATCGCCTGCTAATTGCCAAGTCATTGGTGCGTTGCCGCTACACGAAACGGGCACAGGCTTTGAGATCACGCCAATCGTAGCGCTGGTTAATCCAAACCACCCGACACCCTACACCCCAGTCTTATCCGAAGACGAGGTGAGCGAGATTTTTGAAATTCCGCTACAGCATATTTTGAATCCTACCAACCATAACCATCACGAGCTATCGTGGATCAATGATGAGGGCCCGCAAACCCGTGACTGGTATGGCATACCGTCCATCGACTTAGATGGCAAAGCACGCCACATTTGGGGCGTGACGGCTCGGGTACTGCGCAACTTTTACGAGCATCTGCATGAAATGCCGCAATAAATGAAGGCGTGCAATTTAGAAAATTCAGATGTAATGCACAGCAACGATTTCGTAGTGTTTCGTGCCACTGGGCGTGACCACATCCACGCTATCGCCTTCGTTCTTGCCAATGAGCGCACGCGCAATCGGTGACGAAAAATTAACTAATCCAAGTTTGATATCGGCTTCGTCTTCGCCCACAATTTGATACTTAATCGTTGCGCCCGTATCCTCGTCTTCCAGCTCAATCGTCGCGCCAAAAACAACACGCCCATCTGCATCTAGCTGGGACGGATCGATGATGGATGCTGCGCCCAGTTTGCCCTCAATATCTTTGATTCGCCCCTCGATAAAGCCTTGACGCTCTTTCGCTGCGTCGTAGTCCGCGTTCTCCGACAAGTCGCCTTGCGCACGCGCCTCCGAGATCGCCATGATGACCGCTGGGCGCTCTTTGGTCTTGAGGTTAACGAGTTCGACTTTAAGCTTTTCTGCGCCGGTTTTTGTAATGGGGTAAGTACTGCTTGCCATAGTTGTGTTTCTACTCCGAGTTCATAAATGCAAAGGGACAGCGCCTCTCAATAGCACCGTCCCTAGTGGTGAGTGTAATGTATGAAACGGCCTAAACCATATAATTATTTAGCCCTATAGAGAGGGAGAACGGTTTTTTTCTTCAACTTTCTAAAAAGGATATTTCTATGATTTCTCGCCGTCACACATTAACGCAGATGATTGGCCTTGCCGCTTTGGGTGGGTTTGCAACAAGCTCGCTACAGGCACAAGAAAGCTGTGCTGTTTTTACCAAAGAGAGCCAAAGTACGACTACACCCGATGCAGCCCTCAAGCGTTTGATAGACGGTAACGCGCGTTTTGTTGCTGGCAAAACAATCAACTGCGATTTAATGAAACAGGTAAAAGATACAGCATCGCAGCAATCACCCATCGCGGCCATTGTTGGCTGCATTGACAGCCGCGTCCCTCCTGAGTTGGTTTTTGATCAACGCATTGGTGACATATTTGCAGCCCGAATCGCAGGTAATTTTGTTAATACTGATATTTTGGGTAGTTTGGAGTTTGCAACCGTTGCTGCAGGCGCTAAATTAATTGTGGTCTTGGGGCATACGGAATGCGGGGCGATTAAGGGGGCTGTAGACGAGGTCAAACTGGGTCATCTCACTTCGATGCTCAGCAACATTCGCCCGTCGCTGAGCAAACTCCAATACACAGGTGTAGCTAGCTCTAAAAATAAAGAACTAGTACAAAAATTAGCCGATCAAAATGCGAAGGACGCTGCCGCCATGATTATGGATAAAAGCCCTGTCATCGCTGACTTGGTGAAAGCAGGCAAGGTCAAAATTGTGTCGGCAATGCACGACATTGGCACTGGGAAGATTAGCTTCTTTGCTTCATTTGCTTAATTTGCTTCATTTGCTACTTGGACACAACTAAGGCTGTAATCTCGCGTGCATCGTTTGCACCGAGATCACACCTAGCTTGTCCAAATATTTCATGCCCGCCACGGCGGCTTCGGCCGCTGCGATGGTGGTGAATGTAGTCACGCGATTGAGTAGTGCGCTGGTACGAATGGCTCGCGAATCGTTAATCGCATTGCGTTTTTCCTCAACCGTATTGATGACGAGTGCGATTTCATTGTTTTTAATCGCGTCCACAATATGCGGACGACCCTGCGCCACCTTATTGATCACGCCACAAGCCAAGCCCGCAGCCGTCATAGCCGCTTGCGTGCCGCTAGTTGCCACCACATCAAACCCCAGTGCGAGTAATTCTTGAGCGACCTTGACAGCACGAGCTTTGTCGTTATTTTTAACCGTCAAGAAAACCGTCTTGACCTTGTCCGAGGCACGCGGAATACGGGTTCCCGCGCCTATTTGGCTTTTAATAAACGCTTCGCCAAACGTGTCCCCTACGCCCATGACTTCACCTGTCGATTTCATCTCGGGGCCAAGGATGGTATCCACGCCTGGGAATTTGACGAACGGGAACACGGCTTCTTTCACACTGAAATAAGGCGGCGTGACTTCACTCTTTTTTCCAAGTCCTAGACCTTGATCGGCGAGTGTGCGCCCCGCCATACAACGCGCCGCGACCTTCGCAAGCTGTATGCCCGTGGCTTTGCTGACAAACGGCACGGTGCGGCTGGCACGTGGGTTGACCTCCAGCACGTAGATCACGTCTTTGCCGTCTTTGTGCTGAATCGCAAACTGCACATTCATCAAACCCACCACATTCAAAGCGCCTGCCATTGCCACGGTTTGACGTTTGATCTGAGCAACCGTTTCGCTAGCCAAAGAATATGGCGGCAACGAACACGCCGAATCCCCGCTGTGAACGCCCGCTTGCTCAATATGCTCCATCACGCCGCCAATCAGCGTAGCGCCTGATGCGTCGCGAATGCAGTCCACATCGCACTCAATCGCATCGTTCAAAAAGCGATCTAAGAGCACGGGGGAATCGTGGCTGACTTTGACCGCTTCTTTCATGTAGCGCTCAAGGTCGCGCTGCTCGTGCACGATCTCCATCGCGCGGCCACCCAGCACATAGCTTGGACGAACCACCAGCGGGTAGCCCAATCTGGATGCGGCTTCCAAGGCCTCATGCTCGGTACGCGCCGTCGCATTTGGCGGCTGGAGCAGCCCTAGTTTGTGCAGCAATTTTTGAAAGCGCTCGCGGTCTTCGGCGGCATCAATCATGTCGGGCGATGTACCAATAATCGGCACGCCATTGGCTTCCAAATCGAGCGCTAATTTGAGCGGCGTTTGACCACCGTATTGCACGATCACGCCAACTGGCTTTTCAATCGCCACGATCTCCAGTACGTCCTCCAATGTGACGGGTTCAAAGTACAAGCGGTCGCTGGTGTCGTAGTCGGTTGACACCGTTTCTGGATTGCAATTAACCATGATGGTCTCAAAGCCATCTTCGCGCATGGCAAGCGCAGCGTGAACGCAGCAGTAATCAAACTCGATGCCTTGACCGATGCGATTGGGACCACCGCCCAGCACCATGATTTTTTTCTTATTCGTTGGCCCTGACTCACATCCCGTTCGCCCAGCGCCTGTCGCAGGGTGAGTCGCTGCGGCTTCGACAAGCTCAGTTCGAACAGTGGTATCACCCCAATGACTCGCTTCGTAGGTGGAATACAAATACGCCGTATCGGTCGAAAACTCGCCCGCGCAGGTATCTACACGCTTGTAAATCGGATGCACTTTGAGCGCATGGCGATACTCGCGCACCTCTGTGGGCGTGGCTTGCAAAAGCTTTGCCATGCGGCGATCTGAGAAACCTTTGCTCTTCAGTGTGCGCATTTGCACAGCATCGATATCGCTGAGTTTTGATTTTTCTAATGCCAATTCAATCTTCACAATCTCTTCAATTTGCACCAAAAACCAAGGATCAATTTTGGTCAGTAGCTGCACTTGATCGACCGTGTAGCCTTTGGCAAAAGCATCGCCCACGTACCAAATACGCTCAGGACCTGGGTGTCCAAGCTCTTGCTCCAGCAGCTCCAAATCTTGCGTCTTTTCGTTCATGCCGTCCACGCCAACCTCGAGGGCACGCAATGCTTTTTGGAACGACTCTTGAAAGGTGCGCCCCATCGCCATGACCTCACCCACACTCTTCATTTGAGTGGTGAGACGCGAATCAGCGGTTGGGAATTTTTCAAACGCAAAGCGCGGGATTTTGGTAACAACGTAGTCGATGCTGGGCTCAAAACTAGCAGGCGTTGCGCCGCCCGTTATATCGTTTTTCAGCTCATCAAGCGTATAACCCACAGCCAGCTTGGCGGCGACTTTGGCAATCGGAAATCCTGTCGCCTTTGATGCCAGCGCAGAAGAGCGGCTCACACGCGGATTCATTTCAATCACCACCATGCGCCCGTCTTTGGGGTTGATGGAGAACTGCACATTGCTTCCGCCTGTATCCACACCGATCTCACGCAGCACAGCCAGCGAGGCGTTGCGCAGGATTTGATATTCTTTATCAGTCAAGGTTTGCGCAGGCGCAACCGTAATCGAGTCACCCGTATGCACACCCATAGGGTCTAAGTTTTCAATCGAGCACACGATGATGCAGTTGTCCGCCTTGTCGCGCACCACTTCCATCTCGTACTCTTTCCAGCCAAGCAGCGACTCTTCGATAAGCAACTCATTAGTCGGAGAGGCTTCCAGTCCACGCTTGCAAATCGTCTCAAACTCTTCCGCGTTATAGGCAATGCCGCCGCCCGTACCGCCCAGCGTAAAGCTGGGGCGAATCACCGTTGGAAAGCCCATTTGCTTTTGTACCGACCAAGCCTCATCCATCGAGTGCGCAATCCCTGAGCGAGCTGAACCGAGCCCAATCTTCGTCATCGCATCTTTAAACTTAAGGCGGTCTTCGGCTTTGTCAATCGCTTCGGGCTTTGCGCCAATCAGCTCCACAGGCTTGCCCGTTGCCGCGCCCATGTATGCGTCCAGCACACCGTTGTGCCAAAGATCAAGCGCACAATTCAACGCCGTTTGTCCGCCCATAGTTGGCAAGATGGCATCGGGGCGCTCAATCGCAATAATTTTTTCAACCGTCTGCCAAGTAATCGGCTCGATGTAAGTCACATCCGCCGTCGCAGGGTCGGTCATGATGGTGGCGGGATTGGAGTTAATCAACACCACACGGAAGCCTTCTTCGCGAAGGGCCTTGCAAGCCTGCACGCCAGAGTAGTCAAACTCGCAAGCCTGCCCAATAATGATAGGACCCGCGCCGATGATGAGGATGGTTTTAAGGTCGGTTCTTTTCATTTTTTAATTGTCTTTAGTAAACCCAATCTTGCTCGATTGGTAATGCCTATCAGTTTCGTCAAGTGGCAAGTCAATGAACGCTGGCAAAAAGCTTCGTGGTTGTTGACCGCACGAACACCATGCTTGCGCTATGGTGCGTGTGCCTTGCATTGCATTGGCGGTTGTGCCGCAGGTTGTGCAGATCATTTGCATGGATCACACTCTCGCTGTCAATAAAGCGTCATGGATAGCGCGAATCTTTTCTATATCGCCGTCTGTGCTATCAAGTTCAAATCGATTGATGGTGGCGCTTGCAAAGTGGAAAACATCGAATTTATTTCGATCCAGTTTTTTGCCCGTCTGTTCGGCATATCGAAAGAGGGCTGCAGCAAAGGTAGCCTCAGCGTTTCCAATTTCAAGCTCCTCAAATTGACTCAAGGCACGCTCTAACTCTTTAATGCGCTCCTCGTTTAACTTTCCTGATTTGAGAAGTTCAAATCGTATTAAAGGCGTGATGGCAAGTCTGATGTTTGGCGACGTAAGCCATAGTTTCATTTTTGCTTTGGCCGCATCAATTAAATGTTGTTCTTGCCCCGTAGGGTCAAACGCATAGATTAGCGTTTGCGCGTCAATCAGTCTCATCTCGGTCATACCGCCACTCCCGAATCGTTCATCAGCGCCAGTAGAGCAGCCTTGGCGTTTGTTTGATCGTCGTGCGTCATTTGTTCGCGTTTGAGGGCATTGAGATCAATGCCAAAAGCGTCCTTCAAAACATCAGAAAACACCTTTTTATTGGGGCTTTCAATCAACCGACTGCGAACCACACCATCGGGATCTCGAGCTAATTGATACGCTTCACCTTCTTGTAATTGCGCCAATACTAGTGATGAATGTGTGGCGATATAGAAGGTTGTATTTGGAAACAATCCTTTAAGTAAAGGAACGATTTTTGATTGCCATTCCACGTGCAGATGGCTTTCAATCTCATCAATTAAAACAATGCCGCGAACGTGCGTTAGGTTTACTTCGTTGGTGAAATTGGCGTAGCCTGAGATGATGGCTTGTAATATCTTTAAAAGGGAGGTGAAGCCTGAACTTAATTCTGTAATTTTTCGAGGCTTGTTTTCAATTTTTACTGAGATTTGATTTGAACCATCAATTTCCAAAAAATCAGAACTGAATCGATTATCAATTTCATGCAACGCTTTTAGTAAAGCATCAATTTCAATTCTTCGGTTATCCGTTGACTTTTGATATGGGTTAGCAGATTGCGCTCGCGCAACAAACCAATGCTGAATATCCTCGTTCATACCAATTCTTGAAAAGTCATTTTGCATGGTAATCACTAAATGCTGAAGATATTCCGCACGTCTAGACTCGAACGCGCCAATTGGCTTAGAGGATGGAGGTGCGTGAAAAATTTGTCCACGCGCTTGAGCGCCGATAAAAACGCAGGCGATTGATTTTTTTTCGTAAGTTGTTGGAGTCACTGGCGGGTTTTCCCACCTGATGTGCCGAGCATTTGAAAAATCTAATGCATATTGATCAAGGTAGAACGTTTTTTTTGCAACAACAATATTGATCTCGTGCGCCATCTGGGGGACATTTTGAGTAAAGAGCTTGCTTCCCCATAGAAGAGTTTGAAACAAAGCCTCAAGCACCTTGGTTTTACCAACTCCATTCGTGCCAATAAACGTATAAACCCGTTGGTCTGGACGCAACGCTAATTCGACGCTTCCTACCCCTTTTAAACCTTCAAATTTGATGATGTTGTCATTCATAGTTTTTCCTTGTGCAAAGACGAATCCATCATTGTTACAAACTTATCAAACAGCGTCCCAATATCCTGCGGACCTGGACTGGCTTCTGGGTGACCTTGGAAGCTGAAGGCTGGGCAGTCCGTGCGCTCTATGCCTTGCAGTGTGCCGTCAAATAGGCTGATGTGTGTGGGTTTGAGCTTGGCGGGCAGCGTTTTTTCCTCTACCGCAAAGCCGTGGTTTTGGCTGGTGATGGCAACGCAGCCAGTCGCTAAATCTTTGACGGGGTGATTCGCGCCGTGGTGGCCAAACTTCATTTTGAAGGTTTTGGCTCCGCTAGCCAGTGCCATGATTTGGTGTCCTAGGCAGATGCCAAAGAGCGGGGTGCCTTTTGCCATGATGGTTTGAGCCGCTTCGATGGCGTAGTCGCAGGGTTCTGGGTCGCCTGGGCCGTTGCTGAGGAACACGCCGCTAGGCCGCATGGATAGGACTTCGTGGGCAGGTGTGGTTGCAGGCACAACCGTGACGCGGCAGCCGCGGCTGACGAGCATTCGGAGGATGTTGTGCTTGACGCCGAAGTCGTAGGCGATGACGTGACATTTTTGGTTTTCGCCGTGGAAATTGGGGTCAGTCCCTAATTTCGTATTGGCGTTGTTTGTCTCGGGGGACTTAGCTTGTCCTGACTGAGGAACAGCCCCCAATTTCCACTCTTCCTGCGTCCACTCGTAAATTTCTTTTGTACTGACTACCCTGGCTAAATCCAATCCCGCCATGCTGGGCGCGGCTTTGGCGGCAGCGACTGCTTTGCTGATGTGCGCTTGCGTGACTGCCTCGCCCGCCGCTAATCCCATGATGCAGCCGTTTTGTGCGCCATGCGTGCGCAAGTGGCGCGTGAGCTGGCGTGTATCGATATGGCTAATCGCCACGGTTTTAGATTCAACCAAATAATCGCTCAAGTTTTGCGTGCTTCTAAAGTTGGACGCAATCAGCGACAAGTCTTTGATGATGAGACCTGCGGCGTACACCTTGCGGGATTCCACGTCTTCAAAATTCGTGCCGTAATTGCCAATATGCGGATAAGTCAGCGTCACAATTTGTTGGCAATAGCTGGGGTCGGTCAACATTTCTTGGTAGCCCGTCATCGAGGTATTGAAGACGACTTCGCCAACCGTTTGCCCCGTCCAGCCAATCGATTGACCAATAAAAACAGTACCGTCAGCAAGGGCAAGAATAGCGGGGGGATGGCGAGGCGCTAGGAGGCTAGCGAGAGAATCTGGGGCAGATGACAAGGGCACAGTGAACTCCGAAAAGAGTGCGGCTGGCCGAGTGGGACACTCCCTTTGGGACCGCATGAATCGTTGCGGTAAAGAGAAATCTGCTGGTGGTGGATTTTTAGTTGATCCGCACTTGGCTAGCGGTTAACAGCTAAAAGGAGATTGTAGGGCGTGAGTCTTTTCAAGTGTATACAAAGCTAAAAACTGACCGCTGCCCAGCACAGGTTATTGAAACGCGACTTCCGAAAAGCTGCGTAATTTTCGGCTATGTAATTGACCCTCGGGTGCTTGCCTAAGTAGCTCCATAGTGCGAATGCCGATTTGCAAATGCTGCCCCACGCGCTCGCTATAAAAATGATTCGCCATGCCTGGCAACTTAATTTCGCCGTGCAGCGGCTTGTCGCTCACGCACAGCAGCGTGCCATAGGGAACGCGGAACCTAAAGCCATTGGCAGCAATGGTGGCGGACTCCATATCGAGTGCCACCGCCCTGCTTTGGTTGAAGCGCCGCTGCGGTCCGTTGTCGGGCAGCAATTCCCAGTTGCGGTTGTCGGTGCTGGCAACCGTGCCCGTGCGCATGATGCGCTTCAAATCTGCGCCTTCGCACTGCGTGACCTCGCGCACCGCACGCTCTAGTGCCACTTGAATTTCCGCCAGCGCAGGAATCGGAATCCACAGTGGCAACTCTTCGTCTAGCACGTGATCTTCACGCACATAAGCGTGCGCCAACACGTAGTCGCCTAATTGCTGCGTATTGCGCAAGCCCGCGCAGTGTCCCAGCATCACCCAAGCGTGCGGCCTTAGCACGGCAATGTGATCGGTAATATTTTTAGCATTCGCAGGGCCCACGCCAATGTTGACCATCGTGATGCCCGTGCGGTCGGCGCGGAGCAAATGGTAAGCAGGCATTTGCGGCAAGCGCGGCGGTGCATGACCGAGTGCGTCAATCGCTTGCGTAGCCGTTCCCACTTTGCGCGTCACCACATTGCCAGGCTCAACAAAAGCGATGTATTCGCTCGTCGGGTCTTGCATGGCAGTGCGCCCCATGCGCACAAACTCGTCGATATAAAACTGGTAGTTGGTAAACAGCACAAAGTTTTGAAACCACTCAGGCGCAGTGCCCGTGTAGTGGCGCAAGCGCTGCAACGAGTAATCCACACGAGGCGCGGTAAAGAGCGACAGCGGCTCGGCTTGCCCCGACTTGGCTTGCCACGTGCCATTGGCAATGCCATCGTCCATCGCAGCCAGATCGGGTAAATCAAACACATCACGCAGGCGCTCACGCCGCTCAGGTGTCAGCGAGCCTTCAATCGTGTCGTTAGCAGCAAGCGAAAAATAAGCAGGAATCGGTTGATGACTCGTTCCTACCTCTAGCGCTACATCATGGTTTTGTAGCAACAGCGTGAACTGCTCCAAGTAGTAATTGGCATACAAATCGGGGCGCGTGAGCGTGGTCTCATACACGCCCGTGCTGGCGACAAAACCAAAACTTAAATGACGATTGCCCTTGGCAGCCCGAATCAACGTGTGAGTGCGCAGTCTAACAAAGGGGTAGCAAGCGCGGACGTGAGAATCAAAATCGCGTCCCGCCACAAACTCCTTGAGCGACTCACGCAGATGCTGCACGCTCGCATCGTAGATGCGCTGCGCGGCAGCCAGTGCTTCATCAGCTGTGCGATACGACTGCGGAGCAATAAAACTGGGGGAGTGCATCATTTTTCATACTTTCAAAAAATGCTCGCGGTAATACAAGAGCTCGTCAATCGACTCGTGGACATCGGCAAGTGCGGTATGCTTTTGCGCTTTTTTAAATGACTCTTTGACCGAAGGAGCCCAGCGTGCCGCCAACTCTTTGAGTGTGCTCACGTCGATATTGCGGTAGTGAAAAAATGCGTCCAGCTTAGGCATATATTTCACTAAAAATCGCCGATCTTGGCTAATCGTGTTGCCGCAGCAGGGCGACTTTTGCTTAGGCACGTATTTAGCTAAAAACTTTAGAATCTGCGCCTCAGCTTCGGCCTCCGTCACCACCGACGCTTTAACCTTCTCGATGAGTCCGCTTTTTTTGTGCGTACCTTGATTCCACTTGTCCATCTTGCCCAGCAACTCATCGCTTTGGTGAATCACAAAAACAGGGCCTTCTACGCGCGTTGTGATTTGCGCATCGGTCACGATAACGGCAATTTCCAAGAGACGCTCTTTGTCGGGATCAAGTCCCGTCATTTCGCAGTCAAGCCAGACAAGGTTTTGGTCGGATTTTTTGAGTTCAATCATCAAAATTTTTTTAATTCGTCATTCCCGCGAAGGCGGAAATCCAGCGCCTATTACACCTCAATTACACCCCCATCACACCCCGAGATGTTGAGCCAACAACTCAGGCTGCGCCAGCAAACTGTTTGTAGCTCCCTCAAACACCACCTGCCCTTTGACCAAGATCACATTGCGATCCGTAATTTGCGTGACGTGCTTCCAGTTTTTGTCAACGATGATGCTGCTGATGCCACTGGCTTTAATCACGCCGCAAATGCGCCAAATCTCTTTGGCAATCAACGGCGCAAGCCCCTCGGTGGCTTCGTCCAAAATCAGCACGTCTGGGTTCGTCATCAGCGCACGACCAATCGTGAGCATTTGCTGCTCGCCGCCCGATAGCTGTTGTCCGCCGTGACCCAAGCGCTCCTTCAGGCGCGGGAAAGTCTCCAGCACTTTGTCGAAATGCCAATCTTGCCCCGCCTGGGCGCGTGCTTTGGCAGCGTCCGTGCTGCCCGCGCGTGCCGCCATGCGGAGGTTCTCTGTGACGCTTAAATTACCAAAAATACCGCGCCCCTCGGGCACATAGGCAATACCCATTTGCGCAATCTTGAATGGTGCGGCGCCCGTCATATCTTGCCCCATGATCGAAATGTTCCCGCTAACACTGCCCAGCGGCGCACGCACTAACCCCATGATGGATTTAAGCAAAGTGCTCTTGCCCATGCCGTTACGCCCCATGAGACCAATCGTCTCGCCGCGTGTCACATGAAGACTCACGTTTTGCAAAATATGGCTTGCCCCGTAAAAGGTGTTCAAGCCTTGAACATGAATGAGTGGCGCATCATTATTCATGCGCATCCCCTAAATACGCGGCTTGCACCGTGGCATCGGCGCGCACATTCTCTGGCGTACCTGAGGCAATCACTTGCCCATTGACCATGACCGTGAGCACATCGGCCAAGGCAAACACAGCATCCATATCGTGCTCAATCAGCAAAATTGCATGATTGGCTTTCAAGGTGTGCAGCAACTCAATCATGCGCTTGGCCTCCACCGTGCCCATGCCCGCCAAGGGTTCATCCAAAATCAGCACCTGTGGCTGGGTCGCCAAACACATGGCAATTTCTAGCTGACGCTGCTCGCCGTGACTCATGTTAGAGGCAACCGTTTGCGCTTGATGCTCTAACTTGGCTAGCCGAATCGCTTGCTGGGTTTGCGCGAGATCAAAGTGCGCCGCGAGCCGAACATTTTCAAAAACGGAGAGCGGCAAAAACACATTTGTTTTTTGGAAACTTCGCCCAATGCCTTGGCGCGAAATACGCTCCATGGGCCACCCCGTGATGTCCTGATCGCCCAGCACCATGCGCCCAGACGTAAGCGCCAAATCGCCCGACAACAAATTGGTCAGCGTCGATTTTCCAGCGCCATTAGGACCAATGACGGCGTGAATTTGACCAAACACAAGATCAATCGACACATCATTTACAGCCGCCAAGCCGCCAAATCGTTTGGTGAGGTGCTCGGCACGAAGCAACGCATTGGTCACGTTTGCGCTCCTTTGCTTCGTGCCCACAAACCCATCAAACCACGCGGCGCAAAGATGATGATGAGGACAATAAAAGTGCCCATCCATAGTTGCCAGTGTTTGCCTAGGTCGTTGGGCAGATCTTTAAAAACAGAGAGCAATATCTCAAAGCTAAACGCGCCCACAATTGCACCCGCAAAGTTGCCCATGCCGCCCAAAACCAACATCATAATGGCGTGCGCACTCATGTGAAAACCCATCAACTCAGGATTGACAAAACCACTTTGCGCAGCAGCAAGATAACCCGCAAGCCCCGCAAGCGCACCCGCTATGCTGAAGGCGGCTAATTTATATTTAAACGTGCCATAGCCCATGGCACGCATCCGATGCTCGTTGATGCGAATGCCCACCAAGGCACGTCCCATAGGGCTCCAGAGCAGTTTTCGCAGTAGCGCATAAACAACCAGTAGCACGACCAAAGTGAAATAATAAAAATGGGTTTTATTGTCTAAATCAAAAAGTTGAACGCCAAAAATAGATGTGCTCGGTTTGAAGTTAATGTAGAGTCCGTCCGAGCCGCCAAGCAGCTTGTTATCGAAAAACAAAAAGTACACCATCTGCGCAAACGCCATCGTCACCATGATGAAATAAATACCGTGTGTGCGCACCACAAAAAATCCAATCACCAGCGCCGCAAGCGCGGACCCAAGCACCGCTGCGGGCAGTGTCCACCACAAACTCACCGCCGCGCCTTCGGGCGTAAAAAAAGCCAGCGCATAACCCGCCAGCCCAAAATACGCGGCGTGCCCTAGCGAGACAAGCCCCGTCACGCCTTGCAGCAAGTCCAAACTCATAGCAAAGATCGAGAGAATCATCATCCGTGTGACCATCTCTTTGTAGAAGTCCGAGCCAACAAATGGAAAGATAATCAAGCACAGTAAAGCCAATGCCAACGTGGCTTGCAAGCCTTTTGGCAGCATTTCAAGATTGGCTTTAGCAGCACTCATAAAAATAAACCCATTCGCGCTGAGCTTGTAGAAGTGTTGGCATTCATTGCTTAAACAATCCTTCGGGTTTCCACAGCAACACCGCCGCCATCAGCACATACACCAGCATCCCCGAAATGGATGGCAGCAGCACCTTGCCAAAGGTATCGACAAAACCAACAAGTAGCGCAGCGATCAGCGCGCCGCGCACAGAACCAATGCCGCCAATCACCACCACCACAAAACACATGATCAACACACTCGCTCCCATGTTGGGGTAGACGCTAGCAATGGGCGCGGCAATCATGCCCGCCACACTCGCCAGCGCAACACCCAGTGCAAACACCACCGCATGAATCAGCTTGATATTGATGCCCAGTGCCTCGGCCATGTCGGAGTTAAACGCGCCCGCCCGAATTTTCATACCCAACTTTGTTTTAGCAATCAGCCAGTAAAGCCCTAGCGCCAGCGCCACGCATACAGCCGACATGGCCAAGCGGTACACAGGATAAGAGAGGTTGTCGGTCAGCGGAATCGAAGCAGAGAGCAAATCAGGAACCGCTACACCATGCACATCATCACCCCACAAAATGGAGCGCAGTTCTTCAAAGATATAGATCAAGCCAAAAGTGAGCAGCACCTGATCAAGGTGATCGCGCTTATAAAAATGACGAAACAGGAGCCACTCCAGCAACAAACCAAACACCACCGAGAGCACCACGCCCAGACCAATAGCAGCCGCCAAGTTACCAAAAAAACCACTCAGGGCATAAGCCAGATAAGCGCCCAACATATAAAAACTGCCATGCGCCAAATTGACCACACCCATGATGCCAAAAATCAGCGTCAAACCCGCCGCCAGCATGAACAGCAGTAAGCCGTACTGAACGCTATTGAGCAGTTGAATGAGAAAGGTTGGGAAGTCCACGTGAATCGGATTCAGTTGTAGTCGTAAGGCGATTTTAAGTATTGAGGTAGCGCTACATCTTGCAACCCGTACCAGGGTCAGACAAGCCTTTGATCGCCAAACCCAGCACCTTGTTTTCACCGTTTTTGACCACGCGCAAATAGATATCTTGCACGGGGTTGTGCGATGAGCTCATCTTCCATTTACCACGCGGACTATCAATCACTGCGGCTTCCATAGCTTTGTAAAGCGCAGCTTTTTTGTTGATATCACCGCCTACCGCGAGCAGCCCTTTATCCAATAAATCAGCCGAGTCATAGCCTTGCACCGCGTACACATCGGGCTGCATTTTGAACTGCTTGGCATACGCCAATCGAAACGCCTTGTTGCGCGGCGTATCCAGCGCGTCACTGTAATGCATCGTGGTGACTACGCCTTCAGCCGCAGTGCGCGCCGCCTCCAAAGTTCCCTCGGTCAACGTGCCTGCACCGTAGAGCGGAATTTTGCCCTTGAGACCTGCCGCCGCGTAGTCTTTCATAAATTTAGCTGCTCCCGCGCCCGCAAAAAAGCAAGCCACCGCATCGGGTTTGAGTGCGGCAACTTCGGTCAGTAACGCTTGGAACTCGACGCTTGGGAACGGCGCCCAAAGCTCTTTGGTAATCAAGCCGCCTTTGGGCTCAAAACCTTCGCGAAAGCCCTCCAGCATTTCTTCGCCAGCCGTGTACTTCCAAGAAATCCAAACAACCCGCTTCAAACCCTTATCCAGCAAGGCTGCGCCGAGTGCGTAGGTTTGCTGGTAGCTGGTGTAGGAAGTGCGAAAAACATTAGGGGCGCACAGCAAGCGTGTGGCTGCGTGCAATGCAGCAGTTGGAATAATGTTTAAAACACCGCTTTCGCGTGCCACTTTTTGAATGCCCAGTTGCACGCCTGAGTGCACCGATCCAACCAGCACATCGACCTTGTCGCGCTGCACCAGCTTGCTGGCGTTTTCAATCGCCTTGGCGGGGTCGGACTCATCATCCACTTTAAAAAACTCAACTTCGCGTCCTGCAATTTTCCCGCCTCGCTCTAAGAGTGCCAGATGAAAGCCGTTTTCAATCGCCACGCCAAGCTGTGCGAACGTCCCCGTGTAGGGCAACATGAACCCAACGCGCAGCTTAGTGCGCAAGGTTTGCGCCGCTGAGGTAGAAGGGAAAAAGTTGCTGGTTGCTGCGCCTGCTAATGCAAAACTAGACGATAGAAGTTGGCGGCGTGTAGGCTGGCGGCGTGCAAAAGTCATACAAATAAATTCCAAAGCGCCATCATTCCCGCGAATGCGGGAATCCAAAGCGACGACCCCAATTATGCCAATTTGCAGCCAGCGCCAGAATCTGACAAAGCCTTAGCAGCAATGCCAACGACCTTGTTTTCACCATCCTTCACAACACGCAAATAGATATCTTGCACAGGGTTGTGCGCCGCGCTCATTGTCCATTTGCCGCGCGGACTATCAATCACTGCGCCCTGCAAGGCTTTGTAGAGCGCAGGCTTATTAGAGAGGTCGCCCTTCACCGCATTTGCGCCTTGAATCAGCAACAAGCCCGTGTCGTAGCCTTGCACGGCATACACATCGGGTTGCATTTTGAACTGCTTGGCATACGCCAAACGGAACGCCTTGTTGCGCGGTGTATCGAGCGAGTCGCTGTAGTGCAAAGTTGTGATCACGCCATTGGCAGCAGCACCCGCAGCACCCAATACGCCTTCGGTTAAAAAGCCAGAGCCGTAGAGCGGAATTTTGCCTTGCAAGCCTGCGGCTGCGTAGTCCTTCATAAACTTGGCCGCGCCACCGCCCGCAAAAAAGCAAGCTACCGCATCAGGTTTGATAGCAGCAATTTCGGTGAGTAAGGCTTGGAACTCGACATTAGGAAACGGCAATCCCAGCTCCTTCACAATCGTGCCGCCTGCAGCAAGATAACTCTCTTTAAATCCTTCAAAAGCCTCGTCACCTGCGGCGTATTTCCAAGTAATCCACACCACACGCTTGTGACCTTTTTCTGCTACCAATTTACCCAGCGCCTTGGTTGGCTGAGAATTGCTAAACGATGTTCGGTACACATTCAAAGCGCACAGCGAACGAGTCGCCGCATGAACACCCGCATTAGGAATCAAGCTAAGAACGCCGGAATCGCGGGCGACTTTTTGAATCCCCATTTGCACACCTGAGTGAACCGTGCCCACAATCACATCCACCTTGTCCCGCTGCACCAGTTTGTTGGCGTTTTCAATGCCTTTGGCGGGTTCGGACTCGTCATCCACTTTAAAAAATTCAACGTCGCGCCCGCCCAGTTTGCCGCCCTGCTCGTTCAGTGCCATGCGAAAACCGTTTTCGATAGCAACGCCCAATTGCGCGAAAGTTCCTGTATAGGGCAGCATCAGGCCAACGCGCAATTTACCCGTTTGTGCTGAAGCACCAGATGCCAAAAACCCTGTGGAAGCCGCGCCAGCTATGGCGGCGCCGTGAGACAACATTTGACGACGAGTTGTAGTTTTCATGAATAGCCTTTCTAAAAGCAAAATCGAATCTTAATCCGAAGGGTAGCTAAAAGTTGCAACATACCTCATATCGCTTTCCCTAGTTGACGCTTATTTATTTCATGCTTAAACTATTTAATTATGAATATTCTATGCATCGGCGGCGGACCCGCAGGACTTTATTTCGCCAACTTGATGAAGCAACAAAATCCGTCGCACATCGTGACGGTACTGGAGCGCAATCGACCGTTTGACACGTTTGGTTGGGGAGTGGTGCTGTCTGACCAGACGTTGGACAATATGCACCGCGCAGACGCTGTCAGTGCTGCGTTAATTGGTAACGCTTTTCATCACTGGGATGATGTATCCGTATTCTTTAAGGGCGAGCATCTACGCTCCAGTGGTCACGGTTTTTGCGGTGTGGGACGCAAACGATTGCTCAATATTTTGCAAGATCGCGCTCAAGAGCTAGGGGTGCAATTGGTCTTTGAAGCAGATATCCAAGACGATCAAGCTGCGGCACTGCAATATCAGGCCGACTTAGTGATCGCGTGCGATGGACTAAACAGCCGCATCCGCACACGTTATGCGGATACCTATCAGCCCGATATCGACACGCGCCAGTGCCGCTTTGTTTGGCTGGGTACGCGCAAAAAATTCGACGCATTTACCTTCGCCTTCGAGCAGACCGAGCACGGCTGGTTTGCAGGTCACGCCTATCAGTTTGATGCGGATAGCAGCGAGCGCGAAATATCCACTTTTATTGTCGAGACACCCGACGAAGTTTGGCACGCGCATGGCCTAGACAAAATGACTCAGGCCGAGTCCATTGCTTTTTGCGAGCGCTTGTTTGCCAAACACTTAGATGGCAATGCGCTCGTGAGTAACGCGGCGCATCTGCGTGGCTCGGCTATCTGGATTCGATTTCCTCGCGTCATTTGCAAAACATGGGTGCATCAGGCGGACATCAATGGAAAATCCGTGCCTATTGTTTTAATGGGGGACGCGGCGCATACGGCGCACTTCTCCATTGGTAGTGGCACAAAATTAGCCGTTGAAGACGCGATTGATTTAGCCAATGAATTCGCCACCCACAAACCGCTAGCCGACGTGCTGAATGCTTACGAGGCAAGGCGCAGCGTGGAAGTGCTCAAAATTCAAAATGCCGCGCGCAATTCCACCGAGTGGTTTGAAAACGTCCGTCGTTACGCGGGCATGGAGGCACCGCAATTTGCCTACTCACTCTTAACGCGCTCCCAGCGCATTAGTCACGAAAATCTGCGCCTACGCGATACCGCTTGGTTAGCTAATTTTGAATCATGGTTTGCCAAGGCTTCTGCGCACCGTGCGCTCATGCCTGCACCCGTGCCCATGCTGACAGCACTCAAGGTGCGCGAAGTTGAGCTCAAAAACCGCGTGGTGGTCTCACCCATGGCAACCTACAGCGCAGTCGATGGCGTGGTTCAAGATTTTCATTTGGTGCATTTGGGTGCACGCGCTTTGGGCGGTGCTGGATTGGTGATGGTTGAGATGACCAGCCCCACGCCCGAAGGACGCATTACGCTGGGATGCCCAGGGCTTTGGAGCGACCAGCAAACAACCGCTGTCGCACGCATTGTGGATTTTGTTCACACCAGTAGTAGCGCAAAAATCGGTTTGCAATTGGGGCATAGCGGAGCCAAAGGCTCAACCCAACTGGGCTGGGAACTCACCGATGAACCCATGACCACTGGCAATTGGCCCTTAATAGCCGCCAGCAGCGTCCCGTATGGGGAGCAAAATCAAACGCCTAAAACCATGAGCCGCGCCGATATGGCTGCGTTAACAAAGCAGTTTGTAGCCGCCACGCAGCGTGCCGCCCATGCAGGTTTTGACTGGCTTGAGCTGCACTGCGCACACGGCTATTTGCTATCCAGTTTTTTAACGCCGCTTAGCAATCAACGCACGGATGAATACGGTGGCAGTCTAGAGAACCGCCTGCGTTACCCGCTAGAGGTCTTCCGCGCGATGCGTGCCGTCTGGCCCGCTCACCTGCCCATGTCGGTGCGACTGTCTGCACATGACTGGGTGCCTGGCGGCAACACAGCGGACGATGCCGTGGTGATGGCAAGAGCTTTTAAAGATGCGGGCTGCGATGTGATTGATGTTTCGTCAGGACAAACCAGCCGCGCCGCAAAACCTGTCTATGGGCGTATGTATCAAACGCCATTTTCTGACCGCATTCGCAACGAAGTTGGCATTCAAACCATTGCAGTGGGCGCGATCACCGAGGGCGATCAAGTCAACAGCATCATCGCAGCAGGTCGTGCGGATTTATGCGCCATTGCACGTCCGCATTTGGCGGACGCTGCTTGGACACTGCACGAAGCCGCCAAACTCAATCAGCACAGCATCGATTGGCCACGTCAATACTGGAGTGGTCGCGATCAACTGTACCGCGAATTAGAGAAGCAAAAGACGATGGAAAACGCCAACGAGGCAAGGCTTTGATATGGACTTAGAAGCTAGATTAGAAGACGCAAGCACCAGTCACAGTGCGCATCCACAAGAGCTGCGCTTATGGCTACGGATGTTGACTTGCACGCAACTGATTGAAAAGTTTGTACGCACTCAGCTACGCAAAGAATTTGGCACAACACTGCCGCGCTTTGATTTGATGTCGCAGCTTGAGCGCTCGCCCGTGGGTCTCAAGATGAATGAACTATCGCGCCGCATGATGGTAACTAGCGGCAACATCACGGGTATTGCCGATCAACTCACAGCCGAAGGTTTAGTAGAACGCGTACCGCTAGCAGACGACAGGCGCGCATTTCTCATTCGGCTCACCAAGGCGGGACGGGCTCAGTTCGCACTCATGGCTAAAGCGCACGAGCAGTGGATTGTGGATGCCTTGGCGGGACTTAGTGAATCGCAAAGCAAACAACTGCATACGCTGATGGGTCACATCAAACAACAATTTAAACAAGCGCAAGCCGCATAGGAGCAACCATTTATGAAGCACTTCATCACCGCGAGCAACCCCATGCACGCATCGTTCGAGCCCAAAGCCAGTTACGTTGCCAAGCATTTTTCGTGGCACTTCGAGCCAACCTCACCTCATGGCGGCATTGGCATCGTGACGCTCAACCGTCCTGAACGCAAAAACCCCCTCACCTTTGAGTCTTACAGAGAGCTGGGCGAATTATTCCGCTCCATGCACGATGCAACCGATGTGAAGGCGGTTGTTGTCACGGGCGCTGGCGGCAATTTTTGTAGCGGCGGCGATGTGTTTGAAATCATCGGGCCACTCACCCAAATGACCATGCCTGAAATGCTGGAGTTCACACGCATGACGGGCGATTTAATTAAAACCATGCGCAATTGCCCGCAGCCCATTATTGGCGCGATTGACGGCATCTGCGCGGGCGCAGGCGCCATGATGGCGCTGGCTTGCGATATGCGATATGGCACCGAAAAAACCAAAACTGCATTTTTATTTACGCGCGTCGGTCTAGCAGGTGCAGACATGGGCGCTTGTGCCTTGCTACCGCGCGTGATTGGGCAAGGGCGAGCTTCTGAATTGCTTTATACAGGCCGCGCCATGACGGCGGCAGAAGGTCTCAATTGGGGATTTTTTAACGAACTGTGCGCCCCCGATGCCTTGCTGGCTAAAGCAAAAAGCATGGCAACAGATTTAGCCAACGGTCCCACTTTTGCCCACAGCATGACCAAAACCATGCTACAACAAGAGTGGGCAATGACCATTGAACAAGCCGTTGAAGCCGAAGCGCAGGCGCAGGCCATTTGTATGCAAACCGAAGACTTCAAGCGCGCGTTTGACGCATTTTCAAACAAGCAATCTCCTGTGTTTGGAGGGGATTGAAATGAACCACTACAAGCTCCCATTTTTTGATACCGCTCATACGGAGTTGGCGCAAAGTCTTGAGCAGTGGGCATCTCAAGCGCAAGTCGATGAGTCGGATGATCGCCATGCGTGCCGCGAATGGGTACAAAAACTGGGTACGGCAGGCTGGCTGCGTTACTGCGTGCCAAGCGCGTTTGGTGGGGCACTGCCCACGCTTGACTCGCGTGCTTTAGTCATTCTGCGCGAGACATTGGCGAGCTACTCGCCGCTAGCTGATTTTGCGTTTGCCATGCAGGGCTTGGGCAGCGGCGCGATCACATTAGACGGTTCGCCCGAGCAACAAGCGATGTACTTGCCTGCAGTAGCCAACGGTACAAAGATCGCTGCGTTTGCGCTCTCAGAACCTGATGCAGGATCAGACGTAGCAGCGATGTCGAGCACGGCGACCGTGCAAGCCGATGGCAGCTATGTTTTAAATGGCATCAAGACTTGGATTAGCAACGGCGGCATGGCGGACTTTTATGTCGTCTTCGCCAAAACAACGCCCAGTGCAGGTACGCGCGGTATTAGCGCTTTTATTGTGGATGCAAGTACAGCAGGACTTGATGCGTCAGAACACTTGCAGGTTATGGCCCCGCATCCACTGGCCAAACTTCGATTTACCAATTGCCGCGTGCCAAATACCGCGCTTTTAGGCGAAGCAGACATGGGCTTTAAATTGGCGATGCGCACGCTCGATATTTTCCGTGCTTCAGTTGCTGGTGCCGCTCTAGGCATGGGCAGACGAGCCATGCGGGAGGCGCTGACGCATGCCAAGTCACGCCGTATGTTTGGTGGTGTGCTAGCCGATATGCAGCTCACCCAGGCGAAGCTTGGCAGCATGGCTGCGCTGATTGATAGCGCCGCGCTACTGACCTATCGTGCTGCATGGATGCGCGATTCGCAAGGGACATCAGCCGCCTACAGCCGCGCCAGTGCGATGGCAAAAATGGTGGCAACCGAAAACGCTTCAAAAGTCATTGATATGGCGCTGCAAATGTTTGGTGGGCGCGGCGTGCAAGTCGGTCAGGTGATTGAGCATTTGTACCGCGACATTCGATCGCTACGCATTTATGAGGGCGCAACCGAAGTTCAGCAACTCATTATTGGAAAGTCTGTATTGAAAGAGGAGGCTTGAGCATGCCCCAATCAATCGCATCTGCGCAAATCGACAGCTTCGTTCGCGATGGTCTGCCACCGCCCGAGCAGTGGCCGCAATTGCACTATGAGTTTGCGCAAAACGTTTGTCACACCCAGCTTAATTTGGTTGCCGAACTGTTAGATCAATGCCATGAGCGCGGCTTCGCAGAGCATCCACTTTTGCGCAGCCCAAGCACAGTGCTCACGTATGCCCAAACACGAGATCAGGTCAACCGCATCGCACACGTGCTGACCACAGACTTAGGACTCGTGCCTGGCAACCGCGTACTGCTGCGCGGCGGCAACTCCATTGGTTTAGCGCTTGCTTGGCTTGCTGTCGTGAAAGCAGGACTCATCGCAGTTGCAACCATGCCGCTACTACGTGCTACTGAACTGTGCGGCATCATCGACATTGCCAAGCCCACCGTTGCGCTGTGCGATATCAACCTCATCGATGAATTAGCCCTCGCGCAAGGGCAGCAAGGCGAGCACCCGTCTTTGCACACCCTCA
This sequence comes from Cytophagales bacterium, assembly GCA_030054145.1. GTDB lineage: Bacteria > Pseudomonadota > Gammaproteobacteria > Burkholderiales > Burkholderiaceae_C > JASGCK01. The sequence continues at coordinate 39,260 of JASGCK010000015.1, forward strand.
TTACCTTTAACGCGCCGCAAGACCTTGCAGGATTAGAAGCCCGTGCGGCGCAAAAAAGTAGCGACTTCCAAGCCTGTCCTACACTGGGCAGCGATATTGCGCTAATGGCGTTTACCTCGGGCACAACTGGTAAGCCTAAAGCAGCGGTGCACACGCACCAAGACGTTTTAGCCGCTTGCGAAGCGTGGCCGCGCTTTGTGCTGGAGGCAAAGCCTTCCGACATCGTGTTTGGTTCGCCGCCTTTAGCATTCACGTTTGGGCTGGGCGGTTTGTTGATTTTTCCGATGTGGGCAGGGGCATCGGTGTACTTTCACGATGCGCCCTTAAAACCGCAAACCGTCATCGACACCATTAACCAAGTGGGCATCACCATTTGCTATACCGCGCCGACCATGTACCGCCAACTCGCGCCAATTGCGGCCGCGTGCGGTGTGCCCAGCCTACGCACCTCGGTCAGCGCAGGCGAAGCTTTGCCTGATGCAACACGTCAACTGTGGAAAGCCGCGACAGGGCTGGAGATGCTAGACGGTATTGGCGCAACCGAGATGTTCCATATTTTTATCTCCAGCAAAGGGGAGGATGTTCGCGCGGGAGCCATTGGCAAAGTCGTGCCGGGCTATACCGCTAAAGTTGTGGACGACGCAGGGCAAGAGCTGCCAATTGGGACGATTGGCAAGCTGGCGGTCATAGGACCCACGGGCTGCAAATACTTTAATGATCCAAGACAGAAAAATTACGTCAAAGCTGGCTGGAACTATCCAGGCGATGCATTTCGCATGGACGCAGATGGCTACTTTTATTACCAGGCGAGAGATGACGACATGATCATCACGGCGGGCTACAACGTCGGCGCACCCGAAGTTGAGGACGCTTTACTCAAACACCCAGCGGTTGCTGAATGCGGCGTGATTGGTGAACCCGATCTTGAGCGCGGCATGACGATTCATGCCTTTTGCGTTTTAAAAGAAACCGACATGGCAGGCGAAGCTATGAAAAAAACGCTGCAAGACCACGTCAAAACCATCATCGCGCCCTATAAATATCCGCGCCGTATTACCTTCATGGACAAACTACCGCGCACAGAAACTGGGAAATTGCAACGCTTCAAATTAAGGACTTTTTATGCATCAACGACTACAACCACCTGACTGGCTTCCCCCAAAAGGCTATGCCAATGGCATTGCTGCCAAAGGCACGCTCATTTTTGTAGGCGGGCAAATCGGTTGGAATAGCCAACAGCAGTTTGAGTCGGACGATTTCATTGCGCAAGCTAAGCAATGTTTTTTAAACACGTTGGCTGTCTTGCAACAAGCGGGGGCAGGTGCACAGCATATGGTTCGTATGACTTGGTACGTGACGGATCGGCATGAATACAACACAAGGCTCAAGGAGTTGGGGGCTGTGTACCGCGAAGTATTTGGGCGACATTTTCCAGCAATGGCTTGCCTAGAAGTGAGTGGACTGATGGAGGAGAGAGCCAAGATTGAGGTGGAAACTACGGCCATGTTGCCCTAGTAGTGTGGATTACTTTTTTGTTTGTTTACTTTTTTAAGGAGGTTTTATGTTTAACGGTTTAAAAGGAAAAACAGCCATCGTCACTGGAGGTGCTACGCTTCTTGGGGCGGGTGTTGTCAAAGCACTTGTGGCGCAAGGCGTGCGCGTAACGGTGGCCGATATTGACAAAGCAGGCGGTGAGGCGCTTGCAAAATCATGCGGGGATGGCGTGTGGTACAGCCCGACCGATATCAGCGACGATGCGCAAATTGACAAGTGCGTCAGTGATACGCAATCGCGCTTTGGCAGCGTTGACTTCTTAGTGAACCTTGCTTGTACCTATGTAGACAACGGTATCGAGGCCTCACGAGGTGATTGGCAAACGGCATTGAATATCAATGTGGCCAGCGCTGTGATGATGACCAAGGCCGTTCACCCCTTGATGAAAAAAGCTGGAAAAGGCGCAGTGGTGAACTTCACCAGTATTTCTTCTAACGTGGCACAAACAGGGCGCTGGCTTTACCCCGTTAGCAAGGCGGCGCTGGTGCAATTGACTCGCAGCATGGCGATGGATTTGGCTCCTGATGGCATTCGCGTCAATAGCGTCTCTCCTGGCTGGACTTGGTCTGCAATCATGAATCAATTGAGCAACGGTGATCGCGCAAAAACAGACCGCGTTGCCGCACCGTTTCATATGCTCAAACGCGTGGGTGATCCTGACGAAGTCGCACAAGTCGTTTTATTTTTGTGCTCCGATCATGCAAGCTTTGTGACAGGTGCCGATTACGCGGTAGATGGTGGGTATTCGGCGATGGGGCCCGAGTCTTACGAACCTGCCATTCCTAAATTGATGAGCTAACAAAGAAGGGTACGAACCATGAACACGAACAAAAAACTAAACATTGGTATTGTGGGCGCGGGTTTTGCGGGTCTCAGTTCCGCCAAAGTGCTACGCGAATTTGGCCACAAGGTGACAGTGTTTGAAAAGAATGCCGATGTGGGCGGTGTGTGGAGTGCCGCAAGGCGCTACCCAGGTTTGACCACGCAAAACGTGCGCTCAACCTATTCGTTGTCGGACTTTCCCTATCCCAAAGATTACCCAGAGTGGCCAAGCGGCGAGCAAGTACAGCGCTACCTCGACTCCTATGTCAAACATTTTGGTTTTGAGGATGTGCTGCGCTTGAATACTGAAGTGACGAAGGCCGATGTAAATGCTCAAACGGGCGGCTGGACGGTCACCACGCATGACTCGCAAACGGGTGAGAATCAGACGACGCATTCGTTTGATTACTTGGTGATTTGCAATGGCATTTTCTCTACACCAATGATTCCTGATTATGCGGGTGCGGAGAGTTTTAAAGCCGCAGGCGGACGCGTGTGTCACACCAGCGAGTTCACTCAATTGTCGGATGCAAAGGACAAAAACGTGGTGGTGGTCGGATACGGCAAATCATCCTGCGATGTGGCTCAGGCTGTGGCTAGCACAGCCAAGAGCACCACCGTAGTGGCTAGGCACTTAATTTGGAAAGTGCCTAAAAAACTGATGAATGTGTTGAATTACAAATACCTGCTGCTCACGCGGCTAGGCGAAGCGCTGTTCAAATATATTCACCTCAAAGGCGTAGAAAAATTCTTGCACGGCGCAGGATTACCCGTGCGTAACTCTATGCTGGGTCAAGTGCAATGGGTAGTCACCAAACAATGCAAGTTACGGCAACTCGATTTGGTACCGCCCATGCCTTTCCAAGACATAGCGCGCAGTACCGTGAGTTTGGTAACCGATGGTTTTTATGAAAACGTGGCAAGCGGACGAATAAAAGTTTTAAAAGGTACGTCGATTAGCGGACTCACTAGCGCACAAGGGCAATTAAGTGCGACGCTTGATTCTGGAAAAACCATTCCTGCCGATATTGTGGTTTGCGGCACGGGCTGGAATCAAAACGTTCCGTTTTTATCGCAAGATGTGCTGACACGTATCACTGATGCAGCGGGTAATTTCCGTCTCTACCGCTCCATGCTGCCAATTAACGTACCCAATTTAGCCTTTAATGGTTACAACTCGTCATTCTTTAGCCAGCTTAACTGCGAAATGGGCGCACTGTGGATTGCTGATTTGTTGGCAGGTAGTCTAGTCTTGCCATCTGTACAGGAACAAAACCGAATAGTCGATGGGCGTTTGGCCTGGATGGAAGAACGCACCGACGGCAAGCACTCCAAGGGAACGAACATCATTCCATTCTCCGTACACCACATCGACGAGTTGCTCAGTGATATGCGTTTGCCACTACCCGCGCTCGTACGCTTCAAACAGTGGCTCGCTCCTATTGATCCTTGTGACTTTGCACGCGTGACTAAGCAATTACACAAGCGGCATAGTGCTGACTAGGGCGAAGATTGAAGTGGAGACAACGGCAATACTTGCCGCTGTAGAAAAATAGAAAATAGGACGCGAGGAGATGGTTTAGCGTTGATTCATTTTAATTAAAGGAGCATAGACTATGAGTACGACTAGTAATTTGCAATCTGTGATGGAAGATCACGCACTAGAGAGCGTGCCCGATGAAGCAAGGCAGGGATGGTTGCGGTTAACGTGGAATACGGCGGGTATCGTAACGACCTTGATTCAATTATTCTTCGGCGCGTTAGCGACCTTTGTTGCAGGCTTTAAGCTAGCGGTCATGGCGGGCATTTTTGTCACTATTGTTGGCTCAATCATTGGCTGGCTGTGTGGACACGTGGCCTATAAGTCGGGGTTATCTAGCACGGTAATGGCAAGGCAATATGGCTTTGGAGTCAAAGGCTCCGTATTGGGGTCGGCCATTTTTGCATTCATGATTATTGGCTTTTTGGCACTAGAAAACGCCTTACTCTATCAAGGATTTTTGTTCTACTTCAATTGGCCTGATACCTTCATTAATCAATGCTTGATTTATGGCTTGCTGTCTGTCATATGGGTGCTGTTGACCTTGTATGGCTTTGACTTGGTCTCCAAAGTATCTTCGTGGAGTTTAGTTTTGTTTTTGTTGTTATTGGTCTATATGACAGGCTATGTCTTATCAACAACTAATCAAACCATGGCCGTGGCGACTTCGTTTAGTTCGATCTTGCCACCGGTCGCCTTGGCTGGCATGGGTGCCTCAACCGATATGGGTAAATTTATTTTTTGCGTGAACTTATTTATTGGCTCAGCAGGTGCTTTGGCGCTTGTAGATGCGGATATTGGGCGCTACGCGAAGAGTTCCAAAGACATTGGGATTGCTGCATTTTTTGGTAATTTAGCAATGGATGTGTTAATGGTGGTAATTGGTGGCGTGGTTATGTTTGCAGGCAGTGGAAAATTAGTCGAAGCCTATGTCAGCAAAGGCATTGCGGCAGACACAGCGCAAAAAATGGCTTTATCTCCCGATGGCGTGGCAGCTGCATTTATTGTGTTTGGTGGTCTTATTGGTTTCATCCTAATGATTGTGGCGCAAGGCAAGGCACAAGTACTCAACACCTATAGTGGCTCATTATCCTTGTCCAATTTATCGGATGCTATTGGGCTGCGTATGCCGCGCTGGGTCATGGTTGTAGTTGCTAATCTTATTGGACTAGTCATGGTTGGCATGAATATCTTGGGGTTGGTTCAATCCTGGGTCAATATCCTAGGTGTTTTGACCACTGCATTTGCGGGCATCATGCTGGCTGATTACTTCATTATTCGGAGCAATGGTCAAGATCAGACAGTTCATGCCGAATCCATCAATTGGGCTGGGGTTATCACCACTTTCGTGGCAACGATCTTGGCGCACTACGTACTCAACAGCATGATTCCCATTGAATTTTTTAGTAGCCTCGTCATTAGCGTTGTGCTGTACGTTGTGCTGCGCAAGTATGTCTTTCAACCACGCTAGACTTTAGTGAATGCTGGACAGTGTGTCTAAGAAGCTCACTGTCCCTCACCTAGGCCTAGCAGCCAATCATTTGTTATTAAAGGAGAACAAAATGTCAACAACCTATATTAATCTCACAGCAAAAGATGGGACTGGAGAGTTTCGCGGATATTTATCCCTTCCTGCCTCTGGTAGTGGTCCTGGTATCGTGCTAGCGCAAGAGATATTTGGTGTCAATAAAACCATGCGCGAGGTTGCTGATTACTATGCCGAAGAAGGCTATGTTGTTTTAGTACCTGACTTGTTTTGGCGGCAGCAGCCAGATGTGGAGCTGGGTTACTCAGAATCTGAGTGGCAACGAGCTTTTGAGTTATATCAAGGCTTTCACGAAGCCAAGGGTGTCGAGGATATGCAAACGGCAATCAGCGTACTGCGTCAACGCCCAGAAGTGACGGGGCAAGTGGGTGTTTTAGGCTTTTGTTTAGGTGGAAAGCTGGCTTATTTATCCGCTTGCCGAACCGATGCTGATGTTTGTGTTGGCTACTACGGTGTAGGCATTGAAGCAGCACTCAATGAGGCCGATCAAATTCAATGTGATTTGACCTTGCACATTGCTGAGTTAGATAAGTTTTGCCCCCCCGAGGCGCGGGAAAAGATTTTGAGCACATTGCAAGGCAAGCGCAACATCTCCTTGTTTGTCTACCCTGGTATGGATCATGCGTTTGCAAGACAAGGGGGAGAGCACTACCACCGCCCCAGCGCCCTCATGGCGCATGAGCGCAGCATTGCTGCATTCAAGGCAGTTATGGGCCCCTACTATGATTTATCGGCACTGTGGGATAAACATTGTGAATACGAATTTGCCACGCGCAACGTTGACCACACTATGGCGACAATGGTCGCCCAGCCTTATGTCAACCACATTCCAACGATGACAGGAGGCGTGGGCTATAAAAACTTACATCATTTTTATACCAAGTACTTTGTTAATAGCAACCCACCCGACACGGCGCTGGTTCCTATTTCACGTACTGTAGGCGCAACGCAGGTGGTAGATGAAATGATTTTTAGTTTTACTCATACATGTGAAGTACCTTGGATGCTCCCAGGCGTTGCGCCAACAGGAAAACGAGTGGAAGTACCTTTGCTCGCAGTGGTAAAGTTTCGCGGTGATAAGCTGTATCACGAGCATATTTATTGGGATCAAGCCAGTGTTTTGGTGCAAATTGGACTGCTAGATGCACGCTTACTACCAGTTGCGGGTATTGAGACGGCACATAAGCTTTTAGACGAAACCATGCCCTCCAATACCTTAATGAATCATGGAAAAAATTAAACGCTGGGCGCTAGTGACAGGCGCAAATAAAGGCATTGGTTTAGAGGTCAGTCGCCAATTAGCTGAAGTAGGTTTTATCGTGTGGATGGGCGTGCGTGATTTGGACAAAGGTCAAAAGGCGGCGGAAAAATTACAGCAGCAAGGACTTATGGTTCAAGCGATTCACTTGGATATGAATCTACCCGCTACGTTTGAGTCAGTTCGACAACAAATAGAGTTGCAAGCTGGACAGCTTGACGTATTAGTTAATAACGCTGGCTTTGCCAACGACTTTGCTTACACCGCAGCTACTGTTCCAGGGTCTTTATTGCGCAGCACCTTTGAGGTCAACTTTTTTGCGCTTATTGATTTAACGCAGCAATTATTGCCTTTGCTTTTAAAGAGTCCTGCTGGTCGCATTGTTAATCAGTCCAGCGTACTTGGCTCTTTAACAATGCACAGCACGCCTGGTGCGGGATTAGAGAACATGAAGCCATTGGCATACAACTCAAGCAAAACAGCACTCAACGCGTTTACCGTGCACCTCGCCGACGCTTTGCGCCACACACCCATCAAAGTCAACTCAGCACATCCTGGATCGGTCTTAACAGACACAAACCCTATGGGCGAGTTAACGCCAGTGGAAGGCGCGCGCACAGCGGTACGACTAGCCACATTAGATGAAACAGGACCGACAGGGGCATTCTTTTTTGGCGATGAACGTCTCCCTTGGTAAATATTGAAAAGAAAGCAAACAATGGCTAACGCAGACAAAAATTTAACGTCAAAAGCATCCTTCCAATGGAATGACCCCCTCCTCCTAGATTCTCAATTAACAGACGACGAACGCATGATTCGTGATGCGGCGCGTGCCTATTGTCAAGACAAGCTGCTGCCCCGCGCCACGCTGGCGTTTCGCAATGAGCACACCGACCCTGCCATCTTCACAGAGATGGGCGAGCTGGGACTTTTGGGGCCCACCATTCCCGAGACCTACGGCGGCTCGGGGCTTGGCTATGTCGCCTATGGACTCATCGCCCGCGAAGTGGAGCGCGTGGACTCGGGCTACCGCTCCATGATGAGCGTGCAATCATCCTTGGTGATGGTTCCGATTAACGAGTTCGGCACAGAGGCGCAAAAGAAAAAATATCTGCCCAAGCTCGCCACGGGCGAGTGGATTGGCTGCTTTGGCCTGACTGAACCCGATCATGGCTCTGACCCCGCGTCCATGGCGACCCGCGCCAAAGCGGTGAATGGTGGCTACGTTTTAACTGGCAACAAAATGTGGATTTCTAACGCGCCAATTGCCGACGTGTTTGTGGTGTGGGCAAAATGCGTGGGCGGCGATCATGACGGGCGCATCAAAGGCTTCATCTTAGAAAAAGGCATGAAGGGACTCTCCGCTCCTGCGATCCACGGCAAGGTGGGGCTACGCGCCTCGATTACGGGCGAGATTGTGATGGATGGCGTAGAAGTATCCGAAGCCCAAATGCTGCCCACGGTGGCAGGACTCAAAGGGCCATTTACGTGCTTAGACTCCGCAAGGTTCGGCATTGCTTGGGGCGCGCTGGGCGCTGCTGAAGATTGTTGGTTCCGTGCCCGTCAATACGTGCTTGATCGCAAACAATTCGGTCGCCCGCTAGCTGCCAATCAACTCATTCAAAAAAAGCTAGCCGATATGCAAACCGAGATCACACTTGGCTTGCAAGGCTGTTTGCGCCTTGGGCGCATGAAGGACGAAGGCACAGCCAGCGTGGAGATCACCAGCATCATGAAGCGCAACTCCTGCGGCAAAGCGCTGGATGTGGCACGCCTAGCACGTGACATGATGGGCGGCAACGGCATCAGCGACGAGTTTGGTGTGGCAAGGCATTTAGTCAACCTAGAAGTCGTCAACACTTATGAGGGTACGCACGACATTCATGCACTCATTTTGGGACGGGCGCAAACGGGGATTCAAGCGTTTAGCTAAAGCGCGTTCAAGCGCTGCTGCCACCCCCGCTCGACAAATGTCCTAAAAATTTGACTTTTAAGCCAAGCGATTACCCTTGCAATACGAAGTTTTTTAGGCGGCTTGCCTGTAAGCCCCATCCTTAGCGGCTTGCAGGCAAGCATGGCTGGCAAGCCAATACCCGCTTGGTCTAGCGGGCAGCATATCCAATCGGTTAGCGCGCACACCGCCCCAAATCTTGTCGTCCTCGGTTTGGCCTGCGGCTAGCGTTTAGCTCCAAACGCCTGACTCCTCGCCTAGCGGGGTGTAGCTGATGACGTTGCCGCCTTGGATTTTTCCATTCACCAGCGTCGCACCCACAAGGGTAATGGTGCCTATTTTTGAGTCGCTGATGGTAGCCGTGCCTGTCGTTGTGCCTGTGGTTGGCGTGAAGAGCGTGGTGGTGAAGTGCCTCCTTGGATCACCACCCTAGTGTCGCTCAAGATGCCGTCTGGCGTCATGTTTTACCCCTCGTAGGTGGTCGCGGTGGTCGTTACCTTGCCATTGGGCTCGATGGTTTTAGTGGTCACGGTGATGGTCTTCTTTTAGGGGACAAGTCCACTACACCCTCTTAGCTATATCCAGCTTTCGATGAACGAAGGACACAATCGCAAAGACGTCTAAAGCATCTTGTTCCGGCATCGGCCAAACGACCTTCGGAGCGTGTGCGGTCGGATTGCGGATCGCACCGAAGAGTCCAACGAGCAGATGGCTAATGCCCTTTTGCTCACTTACCTCGGTCTCGGTGCTCAGACTATTCAATGCAAGGATCGGCATCTTAGTCGACAAGACCTGATTCACCAGTTCCGCACCGTCGATTGACAATCCAGACAACTGACGCAGCCGCTCCGCCAAGCCTTTTACCGCCTCTGATACAGCATGGAAGTAGTTCTCAGCGAGCAATTCGGCGGTGCAATATAAAAATACTTGCGGGTGTGTGCCACGGGTTTCCAACATTGTCTTCAAGCGTTTTACGCGCGCCATTGCACCGGACACAGTCGTTTCACGAGATGTTCGGATGACTTTTCCTTGATCATTGACCCCATAGCCCGCAAGAGACAACACCACGTTTAACTGATCTTGCAATTTCTGGAACTGCGCTGGCCTCTGAACGAATCGAGCGGGAACCATGGCACGGTTTACGAACATGATCATGTGGTTGCCAATCTGGTGTTTGTTCTGTTGAAGTACAAGCGCATTGAAAATCCGCTTCCACTTCGTCATGCCAGCAGCTAAGTCTTCCAAATCCATGTCCGCCAAGATGTAACCGATTTCTTGACCGGTTAGGCCGTCACCTGTGTCGCCTAGTACGCGGCAGACTGCTTCAAGGACGGAAACTTCAAAGCAAGGAATATGATCCATCAAGCGAACTCCTATTAAGCGTCATAACCTTCAGCGCTTTTATTGTTGATCCGATCAGGGAAAATCCTAAAGTCCATGCTTCAGTTTAATTTGATTACGATGAAAACTCCTAGAGTAGGACAACACCACGTCATGGTCTTTTTGTCCTTGTGACCTCTAGCTACCCGTTTGCTTTCTAAACTTTGACATATGATAACCAATTGGTTTTGGCTTGAACTTCGGATATTTAACCTTGCGACGCTGCTCCAGGCGTAGCTGCTCATAGTCGATCTCACCGAGGACGTAGTAGTCGCTGATCCCACCTTTAACCTGTACGACATCTCGCGCGTAATCCTGGCTTGCAGGGGCGCGAATCCGGCTATCTCCATACACTCGGTTGTTTGCTTGAATCACGAAGGCATGCAGATCGTTTGCTGTCGACTCGACTAAAGAAGCAAATGTCTTGGTGTCCTGATTCCATTCGAGAGCAAATATCGCATCGACAGCGCCACGCAGGTCATGACGATGAGCAATGTTTGTGAGATCGCTGCAAATTAGTGGTGCAAAATAAAAACCACGGTGACCATAAATCGTTGGCTTCGCCTTTTCCACAGGCGGTCTGTACAGCACATTCTTCTTACCGAGCAACTTATTCAGATGAAACTTCTCACCGTGTGCCGGTTCAAACTTTGGTTGAAGTATCACTACACTGCTCGAATAACCGGGCCAAAAAGTAGTTAATGATATTAGGCAGTCATTGCGTAACAGCCGTGTGGAACGATCTTTGTGGTACTCAACGCCGGCCAACATTGAAATGCCGTTGGTGGCAAGTTTACGGGCGGCACTTAATGCCCAACGAAGAGGAATGCTCAATTCAGGAAGCACGATGTAGTCTGGTTTTTTCCGTTCTAATAAAATGAGGTTGATAAGTCGGTTAAATGCAACGTATCGCGTTGCAGATTTATCGTGTTTTCCTTTGGCTGCCGCAGACCACTGGGCACCTGAAGTTGCAATGCTTGTGACAGCAATCCGTATCTGTTGCCTTGGCTTCCCCGGCACATTGAATTGCATAGTCGGCTCTTGCCTGCTGCCTCCGACATAACCGAGTGGTGCCATCGAAATAACTTCGGCACCACGAAGGAACCGGATGACACTCTTGAATAAACTCGGGTCAGACAAGACCGCAGGCGCCACCAAACCGATCTCATCTATTCGCAGTGGCCGTGTCGGAAACGCAAGCGCAGGCCAATGCGGGACTTTTAGATTAATCACCTTAGATCGAAAACGCCGGACTGCGCCGAGTCGTAGTTGTCGACGTACCTCCATTTCGCGCGGTACGTTAGGACCAATTTCATCTTTTTCTTGGGTCTGAAACCAATACTCTTTATACGGTCTCCTGCCCCAATCAGCTAAAAGAACCTGCCTAACAAGTATGTTAAGAGCGGCTGTAGTGGACGGAATTTTGATCTCTGCACTCAATATCTTTAGCTTGCGTAGCACACCTAAATAGCCAGTACCAAGGTCTGCAGATCGAAGGGTTGCGGCTTGGAGTCCAGCTTGGAGTAGTGCCAAAGCGTATTGCTGAAGGCATAGTTGGAAGGGCCTCTTATTGGCAGCATTCCTAAGTGTTGTTGTCGTTTGCAGAATGCTTGAAATCGAGGACAACTCGCTGATTAGATTCTTGGCTTCTTTCGTGTCTCCACAGCTAAGCATGAGTCCGAACACACGAGGTATGTAGCCTAGGAACTCGAAAAATCCAGATGGCGTAATAACGTGTCGATGGATGAGACCATAAAACTCTTCTCGTATTGTTTGCCAGGAATCTGGCCTCAGGTCTGCTGCGTAAGTTTCAATGTCGCTCAAAAGTAGTGAGAAGCCAAGTCGCCGCACTGATACAACATCAGCCTTTCGGAGAGCATCTGCTTGGAGAGCAGCGTTTGGCGTAGCCAGAAGTGCGCGTGAAGCCATAGCAGTTCCGTTTTCCGGAACTGATGGCAAGAGGCGATATTCACTTGATTGCTGACGGATCTGATCTCGAATATGGTGCACAAGGTCAGAGCCATGCGCCGAGGACAGAAAAAATATTTTTTGCTTAGGACCTGCAAATACAAGCTCGGAATCTTTGGCGTAGGGTAGGTTGAGCGATAGCGAGTCAGGTCCCCCACCGTTTTTCTTGACCTTTATTAGCGGAGCAAGAGCCTCAGCAATGTTTTTTGTCACCTGTTGAGCGCCATGGTTATTAGCCCCCGCCTTCAAGACCAAAAAGATATCGTCTACATATCTGCCATAGTAGAGCGGCTTCAGTTTCTTCAGTACTGTTTGGTCAAATTCAACCAATAAGACGTTCGCAATTATTTTCGATGCCGACAGACCAACTGGAATTGCGCCTTCCGGTCTCATCTCACAGTCAGGTGTATTTCGATACCAGGTGTTCATCCCGTCGAGCAATTGTTCCGTGAAACGTCGCTCTGCCGTCGATATTGAAAGATGCACTGCATTTAGGAAAGCGGGACGTAGCAAGAACTTTGGTGAGACGCGGTGATAGAACTTCTCGATGTCCATCGTGATTGCCAATATGTTTTCACCTGACTCTAGTGACCTGTCCATTGCTGAAAGTCCGCCTTCGCGCCAATCCCTATACGCCGAGAAATACGGCGCGAACAATCCAGGAGTAGATAGGTTGACACTAGGTGACGTAAGCCTCTCGTCGAACGGCTCTTTATATGATCTTCGGAGGCGATTTCCGAACGACGCCTTGCGATCAAGCGCCGCGTCAAAAAGGTGGCCTACGAAGATGATCCATAACGCCGAAACAACCTGAAAGTCGACAGTTGGTCTTATAACAAGACGAAGGGATGCTGGTGCTGGTTCGCGAGCTTCTTCAAACCTAAGTTGCCAATCTCGTCGTGGATCAAGCGCCCGAAAATGACCTTCATTATTGGACTCCCAAAGGGAGCAGTCGACTGACTTAGGCAAGTAGGCGTGGTCTCCAAGAAAATGCAGGTCGGAGGACCAATCAGGTGTCCGAGCGATCAATCGAGTCCGTAGTCTCCTTAAATTCGCATCGAGGTTTTGCTCGTACTTAGTAAATGCTAAAGCGTGAAAGTGCGTATTTTCATAGAAAGCTTCCGCTTTAGCCTTCCGATAGGCAACATAAAGGTTGCCGAGGCTGAACATAGTGGCTCTTGACGCAGACATATGACTCTTTTTCCCTTTGTGGCCAGAGCGGCTGAGTGAGGCTAACTGGACTTACCCTAGTTTCACGGACGGTTAAATGTTTCAGAATTGAAACGGTTTGAGTGTACTCGCGCAGGGTTATCCACCGTGCTTGGCTGTGGTCAACTCGCAGCGCCCCTCAGGCGCGTGAAGCGAGTTGTCCATAGCTGCGAAACACACGGTGGTTAACCCGTCTAGTAGCGGATATAGTTCTACCGTCGACTTGTTGTTCGCCCAGCTCCTTTCAAAATTAATAGGTGATTGGTAGTCCAGCGCCGAGTGCAGACGACGCGGGTTGTACCAAGACTCGATCCACGTAAACACCGCCAACCGCTCTCGTTTAGTGGTAACAGTGAATCCGCGCCGTCTGCTCACGCCGCGCAGCTTGGCAAGCTACATGAAACGGGCAATGCGGTTCTTGCCCATCCGTCGTCCAGCATTTCGCAGCTCCGCGCGGATGCGTGGCATTCCATAGGCCTGGTCACTCATGGTGTGCGCCTCCTTGATTTGCTGGGTAAGCTCAACGTTGGCAACGACTCGTTTGCAAGGTGCACGCCCGAGCCACTCGTAGTAGCCACTCTTGGAGATGCGTAAGGCTTTGCAGGCGCTGCGCAGACACATGGCTTGGTTGGCGTCGGCCTGATTGGCTTGCACTAGCGCGTAGATGCTGTGGACATCTGAACGCCATTGCCTGCGAACCAGGCCGTAGCCTTTGCCAAGATATCGCGCTGCGCTTCTACTTGACGCAATTTGCGCCGCAGCTGAATCAGCTCTTCACGC
>JASGCK010000016.1 GCA_030054145.1 Cytophagales bacterium
ACTTGCAAAACCGGGCATTAACAAAGTGTCCGCCGCTGCTAGCTCCGAAGAATGCCCCGCCACAAACGGCAAATTGGACTGCGCTAAATGACATCTTGCGCAGCAGCATTCACTTCATCCATGTGAGTGCTGCCTCGGTTTGTCGCCATGCGCGGTGGCGTGGCTTTTTGCCATGCCAGCGCCTGGGGATAAACTGACGACGGAACACGGTTGTCAAAAAAATTGTCAAACTAGCAGGCTATTCATTTATGAATAAATTTAAATTAGTTCCTCTTCGTTTTTTGGCAATATTGTTGATGTTTGCAAGTCTGATCGCCTTTAGCGCGACCGCGCAAACGCAAGACGAAAATCGATTGGCACTGTTGATTGGCAACGCCACTTATAAATCTTCGCCACTTACCAATCCCGTTAACGACGTGCGTTTGATGGAGTCCGCACTTAGGGAGTCGGGTTTCAAAATCATCAAAGCAGAGAACGCTTCGCGCCGCGAAATGCTGCGCCTCATCCGCGATTTTGGCGAGCGACTCAAACAGTCGGGCGGTGTGGGTTTATTTTATTTTGCGGGACACGGCGTGCAAATCAAAGGCGCGAACTACCTCGTGCCCGTCGATGCCGATATCCGCGCCGAAGACGAAGTGGCGTTTGACTCTGTTGATGCGCAGTCCATCTTAGAAAAAATGGAAACAGCCAAAAACCGCGTCAACCTGCTCATCTTAGATGCCTGCCGCGACAACCCGTTTGCCAAAGGTAGCCGCTCAGGTAGTGCAGGCCTTGCCACGATGAGTGCGCCCAGCGGCTCGCTAGTGGCGTACTCCACCGCGCCAGGCTCGGTGGCATCTGATGGCTCAGGGAAAAATGGTCTCTATACCCAGCACTTATCCGCTGTGATGCGCGTGCCTGATATACCCATTGAGGAAATCTTTAAGCGCGTGAGAACCAACGTGCGCAAAGACAGCGCCAATCAACAAACGCCGTGGGAGAACACAGCGCTAGAGGGCAGCTTCTACTTTAAGCGCAGTCCGCCGTCCGCTGCGGCGGCAGCAGCGCTCGCGCCTGTACCAACACCGCAGGCCACTCAAGTAACCCCTGCCGCGCCCAATATGATGGCGGTTGAGCTTGCTTATTGGGACAGCATCAAAGCCAGCAATCGCCCGTTTGAGCTAGAGGCTTATATTGAGCAGTTTCCTAATGGCGCGTTCGTTAATTTAGCCAAAGCAAGGCTGCGGGAAGTATCAAACAACACCGCCAAGGCGAATGCAGCAAACACGCAAATTCTGGATGATCCCGTGCTGGGCAAAGGCAGCTTGGCACGCGATCCTAAAACTGGGCTGGTGTGGCAGCGCTGTAGTGCGGGGCAGACTTGGGATGGCAGCACCTGCACGGGTACCGCACAACAGTTCACTTTCGACGCTGCGCAAAAACTGGCTACTAACGGCTGGCGCGTGCCCACCATACGCGAGTTAGCTAGTCTGGTTTATTGCAGCAGCGGCAAAACACAACTCCATATTGACCCCAAAGATGGCGCTGCGCCCATTGCTAATTTGTGTGATGGCGATTACGTCAAACCCACTATCCGCGCTGAGGCGCTTTTACAAACGGCTTTTGGTGCCTACTGGTCTTCGTCGCCCGGTGTCGGCGATTCCAACGTCGCTTGGTTCGTCCATTTCAACTATGGCGGCGTGAACGACTACGACCGCTACAACCTCAACTATGTTCGGCTTGTGCGTTAGTCCGTGCCAGTCAGTGTTTGGGCGGCATAGCCGCTTTGGAGGGATGAAAATCGGGAGGCAATTGCAAAAGTCTAAAAGCGAGGTGAATGCAGTTGCTCGCTAAGAGCCAATGCACAATGTCGAACAAGAAGCAAGCTGGCATTACTCAAAAACTCTAACGCTAACTTTTGCGAATAGCCATCCCCCGCGATAATGGCGCATGGCTTTAATTTCTCTCCTTGACGCTCAACTCGCTTTTGGGCATTTCGCACTTCTTGATCACACCGATTTTTCACTTGAACCTCACGAGCGCGTTGGCTTGATTGGTCGCAACGGCGCGGGCAAATCGTCACTACTCAAAATCTTTGCGGGTATGCATGCGTTTGACGACGGGGCGCTGCATATTCAAAACGGTATTCGCATTGCCTATGTGGCGCAGGAGCCCATACTGGATGCGGCTTCCAGCGTATTTGAGGCGGTCAGCGTGGGGCTTGCGCCGCTGATTGCTGCGATTGATTTGTATTGCGCGGGCGCTGCCGATAACTTGGACGAGTTGCAAACGCAGATTGAGCGCCTTGGCGGTTGGAGCTGGGAGCAGCGCGTGGACGAGGCAATTGAGCGCTTGGGTTTGCCGCGTGACAGCTTGATCTGCACGCTATCTGGCGGTATGAAAAAGCGCGTGGCGTTGGCGCAGGCGCTGGTTACCGAGCCCGATGTGCTACTGCTTGACGAGCCCACCAATCACTTGGATTTGAATGCGATTACGTGGCTGGAGGGCTTGCTGATCGACTTCAAAGGTAGTTTGATTGCCATCACCCACGACCGCTCGTTCTTGGACACGGTGGCAACGCGCATTGTGGAGCTTGACCGTGGCAAGTTGCGCGATTACCCAGGCAATTTTTCGGCTTACGTGACGCAAAAAGCGGAGCAGCTTGAGATTGAAGCGACGGTGAACGCCAAGGCGGATAAGCTGCTCGCGCAAGAAGAAATTTGGATTAGGAAGGGCGTAGAGGCACGCCGCACAAGGGCGCAAGGGCGTATCACGCGCTTGCAAGAGATGCGTGCTAACCGCGCTGCAAGGCGCGACCAGCTTGGGCGCGTGAACTTGGACGTGAGCTCGGGTGAGCGCAGCGGCAAGATTGTGGCGGAGCTGGTGGATGTGTGCAAAAGCTTTAGCCTCCCGCCCAGCCCACTGGGCAGTCCGCCAGCGGGGGGCACTAAAACGATTGTCAAAGACTTCACCTCGACCATCATGCGCGGCGATAAGGTGGGGCTGATTGCGCCCAACGGCGCGGGCAAAACGACGCTGCTCAAAATTATTTTGGGCGAGTTGGCGGCGGACTCGGGCAAGGTGCGCCAAGGCGCAAACCTGACGGTTGCGTACTTCGACCAAATGCGTGATGCGCTGGATTTAGACGCAACACTGGAGGACTTCATCAGCCCAGGCTCGGAATGGGTGGAGATTGGCGGCAACAAAAAACACGTGAAGAGTTATCTGGCTGACTTCTTGTTTGAACCCGCGCGGGCGCTGTCGCCGGTACGCAGTTTGAGCGGCGGCGAGCGCAACCGATTGCTGCTCGCACGCCTGTTTGCAAGGCCTGCCAACGTTTTGGTGCTAGACGAGCCAACCAATGATTTGGATATTGATACGCTAGAACTCTTGGAAGATTTACTCCAGCAGTTTGATGGCACGGTATTTTTGGTGAGCCATGACCGCACGTTTTTGGATAACGTCGTTACCAGCACGATTGTCTGGGAAGGCAATAGCCATGCGGGTTTGTGGCGCGAGTATGAAGGCGGCGTGTCTGACTGGCTGATTCAAAGTGAGCGAGCGAAGAAGCTGATAGGGAATTCAAAGACATCTAGCCCGCAAGCCCCATCGAATAAGGTCTCCAAGAGCAATGCCTCTGCAAGCCAATCTACACATGGCCTGCAGGCGGATGCCCCTGCAAATAGCGCCAAAAAGAAACTGAGTTTCAAAGACCAGCGCGAGTTAGACGGCTTGCCCGCCAAAATTGAAGCGCTAGAGGGCGAACAAACCACGCTTCGCTCCGAACTGGCTGAAGGCACTGTGTTTGCCAAGGATCCTGACCGCGCAACCGCGTTACTCAAACGTGACGCGGAGATTGAATCGGCGCTGCTGGTGGCGCTGGAGAGATGGGAAAATCTATCGAGCTGAAAGGGATTCCCGCCTGCGCGGGAATGACAATTATTTTTTAGGAGCATCCTATGGATTTAGGCATTAAAGGGCGCACCGCCTTGGTTTGCGGTGCTAGTAAAGGATTGGGTTATGGTTGCGCCGAGGCGCTGGTGCGCGAGGGCGTGAATGTGGTCGTCAATGCGCGAACCGCAGAGACGCTAGAAGCGGCTGCCGCCAAGCTTCGCGCCATCAACCCAGCGGTTCGCGTGACGGCTGTCGCAAGCGACATTACCACGGCGGCGGGACGTGCCGCTGTATTCGCTGCACACGCCGATTACGACATCGTGGTCACCAACGCAGGCGGCCCGCCCACAGGCGACTTCCGCGATTGGAATCGCGATATGTGGATTTCAGCCATTGACGCAAATATGCTCACGCCGATTGAACTCATCAAAGCCACTATTGACGGCATGATCTCGCGTGGCTTTGGCCGCATCATCAACATCACATCAAGCGCCGTGAAAGCGCCGATTGATATTTTGGGGCTCTCGAATGGCGCACGCAGCGGCCTCACAGGCTTTGTGGCGGGCGTGGCACGCAGCGGCGCAGTAGCTAAGAACGTGACGATTAACAATTTGCTGCCCGGCATTTTTGATACTGATCGCATCGTGAGTAATTTTGCCGCGCAAGCCAAAAAATCAGGCAAAACTGCCGATGAGGTTCGCGCCGCACGCATTGCCGAGCATCCCGCCAAACGCCTAGGCACACCCGCCGAGTTTGGCGCAACTTGCGCGTTTTTGTGTAGTCAGCACGCTAGCTACATCAACGGCCAAAACATCTTGATCGATGGCGGAAGCTTTCCTGGTACGTTTTGATGACGACAAGATGATGCGCATCAAACAACACACCATTTTTTAAATCGGACAACAAAGCATGAACCCCATCCTCAATCAATTCGACATCACAGGGCGCATGGCGCTGATTACAGGCTCATCCACGGGCATTGGCTTTGCGCTGGCGCGGGGCTTGGCGCAGGCGGGCGCCGTTGTGGTGCTCAACGGGCGCGATACCGACAAGCTCAGTCACGCCGCCATGCTGCTGGAGCGCGAAGGCATTCACGCGCACGCCGTGGCGTTTGATGTGACCGACGCTGCTGCCGTAGAAGCTGGCGTTGCCAAAATTGAAGCCGACATTGGCGCAATTGACATCTTGATCAACAACGCAGGCATGACGCGCCGCAATCGACTAGATGAATTCAAAGACGAGGACTGGCACGCCATCATGCGCACCAACATCGACAGCGTGTACATGGTCGGGCGCACCGTGGCGCGGCGCATGATTGGGCGCAAAGCTGGCAAGATCATCAACATTGCATCGGTGCAAAGCGAGCTGGGCAGGCCAGGTGTTGCGCCTTACGCTGCCAGCAAAGGCGCGGTGAAGATGCTCACCAAAGGCATGGCGATTGACTGGGCCCCGCTGGGCTTGAACGTGAACGCAATTGGCCCTGGCTACTTCAAAACCGAGCTAACTGAGGCGCTGGTGAAAGACGAAGCGTTTAGCGCCTGGCTACTCAATCGCACGCCAGCCAAGCGCTGGGGCAATGTGGAAGATTTGGTGGGCACAGCGGTGTACCTTGCCAGCGATGCCTCGCGCTTTGTGAACGGCGCGGTGGTTTATGTGGATGGCGGCGTGACGGCGAGTTTATAAGTCCTTGTTGATTCATTTTTTAAGATTATCAAAAATAGTGGGGTGAAGATGTAATGTTGAGATGCCATCAGCGCGGCGTCGACGGTCGTGCGCGTGGGCGCTGTGTACGGTATCCTGTTTAAGATGTTATGCAAGGATTTGTAAATGGCATTAACAATAGTTGAAGTAATTGGACGTTCCCAGCAAGGGCGGACGGAACCCTACATCTGCCGCTGCGATGACGGTGAGGTATATTTTGTTAAAGGTCGTAGCGCGACTCGCAAAGGTTTGATCAACGAGTGGCTTTGTGCCAGCTTAGCACAAGCTTTTGGCCTGCCTATTGCGCCTTTTGTCATAGCCACCGTGCCAGAGGAACTAATGGATTCCGACCTTTCTGGTTGGTTAAAAGACTTGGGAGTGGGCGAAGTCTTTGCCAGTCGGCGTGTTAAAGCCACTGAATTGACACACGCGCAAGTTGCTCAAGTTCCGACGCAGCAACGGCAAGCCGTTCTGCTTTTTGATTGGTGGATTCACAACGAAGACAGATGTCTAACGCCTTATGGTGGCAATGTAAACCTGTTGTGGAATCCGCTAGAGTCGAATGCCGTCGATGACGATGACAACTCTGACGTTGGACTGGTGGTAATTGACCACAACTTGGCATTTGATGAAACTTTTTCGCAAACAAATTTTTGTAAGCTGCACGTTTTTGCTGATGACTTATCTACGCTTTTTAGTGATTGTTTGTTGCGCGAGTCATATAAAACTCGCTGCGCCACCACCCTCACTCAAGCTTGGCAAGCTGCATGTGATAATCTTCCGTCTGCTTGGGCATATATTGACACAGAGCAGACTATTCCCACAGAATATCCTTTTGCGCAAATTAAAGCCATTTTGAACTCAGCCCAAGACAACTCTTTTTGGACATTGCCAACATGAATATCGCTTGCCATTACGCCATTGTGCGATTCATGCCTTTCGTTGAAACGGGGGAGTTTGGCAACGTGGGTGTCGTCTTATTTGCTCCGAATGCGCGTCATTTTGGCTTTCAACTCTTAGGCAATCGCATAGCCAGAATTACGCATTTTTTTGATCAAGTAGAAGGTCAAACTTTACGCAACTGCATACGCAATGCGCGCGAAGAATTGCAACGCATTCATGATTTGCTCAGAGGTTTGGGGACAGACAAGCGACTCAAACATTTTGATCGTGAAAATGCGCCGCACTTATGGCAGCAAATTCTCAAGCCTTCTGAGAGCATGATTCGATTCAGCGAGCCACGTGTTGTGTTAGCGCAAGACCCTCAAGCCAAACTTAAAGAGCTTTTTGAATATTACGTCGAACGTAATTTTGTAACCAAGGAATACAAAGAGCATATGCTCGACCGTAGCGTACGAGGATGGCTACGAGAGGCCAGCGTGCATAACCTTTTTCATCCTGCCCGTATCGGTAATGATGAATACAATGCGCAATTCCCGTTTGTGTCGCTTCAGGACGAGGTGCCAACCAAAGCCATTAAACCTTTGCGGCTAGATCACTCCAATGCTGCATCGGTTATTGATCATGGCGGCCAATGGCGCATACGTGTTGAAGCCCTAAAAAAACGCAACTTGCTTCCTGCAAACCTTCTTTTTGCAGTCAATGGCAACTTTAATGACCAACTAACGCCTGTTGGACGTGCGCGAGCCGAGGTAATAGAAAATCTGCGATATCTAGGCGCTAACGTCGAGCCAATGATCAATCGCCAAGCTATTGTTGATTTTGCAGTGGCTTGACGACCGAGCCCAGATCTATTTTCATTATCTTCCGCATAGGATAATGAAAATTTAAAGATAAAAAATTATTATCTGAAGCTGTATAAATACACATGCCAACCACAACTCACAACCAAGCCCTCGTCATCCACGCCCCGCGCGATCTGCGCATCGAAACTGTTGAAACGCCTGCGCTTGGCGCGAATCAACTTTTGCTGCGCGTGAAAGCGGGTGGCATTTGCGGCTCGGATCTGCACTACTACCAAAACGGTGGCTTTGGTGCAATTCGCATTAAAGAACCGATGGTGCTGGGGCACGAAGTCTCTGGGCAGATATCCGCTGTAGGCCAAGCGGTGCAAGGCTTTGTGGCTGGTGATCGCGTGGCGATTAGCCCCAGCCGCCCTTGCATGATGTGCCACTATTGCCAAGCGGGATTGCAGATGCACTGCCTCGATATGCGCTACTACGGCAGTGCCATGCGCACGCCGCACGTGCAAGGTGCGTTTCGCCAATCTTTGGTGGTGGATGTGTCGCAAGCGCACAAGATTGAAGACCACGTCAGCGATGCAGAAGGCGTGATGGCCGAGCCGCTATCGGTCGCGCTACACGCCGTGCGCCGTGCAGGGCCGCTCTTTGGCAAGCGCGTGCTGGTTACGGGCTGCGGGCCGATTGGTGCGCTCATCGTGCTGGCTGCCAAGCAAGCAGGCGCGATTGAAGTGGTGGCGACAGATATGGCGGCAATGCCACTCAAATCAGCGCTACGCATGGGGGCAGATCGCGCCATCAACGTGAGCACCGAGCCAGATGCGCTCGCCGCGTACAACGCAACATCATTCAACGCCAGCAAGGGCTATTTCGACGTGCTGTTTGAAGCCAGCGGCAATGCGCGGGCGCTCGCGGGCGCGATGGAAGTCGTCCGTCCACGCGGCATCTTGGTGCAAGTAGGCATGGGCGGCGAGATGCAACTGCCGATGAACATGATCGTCGCCAAAGAGTTTGAAATGCGCGGCGCGTTTCGCTTCCATGAAGAGTACGCGCAGGCTGTTGAAATGCTCAATAAGCGCATGGTCGATGTGAAGCCGCTGATCACCGCAACCATCCATTACCGCGATGCGGACACGGCCTTCGCCCTCGCCGCCGACCGCGCACAGGCGATGAAGGTGATGTTTAGTTTTGATTAAGGATCATGATGACTACTGCGCCCACACCAAACGCCCAAACGCTACCTAGCACGCTGTGCTACCTGAATGGCGAATACACCCCATTGAATGAAGCGAAGATCAGCGTGATGGATCGCGGCTTTATTTTTGGCGATGGCGTATACGAGGTCTTACCCGTTTACGCTGGGCGCCCCTTCCGTTTTGACTATCACATGGCGCGGCTGGAGCGTAGTTTGAATGCGTTGCGTATCACTAACCCGCATAAACGCGATGAGTGGAATGCTATCGCCATGCATTTATGCCAGCAACACCGCGCAAGCTCGGAATCGCCTGACCAGATCATCTACATTCAAGTCACTCGCGGCGTGGCCATGCGCGATCATGTGATGCCACCAAACATAAGCCCGACCGTCTTCATGATGGTCAACGCACTCAAACCAGTAACGGCCCAGCAGCGTATAACTGGCGTGGCCTGCGTCACTGCGGACGATTTTCGCTGGCAAAAGGCGCACATCAAAACCACGAGTTTGTTGGGGGCGGTATTTGCAAGGCAAATCAGCTTTGATGCACAGGCGATGGAGACCATCATGTTTAGAGGTGACCATTTAAGCGAAGCCGCCGCTAGCAACGTTTGGGTTGTCAAGAATAACGTCGTCTATGGTGTGCCCAAAGACAATTTAGTGCTAGAGGGCATACGGTATGGCTTTATTGAACAGGCATGCCAAGATTTGGGGTTAAGCTTTTCGCTTCGCTGCATCACAAAGGCCGAGGTTCTTGCTGCCGATGAGTTGCTTTTATCGTCCGCAACGAAAGAAATCTTGCCTGTAACTCAGCTAGATGGTCAATCGGTAGGCAATGGCAAACCTGGCCCTGTTTATGCAGCTCTGTATGAGGTCTATCAAAAAGCCAAGCAATTGGGATAGTGCGCGTTGGGCGTTGGGGTAGTCCCTAGGAATCGTAGCCAAACTTTATTCATAGAATGAAATGCACATGGCATTTAAGCCGCATCCCATTTTTATCTATCTTCTATTTGAAAAGGAATTTTATGAAGCTCAATCGCTTATCAAGCGTCGTTTTAGTGTGTGCCGCGTTGACGGCTTCGATGGCTGCGCAAGCAAACGACACGCTTAAAAAGGTTGCCGATTCTGGTCAAATTACACTGTCCTATCGCGAGGCTTCGGTGCCGTTTAGCTATTTGGTAGGTAGTGGCACTCCTGTTGGTTTTTCTGTTGACATCTCAAATGCCGTTGTCGATGCAGTTAAAAAGAAGCTGAATAATCCCAATATCAAAGTGCAGCTTCAAGCGGTGACATCGCAAAACCGCATACCGTTACTCGCCAATGGCACAGTAGATTTGGAGTGCGGCTCAACTACCAATAACAGTACACGCGGTAAAGATGTGCAGTTTGCTATTAACCATTTTTATACGGGCACACGGTTATTGGCAAAAAAGACATCCCAAATTAAAAATTATGCTGATCTAGCCAAAAAAACAGTAGCAAGCACGACGGGGACTACCAACGCGCAAGTCATCCGCAAATACAACACCGACAACCAATTAGGCATGGACGTTCTCTTAGGTAAAGACCACGATGACTCCATGCTGCTCGTTGCGAATGGTCGCGCCGTCGCCTTTGCAATGGACGACATTTTGCTGTTTGGCTTAATGGGTAACGCTAAAACCCCAGCCGAATGGGAAGTTGTGGGCGACTCCTTGCAAGTTGAACCATACGCCTGCATGATGCGCAAAGACGATCCTGAGTTTCAAAAACTGGTCAACGGTGTGATTGGTGGCATGATGAAATCGGGTGAGTTTGAAAAACTCTACACCAAGTGGTTTATGTCGCCGATTGCACCCAAAGGGCAAAACTTAAATTTACCAATGAGCAAAGAGCTGCGCGATAACCTCAAAGCCTTGAGCGATAAACCAGCGCTTTAATGACTGAAGAAAAAAAATCACTCATCGAATTTCCACTCCTCTTCCCCATCAAAGTGATGGGCGAAAAGGTAGAAGGTTTCGTTCACGCTTTAACCGAAGTCGCCAAAAACTTCGACTCCACATTTGACGCATCTAAGACTGAACTGCGCGACTCCAGCACTGGTAAATACTTGGGAGTCACGCTGCACGTTTGGGCAACGGATCAAGCACGGCTTGACGAGCTGTACCGCACGCTGTCTACGCATCCGATGGTGAAGGTGGTTCTGTAAAATCAAACCCACTATGAAAACCAACAACGCCATCCAACTCAAGCCCACCGACCTCAACGCCCAAGGCGGCATTTACTGTCCATCGCCCGTGGCTGGCATGAAGCAGTGGGACACGCATCCCAAGGTTTATCTTGACGTGGCTAGCACGGGTTCGGCTAAGTGCCCTTACTGCGGCACGGTGTACGAGGCGCACGGCGCAGTGAGCCACGCCCATTGAGCAAACAATTGGGGACTGACCCAGGCCAAAGCGAAGCGACAGCGGTGGTCTGTCCTCAATTGGCTTGCGGAGCTTCCAAGAGATGAAAAGTTTAATCATCGCTCCGCAGTGGATTGGCGACGCGGTAATGACCGAGCCGCTGTTGCGAGCGCTATCTGCTCGCGGTGAGCGCATCACCGTTTTTGCTGTGCCGTGGGTGGCGCCCGTTTATCGCGCAATGGGACACATCGATGCCCTGGAGGTCACAGTGGATGTGCCCTTCCAGCATGGAGGCCTGCAATGGCAAGCTAGGCGTGGCTTGGCGGCACGCATTCGTTTTGGCGAGTGGGGCAGGTTTGATCGCGCGTATGTGCTGCCCAATTCATTCAAAAGTGCTTTGTTGCCGTGGCTCTCTCGCATTCCTGAGCGCATCGGCTATTTGGGTGAGATGCGCTATGGTTTGTTGACCAAGCGATTGCCTAATCCGCCGCGTGATGCGCGGGGCTCGATGGTTGAGCATTATTTGGCGCTGGCGCTGTCGCTGTCCACAAGCCAATTGAGGGCAGACCCCAAAGTCGCTTCGCTTGGTTTAGGGGTTGGTCCCCAATTGTTTGCGACGCCATTGAACACATCACAAGTCTACGGACTCGTCACACAAACCTACACCGTCATCGCGCCAGGCGCGGAGTACGGCCAGGCCAAGCGCTGGCCGATTGAGCACTTTGCAGCGCTTATCGCCAGCCTGACCCAGCCTGTGGTGCTGCTGGGTTCTAGCAAAGATGCGGCTATCTGCCAAGTCATACGGCATAAGGCGTTGCGCAAAGCGCCGCACGCAAGCGTGATTGATTTATCAGGCAAAACCAGCCTCGCAGAAGCCATTCAAATCATTGCATCAGCGCAAAGTATGGTGAGCAATGACTCGGGGCTGATGCACATCGCGGCAGCCTTTGGCATCCCGCAAGTCGCCATTTTTGGATCAAGCGACCCGCGCCACACGCCGCCTTTAAACACCAAGGCAAAAGTCTTGTGGCTAAAAGAGATGCGAGGACTCGACTGCTCGCCCTGCTTTAAACGCGAATGCCCACTGGAAGGCCCAGCGTATATGCAATGCTTAAAAGCCATTGAACCCGCACAGGTTATGGGGGCACTAGAGCTGGCTGCACGGCGATAAGAATAGGAAAATGCTTTAGTTGCGGTGATAGTGAAGTTCCATTTACTATAATGAGTTAATTAACTCAATATAGTAAAAAATGAATTACGTCCGCCCACATTTTGAAATTTTGCAGGACAGACTACGCCAAGCGCCCCAGTTTTTGACAGTAGTTGCGGGTCCCAGACAAGTAGGGAAGACGACCCTCGTGCGGTCTGTTCTACGCGCATTAGGCGATAGTCCTTTACTGGCTGCCGATAACCCGATCATGGCGCAACAAGACACCCGCTTTCATTCGCAAATAAGCTTACCGCGACAAGGTAGCTCTAAACCGAATGTGGATTGGCTTATTGGAGTATGGGAGCAAGCACGGCAACGGGCTCGGGAGAGAACAGATGGCACAAATTACATCTTGGCGATTGACGAAATTCAAACAATTCCTAAATGGTCTGGCACGGTTAAGGGACTTTGGGATGCTGATCGCGCTGAGGACTTGAACCTACACGTGGTTTTGCTAGGGTCTTCGCCTTGGCTCATGCAAAAAGGATTAACTGAGAGTTTGGCGGGGCGCTTTATGTTGCTTCAAATGGCCCACTGGGCTTACCCCGAGATGCAGGCTGCATTCGATTTTTCATTAGACGAATATATTTTTTTTGGCGCTTATCCAGGGGCGGCGAATTTAATAAAGAATGAGTCCGACTGGCGTAGCTATGTGCGCTCATCGCTAATAGCAACAGCAATTGATACGGATATTTTGCAATTAACGCGAGTTGATAAGCCTGCACTACTTAAAAACTTATTTGAGCTAGGCTGCGCATACTCGGGACAAATCTATGCATACACCAAGCTATTGCAACAGCTACATGACGCTGGCAACACTACTACACTCACGCACTATCTAACGCTTTTGGGGCAAGCTGGATTTATCACGGGTTTATCTAAATATACGCCCAGCACCACGCGGCAAAGAGCCTCTCCGCCAAAACTAAACGTACTCAATACGGCATTGGTTAGTGCGCAGGCAAGCTATTATTTTGCAGAAGCGAAAGCCGACAGGGCTTATTGGGGAAGATTGGTTGAGAGTACCGTAGGGGCACATCTCATCAATACAGCTAGCGAGCTTTGCACGATTTGGTACTGGAATGATGGCGCAAACGAAGTTGATTTTGTTTTGACAGATGGTCGGCGTGTTTTGGGCATCGAAGTTAAAAGTGGTAGAAAAATAAAAAATGCCAAAGGGATGCAAATGTTTATTCAAACCTTTCCAAAGGCAAAAGTTTTAATTGTTGGCGCAGAAGGTATCGGACTGCCAGAATTTTTGTCGCGTTCAGCAAATGATTGGCTGGCACAGTAATGGACATTCATTATTTTCCGCGCCGTGTCAGCCAATTACTTGCGCGTGAAGCAAGCGAGGAAAAATCTGTAGACAACAGGTTAGGAAATGAATCGCAAAAGACTTTAGAGAGCTTTCGCTCCGCTCCTGCGTGGGTGCTTTTAGGTGAGCCTGGCGCTGGTAAATCGGTAGCCTTGCAAATGGAGGCAACAGCCTGCCAAGGCATTTTTCGCACGGTGGCTGACTTCATCGCTGGTGAAATTGATGAGACATTACGCGGTAAGGTTTTATTTTTAGATGGATTAGACGAAATACGCGCAAGTGGTCTGGGTCATACGCTGCATGAAGTTAAACATCGCTTAAGGCAGTTGCAATCTCCGCAGTTTCGTTTGGCTTGTCGCGTGGCAGATTGGCGCGGCGAAAGCGACAAAGAAAACTTGAGTGGTGTACTAGGCTCCCCCCCCATTGAACTGCAGTTACTCGCATTTACGCTTGAAGAGAAGCAAGAGCTTTTGTCTAACTTAGGGGTAGCTAATCCATCCGCGTTTATAAAGCGGGCGCAAGAAGCTGGTATCACAGAGTTGCTGGACAACCCACAAACGATTGAGCTTTTGGTTACAGCTGTTAGGCAAGAAGGTCAATCATGGCCAACATCACGCAAAGGCATCTATGAGCTTGCTTGTTTACAAATGGCAGAAGAGTCTAATAAGCGATATCGCGATGCAAGGCGTACTCAAAAATTTTGTAATGCCGAAGAGACCGTAGATGCGGCTGGGTATGTCATGGCTATTCTTTTGCTGGCAGATCAAGTTGGTGTTGCGCTTGATCGTGAACGAAGGAGTTCACATTATTTTTTAACAGAAGACATATCTGTTGAGTCTGCGAATGCAAATGAATGGGGAATTTCACAACCAGCCATACAACAGGCTTTAGGTAGCAAATTTTTTCGCCCTAATGGAGACAGCGCAGAAAGAGTGATTCCTGCCCACCGATCGGTTGCGGAATACCTAGCCGCAAGATGGCTGAGCAAGCAATTAGCTCAATCTCGCTTGCCGTTGTCACGTTTGCAAAGCGCTTTGCTAGGCAGGGACGGCGCAGTGGTGTCAGGCTTGCGTGGTCTGTATGCGTGGCTAGCAGATTGCAGTGAACAGGCGCGTTCGCATTTATTGCAAGCTGACGTATTAGCCGTGATTACTTACGGCGACATTAGCCAGATGCCACTAACCGACAAGCGTTCGATTTTGACTTTACTGAAGCAGATTTTTAGCCTTAACCCTTGGGGCTATTGGGCATCACTTCATGACAATGCAAGGCGCTTTGCAGGATTGATTGACCAACAACTCATTCCAGAATTAATCAGCGCTTTAAAAACTACAGCAACTGAAAGTGACCGAACACTTGGCATTGCGCTTTTGTACGCACTGCCATATGCACATCCACATCCAATGCGCGAATTGCGCGATACGCTGTATCAGTTAATAACAGACAAAGACAAGTTTTATACAAATGGCAAAGGCCTTGCTCTTAATGCGTGGCTTGAAATTTCGACGGTCACCAAAGAAATGAAGTTGCAATTACTCGAAGACATTGCACGCGGTGCTATCAATGATCCCGACGACGACTTACTCGGTAATTTATTGTCAAAGTTGTATCCGACATTCGTAGACACAGCGCAGGTATTAAGGTTTTTGCGTACACCAAAAAATGGATTGAATTATGGCAACTATCCCAGTTTTTGGAGATACACATTTTTAACTAGCGTTAAGGATAACAAGGCACATTTGCTGATGCGACGTTTGCAGGATTTGATCCCCCAAGAGGGGTTTATTAACCCCAACCATGAACTTGAACTACTACCCCGAATATTGAACGACGTGTTGCCGCTCGCGCTTCAACAATCAGGCGATGATTTGACAGATGCTGAATTGTTTGACTGGCTACATCTGGGCTTTGGAGAGTGGCGGATCTGGTCACGAGAAAAAGAAAGTCAAGAAACCATTGCCGCATGGCTCAGCGCGCATCCAGATCGCTACAAGGGCTTACTTTTAGAGTGGATTGGGCGCTGTCAAACACTCAATCAGTGGAATACAGGATATTGGACGCTATGCAGGGTTTTAGACGGAGTGGACGCGCCACCAGACCTGGCTGTTTGGTATCTACAGCAAACCGAGCATCTCGCAAACGATCCACTCATCAATGCTTGCTTGAACCGATCTTTGCAACACTGGTGGTCCAAAAACGAAGGTGGATTAATTTGGGAAGATTATCAGCAGTGGGCCGCCCATTCACCCGCGCGACAAGTCATGCTGGAGGCGCTTTCATTTTGTCCATTTGATCCAACCGATCATTGGCGACTGAGTCAGCATAAACACAAAGTTGAAGATGAGGCAAAAAAAGCACAGCGCAAAAGCGAACAAGCGCAGCGCAAAAGCGAATGGACACGCCATGTTATGCCGCATCTTGCAAGCATTCAAACTGGCACGGCACCAGTTAACGTGATGTACAACGTCGCTATGGTGTGGGGAGGGCGTATGTGGGAAAGTACAGGCGAGAGTCCTAGAGAGCGGATGAGTGCCGTTTTTGAAAATGGCGACGCTGTATATGAAGCAGCAAAACAAGGATTGCCGCTATGTCCAGAGCGCATAGACCTACCTTCAGTCGATGAAGTTATTGCACTAGCGATTAAAAGCAAAGAACACCCTGTCCGCCAAGCTTGTTTGCTTGGCATGGACTTGCGCTATGCCAAAGGTCATGCCGAAATTGACAAATTGCAAGAGGCTGCCATACAAAAAATGGCGGCTTTTTGGTTGATTGATGGCTGTCACCCAACGCCCCAATGGTGGCATTACGTAGTTCGTACACGTGCGCAGGAGGTGGCAGATGTGTACACGGCGTATGTGCTGTCGGCATTTCGTACCAAGACAGATCATGTGACCGCGCTTTATGACTTGCGAGCTAATGCCGATCACAAGGATTTAGCCATTGCCGTGGTGCCGCGCTTACTACAAGGCTTTCCTGTGCGAGCCAGCAAAGAACAATGCACAAGCTCGCTTGCTGAGTTGCTTAAAGTTGGCGTACTTCTTCTTCCAGACTCTACTTTAGATATTTGCACAAACAAATTAAAACAACGCAGCTTAGACGAAACGCAAAAAACTTTGTGGCTTGCGACGGCAAGCTTATTAGATGCAAAAAAATACGAAAAAAAATTATTGACTCATATTGGAACTTCTGAAGTCCGCGCTCAAAACATTTTGACCTTAAACGGCGATTCACTGCGTGAGCGAGGTCTTAAATTTGCGGCGCTTGATTGGCCGCTTTTGGTGAAACAAAAATTAATTGAACTTTTGACCCCTCACGCTCAATTTGAGCACCTTAGTGAGGGAGGTGTTTATGTAGTAACGGATGCAATCAGGAATGCAAGATGCGTGCAGGGTTGGATTAATCAAATTGTCAATATTGGCACTTTGCAAGCCAAAGCCGTATTGGATTATTTGCAAATGCAGCCCCATTTACAAAGCAAACTGCAATATTTGCTGGGGATTGCCCAAGCGGCGTTAGCCGAGCGATTGCGTGAAGGAGACTTTCGCTTTTTATCCGTACAAGATGCAGCCGCGCTATTGCGTCATCAAGCCCCTGCTCATGTGCAAGATTTACAAGAGTTGGTGCTGCATTACTTGCAAGATATTCAGAAAGACATTCAAGGTGGTGATGACAATCAGTTTCAGCAATTTTGGAATGAGGAGCAGGGCGCTTGTACCACCCCAAGGGTGGAAGAGTGGTGCCGCGATGTATTGCTGACCCGATTGAGAGAGAAGTTAGCGAAGCAGCACCATGTCCAAATAAGCCCTGAAGCTCAGCAAACACGCAGCAGCAGAGCAGACCTGAAAGTGTCTTATCAAAATAAATGCGTACTACCTATCGAAATAAAACGCGCCCAGCACTCTGACTTATGGTCAGCAGCTGAAACCCAATTGGCAAAAAAATATGCCATTGACCCATTGGCACAAGGTTATGGCATCTACTTAGTTTTATGGTTTGGCCGAGACACCCAATATCAAAGCAATCCCAAAGACGGCGGTAAACGTGCCCTCACATCACAAGAGCTTCAACAGCGACTGACAGCACACTTG
This sequence comes from Cytophagales bacterium, assembly GCA_030054145.1. GTDB lineage: Bacteria > Pseudomonadota > Gammaproteobacteria > Burkholderiales > Burkholderiaceae_C > JASGCK01. Next base: position 17,467 of record JASGCK010000016.1, read on the forward strand.
AGCGCGTCTTGCAAGCCAAAAATAAAGGTGTTTGTACTCAATGTCGAGTATCGATTAAGGTAAGCATTTGTGATGCTAGATGGTTGACTGGATGTTGTCTGCGCTATCAGAGGCTGCACTGCGATAATCAAGCGCATGAGTGATTTAGAACCGTCCGCGCCGCGACTGCGCGAAATTCCCTACAACTACACCAGCTTTTCTGATCGTGAAATCGTCATTCGATTGCTCGGTCGTCCAGCTTGGGACATCCTGAACGATCTGCGCAGCGAGCGCCGCACGGGTCGCTCGGCGCGGATGCTGTACGAGGTGCTGGGTGATGTGTGGGTCGTGCAGCGCAATCCGTATTTGCAAGACGATTTACTCGACAACCCCAAGCGGCGGCGACTCTTGGTCGATGCGATCAAGCATCGCTTGAGTGAAATAGAAAAGCGCCGTACACCGCACGCACTAGACTTGTCAGCGAAACAACGCGATGCCGAAGTCGGCCAATTACTCACCGCTGCCAAACGCCTTGTTGAAGCGTTTGATGAAGCCTTTGATAACGTTGCCAAACTGCGCAAACAAACCGCCAAGGTGCTTGGCAAACTCACCGCCAAAGACAATCTCAAGTTCGATCCACTCTCGCGCGTGAGCCACGTCACGGATGCCACCGATTGGCGCGTCGAATACCCGCTGCTGGTGCTCTGCCCTGACTCTGAGGCGGAGATGGCGGCGCTGGTGAAGGGCTGCATCGAGCTAGGGCTCACTATCGTGCCGCGCGGCGGCGGAACGGGCTATACGGGCGGCGCGATTCCGCTCACCTGGAAATCGGTCGTGATCAATACCGAAAAATTAGAAGCCATGAGCGCGGTAGAGATGCGCCGCTTGCCTGGCGTTGATAAAGACGTGGCAACGGTGTGGAGCGAAGCCGGCGTAGTCACGCAGCGCGTGGCCGATGCGGCTGAAGCGGCGGGCTATGTGTTTGCGGTCGATCCCACATCGGCCGAAGCCTCTTGCATTGGCGGCAATATCGCCATGAATGCGGGCGGTAAAAAAGCAGTGCTGTGGGGTACGGCGCTGGACAATTTGGCTAGCTGGCGCATGGTCACGCCCAGCGCAGAGTGGTTAGAGGTCACGCGCCTTCAGCACAACCTTGGCAAGATTCACGATGCGCCCGTTGCCAGCTTTGAGCTGCAATACTTGAAAGCCGATGGCAAAACACCGCTGCGCACCGAGCGGCTGGATATTCCTGGCTCCGTCTTTCGCAAAGAAGGTCTTGGCAAAGACGTCACGGATAAGTTTTTAGCAGGCTTGCCTGGCATTCAAAAAGAAGGCTGCGACGGACTCATTACCTCTGCACGTTGGATTGTTCACAAAATGCCTGCGCACACGCGCACGGTGTGTTTAGAGTTTTTTGGCAATCCCAAAGATGCCGTGCCTAGCATCGTCGATATCAAAAACTTTATGTTTGAAGAAGCCAAGCGCACGGGCGTGGTGCTCGCGGGCTTGGAGCATTTGGATGATCGCTATTTAAAAGCGGTGGGCTACGCGACCAAGAGTAAAAAAGGCGCAACCCTCTCTGCCTCGGGCTTGCCCAAGATGGTGCTGTTTGGCGACATTGCGGGCGACGACGCGGATGCTGTGGCACGCGCCACATCCGAAGTGGTACGCATTGCGGGAAGCCGCGCGGGTGAAGGCTTTGTGGCCATTTCTCCCGAGGCACGCAAGAAGTTTTGGCTAGATCGCAAAAAGACCGCCGCCATTAGCAAGCACACCAACGCCTTCAAAATTAACGAAGACGTGGTGATTCCGCTTGAGCGCATGGGCGAGTACACCGAAGGCATTGAGCGCATCAATATCGAACTCTCGTTGGCCAACAAAATCAAACTGTGCGATGAGCTGCTGGGCTATTTGACAAGTGTTGACAGCGATCATGCGGAGCAGGCGATGAGCTTGATTGCGCAGGTGCGTACCGAGTGGCAAGAGTGGCTTACGCAGATTGATACGCATTTTGTTGACCTGCAAACGCATGTGCTGCGTGCCAGCTGGAAGACGCAAATCAAAGCGCCGCTGACCGCTATTTTTGCCGGTGCGAGCAATGCTGCCATCTTTGCGGAATGCAACGCGATACATCAGCGCGTGCTCAAAGGCAAAGTCTGGATTGCGCTGCATATGCACGCAGGGGATGGCAATGTACACACGAACATTCCTGTCAATTCGGATGACTACGCCATGCTGCAAACGGCGCATCATGCGGTCGCGCGGATTATGGTGCTGGCGCGTAGCTTGAATGGTGTCATCTCGGGCGAACATGGCATTGGCATCACCAAGCTCGCGTTTTTAAGCGATGCGGAACTCAAGCCTTTCGCCGATTACAAACAACGCATTGACCCAGAGGGCCGATTCAATAAAGGCAAACTTTTAAGAGCCGCTCGCCCTGAGCTTGCAGGCGGGTTTGTGAAAAAGGCTTTAACAGGCTCAGCCCGAACGGAGCTGGTTGCCGATCTGACCAACGCCTACACGCCATCGTTTGGCCTGATGGGGCACGAGTCCATCATCATGCAACAAAGCGATATTGGGCAAATTGCCGACAGCGTGAAGGATTGCTTGCGCTGTGGCAAATGCAAGCCCGTGTGCGCGACCCATGTGCCGCGTGCCAATTTGCTGTATAGCCCGCGCAACAAAATTTTGGCAACCTCGCTGTTAGTCGAAGCGTTTTTGTACGAGGAACAAACGCGGCGCGGTGTGTCACTCAAACACTGGAAAGAGTTTGAGGACGTAGCCGATCACTGCACGGTGTGTCACAAGTGCCTCACGCCATGCCCCGTGGATATTGACTTTGGCGATGTATCGATGAATATGCGCAACTTGCTCAGCAAAATGGGGCAGCGTAGCTTCCGCCCAGCGGCGAAGTTTCAATCGTGGTTTATTGGCACGCTCAGTCCCAGAGCGATTCGCATTGGACACACGCTGGTGCATTGGAGCTTTAAGGCGCAGCGCCTTGGCAACCGCGTTCTCAAGGCATTGGCAAAGCAGCAAACCAAAGCACCACCCGCTACGCTAGGCACGCCCCCAATCAAAGAACAGGTGATTCATTTCGTCAATAAAAAAATGCCAAAAGGCTTGCCCAAACGTACAGCGCGGGCGCTACTGGATATTGAAAACTCGGACTACGTGCCAATCATTCGCAACGCGCGAACGACAACGACAGAATCGGAAGCGGTGTTCTACTTTCCAGGCTGCGGCTCGGAGCGCTTGTTTAGCCAAGTCGGACTTGCCACGCAGGCCATGCTGTGGCACGCAGGCGTGCAAACCGTGTTGCCACCAGGTTATCTGTGCTGTGGCTATCCACAAAAAGGCAGTGGGCAATTCGACAAGGCCAACAAAATCATCACCGACAACCGCGTGCTGTTTCACCGCGTGGCGAACACGCTGAACTATCTGGATATCAAAACCGTGGTGGTGAGCTGCGGGACGTGCTACGACCAATTGCAAAGCTACGAATTCGACAAGATTTTTCCAGGCTCGCGCATCATCGATATTCACGAATATTTGTTAGAAAAAAATATCACGCTGAACGCGAGTCAGCAAGGCGCGTATCTTTTCCACGATCCCTGCCACAGCCCCATGAAACTGCAAGCGCCCATGAAAACGGTGACAAGCTTAGTGGGCGCAAACGTAGTCGAGAGCGAACGCTGCTGCGGCGAGAGTGGCGGTTTGGCTTCGTCGCGCCCCGATGTATCGACGCAAATACGTTTTCGCAAAGAACAAGAGATTCGCAAAGGCGAGGCGCAATTGCGCGATTCGGCTGTCGTTCCTGCGCAAGGCAATGTCAAAATTTTGACCTCCTGCCCAAGCTGCTTGATGGGACTCAATCGCTATCAAGACGACTTAAAAACCGGCCTGCTAGAGGCCGACTACATCGTGGTTGAAATGGCCAATCACATCTTGGGCAAAGATTGGATGCCTGATTATGTGCAAGCGGCTAATAGCGGCGGGATTGAGCGGGTGCTGGTATGATTTAAGCATGAATGCACAATTCTTCCTCAATCAATACTGGAGTAATGGATCAATTCCCATCGATCCATTCTTGATAGCACGGAGAGCGGGAATTCGGTTGGAGTGTCTTCCTCAAGATGTACCAGACAGCTTCTCAGGTGACTACACCCCTAGTCATCAAGGCGCGCCAGCATTGATCCGCTACAACAGCACGCACAGTCTCGTCCGCCAACGCTTTACTCTGGCGCACGAGTTAGGTCATCACGCTTTAGGACATGGGCTGTCGTATAGGGACGATAGCCGTGCTGCATTCTCAACGCAAAACTATGACCCTGCTGAAGTTGGTGCGAATAGATTTGCTGCCGAGCTTTTAATGCCACACACAGCAATTGAATATGCCATGACAAAACTTTTGCCACTGACAATTGAAAATTTGGCGCAAACTTTTCAAGTGTCCGAAGTGGCGATGCGGTTTCGTTTAGAAAAGTTAGGAGTAATCAACCGTGCCTGAAGTGACAGCGATAACGACTGACTTGCAGGGCGGCGATTTAACAGCGCCACTGCGTAACGAAATCAACCAAACACTCCCTTGGGGGAGACAACGCTATCAACAAAGACGAATTGCTTTTTATGGCATTTGTTTTTTCGCAGTTGTAGCTTTCTTAGCTTTTCTTGGTGTCGTTGTTGGATGCATTGGGCATGGCTTGGTTGCACATGAAAAAACAATTGCCATGATTGTTCTCAGTATTATTCCAGTCTTACTCTCACTGGCATTGTTACGTTATTTATTTACACCTGAAGCTAACGCTGCCAAGGCAAGTGATGACTACAGTCCTTGGCTTGCTTTGGCAAAAGAGGTGATTCAAATTTTTAAGAGGTCCAGAGGGAATTAACATTCGCTCGTTGATCTACAAAATATACCGCGACAAGTCCTCGTTCTTAGACAGCTCTTTGAGCTTGCCATCCACATACGCCGCATCAATCGTGATGGTTTGACCGCCTAGATTGGCGGCATCAAAGCTGACCTCATCTAGTAGCCGCTCCATTACGGTGGAGAGTCTTCTTGCGCCAATGTTTTCTGTGCGCTCATTCACCTCAAACGCTGTGTTGGCAAGGCGTGTGATGCCTTCAGGTGTGAACGCTAACGTTACGTTTTCAGTGCCCAGCAGCGCCTGATATTGCTTGGTCAGCGATGCGTGCGTGCTGGTGAGAATCGCCTCGAAGTCCTTAACCGATAAGGATTGCAACTCAACGCGAATGGGGAAGCGGCCTTGCAGTTCTGGAATCAAATCGCTGGGCTTGCTATAGTGAAACGCGCCGCTGGCGATAAACAAAATGTGATCGGTTTTGACGATGCCGTGTTTAGTTGAGACGCTGGTTCCTTCGACCAGCGGCAGCAAGTCGCGCTGCACACCTTGGCGCGATACTTCTGCGCTACCCGACTCGCTACGGCTTGCAACTTTGTCAATTTCATCAATAAACACAATGCCGTTTTGTTCCGCGTTGGTCAGCGCGGTGGTTTTGATGTCGTCGTCATTTACCAGCTTGCTAGCCTCTTCATCGGCTAGCACCTTTAACGCATCACCAATTTTCATCTTGCGCGTTTTTTTGCGCCCCTCATTCATTTGAGAGAACATGCCTTTAATTTGATCGGCCATGTCCTCCATGCCTGCGGGGCCCATGATCTCGACGAGCTGCGGTTGATGCACATGAACTTCGACTTCAATCTCTTTGTCGTTCATTTCACCTGTGCGCAGCTTTTTACGGAAATTGGCGCGTGCCGTGTTGTCATCAACTTTGGGCGTAGGTGTGCTCGACCCCAGCCCAAAATCGCCCTTGTGCTCGGTTCGCGCGGGCGGCACCAAAATGTCCAGCACACGCTCTTCAGCCATCTCCGCCGCGTTTGCTTGCACACGCAGCATGGCAGCTTGGCGCTCTTGCTTCATCGCAATATCTGCCAAGTCGCGAATGATGCTATCGACATCTTTACCAACATAGCCCACTTCGGTAAATTTGGTGGCTTCCACCTTAATAAATGGCGCATCCGCTAGCTTGGCAAGGCGACGAGCGATTTCCGTTTTCCCAACGCCTGTGGGGCCAATCATGAGGATATTTTTAGGCGTAATTTCTTGCCGCAGATCGCCCTCGACTTGGCTTCTGCGCCAGCGATTACGCAGGGCAATGGCGACCGCTCGCTTGGCGGCATTTTGACCAACGATGTTGTGATCTAACTCAGCGACTATTTGTTGTGGGGTGAGATGGGACATGATTGAGCGGAAATAAACTCCCGTCTTCGCGGGGATGATGGTTAGAGCGTTTCGATGAGGTGGTTGTGATTGGTATAGATGCACAAATCCGCCGCAATGGTGAGGGATTTTTTAACGATATCAAATGGCGAGAGCTCGGTGTTATCCAGCAAGCCTTTGGCCGCTGCTTGCGCATAAGCACCGCCCGAGCCAATCGCCACGATGCCGTGCTCAGGCTCTAGCACATCGCCATTACCTGTGATGACAAGCGATGCCGTGCTATCTGCCACCGCCAGCATGGCCTCTAAGCGGCGCAGCACACGGTCGGTACGCCAATCTTTGGTTAGCTCAATCGCCGCACGCACCAAGTGACCTTGGTGCTTTTCTAATTTCGCCTCAAAGCGCTCAAATAGCGTAAACGCATCGGATGTAGCGCCCGCAAAACCCGCCAGCACTTTGTCGTGATGCAAGCGGCGAATTTTTCGCGCCGTTGATTTAATAACGATGCTGCCAAGCGTGACTTGTCCATCACCACCTAGCGCCACTTGCCATTGTTTTTCGCCCGCGCTGTTCGTCACCTCACGGCGCACACTCAAAATCGTTGTGCCGTACATACTGTCGGCGCGGTGGTGGTTGGGGTCTAGTGACATGGTGGGTGCTTACCTTTCATTTAATCTTTGCGAATCGTCACTTTGGCTTGCTGATCCAAACCTTGGTCTAAAAAGTAAAGCGCAATCAGACGATGCACATCTTTGAACTCTATTTGAGGCGCTAACGGTTTGCTTGCCTCTACCCATTTAACCAACGCTGCCGTTGCTTCGGGGTCGCAGCGAAGCAAACGGTCGCAGCGTATGACCAGTCCTTTTGTAAGAACAAATTTGTTTAAGACGCGCTCAATCTGTTCACCTTGGTGTACCCCAAAAAGCTCAGGCATGGAGGGCGCTTGCTTAGGCGTAGCAGTAGCCGTAGCAGCAGTAGCCGATGGAGGTGCCCCATCTTCCATAGCAAAACGGCACAAAGGCGCGGTCCAATCGGGCGGAGAGATTTCATATTGTTCGCAATAAAGAAGCGCCAACTCTTCAAAAGCTTCGGCACGATTTTGACAACGCAAAAACGCCAAATGCGCCAACATCGCCTCGGCGCTAGTGTCCACCCACATGGACTCTAGCGCTGCAGCGCTGCGGATTGTGCAGTGCAGCGGCAAATGAGCCAATTGATTCAGCAGCGCGTGCCACTCACGCCACACATTCACATCCATTTTCACCAAATGACTAAAGTCAAGCGTCATGCGGTGCGGGGCTGTAAGGTGGGCTTGTTGCACCAGCGCACTCAGTGCCAAGATGTCATCACGCGCCAAACATATCGGAGCCGTCCAACTCAACTGATCGCTGTTGGATAGCAGTGCTTGGATTAACGCCCGCTCGCGCCCCGCCAGATCGGCCTGATGCACGAATGACAACCAAGGCGGTGCGGAGCGTCCAAAGCGAATCGAAAAATCCAGTGAACACACTTCAAAGCAATCAGGTTGATTCGATGCTCGGTACAAATCCAATAAGGTCAGCCATGCAGGAATGTGGTCATGAAAAGCACCTTGTCCGCTCACAGCCTGCTCTAAACAGACCTGCGCCTGCGTCACTTGGTCATGCGCAAAATAATTAGCCGCCTCAATCAGCGTGGGTGTCGTGGGAAGGTCTATCGATGTTTGCGTGGGTGCCACTTGCCACGCCATGATGTGTGTATGCGCGAAATCTGTGGCTGCCACCGAAGTAGGGGTACGCAACTGGTGGCTCATTTGTGTTTCTAACGAATGAATTTGATCGAGCGCCTGTGTGGACTCAAAGCGATTCTCTGTCGCATCCACCTCTTCAGCATGACCATCCCGCTTTTGCGGCTGCCGCCTTTGCATCAATTGGCGTAATGCATTGAACTCACGATGCCGTACAAGATCGGCGTGTTGTTTGAGTTCAAGTGACATTAATCACCAAACATTTTTTGCTTCAATTCGCGGCGTTGTTGCGCCTCCAGCGACAGCGTTGCCGTTGGTCGAGCAATTAAGCGACTCACCCCAATGGGCTCGCCCGTCTCGTCGCAATAACCATAGTCATCTTGCTCAATGCGACTGAGCGATTGTTGGATTTTTTTAAGGAGTTTGCGCTCACGGTCACGGGTTCGCAACTCTAGCGCGTGCTCCTCTTCAATCGTGGCTCGATCCGTTGGATCAGGCACAACCACCGTATCGTGCCGCAAAGTCTCTGCCGTATCGCTGGCATTTTTAAGCACGCTATCGCGCAGCGCGGTCAACTTATATTTAAAAAATGCGAGCTGAGTCTTGTTCATGTACTCCTCATCAGGCATTGCAATCACTTCGGCATCGCTTAACTCAAACGGTTTTTTCGTTTTCCAGTTGTTCACCAGCTTGGTGTTCTTTTTAATCGCTGCGGGAATGACCGCAGGGTTCAGCGCTTGCCCCATCGATGTGGGCGTATGCACCAATTTGGCGGATGTTTGCACTTGCACGGCCGTTGGCGGCGCCACATAATTTTTATCCGCACCTTTGCGTGCTTTGGGCGGCTTCACGGCAGGCTCAGCTACCACGACCGCAGCAGCCTTGGGCGTTACTGGCTTGACCACGGGCCCTTCTTTTTTTGTTGGCGTTGGCTTTTGAACGACTGCTACTTTTTTAGCGGGGGGCGCTTTAATAGCTTTAACAGCTTTGATAGCTTTGGTAACTTTACTAGCTTTAGTAGCTTTGGTAGCCGTTACTTTTTTCGTTGCGACTGCTTTTTTAGCGGGTGGCGTTTTTTTAGCAGGGGCGACTTTTTTAGTTGCTTTAGCAGGAGTTTTCATGTTGGGAACCAAGGTTTCAATAACGGCGAATAAAGCCAAGAGGCGCGCGATTGTAGCCTTTTTGCTATCCTTTTTTACGGACACATTTGATATTGCTGAGTCAATCGCACAAACGAAGGCAAATCGGAAGTCATTAAACCTTTTTTAATAAGCTCATTTTCGACAGCGGGCGCTAACTTCTCGGCTCGCTTAGCATCCAAAAATAAGACGCGAGATCGTCGCGCAAGCACATCTTCAATCGTTCGTGCAAATTCATATTCAACCGCAAATTGCACATAACTTGGGTCAAGCACAGCCGTCAAATCAGCTGTATTGCAAGGACTATCCGCGCCCAAAATGGGCAAATCTGCCGTGACCGAGGCCGCACAAGTTCCCGCTGGCAACAGCTTGGCGGCTATCGCGTGAAGCAGCACATCCTCTGACATCGCGCGGTAGGTTGTCCACTTGCCGCCCACCACGGTGAGCAAACCATTGGCGGCGACTTCAATCGTGTGCTCGCGGCTAATCGATTTGGTGCTACCTGCTGCCGCCGCGCTTTGCACCAATGGACGCAGTCCCGCCCAAATGCTCAGTACATCGGCGCGAGTGGGTGGGCGCTTTAAATAATGCGCCGCTTCGCTCAAAATGAAATCCACCTCGGCTTGATCAGCCTCAGGCTCGCGGGGTGCGCTTGTCACAGGCGTATCGGTTGTGCCAAGAATTAAATGTCCCTGCCAAGGCACCAGAAAGAGCACGCGACCATCGCGCGTTTTAGGAATCATCATCGCGGTATCGGTCGGCATAAAGTCGCGGCTCACCACCAGATGCACACCTCGGCTAGGCTCAACCAACTTGGCTGGCGGCGCTTGATGCGCAGATGGCTGAGACACCCCCCGCAAAGCATCCGCCCAAACACCCGCCGCGTTAATCACGCAGCCGCTTTGCACCGCATAACTTTGCTGCGTCTCCACATCCACCACGCGCACGCCAACCACTTGCCCCGCGTCTTCGATGAGTTCAGCAACGCGGCAATAGTTCAAAACAATCGCCCCCAGACTTGCCGCTGTTCGCGCCAAATCAATCGCTAAGCGCGCATCGTTAAACTGACCGTCGAAATAACGCACGCCGCCCGACAAACCTTGCGAGCGCACGCCAGGCAAGGCTCGCTCAGTTTCTTGGCGGGATAAAAACTCGGTAGCACCCAAGCCATGCGAACCTGCCAGCGCATCGTAGACCTTCAGCCCCACGCCATAAAAAGGCTTTTCCCACCACCGAAAACTGGGCATCACAAATTGCAACGAGTGCGCGTTGTGCGGCGCGTTAGCCAGCAGGCGACTGCGTTCGCGCAGCGCCTCACGCACCAGCGGAATATGCCCCTGCGCCAAGTAGCGCACGCCGCCGTGTACCAGCTTGGTCGAGCGCGACGACGTGCCCGACGCAAAATCATGCGACTCAAACAGCGCCACCGATAAGCCACGCGCCGCCGCATCTAGCGCCACCCCCAGCCCTGTGGAGCCACCGCCAATCACGATGACATCAAAGCGTTTGTGGGCTTGCAGCCTTGCCAAAGATTGTTCACGAGACAACGGTACGTGCGATGTTGAATGCGTCATTTTTTAGCCCAAGCGCGACTGCGTTCAACCGCCTCTTGCCAACGCTCACGCTTACGCGCACGTTCGGTATCCGACCATACGGGTTCAAAGCGCCGATCAACCGCCCACTGCTCGGCAAGCTCTACCGCGTCCGACCACACCCCCACGGCAAGCCCCGCCAAATAAGCCGCGCCAAGCGCCGTTGTCTCCGTCACCCGAGGGCGCAGCACGGGCACACCCAGCACATCGGCTTGCAATTGCATTAGCAAATTGTTCGCCGTTGCGCCCCCGTCAACGCGCAGCTCAGACAGTGCAATGCCAGAGTCCGCCTGCATCGCGCTAAACACATCCGCGCTTTGCAAACAAATCGCTTCTAACGCCGCGCGTGCAATGTGCGCTCGCGTCGTACCGCGCGTCATGCCAACCAGCGTGCCACGCGCAAAGCCATCCCAGTAGGGCGTGCCCAGTCCAGAAAATGCGGGGACTAAATAACAATCATCCACCCCCGTCACGCTGGCAGCCAGTGCCTCTACATCGGAGGCTTTGCTGATGATTTGCAAACCATCGCGCAGCCACTGCACCGTTGCGCCGCCCATAAATACCGAGCCTTCCAAGCAATAGGCAGGCCGGGAAGGCTTATCCAGCTTGGCTTGCCAGCCAATTGTGGTGAGTAATTGATGGTTCGATGCAACCGCCGTCGTGCCCGTGTTCATCAACATAAAGCAGCCTGTGCCGTAAGTGTTTTTGGCCGTTCCAGGCGCAAAACAATTTTGTCCAAACGTAGCGGCTTGCTGATCGCCTGCTACGCCTGCAATCGGCAGACTGCGCTTCAAACCTGCTTGCGCAAGCAGCGTGCCATCGACTTCGCCCAGCACGCCAGAGCTGGGGACAACGCTAGGTAGAACACTGTCGGGAATGCGGAACAAGCGCAGCAGCGTAGGATCCCACGCGAGCGTATGAATGTTAAATAGCATCGTGCGCGAGGCGTTGCTCACATCCGTCGCATGAACTTTGCCACGGGTCAACTGATAGATTAACCAGCTGTCAATCGTGCCAAAACACAGCTCGCCGCGCTCGGCGCGAACTCTGGCTGTGGGTACGTTGTCCAGCAGCCACGCCAATTTGGTTGCGGAAAAATAAGCATCCAGCACCAGCCCCGTCCTTTGTTGGATCAGCGCCGCTTTGCCTTGCTTGCGTAGCTCATCACAGCGATCTGCCGTGCGGTGGTCTTGCCAGACGATGGCGTTGGCAATCGGCTCGCCGCTTGCACGATCCCACAGCAGCGTGGTCTCGCGCTGATTGGTGATCCCTAAGCCGCGAACCTGATCCAGCGCGGCCTCGCCGTGCGTGCGTGCCAACGACCGAAGAGCCGCCAACGCGCTTTGCCATTGGCTTTGCCAAATCTCATTCGCATCATGCTCCACCCAGCCCGATTGCGGAAAAATTTGAGCAAACTCCTGTGCGTGACTGGCAACAGGTTGCCCAGTGCTGTCAAACACAATAGTCCGCGAGCTGGTTGTGCCTTGGTCAAGAGCGAGGATATAGTCCATACGTTATTCTCAAATTGCTAATCATGATGGAAACTTTAACTCAATTCAAACAACGCATCGCTTTTATCGGCGGTGGCAACATGGCAAGCGCCATGATTGGCGGACTACTCCAAGCGGGAATGTCGGCCGCGCAGTTCACCGTCGTTGAGCCATTTGAGGCCACGCGCGACAAGCTCCAAGCAGCCTTTGGCATTGCCTCGCAGGCCGCGGCAGATAAGGCTTTGACGAGCTGCGATGTGGTCGTATGGGCGGTCAAACCACAATCATTCAAAGAAGCGGCCGCGCCCGTTGCGCCGTGTGCAAAGGACGCGCTACACCTCAGCGTTGCTGCGGGCGTGACGAGCGACTCAATTGCAAAATGGCTGGGCACCGAGCGCATTGTGCGTGCCATGCCCAATACGCCAGCCCTGATTGGTCAAGGCATCACAGCACTGTTTGCACGCGGGGGGGTGAGCCGAGGCGATCGCGCCAGCGTGGATGCGGTCATTGGCGTGACGGGTCAGCATTTCTGGTTGGATAGCGAATCCAAACTAGATGCCGTCACCGCCATTTCGGGCTCAGGTCCTGCCTACGTGTTTTATTTTTTAGAGGCTATGCTACAGGCCGCACTGGATATGGGCTTGAACGAAGCACAGGCTAGAGCCCTTGCTACATCTACCTTTGCAGGCAGTACAGCGCTGGCGGCCTCATCCAATGAGCCTTTGGCCTTGCTGCGTGAGCGCGTTACCAGCAAAGGTGGCACGACCTATGCGGCACTTCAGCACATGGAGGGCGCAAACATCAAAGCCGAGTTTGTCGCCGCAATGCAAGCGGCTGCGGCGCGAGCGACAGAAATGGGGAAATTGTTTGTATGAACCCTTGTTCCTCATCCCTTGATCGTTTGCTCCCCATACCGTTGTTTGCTCCCCATACCGTTCGCATTGAGCCTGTCGAAATGCCGCCTTCAACTGGCTCAGACTGAACGGAAGTAGCCCCCATCATGGCGAAAGACAAAACCATCTTCACCTGCAACGACTGCGGCGGCACGTCCAGCAAATGGGCGGGCAAGTGCCCGCACTGCGGCGCTTGGAACAACATGGTCGAGAGCGTCGCGCCGCCCGCAACCAGCGAATCCAAAAATCGCCTAAGCCATGCCAGCTATGGTGCGGCGGGTCGCACAGGGCTTGCGCCAAGCACCGCGCTCGTCGCCTTAGCCGATATTGAAGCCGCTGACTTTGACCGCACGCCAACGGGGCTTGACGAGCTAGACCGCGTGCTGGGCGGCGGCATGGTCGAGGGCGGCGTGGTACTGATTGGCGGCGACCCTGGCATCGGCAAATCGACCCTGCTCCTGCAAGCGCTCGACAGCCTGCAACGCGCAGGGCTGAAGACGCTGTACGTGACAGGGGAAGAAAGCGGCGCACAAGTGGCGCTGCGTGCCAAGCGGCTAGGCATTGTGGGTTCGCGCGTGCAAGTGATGGCAGAAATTGGCTTAGAAAAAATCCTCAGCACGCTCAACCACGAGCAACCCAACATCGCAGTAATTGACTCCATCCAAACGATGTACTCCGATCAACTCACCAGCGCCCCAGGCTCGGTGGCGCAAGTGCGCGAATGCGCCGCGCACCTCACCCGCATGGCAAAAGCTACGGGCATTGGCGTGGTGCTGGTCGGGCACGTCACCAAAGAAGGCGCACTCGCAGGCCCGCGCGTGCTAGAGCACATGGTGGACACCGTGCTCTACTTTGAGGGCGACACGCACTCCAACTTCCGCCTCATCCGCGCCATCAAAAACCGCTTCGGCGCAGTGAACGAAATCGGCGTTTTCGCCATGACGGAAAAAGGACTCAAAGGCGTGAGCAACCCCAGCGCCATTTTTCTAAGCCAGCATCCCGAGCCCGTGCCAGGCTCCTGCGTCATGGTCACGCTAGAGGGCACGCGCCCGCTACTCGTCGAAATTCAAGCACTAGTCGATGGCGGCGGCGCAAGCCCGCGCCGCCTCTCAGTCGGACTAGACCGCGACCGCCTAGCCATGCTACTTGCCGTGCTACACCGCCACGCAGGCGTAGCGTGCGCCGACCAAGACGTGTTCGTCAACGCAGTAGGCGGCGTGCGCATCACAGAACCTGCGGCAGACCTTGCAGTGCTGCTAGCCATTACATCCAGCCTACGCGGCAAGCCCCTACCCAAGGGCTTTCTAGCCTTTGGCGAAATCGGCCTAGCAGGCGAAATCCGCCCCGCCCCACGCGGACAAGAACGCCTAAAAGAAGCCGCGAAGCTGGGCTTTTCAGTAGCCGTCGTGCCCAAAGCGAATATGCCCAAGGGCGCAGCAAAAAAGGATTTTGAAGGCCTTACGATTCACAGCGTTGAGCGGGTGGAAGAGGCGATTAATTTGGTGCGGGGGTTGGGGTGAGATTCAAAGTTTTAAACCCCTCGAATTCGAAGGGTTTAAAGCAAGATCGGGACTCAATAGCTTTGTACTGACTGGCGGGGCGTATTGGCGCAAATTAAAGCAACGACTGAATGCAGATAGTGGGCAACCCGTGACGTTTTGTCACGGGTTGAAATTGGAAGCACCAGACGGCAAACAACGCATCACAGACTGTGCCAACACCGAAGGGCTATTAAACCCAGAACTGGCAAGCGCCCGCGCCCGCGAGCTGTATCAAGCGAAGGGTTATCCGCAGGCTTGGATTGAAAAGCGTTTGCGTTCAATCTCCGTTCGCGGCGAATTGACCGAAGAATTGAAGGCTCGCGGCGTAGCCGAAGGGCGGGAATTATTTGTCGTTAGAAAATACGGTCACACAGCGCAAGCTCAAACATTAAACTCAAAAAAGTGGCGACCATTTGCAAGGCTTAACGGCAGGTGACAATTGGTATCAGTCGATGCAATATGATGACCAGAAAATGTGTCATTTTAAATTTTGCGATTTGATATGTTAAATTTCTAAACAATTGTTTGCTAATTATTGTTTTTCAAAGAGGGTGTGATATGCGAAAAAATCATTTTATGTATGTGACAAAGTTTTCGCATATTGCACGTTAGATTACCTAATCCACAAAAGGGAGATGTTTATGGCGGCCAAATCCTGCTTCGTCATAATGGCAATTGGAGAGCAAATTGTTGACGATACAACGGTCACATCTGAAAGCCTCAGAAACAAGTACGACAATCTCATCAAGGAGGCCATTCTCAAAGCACGACCCTCATTGGAGGTTATTCGAGCGGATGATGTTTCTCTGCCAGGAACGATGACTACCGACATCATCACTCGTCTCATGCACTCGAACTATGTGGTCGCAGATGTCACATTTTCGAACCCTAATGTCTTCTACGAGTTAGGTCTCAGGCACGCATGTCGTACTGGCACTATCATCATCAAAGACAAAGATGGGCCGCGTGTTCCTTTCGATATTGCGCATCTTCGCTATGTCCCATACCAAAATACGACGGCAGGCCTTAAAGAGTTATCAGCAAAATTGGCAGGTTGCTTCGATCATTTTGATCGTGAGCCTACGAGGCCGGACAATCATTTCCAAGAACTGGCCAAGCTTACAGGCTACGCCTTTCCAGACTACAAAAAGGCAGAAGAAACCTCTCCGGAAATGCAGGCAATCATGGGGATCATGGAGAATCCCGAACTAGTGAATTTGATCATGCGTCTGCAATCTGGCGAATCAATAGATCAAGGCGAGCTGATCAGGCTTGTGTTCAGCAATCCCAAGGCTATGCAGCCACTCGTGCAAGCCATAGTCAAGTCAGGAGAAATATCTTTTTCTCAACCTTCGCCGCAAAAACGCGTGAGGCGCAAACGGTAATCTAACCCTTCATTCCAGCGGATCGCCTACGGCGACGCGTTGACTTCAAACGTTAGGCTTTTTAACAACATCAACCAAAGGGGGAAATTATGAGTGAATTAGCAACTAAAGCAATCGATGAGAAATTTTGTAGCGAGTGTGCTGCTGCAATTAAGGTTAAGGCGGAAATATGCCCAAAATGTGGCGTTCGACAAATTGGTCAATCAGCAACAATAAACCTTGGTCCAGTTACATCAAATGGAAAAAGCAGGATTGCCGCCGCACTTTTCGCTTTTTTTCTCGGAGCCTTCGGCGGTCACAAATTCTATCTTGGTCAAGTGGGGTTGGGCATCCTTTACCTTGTTTTCTTCTGGACATTTATTCCAGCACTCGTTGCTTTTATAGAGTTCATCTTGTTCCTCACAATGAGCGATGAAGTGTTCAATCAAAAATATGGGCAAGCGTAACCCAGCGCTCAAGAGGGACTGCGCGAATAAACCCTCGCGCAGCCCCTTAGGGACTCTCTGCATAACCCGTTCGCCCTGAGCTTGTCGAAAGGTAAGTGTTTGTTTTACTTTGGCTTCGACAGGCTCAGCCCGAACGGAAGTGAGGTTATGCAGAGAGTCCCTAATCCGCATCACCCCTTGCTACGCCTTCATGCGCTGGGCGGCAAACACGCTGGCGTGCATTCGGTGTCCATTCATCTGTCTTATCGCATCACACTGGAATTTCAAATTCACGAAGGCAGCATCATCTTGCTTAACGTAGGCGACCATCAGGCGATTTATTAATGCACACCTCCAGCACCCACACCTTTCTCTGGCACGACTACGAAACCTTCGGTCTCCATACGCGGCGTGATCGCCCTGCGCAGTTTGCGGGGATTCGCACGGATGCGGATTTGAATGAAATGGGCGAGCCGATTGAGCTGTATTGCCAGCCGCAGCTTGATTATTTGCCTGACCCGACGGCGTGTTTGCTGACTGGCATTACGCCCCAGCGTTGTCTTGAGCGCGGCATCCCTGAGCCTCGGTTTGCGCGGCAGATTGACGAGGCGCTAGGCGCTGCTGGCACGATTGGCGTGGGTTACAACACGATTCGGTTTGACGATGAGGTAACGCGCCATTTGTTTTGGCGTAATTTGATTGACCCGTATTCGCGCGAGTGGCGCAATCAGTGTGGGCGCTGGGATCTGGTCGATTTGGTGCGGGCAACTTATGCGCTTAGGCCCCAGGGCATCCACTGGCCAACGGTGGTGAATGACCAAGGCGAGGAGCGGGTTAGCTTTCGGCTTGAGCTGTTAACTGCTGCCAACGGCATTGCGCACGATGCCGCGCATGATGCGCTGAGCGATGTGCGTGCCACGATTGCGCTGGCGCGGTTGATTAAAACGCTGCAACCCAAGTTGTTTGATTTTTATTTGGCGCTGCACAAAAAAGACCGTGTGATGCAGGAGCTGCACCTGCCCGCCACGCAGTTGTATGCGCGTCCTTTTATCCATGTGAACGGTATGTTTCCTGCGGAGCGCGGCTGCATGGCGGTGATGTGGCCGCTTGCCACGCACCCGAGCAACAAAAACGAAATCATTGCGTGGGATTTGACTGCCGATGCTGATGCACCCAGCATCTTGGCGGAGCTTAGGCCCGAACAAATACGCGAGCGCATCTTTACCAAGCAAGCCGATTTGCCAGATTTGCCAAATTTGCCAGAAGGTGAGACTGGAAAAGTGAAGCGCTTGCCGATTAAATCGGTGCATCTGAACAAGTCGCCGTTTGTGGTGGGCAACCTCAAAACACTCACGCCTGCGCTGCAAGAAAAATGGCATATTGATTTAGCGCAATGCCTCGCAAAAGCAGAGCTAGCAAGGGCTTTGCCTGATATGAGTGCTGTGTGGAGCGAGGTGTTTCAACGCCCCGCCAGTCAGGATGATGCGCCGCCCGATGTGGACGAAGCTCTCTATGACGGCTTTATCAATGACGCGGACAGACAAACGCTGGCGCAGCTGCACAAGCAGGCCATGACCATGCCCGACAAGCTAGGTAGCCGCGCCCCTGCGTTTGATGATCCTAGGCTCGATGAAGTTTTTTGGCGCTTTCGCGCACGCAATTTCCCCCAAAGTTTGAACGCTGAAGATCTGACCGCGTGGCACGAGCATTGCCGCGCTCGCTTGGTCGATGGCGCGGGAAATGCGCGCACGCTCCAAGGCTATTTTGAAGAGGTCGATAGGCTGGAAGCCAATCTGGATAAGGCTTCCGAGGTAGATACTGCTGGCAAGCCAGTATTTATAAGGCTTAGAGAATACGGGCAAGATTTGCAACGCGCTCTGAGTTCTATATCATGCTGATTCTTATCAATAAATGAGGAGACGTTTATGAAATCGTTTTTGACTTGCTTGCTCGCTTTCACTTTAGGACTATTGCCCATGTCCACAACCTTGGCACAAAACCGCATCGACACCATCCGCGCCGATGCGCCAGCCCTTGCCGCTTATGGCGCATACGGCGTTGGCGTGCGCACCATCCAAGTGACCAATCCCAACCAAATAGATGTGCTCAAGATCGATCCGAAAACGCCAAAACCAGAGGCACTGCCGCGTTACGACCGCACACTCACGCTAGAAGTTTGGTATCCCGCGCAAGCTGGCGCGGGCGACAAGCAGGGCAACACCACGCTTCGCGCCTTGGTGCGCGATGGCAAAACCGAAGTCAGCCTGCAAGGGCGTGCTGTGCGTGATGCCGCGCCTGCCGCGTCTGCTACGCCTGCTTCGAGTGCTGGCAGCGTGGGCGCTGGATTTCCGCTCGTCATCATCTCGCACGGCTTTCCTGGTAACCGCTTTTTGCTCTCGCCCATTGCGGAGAACATTGCCTCCAAAGGTTATGTGGTGGCGTCGATTGATCACGCAGATTCGACTTACGACGCGCTGAGCGCCAATAGTTTTTCCTCCACCTTAGTCAATCGACCGCTCGATCAGCTCTTTGTTTTGAATGCAATGGCAAAGCTTGCGCAAGATTCAACTTCGTTTTTGTACGGGCAAGTTGACACCAATCGCAGCGCCATCGTTGGTTACTCCATGGGCGGTTACGGTGCGCTGATTAGCGCTGGCGGCGGCGTGACGCAAAAGGCGGTTGACTCTGCCGAGCCGCCTGTGACCGTTCCGCATGGCTTGCTCGCCATGCACTTGGCGGGCAGCGCCGCACTGCGCGAGCGTTTTGATAAGCGCATTAAAACCATTGTGGCGTTTGCGCCTTGGGGCACTATTCGCGGCGTGTTTGATGCGCAAAGCTTAGCGAGCATCCAAGTGCCCATGCTGGTTGTGGCAGGCTCGGTAGACGACGTATCGGGCTATGACAGCATCCGCACCTCGTGGCAAGCCGCCACAGGTGTTGACCGCACGCTGCTTACTTTTGAAAACGCCAATCACAACGCGGGAGCGCCCATGCCGCCGCCGCTAGAAGCGCAAGCGGTTGACCCCAAGACAGGCGCAACAATGGTGAACCACTACATCGATGCCGTGTGGGATAACGTGCGCATGAACAATCTGTCGCAGCATTACGTGACCGCTTGGCTTGGTAAATACTTGAAGAGCGACGCGGGCATGGAGGCGTACTTTGATCCCGCCGCGTGGAAGGGCTTTCCACCGCGCACTGCCAAAGGTTTGAAGATTGAGCGGCTAGCTGCTGGGAAATGATTGAATCAAAGAAAAGAAGCGATGCCTACGCGAAAGACTATGGAATTTAAATTTTTCTTCTAGTTTTGCATCACGCCGCTAACGCCTCGTACACCACTTGCGGATTGTGATTAATCACATTGAGTAGCACCAAAGCTGGGCCATGAGGATTTCGGTCGCCGCGCTCCCAGTGGCGTAGCGTCGCTGTTGAAAAACCAAACCGTGCGGCGAATTGTTCTTGCGTCAGACCTACTTTGCTTCTTAGCTGCTTCACATCGACGGCACGAGGACGGTGGATGCGCGTTTGCGGCGCTAACCCTTGCGCATGCGCAACGGCTTCTTGCAAACCTTGTTTGATACTTTGAAATGCACGACTCATTTATTTTTATCCTTCCAAATAGCAACTAATAACGCAACTAAACCAGACAACTCATTTCGCTTAATCAAATCACCCGCTTTGGGTTGCTCAGACAAATACCGAATCAAATCTTGCCGCTCATCGTCATCCAATAATTTGCGTGACGACTTGATGAACTCAGGTAACTCAGCAATAGTTTGCATTTCGTCATTCTAATCCATTGGGACGGCTCTGTAGCCGCGCTGCCCACCACACCAGCATCAGCACAGGAAGCCCTAGCAACGCCGTTGCCGTAAAGAAGTTGGCGTAACCCTGCGCATCGACAAACTCGCCCGAAAAGCCCGCTAAAAATTTGGGTAACAGCAGCATCAACGAGCTAAATAGCGCGTACTGCGTGGCGGTGTAGTTGATGTTGGTGAGACTAGATAAATACGCAATGAACGCCGCGCTGGCGATGCCGCTGGCTAGGTTGTCGGCGGAGACGACGGCAATCAAAGCATTGACATCGTGCCCGCGCGAACCCAGCCACACGAAGAGTAAATTGGTGAGGCTAGACAGCACCGCGCCCGCCATCATCAAACGCATCACGCCAATCTTGGGCGCGAGCGCGCCGCCAATGAATGCGCCCAAGAGCGTCATCACCACGCCAAACACTTTTGTTACGGCGGCGACTTCGTCTTTGGTGTAGCCCATGTCCACATAAAACGGGTTGGCCATGATGCCCATCACCACGTCGCTGATGCGATACGTGGCAATCAGGGCAAGAATCAAAAATGCTTGCCAGCCGTAGCGTTCGCAAAAATCGGCGAACGGGTTGATTAGCGCAATGTGCAGCCATTCGCGCACGTTGGTTGCTCGCACATGGCTGTGGATTGGCGCGGGCTCTTTTGAAAATAAAACAGTGAGCACGCCCACCAGCATGGAGAGCGCCATCACGCTGTAAGCCACGCCCCACGGCGCTTGCGCGTAAGCGGCGGCGCTTGGCGCTTCGCTTCTGGCGGCAATCCATAGCACGCCTGCGCCCGCCCAAATCATGGCGAGGCGATAGCCCGTTTGGTAGCTGGCGGCAAGCGCTGCTTGCTGGTCTGTGCCCGCAGATTCGATGCGAAAAGCATCTAGCGCAATGTCTTGCGTGGCACTGGAAAATGCAACTAAGAGTGCGCACCACACGATGGCGTTGAGCGACTCTTTGGGATCGCTCATTGCCATGCCGACTAGTCCCGCCATCACGCCCACTTGCGCCACAAGCAGCCATGAGCGGCGGCGACCCAAACGGCCAAGTAGCGGCAGCGTGATGCGGTCTACCAGCGGTGCCCACAGCCACTTAAAGCCATACGCCAAACCAACCCACGAGAGATGCCCAATCGCGGCGCGGCTCACACCTGCTTCGCGCAACCAAAAGGAGAGCGTGCCCAGCACCAGCAAGAGCGGCAAGCCTGCGGAAAAACCGAGTGCCAGCATCCGCAAACTAGCTGGCTGCAAATAAATTTTGAGTGCATTCATCCGCGCGTGCGAGTCTTAACGCCCTACATCCGCAGGTGTCACGAGTCGCTCCACAACGGTGCCATTTTTGAGATGACTGTCAACAATTTCGTCGATGTCGTGCGTGTCCACATAGCTGTACCACACGCCCTCGGGGTAGACCACGGCAATCGGGCCGCCTGCGCAGCGGTCTAGGCAACCCGCTTTGTTGACGCGCACGTTACCCGCGCCCGCCAAACCTGCGTTCTTGACGGCTTGTTTGCAATGCGTAAAGGCATCAAGGGCGTTGTGATGCGCACAAGCATCTTCGCCTTTGCTTTTGTCTCGGTCGTTCAGGCAAAAAAAGATATGGCGTTTGTAATAAGTTTGTGCGGTGGGTGTTGTCATCGGGGTATTTTAATTTTTATCACGTCCCGCAAGGTGCAGCGTGATGAGTATGAGTGCGGCGTAAGGCCACAGCAGCCCCAGCCACTGGGTTGCGCCATAAAAACGAATGAAGCGTCCTTGCTCCCAAATGGCGAGCGTTTGCGCAAAGTAGGGGTCTTGCGGCATCAAGCAAACCAGCGTCAGCTCAAGCACGAGGCACACAAACGCTAGCACCCAAGCCCACCGATTGGAGACGATCAGCAACAGCACGCCCGCCGATGCCCCAATCCACAAGCCTTGCAGCGACTGTGTGTGCAACCAAACGGTGGCGTGTTCGGGTCCAAAACTCAAACCGTTTGATAAAGTGGTGATGCCCAGTGCCGCCGCAAAAATAAGTAGCAAGGCCAGCACACGATACACGCGCTTAGGCGTGACGGCGTAACTGATGAGCAGCGGAGCCAAAAGTCCTAATGCCAAAATAGTGGCCTCTGCTTTATACGAGAGTGCTTGGGTATCTAGCTCTAGCCAGCGCCCCAGCCCCGCCCCAAGCCCCAGTGGCACGGGCGTTGGATACAGCAGCGCCAATGGCCAAAGAAACAACAGCCCTAAAGCCAAGCCTGATTGGGCGGAAAAGCTGCGACCACGAAAGCGTGACCAGCTTTGCAACAGCCCCAGTCCATCAGCCATCCAAGCCAGCATACCGCCCAAGGTGCCGCCGAATGTATTGAGCGCCCAATCCACGTTGGAAGCCACACGCGGTGCAAGGTAAGTTTGCAAGCCCTCCATCACAAACGAGATCAACAGGGCGATGAGTAAAGCCGCCCCAATGGGATGAGACCTCTTCGCGCCAAGCCACGCAACGGTTATTAAGAAGCCCAAAGGCATATAACCCAGCACGTTCATTGCCACGTCAAAGCCACTCCAATAACGCGGCAGGGGACTCATGACAAATGCCCACGGCATCACGCCTTGCGATTGCCATCCAGTAAACGGATACAAACTAGCGTAGGCCACAAGCCCGCAGTAGACAAGGGCTAGCGACATGGCAAGCCCGGAAGACCCGTGTGGATTGGCCTGCATCACAACTGTGGTTTGACAACCACTAAAACTACCGCCACCAGCAGCAGCAAGACGGGCACTTCGTTGAACCAGCGAAACCATTTTTGGTTGCGCGTATTTTTGGCATTTTGAAATTTGCGTAACAGCAATCCGCACGCATGGTGATAACCCAGCGTCAGCGCTACCGCGACCATCTTGGCGTAAAACCACGATTGCCCCGATCCGATGCCATACAGCACCCACAGCGCAAGACCAAAACCCAGCGCGGGTAACGCCAAGAAAGTGCCAAATCGATACAGCCGCTGCGCCATACCAATCAGCCGCTGGTACTCCGCGCTGCTGGGGGATTCGATCTGCGCCAGATTAACAAAAATGCGCGGCACATAAAACAGCATGGCAAACCACGACGCAATAAAAACAATATGTAGCGACTTTATCCACAGCATCAGATGTCCTCCAACTCAAGCCGAACAGGCACCCGCGCAGCAACTGCGCACATGAGCTCGTAACTAATCGTGCCAGCCGCCGCAGCCACTTCGTCGATTGGCAAAACAGGGCTGCTCGCGTCTTGGGGATTGGCGCGTCCCCACAGCGTGACGAGACTACCCCAACCACTGCTGGGTAGATGCGTTAAATCAACCGCGAGCATATCCATGCTGATGCGCCCCAGTGTGCGGCTTCGCACGCCGTCCACCAGCACAGGCGCACCGCCTATGGCGGTGCTCGCATGACGCGGATAACCATCGGCATAACCGCAGGCCACGATGCCAATGCGCATCGGGCGATCAGCTACAAAAGTGCTGCCATAACCCACCGTATCGCCAACCGCGAGATCTTGCACGCCCAGCATACGACTCGACAAAGTCATCGCGGGCTGCAAGCCCCAATCGATACTTGTTTTTGCAGGGTAGTCGGGCGCAGAGCCATACAGCGCAACGCCTGCACGAACCCAATCGCCTGAGCGGCTTGCGCTACGCAGCGACGCAGCGCTATTGCCAAGTGAGGACTCACCGTCTAAATCTTGCGTCGCAATTTGAAAGACTTCCCACTGCCGCGTGGTGGTTTGCAGGCCTTGCACCGTGACGCTGTCCGCATCGCTAAAGTGCGTGAAGTGCGAAACTTCGGCAACTTGAGGCAGCGTCGCCAAACGTGCATAGGCGGCGCGATATTGCGCAGGCTTCAAGCCGAGGCGATTCATGCCCGAATTGAGCTTTAAGAACACACGCTGTGGCTCGTTAGTTTTATGCGCCGCGAGCCAGTCAATTTGCGCGTCGCAGTGGATGACGTGCCACACATTTAAGCGCGAACACACTTCTAAATCGCGTGCATGGAACGCGCCCTCTAATAGCAAGATCGGGCCGCGCCAACCCAGATGGCGCAAGACTTCGGCTTCGGTTAACTCAAGACACGCAAAACCATCGGCGGCTCGAAGTCCCTCAAACACGTGCTGCACACCATGCCCGTAGGCATTGGCTTTTACAACCGCCCAAATTTTGGCATCGCCTGCTCCCGCAACCGCTGCTTGAATGCGAGCAAAATTGTGGCGCAGTGCACCAGCATGGATAGTCGCAAGGATAGGACGGGAATGGTTCAAATCAGCCATCCCTTAAGTGTAGACGCTGTACACTCTTACTCACTATGAATTCAAAATCACCTTGGACTGAAGGACTCATCGACGCCGTGGGCTTTGTTGTGGGTTCACTCATTGCGTTTGCGCTTGGCAGGGCGCTGGGTTTCGATTTATTTGCGCCTGGTTACGACACCAAAAGCACGGCGGCCATCTTGCTGGCAGGATTGGGGGCTGGGCTCGGCGTGACCGTAGCGCGCCGCATTGCGAGTGGATTCAAGCGTTAATTTTTTGATAAGCCTCGAGCTATAACTGTCTCTTCTATGAAACGTGGATTTTTTACCATCATGGCGGCGCAGTTTTTTAGCTCGCTTGCTGACAATGCGCTTTTTATTGTTGCCGTTGAGCTGCTGCGAAGTGTTGGCGCTCCAAGCTGGCACGCAGCCGCCTTAGTGCCCATGTTTGCTTTTTTCTACGTCGTTTTGGCTCCCTTTGTAGGGGCTTTTGCGGATGCCAGACCCAAAGGCTGGGTGATGTTTTACAGCAATGCGATTAAGGTGGTGGGCTGTTTATTAATGCTCTTTGGTTCGCACCCACTGATGGCTTACGCCGTGGTAGGCTTGGGCGCTGCGGCTTATTCGCCAGCCAAATATGGCATCTTGACGGAGTTGCTGCCTGCCTCACAGCTCGTCAAAGCCAACGGCTGGATTGAAGGACTCACCATTGCTTCGATTATTTTGGGTGTTTTGCTGGGCGGTCAGTTAGTGGGGCATTCGGTGTCGCAATATCTGCTTGCGTTTGACGTGCCTATTTTGGATACCTTTGTTGACACGCCCGCCGAGGCTGCCATCTGTGTCTTGATCTTTGTCTATGCCTTGGCCGCATGGTTTAACACTCGGATTCCAAACACGGGAGTTGAGTCTCGCGCACTGCCCAAAAACTTGCTGAGTTTGCTACCCGATTTTTGGCTGTGCAACAAACGCCTATGGCAAGACAAGCTGGGGCAAATTTCGCTCTCTACTACCACCTTGTTTTGGGGGGTGAGTGGCAACCTGCGTTACATCGTTTTAGCGTGGAGCGCCGCCGCATTGGGTTACAGCACCACGCAAGCTTCTAATCTTGTTGGCGTTGTTGCTGTGGGCACGGCTGCTGGCGCGATCATTGCATCGATTTATTGCCGCTTAGACAAAGCCCCTAGCGTGATGCCGCTGGGTATTGGCATGGGGCTGCTGATTTTGCTTTTAAACTTTATCAATAACGTTTGGGTGGCCGCGCCGTTTCTTGTGCTCTTAGGTGCGTTTGGTGGTTATTTGGTTGTGCCGATGAATGCGCTCTTGCAACACCGAGGGCATAATTTAATGGGCGCTGGGCGCTCGATTGCCGTACAAAACTTTAATGAGCAACTGTGCATTTTGGCGCTGGGCATTGGCTATTCTTATTCCACCAGTCACGGACTATCATCGTTTGGTGCAATCACTATCTTTGGTCTTTTAGTGGCTGGTGTGATGTGGCTTATCAAGCAATGGCACGCTCGCAACATCATCAAACACCATGCCCTTGTTGCGCATCAACTTGAAATTGCTCGAAACGACAATCTGCATGGTTAGTAAGGACACATTTGCATGAACACAGACTTAGTTCAAACACAAACACTGCGAGTTTGGGATTTACCAACTCGCATTTTTCATTGGTTACTCGTGTTTTGCGTGATCTCCTGCATCATCTCTAGCGAGGTTGGTGGCGAGGCGATGGCGTGGCATTTTCGCTTTGGCTACTGCATCATCACGCTGCTTATTTTTCGCATCGTTTGGGGTTTTGTTGGCGGTTATTGGTCGCGATTTAAACAATTTGTCTACTCACCCCTAACGATCATGCGTTATGTGCGCGGTCAGTCCATGCTTGAGCATGACGTAGGGCATAACCCATTGGGATCGTTGTCGGTATGGGGGTTGCTCATTCTTTTGGGAATGCAAGTCGCATCAGGTTTAATGAGTGATGACGAAATTGCAACGCAAGGTCCACTCGTCAAATGGGTGAGTAGCCAGACGGTTAGTTTGGCGAGCAACTATCACACGCACTGGGGCAAGATCATCATCATTTTGCTGGTGCTATTGCATATTGGCGCTATGTTGTTTTACTTGCTCAAGAAAAAACAAAATTTGATTACGCCTATGCTCAAGGGTGACAAAATGATAGAGGTCACTCAAACCCAATCGCTACCCGCATCCAAAGATCAACTCGCCCAGCGCATCACCGCACTGGTGATCTTTGCTGTTATCGCGCTTGGCGTAGCCTATGTCGTTCAGCGCTTAGGCTGATTTTTAAGTGCCGCTTCATATAGCGGTTGTACGACTTGGCTCATACGCGCCAAATCTGCCGCGCGAGATTCTGGCGATGGATGCGTACTTAAAAAAACTGGCGGGCGACCACCACTCAGCGCCCCCATTTTTTGCCACAGCGTCATCGCGGCTTTAGGGTTGTAGCCCGCTCGTGCTGCAAGCTCTAGACCGATGTTATCGGCTTCAACTTCAGCTTCTCGGCTATGCGGCAAGCTATACACCAGCTGGGTCGTGGTATTTGCGACATCAGGGTCAATTTTGTAACCTAAGACGGCAGCGCCAATTACCGCTCCAGCAGTGAAAAGTCCCGCCGTTTGTTGTCTGGTTTGCTGCTCACGCACGTGCTCACGTAGCGCATGTGCGATCTCGTGCCCCATGACAGCCGCTAATTCATCGTCTGTGATTTTGAGCTGTTGAATCAAGCCCGTGTAGACCGCAATCTTGCCGCCCGCCATGCAAAAGGCGTTAACCTCGTTGCTTTGGAAAATATTGACTTCCCATTTCCAATGAACAGCGTCAGGGCGATACACCTTGACCTGTGGAATCAAACGGTTAGCGATACCTTGCACACGCGCCAAAAGAGCTGGATCCGTATTCAACGTTCGCTTTTGGCTCGCCTCCTGCCTAAGCTGCGAGTAGGCGGCCGCTGCTTGCTGGTCAATCTGCTCTCTGGATACAACAACACTCATTGACTGCTTGCGCGTAATGCCCACAGCGCCAGCCTGCGTTGTTTGTACGTTTTCGCAGCCTTGCAGTGCAGCCAGCCCGATCATTGATAGCACAAGCTTAGCCGCAGCCTTGCGCACCTTTGCAGAGAACAAGTTTCTAACCATTTTTTACTTATATTGATGCTTGAGTTTGTGTCAGCAAGGTTTGGGCATCACTCACTTCAAATTTGCCAGGACCCTCGACGTTTAAGCTAACGACCCGGCCATCTTTGAGCAGCATGGAATAGCGATTCGAGCGCAGTCCCATTCCCTTGGCAGTTAAGTCAAGCGTAAGGCCTGTGGCTTGCGTAAATGCAGCGCTACCATCGGCCAGCATACGAACTTTTCCTTCGGTTTTTTGATCGCGTGCCCAAGCGCCCATGACGAAGGCATCGTTCACGCTGACGCACCAAATTTCATCCACACCAGCAGCTTTGAAGTCATTGAAATGCTCAACATAACCAGGCACGTGCTTGGCAGAGCAAGTAGGCGTAAACGCGCCGGGCAAGGCAAAAAGCGCAATAGTTTTGCCTGCAGCGGCTTTCGCAGTGTCTACCGCATTAGGACCCATTGAGCAGCCATTGCCCTCGACCTCCAAGTATTCCATAAGCGTTGCAGGGGGTAATGTATCGCCAACTTTAATCATGAGAGTCTCCGTTCAAAATAAAAATTTAAAAATGAATTGTAAAAACAAAAACGGCTCAAGTTCCCTTGAGCCGCTTTCTTTGTGACGAATCACGCAGATATGAGTAGTTAAACCAATGCTGCTTTTTCAACGAGTCGCGTCACGACCCAGTTTTTAGTTTTGGACAAGGGGCGTGATTCTGTAATCTCGACCGTATCGCCCGTGTGGTACGAACCATTTTCGTCGTGCGCATGATATTTGCTGGACTTGCCAACAATTTTTCCGTAAAGCTCGTGCTTTACGCGGCGCTCAACCAAAACGGTCACAGTTTTGCTTCGTTTGTCGCTAACAACCTTGCCAATCAAGGTGCGCGTGAGAGATGTTTTTTCTGTCATTTTGCGTATTCCTTCATTTATTTGGCAGCTAGTTTTTGCGCAAGGATTGTCTTTGCGCGAGCGACATCTCGGCGAGCGGCACCAACGGTTGCCGTATTGGTCAACTGTTGTGTTGCTTTTTGCATACGCAGACCAAAGTGTGCTTTTTGCAACTCTTTGACTTCGGCTGTGAGGCCTGCAACATCTTTGTCGCGCAGATTTTTAAGTGTTTGGGCAGCTTTCATCTTAGGTGTTCCTTGTATTAAGCGCCAATCATGCGGCTGACAAAAGTGGTACGAAGGGGCAACTTGGCGGCAGCCAAGCGAAACGCCTCACGCGCGAGTTCTTCTGGCACGCCAACAATCTCGAACAGCACTTTACCTGGCTGAATTTCAGCCACGTAGTACTCAGGATTGCCCTTACCGTTACCCATACGAACCTCTGCAGGCTTGTTAGAGATTGGCTTATCAGGGAAGATGCGAATCCAAATACGACCACCACGCTTCACGTGGCGGGAAATGGCACGACGTGCAGACTCAATTTGACGCGCCGTTAAGCGTCCACGCTCAATAGATTTGAGTCCGTGGTCACCAAACGCGACCGAGTTACCACGTGTAGCAATACCCGTGTTGCGGCCTTTTTGCTCTTTGCGATATTTACGACGAGCGGGTTGTAACATATTTATGCTCCTTTACCGTCAGTAGCAGCGGGCGTGCTGCTATCTGGCGCGGCGGCTTTGCGTACGCGCTTAACGGTGGTTTTGATAGCGGCATCACCTTCGGTAACAGCGGATTTATCGCTGCCATCCGTTGGTGCGGTATTGGTTCCTGCTGGACGACGACCTGCACCAGCTGTGCGTGGACGATCGCTACCAGGACCATCGCGGCGTGGGCCGCGTGGTTTACGCTCTTCTTCTTGCGGCACTAAGACCACAGGCGTTGCGCCGCGACCCAAGGTATCGCCTTTGTAAACCCAAACTTTGACACCAATAATGCCGTAAGTGGTTTTAGCTTCGGAGAAACCATAGTCGATATCGGCACGCAGTGTGTGAAGTGGCACGCGTCCTTCGCGATACCACTCCGTACGGGCGATTTCAATACCATTCAAGCGACCAGCAGACATGATCTTGATGCCCAGCGCGCCCATGCGCATACAGTTTTGCATCGCACGCTTCATCGCACGGCGGAACATGATCCGCTTCTCTAGCTGTTGCGTGATGGAGTCTGCAATCAACTTCGCGTCGAGTTCAGGCTTACGCACTTCTTCGATATTGACTGCGACAGGCACGCCCAACTTGAGTGCTAAGTCTTTTTTGAGCAATTCAATGTCTTCGCCTTTTTTACCAATTACAACGCCTGGACGGGCAGAGAAAATGGTGATACGGGCATTCTTGGCAGGACGCTCAATCAAAACTTTTGACACTGACGCATTTTTTAGCTTCAGCTTCAGATATTCACGAACCTTGATGTCTTCGGCAAGCATCCCCGCGAAATCGCGGTTGCTGGCGTACCAACGACTGGTCCAGTTACGGCTCACCGATAGGCGAAAACCGGTGGGGTGGATTTTTTGTCCCATGCGTCTATTTCCTATTCGGTTTATGAGTTAGTGCCGACTGTCACATAAATGTGGCAGGTGGGTTTGCTAATGCGATTGCCGCGACCTTTTGCGCGAGCAGAGAAACGCTTGAGCGTTGCTCCTTGCTCAACATAAATCGACGTGATTTTGAGCTCGTCAATATCAGCACCGTTGTTATGTTCCGCATTGGCAATGGCAGAGTCCAAGCACTTTTTAATAATGCCTGCAGCCTTTTGTGGGCTGAAGGTCAAAATGTTAAGTGCGAGGTCAACACGCTTACCGCGAATCATGTCGGCGACCAAGCGACCTTTGTCGCAAGACAAACGCACACCACGAACTATTGCTTTTGTTTCCATAGTTCTTCCTTATTTCTTGACAACTTTTTTGTCTGCAGGATGACCTTTGAATGTGCGGGTCAGTGCAAACTCGCCCAGCTTATGGCCAACCATTTGGTCAGTCACATACACGGGCACGTGTTGTTTACCGTTGTGAACGGCAATGGTCAAACCAATGAAGTCGGGCAACACCATCGAGCGGCGTGACCACGTTTTCACGGGTTTTTTGTCTTTGGTAGCAACAGCCTTTTCGACTTTTGCCATCAAGTGATGGTCAACAAATGGACCTTTTTTCAAAGAGCGTGACATATTCGTACCCCTTTACTTCTTACGGCGCGACACAATCATGACTTGTGTGCGTTTATTGTTACGGGTACGGTAACCTTTGGTCAGGTTACCCCATGGATCGACTGCATGACGGCCTTCGCCTGTGCGTCCTTCGCCACCACCGTGTGGGTGATCGACTGGGTTCATTGCAACACCGCGCACGGTTGGGCGAATACCCATCCAGCGCTTCACACCAGCTTTGCCGTATTGGCGCAGGCTGTGCTCTTCGTTTGCAACTTCGCCAATTGTGGCGCGGCAATCAATGTGAATTTTGCGAACTTCACCTGAGCGCAAGCGAACCTGCGCGTAGATACCTTCGCGTGCCAACAGCGTTGCCGATGTACCAGCTGAGCGGCAAATCTGCGCCCCCTTGCCTGGCTGTAATTCGATGCAGTGAATCGTTTGACCCACTGGGATATTACGAATTGGCAAGGTGTTACCAACCTTGATGGGCGCTTCAGAACCACTCATCAGGCTAGCACCTACAGCCACACCGCGAGGCGCAATCACGTAAGTACGCTCGCCATCCGCATAGCAAAGCAGTGCAATGTGAGCCGAACGATTGGGGTCATACTCAATGCGTTCTACTTTCGCAGGAATTGCATCTTTGTTACGCACGAAGTCAACAATACGGTAGTGGTGCTTATGACCACCGCCTTTATGACGTGTGGTGATATGACCATTGTTGTTACGACCTGCTTTTTGGAATTGTGATTCCACCAAAGCGGCTTCTGGGCGACCTTTGTACAAATGATCGCGCGTTACCTTCACCACGCCACGACGGCCTGGTGATGTGGGTTTCATCTTAATGACAGCCATGATTACGCAGCCTCCCCAGACAAGTTGAGCTCTTGTCCCGCTTTAAGCGTGACATAGGCCTTACGAACGTTGTCGCGACGACCAGCGGATTTACCAAAGCGTTTCGTTTTGCCTTTAATGTTGACTGTGGACACATTCGTGACCTCAACTTTAAACATCAGCTCAACGGCCGCTTTAATTTCGTACTTGTTCGCGCTTTGCAACACCTTAAAGGTCGCCGCATTAGTTTTATCGGCAACCATCGTGGCTTTTTCAGACACGATAGGCGCAACCAATACCTGCATCAAACGCCCTTCATCAAACTGAGCGTTTGTGGCATTAAATTTTGTTGCTTTTTTAATCATTTTGGCGGTGCTCATGCGAACATCTCCTGAAATTGCGCAACGGCAGCCTTCGTCACAATCACTTTTTTGTAGTGAATGAGTGACAGCGGATCTGCGTAGCGGGGTTCAACAACCAGCACATTTGGCAAATTACGCGAGGCCAAATAAAGGTTATCGTCCACAACATCGGAGATGACCATCACTGACTTCAAATTCATTGCTTTAAATTTTGCTGCAAGCAACTGCGTTTTAGGTGCATCAACTGTTAGCGATTCCACCACCGACAAACGACCATCACGCGCAAGCTGCGACAAAATGGAAGCCATACCAGCGCGGTACATTTTTTTGTTGAGCTTGTGCGCAAAATTTTCATCAGGCATATTCGGGAAAATCCGACCGCCGCCACGCCACAAAGGCGAAGAGGTCATACCTGCACGAGCACGCCCCGTACCTTTTTGTTTAAAAGGCTTTTTCGTACTGTGTTTAACTTGTTCGCGATCTTTTTGTGCGCGAGTGCCTTGACGTGCATTCGCTTGGAAAGCAACCACCAACTGGTGAATCAATGATTCGTTGTAGTCGCGACCAAAGACGGCTTCTGGCGCATCAAATTTTGCACTGCTAACACCCTGATCATTGAGGAGTTCTACTTGCACAACGCTCATCATGCAGCTCCCTTCATGGTTTTAACGGCTACTTTAATGGCGTGACGCACGGTCACAAAACCACCAGCGCTGCCAGGAATT
The DNA here is from genome assembly GCA_030054145.1 of Cytophagales bacterium. Taxonomy (GTDB): domain Bacteria; phylum Pseudomonadota; class Gammaproteobacteria; order Burkholderiales; family Burkholderiaceae_C; genus JASGCK01. The sequence goes on from JASGCK010000016.1 coordinate 50,102, forward strand.
GCGCCCTTGATGAGCAGCAATTGACGTGCCTCGTCGATGCGCACGATGGGTAAGTTCTGCACAGATTTTGTGACATCTCCCATGTGACCCGACATTTTTTTACCTGGGAAAACACGACCAGGATCCTGCGCCATCGAAATTGAACCAGGGACGCGGTGTGAACGGCTGTTACCGTGCGATGCGCGCTGTGATTTAAAGTTGTGACGCTTGATCGTGCCTTGGAATCCCTTACCGATAGAGGTGCCTTGCACATCCACCTTGTCGCCAATGGCAAACACCGCCGCAGGGGCAATGCTTGAACCAGCAGCGTGCGCAGCCGCTGCATCAGCAGCCACACGGAACTCTTGCATGATTTCGCCTGCGAGAACACCTGCTTTTGCAAGATGTCCAGCTTCTGGCTTGGTAACGCGAGATGCTTTTCGAGCACCGAACGTGATTTGCAACGCGGAATATCCGTCGTTGTCTGGGGTCTTCACCTGGGTTACACGGTTGTTAGACACATCGATCACGGTCACAGGGATGGAATCCCCTTCGTCCGTGAACACACGCATCATGCCCACCTTGCGGCCCAGCAACCCTAAGCGATTGCTTTGACTCATTGTTTTCTCCGACCTTAAAAGGCCTTTAGTGAGATTCCCCATAACGATTGATGGGGGGCTTGGTTCTAGCTCCGCCTTTTTACAGGCGAAGCCAAAGATTATAACCTGAAATTAAGTTATTGCAGCTTAATTTCAACATCCACGCCAGCGGCGAGATCTAACTTCATTAGCGCGTCCACGGTTTTGTCGGTTGGATCGACAATGTCCATGAGGCGTTGGTGGGTACGAATCTCGAGCTGATCGCGGCTGGTTTTATTGACGTGCGGCGAGCGCAGGATGTCAAAGCGCTTCATACGCGTTGGCAAAGGCACGGGACCCTTGACAATCGCGCCCGTGCGCTTAGCGGTATCCACAATCTCAGCAGCAGCAATGTCGATGAGTTTGTAGTCAAACGCTTTTAAGCGAATGCGGATTTTTTGTTTGGTTGCCATGATGGTGTCTTAACCTTTTTAAGAATTAAGCCAAAATCTTAGCCACAACGCCAGATCCGACGGTACGACCGCCTTCGCG
>JASGCK010000017.1 GCA_030054145.1 Cytophagales bacterium
CTGCTTGGGTCAAGTTACCCGTGCCGCTGATCAGTGCTCCCACTGTTTGACCACTGCTGGTGTTAAAGATCAAATTGGCGTTATTGACGATGCTTGTGGTGTTTGCAATGGAGCCGTTTGCACCGCCCGCGCCTATTTGCAGCGTGCCATTGCTAATGGTAGTTGCGCCTGTGTAGGTGTTGGTGCCGTTTAAGATCAACTTGCCCGCGCCCTCTTTGGTTAAAGCTAGCGCGTTTTGTAGCAGGCCGTCAAATTGGCTGCTTGCGTTGCCGCTGCCTACGGTGAGTGTGGCTGCGCTTGCTGAGGTCACATTACCACCCCCCGTGAGCCCGCCAACGCTGGCGGCGTAGCCCGCAAGGTCTAGGGTTGCGTTCGCAGCGATATTTGCGTTGCCCGTCAAGTTCAAGAAGTTCGCCGTGTCGCCCGTTACATTGCCTTGCACAATGCTCAAGTTACCCGTGCCTCTGATTGCCGCGCCTACCGTTTGATTGCTGGTGGTGTTAAAGACCAAGTTGGCGTTATTGACGATGCTGCTGCTGTTTGCAATGGAGCCATTTGCGCCGCCTGCGCCTATTTGCAGCGTGCCACAGCCAATGAAGATTGAACCGTTGTAGGTGTTGTTGCCTGTGAGCGTGGTCACGCCGCTGCCATATTGCCACACGGAACCCGTACCGCTGATCACCCCGCCTACTGTTTGGTTGCTGCTGCTTTCAAAGCTCAATTGGGAGCCGTCGAACAAGGAGATGCTTGGCGTATTTGCAATTGAGCCGCCCTCGCCTATTACCAGGCGGGAGTACGGGGTGATTGTGAGTCGGCCCGTGAAGGTGTTGGCATTCTTGAACCAAACAGGGATGTCAGTTCCACGACCACTAATCGTCACCCAACCGTAGTCGTTGCCGCTGATCACCCCCCTTACCTCGCGGAAGGAGGGGTTGGTGTTGCCGCGACCCAAGATCAAGAAGCTGTCGTTAACGACGATGCTTGAGGTGTTGGCAATTGAGCCGAAACCGTCTTGACCCGCAACCAAAGTGGTGTTGCTAAGCGTAGTTATGCCTGTGTAGTTGTTGTCCGCTGTCAGAGTTGTACAGCCGCCTATTATGGTCAAGTTACCCGTGCCGCTGATCGCCGTGCTTACTGTTTTGCAGTCGCTGGTTTTAAAGATCAAGTCGGCGTTATTGACAATGCTTGAAGTGTTGGCAATTGAGCCACTTGCACCGCCCACGCCTAATTGCAGCGTGCCATTGCTAATGGTGGTTGCGCCTGTGTAGGTGTTGTTGGCTGTCAGTGTGGTCACGCCGCTGCCTGCTTGGGTTAGCTTACCCGTGCCGCTGATCACCAATCCCACCGTTTGATTGCTGCTGGTGTTAAAGGTCAAGGTGCCGTTATTGACGATGCTGGTGGTGCTTGCAATTGAGCCATTTGCGCCGCCTGCGCCTATTTGCAATGTGCCACTGCTAATGGTGGTTGTACCGTTGTAGGTGTTGGTGCGGTTGAGTGTGGTCACGCCGCCGCCTGCTTGGGTCAAGTTACCCGTGCCGCTAATCACCGTATCTACTGTTCGGTTGCCGCTGATGTTAAAGATCAAGTTGGCGTTATTGACGATGCTTGTAGTGCATGCAATTGCTCTGCCTGCGCCTATTTGCAGTGCGCCATTACTAATGATAATTTTCTCGTTAGAGATGTCGCCCGTGAGCGTGGTCACGCCGCTGCCTGCTTGGGTCAAATTACCTAAACTGCCGGTCTGCTGCTCTACTGTTTGGTTGCTACTGGTGTTAAAGATCAAGTTGCCAAAATTTAAGATGTTTGAGGTGTTTGCAATTGAGCCGTTTGCGCCGCCCGCACCTATTTGCAGCGCGCCATTGAAAATGTAGGTGCCGCTTGTGTAGGTGTTGTTGCCCGTGAGCGTGGTCACGCCGCTGCCGTCTTGGATCAAGTAACCCCCGCCGCTGATCGCCACGGCTACTGTTTGGTTGCTGCTGGTGTTAAAGACCAAGCCGCCGTTATTGACGATGCTTGAAGTGTTTGCAATGGAGCCATTTGCGCCGCCCGCGCCTATATGCAACACTCCGGCGCTAACGGTGGTTGTACCGTTATAGGTGTTGTTGCCCGTGAGTGTGATACAGCCCCAGCCTGCATCCGTCAAGTTACCCGTGCCGCTGATCACCACGCCCACCGTTTGGACGCTGCTGGTGTTAAAGATCAAATTGGCGTTATTGACAATGCTTGAAGTGCCTCCAATGGAGCCATCTGTACCGCCCGCGCCTATTTGCAATGTGCCATTGCTAATGGTGGTTGTGCCTGTGTAGGTGTTGTTGGCTGTCAGTGTGGTCACGCCGCTGCCTGCTTGAGTCAAGTTACCAGAGCCAACAATAAACCTCTCTACCGTTTGATTACTGCTGGTGTTAAAGATCAAGTTTCCGTTATTGTTGATGCCATTGCCGCCTCCACTTATTGAGCCGGCTCCTCCGCCCGCGCCTATTTGCAGTGTTGCTGTTTTGCTGTTAATCCAAGTCGCGCCTGTGTAAGTGTTGTTGCCCGTCAGCGTGAGCGTGACAGGGAAAGCGCCTCCGAGCGCGTTAAAGTTTAGCCCACCAGTGCCAGTGATATTGCCAGCCAATACGCCAGAACCGCCAATACTTGTGAAGAGTACGGCAAGCCCAACGTACGCCCTCTCACTGCCCGTAGTGATGACCCCTGATGCGTTGCTGCTGATGTTTTGACCACGCAAAGACAAGCCACCACCAAACCCCATGTTAACCGCCGCATTGACGTTAACGTTTCCTGCCGACGCATTTAAAGTTAGTAGGCTGCCCTGGCCCACGGCTGTCACATTATTGTTAACCGTGATATTGCCAGAGCCGTTGGTGCGGATTTCAATCGCTGTGTTGTTCGTCAGCGCATTGCCAAGCGCTAGGTTGTTCACCACGCTGGTTGTGACCGTATCGTCACCCGACCAGATGCCACTCGTATTTGTGAAGCTGGTGTTTGCGCTGCTGTTAATGACAATGTCGTTCGGGTCAATCAACCACTGCCCCGCCTTGCCATTGGGCGCTGCGCCGTTGATCTGGCCGTTGATGTTGACCACGTGCCCCGACGTCTCTAAGAAACCGCCATCGCCATTTTTGGAGCTGATGTTGATTACGCTGCCTGCCTGCACCACGGTTTGATTGGCAACGCCCACGTTCATCACGTCCACTGCTTTTTGTAGGTTGTCCCCGCCAATAATGACGCGCCCACCGCCTGCATCGCCACTGGCGTTGATGGTGCTGCCGTTCAAGATGCCAATCCTGTCACCCGTCACAATCACTGCGCCGCCCTTGTTTGCGCCTGCGCCCGATACGTCTAGCGTTCCGCTATTGAGCACATCGCCGCCCACGCCTGCGCTGCCGCCGTCTAAGATGATGATGCCGTTTTTGCTGCTCATGCTTCTGGCTTGGATGATGCCCTCGTTGTTCACCACGGTGTTCAGCAATGTGTCTTTGCCGCGTGCGGTGAGGTAGACACTGCCGCCATCCGCCACAATGAGTCCTTTGTTTTGGACTAAGGCGTTTAGCACATCGCCTGAGGCTTGGACGCTCACTAGCTGTCCGTTGTTTAAGGCAAAGCCCAATGTTTGCCCTGCCGAGAGGCTGATTGTTCCGCCGTTGGCGGTAATCGTGCCGTCGTTGCTAATGGAGTCAGCATGAAGCACCACATAACCGCCTGCTCCATTGGTTCCTGTGGCGGTGATGTTGCCTTGGCTGACGATGCCCGCTGTGCTGGCTCCTGTGAATGTGTAGTTGCCTGCGGCTATTTGGCTATCAGTGATGTTTTTGGTGGTGGCTACTAAAGCCCCTACTTGCACCTGCGCACCGCGTCCAAACATCACGCCGTTGGGGTTGATGAGGAACACTTGTCCATTGGCTTGCAGGTTACCAAAGATTTGGGATTGGCTGTTGCCAACCACGCGGTTAACAGCAATGGCGGTGCTGCTGGGTTGATTGAAGATGACCGTGTTACCTGCGCCAATGCTGAAAGACTGCCAGTTAGCGCCCAGCACATTTGAGCTTTGGTTAACGGTGAGGGTGTTGCCCGCCGTAGAGATTGAGCCTGTACCTGATGTGACGACGCCGCCTGTGGGGAGGACGGACGGAGCGGACTGGGCAGACTGGGCGTAGGCGACGCTTTGGAAGCCTTGTGCGCCTAAAACAGCCGCAGCGATGGCAAAGGATGAAAGGGCTAGACGAAAGCCATTGTTATCCGCTAAACTGGCGCTGGGCGCTGCTGTTTCGCCGGTACTCTTGCCTTGCGAGGTTACCGTCTCAGCCACTGCAATAAGCAATCCTTTTTTCTTATTAAATATGATTTTGTAGAGGTTTTTATTCATAAATAATATACACTATGTGCTCATTGTTGGTTTTTTCAAAAATTAATATGCGCCTAATAAACATTGCTAATAAATAATGCTTATAAGTGGCAAGCGAGCATACTAACACTAAATTTATGAAATATTTGATCTTTTTCATTTGTACACTTTTAGCTTAACCTCGACAATATACTAATACCAACCATTTATATTTTATTAAAAATAACATGAATACAGAAACTAATATACTCGTATTTTTAGAATGTTTAAAAACTCGATTTAAACAAAATTTCAACTCTTCCTTAGTTATAAGAGAACAACACGGGCGTGATGAGTCATCATTTACCGTTCCGCCACCAGACGCGGTGGTCTTTGCGGAGTCAACGCAAGATGTTGTAGATGCGGTTACTTTGTGCGCCGCGCATGGCGTGCCGGTGATTCCGTTTGGCGTGGGCTCGTCGCTGGAGGGGCATTTGCTGGCGATTCATGGCGGGGTTAGCCTTGATGTATCGCGCATGAATCAAGTGCTTGCCATTCATGCGGAAGATTTAACCGTGACGGTGCAGCCAGGCGTGACGCGCAAGGCGCTGAACGAAGCGATTAAGCACACGGGCTTGTTCTTTCCAATTGACCCGGGCGCAGATGCGTCGCTGGGCGGCATGGTGGCCACGCGCGCTAGCGGCACGAACGCCGTGCGCTACGGCACGATGCGCGAAAACGTGCTGGCGCTGGAGGTGGTGACGGCCAGCGGCGAGGTGATTCGCACGGGCACACGCGCCAAAAAAAGCAGCGCGGGTTATGACTTGACGCGGTTGATGGTTGGCTCGGAGGGCACGCTGGGCGTGGTCACCGAGATCACGCTTAAGGTGTACCCACTGCCTGAGGCGATTAGCGCGGCGATTTGTTCGTTCCCCAGCATTGAGGCGGCGGTGCGCACGACCATTCAAATCATTCAAATGGGTATTCCGATTGCGCGCGTTGAGCTGATTGATGCCAATACCGTGCGGATGCTGAATCAGTACGCCAAGCTCAGCCTGCATGAAGGCGCGATGCTGCTGATGGAGTTCCACGGCTCGCCTGCCAGCGTGAAAGAGCAGGCGGAGGCGGTGCAAGAGATATCGACCGAGCACGGCGGCGAGGCGTTTGAGTGGGCCACCACGCCCGAAGAGCGCACGCGGCTTTGGACGGCGCGGCACAACGCCTATTTTGCGGGCGTGCAAAGCAGACCTGGCTGCAAAGTGATATCGACCGACACCTGTGTGCCGATTTCTCGCTTGGCTGACTGTTTGCTTGAGTCGGTGGCGCAAGCGGATGCCTCTGGTATTCCGTACTTTTTAGTCGGGCACGTGGGCGATGGCAATTTCCACTTTGGCTATTTGCTAGACCCCAACAACCCCGCCGAGCGGGAAACTGCCGAAGCGCTGAATCACCAATTGGTTGCGCGGGCGCTGGCGCTAGAGGGCACGTGCAGCGGGGAGCACGGCGTGGGCTTGCACAAAATGGACTTTTTGGTTGCCGAAACAGGCGAAGGCGCGGTCAATATGATGCGCACCATCAAGCAAGCGCTTGACCCAAAAAACATCATGAATCCAGGAAAAATCTTTTCGCTTAAGACTTAACCCTTCGACAAGCTCAGGGCGAACGGGTTATGCAAAAGCGGGTTATGCAGCGCGTCCTTAGCCTTTGAGCTTGTCGATTAAGCCATTTAGCTCGTCCAGCGAACCAAATCCAATCGTCAGCACGCCCTGCTCTTCGGTTTTTCCATGACGCTTGACGCGGCGCTTGATGGTGATATCGACCGCTGCCGCCAGCAAATCTGCCAGCTCATCTTCAACGCGCTTGATGTCGCGCGATTTTTCAGATTTTGGGCGGCTTGGCTTGAGCGTAAATTCTGCGCTAATTTTTTTAACCAAGCTCTCGGCTTCGCGCACCGACATTTTTTTGGCAATGATTTGATTGGCGGCGGTAATTTGCGTGGCTTTATCCAACGATAACAAGCTACGCGCATGACCCATATCTAGGTCGCCCGCAACCAGCATGCCCTGTACGGGATCCGCCAAATTGAGCAGTCGCAGCAAATTGGAGGCGGCGCTGCGGGAGCGCCCGACCGCGCCAGCGGCTGCCTCGTGCGTTAAACCAAACTCCTTGATGAGGCGCTGCAAGCCTTGCGCCTCTTCAAGCGGATTTAAGTCTTCGCGCTGCATATTTTCAATGAGCGCCATCACGGCAGCCGCCTCGTCTGGCACGTCTTTAATCAGTACGGGAATGCGCTCTAAGCCCGCCAGTTTGGCGGCGCGAAATCGGCGCTCGCCCGCAATAATTTCGTATTCTGCACTGGCCCCAGCGCCCACTTGGCCAGCTTGCCCAGCCGCCAAGGGGCGGACAAGAATCGGCTGCATCACCCCTTGCGCTTTGATGCTCTCAGCCAGCTCATACAGCGCACCCTCATCCATGTGCGTGCGCGGCTGGTATTTGCCTGCGATCAGCTGGTCGAGCCGCAAAGTGCTGGCGCTGTCACCGCCCGCAGACAAACTAACGGCGGGGGCGTCTATCACCATCGGGCCTAGCAAGGCCTCTAGTCCACGCCCCAATCCTTTTTGTTTTTTTACAACCATTTTTTTCCTCTGTTGTTGTTATTGTTATTGGCTGCGGCATTACATTTTTTGAATGCGCTCGACCATTTCGGTTGCAAAGGTGATGTAGGCCTGTGCGCCCTTAGATATCTTGTCAAAAACGACGCCTGGTAGCCCGTAGCTGGGCGCTTCCGCTAACCGAACATTACGCGGAATAACCGTATCAAAAACCTTGTCGCCAAAATGCGCTTTCAATTGGTCGCTAACCTGCACTTGTAGCGTAATGCGCGGATCAAACATCACGCGCAAAAGTCCAATAATTTGTAACTCTTTGTTGAGATTTGCATGCACTTGCTTGATTGTGTTGACCAAATCGGTCAGCCCCTCCAGCGCAAAATACTCGCACTGCATGGGCACAATCACACCATTGGCGCAACAAAGACCATTTAAAGTGAGCATGGACAGCGACGGCGGGCAATCAATCAAAATGAAGTCGTACTCACCCGCCACCGCCGAAAGCGCCGTTTTAAGACGCGCCTCGCGGCGCTCCACGCCCACCAACTCGACCTCGGCACCCGCTAGCTCGCGATTGGCTCCTAGTACGTCATAGCCACAAGATTCGCTTTTTATTCTTGCATCGGCAATCGATGCGGACTCCAAAAGCACGTCATAAATGGACAGCTTAATTTGGCGTTTATCAATGCCCGAACCCATTGTGGCATTGCCTTGCGGGTCTAGGTCCACCATTAAAACCCGCTGTCCAATTTTGGCAAGACCTGCCGCCAAATTAACTGTTGTTGTTGTCTTGCCAACACCGCCTTTTTGATTGGCGATGCAAAAAGTTTTTGCCATTTTGTGCTCTCTCTTTTATGATTTTTATCAATTCATCGCCAACCGTGCGCCAAAGCCAACCAACAACACGCCCGCCAGTTTGTTCAAAGCACTCACGGCCCTTGGGTTTGCGCGCAACCGCCGCCCCGCATAATGCGTCACGAGCACCACAGCGAAACAATATAAAAACCCTAGCGCCGCAATCGTTACCGCCATTGCTGCCAAGGTTAAAACCCCTTGATGCCGCACAGGGTCTATAAACTGCGGAAAAAACGCCACATAAAACATCACGGCTTTTGGGTTTAAAAGTGTAATTAACATCGTTTGCTTAAAATACTGCCCCGCCTGAATATCTACCGCAAGCCGCTCTCCCTGCCCGGCAAACAACATCTTAAAACCCAGCCAAATCAGATAGAGTGCCCCCGCCAATTGCAACGTCTTAAAAAGCACAGGATTGGCCACCAACACGGCCGCAGCACCTGCCGCCGCCAGCCAAAGCAACACTTGATCCCCCAGCAATAAGCCTAGCACCGACGCCAAACCGCCACGCAAACCACCCTTGCCCGCCGAAGAAATAAGCGCTAAGTTTCCTGGCCCGGGAATAAACAGCAACAGGATAAAGGCAACAACAAAAGCGGGGTAATTGGTTATTCCAAACATAGATGACCCGAGTGTACCCCACGCCCGCCAAAGAGCACCACCTTGGGAGCTACCTTGGACACTACCTTGGGCGCAGCCACACCAGACAACGTTCTTCTTGCAAGTTGGGTATGCGGAGTTGTTCCACGTGAAACACGGAAATATGGGTGGGCAAAGCGGCCGTCTCCGCATCGACCGTTTTAGCCTTCATCGCCATCCAAACACCCGCGCCAGGCACCAGCAAATTTGCCGTCAAGTCGATGAGGGTCGAAAGCGCCGCAAACGCGCGGCTGGTAATCACGTCAAACCCGTCCTGCACATCGGCTGCACGCATTTGCTCTACCCTTGAATGAATCCCGCGCAAATTAGGAAGTGCGAGCGCCAAGGCCACTTGTTGAATAAATGCCGCCTTTTTACCCACAGCATCGACGCAAGCCACCGCAACGTACGGGCAACAAATAGCCACCACCACGCCCGGCAAGCCCGCACCTGCGCCCACATCCAGTAGCCTGAGCGCCTTGCTGGTTCTGGCTTGTAGCGCATGCAGTTGTTTTTGCATTGGCGCAATGATGGCAAGCGAGTCAAACAAGTGATGCGTCAGCATCTCGTCCACATCGCGAATGGCGGTGAGGTTGTAAACCTTGTTCCATTTAGCAATCATTGCTAAATAATCGAGCAATTGTGTTTGCTGCCGCGCGGACAAATCAAGGCCTAGCTCACGCAAGCCCGCCCGCAACTTTTCCGCCAGCGTGGTGCCCATCGTCACTTAGGCGGCGCGGCGACTTTCGCCTTTTTTAATCGCCCCCGCTTCAGATGGATTTGCAAAAGGGAAATCGCGGCAGGCGTTACGCCAGAAATTCGACCCGCCAACCCCAATGTCTCAGGTTTAAATTTCGCCAGCTTTTGCCGCACCTCGATGCTGAGAGCGGCGACTTCAGAGTAATCGAAATCTGCTGGCAATTTTGTGCTTTCATTTGCCGCAGCACGCTCCACCTCGCCCTGTTGACGCTCAATATAGCCTGCGTACTTTGTCGCAATGTCAACTTGCTCAATAACCGACTTATCGAAATCTGATGCATCAGCCGAAGCATCCAATTCAAGCGACGCAAGACTCTCGCCGTCGTTTTTAACCAAGCTCGCCAGCTGCGCGTAACACACATCGGGGCGGCGCAGCAAATCTGCCAAGCTGTACTCGTGCTCAATCGGTTTGCCCAGCACGCGCGCGGCCTCTCGACTGTCGATATTTTTAGGGCTGACCCACGTACTGCGCAGTCGCTCTGTTTCACGTGAAACGGCATCGCGCTTTCTACAAAAGGCCGCCCACTGGGCATCGCCTACCAACCCCAGCGCACGCCCTTTTTCAGTGAGGCGTGCGTCCGCATTGTCTTCGCGTAACTGGAGGCGATATTCGGCTCTGGAGGTGAACATACGGTACGGCTCGCTCACACCTTTGGTGATGAGATCATCCACCAGTACGCCTAGGTAAGCCTCATCGCGGCGCGGCAACCACACGTCCTTGCCCTGCACTTGCAATGCCGCGTTCATGCCCGCAAAAAGCCCTTGCGCGGCCGCCTCTTCATAGCCCGTCGTGCCATTGATTTGCCCCGCAAAAAACAATCCGCCAATTTGCTTGGCTTCAAAACTGCTTTTAAGCGAGCGTGGGTCAAAGTAATCGTATTCGATGGCATAACCTGGTCGCAAAATATGGGCGTTTTCTAAGCCCTGCATTGAGCGCACCAAGCCCAGCTGGATATCAAACGGCAGGCTGGTCGAAATACCGTTGGGGTAGTATTCGTGGGTCGTTAAGCCTTCTGGCTCTAAAAAGATTTGATGACTCTCTTTGTCGGCAAACCGATTAATTTTGTCTTCGACGCTGGGGCAGTAGCGCGGGCCAACGCCCTCAATCTTGCCAGTAAACATGGGGCTGCGATCAAAGCCTGAGCGAATGATGTCGTGGGTTTTGCTGTTGGTGTGCGTGATGTAGCACGGCATTTGTTCAGGATGCATGGCTTGGTTGCCCATAAAGCTAAACACGGGCATGGCTGTATCAATGACTCCCTCGTTGTTTGCCATACCATCCCCGGGCTGGCGCAGGCATTTGGAGAAATCGATGCTGCGGCCATCAATGCGCGGCGGTGTTCCTGTCTTCAGCCGCCCTTGCGGTAATTTGAGTTCTTTGAGCCGCGCCGACAAGCTAATCGCGGGGGGATCGCCCGCGCGACCAGCCGAAAAGTTTTGCAGACCAATATGAATGCGGCCGTCTAAAAATGTGCCTGCCGTCAGCACCACCGTTTTGCTTCTAAACTGAATGCCGCTTTGCGTGACCGCGCCAACCACGCGCTCTTGTCCGTCCACGTGCTCAACCATTAAATCATCACACGCTTGCTGAAAGAGCCATAGATTGGGCTGATTTTCAAGCCGCCGCCGAATCGCCGCTTTATACAAAATGCGATCGGCTTGTGCCCGCGTTGCGCGAACGGCAGGCCCTTTACTAGCGTTCAAAATCCGAAACTGAATGCCCGCTTCGTCCGTTGCAAGCGCCATTGCCCCGCCCAAAGCATCAATCTCTTTGACCAAGTGTCCCTTGCCAATACCGCCAATGGACGGGTTACAGCTCATCTGTCCAAGGGTCTCAATGTTGTGTGTCAACAAAAGCGTTGACGCGCCCATGCGGGCGCTCGCAAGCGCCGCCTCGGTGCCCGCATGGCCGCCGCCAACGACGATCACATCAAATATTTTGGGATATTGCATCGGGCAATTTTAACGTCGCATCAAACAGCAAGGTGGCACACAAGCCGCCTTGCGCATGGGCTGGAGTTAAGGTGCCGTCAAAACAAAGGAAAAACAAAATCAATAAGCGGCCAGCAACCAATCCACAAGATGTAGTCGCTTCACGCCGTTGTAGTCGCTACCCCAATCGGTATCCATAGATAGTACAAGTTTGGGGTAGGCATCAGGGATTTTAAGCAGCGGCTTGAACTCTCGCTCTACCGTGCTTTCGCTGGCAAGCAAATAGCAAACTTGCACATAGAGTTTTTCGTTCATGCGCGTGGCAACAAAATCAACCTCTAGCGTGCCAACGCGGCCAATCTCCACCGCATAACCACGGACTAAAAGCTCGTGGTGAACGACGTTTTCCAACACTTGCCCAATGTAGTTATCGCGCCAGCCAGTCGTGCGGTTACGCAGCCCAACGTCAGCAAAATAATATTTTTGATTGAGCTCCATACTCCGTTTACCCACCGCGTCCGTCCAGCCAACAGGGTGAATTAAGCCCGCCTGCGCAAAATATCCCAAATACTCCCGCACCGTCTCAAAGGCCAACGACACGCGCTCTTTTTTTAAAAAGTCCGCCATGCTCTTTGTCGAGGTGGGGTAACCAATATTGATCGCCAAGAACTTCAAAATATCGGTCAGCAACGCCCCATTACGAATCGAATGCCGATGGATGATGTCCCGAAACATCGCGGTGTGCAAAATGCCCTCAAGCGCTTGTTGCTTGGCTTGTTCGCTATGGAGCAAAGCCACACCAGGCAAGCCTCCCAGCCGCATAAAGCTCTGAAAATCGCCGCCAGGGCAGAACTGCAAATACTCGCGATAGCACAAAGGATGAATCGTAAACGCCGTATAGCGTCCCGCCAATTGCGTCGCCAACTCAGACGAGAGCATTTGCGCGTTCGACCCCGTAATAAACACTTCTATATCGTCCCGTTTGGCATAGTGCCGCACCGCGCGTTCCCACTCGGTAATTTCTTGTACTTCGTCAATAAAGAGGTATTTTTTGAGCGGCGCTTGTGCGGATCCAAATACAGCATCCACATGCGATGCCAAATCCAAGTAAGTGCGAATGGCATCAAACGCCAAATCCTCCTTATCCACCCAACAAATCTGAGCGGCTTGCACGCCTTGCAGCATCAAAGCCTCACGCACCTGTACCAGTAAAGCGCTTTTGCCAACGCGGCGCATCCCCACCAAGACCTTGACAAAAGGCGTGCCGATTTGGGCAAGAATAGGAGTAAGGTAAAGAGGACGAGACAGCATTTATAAATGATTGTAGTCTAACAAACATCTGTTTTTTTGTTTAATTAGATTTAAATCACCTATAAAGTTCCGCCAATCGGCGTGGCGGACGTTTTCACGTGAGGTAAGTCAAACTACAGATCAAAAATAAAGTTAGGTATCAATATTCGCAGCCCGCAGCGCATTGGTTTCAATGAACTCACGGCGCGGCTCGACCTCATCACCCATGAGCATGGTGAACACACGATCCGCTTCGATGCCATCTTCGATTTTGACCTGAAGCAAACGGCGCACTTGTGGATCCATGGTGGTTTCCCAAAGCTGCTCAGGGTTCATCTCGCCCAGACCTTTATAGCGCTGACGACCCACGGCGCTATCGGCTTGTTGCAATAACCAAACCATGGCTTCGCGGAAATCGGTCACTTTTTGTTCTTTTTGGCGCTCGCCTTCGCCGCGATAAATCACACCGCCAGCACTGATGAGGCCATTAAAAGTATCTGCCGCTCGGCGCAGTGCGGCGTAATCGTTGCCGCGCACAAAGTCGCTGTGAATGATGCTGGGCTTGGCGTTGCCGTGGATATAGCGCGTAATCACCAATTGCAATTTATCGGTGCGCATATCAACCTCGGCGCGAACCACCGCGCGTGCGCCCGTGGTACTCTCGCCCGCCTCTAAGGCGGCCTGCATCGTCGCTGCGGATTTGATTGCCGCATCCATGTCTTCTAAATGCACGGCCACGCCATTAGCAATGGCGCGCAATGCGTCAATATCCATCCAATTGGAGAGTCGATCAATCACCGTTTGCGCCATTTGATATTGACGCGCCACTTCGGCCAGCGCATCACCGGTCACCATCGCCTGACCCGCGCTTGGCATAAGCCGTGCGCCGTCTAGCGCGACCTTGAGTAGGAACGCATCCAACTCGTGCGCGTCTTTGAGGTACTGCTCGTGCTTACCAACCTTGACCTTGTAGAGTGGTGGCTGGGCAATGTAGATGTGCCCGCGCTCAACCAGCTCCGTCATCTGGCGGTAGAAGAAGGTGAGGAGTAGCGTGCGAATATGCGCACCATCCACGTCCGCATCGGTCATGATGATGATGCGGTGATAGCGCAGCTTTGCGACGTTGAAGTCGTCTTTACCAATCCCTGTACCCAGCGCTGTAATGAGCGCAATGATCTCTGTGCTAGCGAGCAGCTTTTCGTAACGCGCTTTTTCCACGTTCAAAATCTTACCGCGCAGCGGAAGAATCGCTTGGAATTTACGGTCGCGCCCTTGCTTGGCGGAACCGCCCGCAGAGTCACCCTCAACCAAATAAACTTCGCACAGTGCGGGATCTTTTTCTTGGCAATCGGCCAGCTTACCTGGTAAGCCCATACCATCCAACACACCCTTGCGGCGCGTCATCTCGCGGGCTTTACGGGCCGCCTCGCGCGCACGCGCCGAGTCCATAATCTTGCTGCAAATAATCTTCGCATCGGCTGGGCGCTCTTGCAAAAATTCGGTCAGCGTTTTGGCCACAATTTCTTCTACGGGTGCACGCACCTCGCTAGAGACCAACTTGTCTTTCGTCTGGCTAGAGAATTTAGGCTCTGGCACTTTAACGGACAGCACACAAGCCAAGCCTTCGCGCATATCTTCGCCGCTAACTTCAACCTTCGCTTTTTTAGCAAGCTCGTTATCGTCAATGTATTTGTTAATCACGCGCGTCATCGCCGCGCGAACGCCTGTTAAATGCGTACCGCCATCGCGTTGGGGGATGTTATTGGTAAAGCACAACAAGCTTTCGTTGTAACCGTCATTCCACTGCATTGACACTTCCACACCAATACTGGTGCCTGGAATACCGCCATAACTCTCCGACGGACGCTCACCAAACGCATAAAAAATATTGGGATGCAAAACCGTTTTACCTTTGTTGATGAACTCAACAAAACCCTTTACGCCGCCCGCATACGCAAAATTATCTTCACGCTGATTGCGCTCATCAATCAAACGAATCTTCACGCCGTTGTTTAAAAAACTCAGTTCGCGCAAGCGCTTAGCCAAGATGTCGTAATGGAAATCGATGTTGTTAAAGATTTCTGGATCAGCCAAAAAGTGAACTTCAGTACCGCGTTTCTCGGTTGTTCCCGCCACACGCATCGGCGAAATTTCAACTCCATCTACAACCTCAATTAAGCGATTTTGGACAAAGCCTTTGGCAAACTCAATCTCATGCACCTTGCCATCGCGGCGTACCGTGAGACGCAGCCACTGCGAGAGCGCATTCACGCAACTCACACCCACACCATGCAAACCGCCTGATACTTTGTAGCTGTTTTGATTGAACTTACCCCCTGCATGCAACTCCGTTAGCGCAATCTCGGACGCGGAGCGTTTAGGCTCATGCTTATCGTCCATCTTTACGCCTGTTGGGATACCGCGTCCGTTATCCGTCACGCTAATCGAGTTATCGCTGTGAATCGTCACCACAATATCGTCGCAATGACCAGCTAACGCCTCATCAATAGAGTTATCAACCACCTCAAACACCAAATGATGCAGTCCTGTGCCGTCGCTGGTATCGCCGATATACATCCCTGGACGCTTACGAACTGCCTCTAAACCCTCCAAAATTTGAATCGATCCCTCACCATACTGCGCTGAATCTAATGCTGCTTGCTCGGCTGTTAATGGTGGTAAAACAAATTCTGGCGGCGTCGGGTTTGTGTTTTCTTCTGACATGAGTAACTTAATTTAAAAATTTAAATGCGCATCGGCATTACAACGTAGCGATAGCTTGCGTTTTCTGGAATCGTAAAGAGCGCTGAACTATTGCCATCGGCCAGCTCAATGCCAACCATCTCTTGCGTCATATTGGCTAAAGCATCAATTAAATAAGTCACATTAAAACCAACCTCAATCGCGTCCCCGCTGTAATCGATATCAAGCTCTTCAACCGCTTCTTCTTGCTCAGCATTGTTGGATGAAATGCGAAGTAAATTCGTCTCAAAATTTAAACGAACACCTTTAAATTTATCGCTCGTCAAAATCGCTGTGCGCTGCAACGAAGTCAGTAACGTCTGACGACCTACCGCCACATGATTTTTATGTCCTTTTGGAATCACGCGGTTGTAATCAGGGAATTTCCCCTCAACCAACTTACTTACAAACTCCATAGAACCAAAATTAAATTTAGCTTGATTATTCGCAAACTGAATTTCAATCATGTCGTCGCTATCGGACAACAAGCGCTGTAATTCCAGTACGGTTTTACGCGGCAAAATCACTTCTTGCTTAGGTACATCCACCTCTAACGCTGAATTGGAGTAAACCAATCGATGACCATCGGTTGCTACCAAACTGAGCTGTTTGCCATCAACCACAAACAAAATGCCGTTCAAGTAATAACGGATATCTTGAACTGCCATTGCAAAAGAGACTTGTTGCAATAAATCTTTCAAAACTTTTTGCGGCACCGAAAAGCTAGCACCAAATTTAGCGGACTCTTGCACTAGCGGAAAGTCTTCAGCGGGCAATGTTTGCAAGGTAAAACGACTCTTACCAGCTTGCAGCACCAGTTTGTTATTTTGTGAACTCAAAGAGATGATTTGATCGCTTGGTAATGAACGCAAAATATCAATCAATTTGCGTGCGCCTACAGTCGTCGTAAAGCTTCCCGTATCGCCTCCCATAAGGCCTACTGCTTTGATTTGAATTTCTAAATCACTGGTCACAACTTGCAGTTGATCGTCACTTTTACGGAACAACACGTTCGCCAAAATAGGCAAGGTATGACGACGTTCAACAATACCTGAAACCGATTGAAGCAAACTTAAAAAGTCATGTTGAGGGGCTTTGATGATGTTCATGTCTTCCTTAATTAAGTTAGTTTTTAAATTAGTAATAGTAGATAAGAGTTTTGATTTTTGTGAGTAACTAAATTTTCACTATGAAATCAATAGCTTATTTAAAAAATTGACTGTTGAAAAAAGTTAAAAAATCGCACGCTTGATTGTAATAACTTTTATCATTTATGAATGTGGTTGGGATAACTCTTGGTTATCCTTTTTTTATCCACAAAGTTAGTTTTTAAGAGTTTGTTCCAAGATGTGCAGTTGTTGGTTGAGTTCGATGTTTTGTTGTCGATCTTTGGTAATCTTTCTTACGGCATGAAGTACTGTTGTATGGTCTCGTCCACCAAATAAGTCCCCAATTTCTGGCAGGCTGCGTTTGGTTAGTTCTTTGGCTAAGTACATCGCAATTTGACGCGGCCCCGCAATGTTTGCTGGACGGCGCTTGGAATACATATCCGCAACTTTGATTTTGTAATAGTCCGCTACGGTTTTTTGAATGTTTTCAATAGAGATTTGTTGGTTTTGAATAGATAACAAATCACGCAAAGATTCTCTTGCTAATGTGATGGAAATTTCTTTTTGATTGAATTTTGAAAAAGCAAGGATTTTTCGCAGCGCTCCTTCAAGTTCACGTACATTGGAGCGGACATTTTTAGCGACAAAAAACGCAACATCCTCAGGCATTACTAAACCTTCTGCTTGTGTTTTATTGATCAAAATTGCAACACGAAGCTCTAACTCAGGAGGCTCAATTGCAACCGTCAGCCCAGCATCAAAGCGAGAGACCAAGCGTTCATGGATGTTTAGCAAACCCTTTGGATAGGTGTCACTGGTCATCACAATGTGTGATTTGCGTGCGAGCAAGGCTTCAAAGGCGTTAAAAAACTCTTCTTGTGTTCGTTCTTTATTAGCAAAAAACTGCACATCATCAATAAGCAATAAATCGAGTTGGTGATAGCGGTTTTTAAACTCATCAAACGTCTTTCGCTGATAAGCTCGAACGACATCCGTAACAAATTGTTCAGCATGGATGTAAAGCACCTTTGCTAGTGGCTTTTGATGAAGTAGTTGATTACCAATCGCGTGCATCAAATGCGTTTTTCCCAAGCCCACACCCCCGTAAATAAAAAGAGGGTTGTAGAGAGCACCAGGCATATTAGCCACATGCAAACTAGCTGCACGCGCCATACGATTGGCGGATCCTTCGATCAAATTATCGAAAGTAAGGGTTGAATTAAGTCGCGTTTGGTTGGTTAATGGTTCTACAGAAATATTTTCTGAAATAGATGGTGCGTACAAGGTTTCTTTATTCAAAACGGTTGTTGCTTGTTGCTTGTTGTCTCTTACCGAGTCATTTTTTGTGCGGAGCGCAAGCACGATATCAATAGAATCAAACAAAAGCTCTTTCAATGTGCTTGAAATGACCTTTAAATATTGGCTACGAATCCAGTCTAATTTGAAGCGATTAGCTACCCAAAGCGTGGCAACAAGACCAGAGGCATCTAACTCTAATTCAACGGGTTTTAACCAAGTAAATACTTGATTTTCAGGAATAATTGTGATGAGTCGTTCTAAGCAAAGAGCCCAGATTTTTGGTGCATCGGAGGCGGTAACAGATGATGCCGAAGAGAGAGAGGTGGCGGACATGATTGAGGCTGTGAATATCCTTCATTTTAACATTTAAAAATGACCAAAAAAATGACTTATTCACACTTATTTGAGTGAGCCAAAAGCACTAGAAAGAATCGCGCATCCTATCCCAATGGGCCCCCGACGTATTTTTAGATGTTGGCATCATCTGGTTTGAGTAAACAAAATTGCTGGACTTTCGCCGCCAGACAGAATACTTTTAGACTCAGTGGCGCGAATGGTTTGTACATTTTTAATAAAAAGTGCGACGACGGTTTGAGCGCATTGGCGGTTAAAATTACTAAGCGTCGAATTTGTTATTTGTCGATCTATCATTTTTATAAACGTCTATGAAAAAAGTTATGTGGCTCATACCCGTGGCACTCTTAATTGCTGTGGGTATCTTTTGGCAAAACGGATTGAGTGCCCGCATGGCGCCAAACTCTACCTTTATTTTGTTGGATGCAAGCAAAAAGAAAACAGAAGACTTTGCCGGCAAAGTAACCTTGGTGAATTTTTGGGCGACAAGTTGCATAACTTGCGTCGCCGAGATGCCAAAAATGGTGGCAACCTATAACCAATATCATGCGCAAGGTTATGAAATGGTGGCGGTTGCCATGTCTTACGATCCGCCTAGCTATGTGGTGAATTTTGCGCAAACTAGGCAGCTGCCGTTTAAGGTTGCAATTGACAACACGGGGGCGATTGCAAAAGCATGGGGCGACGTTCAACTAACACCGACAACTTATTTGCTTGACAAAAAAGGTAGGATTGTTAAGCGTTATGTGGGTGAGCCAGACTTTGCAGAATTGCACGCATTAATCGAGCGACTTTTGTTGACTTAAAAGGAAAGAAGTGGCTCCGCGAGTTTGAGCAACAAACCCCGATTTATAAGTGATATCTGGGCGCGCCAGAGACGCTTTTGATACGTTGCCGCCAAAGGTATCGACGGCGTGCTCAAGCAATTATCAGATTCTGAATGCGTCGTGGCAGCTCTTGCAGCTTGCGCCCGCCGCACCAAACGCGGCTTTAATCGCGTCCAAGCTGCCTGTTTTTGCGGCTGTTTGAACCTTGATTAGCTCAGCTTGTGATTTTTCGCTCAAGTCTTTGAACTTGGCTTGCTCTTTCCAGATTTCGGGTTTGGCGGCATTTTTAAGGGTTGCGCCCTCACCGCTTGGGCCAAATCCTGCCCAAGGTAGTTTGGACATGGCAACGGCGATGTCGATATTTTCTTGCGCCGCTTTTGCATCAAACGGAACCTTGCCTTGCACCATCGCCCCGACGCGTCCAAAATGCGCTGCCATAACGGTGAGTGCCCCTTGGCGATACTTTGCAGCATCATCAGGTTTTGCAAATTGTGCGTGTGATGTCACGCTGAAAGTTGTTGTAGCCAAGGCTGCAACGATAAGTAGAAGTTTTTTCATGGCTTTGTTTTCCCAGTTAATAAAAATCGCATCATAGCGAAAGTTTAAGACCCTCCCGCTCTTTTGCGGCAACTTGCGCGTAATTTGTGCGCACATGACCAAAGCCTTTTATTTTTTCGGGCAAACGTGCAAGCGCAATGACCACCTCTAAATTGTGGGCGTTTAGTTTGCTAAGCGCCTCGTTCATGTCGGACTCATATTGCGCCAGCAATTGATTAGCGAGTAAGCGCTCTTGGCTAAATCTAAAAGGATCAAGCAACGAGCCGCGCAGCCCACGAAGCTTTGCCATCAACTTGAAGACGGGCAAAATCCACGAGCCCAATTCGACCTTGCTGGGATGGCCTGTTGCGGCATCCGTTTTTGCAAACGGCCACGCGCCTAAATGAAAGTGGAGTTTGTAATCGCGTCCATGCGTGCCTTCAAATGTCTCTTGGAGTTGCCCAGCAAACTCGGGCGCAGCATAAAGACGCGCCACTTCCCATTCATCTTTTACGGCAAGCAAGCGGAAATATTGCGCGGCCACTGCTCGCAAGAGCTTATCGGATGTGGCTTGCGAGGCATGCACCTTGGCGAGCAAGGACTGGTAACGCTTAGCGAGCACCGTGCCCTGTCGCTTGCCGCCGTAGTCAAAAAGCAAGGCGGTGCGGTGCGCAATTAGCTCATCCAGTGTTTGGGTTTGGCGCGGCAGCCATTGCACCGCACGCATACTGTTTGGGTTGAGCTTGTCGAAATCCTTGCGTGGCGACCCCTCGACAGGTTCAGGGCGAACGGGAGCCGCCGCTACTTCAGGGTGAGTTTTGTCGTGCGCAGCTCTGCGCCCCCACTCGAACGCCTCTTTGCTTTGCGCTACTTGCACGCCGTTGAGTTCAATCGCCGTGTGTAGGCCGGTCAAGCTCACAGGCACCCAGCCGCGTTGCCAAGCCGCGCCCAGCATCATCATGTTCGCAGCAATGGAGTCCCCCATCAGCTGCGTTGCCCATGCCAGCGCGGGCGCGGAAAAGAACCCTTCGCCATCCATTTGTGAGTCATTCTGCCGGTCAATTTGATGGCGAATTTTTGCCAGCAAACCCTCCGCGTCGGCATCCCACTCGGGGTTGCGAGCGAATTCTGCGGTGGGCACAAGATCGGTACAAATCGCCACGCGGGTTTTGCCAGCGCGTAGTGTGTTCATGCATTCTGCGCCGCTGCTGACAATTAAATCGCAGCCAATCAAGGTGTCCGTTTCACCCGTTGAAATACGGTTGGCGCCAAGCAGCGCTTCGTCGGCGGCAATGCGCACGTGCGACATCACCGCGCCGTATTTTTGCGCCAAACCCGTGACATCCAAGATTGTGCAGCGCAGACCATCCAAATGCGCCGCCATGCCCAGCGTTTGACCAATCGTTACCACGCCTGTACCGCCGATGCCTGTGATGAGGATGCTGATCGCTTTGTTCGTTGGGCGCTGAATGGTGGGAGAGGGGATGTCCCAAGTTTTACCGTTTGAGTGGCGCTTGTCGAAATCCTTGTGTGCCAGCCCCTCGCCAAGCTCAGGGCGAGGGGTGTTGGGTCTTTTGCGCAGCGTCCCGCCATGCACCGTTACAAAGCTTGGACAAAAGCCCTCCACACAAGTGAAGTCCTTATTGCACGAGCCTTGGTTGATGCGCCGTTTGCGTCCCAGTACCGTCTCTACAGGCTCAATCGACATACAGTTGGACACCTTGCCGCAGTCGCCGCAGCCCTCGCATACCGCTGTGTTGATAAAGCTGCGCTTTTGCGGATCGACCCACTTCCCGCGCTTGCGTAAGCGCCGCCGCTCGGTGGCGCAGGCTTGGTCGTAAATCAAAATGGTGAGATCCGAAATTTCGCGCAAGCGCCGCTGCACAAGCGCCAGCTCGCTGCGGTGATAAACCTTGACGGATGGCGGCAATTGCAACTCGGGCGTGTTCGTGTACTTATCAGGGTCGTCGCTGACAACAACGACCTCTTTTGCGCCCTCTGCTACCAACTCCGCGGCCATGCGCGGGATGGTCAGTTCGCCGTCCACGGGTTGCCCGCCCGTCATCGAGACAAAGCCATTTACCAAAATTTTGTAGGTCATGGGCGCGTGCGCCGCAATGGCTTGGCGAATCGCGAGAAAGCCGGAATGGAAATACGTGCCATCGCCCATGTTGGCGAAAACGTGCTTTTCTTCCGTGAATGGCTGCTGTCCCAGCCACATGGCGCCTTCGCCGCCCATGTGCGAAACCGTGGTGGTCGTAAGCGGACTTTGCAGCATCGCAATCGTGTGGCAGCCAATGCCAGCTAAAGCACGCGAGCCCTCGGGTAATTTGGTTGAGCGGTTGTGCGGGCAACCCGAGCAAAAGCTAGGCGCGCGAATAACGGCCGTAGCACCGTTTGGGCTGAGTTGGTTGATGCCTTTGTTTGGAAGCCCATCGACAAGCTTTGGGCGAACAGCGTTTGTGCAATGGGCGGGCTGTAGACCTAGCAACTCAACCAATGACTTCGCAATCAAGGCAGGATTCGTCTCGCCCGTTGATGGCATCACGCCAGCGCCGCGATCTGAGGCATACGCATGATTACCTGCGTACTTACCGATGATGCGGGGGCGCAGCGCGGTGTCAAAGAGCGAGGCTTTGATTTGGTCTTCTAGCAAGGGCCGTTTTTCTTCGATGACCAAGAGCGTCTCTAACCCACTTGCGAACGTGCGCACAAAGTCAGGATCAAGCGGCCAAGTGCAACCGATTTTGGCAATCGTTACCTCAAGCGTAGCAAGCCTCTCGCTCGTCAAGCCCAATTCCGACAAGGCTTGCAGCAGGTCTTGATACGCTTTTCCGCTAGAAATAATACCCAGCCTTTGACCTGAGCCCCTTGCTTCGTGTCCATGCGTGACTTGATTCAAACGATTGGCACGAACATAAGCTAACGCCGCGTGCAGCTTGTGGTTATAGAGTCTATCTTCTTGTGGCAGCATGGTGTCAACGGCGCGGATGCTGCGTCCTTGCAAACCCAGTGCTGACGAGGCCTCCAGCTCGGGCAGCACAATTTTGGGTGAATCTAAACCAGCATAAATGGTGCCGCCGCCCTCCACCACATCGGTTACGACTTTCATGCCAACCCAGCAGCCGCTAAAGCGCGACATGGCAATCGCGTGTAGACCAAAGTCGAGCAGCTCTTGGGTATTGGCGGGATACAGAACAGGCATACCCGTTGCCTGAAAAATTTGATCTGAAAAATTAACGATGGTCGAGCTTTTTGCGCCGTGGTCATCGCCCGCTAGCGCCACCACGCCGCCTAGCGGTGATGTCCCAGCACTGTTGGCGTGGCGGAACACATCGCCCGAGCGATCCACGCCAGGCCCTTTGCCGTACCAAATGCCAAACACGCCGTCCACTTTGTTGCCAGGAAAGCTGCCGATGTATTGTGAACCCCACAGCGCGGTGGCGGCGAGGTCTTCATTGACCGCAGCGCGGAAGTGAATGTTTTGCGCTTGCAAAATTGATTGTGCCCGCCACATCTCCATGTCAAAGCGCCCAAGAGGAGAGCCGCGATAGCCCGACACATACGCGCCCGTGTTGTGCCCAGCTGCCGCGTCGCGCAGGCGTTGTTGAATAGCCAGTCTGACCAGTGCTTGATTGCCGCTGAGGTAAATCCAGCCGTCTGTTTGGGTGTATTTGTCGTTGAGAGAGGGCGTGGTCGTCATGAAAAATCCTTCTTATGGATGGAAAGTTTAGAGATGTCGCCTTGTGAGCGGCGCGCAAATAGTAACCGATGCGTCAGCCAAAAGAGGCGAGCGATTTTCATAAAATCTGACCAATGAACTCACTTGAATCTTCCGCGCACGATCAATATAACCAAGGCTTGGCGTTTTATGAGCAGTTGCGCTATGGCGACGCGCTAGCTTGTTTTATTCGCGCCCGAGAAATCGAGCCAGACTATTTAGATGCGCATTGGAATGAGTGCCTGATGCGATTGATATTGGGCGACTTCAAAGAAGGCTGGGCGCTGCATGAGGCGCGGTGGCAAAAAAACGAAGGGCGTTGGGAGCCTGATCCCACTAAGCGCGGCTGGCATCGAATTGCGCAGCCACTGTGGGTTGGGGATTTTTCGATTGAAGGAAAAACCATTTGTTTGTGGGGTGAACAAGGCTTTGGCGATATGCTGCAGTTTTGTCGTTATGCTGCGGCTGTTCAAGCGCGAGGCGCTCAAGTTTTTTTGTATGTGCGTGAGTCATTGGTGCGCTTGCTTCGCCAGTCTTTTGCGGGGGTGGGCATTGATGTGGTGGGGAATAACGAACCGCTTCCGCCATTTGATTTCCATTGCCCAATGATGAGCTTGCCGCTTGCTTGCGGGACGGATTCCGTAGAAAAAATTCCTGCATCCACGCCGTATCTTTTTGCGAATGAGCAAGACACCGAGCAGTGGCGCAAACGGCTGCTACAAGCGTCACCGCTTGCTACTCAAAAAATTGGCTTGGTGTGGTCGGGGCTGTCGCGCATAACAAATCCCTATGCCATTCAGATGGATCAAGAGCGGTCGATCGACTTGGATTTTTTTGCGCCACTTTTGACGCAGGAGCCACAAGGCGACCCGCGTACTCAATGGATTAGTCTGCAAAAAGGAGGCGTGTTGCCTGCGCACTTTGGCGTATTAGATTTGACGCAGGATCTCCAAGACTGGGCAGATACCGCCGCATTAATCGCTAATTTGGACTTGGTCATTTCTTGCGATACAGCGGTGGCGCATTTGGCGGCAAGCATGAACAAACCGACGTGGATCTTGTCGCGCTGGAGCGGCTGCTGGCGCTGGATGGGGCATCGCATCGATAGCCCCTGGTATCCCAGCGTCAGGTTGTTTCATCAGCCCGCGCGAGGCGATTGGGCGAGCGTGATAAGTCAAGTGCAGATGGCCTTGGGTGTGCATTCACAAGATGTGCATTCACAAGAGGCGCTTTTACAAAACGGCAACCAGGGTCAGCACTAAAAAAGAGTAGAGTTGATCTTCTCTATCATTGATATTTATTTTTGGAGTTTTGTTATGACCGCAACATCGACAACCGCTACGGAATCCACATTCAACCCTTTTACGGCAGGGATTGAGTTCATGCAGCAGTTCACTAAAAGTATGTCCACGCCAGCTGGGCTGGGCGAAGTGGCTGGTGGCGCTGCCATACCGAATATTCCAGGAATGCCCGCTTGGGCAATGCCAACGATGGATCCTGCGGAGCTAGAGAAACGCATTAGCGAGCTCAAGACCGTGCTGTTTTGGTTAGAGCAAAACGCCAATGCGCTCAAGACCACCGTGCAGGCGCTGGAGGTACAAAAAATGACGCTGGAAACCCTCAAGAGCATGAGCGCAGGCGCTGCCAAAGTGGCTGAGGCGGTCGCACCTGCCAAGTCTCGCGCCAAAAAATAACCTAGGGTATCCCCTAGGCTTCTGGTGTCTCGATAGTCAGGAGGTAGTCAGCGCGGCAAATCACAGTCACCCCCAAGCAGCGGCGAGAGCGGGCGCTGCGATTTCGTATTTTTGTTCCCCCATCTTTTTTAGGAGATTCTCATGGCTACAGCTCAAGCTCACGCGATGACGGCTGAAGAGAAGAAAGTGATTTTCGCTTCTTCTTTAGGTACGGTATTTGAGTGGTATGACTTTTATTTGTATGGTTCGCTGGCACCTGTGATTGCCAAGCAGTTTTTTAGCGGACTCGATCCTTCATCGGCCTATATTTTTGCCTTGCTCGCTTTTGCCGCAGGCTTTTTAGTGCGTCCATTCGGTGCGATCTTCTTTGGTCGTTTGGGCGACATGATTGGTCGTAAATACACCTTCTTGGTGACGATCTTGATCATGGGCTTATCCACGTTTATTGTGGGCTGTTTGCCAAACTACGCTGCCATCGGTATGACCGCGCCTGTGGTGCTGGTTGTGCTGCGGATGCTGCAAGGCTTGGCGCTTGGTGGTGAGTACGGCGGTGCCGCAACGTATGTGGCAGAACACGCACCTGCGGGCAAGCGCGGCGCATATACGTCGTGGATTCAAACCACTGCAACGCTTGGGCTGATGATTTCTTTGATTGTGATTTTGGTTTGCCGTCAAGCACTTGGCCCCGATTTTGATGTGTGGGGCTGGCGCATTCCGTTCTTGCTCTCCATCGTTTTGCTTGGCATCTCCGTGTGGATTCGTCTCTCGCTGAACGAGTCACCTGCTTTTGCCAAAATGAAGGCGGAAGGCAAAACATCGAAAGCACCATTGGCCGAATCTTTCGGTGAGTGGAAAAATCTGAAGATCGTGATTTTGGCTTTGATTGGTTTGACCGCAGGTCAAGCCGTGGTGTGGTACACAGGGCAGTTCTATGCTTTGTTCTTCCTCACAACGATTGCCAAAGTAGACAACACAACAGCCAACTTGTTGATTGCCGCGTCGCTCATTATTGGCACGCCATTCTTCATCTTTTTTGGTTCGTTGTCGGACAAAATCGGGCGTAAATTTATTATCTTGGGCGGTTGCTTAATTGCTGCGCTGACCTACTTTACGGTCTTCCCAATGATGTTGAATGCGGCCAATCCTGGTTTGGTGAAGGCGCAGCAAGCAACCAATGTCACGATTACGGCTGACCCCGCTCAGTGCTCATTCCAAGGTAGCCCAATTGCACGTCCGATTGACTTCACCAGCTCTTGCGATATTGCCAAGCGTGCGCTGACCGAAATCTATGTGCCGTACAAAAACATTGCCGCACCAGCTGGCACCGTTGCGCTAGTCAAAATTGGCGATAAAGAAATTCCATCTTTAACCGCAACTTTGAATGACAAACGCGATGCATTTAGCGCAGATAGCGGTAAGGCAATTGCTGAGTTCAAAAAAGCCATTAGCGAAGAAGCAAAGGCTAAAGGCTTGCTGGCTAAGGCTGACGATGCCACGATGAATAAAGGCATGGTGCTCGCCATTTTGGTCTTCCTCGTGATTTTGGTGACGATGGTCTATGGCCCGATTGCCGCGATGCTGGTGGAGCTCTTCCCAACGCGGATTCGCTATACCTCCATGAGTTTGCCGTATCACATTGGTAACGGCTGGTTTGGCGGATTGTTGCCTCCGTTTGCTTTTGCGATGGTGGCGGCGACAGGCGATATCTTCTATGGTCTGTGGTATCCCGTGATCGTTGCCGCTGGCACATTCATCATTGGTCTGCTGTTTATCAAAGAGACCAAAGACGTGGATATTTTTGCCAACGACTAATTGGTCATTCATTAACGACCGTGTCAGTTAAGGAAAGCCCTTCAAGATTAAGATCTTGAGGGGCTTTTTTTTAACCTCATTACAAAACAACTTTTAAAACTGGATTTCAAAATGATCAAAATTATTATTGGCTTTCTTATCATTGCAGGCGCGGCGTTTTATTTATTGACAAAGCCAGGCGCATCCATTGATATGGGTGGTGAGAAGCACGGGGTGGAAGAGGCTCACCCAGCACCAACAGCAGCACCGGCCGCGCCAGCCTCTGCTGCCAAGCCGTAATAAAGCCATTATTTTGGAGGGCGAGTGCTCTTGTTGATGAGAGTACGGAGAGCGCGGCGCTGGGCGCAGACGCCGTTAGGCGGCGCTCAGACCCGTTAAAAACCGCAGCGCGATGGGATTTTGGTTGGTGTGATGATGGTTTAGCCCCGTCATCTCCAGCAAGGCCGTTAGCTTCGCAAGGCTAGATTTTTGCGCTGCGCCGTTTTGTTTTTGCGGCGAGCGACTTGCCACAATCAATTCATTTTTCATGGCGTGTTCCCAGCCCACCAGCTCGGTCACTGTGACTTGGTAGCCATGCGCCTCTAGCTGCAAGCTGCGCAGCACGTTGGTGAGTTGACTGCCAAATTCGCGTGTGTGAATGGGTCGTCGCCACAGTTCAGCCAGCGGATTTTTGTTGCGTCTCTCGGCATGCGGTTTTGCGCTTCGCAGGCACGCCGCCACTTCGGCTTGGCAGCATGGCACAAGCACGAGATGCGGCGCGTTGTGATCTAGCGCAAAGCGAATGGCATCATCGGTTGCGGTGTCGCAGGCGTGAAGCGCGGTCACGATATCAATGCGGCTGGGCAGTTTGGCCGATGTATTTGACTGCGCAACCGAGGCGTTCAAAAATTGCATTCCATCAAAACCAAAACGTGCCGCCAAATCTGCGGAGCGCGCCACCAAGTCCGCCCGTGTCTCTACGCCCGTCACGCTGCCACTGACCTGCGTTGCAAGCCCTTGTTTAAAGTATGCGTCGTAGAGCAAAAAACCAAGATAAGACTTGCCCGCACCGTGATCAACTACGTGTGCCGAGCCATGACTGGCGTAGCTTTGCTTGAGCAGCGGCGCAATAAACCCCAGCAAATGCTGTACTTGCTTGAGCTTTCGACGCGTGTCTTGATTGAGCTTGCCATCCCGCGTGAGGATGTGCAGCTCTTGCAGTAGCGCCGTTGATTGCTCGGGGCGTGGCTCGTATGTCGCGTTCATTGCCACAGCCTGGCCCAGCCGTCCTTGCCCAGCCGCGTGAGCGTTTCTTGATTGCGCTGCACAATGGCATCCGCCGCTGCATCGGGGTCGGCATAAGCTTGCAAAGCCTTGTCGATACTGGCTTCGCGCAGGATGTGCAGCATGGGGTATGGGCTGCGATTGGTGTAGTTGCTGATATCGTTTGGGCTGGCATCGGCAAACTCATAGCGCGGATGAAAGCTGGCGATTTGAAAAACGCCATCCAGTCCAAGGCGCTCTAATAATTGATCGGCATCAGCTAAAAAATCGTTGTAATCTAAAAAGTTTGTCAGCGTATGCGGGTGAACCAAGAGAACGGTTTCGCAGATTTGCGGTGCGGTGGCTTGCAGATAGAGCAACTGCTCGGATAAAAGCTTGAGCAGCGTTTCGGACTGACGTGTTTTAGTCAGCACATAACGTATCAAGCCCTTTGTTTGCGGGGCTTTGGCGAAAGGGCATAGATTGAGCCCAATGACCGCGCGCTCTACCCATTCGCGGGTTTTAATGAGTTCGGTCATCCGATTGCCTTGCTGTCAAGCGCATCTAATGTGGTGGCAACAGGTGCAAATTGAATGCGCTCATTCGAGTCAGTCACGCCAATATTGACGGCCAAACGAAGGCTATCGCGCAGCTGTGCTTGCGTGGCATTGGCGGGCGCATCTGCGGTTAAATAGGCAAGCTCAATGCCCGTGGTGGGCGTATCGGCGCCCCAGCAAACAAAGTGATCGCCGCCATGCTGCCGCGTTAGTTTCTTGTCAACTTGCCGCACCCATTGGTAGATGCGCGGCAGCGGTGCCATGCAGCGCGTGGCATCAAAGGCAAACGCGTGCCTTGCACGGCCTTGGTTGAGGCTCACAAAAAGATCCTCTAGTTGTGGACTCATAAAATTCCAGTCGTCTAAAACGGCTTGCAAGGTGTGGGCAACGCCCGTCGCATAATGCGCCAAAGTCAGGTCTTGCGAGACGACAATGAGCTGACCGTCGCGTGAGCCATCTTGGTAAGTAGCAAGTTTCATAAAGTGATAGCGGATGTGATGATGAATGATTTTAGTAGTCGCTATAAGCAAACACAGCTAACGCGGCGTGGACGCATGCTGCGCTGGGGTGTGTACGGTGCGGTGCTTGCCGCGCACGTGCTGCTGGTCATGGGCATCCATACAGCGCTTGCGCTCCAGCGCTTGGATGCGCCGCCCAACCGTGTTGTGGAGGTGGTCATTCTCTCGGCAACACCATCCCCCGCACCGCAGTTGCATGCGGCCGCTAAGCAAAAATCACAAATACCGCAAAAACCACAAACGCCACAAACGCCGCCAGAACCGCAAGAGCCGCAAACATCACTAGCCGACAAGCCCTTGCCAGAAGAGGCGGCTGCGCTGGCTGCCGTGCCGCTTGAAGATAGCGCGGCAGAGGCATCGCCCGCCCCCGCTGCAACAGCGACCACAGATGCGGGTGCTGACGTTGCTTCTAGTGCCAGCGCCAGCACAAAGAGCGACGTGCTGCGCTATACACCGCCCGACGCCATTCGGTTGCAATACGTGGTGACAAAAGGCAGTGACAGCGCGAAAGCCACGTTGACGTGGCGCAGGCAAAACCAACCCAACCAGCCAGAGAGCTATGACTTGACGTATGAAGCCAGCTATTTCGGTTTGCTGTTGCTCAAGCAAACGAGCGCGGGCGCGTTGGCTTTGGGCGGCTTAATGCCCCTACGCTTTGGCGATAAGCGGCGCGGCAAATCAGAGCAAGCGACGCATTTTGAGCACGACAAACAGCGCATTACTTTTTCAAACAATCATCCAGAAGCGCCGCTTAAACCGGGCGCACAAGACAGAGTCAGCGTGTTGATTCAACTGACGAGTCTTTTGGCTGCCGAGCCGCGCAAGAGGGATGCGGGTCAAACCATTGAGCTGCCCGTTGCCAACACCGACGAGCTAGAGACTTGGACGCTAGAGGTGCAAGGCGAAGAGACGCTCGCTTTGCCTGCGGGCGAGATGCGTGCGCTTCGTTTGCTGCGCAGACCGCGTCGAGCGTTTGACCAAACGCTAGAGCTTTGGCTAGCACCGGGCCTGAGCTATTTGCCCGTGCGCATCTTGCAATCGGACAGCAGCGGCGTGACGGATGTGCAGATGAGTGGTAGCCAGAGGCTTTAAAATCATCGCCATGCAAATGATTTATGACTCCGAGGCCTATGTGGTGATGCAAATGAATGCGCCGCCATTCGATCACCCATTTTTAAACTTGGACGAGCCCGTGATCGCTCGGGCCGAGGATTTTGATCCGTTCAAGGGCAAGATGCTGCGCCAAGGCTTTGAAATTGTGGACAAACGCACAGGCAAAGAGGTTTATTTAGATGGTTCGTGGGCAGAGTTCTTTCAAGAAAAACTAAATGGCTGGCAGCGCCAAGCACCGACGATTGAAGAGATTGAAAAAACACTAGAAGGCTACGCAGCGCTGGCAACGCAGCCGATCATGGTGCATTGATTGCCTCCATCAGCGCAACTTGCCGCTGAGCGAACGATCTGGCTGGTGGCGCCAGGCAATTTAGTCTCAAGCCTTGTTCGCAAAGGCTTGGCGGCGCAAAGTGAGCCCGCCATGCAGCGCAAAAAAGGGTTTCCTGTGTTTGCGGTTTCAGCCACCGCACAGCCGATTGGTTTGGCGCAAGTTCGCCTTGACGTGTTTTGATGCGGTGAGTTTTACAGGTCACAGACAAGTGACGGATGCCTATTTGATCGAGCAAATTAAATAGCGCCGACATTCCGCTCCTTTTGAGCTTGCCCAGGGGCTTACTGCGCTAAAACGATTCCCGCAAACAGCGTGAAGCCCAGCCAGTGGTTGACGCAAAACGCTTTGAAGCAGCTCATTCGCTCGCGCTTGCGAATTAATAAAAAATGCCAAAGCACTTGCCCCAAGGCCACGATTAATGCGGCATACCAAAGCAATGGGCTGGCAAGCCTTATCTGATAAGGGCTGCAGGCAATGAGCCAGTGCCAAATGGCTATATACAGCACATAAAAAGCCATGATCGCGGCGACATCGAAGCGTCCGAGCGTGATGGCGGAGGTCTTCATGCCGATTTTCAAATCATCGTCTCGATCAACCATCGCGTACTCGGTGTCGTAGGCGAGCACCCAAAATAAATTGCCGATTAACAGCAGCCAAGCTAGCGGCGGGACGTGCCCTAAAACCGCAGCAAACGCCATCGGGATGCCAAAGCTAAAAGCCACGCCCAGCACGGCTTGTGGCATGGCGATGTAGCGTTTGGCAAACGGATACGCAATCGCAATGGCCAGCGCGGCAAACGACCACGCGATGGTGGCGGCGTTGGTGCTGAGGACTAACAAAAAAGCGAGCAGCGCAAGCACCGCACCAACCGCCACAGCTTCCTTTTGCGAGAGTTTGCCGCTGGCGACAGCGCGATGCGCGGTGCGCTTGACGTGCGCATCAAAGTCTTTGTCCGCCGCATCGTTGACGCAGCAACCCGCTGAGCGCATTAGGAATGTGCCCAGCGTGAACACCACGAGCAGATGCATGGACGGCATCGATCCGTGCGATTGATACGACGCAATCCACAGCGCCGCCAGCGATGGCCACAGAGGCAAGAGCCAACCGACGGGGCGATTCCAGCGGATGAGGTCGAGATAGAGGCCAAGTTTCACTTGTTGGATAACCACATCACACCCGGCAAATCGCAGGCGTAGACCGCGTTTCTGAGTGCCGCAATCGCCTCGTAGCGCGTGAAGCTGCGCCGCCACGCAAGGACGACACGCCGTGTTGGTTCGCCCTCATCTTTTGCCAATTTAAGCGGTAGATATTTCACGTGTAGTGCATCGGTTTTGGTGCGCCGAACCTCGGCCGGCACCGACAAGCGAGGCACCAGCGTTACGCCCATGCCCGCAGCCACCATGTGTTTGATGGTCTCTAGCGAGCTTCCTTCAAAGCTGCGTTTGATGCCGCTTGTGCGGATGTCGCCGCTTGGATGCTCGGGGCAAACGCCCAGCACATGATCGCGAAAACAATGACCGTGCCCTAGCAGCAATAAGTTTTCGGACTCCAACTCGTGCAGGCTCACGGCACTTTTTTTGGCGAGTCGGTGGTTGCTAGGAACGGCGACGCGGTAGGGCTCGTCATAAAGTGGGGCGATAGCCATACCTGTGTTATCAAAAGGCTCCGCAAGAATGGCGCAGTCAATTTCGCCCTGACGCAATTGCGTGAGTAAGTGATGCGTGAAGTCCTCGGTCAGCATGAGTGGCATCTGCGGCGTGCGATCAATGACTTGGCGCATCAGCGCGGGCAGTAAATAGGGCGCAATGGTGTAGATGATGCCAAGGCCAAGCGCACCCGATAGCGGGTCTTTGCCGTGCTTGGCAATCTCTTTAATATGCGCCGCCTCATCAATCACGCGCTGCGCTTGCGTGACAATTTGTTGCCCCAGCGCGGTAACGGTGACCTCGTTAACGCTGCGCTCAAACAACTTCACGGCTAATTCATCTTCCACTTTTTTTATGGCGACCGAGAGTGTGGGCTGCGAGACATGGCAGGTATCGGCAGCTTTGCCAAAGTGCCGCTCGCGCGCCACAGCGACAACGTATTTGAGTTCGGTCAGGGTCATAACGAAATTTTAAGCGCCCATGAATGAAGCGCCGCTTGGCAACCAGCGTTCGATATGCCGCGCAGCCATTTGCGGTGCGCTATCCAGCATCACGGGCGCGGTGGCTTGCGCCCACTTGAGCCACGCCTGATCGGGCGCTTGCGACAAGTCCGCAAAGCGCAGCATCTGTGCGCCCGATTGCCGTGCGCCTAAAAATTCGCCAGGTCCGCGAATGTGTAAGTCACGCCTTGCAATTTCAAATCCATCGGTCGTATCGACCATGGCTTTGAGTCGTGCTTTGGCCGCGTCCCCCAGCTTGCCCGAGTCATTGGTGGCATAGAGCAGCACGCAAGCAGAGGCCGCCAAGCCACGTCCCACGCGGCCTCTGAGCTGATGCAACTGCGCAAGACCAAAACGCTCGGCGTGTTCAATCACCATCAGCGTGGCGTTGGGCACATCCACGCCGACTTCAATCACCGTGGTGGACACCAGTACCTGCACGTCATTTTTTTCAAACGCTTGCATCAGGGCTTTTTTCTCTAACGCTGGAACTTTGGAGTGCAGCAATGCCACGCGGGCGCTTGGCAAAGCACGGTGGAGTGCGGCTTGCAGCGCGGCGTGGGTTTCGGTTGCGTTGACCAAATCCACCGCTTCGCTCTCTTCAATCAACGGACAAACCCAATACACCTGCCGCCCCGCCTTGAGCTGATCGATGATGCGGCGCACGACTTCATCGCGCTTGGCCATTGCGACAATTTTGGTGACGATGGGCGTGCGCCCTGGCGGCAGTTCGTCGATGGTGGAGACATCAAGGTCGGCGTAGTAACTCATTGCCAAGGTGCGTGGAATGGGCGTTGCCGACATCATCAAAAGATGGGGATGCATGGTGCCTTGCGTTTTTTCTTTAAGCGCCAAGCGCTGCGCCACGCCAAAGCGATGTTGCTCATCGACGATGACCAGCGCCAGCTTGGTAAACGTCACCTTGTTTTGAATAATGGCGTGCGTGCCCACCACCAGCGCGGCTTCGCCCGACGCAATTTTGGCCAGCATCTCGCGCCGCTCCTTCGTCTTTTGTGTGCCCGACAACCAAGCCACAGATAAGCCACGCGCGGCAAGCAGGGGCTCTAGCCAGCCAACTAATTTGGCGAAATGCTGCTGCGCCAAAATTTCGGTCGGCACCATCAGCGCACATTGACATCCCGCCGCAATGCACTGCGCCGCAGCCAACGCAGCAACCACGGTTTTGCCCGAGCCCACATCGCCTTGCAACAGCCGATTCATGGGTTTGGATTGCGTCAGATCGGTGGCAATTTCGCGCTGTACTCGCTCTTGGGCGTGGGTGAGTGCAAAGGGCAATACGCCGAGCAATTGTTCGGGCAAACCATCCGCCGTTCGGTCTGAGCTTGTCGAGGGCCGTATGCCGACAGGCGCA
Source organism: Cytophagales bacterium (assembly GCA_030054145.1). Taxonomy (GTDB): domain Bacteria; phylum Pseudomonadota; class Gammaproteobacteria; order Burkholderiales; family Burkholderiaceae_C; genus JASGCK01. The sequence goes on from JASGCK010000017.1 coordinate 33,783, forward strand.
ATACGAACGGGTAAGGTATGCGCGCGCATCTTCGCGCGCTCGCGCCGCGCTTGTAGCTGCGAGAGCTGCTGCGCGAGTAGCTCTTCGGCTTTCAGTCGCTGCCACGCGGGATGCGATCGGTCTTCTAGCGTTGCAACCGACACATCGGGCGTTGGATGATGCAAGAGTTCTAGCGCCGCTTGCAGACTTGGCAGTTGTGGCAAGGCAAGGGTTTCAGACAAATCGCCGCGCTGCGTCGCCCGCAAAAGACCGCCCCACACGGCTTTGCGGATATAGCCCTGCGGCAGCCCAGCAGATGTGGGATACACAGCGGTCAACACTTGCGCGAGATCGCCGCCCGCAGGCTTAAAGCTGGGATGGAGCATCGACAGTCCAAGCAAAGACCTCTTAACCTCTCCGCGAATGCGTAGGCGCTCGCCCACCGCCAGCGCACGCTGATGCGATGGATAAAAATTAAAAAAGCGAAGCGTGCACGCCACGCCGCGGCCAAGAGGTTCGCCATCGACCACGGTTACGACCAGTTGGCGCTTGCCTTTCGATTGAATCTCACAAGACGTGACCACCGCCTCAATCTGCACCGTCTCGCCGTGCCGCGCATCACGCAGCGCGGTCATGTGCGTCTCGTCCTCGTAGCGCAGCGGCAAGTGCAGCGCGAAATCAATATCGCGTACCAGCCCCAGCTTTGCCAGCGCTTTTTGCGCGTAGGTTGGCGTGGGTTTTTGTGCTGAGTTTACTATTGACGAGGCAGACATTGTGTGATTGTGTCTTGTACCGATTAGCCTGTCGATTTTTACTCGTGAATAATGAAGCGAGAAAGATCACTCGGCGTTATAGTCTACGCCTTGTGTGACAACCTATTCACAAAATAGGAAGGTCACACAAGTAGATCAGACGGACTAGAGGTCAACTAAAACGACTGAAGATGCTCCTAGTCAGTTGACATAGCGCTACTATACACTCTACAAACCTGTTGCGAACAAGCCGAACTATGAATAAGCAACCTTTAGAAGCGCTTTTTAGCGCTATGTATCGAAATAAATATGACTTTGCCGACTTTGCTACGGGAGCGATTGATCAAAACTATGTCTGCCATTTATCAACTAGGTATGGAAAAACTAGGCAAGTAGTCAGTCCAAATCAAAAGCTCAAGGATTATCACGATTTTTTACGTCTCTTTTTGCTTGATTTTCTTCCTGTAAACGAAAGTGTGGTTTTTTCATATCGAAAAGGCGTTAGTGCGTATGATGCAGTGATTAGGCACGCGGCGAGTAAGCATTTTTTTGCGTGTGATATTGCTAATTTTTTCCCCAACTTAAAACGCCCTCGAATTGAGCAGACGCTTACTGCGGGGGCGGGTAAATGTCCAATTACTGATATAGATTCTTGGCTCAGTCGCATTTTGGATTTTGTGTGCGTAGACGACGCACTGCCAATGGGGTTTTCAACATCACCAACTATTAGCAATGCTGCGCTGGTGACTTTTGATAATGCATTGCAGAAACACTGCGACGCAAACGGATTGATTTATACGCGGTATTCAGACGATATTGTTATCTCCGCTAGGGATTTGAGCGCGTTGCGGCAGATAGAAAAGACGATTGCTAGCTTTTTGATTGATAGTTTTGGTGATGAATTCGTCTTGCATCCAACTAAATCGAGGATGCTGCATACGGGCGTGAAAGTAAAACTTCTTGGTATGGTATTGCTGCCAAATGGGAGGGTGTCCGTTGATGCCAGTGTTAAATCTGAAATTGAAGTAATGATCTATTTTTTCATTCACGATAGAGAAAAGTTCATTAAGCTTTCTAAGGCGAATGCACCAAAGGCAGAGGGGCGACTTGCGGGGCTTTTAAACTATGTAAATACAGTTGATCAAGCGTACTTGGAAAAGCTACGTAAAAAGTTTGGTGCCGCTGTTGTAGATCAATTCCTCCACCGATCATTCAGTTAACCCATGCAATTTAAAGTTGAACTGGCTGAGATTCGGCCAATCAAAGCCCTCACATTTGAGATAGATCTAGCGCGCAATGGTTTAACTTGCCTCGTGGGGAAAAATGGGACAGGGAAAACCACATTAGCCAAGGCAATTCTTAACTTTGCCTTAGCCGACACGTTTTTAAGAACTTCATCTGACGGTATATTTCAGGCGGAAAGCACGATTCGCTACACATGGGGTGAGCAGCAATTTCTCTTTACATACGACAAAGAACTGCGCACCCTTAATAGCAAGGTGCCGATTCCTCAAGCGCTAAAGGCCAAAGTCGCAGTCGAATTACCCGTGCCGCATGGGCAGCGTTTTAATTTTTTCCGAACACTTAGTGAGTCAGATCTTGAGATACGGGCGGCAATCACCCTTGGCAACCATCGCAAACCTACTGAACTCATTGAATTTTTATCTGAGATATATGGGGAGTCGCGGTTTTCAGGACTTATCGAAGTCCCTTTGAAGGCGGGCTCATGTTGCTGCATCGTGCCGCCCGATGGACGATACGTCCGCGAAGACCATTTCAGTTCGGGCGAGTACTTTTTGATAAACCTTCACCGAAAGATTTTGCAAGGTCAAAGTCTTCTCGTCATTGACGAAATAGACATTTCACTAGATGCAACGGCACAAACTCGTGTTGCAACTGAATTGCGAAAACTGTGCGCACAGCATTCGGTCAATATCGTTTTCACAAGTCATTCTTTAGCAATGATGCAAACAATGGAGCCAGGAGAAATTCTCTACATTGAACGCGAGGCAGAAAAAGCTAAGTTGGATTCCGTTGCTTTTGGCTATGTGAAGAGCGTGATGTTTGGGTTTAAGGGTTATGACAAATACATCCTTACGGAAGACGAGCGACTCAAAGAGTTTCTTGAATACCTTATCTCGCGGTATTGCCCTCCCTGTTTTTTTTCGTACGTGATCATCGCTGCTGGCGGGGGTACGGAGGTGGTGAGATTGATGGATAGGAATGAGAAAGAGGAGTTTCTAAATGCTAGCAAAAATGTAATTGCTGTGCTTGATGGCGATCAAAAATCAAAATCTCATGCGCTTAGGCCTAATGCACATTGCATACCTGTTTGGAATGTGGAACAAGCCTTTTGGGATGAGTTCCAAAAATCAGAATTTCAGTCTAATCCAAAAACAAGCATACAGCTGCCTGCTAGCAATGCCAGATCTAAACCCAAAGAGCTTTATAAACATGTAATCAAAAATAAAATTTACTCGCGCGACGAAACATTCAAAATTATTTGCGACAGGCATGTTGAAGAGTTCCGTACTTTTGCTAAAACGCTTGAGGCCTTTTTATGCCGCGCGAGTTCGAATGAACGCTAGCGACTTCGACTTTCACCTCCCGCCAGAACTGATCGCGCAGCACCCAGCCGCTGTGCGCAGCAGTTCGCGCCTGCTTGATGGTTGCTTGCCAAGCCCCGTGGATAGGACGTTCCACGAGTTGCCGCAGCTGTTGCAGGCGGGTGATTTGCTGGTCTTTAACGACACGCAGGTGGTGAAGGCGCGGCTCTTTGGTGAGAAGGCGACGGGCGGTAAGTTGGAGCTTTTGGTCGAGCGCGTGCTCGATCCTGCGCGGCACACCAACGAAGTCATCGCGCATCTGCGGGTGAGCAAAAAGCCGCAGGTCGGTGCGGTGCTGCGCATGGCGGGCGCAAGTGGGGTTGGGCGGGATGGCGGCTTTTCGGCAACGCTGCTTGGTCGTGCGGGAGCGAATGATGAGTTGTTCCACTTTCGCTTCTCGGCTGATCCGTACCAGCTGATGGCCGCGCATGGCCATGTGCCGCTGCCGCCGTATATTCAGCACGCCGACGATGCGGATGACGAGTCGCGCTATCAAACCATTTTTGCCAAGCACGCGGGGGCGGTGGCCGCGCCGACTGCGGCCTTGCATTTTGATGAGCGTGTGCTGGCAGCCCTTGCAGAGCGTGGGGTGCAGACCGCGAGCGTGACGCTGCACGTAGGTGCGGGGACGTTTCAGCCGATGAAGACGGACAAGGTTGAAGATCACGTCATGCACTACGAGCGCTACGCCATACCCGACGAGACTTTGCGAGCCATATCGGCTTGCAAGGCACGCGGGGGAAGGCTTGTGGCGGTTGGCACGACGACAGTACGAACGCTTGAAACGTATGCAAAGACCCAGCAGCAAAGCGGCGACACCAACATCTTCATCACGCCAGGGTTTGAGTTTCAAGTGGTAGACTTGCTGCTCACCAACTTCCATCTGCCAAAGAGTACTTTGATGATGCTGGTCAGTGCATTTGCTGGCTATGCGCACATCATGGCGCTGTACCAGCACGCTATTCAAAATAAATATCGATTTTTTAGTTATGGCGATGCGATGTTGTTAGCAAAAAATAGAGTTGACAACGCTACGCTTGGCTAGGTCATGTCGCCGACCGATTTGCTACTGCCCTTGCGCGAGAACGACTGGGCGTTACCTTGGGATATTTTTAATCGTGCTGAACTTCGAACTCCTTAAAACCGATCCCCCATCCGCCGATGGCAAATACCTTGGCTCGTGCGCGCGCCGCGCTCGACTCACGCTGAATCATGGCGTGGTGGAAACGCCGATCTTTATGCCTGTGGGCACTTATGGCACGGTTAAGGGCGTGATGCCGCGAAGCCTAGAGGATATGGGCGCGCAGATCATTTTGGGCAATACGTTTCACCTGTGGCTGCGCCCTGGTGTGGCTGTGCTGAATCAATTTGGTGGTCTGCATCAGTTTGAAAAATGGAACAAACCGATCTTGACCGATAGCGGCGGATTTCAAGTGTGGTCGCTCGGTGAGATGCGCAAAATCTCCGAGGAAGGCGTGAAATTCTCATCACCTGTGAATGGCGATCAATTATTCCTAACGCCCGAGGTGTCGATGCAAATTCAACGGGCGCTGAACTCCGATATCGTGATGCAGCTTGACGAATGCACGCCCTATATTCAAGTCTCGGGCAAGACCAAGGGGCAGATCACGACGGCGGACGAGGCGCGTGTGTCGATGGCGTTATCGGCTCGCTGGGCGCTGCGCTGCAAGGCGGAGTTTGCGCGGTTAGAAAATCCCAATGCGTTGTTTGGCATTGTGCAAGGCGGGATGTATGAAGGGCTGCGAGAGGAGTCGCTCGCTAGGCTAGAGGAGATGGACTTCCCGGGCATTGCTGTTGGCGGGGTGAGTGTGGGTGAGCCCAAGGATGAGATGTTGCGCGTACTGCGGCACATTGGCCCCAAGCTGCCTGCGCACAAGCCGCATTACCTCATGGGTGTGGGCACGCCCGAAGATTTGATTGAAGGCGTGCTCTCGGGCATCGATATGTTTGACTGCGTGATGCCCACGAGGAATGCGCGTAACGGTCACTACTTCACGCGCTTTGGTGATTTAAAAATTAGGAATGCGCGGCACAAAACCGATGAGCGGCCTGTGGACGAAACCTGCACGTGTTACGCCTGCTTGGGTGCTGGCGCGTCTGGTGGCTTTTCCCGTGCGTATATGCATCACCTAGATCGCTGCGGCGAGATGCTAGGCCCCATGCTGGCGAGCATTCACAACCTGCACTATTTTTTAAACCTGATGCGCGAAGTGCGCGAAGCATTGGATGCGGGGCGCTTGGGCGCGTATGTGGCGCAGTTTCATGCCGATAGAGCGAGGGGCGTTTAGATCATGAGGTGCGCACGCCCTGTCATCGGCTGCTTGCTTGGATTTTTCTTGGCGTGCAGTTTTGCGCAAACGCAAGCACCGCGTGCGGCAAGTTTGTTTGCTGGCGCTGACGCAAGCAAGTCGATCAGTCACGTGGTTGCCACCCCTCGCGTGCGGGCGGAGCTGATGGCTGATGCGCCTGATGGCGTGCAAGTGGGCAAGCCGCTCACGCTTGGTTTGCAATTGCAGCATCAAGCTGGCTGGCATACGTATTGGAAGAACCCGGGCGATTCGGGTTTGCCAACGCAGCTTCAGTGGACGCTGCCTGCTGGCGTGACCGCAAGTGCGATCCAGTGGCCGGTGCCGCAAAAAATCCCCGTGGCAAATCTGGCGAACTATGGTTATGAGGGCACGGTGTTGCTCGCCGTGCCTGCGACCGTGTCTAGCGGTTTTCAAGCCGTGGGTACGGAGATGACGGTTCATCTGAAAGCTCAGTGGTTGGTGTGTAAAACCGAATGCATTCCTGAGGAGGGTGAGTTCGTGCTGAAGTTGCCTGTGCGTGGTTCGGCGGCCATCCATCGCGCATCGTTTGATTCTGCACAAGCCAGTTTGCCTAAAGCGCATCAAGGTGAGGCTCGCTTTTCTTTGCACGATAAAACACTCAAGCTAACTGCGGTGGGCTTGCCTGCGGCATGGCAAGGCAAGCCGCTAGAGGCGTTTCCAGAAGATGCGGAAATAATTGAAACGGCTGCTAAGCCAGAGCAGACGTGGGCTGGCGGGCAATGGACGGGCGCTATGCGGCTCCATGCGCAGCGCACAAATAGCCCTGCCAAGATGGCGTGGTTGCTCAAGCCTGCGGGTGGGCAAAACCATGCGGCCGTGCGCGTAGAGGCCTTGTTGGATGGCGTTTGGCCAGCTGCGGCGCTCGCCAAGCCCCTAGGCATCAGCCCTGCGCTTGATGCGGCGCTCGCACAAAGCGCAGCGAATGCTCTCGATGTGCCCGCTGCCAATTGGATGAGTGCCACCTATGGGCTGGCTATTTTGGGCGCACTACTGGGCGGTTTGATTTTGAATTTGATGCCTTGCGTGCTCCCTGTGCTGGCCATTAAGTTACTGAGTTTTACGCCTAAAAAAGCGTCGACCGCTTCCGTTGTTTTGCCTGTTCGAGCATCAAGCGGATTGTTTGCGCTGGGTGTTGTCGGGGCTTTTGTTTTGCTGGGCGGCTTGCTTTTGTTGCTTCGCGGTGCGGGGCAAAGTTTGGGCTGGGGCTTTCAATTGCAATCGCCCGCGATGGTGCTATCGCTGGCGCTTTTGTTTTTATTCATCGGACTTAATTTGTGGGGTCTCTTTGACGTGCGATTGTTGTTACCCACATCGGTTGCCAACTTTCAGTCAAACAATCCACGCATTGAGTCACTGGCCAGTGGTGTCTTGGCGGTGTTGATTGCTACGCCATGCACCGCGCCGTTTATGGGCGCGTCTTTGGGCTTGGCGATGACGCTGCCCACGCTGCAAGCGCTACTCATTTTTTTAGCGCTAGGGCTGGGCATGGCGCTCCCATTTATCTTGATTGCGCTCTTCCCTAGTACGGGCGTGTGGCTACTCAAAGTGCTGCCCAAGCCGGGCGCGTGGATGCAAACGCTACGCCGTTGGCTTGCCTTGCCAATGTTTGTAACGGCGGCATGGTTGGTGTGGGTGTTTGCGGTGCAAATCAATGCAGCAACGGCAAGCACGCAAGCCGTGCCAGCTGGCAACCAAGCGCATGAGACAGTTTGGCAAAGCTGGAGCTTAGAGAAGCAAGTGGCGGCTCGGGCTACGGGGCGCGCGGTGTTTGTGGACTTCACCGCTGCGTGGTGCATCACGTGCCAAGTGAACAAATCGACCACGCTGGGTAGCGCCGAAATTGAAGCCGCATTCCAAGCCAAAAATGTGCTGTTGCTACGCGCCGATTGGACTGCGCCCAATGCGGCAATTGCTGCTGAACTGGCGCGGCTGGGGCGCTCGGGGCTGCCCGTTTATGCGTATTATTTGCCAAACGCAGCAGCCCCCCTATTGCTGCCCGAGGTGTTGACGAAGGCGATTGTTTTGGCTGCGCTGTAAGAAGTTGGCCTTGACCGCGACTGATTTTTAACTTTTTAAAGGACTGTGTTATGTTGATTCAAACTCAAAACGCGCGCGCATCTGGCTTCATGCATCCACGCTCATCCGAGATCACCGCGCAAGCGGATTACGCGCGTCGTCGCCAACTACTCAAGCTCTTTGCCAGCGGCGCGGCTGGAGCAGCGCTAGCGGCCGTTGCTAGCCGCGAGGCGTTTGCGGTCACGGCACCTGGCAAGCACAAAGCCTTAGCCAGCGTGCCCTCCAAGGTATCTGGTGCGACGACGATGGAAAAAATAACCGACTACAAAGACGCGAGCACCTACAACAATTACTACGAGTTTGGTACGGATAAATCCGATCCTGCCAAAACGGCGCATACGCTCAAAACCACGCCTTGGACGATTGAGGTTGAGGGCCTTGTAAAAAAGCCCGCCAAATATGCGCTGGAAGACGTGATGAAGATGAGTGCGATGGAGGAGCGCATTTACCGTTTGCGTTGCGTGGAAGGCTGGTCGATGGTGATTCCGTGGGTGGGCTACTCGATGTCCGAGTTCATTAAAAAAATCGAGCCTTTGCCTAGCGCCAAGTTTGTCGAATTTGTCACGCTTGCCGACAAAACGCAAATGCCCGGCATTAGCTCGTCGGTGCTTGACTGGCCCTATGTGGAAGGGCTGCGATTAGATGAAGCCATGCATCCGCTCACCTTGCTGGCGTTTGGGATGTATGGCGAAGTGCTACCCAACCAAAGCGGTGCGCCCGTGCGCTTGGTTGTGCCTTGGAAGTACGGTTTTAAAAGCGCCAAGAGCATTGTCAAAATTCGCTTCACCGACAAGATGCCCGCCACCGCTTGGAACAAAGCGGCAAAGCAAGAGTACGGTTTTTATTCCAACGTCAATCCGCTGGTTGACCATCCGCGCTGGAGCCAAGCGACCGAGCGGCGCATTGGCGATGGCGGTGGCTTGTTTGCCAAGCGATTAAAGACGGAAATGTTTAACGGCTACGAAGCGCAGGTGGGGCAGCTCTACGCGGGCTTGGATTTGCGGAAGAATTTCTAAATAGATGATTGCAGCCCACGCAAATAATCTGCTGCACTCATGCGCTTGCCGCCAGCGCGTTGCAGCTCTGTGATGTAGAGCGTCCCAAGGTTGTCGTCCCTGCTGTGGCCCGTGTTCATGGGAATGCCTGCGAGCGTCGGCTCTAGCTGCGCTCGCCACACTTTGACGGTCTCGCCATTTAGCTCAGCCGTGCAGCCTGGCGCTGGATTGAGTGCGCGGATTTTGCGCTCGATGACCGCAGCACTTTGCGACCAATCAATGGCAGATTCTTGCTTGGAAATTTTTGCCGCATAGGTCACGCCAGCCGCTGGTTGCGGCGTAGCTTGCAGTTGAGCGTAGTCGCGCAAGGCTTGCTGGATAAGGCCTGCGCCCAATGCGGCTAGCTTGTCGTGCAGTGTTTGCGTGGTGTCGTCCGTGGCAATGGGCAGGGATTGTTTGAGCAGCATCGCCCCCGTATCTAAGCCCGCATCCATTTGCATGATGGTGATGCCTGTTGCCAGATCGCCCGCTTCGATGGCGCGGTGAATTGGCGCTGCACCGCGCCAGCGCGGCAGTAGTGAGGCGTGGATGTTGAGGCAGCCGTGTGTGGGTGTATTCAGCGCCCACTCGGGCAAGATCAGTCCATAAGCCGCAACGATCATAAAGTCGGCGCGTGCCGCTTCAATGATTTTTTGTGCGGCGGCGGCCTCGCTGGGGTACTTGCCATCCAAGCGCAAACTGAGCGGCTGCAGCACAGCAATGCCGTGCTTTTGTGCGAGTTGTTTGACGGCGGAGGGTTGCAGTTTGAGACCGCGTCCTGCGGGACGATCAGGCTGCGTGAGCACCAGAGCGACCTCGGCCGATAAGCCAGAGCCCTTATCCAGTAAGGCTTGCAGGGCAACGGCAGCAAACTTTGGCGTACCTGCAAAAATCAGTCTCATCGTTTTTTGCGTTGGACGGCAATCAAATAATCGGTGATTTGCAAGGCACGCGCCATGCTTTGCGCCATCGCGCCGTCGGTATAAAACTGACCCGCAATGCCAAGCGCAGGCACGCCCGTGACGTTGTAGGCGTCTTGCAGTTGTGTGGCTCTGGTGGCTTTAGACCCAATAGCGAAGCTATCGTAAATCTTGGTGAACTTGGCTTTGTCAAGTCCTTGCTTGGTCGCCCAGTCAATTATTTTTTCGCGGCTAGACAAGTCTAGCTTTTCGGTGTGAATCGCCGCAAAAACCTTGGAGTGCAGTTGTTCAACTTTGCCCATAGCCTCTAGTGTGTAGAAGAGTTTTTGATCGAGCACGAAGTCAGGTCGAAACGCGACATGAACACGGCGGAAGTGTACGTCTTTCGGTAGTTTTTTAAGCCACACTTGCAAGGCGGGTTCAAAGTGATGGCAGTGTGGGCAGTGATACCAAAAAAACTCAACGACTTCAATTTTTCCCTTCACGCCCTCGGTGGGCGCAGGCTTGGCAAGCTGGTTGTAGTCAATCCCCTCTTCGGGCGGCTTGCCTTGCGCCAAGCTGGGCGCACTGCGCACGCCAGCGAGCAGCGCCATTGCGCCGATGGATAAGCCGCCAAGCTCGCGGCGTGATAGGTCAAGAGATGAGGCAGTAACAATAGACTTCATAAATGAAAACTCCAAAAGGCAAAGACTAAAAAATGGATGGCTTATTTTTGACTGCGCACAACAATGGCTTCAAAGCCCGCCGCCTCTAGGCTGCTTTTAGCTTTATCACTTGCGGCTTGACTGTTAAACGGACCTACGCGAACGCGGTACACCGTATGACCAGTTTGCTCGCGCTCCACAATTTTGCCCTCAAAGTTGGTCAGCGCTAGTTTGCCGCGCATAGCTTCCGCCTCCGCGTGACTGCGGTACGCGCCTACTTGGACGTAGTACTCGGTGGCGGCAGCTTCGGTTGCTGCGGGCGCTGGCGCGGTTTTAACAGCGGGGGGCGTGGTGGCGGCGGCGGGTGTGGCGGGCGCGGTGGGCGCGGTTGGCGTGGCGGCAGGCGCAGCTGGTGGCGCTGGCGTTGTTTTCGCGGGCGCAGTCGTTACCGGCGCTGCGGGGTTTGCCGCGTCTGCGGGCTTGGCTTGTGGCTTGGGCGCGAGCGCAGCATTGGGGTCCCAATCTTTGTTCTTGGTCTTTTCCGCCGCATCTTGCGCGGCGGTTCGATTGGCGTTTTTGTTATTAAACGGCGTGGGCACTTTCATCACGTACATAGCGACAGCAAGCGCTAGTCCAAGACCGACTAAGAGTCCCACAATGATTCCCAAAATAGTTCCGCCACGTTGGCGCTGTTTGTCTGCGTGGTGCTTCATGGGTTTGATCCTCTACATTTTTTCGGGGGCGCTAACGCCTAAAACCGCCAAGCCATTTCTTAACACTTGCGCGGTTGCCGCTATTAACGCCAAACGCGCCAGTTTGGTTGGCACATCGTCCACCAAAATACGCTCAGCATCGTAGTAGCTATGGTAACTGCTGGCTAAATCGCGCAAATAAAAAGTGACATCATGCGGCGCAAAGCCTTTGGCGGCTTCGGTCAACATGGCGGGATATTTGGCGAGCTGTAGCATGAGCGCTTGTGCGGCGGGGCTGTCCAGCGGTGATAAATCGACGGACGAAAGCGCGGCGATTGGTGCGGCGACATCCCCCATCTCGCCCACCTGCGAGTGCGAATACGTGCGCAAAATGGAGCGAATCCGTGCGTGTGCGTACTGCACATAAAACACGGGATTGTCATTGTTCTTTTTGACGGCCAAGTCCACATCAAAGGTGTACTCGGTATCGGGTTTGCGCGAGAGCAAAAAGAAGCGCACGGCATCGGCGGACGTCCACTCAATCAAGTCACGCAGCGTGACGTAACTGCCCGCGCGTTTAGAAATTTTGACCTCTTCGCCGTTTTTAATAACGCGCACCATCGTGTGCAGCACATAGTCGGGGTAGCCAACGGGGATGCCCACATTCGCGGCTTGCAAGCCCGCACGAACGCGGGCAATCGTGCCGTGGTGATCGGTTCCTTGGATGTTGATGACGCGCGTAAATCCGCGCTCCCACTTGGCGATGTGATACGCCACATCGGGCACGAAGTAGGTGTACACGCTCTCACCAGCCGAAGACTTGCGCCCGTCAGCTCCGCCTAGCGCGGACTTGCGCATGACGCGGTCTTTGTCGTCGCCGTACTCCGTGGATTTGAGCCACAGTGCGCCGTCCTGCTCGTAGGTTTTGCCAGCGGCGATTAGCTTGTTGACAGCGGCTTCGACGCGGCCGCTGGCATACAAGCTCGACTCCAAATAAAAGTTATCAAACTTCACGCGGAAGGCAGATAAATCCAAATCTTGTTCATGGCGCAAATACGCCACGGCAAAGGTGCGAATCGCCTCTGCATCGTCCACGCTGTTGCCCGTTGCCAAGTAGTCTCGTGCAATGTCGGCGATGTACTCACCGTTGTAAAACGCTTTGGACGCTGGGTTTTCAGGGTCAATCGGCCAGCAAGCGTCGCCTGGCTTAAATCCTTTGGCGCGAAGCTGGGTTGATTTGGTGAGCGTGTCAATTTGCACCCCCGCGTCGTTGTAATAAAACTCACGATAAACCGACACGCCCTGCGTTGCAAACAAATTACAAATCGCGTCACCCAATGCGGCCTGCCGCCCGTGCCCCACGTGCAGGGGGCCTGTGGGGTTGGCGGAGACGAATTCCACAAGCAATCTTTCGCAAGCCTTATCGGGCGGGCTTTGCGCGGCACGCATGCTCTGCGAGCCATATTCCATGCCGCTTTGCAAAATATCCGTCACCGTGGTTTGCTTCGCAGCAGGCTTGAGTCGGATATTGATAAAGCCAGGCCCCGCAATCTCCAAAGGCTCGGCCCACTTGGCAAAAGCGGGCGAGGCCTCAAGCGCCGCCTTCATCGTCTCGCCCAAAGCGCGTGGATTAGCCTTCAGTGTTTTCGAGAGCTGCATCGCCGACGTAATCGCTAAATCACCATGCGCAGCAACTTTGGGCGACTCGAATTGCGCTGTGACCGAAGGCGGCAGCCCCGCGTCAGTTAAGAGCTTGTCAAGGGTGGATTGAAGGGCAGAGAGGAGTTCAGATTGGACGCGCAGCATGAGGTGATTTTAAGGTTGCAATTTAAAGCTGGACTTGTCCCCTAAAAGTGGACACTCAAAGATGAGAATTACAACTTATTTTG
>JASGCK010000018.1 GCA_030054145.1 Cytophagales bacterium
CTCCTAAGTCGATGCTTTATGCACTTAGACTGGATGGCTAACTGCTTTTTTTAGGTTTATGCCGTTGCATGGAAGTGCTGGATTCCACGCTTTCAATGACTTGTCGCGCAACCAATACTTTGCAGCGTAAGACAAGGCGAAAAACACAGCGTCCACAATTTTTCTCATGGACTTATGGTTTTTCTCACTGGCTTATGGTTGGTGAAACAAGCACATGGTGCGCCTGCTGATCCGCGTGATAACTTGACCGCACCATTGCCCCCACAGCCGCGTGGGAGAAGCCCATTTCATAAGCCTTAGCTTCAAACATCTTGAACGTGTCGGGATGCACATAGCGGCGCACGGGCAGATGACTGGTGGAGGGCGCTAGGTATTGCCCGATGGTGAGCATATCGATGTGGTGGTCGCGCATATCTTGCATGACTTGCAAAATCTCTTCGTCCGTCTCACCAAGGCCGACCATGATGCCGCTCTTGGTGGGTACGTTTGGATGCAGTGCCTTGAATTTTTTGAGTAAGTTCAGGCTGAATTGATAGTCCGAACCGGGACGCGCTTCTTTGTAGAGTCTTGGCGCGGTCTCTAGGTTGTGGTTCATCACGTCGGGCGGAGCGAGCTTCAAAATCTCTAGTGCGCGGTCATCGCGTCCTCTAAAGTCGGGCACTAAGATTTCGATTTGCGTGCTGGGTGAGTGCTCGCGCACAGCGCGGATGCAATCCACAAAATGCTGCGAGCCGCCGTCGCGTAGGTCGTCGCGATCCACGCTGGTGATGACTACGTATTTGAGCTTGAGTGCTGCAATGGTCTTGGCTAAATTGAGCGGCTCATTCACGTCTAGCGGATCGGGCCTGCCATGTCCGACATCACAAAACGGACAACGCCGCGTACACTTGTCGCCCATGATCATGAAGGTCGCCGTGCCTTTGCCAAAGCACTCGCCGATATTGGGGCACGAAGCTTCTTCGCACACTGTGTTGAGTTTGTTGTCGCGCAGAATTTGTTTGATTTCGTTAAACCGTGTCGAGGACGAGCCTGCTTTCACCCGAATCCAATCGGGTTTTTTGAGCACTTCAGCCTGCACAACTTTGACAGGAATGCGCGACAGCTTGGCTGCGGCTTTTTGTTTGGCGAGGGGGTTGTATTGCTCTGTCGTTTGAGCGGTGCGGACGACTTCAGATGTACTCATGGTCGGATTTTCTCTTGAATAGCGTTGTTTCGGTTGGTGCCATGCACGCGAGGCCACGTGCAGCGGCCTGTGGTGGGGTTAGGGATTGGTAGGTTTTGAGGGAGAGGGAGGGCATGAGCAGTTGTTTAATAGTTGTTTAAAGTTTTTCTCGATATCGCGATTAAACAACTCTAAAGCATTGATTTATCTTAATATTTATTTTTGAAGTTTAAATATCCTTGTTTAACATACACAAGTTAAACAACTCAATCAGTAGGTTGTCGGTGGTTTGCCCTTCGACAGGCGCAGGGCGAGCGGTATCGGACTTAGGGTGAGCGGCAGTATCAAACGCTGCGGGGCGGTTGAGCCAATTAAGTGTGGGCATAGCTGGGCAATTCTACAATCGCACCCATGCCGACGATGCCTATCCCTACATTACGAAACGTGGACCCTTACGCCAGAACTCCAGCCAAGTTATCTAAAACGGGCAAGAGCAAGACTTTGTTGCTGGTGCTGGCTTTGCATTTGGGCTTGGCTTGGCTTTTGCAAATGGTGTGGCAGAACCGCGCAGCGATTCAAAGTGCGCCTGCGGTGGTAGTGGCTCAGTTGCTGCAAGAGTTTCGTGCGCCGCCGCCGCCACAGCCGCCTGCGCCAAAGGTCGCCTCGCCGCAGCCTAAGCCCCTATTGCCTTTGCAGGCTCCCATGCCGCCAAGCCAGATTCAGCAAGCCTTGCCGGCCATCACGACTGCGCCAGCGCCTGCTGTCACTGCTAACGTACCCGCGCAGGCTCTGGCGGATAGTGCGCCGCATGCGCCTGCCGCAGTCGCGTCCAAAGCTGCGCCTGTGGCTGCGGCGGCTGTACCGGCGGCTGCAGCGGTGGTTGTGCCTGCGGTTGTGCGGGGCGATTCTTGCGATAAACCACGTTATCCGCCAACTTCGGAGCGCCTGCGCGAGGAGGGGGTTGTTAGCCTCAAATTTTTAATCAGCGAAAATGGACAGGTGGTCAGCGGTAGTGTGGAGAAGTCCAGCGGTTACCGGCGCTTAGACGATGCGGCTTTGGCGGCGCTTCGATTGTGTAAGTTCACGCCTGCTATGGTAGATGGCAAGCCTCGGCAAGAATGGTCGGCGCTACGCTATCGCTGGGAACTAAAGGATGAGTAGCAATGACCAAGTCGTTGTCAGGTAAAAATAGCTAAGGAATAAAAAAGATGGATAACCCTTATGGATTGATGGCGCTATGGGCGCAGGGCGACTGGGTCGCTAAAGGCACGCTCTTGGTGCTGGCTTTGATGAGTCTGGGCTCGTGGACGATTATTTTGTCTAAGTTTTTTGATCAACAAAAGCTCAAAAAACAAGCTGCACAAGTTGACGCGGCATTTTGGTCGGCTACCAGCGTGGTTGTGGGCACTGAGCAGTTGTCCGCAGACAGTGCGTATCGCTACGTTGCCGAGTCGGCGCTCGCAACTGAGCAGCGCGGGCGTTCCACGGAGCAAAGCATTGAGCGGGCGCTGGCTAAAGTGCAAAGTCGCTGGTCGGATGGCATGACGTTTTTGGCAACCGTGGGCTCTACCGCGCCGTTTGTGGGCTTGTTTGGCACGGTCTGGGGTATTTACAACGCGCTCGTCAAAATTGGCGTGTCGGGGCAGGCCAGTATTGATAAGGTCGCAGGGCCCGTGGGCGAGGCACTCATCATGACCGCTTTGGGCTTGGCGGTGGCTGTGCCTGCGGTGCTGGGCTACAACTGGTTGGTGCGCCGTAACAAGCTGGCTATGGAGCATTTGCGCGAGTTTGGGATGGATCTCTCCACTTCAATCAAATAAACATGGCCTTATCCTATCGTTCGACTGACGAGGAGCGCGTCCTCTCTGACATCAACACCACGCCGTTAGTGGACGTGATGTTGGTGCTGCTGATCATCTTTTTAATCACCATTCCCGTGGTGACGATTTCCATCAAAGTTGATCTGCCCCAAGAGTCCAACACGGTGCGCGAAACGAAGCCTGAGAACATCGTGGTGTCGGTGGATGGCGCGGGGCGTATCTTCTGGTTTGACGGCTTGATTGATAGCGCAGAGCTTGGCAAGCGCTTATCTGGCGTGGCTTCGCGCTTGCCACAGCCAGAAGTGCAGATTCGCGGCGACGGCAAAGCGGACTATCAAAGCGTAGGAAAAATTGTCAGCGCGGCTCGATTGGCGGGCATCACCAAAATCGGTTTTATTACGGAGCCAGCCTCCAAATGAGTATGCGATTAGGGACTGACCCCGATGCGTCTGATGACGGTTTAATGACCGAGATGAACACCACGCCGCTCATTGACGTGATGCTGGTGCTCTTGGTGATGCTGATCATCACGATTCCGATTCAACTGCATTCGGTCAATATGAACTTTTCGCAAAGCCCCGCGAATGCGCCAAAAACAAAACCGCAGATCATCAAAATTGACATCAACGCGAGCAATCAAATTGTGTGGAATGCCGAGGTCTTGGCGGATAAGGCCGCGCTGCAAGTCAAGCTGGACGAGCTCGCGCGCGCATCTGCGAGCAACGCCGAACAACCTGAAATCCACATCAAACCCAGCGACAGCGCTAAGTACGATAACGTGGCGGCGGTGCTGGCGGCGGCGCAGCGCTCGGGTTTTAAAAAAATTGGAATAGTCAGTCTTACCCCATGACACACATCACTTTGTCACCTGTTGATTGCTTCATGCAAAGCGCCGACACTGCGCTGCGCACTTTGTTTGCCAAGCCACGCGCTGCAAGGTCTTCGCCTCAGTCTGCGCTGTCTGCGGCTGAGTTATCGATGGAAGAAAAACGCCATGCGGCAGGTTTGATGCGCGTTAACCATGTGGGCGAGATTTGTGCGCAGGCGCTTTATTCGGCACAAGCCCTCACAGCCAAAACGGACGCGCTTCGCACGCAGTTTGAGCAAGCGGCGAAAGAAGAGATGGATCATTTGGCGTGGACGGCAGATCGGTTGTCGCAGTTGGATAGTCGCCCCTCGCTGCTCAATCCATTGTGGTACGCGGGGGCGTTTGGACTGGGCTTGTTGGCAGGACGCTTGGGCGAGGGCGTGAGTCTTGGGTTTTTAGCCGAAACGGAAGCGCAAGTCGAAGCGCATTTGGCGAGTCATCTGTTGGATAACGCGATGGGTTTACCCGCCTGCGATCATGCATCCCGAGCTATCGTGGCGCAGATGCAGCAAGATGAAGCTGCGCATAGCCAAGCGGCAAAAGATGCAGGTGCTACGGAGTTGTCAAATGCAAGCAAAGAGTTGATGCGCAAAGCCGCCAAAATCATGACTACCGTGGCATACCGCATTTAAGGAATTACCCCTTAATCCCCCCTACCCATTTATCCCTCTATCCCTCTACCCCTTAATTCCAACCGATGGACTCCAGTCCCTGTTCGCTGATACAGCGCTGGACAAAATTGCGATAGAGTGGATTGGCTTGAGTCGGGCGCATCGCGCCGCTAGTTGCGCCTACTGCGCCGCCCACAGCCGCCCCCGCAACGCCTTGCGCCAAAGAGCCCTCTAGATTGCGTCCAGATACCAAACCGCCCACAATGCCCGCCACGGCTGACAGGGCACCGCCCGCTGCTGCGCCTTGGGCGACGGAGTTGTTTTGCGCCATAGGACTCAGTCCTGCGGCTTCGGCCTTTGCCATGCAGGCGTTGACTTGCGCCTCGGCCGCAGCTTGTCCCATTTTGTTAAAGGTGGCGTTGGGGTAGAGCAAAGGCTTGGCTGAACGAGCGGGTGTTGTTGCGCAGCCAGACATCAAAGCAAAACTGGTGAACAAACTAGCGAGCGAGAGTGGGTGAGTGAGTAAGGTGCGGAATGAGTTTTTGTGCATGATCATGATGCTTTCTTAAAAAAGATAACGCTAAATATAACAGTAGCCCATTTAACATCGGCGAGGCGCCTCAGGCTGACAAGTTTGTAAGAAATACGGGTTTAGTCTTGGCTACAATACAACTTTTCAAAATTTGCGAAGGTGTTTTTTTAGAATGTCAGCAAAACTCCACGAGAAACAACAGCCCGCCGACGTGGTTGAGGCCATTGTTCCTATGATGCCCATCGTGTTGCCCATTGTGGGCGGCGCTCTTATTTTTCTATTAGCCTTTATCGCTGTTTTTATGGCGTGAGGTTCTAGCAACCCACTCTCGCGTTGGCGGCGTTCATTGCGATCGGCTGGTCTAACGCACCCTCTCCCCTTTAGATTCATCCGAAAGCTTTTATGTCTATGACTCAACAGACAGGAACAACTGTTTCTGCATCCGCCACAGCCCCTGCGTATGTCAAGCACCCCAAGTTGATTGCTTGGGTGCAGCAAATGATCGATATGTTGCAACCAGCCGCCATCCATTGGTGCGATGGCAGCCAAGAGGAATACGACCGTTTGTGCGAGCAACTTGTGCGTGCAGGCGTGTTCAAGCGCTTAAACCCTGCCAAACGTCCGAATTCATTTTTGGCGTTATCCGATCCGTCCGACGTGGCACGTGTGGAAGATCGCACGTACATCTGCTCTGAGAAAAAGGAAGACGCAGGCCCCACCAATAACTGGAGAGCACCCGCCGAGATGCGGGCTGAGACACTGCCGCTGTTTACTGGCGCGATGCGTGGTCGTACCCTGTACGTTGTGCCGTTTAGCATGGGGCCACTTGGCTCGCCGATTGCCCATATTGGTATTGAACTCTCCGACAGCGCCTACGTCGCAGTCAACATGAAACTCATGACGCGCATGGGCAAAGACGTGTACGGCGTGCTGGGCGAGAGCGGTCATTTTGTGCCTTGCGTGCATACCGTGGGCGCACCACTGGCAGCAGGTGAACGCGACAAAACAAACTGGCCTTGCAATCAAACCAAGTACATCATTCATTACCCAGAAACGCAAGAAATTTGGAGCTACGGCTCGGGCTACGGCGGCAATGCGCTCCTTGGCAAAAAATGCTTTGCGCTACGCATTGCATCCAACATGGGGCGCGAGCAAGGTTGGCTGGCCGAACATATGCTGATTCTTGGCGTGACCAATCCACAAGGCAAAAAATACCACGTCGCTGCAGCGTTCCCCAGTGCTTGCGGAAAGACCAATTTCTCGATGCTGGTGCCGCCAAGCGGCTTTGCTGGCTGGACGGTCACCACGGTGGGTGACGACATTGCTTGGATTAAGCCAGGCCCCAGTGGTGAACTACGCGCCATCAATCCAGAAGCAGGTTACTTTGGTGTCGCGCCAGGGACCAATATGCAGACCAATCCGAACTGTATGTTGTCGCTCAACAAAGATACGATTTTTACGAACGTGGCGCTTACCGATGACGGCGATGTGTGGTGGGAGGGCATGGAGAAAGATACAGGCAAACTGCCTGATCATTTGATTGACTGGCAAGGTAAAGATTGGACACCGCAAATCGCCCAAGAGACGGGCGCAAAAGCTGCGCACCCGAACTCACGCTTCACTATCCACGCCAGCAACAACCCCGCGATTGATGCCCACGCCAACGACCCCGCAGGCGTGCCGATTGATGCGTTCATTTTTGGCGGTCGCCGCTCCAATACTGTGCCGCTTATTACGGAAGCCCGTACATGGACAGAAGGCGTGTACATGGCTGCGACTATGGGTTCTGAGACCACAGCCGCCATTGCAGGCGCACAGGGCGTGGTACGCCGCGACCCATTCGCCATGATCGCGTTTTGCGGCTACAACATGAGCGACTACTTCCAGCATTGGCTCAACATGGGCGAGAAGTTGATTGCGGGCGGCGCTTTGCAGCCCAAAATCTACAACTCCAACTGGTTCCGCAAAGGCGAAGACGGCAAATTTATCTGGCCAGGTTATGGCGAGAATATGCGCGTGCTCAAGTGGATCATCGACCGCATCGAAGGAAAAGCGAGCGGCATCGATACGCCGTTTGGCGTCACTCCCAGCTATGCCGATTTGAACTGGGATGGCTTAGATTTTGGCGCAGACAAGTTCGAGCAAGTCACCAGCTTTGACACAAACTTGTGGACGGAAGAGCTGAAATTGCATCAAACACATTTCGATATGCTCCACTACCACTTGCCAAAAGAGCTGGTGGACGTGAAGGTGAAGATTGAGGCGCGGCTGGCTGCTTGAGTCGCGACTGGCGGGTTAAGTCATGTGTGACAGGCGAGCCCGTTCGCCCTGAGCTTGTCGAAGGGGCAGTGTTTGATTGACTTCGACAGGCTCAGCCCGAACGGAAATGCGGTTATGCAGAGTGTCCCGAAGCTTGATGAAGCTATTACAGTAGTCATACATCTCAATAGCCATACATCACGATATACATCATGCTAAAATTGAAGCATGACAACGACAACTCTCCACCGTACTCAAATCTATTTATCTAACAGCCAGCAAGCCACGCTAGGCGCGATGGCGCGTGCGCAGCGTAGTACGAGTAGCGCATTGATTCGAGAGGCGATTGACTCGTTTATTGCTGTACAACCCGTGCAGCAAAATCGTGCGCTCAGGATGCGCGCGGCAGGGCAGTGGCAACCTGATAACGCTCGCTTTAAGCGCGTGACACTCGATGAGTTGCGTAGCGAGGAGCGCAGATTTTGAAAACGCCACTTGTCGATACGGACGTGTGGATTGATTTTTTGCGTGGCGTGCCAGAAGCGGTCGATTTTGTAGGGCAACTTCCAGATATCGTTTGTGTGAGTGCCATCAGCGTCGCCGAGCTTTACGCTGGTGTTCGTGAAGGCAAAGAGCGCGAGGTATTAGGTGACCTCATCACTTCGCTCAAAGTTATTTCACTGGATGATGCAGGCGCAGCACATGGCGGACTCATTCGCCGAGATTTTGGTAAATCGCATGGCGTGGGTTTAAGTGATGCTTTGATTGCGGCTACTGCGCTACAGCATGATTGCCAACTGTTCACGCTGAATGTGAAACATTACCCCGCGCTGCCCAAGGCACAAGTTACAAAGCCTTACGCTAAAACCTAACATCCAACCAAGCCCTCAGCTCTGCAAACACAGGGTTTGAATCCACTTTATGACATATGTCGTGATAGAGCGCTGCGCCGCTTGCGAGCGCACTGCGCACTGCGCCATGATCCATTTGCCAAGTCTTGGTGCGTGCGTTGGTGGGGTTCGTAGATAAAATCAGCGTTGATCTCGCTTATCCACCTCGCCTCCTCATCTCCTCGCCCCCTCATCTCTTTACTCATTGGATTGTTATGGCCTCTATCCCCTACAAAGTCGCTGGCATCATGGGCTGGCCTGTTGGCCAATCGCGTTCACCGCTTATTCATAACTACTGGATTGAAAAATACGGCTTAGATGGCGACTACATTCGGTTGCCCGTTCAACCTGATGCGCCAAACGGCTTGAGAGATGCCATTGCGGGGATGCGTGCTATGGGATTTGCGGGCTGCAATTTGACCATGCCGCACAAAACAGCGGCGCTTGAATTTGTCGATCATCTCGACCCAATGGCAAAGCGCATGGGTGCGGTCAACACGCTGGTGTTGGGTGCGGATGGCTCGGTGAGCGGTTTTAACAACGATGGCTTTGGTTACGTTGAGAGCTTGCGCGAGGTCGGCTACACCGACTTTGCCAAAGGCCCGATCACCGTGCTGGGCGCAGGCGGCGCGGCGCGTGCCGTCATGTTGGCGCTGGCGGACGCGGGGGCAACCGAGATTCGCCTTGCCAATCGCACGGATGCAAACGCTCTAGCTACCGCACAAAAATTTGCCGATGAGTTTGGCGTACCCGTGCGCGCCGTGCCGTGGCAGCATCGCGCCGCCGCCCTTGATGGCTGTGCCTTGCTGATCAATAGCACCAATCAAGGGATGTACGGACAGCCCGCGCTGGATATTGCGCTGGATGCGTTGCCGCGCACGGCGCTGGTCTCCGACGTGATTTATGTACCGCTAGAAACACCGTTGTTGGCGGCTGCCAAAGCGCGAGGGCATCAAACGGTGAACGGACTTGGCATGCTGCTCAACCAAGCGCGGCCAGCGTTCCATGCGTGGTTTGGCGTGATGCCCGAGATGACGGATGAGCTGCGGGTGAAAATTTTGGCAACCTTTAACTAAGGATACATCGTGGCCTCCATTCGTTTTAGTCACGTTGTCAAACGTTACGCCGCAACCGCAAAAGGCAAGCAGCCTACGCTGGTGATTGACGACCTGAGTGCGCAGATTCATGATGGTGAGTTAGTTGTCATCGTTGGCCCTTCGGGCTGCGGTAAATCGACGCTCTTGCGCATGGTGGCGGGGCTTGAGGAAGTGACCGCTGGCGAGATCACAATTGGTGATCGAGTCGTCAATGATTTAGAGCCAGCCGAGCGCGATATTGCGATGGTGTTTCAAAACTACGCGCTCTATCCGCACATGAGCGTTTTTGACAATATGGCGTATGGCTTGAAGATTGCCAAAGTCTCCAAAGAAGATATTGCGCGGCGTGTGGAAAAAGCCGCTGCAACGCTGGAGCTCTCGCATTTGCTGGCGCGCAGACCAGGACAACTCTCGGGTGGGCAGCGCCAGCGCGTGGCGATGGGACGCGCGATTGTGCGCCAACCGCAGGTGTTTTTGTTTGACGAGCCGCTCTCTAATTTGGATGCCAAGCTACGCGCACAAACGCGGTTAGAGATTCAAAAGTTGCATCACGATCTGGGCATTACCTCGCTGTTCGTCACGCACGATCAAGTCGAAGCCATGACGCTAGCCCAGCGTATTTTGATTTTGAATGCAGGCGTGATTGAACAATTTGATACGCCACAAAATGTTTATTTAAAACCCGCCAGCACCTTTGTTGCCAGCTTTATTGGTTCGCCGCCGATGAACTTGATTCCGATGGACGGAAAAATTTTGGGCGTTCGCCCCGAGCATTTGCAGATTGCATCTGATGCCTCCGCGGCAAGTTGGCGCGTAGTGGTTTATGCCACCGAGTTACTGGGTGCGGAGCGTTTGATTTACGCCAACTACGGTGCTGCGCCGTTGGTGATTCGCGTTGACTCCGATGCCGCCCAGCCCGCAATTGGCGAAGCGCTGCACGCCCTGCCAAGAGCCGATCAACTGCATTGGTTTGATGCGAAGACTACAAGGAGAATGACATGAACCACCGGCCCTGGCCTTACCCGCGTTTCGTTGCACATCGAGGTGGCGGCAAACTTGCGCCCGAAAACACGCTTGCCGCTTTTCGCGTAGGCGCGTCATACGGCTACCGAATGTTTGAGTGCGACATCAAACTCGCGCAAGATGGCGTGCCGTTTTTGCTGCACGACGACACGCTGGCGCGCACCTCAAGCGGGACGGGGGTTGCGGGGCATCTCACTTGGAACGCCTTATCCCGCTTGGACGCTGGCGCATGGCACTCGCGCCTCTTTACAGGTGAGCCTATTCCTACGATGGAGGCGGTGTCGCAGTTTTGTATTCGCAATCACTACGCGCTCAACATTGAACTCAAACCAACGCAGATGAAGGGCGAGGCGCAATCGGTCGCAGATGCTATGGCTCGCCGCACGGGCGAAGTTGTTGCGAAGCGGGCGCAGCAGCTCTGGAGCGAGACGCAGATCAAGCCACTTCTGAGCTCGTTTAAGCCCGCGTCGCTCAAAGGTGCGCAAGCTGCCGCGCCCGAGTTACCACGTGGTCTGCTGCTCGATGAATGGTGGGATGGCTGGCTTGACTGTGCCATCGATTTAGACTGCGCCATCGTCACCTGCGATTACCAACTTTGGAATGCAAAAACGGTGAGCCTCGTCAAGGCAAACAATTTTCGCCTTGGCAGCTACACCGTGAATGACGCGACCGAGGTCAAGCGCTTACTCGATTTGGGCATCGACTGCATCTATACCGACAGAATCGATTTATTTTCGCCAGCCGAGTAACAGTTGCGTTGTTGCGCAGCCCACAACCAGCAAGGCATACGAGAGCATTTTGCCGTCTACGCCAAATAGCATAAGCCCTGCGAGCAGGGCAACTATTCCAGTAACGCTATTGATGAGCCACATACGGCATAGGCTTTTTTTGCTGTGTCGTCTGCCCCAAAGCGCCAAGATGCCACCCACAAACACAGCAGGTAACGTGAAATTGAGGAGGTGGAGGGCGGCATCTAAAAAACTCATGTTGGGTTTATACCTTGGGGCGTGCGCGAGCACTCTTTGGTGTCATGGATTCAAATTTTATAATCAACCATTTCGCATCTTCTTTTACGCTACCGTAGCCTCTTCGCTGTTTGCTCTTTGCCCTTCGCCCTTTTCTTCGCTCTTCGCTTTTTTGCTCTTTGCTCTCTTTCGCATTCATGTCCCCCTCACCAATCCTTTGGACGCTTGGCCTCAATCACGACAGTGCGCCGCTGGATGTGCGTGCGCGTTTCGCGTTTGCGTCTTCTGAGCTGCCCGCAAAGCTGGGCGAGGTGCAAAGCGCGGTTGCTGATTTAGCTGAGGTAGCGCTGCTGTCCACTTGCAATCGCACCGAGCTGTATGGGCTGGGAAGCCAAGCGCAACAAGCATCCACGATTGAATGGTTGGCAAGCATCAGTGGTATGGCTCCCGAGGCGCTGCGGGCGCATCTGTACGTTCATCAAGAGCAGGCGGCAGCGCGGCACGTGTTTCGCGTTGCCAGCGGGCTTGACTCGATGGTGCTGGGCGAGCCACAAATTTTGGGTCAAGTCAAAGAAGCCGTTCGCGCCGCTGGTGACGCGGGAACGCTGGGGACAACGCTGCATCAATTGTTTCAGCAAGCGTTTTCGGTTGCCAAGGATGTGCGCACCCATACCGAAATTGGCGCGCACAGTATCAGCATGGCGGCAGCCGCGACCAGACTGGCGGCAGGTGTGTTCGAGGACTGGCAGCACACGCGCGTGCTCTTGGTCGGGGCGGGCGAGATGATTGAGCTGTGCGCCGCGCATTTTGCGGCTAAAAATCCCAAGCGTCTGTCAGTTGCCAACCGCACCACCGCCCGAGGCGCAAAGCTGGCGGAGCGTTTCAGTACCCGCGCACTCACAATCGAGACTTTTCCCCTGGCGGAATTACCCACGCATTTGCATCAGTTTGATGTGGTGGTGAGTTCCACCGCCAGCACGTTGCCCATTATTGGATTGGGCGCGGTGCAGCACGCCATCAAGCTGCGCAAACATCGCCCGATGGTGATGGTTGATTTAGCCGTGCCGCGCGACATTGAACCCGAGGTCAAAGAGTTGTCCGACGTGTACCTCTACACCGTGGACGATCTCTCGGCCGTGGTGCAAACCAACTTGGCGAACCGCGCGGCAGCCGTGAGTGCAGCCGAAAAGTTAGTCGATGCGGGCGTGCGCGATTTTGCCGCGTGGCAACAGACGCGCAGCAGCGCAGTGCCAAAAATCCAAGCGCTGCACGAGCAAGCAGCCGCTTGGCAAGAGCAAGAAATAGAGCGCGTTAAAAAGCAATTTTTAAAAGAAGTGTTCGATGCCATGCGCCCTGAGGCTGCCGAAGGGCTTGCGGATCAAGGGCTTGTGGATCAAGGGCTTCGACAAGCTCAGTCCGAACAGGTGGAGCAGGCTCTTCGCGTCTTGGCCCGCAACTTATCCAACAAATTTTTGCACGCTGCTATCTTGCAAATCAAAGAATCGAAAGAGGCGCTGTGAAAGAATTTCTTCGTAAACAATTGGTGCGGACGCAAGAGCGCCTGATGGACTTGGAGAGCTTGCTCAGCAGCCCTGACATCATGGCTGACCAAACGGCGTACCGCAAGCTCAGCCAAGAACACGCCGAGGTAACACCTGCCGCAGGCCGTTACCAGCGGTACTTGCAGGTGGAGGGTGACTTGCAAGCCGCGCGGGATATGGTCTCGCAGTCGGGCTCCGATCCTGAGATGCTGGCGATGGCGCGTGAGGAAATCGACCATGCACAGGCGGAACTTGCCGCGCTAGAGGATGAGCTACAGCGCCTCCTGTTGCCCAAAGACCCAGACGATGCACGCCATGCTTTTGTTGAAATCCGTGCTGGCACGGGCGGTGACGAGTCCGCGCTATTTGCGGGCGATTTAATGCGGATGTACACGCGCTACTTTGACACCCAAGGTTGGCGCACCGAAGTGATCAGCGAGAACGCCAGCGAACTCGGCGGTTACAAAGAAGTCGTGTTGCGCGTGGCAGGCGATAACGCCTACGGCAAACTCAAATTTGAATCAGGTGGTCACCGCGTGCAGCGGGTGCCTGCAACCGAAACGCAGGGGCGCATTCATACCAGCGCGTGTACCGTTGCGGTGATGCCCGAGCCCGACGAGACCGAGGCGATTACGCTCAATCCTGCGGATTTGCGCATCGACACCTTTCGCGCCAGCGGCGCAGGCGGGCAACACATCAACAAAACTGATTCCGCCGTGCGCGTGGTGCATCTGCCTACGGGCATTGTGGCCGAGTGCCAAGACGGGCGCAGCCAACACAGCAACAAAGCCAAGGCGCTGCAAGTGTTGCAAGCGCGTATTGCTGAAAAAGAGCGCAGCGAACGCGCCGCCAAAGAAGCCGCGATGCGCAAAGGCTTAATTGGCAGCGGCGACCGCTCAGACCGCATTCGCACCTACAACTTCCCGCAAGGGCGCTTGACCGATCACCGCATCAACCTCACGCTGTACAAGCTCGCGGGCATCATGGAGGGCGATCTGGGCGACATCATGACAGCGCTAGCGCACGCGCGTGAAGCCGAGCTGTTGGAAGAAATGGCGGCAGGCAATTGAAATTGCACGCTGCCCTGCAAGCCTTATTAGATAAGGGTCTTGCGCGGCTAGACGCGCAAATTCTGCTCCTCAATGCGCTGGGTCAATCAACCAACAACCGCGCGTGGTTGATGTCGCACGATACGGATGAGCTGACGATTGCGCAGCAACAAACGCTAGATGGTTTGACAGAGCGGCGCATCAAAGGCGAGCCCGTGGCGTACATCGTTGGCAACAAAGAATTTTTTGGTTTGAACCTTGCTGTGACAAAAGATGTACTTGTGCCACGCCCTGACACGGAATGCCTTGTCGAGTGGGCGCTGGAACTGATTCCCGCAACACAAACACGCAGCTTGCTTGATCTGGGTACAGGCAGCGGAGCGATTGGCTTGGCGATGAAACACGCACGCCCTCAAACTGAAGTTTCGTTGGTCGATGCTTCGCAGACCGCATTGGCTGTGGCTTGCAGCAATGCCATCTCGCTAGGGCTTGCTGTTCATGGCCTACAGAGCAATTGGTTTGAAAGTGTGAGCAAAACTGAACGCTTCGATGTCATCGTCAGCAACCCGCCCTACATTGCCGATGGCGATGCGCATCTTGCAGCGCTGGCGCATGAACCGCTAATGGCACTTACGTCGGGGGCAGATGGACTGGATGCTATCAGGCATATCGTCCGCGAAGCCCCAGCCCATTTGGCACGCGGAGGATGGCTCTTGCTAGAGCACGGCTACGACCAAGCAGCAGCCGTGCGTGAGTTGCTGACGCAGCAAGGGTTCGGACAAGTGACGAGTCGCCTCGATTTGAACGGGATTCCGCGCTGCTCGGGTGGCAAACTAAAATAGCTCATCGCAATCAGAAGACATTTGAAGGACAGCATCATGGACGCAACCCAACAACGCATTGACAGCCTTGTCAAAGGCAACGACATCACGCTTTTTATGAAGGGCACGGCTAGCTTTCCGCAGTGCGGTTTTTCTGGGCGTGCGATTCAGATTTTGAAAGCTGTGGGCGTGGACACCAAGACCATTCAAACCGTGAATGTGCTGGAAGACCCCGAAGTGCGCCAAGGCATTAAGGCGTACAGCAATTGGCCAACGATTCCGCAGCTCTACGTGAAGGGCGAGTTCATTGGCGGCTCGGACATCATGATGGAGATGTATGAGAGCGGTGAGTTGGAAGCTGTGATTAAGGGATAAATCCGTTCGCCTTGAGCTTGTCGAAAGGCTGCTGACTTTAGGCTTCGACAGGCTCAGCCCGAACGGATGGTAGTGGTTCAGTTTGAAAATTCATAGGTAATTGCATGATGGCGCAAAAGCTAACGAACTCATAAAATGAATTCAACTTAGCAACCAGCCAACATCATGCCAGCAAAAAAAGATTTTACGCAAGTCGCATTATTGCAAAATTCATAAAACTTTGCGCGTGACACCCGCAATGGACGCGGGGCTAACTAATCACGTATGGGATTTTGAAGAGTTAGTTGCTTTGCTTGCCGATAATGAAAAACCAACAAAGCGCGGTTCTTACAATAAAAATTGAAACTGAACAGGAAAAAATATAGTGGCATTTATAAAAATGGCTATACTCGAAGGCTTGATAGATGAAGCGACTACCCCGTTCGTTAATGATTTAAGAACACTCCGGTGTCACGAACGGGTCTAGTCCACCCCAACACTTATGTCAAATTCAAAGCGATACGCAATACTTGTTGATGGTGGTTTCATTATCAAAAAGCTTGAAAAGCAAAATAAGCAGTTTCCTACTGCTGATCAAATAGAACAATATTGCTTAGACTTACAGTCTAAACCTGCCTTGGCTGGGTTTGATTTGCTTAGGGTTTATTTTTATCACGCTAAGCCAGCGACTGATATTTTGCAAAACCCATTAAGCAAACAAGAAATAAATTTAGCACTTACCCCAGTTCATGCAAAGCATGAGAGCCTTATAGGTAAGCTGGAATTAAAACCATACTTTGCGGTTCGTTTAGGTGAGACCGTTACGCAGGCATGGAAAATTGGTAACTCTGCCATGAAAACCATTATGAAAAATGGAAGAAGCATAGAAGCTAATGATTTAATACCCAATGTTTCACAGAAGGGTGTTGATTTGCGAATAGGACTTGATATAGCAAGATTGGCGCTAAAAGAAATGGTTGGTAGCGTAGTTGTAATCAGTGGCGATAGCGACCTAATTCCAGCGTTTAAGTTTGCAAGACGAGAAGGCGTAAAAGTATTGCTCGACCACATGGGACATGGGATACGTCGAGACTTAAAGGTTCACGCGGACTTAATACTTTAATGAGTTGAATTTTCAAACTGAATCACTACCGAACGGATGGCTCTATGCTTAGCGGGGGGCACTACCACGCTATGCTTAGCGGAGCACTACCACGCTTTGGGTAGTTCAGCAAAGCCTGCGGGCGCATCCGCCGCATTGTCAAACGTGACATATTCCCACGACTGGGGCGCATCTAAGAGTGCTCTGAGCAGATCGTTATTCATGGCGTGACCTGAGCGAAACGCGCTGTAGGCCGCCAGCAGCGGGCTTCCCAGCACATACAGGTCGCCCATTGCGTCTAGGATTTTGTGCAGCACAAACTCGTCGTCGTAGCGCAGTCCTTCTAAATTTAAAATTTTGTCGTCGTCCATGACGATGGCGTTGTCCAAGCCGCCGCCTAGTGCTAGCCCATTGTTTCTGAGCATCTCCACGTCTTTGGTAAAACCAAAGGTGCGTGCGCGCGCTACGTCGCGTGCGTAGCGCCCCGAGCCGTAGTCAAACGTCACGGCTTGCCCTGTGCCATCAACGGCGGGGTGATCAAAATCAATTTCAAACTTGAGGGTATAGCCGTGCAGCGGGTCGAGTCTTGCCCACTTTAAATGTTTGCCGTTGCCCGTGCGCACTTCAATCGGCTGGGTGACACGCACAAAGCGCCTTGGCGCGTCTTGTTTGGCAATGCCCGCGCTTTGCAAGAGGAAGACAAATGCGGCAGCCGAGCCATCCAAAATCGGCACTTCCTCGGCGGTGATGTCCACCATCATGTTGTCGATGCCAAGGCCTGCGGCAGCGGACATTAAGTGCTCAATCGTTTGCACTTTGGCGTTGCTGCTGGAGATGGTCGATGCCATGCGTGTGTCGCTGACCTTATTCGCGCGTACAGGAATATCTTCCGCGCCCGCAATGTCCACGCGCCGAAAGACGATG
The DNA here is from genome assembly GCA_030054145.1 of Cytophagales bacterium. Classification (GTDB taxonomy): domain Bacteria; phylum Pseudomonadota; class Gammaproteobacteria; order Burkholderiales; family Burkholderiaceae_C; genus JASGCK01. Next base: position 17,019 of record JASGCK010000018.1, read on the forward strand.
CCCGTATTGACAGGCGCGGGGCGTAGCGTGATTTCCACACGTTCGCCACTATGCAGTCCTACGCCAATGGCTTGGGTCGTAGATTGAAGGGTTCTTTGGGGGAGCATGAAGCTTATTTTATGAACTCCGTTCGCTTCAATCTGCTTGCCTGCGCAAAAACGCGGGAATAGCTAAATCGTCCATACCGCCTGACGACAGCGCGTTCACCTTGTCGGCTGCTTGTGTGCGGTTGCGGTAAATGGCGGGGATCTCGGATGCGGCGTAGGGGTTGTCTGCGGCAGGCATGGCCGCAGGGGCAGGGGCAATGCTTGGCGTGTATGCGGCAAAGTTTGTGGCGGGCACGATGGGGACAAACGCGCTGATGCCGCCTGCGCTCATGCCGCCTGCGTTCATGCCGACGGGCGCACTCATGCTAGCGCCCATGTTGGCGCCAGCGCCTCCAATGGCGGTATCCAAAATGGGCACGTTGTCTGTACCGGTGCGCACTACTTGCAAGGGTGGACGACCACCTGGGTTGCCGCTTTTGCGCTGCAAGCCTGTGGCGACAACGGTAACGCGGATATTTCCCTCAAGCGCATCATCGCTGGCGGTGCCGTAAATCACGTGGGCATCGGGCGCGGCATAGGCGCGGATGGTGTTCATGGCGAGGCGTGATTCGGCGAGTTTGAGCGAGCCTTTGGCGGCGGTAATGACCACCAAGACGCCTTTTGCGCCAGATAGATCAACACCTTCTAACAGTGGGCAAGCAATCGCTTCTTCGGCGGCAGCGCGGGCGCGGTCTGCACCTGATGCCATGCCAGTGCCCATCATGGCTTTGCCCTTTTCGCCCATCACGGTGCGCACGTCTTCAAAGTCGGCGTTCACATTGCCAGCAGTGTTGATGATTTCGGCAATGCCTCCAACCGCATTTTTGAGCACGCTGTTGGCATAAGCAAAAGCTTCGTCTTCGCTGATGTCATCGCCTAGCACCTCTAACAATTTTTCGTTGAGTACGACGATGAGTGAATCGACATTGGCCTCTAGTTCCACGAGCCCCGCCTCGGCATTGCCCATGCGGCGACCGCCTTCAAAATCGAAAGGCTTGGTGACCACGCCCACGGTCAAGATGCCCATCTCGCGGGCGATGCGAGCCACCACAGGCGCTGCGCCCGTGCCCGTGCCGCCGCCCATGCCTGCGGTAATAAAGAGCATATGTGCGCCGTCAATGCAGGCGCGAATTTCTTCTTCTGCCATCAACGCCGCTTCGCGTCCTTTTTCTGGCTGGCTGCCCGCGCCAAGGCCGCTCATGCCGAGTTGAATAATCTTGTGCGCGGCACTGCGCGAGAGCGCCTGTGCGTCCGTATTGGCACAAATGAATTCCACGCCTTGCACATTGCGTTCAATCATGTGCTGAACCGCGTTGCCGCCGCCGCCGCCAACGCCGATGACTTTGATTTGTGTGCCCTGATTAAAGTTGTTGTCGATCATGTCGATGTTCATGGTTGTCATAGTGAGCTCCTTTAGGTTGACGTGAAAAGTGAAAGTTGAAAAGAAAAGAATGAGAGGGATAGCGGTTGATAAAGAGGCATTTAAAAATTGCTAACAAAAAAATCTTTGAGTCGGCCATAAATGTTGCGTGCCGTCCCGGTTTGCTGCGAGGCTCTGACCCCACGCGCTCTGGCGCGGCGAGCTTCTTCTAACAGTCCCATCACGGTCGATGCGCGTTCTTGCGCGACGATGTCGGAGAGTATGTTGTTGTAGCGCGGCACGGCACGGCGCACGGGCTTTAAGAAGATGTCCTCGCCCAGTTCGACCATGCCAGGCATGACGCACGAGCCGCCTGTGAGCACAATGCCAGAGGACAGCACTTCGGCATAACCCGAGTCACGAATGACCTGCTGCACCAGCGTATAAATTTCTTCCACACGCGGCTCAATGACACCCGCTAAGGCTTGGCGTGAAAGCATTCTGGGGCCGCGGTCGCCAAGGCCTGGCACTTCGACTTGTGCGCTTGGATCGGCGAGCAATTGTTTGGCGTAGCCGCTCTCAAGCTTGATGTCTTCTGCGTCCTTGGTGGGCGTGCGCAGCGCCATTGCAATGTCGCTGGTAATCAGCTCGCCTGCAATTGGAATCACCGCCGTGTGCCGCAGTGCGCCGCCCGTATAAATCGTGACATCGGTGGTGCCTGCACCCATGTCGATAAGTGCAACGCCCAGTTCGCGCTCATCGTCCGATAGCGTGGCAAGGCTTGATGCAATGGCGTTGAGCATCAGATGCTCAACCTCTAAGCCGCAGCGGCGCACACATTTAATGATGTTCTCCGCCGCACTTTGTGCCCCCGTGACGATGTGAATATTCGCCTCTAGCCGAATGCCACTCATGCCAATGGGCTCGCGCACATCCTGTCCGTCGATGATGAACTCTTGCGCCTCCACCAGCAGCAAACGTTGGTCGCTGGGGATATTGATGGCGCGTGCGGTCTCCATCACGCGCGCCACATCAAGCGGCGTGACTTCTTTGTCTTTTACCGCGACCATGCCCTTGGAGTTCAACCCCCGAATGTGGCTGCCCGTAATGCCGGTGTAGACGCGTGAGATTTTGCAGTCCGCCATCAGCTCGGCTTCACGCAGCGCTTGGCTAATGCTTTGCACCGCTGCGTCGATGTTGACCACCACGCCGCGCTTCATGCCTAGCGTAGGTGCCAAACCAATGCCCGCTAATTGCAGTACGCCCGAGGCCGTGATTTCGGCAACCGCAACCATCACCTTGCTCGTGCCAATGTCGAGACCGATGACTAAATCTTTATATTCTTTTGCCATAGCTGTGTCCTTGTTTATCTGGTGGTAATGCCGCTGAGGCGCGTTGCAAAGCCATTGGGGTAACGCAAATCGACGCTTTGCACATCGCGTGCGTTAAAACGCTCGGCAACTTGTGGCGCGGCGGCTAACCAGCGCGCGGTGCGGGCAACGATGACCTCTTTGTTGCCAGCGCCTAATTCAATCGTTGCTTGGTTTGCTAAAACGGCACGCCACAAACCTAGCGGACTCAAGCGCAGTTGCACGACGGGGTGCGCCGCATGGGGTGCATGGGTTTGCAAGAGCGATTGCAAACTTTGATACAGCGCCAGCACTTCAGCCGCCTTGGCTTGGGGACCTGCCAGCGCAGGCAAGTTGTCGGTATCTAATTGCCCGCCCGATGTTTCAAACACTTCGCCTTGCACGCTTAGCAGGTGTTCCATTTCGACATCGGAGTTGGCAGCCGCACTGCTGGCATCCAGACTCGTCCAGCGTGCAATGGGCGTGTGCGCGGTCAGTGACACATTGATTTGATTGGGAAACTCACGCCGCACCACAGCACTGCGAATCCACGGCAGCGACTCGAACGCTTTTTGTACTTGACGCAAATTGAGCGTGAAGTAGTTCCCCGACAACTGCGGCAAAACATTGGCGCGTATGGTGAGCGCGTTGTTGAATTGCACGTCATAGGATGACTCGCCTGAAATGTGCATTTTTTGAATCGAAAACCAAGGCGCAAGAATCAAAGCACGCAGAGCAAGCGCGAGTGCGATGAACGCCAAAAGCGCCAGCAGCGCCCGTGTGCCGCGCTGCATCCAGACGATGCCTTCGGGCACGTCGGGCGCTTGCTGGCTCGCAGGTGTGTAGGGCTGGCGAATATGAATCATGCGTGCGCTGCCTTTTCATGATCCAGCCTTGCGCTTTGCAAAATGCGCAAGCACAGCGATTCAAACGAAATGCCAGCCGCTTTGGCCGCCATCGGCACAAGCGAGTGACTGGTCATGCCAGGGCTGGTGTTGATCTCCAGCAAATACGGCGTTCTTGTTTTGGCATCAATCATCACGTCCGCACGCGCCCAGCCACGACAGTCGAGGGTTTGAAAGGCTTTGAGTACCAGGCTTTGAATGGCTTCTTCCTCTGCAATTGGCAAGCCACTGGGGACGTGGTATGTCACATCATCGGTGTAGTATTTGTGCTGAAAATCGTAGTCGCCGTTAGGGGCGGCGATGCGGATGAGTGGTAGCGCACGGATCTCGTTCGCATGGTGCTTGTCGAAATGCTGTCCTTCGACAAGCTCAGGACGAGAGGCGTTTTGCTCAGGACGAGAGGCGTTTTGCTCGGGACGAGCGGCGTTTTGCTCAGAACAGATTTGCAGCACGGCACCCGTCACTTCGTCACCTTCAATCCAAGCCTCGCACAGCGCTTGTCCATCGATGCTAGAGGCGGCATAGAAAGCCGCCTCGCACTGTGCTGTGTCTGTTACGCGGGTGAGTCCAAGACTGGAGCCTTCTAGCGAGGGTTTCACAATCATGTTGTGTCCACTGGCTTTGAATTGCGCAAACGCAGCAAGCACGTCCAGAGGCCGCGAAGCCAAGCACCATGCGGGCGTGGCAAGACCTGCTGCTTCCCAAATGCGTTTGGTCATGCGCTTGTCAATGGCAATGCTGGACGCCATCACGCCCGAGCCGGTGTAGGGAATGCCGAGTAACTCGAGTGCGCCTTGCACCGTGCCGTCTTCGCCATAACGCCCGTGCAGCGCAATAAAGGCGGCAGTAAATTGCGCTTGTTTGAGCTCGCCGATGTTGCGAGTCGCTGGATCGAATGCATGGGCGTTCACGCCTTGCGCCTGCAAGGCTTTCAGCACAGCCGCGCCCGACATCAGCGAGACCTCGCGCTCAGCCGATGCGCCGCCAAATAGAACGGCAACTTTGTTCATTTCAAAACCTCCGCGCACACCGCGCCAATTGAGCCCGCACCCATGCACAGCACCACATCACCATCTTTGGCAAAACTTCGAATCGCTCCCGCCATATCGGCAATGTGCGGCACGAAGACGATCTCGTTGTGCCCAGCTTGCATCTGAATCGCTGTCCGAAGCCCGTGCATCAAGGCGCGACCATCGGCGGCGGCAATGGGCGCTTCGCCAGCGGCATAAACCTCGGTGAGTAGCACCGCATCTGCGCCGTGCTGCGTCATCACACGCACAAAGTCGTCAAAGCAATCGCGTGTGCGCGTGTAGCGATGCGGCTGAAACGCCAGCACCAAACGTCTGCCTACAAATGCGCCGCGAGCCGCAGCCAGCGTGGCCGCCATCTCGACGGGGTGATGCCCGTAGTCGTCGATCAAGGTCGCCGCACCGCCGTCCGATGTTTTGAAATCGCCATACCGCTGGAAGCGTCTGCCCACACCTGCAAACTTGGCAAGCGCAGATTGAATGGCGCTATCGGGCACATTTAATTCAACCGCAACCGCAATCGCCGCTAACGCATTGCGCACATTGTGCTGGCCAGGCGTGTTGAGTGTGATGGGTAAATCGGGGAGTTGAATGCCATTTTTGCGTTCACAGACAAAATGCATTTGCCCGTTATCGGCACGCACTTGAACGGCCCGAACGTGCGCATCCGCATTCAAACCGTAGGTTGTGATGGGGCGTGCGACGCGGTCAATAATTGCCTGTACACCCGCGTCATCGCTGCACAAAATGGCCGCGCCATAGAACGGCATCTTGTGCAAAAAGTCGATAAAAGCTTGGTGCAGTTTGCCAAGATCGTGCCCGTAGGTCTCCATGTGGTCGGCATCAATATTGGTCACAACCGCTAGCGTGGGCAATAGATTGAGGAACGATGCGTCGGACTCATCCGCTTCAACCACGATGTAGTCGCCGCTGCCTAGTTTGGCGTTCGTGCCGGCGCTGTTGAGTCTGCCGCCAATCACATAAGTGGGGTCGAATCCCGCCTCCGCCAAGATGCTGGCAATGAGCGATGTGGTGGTCGTTTTGCCGTGTGTGCCCGCCACCGCAATGCCTTGCTTCATGCGCATGAGTTCCGCCAGCATCACCGCACGCGGAACAATAGGAATGTGCTTGGCACGCGCCGCAACCACTTCCACGTTGTCTGCTTGCACGGCGGTTGATGTGACGATGCAATCTGCACCTGCAATGTTGCCAGCGGCGTGACCTTTTGCCACCACAGCCCCAAGACTGGCTAGCCGTGCGGTGGCGGCGTTTTGCCCCATGTCGCTGCCGCTAATCACGTAGCCCTGATTGAGCAACACCTCGGCAATGCCGCACATACCTGTGCCACCAATGCCGATGAAGTGAATGTGCCGAATAGCGTGTTTCATAACGCAGCCCCTGTGCAATGAACGTCTAGAGGTCGCTTCATGTTGCAAGCTCCTCGCACGCGGCGACGATTTTTTCGGTAGCATCCAGCCGCGCCATACGCTGCGCCGCTTGCGCGCGGGCGAGCAGCTCTTCGCGGCTCAGTGTTTGCAAAAAATCCGCCAACATTTGCGGGTTCAAATCCGCTTGCTGCTCCATCCATGCTGCGCCTGCATCGACTAAATATTTCGCGTTCGTGGTTTGATGGTCGTCCACCGCAAACGGGAAGGGCACGAATAGCGCGGCTGCACCAACGGCGGCAATTTCGGTCACGGTTGACGCGCCCGCTCGGGCGATCACGATATCGGCTTTGGCAAAAGCCTTGGCGGTATCTTCAATGAAGGCGGTACAGGTCGCTGCGACATTGGCCTTCAGATAGTTTTCTTGCAGCGCATCAAGCTGCGCCGCACCGCTTTGATGCGTGACACGTGGGCGCTGCGCCAGCGGAATCAAAGCCAAAGCCTTGGGCACTAAATCGTTCAAGCCCTTCGCGCCCAAGCTGCCGCCAACTACCAGTATCTCAAGCACACCAAAGCGATTGGCAAAGCGCTGTTGCGGCGAGGTTTGGCTGGTAAACGCCGTGCGCAAAGGGTTGCCAATAAACGCCGCACGGGGCGCTTCAGCGGTGAGCACGTTAGGAAACGCTGTGAAGACCTTGGCGGCAAATCTAGCCAAGACTTTGTTAGCCAGGCCTGCGACGGAGTTTTGCTCATGCAGCACAAGCGGTATTTTTTGTAGCCGCGCCATCAAACCCGCTGGAAAACTGATGTAGCCACCCATGCCAATGACCACATCAGGTTGAACGCGCAAAAGCACTTGACGACTTTGCCCAAATGCCTGCATTAATCTAAATGGCAGTAACAGTTTGGTGAATAAACCCTTGCCGCGCAAGCCGCCAAATTCAATCGCTTCAAAAGGAAGATCAAGACCTTGCGCACGCAGGGCGGGAATGGTGACGGACTCCATGCTGGGCTTGCCCGTGGTGCCTGGGCTGCCCAGCCAAACCACGCGCCAGCCCTTATCCACTAAGCCTTGCGCCACGGCAACCCCTGGGAAAATGTGCCCACCCGTGCCGCCAGCCATGATGAGAGCGGTCTTTTGTTGGCGACTCATAGAGACCTCCCGCTCGTCACAGCAGAGGAGCGACCCCCTCGCATTTCGTGGTTTTCTTTATCCACACGCAGCACCACGGCAATTGCAATAAAGTTGAGCAACAGCGCCGATCCGCCGTAACTCATGAGCGGTAGCGTGAGTCCTTTGGTTGGCATCGCACCCACATTCACCGCCACATTGATGAGCATCTGAAAGCCCATCCAAATGCCCACACCTTCTGCCACTAACCCTGCAAAGACGCGGTCCATATTGATGGCTTGGCGACCGATGTAAATCATTTTTTTGATCACCCAAAAAAATAATCCCAAGACGGTGAGTACCCCCACGAGGCCGAATTCTTCGCCAATCACGGCAAGCATAAAGTCGGTGTGCGCTTCGGGCAGCCAGTGCATTTTTTCGATGCTGCCGCCCAGTCCCACGCCAAAGATTTCGCCGCGTCCCAGTGCGATCAGCGCGTGCGAGAGTTGATAGCCTTTGCCCAGCGCGTATTCCACATCGAACGGATTTAAGAAGGCAAAAAAGCGTTCACGGCGCGTCTCGTTAAACGCCACCATGCAAAAGAAGGTGAGAAATAAAACGCCGCCAATTAAAAAGAACATCCGCGCATTCACGCCACCTAAAAACAAAATCCCCATAGCGATGACGGCGATCACGACAAACGCACCCATGTCGGGCTCGGAGAGCAGCAGCACGCCTACGGCTGCAACAGCGGTCGCCATAGGCCAGACGGCTTTAAAGAAGTTCTCGCGCAATTCTATTTTGCGCACCATGTAGTTAGCGGCATACAGCACGGTGGCAAATTTGGCGAACTCGGAGGGCTGAAATTGCACCAACCCCAAATTAATCCAGCGGCGTGCGCGGTTAACCACCAGACCAATGTGCGGCACTAACACCAGCACCAAAAGCACCAATGCAACAATGAAGATAAAGGGCGCTGTGCGCTCCCACACATTCATCGGAATTTGGTACGCGATCACGCCTGCCGTGCTGGCAACGAGTAGCGAGAGGATGTGCCGATTTAAAAAATGGAGCTGCGTGTAGTTAGCAAAGCGTGGGTTGTCGGGCATCCCAATCGTGGTGGAGTACACCATCACCAATCCCCATAGCACGAGCACAGCGGTGAGCCACAGCACCGTGGTGTCCATGCCTTCGGTTTGGATGGATGTGATGTTTGGCGCGGCGCGGCTCATAGGGCTTGCACCGCTTCCACAAACACGGCGGCGCGGTGTTTGTAATTGTTAAACATATCGAGCGATGCACACGCGGGCGAGAGCAGCACCGTGTCGCCACTGCTTGCTATCGCCGCGCACTGTATCACTGCATCTTGCAGCGTAGCGGCACGGTACAAAGCCAAGCTGGACGTGGCTTGCAAGCCATTTAGCGCTGTAGCAATTAAATCCGCATCTGTGCCAATGAGCACCGCCGCCCGCACAAAATCACGCACAGGATCAGCCAGTGGCGCAAAGTCTTGCCCCTTGCCATCGCCGCCCAAAATCACAATGATTTTTTTGCTTGGCTCGCCCGATCCGCCTGACCCGTTTGACCCGCTCGGGCTGAGCTTGTCCAAGCCCAAGCTGGTCAGTGCTGCCACGGTTGCGCCGACATTGGTGCCTTTGCTGTCGTCGATGTATTCGACTTCATTGTGAAAGCCAACCGACTCCATGCGGTGCGACTCGCCTCGGTACTCGCGCAGCCCATAGAGCATGGGCGCTAGCGAGCAACCTGCCTTGGCCGCTAGTGCCAAGGCTGCGAGGGCGTTGGTGCTGTTGTGTCGTCCGCGAATGCGTAGCGCGTCCGCTGGCATCAAGCGCTGAATGCTAAACGGCACGGGCGGTGCGGTCATGCCTTTTTTGAGTTTGGCAGGCGGCTCATCCGGTTCTGGCACAGCGCGAACCAGCCAGTTCATGCCTGCGATCGACTCAATGCCGTATTCATCGGCGCGAGTTGGCAAGCTGCTCGTGACAGAGATGTGCGTTTGCAGCTTATGTTTGCCGTAAACGTTTTCTTTGGCGTTGGCGTAAGAGGCCATCGTGCCGTGCCAATCCAAATGATCTTGCGTGAGGTTGAGCACGGTGGCCGCAGTGGGCTCAAAATCGTCCACGCCGTCTAGCTGAAAGCTCGATAACTCCAGCACCCACACTTCGGGTAAAGCGTCCAAACGTGCGGTCAAGGTATCCAACAACGCGGGCCCAATATTGCCTGCAACGGCAACCGTTTTTCCTGCCCGCTCCACCAATTGACCTGTGAGTGAACTGACGGTTGTTTTGCCGTTCGTGCCGGTAATGCCAAGCACTTTGGGCGCGTAGCCTTGTGCGGTTTTTAGCTCGCGCAAGGCGTGATTAAACAGCGTAAGTTCATTGCCAACCCATAGCCCGCTTGCCTTGGCGGCTTGCATGACATCTGTCGTAGATGGCGGGCTGAGTCCTGGGCTTTTGAAAACGGCACGAACATCCGTGCCTTCAATCAAGTCAGCACTGAAGTGTTGCGATTTGAAATCAATGCTGACGCCGTAGGCCGCGAGTGCTTGCAGCGCAGGTAGTTCGGGCGGTGCCGCGCGCGTATCGATCACCGTTACCTGAGCGCCCAGACGCGCGCACCAACGCGCCATCGACAGACCCGATATGCCCAGTCCGAGGATGAGCACATGACCTTGTATCACGCCCCCCCGTTCGGGGAAATTTTTGGATAAGTCGTGTGCGTCCATTAGCGAAGCTTCAAAGTAGACAGTCCCACCAAGCACAGCAGCATGGTGATGATCCAGAAACGAACCACGACTTGGGTTTCTGCCCAGCCTGATTTTTCAAAATGGTGATGCAGCGGAGCCATCTTGAGAACCCGCTTGCCTGCGCCAAATCTGCGTTTGGTGTATTTGAAATAAGTGACTTGCAGCATCACCGACAACGCCTCAACGACAAAAATGCCGCCCATGATGGCCAGCACAATTTCTTGCCGCACGATGATGGCAATCGTGCCCAGTGCGCCGCCCAGCGCCAGCGCACCCACGTCGCCCATAAAGACTTGCGCGGGGTATGTGTTGAACCACAAAAATGCCAAACCTGCACCAGCCATAGCGGCGCAAAAGATAAGCAGTTCGCCCGATCCTGGGATGTGCGGCAGGAACAAATATTTGGCGTACACAACGCTGCCCGTCACGTAGGCAAACACGCCCAGCGCCGAGCCAACCATCACCACGGGCATGATCGCCAAGCCGTCGAGACCATCGGTTAAGTTGACGGCATTGCTAGAGCCCACAATCACCAAGTAGGTCAGCACGACAAAACCAAGCACACCCAGCGGATAGCTAATCTCTTTAAAGAACGGGACCAGTAGCCCAGCCTTGGGCGGCAAGTTCACATCAAAACCTGAACTCACCCATTGCAAAAACAGCTCAATCACGCGGGCATTGGTGTTCTCAGAAATGCTAAACACCAAGTAGAGCGCAGCGAGCAAACCAATGACCGATTGCCAAAAATATTTATCGCGTGAGCGCATTCCTTCGGGGTCTTTGTTAACGACTTTTTTCCAGTCATCGACCCAGCCAATCGCGCCAAAACCCAGCGTGACGACTAGCACAATCCAAACGAAGCGGTTACTCCAATCAAACCAAAGTAAAGTAGAGGCGGCGATGCACAGCAAGATCAACACACCGCCCATAGTGGGCGTGCCGCTTTTTGCCAGATGCGACTGCATGCCATAAGCCCGTACGGGTTGCCCAATTTTGAGTGAGGTCAGCCGCGCAATCACCCAAGGGCCAATCGCCAAACCAAGCAGCAACGCTGTCATGGCGGACATCACGGCGCGGAAGGTGAGGTAATCGACCACCCGCAAAAATTTCAGATCGGGATAAAGGCTTTGCAACCAATGCGCCAAACTAAGCAGCATGCGTGTTCTCCTGATATTTTTTTTCTAAATGCTGCACCACGCGCTCCATCTTCATGAAGCGCGAGCCTTTAACGAGGATGGAAGCAGGGGGCGGACTCAATTGGCTTGCGGCAAATAGCAGCGCATCCATACTTTCAAAATGCTGTCCGCCCGCATGCACACACAGCTCCCCAATCGTCCAAAACTGATCAATACCCCGCGCCTTGGCATAAGCGCCGACTTCTGCATGAAACGCTGGCCCTTGATCACCAACCTCGCCCATATCGCCTAACACCAATCGGCGCGGCGCTGGCAAGTCCATCAACATATCGATGGCGGCGATGACGGAGTCGGGATTGGCGTTGTAGGTGTCGTCTACCAGCGTGATGGCTGCCTCGTTTGCTCCTAGGAGCCGCGTGCGTGATCGTCCTGCAACCGCTGTGAAGCCCGCCAAGCCTTGCTGGATATGGCTTGCGGGCACGCCTGCCGCAATGGCGCAAGCCACGGCGGCCAGTGAATTTTTGACATTGTGTTTGCCCGCCATGTGTAGCGCGTACTGAATAGGGCCCGTTGGCGTTTTGGCGTTGACTTGCCACGCACCACGCTGCCACTCACAGCTGGCGGTGATGTCGGCATCCGCAAAGCCGAACGTGAGTACGCGGCGCTGGCCCGCTAAGCCCTGCCAGATGGCAGTGTAGGCATCATCTGCTGGAAACACCGCTGTGCCGTCCGCTGGCAATTGCGTCAGCACTGCGCCGTTTTCACGCGCAACCGCTTCTACCGTACCCATAAACTCTTGGTGCTCGCGCTGCGCGTTATTCACCACGGCGACTGTGGGCGCGGTCATGGCGGCAAGTTCGGCAATTTCGCCGATGTGATTCATGCCCAGTTCCACCACCGCGCATTGGTGCGAAGCGCGTAGGCGCAGCAGCGTCAGCGGCACGCCAATGTCGTTGTTGAAATTGCCTGCGGTGGCAAGCGCTTGACTGCCATGCCAAGCCTGCAAAATGCTGGCAATCATTTGCGTGAGCGTGGTTTTGCCGTTGCTACCTGTGACGGCAATGACGGGGATTTTCTTTTGCGCGGCAAGATGCGCACGCCAATTTTTAGCCAGCAGGCCTAGTGCGATTTTGCTGTCTGGCACCTCAAGCCCCGACAAACCATTTGCCGCCAAGCCTTGCTGGGCAAGCACTGCTACTGCACCACTGGCGCGTGCCTGCGCTAAAAAATCGTGCGCATCAAAGCGCTCGCCTTTGAGTGCGACAAATAGATCACCCTGTTGCAAGCTGCGCGTGTCGGTGTGAACGCGGGCAAACGTGAGGGCCAGGTTGCCTACCAACTTTGCGCCGGGCAGCAGTTGATGCGCGAGGGCAAGCGTCATCATGGCTTGGCACTCCACGCGACAAGTGCCGCCTTAGCGTGCGCTTGATCGCTAAACGAATGCTTCACGCCAGCGATCTCTTGGTAGTCTTCGTGCCCTTTGCCGGCAATTACGACGACATCGTTGATTTGCGTTTGGGCGATCGTCTCGCTAATCGCCAGAGCACGGTCAGCCTGCACTTGCACCTCGGGACTCTCGCCTGTCCCTAGCAAAATGTGCGCAATGATGCTGTTGGGTGATTCGCCGCGTGGGTTGTCGCTGGTCACAACCACTTTGTCCGCATGGCTACGCGCGACTGCACCCATCATTGGGCGCTTGGCGTGATCACGATGACCGCCACAGCCAAAGACGCACCACAGTTTTCCACCGCGAATCACCGTTAACTCACGCAGCGCGAGCAACACTTTTTCTAGCGCGTCGGGCGTGTGCGCGTAGTCGATGACGACGAGAGGTTGCGGGTCACTCGATACCACCTCAAGTCGTCCAGATACCGGCGTAATGGCCGCGCAGGCCTTGATACATAAGGAAAGCGGAACACCCAAGCTACGCATAGCGGCAATCACGCCGAGCAAATTGCTGACGTTGTAGCGCCCTATGAGGGTCGTTTGCAGCCTATGTGATTCAGCCCCTTCGACCACATCAAAAGCCAAGCCTTGCGCCGTTGTTGTGATGTGCTTTGCAAAGATGCGCGGCGCGATGTGGTGTCTGGCTGCATCAATCGAATACGTCCATGTTTCTGGTGCTTTGCCCTGTAACAAATAGCTTTTCGGATCATCTAAGTTGATGACCGCAGCTTGGAGATCAGGCCAATCAAAGAGCGCGGCTTTGGCCTGCCAATAGGACGCCATCGAGCCGTGGTAGTCGAGATGATCTTGCGTGAAATTGGTCAAAACAGCGGTGTGAATGCGTGTGCCGTTTAAGCGCCCCTCGGCGATACCGATAGATGAGGCTTCCAGTGACACTGCTTTGCAGCCCTTATCCATAAAGGCTTTGAGGCGATCTTGCAGGAGCACAGGGTCTGGCGTGGTGAGTCCATTGTTGTCAATGGCACCCATCAAGCCCGTGCCTAGTGTGCCCACCACAGCGCACTTTTGCGTATCGGGCGCAGGCAGGGCCGATAGCGCCTCTGCCAGCCACCAACTGCTGGAGGTTTTGCCATTCGTTCCCGTGAATGCAACGATGTTTAAGTGATGACTAGGCTGGTCATAAAACTGCGCTGCGATGTGTCCTGAGGCAGCTTTGAGTCCCGCATAAGACCTCGTGGAAGCCTTATCCTGATTGGCTTGCAGGGCATTTTCTGGTTTGCCGTCGGCTTCCATCAAGGCTGCGACCGCTCCGTTTTGCAGTGCGCTGGGGATGAATGCACGTCCATCCACGGCAGCGCCTGGCCACGCGATGAAGGCGGTTTTGCGCTCGTCTGAGGGCACTATGTTTCGGCTATCGGTCGTTAACCGAGTGGCTCCACTGGCTCTCAGCCAAGCGACCACGTGGGTGACATCCGCGTGGCTCATATGCTCTCCTCCACAGCGTTGATAGCGATTTGCGGCTTGATGTTGCGATCAGGCATCACACCCATGAGGCGCAAGGTTGCACCAACCGTTTGCGAAAACACAGGCGCTGCGACATCGCCACCAAAATATTTGCCATTGCTAGGCTCATCAATCGTGACGGCCACCACAATGCGCGGCATATCAATGGGAGCCATACCGACAAAAGTGCTGCGGTATTTTTTAGCCGCATAGCCGCGCCCCTCTTGTTTATGCGTTGTGCCTGTTTTGCCGCCTACGGTATAGCCCTCGGTTTGCGCTTTGGGAGCCGTTCCCTCTGATCCTGTGGCAAGGTGAAGCATGTGCCGAACAGCGCGTGCATTGGCGATGCTGATCACACGCTGCTTGGCAGCGGGTTGGTCAGTCTTGATGAGGTGAGGTGCCGTCATTTCGCCATCGTTAGCCAGCGTGTTGTAAGCCTGCGCCAGCTGAAATAAGCTGACTGACAAGCCATAGCCATAGCTCATGGTGGCTTGCTCGACGGGATGCCATGATTTGTAGGGGCGTAGTCTGCCGCCCACAACGCCTGAGAAGGGTAGGGTTGGTTTTTGCCCCAAGCCAATGGCGCTATAAAAGCCCCACATATCGGCGTAGGGGATGCGCTGAGCGATTTTGACGGTGCCCACGTTGCTTGATTTTTGAACAATCTGCTCGACGCTCAAAACACCGTGTGCGTGTGAGTCGGTAATTTTTGCGCCTGTAATGGTGATGTAGCCTGGCGCGGTTTGAAATGTGGTGCTAGGAGTAACCAAGCGGTTTTCTAACGCCAGTGCAATGGTGAGCGGCTTCATCACCGAGCCTGGCTCAAAGCTATCGGCGACAGCGCGATTGCGCATCACACTGCCTTGATGGGCATCGTAATTGACGAGGGCGAGCACTTCGTTTGTTTGTACATCCAAAATGACAATGGAGCCACCTTTGGCTTTGTTCTCTTGCACCGCTTCTTTGAGTTTTTGATAGGCAAAGAATTGAATCTTGTTATCAATCGTGAGGCGAACATCGCGTCCGTTCGTTGGCGGCACTTGCTCGCCCACGTCTTCTACGACGCGCCCCATGCGGTCTTTGATCACGCGGCGTGAGCCATCTTTGCCAGATAAATCCGCATTAAAAGTCATCTCCAAGCCTTCAATGCCCTTGCCATCGGAGTTGAGCAGCCCCGTAATGGTTGCGGCGGTTTCGCCCTCAGGGTATTGGCGGCGCGACTCGTTACGGATATGCAGACCATTGAGCTTTAAATCTTGAATGCTGGCTTGTGCGGTGCTATCGAGTTGCCTGCGAAGCCAGACAAATAAGCGGTCTTCTTGGGCTAGCTTTTGCTGCAAATCGGCGACACGCATATTTAAGATGCGTGCCAGCGCATCCAATTTTTCGGGATGCTCTTTTAGGCTTTCGTTGATGTCCTCAGGAATCGCCCAGACGCTAAACGCGGGCACATTCGTTGCCAAGATTTGATCGTTGCGATCTAACAGGCGACCGCGCGTAGCGGGTATTTCAAGCGTGCGAGCAAAGCGAATTTCGCCTTGCCGTTGGTAAAAATCTTGGTGAATGACTTGCACATAAGCCGCACGCGCGGCCAGGCCAACAAACGCCAAACCAAAGGCAATCAAAATGAGTTTGCTGCGCCAAAGCGGGGTCTTACTCGCCAAGAGCGGACTAGACGCAAAGCTGACCGAGCGATCATGGCGATGGAGAGAGGGTTTAGGCGTGGGCTTCATGGCTTCAAATACACCGTGACCGCTGGGTCGGCGGTTTTCATACCTAAGTGCTGCGCTGCCAAGTGTTCTACGCGAACAGGTGCGGAGAGCTGGCGTTTTTCCGCCAACGTGCTGGCATTGATGGCGGCTAACTCTTTGCCCGTGCTCTTTGCGCGCTCAAGCGCCACAAATAAATTGCGCGAGTTGTATTGCCAACGAACCAATAAAAGCGCCGTTCCCAGCACCATGAGCATCAACCATAAATTGATAAACAGTCCGTAGCGAAATGAGCTGCCGAGTTTCATGTTGCGCTCACTCCAAACGCGGTGCGTTCAGCAACGCGCAAAACGGCGCTGCGACTGCGTGGGTTGGCTTTGATTTCGGCAGCGCTTGGCTTGGTTCGACCCAGGTCTTTGAACTTGAGTTGCAAATCGCCAGAGCGCATCAGGCTTTGCGGCGAGCGCGGGTCGTACACCTCTTTGCTATGCGACGCAATGAACTGCTTGACGCGGCGATCTTCTAGTGAATGAAAGCTAATCACAGCGAGTCGTCCTTGGCTGCGCAGTAATTGCGGAGTGGCTGCGAGGGCGCGTTCGAGTTCGCCCAGCTCATCGTTGATGAAAATCCTAAAAGCCTGGAAAGTGCGCGTGGCGGGGTGTTGACCTGCTTGCCTGCCATGGATCGTACTAGCCACGAGATTGGCAAGTTCCAAGGTTCGGGTGAGGGGGATTTTTTTCGTGCGAGCAGTAACAATCGCTGCTGCGATTGCCTTAGCGTGCCGTTCTTCGCCGTAGTCATGAATCACCTGCGCAATCGTTGCTTCGGATGCCTTCGATAGCCACTGGGCAACCGATTCGCCTGTGCGCGTGTCCATGCGCATATCGAGGGGGCCGTCGCGCATAAAACTGAAGCCCCGCACCGCATCGTCCACTTGCGGCGAGCTGATGCCCAAATCCATCAAGATGCCTGCGATTGACCCCAATGGCATACCGCTTTGCGCTGCATCCATTGCGCTGAAAGCCGCATGACGTATGCTGAAGCGCGGATCGGTTGCCACAAGCGCTTGCGCATTCGCCACAGCCTGGGCATCGCGATCGAAAGCAATCAAGCGACCCGTGGGCGAGAGGCCAGAGAGCAGTAGGCGCGAGTGCCCTCCTCGTCCGTATGTCGCATCGATGTACGTCCCGTTTGGGTCGGTTAGAACGGCGGCTATGGATTCTTGGAGGAGAACAGTGGTGTGTGTCCATTGGGTGTCCACTATGCCTGCCCTAAAAACTAAACCCCTTAACTTCGGGCGGCTGTGCTTTTTGCAGCGTTTCAGCTTCGTGCGCGGCAAGGCGAGCACTATCCCAAAGTTCAAAATAAGTCTCCATACCCACTAGCGTGGCATCTTTGCTGATACCCATTGCTGTGCGTAGTTCACTCGGTACGAGTAGACGACCTGTGCCGTCCATTTCCACATCGGTGGCGCTGCCTAAATAAAAGCGTTTCCAAGCCAATGCTTCGTTTGACCAAGTCGCGATACGGGCGCTGACTGCTTGCCACTCAGGCGTTGGGAATATCATTAGGCAGCCGTCTTGGTGCTTGGTGACGGTCAGCTGTCCTTTGCAGGCAACGGCAAGCGCATCGCGATGCTTGGTAGGCATCGAGAAACGACCCTTGGGGTCTAGCGTTAGCTGGGTAGCACCGTTGAACATGATTTTCCACTTTTTGAGTTAAAAATACCGCGAAATTCCACTTTATCACAAAAACGATGGTTTTCAAATAGTCTTTGAATAAAAAGCCAATTAAATCAAGAGCTTAGAGCGCCAATCTCAAATTAAAAAAGTTAAAAAAATCTATGTAAATTCAGAGTTTAGAGAGTGATTTAAACGTGAAACATGAGTAAAAATACGTGATCAAATATTTTTAAAAAGGAGGTGATTTAAATGTCTAAAGCCGATTGCTCATCACTGGATCTCACATTGACCCGTATCGTTGATGTGCCCAAAGAAGCCGTTTGGCGTTGTTGGACCGAGCCTGCGCTTTTGTTACCGTGGTTTTGCCCTCAACCTTGGAAAACCATTGCCTGCGAGATTGACCTGCGGCCAGGCGGCATCTTTAGCTCCACCATGCAGTCGCCCGAAGGCGTCACTATGCCAACGGGTGTGGGCTGTTATTTGGAGATCATTCCCAATCAGCGTTTAACGTGGACAAATGCGCTGTTGCCGCACTATCGCCCTTCGCTGACGCTGGAGAAGTGCGGCAGCGATGACGCAGGATTCCTGTTCACCGCGACCATTGATTTGCAAGATCACAAAACGGACACAGGCCTTGGTACAAGGTACACCGCAACGGTGCTTCATGCGGACGCAGCCAGCGCTGCAAAGCACGCGGCTATGGGATTTGAGGCGGGTTGGGGCGCGGCACTCGATCAAATGGTGGCGATGATTAAACAGGGGATTTAGCCTCACAATGGTCGCTTCGCGCCACTGTTTGGGCGTCTGGTCGCAAGGTGACTTGAAAACTGTATCCGTGGATGTCACATTCGGTGCTTCATCTTTATTTATTTGAGAAAGTGTTTTATGCAGCGTCCCGTTTTACCGTTAGCAAATATCCATTCTGCAATTCAAAATTTTGTGGCAACCAATCGCCAAAAATTCGTTAAAGAAGTGCAAACCGCTATTGCGGTTCATCCTGTTGTTGTCGTGGGCATGGGCATCAATCCTATGCCGAAAAAAGCCCGCAAGCTGTTGGATGCCGCAGGTATAGCGCACCATGATATGGACTATGGCAGTTATTTCAGTATGTGGCGTGACCGAAACGCGCTCAAGATGTGGACGGGATGGCCAACATTTCCAATGGTGTTTGTACGCGGTACATTGGTTGGCGGTGCCAGTGATGTGCAAAAGCTGCTCGCCAGCGGCGAGCTTCAAAAGATGCTTACCAGCGGCGAGCTGCAAACGATGCTTACCAGCGGCGAGCTTCAAACGATGCCGGCTGCATAAATGTGGATTCCCACCCTCTCGGGGGGACAACCTTAATCTCCTGATGACACATCCTCTTAAGTCCCTCATTCCTTTTTTTGCGCCTTATAAACGTCAGATCGCCATAGCCGGCATGGCTTTGCTGGCTGCGGCGCTGGCTACGTTGGCTCTGCCTGTTGTGCTGCGCGGCTTAATTGATGCGGGTTTTAGTCAGGGCATATCGGACGCGCAACAAGCGAAATTCATCGTGGTGTTTGGCGTGGCTGTGGCGATTGGTGTGTTTACGGCGCTGCGTTTTTATATGGTGTCGTGGTTGGGCGAGCGCGTAACGGCAGATGTGCGCAGCAAGGTGTATGCGCACGTCATTTATCAAAGTCCTGAGTTTTTTGAAACCACGCGCTCGGGCGAGGTGCTCTCACGCTTGAATACGGATACCACGGTCATCCAAACGCTGGTGGGCTCTAGCTTGTCAATGGGACTGCGCTCTAGCGTGATGATGCTGGGCGCGATTGCGATGCTGGTGTACACCGCGCCGATGGTGATGGGCTTGGTGTTGTTGCTGATCGTACTCGTGGTGATTCCTGCCGTGTCGATTGGCAGGCGCGTGCGCAAGTTATCGCGCTCCAGTCAAGACCGTGTGGCAGATGCCAGTGCCATTGCGGCTGAGGTTTTGACCTCGGTTCCGCTGGTGCAAAGTTATGCGCAAGAAGCACGCGAGGCCACGCGCTACGAGGCTTCCAATGAAACGGCTTTTAACGTAGCCGTGCGCCGTAATCGTACAAGGGCGGTGCTGACGGCTTTTGTGATCGTGACTATTTTTTCGGCGTTGCTGTTTGGGCTCTATTTAGGTGTGCAAGCCGTGATGACGGGCAGATTGACGGCGGGTGAGCTGGGTCAATTGGTGCTGTATGTGATTTTTTTGGGGAGCTCGCTGGCGGTCATGTCCGAGGTTTGGGGCGATGTGCTGCGCGCCGCTGGCGCTGCCGAGCGCTTGATGGAGTTGCTTGCGATTCAATCCAAAGTTCAATCGCCCGCGCGTGCGCAAACATTCCCCGTTCGGACTGAGTTTGTCGAAGTCCTTAAGCCCTTTGGTGCGGAGATTCGTTTTGATCAGGTTACTTTCCACTACCCATCGCGCCCTGAGCGCAAGGCTTTAGACAATTTGAGCTTCCACATACAATCTGGTGAAACTGTGGCGCTGGTGGGACCCTCGGGGGCAGGCAAAACAACCGTGTTTCAACTGCTTCAGCGTTTTTATGACGCGCAAAGTGGCAGCATTTGTATGAACGGCGTAGCCATTCAGGCGCTCTCGCTTTTTGATTTGCGGCGCAGCATGGCGCTCGTTCCGCAAGAGAGTACACTTTTTTCTTGCAGCGTTGAGGACAACATCAAATACGGTGAACCGTCCGCCAGCCCAGAGCTGGTGCGGCTTGCAGCTAAGGCAGCCGAGGCGGATGGTTTTATTAACGACTTGCCAGATGGCTATCAAAGTCAGACAGGAGAGCGCGGTGTGCGACTCTCAGGCGGACAAAAGCAGCGTATTGCCATAGCCAGAGCGATGCTGCGCGATGCGCCGCTATTGCTGCTAGACGAAGCCACCAGTGCGCTGGATGCGCAGTCGGAACAAGCGGTTCAGCAAGCGCTAGAGGCGGCGATGGCGGGACGCACAACGCTTGTGATTGCGCATCGGCTGGCAACGGTGCAAGCCGCAGATCGGATTTTGGTATTAGACCAAGGGCGCTTGGTGGAAGAGGGCACGCATACAACGTTGGTTGCGCAAGGCGGCCTTTATGCCAAGCTGGCGGCGCTGCAATTTAATCAATAAGGACACCTATGACTAACCACAAACTTTTTTCTTCGACGCAGGCGGGCTCCATTCAACTGGCTAACCGCATCGTGATGGCACCGCTGACGCGTAACCGTGCGCCGCAAGCCCAACCCAATGCGCTCATGCAAACCTATTACGCGCAGCGTGCCACAGCGGGACTGATCATCACCGAGGCAACAGCAATTTCGCATCAAGGGCAGGGCTACTCGGATGTGCCTGGAGTTTGGAGTGCCCAGCAAGTCGAGGGTTGGCGAGCCATTACGAAGGCCGTTCACGCGGCAGGCGGCAAGATGGTGATGCAGCTATGGCACGTGGGGCGTGTTTCGCATAACGAGCTGCAACCGAGTGGCGGCGCACCTGTTGCGCCTTCCGCCATTCGTGCGAAAGCTAAAACGGTTTTGATTCGAGACGGCATTGCTGGATTTGTCGATACATCGGAGCCAAGGGCGCTGCGAATGGACGAGTTGCCCGGCATTGTGGCGAACTACCGCACGGCGGCACGTAACGCCATTGATGCAGGTATGGACGGAGTTGAAATTCACGCAGCGAATGGTTATTTGTTAGATCAATTTATGAAGTCGGGAGCTAATCAGCGCACCGACGCTTATGGTGGTTCGATAGAGAATCGCGCACGGTTCATGCTGGAGGTGATGCACGCGGTGGTGCAAGAAATTGGCGGTGAGCGAGTTGGCATTCGGCTCTCCCCCGTCACGCCATCTAACGGTGTCGATGAAGACAATCCACAACCGCTCTTTGACTATGTGGCTGCACACCTTGCTCCGCTTGGCCTTGCGTACCTGCATATCATTGAGGGGGCAACAGGACAAGGTCGCGAGGTTGCAGGTCGTCCGTTTGATTACGCGGCTTTTAAAGCCTGCTACACAAACGCTGGCGGCAAGGGCGCATGGATGGTCAACAATTGCTACGACCTGGCAATGGCCAAGCAAGCGGTAACTGCGGGCGCTGATCTGGTTGCGTTTGGTCGCCCGTTTATTAGTAACCCAGATTTAGTGGCGCGGCTACGCACCGGTGCTGCATTGAATGAGCTGAACCGCGCGTTGCTATACGGCGGCGGCGCGGCAGGCTATACGGACTATCCCACGGCCTAGCTGGGGTCATGCCGCTTGCTTGTCCTCTACCGCAAATTGAATGCCAGCGTGCGTTTGCAAGCGATTAACCAGCGCGTACCCCATAGCCGATGCGGGTGTCCAAATACCGCCTTGGGTGGCGGTTGCGTCCTGTAGTAAACACATCGCGGACTCGGCAATCATTTTGGAGGTGCTGCCATAACCGGGATCGCGGTCGCCCTTGACACCAACGGTGAGCGTGTTGGCTCCCGTCCCACTCTCGTCTGCGCTGCCGATAAACATCACGTCATAAAAGCCTGCATCGCGCTCGGCGCGAGAAGGACCCTCGCCAGGCTTGGGGCCGTCCTCGCTGCCAAGGCTCTTGTCTGCGGCGATAGCCTTTGCAACGGTTTCGCCTTTTTCGCCTGCACCTGCAATCATCATTTCGTCATAGACCAAATGGGTACCCCA
This sequence comes from Cytophagales bacterium, assembly GCA_030054145.1. Lineage (GTDB taxonomy): Bacteria > Pseudomonadota > Gammaproteobacteria > Burkholderiales > Burkholderiaceae_C > JASGCK01. The sequence goes on from JASGCK010000018.1 coordinate 39,100, forward strand.
TGCGTGCCCCAGTAAAAAATTGGAGCGATGCACGTTGCGGGTGTTGATGGCTGCCATGACAAACGGCGCAACCCATAGCCCAAGGTCCTCTTCCAGCATTGGTTTGTTGCCAGAGGGTTGACGCGGCCCTTCAAAACCAGGTGTCAAAGAAAACGGATTGCGCAGCAAATCCTGTACGCCTGGCTGGGTTGCCGCCGCCGCCATAGTGGCTTTCAAGCTGGCTGCTGTTCCGCCAGAGAATGTGCCCTTCATCTTGCGCACACGTCCGCGCACACGCGGCGCTGGCGCGCCAAAGCGGCGGATCATTTCGGTTTGCAAAACGAGCATTCCCAGATCAAACGGAATCGAATCAAAGCCGCATGAAAACACGATGCGTGCGCCGCTGGCTTTGGCGGCTGCTTCGTGCGCATCAATCATCTGGCGCATCCAAGCAGGTTCGCCGCACAGGTCAACATAATCCACACCCGACTCGGCGCAGGCTTTGACGAGTTCATTGCCGTACAGTTGATACGGTCCCACCGTGGTAAGCACTAACCTTGTACGCGCCATGAGCGCACCTAGACTGGCGGCATCGGCGCTGTCCGTGACGACCAAAGGCGTGTCAGCTGGCGCTCCAACCTCGTCGCGCACGGCAGCCAGCTTGCCAAGGCTACGCCCGCCCATTGCCCAGCGCAGACCTGTGTTCTTGCGGGTGAGTAAATATTCAACGACCAATCGACCCGTAAAGCCCGTCGCGCCGTGGATAACGATGTCGAATTCTTTTGTTGGTGTGTTTGTCATGTGGGTTGCCTTGGTTAATGAATCGGTTGAAGTCGTGTTTGTGATTGAGCTAGTGTGTCATATCAGCGCAGACTCCAGCAGTTTGGCGGCGCGTCCGCGTTGTTTGGCTATGGCGGCGTGAATGAGATTCGTGGCATCGGGTGAAATGGCGGTGGAGTGCGGACTTGAATCCAAAACCGCGCTTGCAACGGTTGCAAAAAATTGCGGACGTATGCACCCGTATTGCGGAGAAAGTTTTCAGGTGTTTGTTAAGTTTCATATGGCGTTCAAGGGCGCTTTTTCTCATTCGCATACAACGTTTTGACTTGAGTAACTTTGACGGTCTTTTTTGCAGTCGTTACCTTTGGTATTTTTAGAGATGGTTTTTTCGCGCCCTTGTCGACCGCTGTTTTCTTTGCAACCAGCTTGACGGCGGCTTTGGTCGCTGTCGTTTTTATTTTGCGCACGGGCGGCTCGGCAATCGGTGCGGCTATATCCAAGCCAAATACATCAGCCAGATCGGCATCAGCCATCACCTTCTTAGATTTCGTTCCGACGGCTGCCTTCGGCTTGGCCGCGCTGGCCTGAGCAACCAAATCCTTGGCCTCTACATGGCGCAGAGTAAACAGCAATTCTGGTTGCTGATCCAGTCTTGCGCCAACGCCGTAAAGCACTGCAGCCACATGTTTGCACATACCTGCCCAGTCTGGGCAACTACAGTCAAATGCCATCTCGCTTGGTTCGGGGAACAAGCCTGTCGTTGGCGTGCAAATGCGCTCCATAACAGCCTTGGACAGTTTGCCTTGCAATAACTCGATCAGCGAGGCAACCGAGCTGGCGCAATCGGCACACGCGGCCTTCCAGCGTGCTTGCGGCAATGCCTTGATGTGGACGCTGACTTGGTAAAGGCTTGACCCCATCACCAAGGCCTGCACAGTGCCAGCATTGATCTTGAGGTCGATCACAGAACCATTGCGCGCATACGCACGACCACGCGGCAGGCGATTTTCATAGTCGCTGTACTGCTCCAAATTACTGCACCAAGCTTTGCCCCAAAAAGTTTTGGCGACAGCGCCCCTGTAGGGTTCGATGGGGGAATAGTTCACTCCTTTCTTCTTGGCTTTGTTCACCGCCTTCAAAGCCTTGGCTTGGCGTTCGCTCACTGACACATATGGCTTGTAGCCCCAATAACTCATGCTTGAAATCTCCTTAGTTGCGATAGTAGCTTTGCGCTAACTCTATTCTTCTATAGCCGCATAAATATCCAGACGCACTAAATTCAATAAGTCCTTGTCGCTTAACTCTGTCAGCTGCAACTCGGTCTCGTTTTGCAGCACATCGCGACTCAAAGCTTGCTTGGATTCGATCATTTGGTCGATACGCTCCTCCACCGTGCCTCGGCAGACGAATTTATGTACCAGCACGTTGCGCTTTTGCCCAATGCGAAAGGCACGGTCAGTGGCTTGATTTTCTACGGCAGGATTCCACCAGCGGTCGAAGTGGATCACATGCGAGGCAGCGGTCAGGTTGAGACCAGAACCCCCTGCTTTGAGCGACAAAATGAAGAAGGGTACTTGGTCGTCTTCTTGGAAGCGTTTGACCAACTCACGTCGTTTGGCTACTGGCGTACCGCCGTGCAACACCAAGCCTTCGCGTCCAAAGATGCTGCCTAGGAACGCCGCCAGCGGCTCCGTCGTTTCGCGAAACTGGGTGAAGACCAGCATCTTCTCTTGCTTGGCAGCGATCACTTCCGCCAGCTCGCGCAAACGGGCGAATTTGCCGCTGTTCTCTTCCTCCCATCCGCCATTGCCTTGCCACTGCGATGGGTGATTGCAGATTTGTTTGAAACGCATCAAGTATGACAGCACCAAACCGCGCCTAGCCATGCCCTCTGCGCTCTCCAGCGCCTGAGCTAGCTCTTTGACAGCCGCTTGGTACAACGCAGCTTGCGCTGGCTTCAGGTGGCACCAAGCATTGGCTTCTGTCTTGTCGGGCAAGTCGCGGATGATGCGTTTGTCGGTTTTGAGACGGCGCAAAATGTAAGGACTGACCAAAGTTCGCAGGGGGCCGTAGTGCTTTTGTTGTTCTAAACGTTTGGTCAATGCGCCAAATACTTTGGCCGATCCAAGCAAACCAGGATGGGTGAAGTCAAAGATTGACCATAAATCCGACAAGCGATTCTCTACTGGAGTCCCCGTCAACGCGATCTTGGTTGTTGTGCGGAGTTTTTTGATGGCTTGGGTTTGCTTGGCATTGGGATTTTTTAATGCCTGCGCCTCGTCAGCAATCACAAGGCTCCACTGCGTTGTCAGCAGTATTGGCACACGCAGCAAGGTACTGTAGCTGGTAATTACCAGGTCGACCCGCTTGAATTGTTCGGCCTGCATGGAGCGCCATTCGTCAGCAGGCATAGCCGATGGGTGGGCGATCAGCACGGTAAGACTAGGCGCAAAACGCTCGCTCTCTTGTTGCCAATTGGCAAGCAGCGATGCAGGGGCGACGAGGAGCGCAGGCGGTCTCGCGATTTTGTTTTCGCGCTTGAGCACCAAAAGCAGCGACAAAATTTGCATGGTCTTACCCAACCCCATGTCGTCAGCCAAGCAAGCCCCTAAACCTAGGCGTGTGAGTAAGTAGAGCCAGCGCACACCTGTCTCCTGATACGGGCGTAGCGTCGCTTGCAATTGAGGTCTGGGATCTACCTGTGCAAGCCCTTCAGGTTGGCGTAGATCTTGCAATGTTTTTGCAAGCCATGGGCCTGCGCTGACCTCGGACCAGTCTGCTGCGTCATCAAGGTCTGTGTCGTCTTGCGAGCCCAGTGATGCACGCGACATCAGGCGCATAGCCTCAGCAAACGGCAAGCCCTGCTCATTGCTGATGTTTTGGATGTCAGTGAATCGCTGCAGCATACGATCCAATTTCTTGGCATTAACCAAGACCCAATTGCCTCGTATCAACTGTAGGCCATCACCCCCTTTGAGTAAGTCCTCGATCTCCGCTGCTGTCAGTTTTTCCTCGCCCAGCGTAATGCCCATATTGAAGTCAAGCAAGGCATCCATGCCCAGCACCGAAGGTGGATTGGCACCTAGGCTGGCGCTAACCTTAGCGCGTGCGGGTCTTCCTGCCGCCCAATTGTTGGGGGTGCGCACCACGATGCCGGCAGTCTCAAGTTTGGGCACGTCTTGCAAAAACGCATAAGCGTTCGCAGGTGTCCAGCGCAATGGGTGATAGATTTCGCCATCTGCAACCATCTCCATCAGCCAAGGGCAAACCTCTGCGGCACGTTGCACTGGCATCAACAGATTGAGCAACTGCGCCTTTTGCTTGCTGCCCGAGAATTCGGTCAACGCACGCGACAATGGTATGTGCTGGGCTTTGCCGTGTGTCGATAGTTTAGAGGTGTAGGTGGCGAGAAACGCAAAAGGCGACTCGGGGTCTTTGCGATTTTCAGCAAGATTGAAATGAACACGGCCGACTTGATGCCAAGCTGAATGGCAACTTTGCAGAAACTGGGGTAAGGTCTTGGTAGACGCGGCAAGCTCTACGCGTAATGCAAGCTCCATCTCACCCCACAGACGAGTCAATAAGCTGGCATCGACATATTCGACCCCTCGCATGGGTGGTAGGTCAAGCAGCATGGTTGCGAGCACAGTTGTATCGGGTACATCGACTGAGATATCCTCGATTAGCACATCATCCGCAACTGCGCACAGGCCAGTGACATAGCGCGATGCAAAGTCTCGCCACCATGCCATCTCAGATGGTAACACTGACCCTATTTCGACCGCACCCAAATGCAGCAGGGCGTGGCCAGCATCTCTAGCAAAGGCTTCGGCAAGACGGGTTTCCAAGGTCGCATCAACAGCATATGTAGTTTCTGAAGATTCACTTTGCAACTCGAGTCTCAGGTGACCCTGCGGTGATAGCGCGAGACAAATGGGGCTCAGGGGCATTTGCTATTACTCATTAAAACTTGTAGACGCGGATTGCGTTGGAGTCGTAACCACGCATTGGCTTGTGTCTGCCCAAAACCACTCTTCAAAAAGTTACGGAATAGTGCGGATGTACGCTTACCACTGCGTATTATTTTTCATCGCCTAAAGGATAGCTAGTGGGTGGTTTACGGGGTTGCATCTCCGCCCCCCATCCAGTCGGTCTACGGGGGTGACCTTGAAGAATTCTCCTCCCTGGCTTGCTATTTTTGTGCGCCGTCAATATAGCTTGATGCAAATCCCAACCAGCTTCTTGCATGATTTTTTTGCGAATAGCATGTATCTCTTGAACAATCGGATCAGTCCACATCTTCGTCTCCTTCAGTTATAGACAATTGGTCTGGGGTAACGATTCGAGGTGGCTCGAATCCAGCGTCTCGGCATATTTTCTCAACAAGGCCTAAATTGTGTGGGTTGGCGAGATGCGCATAGTTCCAAGTGACCAAAAACTCAACGCCATTAACCGCCGCAGACGCAATATGCAATGCGTCGTACCGAGCAACGACTGGCAATGCCCCAGCAGAAATCAGTTTTCCAGCAAGATTTTCGATATTAGAGATGTCAGTCGGCACTTTCGGTATCTCAGCTATCGATTCAAGCCTTAGTCGCGCCGCATCAGGGTCGCCACCAGATGCCTCTTGTTCAATAAAGTCTGAAATAAGCAGTTCATACTTGAGAGCGGCAAGCGCCCACCATTCTTGTGTCACGATTTTTCGCCCATTCGTCACTACATCACGGCTTGGTTTTGCTGTTAAGTAGCTAATCACGGTGTTGTCAAGATAGACGGTGGGCTTCATGAGGTGAATTTTAACGGGTCTAAGTTGATTTTCAGTGGGTAAGCTAGGAATTTTGACATGAACAGTGACGCACTATTTGGAATGGCTTTAGGGCTGCAAGCGCCGTGGGCAGTAACGGAAGTTACCTTCAAAACAGACGAGCCTTCAGGTCGCGAGTTGCACCTGCGAATTGGCTTACCAGTGGCAGCAAATTCAAAGACGATGTAGGCGCAGATTGCTCGGTGCACGACACCGTAGAGCGTCAGTGGCAACACCTAAACTTCTTTGAGCACCACTGTTTTCTTCATTGCAAAGTCCCTCGCATTACAACCAGTGATGGACGAGTGCGCAATGTGGATGTGCCGTGGGCACGCGCGGGCAGCGGATTTACGCTCCTCTTTGAAGCCTTTGCTCTAGCGTTGATCGAGCGCGAGATGCCCGTCATTCGCGTCGCACAGATCATCCTAAAAAAGCAGTTAGCCATCCAGTCTAAGTGCATAAAGCATCGACTTAGGAGGCAA
>JASGCK010000007.1 GCA_030054145.1 Cytophagales bacterium
TCATGCGCGGGCGACCGTAGCGCTGTTTGTGCCGTGCGCATTGCTCGGTGATGACAGTGCAAAGCGCCGCTTGTTCTTGCTCGCGCAGCGCAGTTGCTTGGCCGCTGGCGCGTCGTAATCTAGCGTAGTAGCCACTCTTGGCAACGCCTAGCACTGCGCACCCAATTCTCTAGCGTTTGTATGGGCATCTCGAATGCGCGTGCCACTTGTCCTAGCAGCAGGCCTGCCCGCATCACTTGCCCTACAGCGTCTTGTTTCGTTTGCGCTGTGTAGATCCGTCTGTTTTCGTTTGTCATTTGACTCTCCAAAATAAGTTGTAATTTTCATCTTTGAGCGTCCACTTTTAGGGGATAAGTCCATTATTGCTCGATCCTCTTTGTCATCCCTAGGTGCCCAACTTAAGCCACCAAATGGAGTAGATATTCCGCGAAGCGATATGTTCATCATAGGGCGTCTCCTGACGGCTAACGTGGAGCTCGGGGGCGCGTAGCTGACTTGCCGGCGGAGCGTCCCTCTGGAGCGCTTTGTTCGGCATAGCCGCCCAAACCAAGCATTTCAGCGTGCGCTTTGCGAGACGCAAGGTTGAAATCATTCATTTTGCCGATGATTTCATCAAGATTACCGCGTAGCGTTTTCAGGAGTTGGGCTGTGAGCACGACGCATTCATTTGCCGCTCGTGATACGGCGCCACCTGAGATTGGTGCGAAGACCACACTTCGACGGATACGAAGCTCTAGCTCTGACAATTTTGCGTTAAGACGATAAACCTCTTCTTTAATCTCATCTCCCAACTTTCCATTCGGATCATTAAGCCCTCCGAGAGTGGTTAGTAACGCGAGGTCTCTTTCCAAAGCCTGCATGAATTGCTGGCAGCAAGTGAAGAATTCGTCAGCCCATTTTTTGTGAAAGTCAGATTGCTTTCCAACGAGGGCTTTAACGCCCTCAATGCGGCGAAGCAATAAAACACCCAGGATCGCAACTACGATTGGTGTTGCAACGCTCGCCGCAAGTTTTCCGATTTCAAGCCATGATTGCACTGCGTACCTCCTGTGATGCCTAACGTTTGAAGTCAGCGGGCGAAGCTCTGCTGGAATGAAGGGTTAGGTGCTGCGTGAATATTATGCTGAACTAATTTTGGCGGGCGGGAAACAAGCAAATGATTTTTGACCACCTGTCCGCTTCGAAAAGCCTCGCAAATGGTATGTAAATCGTTGCCATATTGCTGCGATAGCTTGGCTCTAATTTCGTGAATTTCTTCAACAATTGGGTCTAAGTTCATAAGATGATCTCCATTAGCTGAGGTGGGGTACAGATGACTGGCGGCTCATAGCCAGCAGCCCTACAAGTCGCTTCGATAATGTGCTGAGTTGTCGCATTGGCAATATGCCGACAGTTCCAAGTGAGTAAAAAGTCCATGCCGTTCAGCGTTGCGATTGCAATGTGTAGCGCATCGATTCGTGCTTTAGCTGGAAGCGCAGCCTTTGCAAGCAATAGCGACGCAAGTTGCTCTGCTTCTGCTGACAGCGCTAGTTCTGGAATGCCATTGATTGATGCCAACCGCCGCTCAGCGGCCTCAGTGTTTCCTTCAGTAGCTTCTTTAATAACCACTTCAGAAATAAAAACTTCGAAATTCGGCTTGGACAAATCCCACCACTCACGCGTAGCTTGCTGGTTTGCAGCCATGATGAGCTCATTGCTGCGCCACGCTGTGAGGTAGCTAGGTATTGTGGTTTCGAGATAGACCGTTGGCTTCATAAGCTTATCTTACATGAGTGGTTGTCCCCTAAAAGTGGACACCCAAAGATGAGAATTACAACTTATTTTGGAGAGTCAAATGACAAACGGAAACAGACGGATCTACACAGCGCAAACGAAACAAGACGCGGTAGGGCAAGTGATGCGGGCAGGCCTGCCGCTAGGACAAGTGGCACGCGCATTCGAGATGCCCATACAAACGCTAGAGAATTGGGTGCGCAGTGCTAGGCGTTGCCAAGAGTGAACTTGCCCTCAAAACCAATACTGGGAAGATCTGGCAGCGTGACGTAGCCGTTACCGACTAGCCGCAGTGTGCCTAGCCACCGAGTCATGAAACCAGCTGACCGCTTGCTCGATTCGCCCAAGGCGCAGATGTGTGTTCGCGCCGCTGGCAAAGCCTTTTTGAATTTGTACCGCTGTATGGATGTCTTCGGCTTGAAACACGCCCTTCTCAATTAAGTTAAATGTTTTTTCCCAGTGCGCTACCCATGTGCTATCTGCGCGGTCTTTAGGGATGAGCATCTTGTGCGTCCAGCGCAGCGTGCCAACTGACGTGGGATAGAGCGTGATCAAACTTAAATAATCAGGATGAAAAATCGTAATTGTGTTTGGAAAAATCACTTGGCTTGGCGTGACAAGTTCTGAGAGTTCGCGAATGTTTTGTGGCATCGTTTTTTGCAGTGATGTATCGCCTTGCTCGCTCCATGCTTGCGCCGCGCGGCGCGCCACTAGCGAGTGGATATGCGGCTTGCCGCTTTGCTCCGAGCCAAACCGTCCGCCCGCCGTGATGCCATCGGTGAAGAAGGGTGCAATCGTGTTTTTATGCAGCACGCGGATGTGATACGACTCTAAAAACGCATCGACGATGAGCTTCCAATTGGCGGGGTATTCGGCTTCAATGGTGCGGAAATGTGTGAGTTGCGCTACCTCGTAGAACGGCATCTCGGCGCTCAGTTCACCGAGGTACTCATCCAAACTGTTCGAACTGAGCTTGTCGAAGTCTGAGCCAGAACTGGGTACGACCCAAATCAAACCATGCCGCTCAACGCAGGGCAGCGCAACCAAGTCTTCGTCTGCGCATTCTTTTTTATCAAACGATTCGGCGTGCAGGCGATGGCGCAGCTTGCCATCGAGTTGATATGCCCAGCCGTGATAAGGGCAGACGATGCTGCTCTTTGCAATTGCCGTGCTGGACTCCACCAACCGCGTACCGCGGTGGCGGCAGACATTCAAGTGCGCGCGTACCACGCCGTCCTTGTCGCGCGAGAGCAAAATCGGCACGCCGTAGCCATCGTGCGCCAAGACTTGTCCAGCTTGCAACTCGCTGCCGTGCGCTGCAATTAAAGGCAAGCCACGAAAGAGCTTATCGATTTCGCGCTGATAAATGTCCACGGATGTATAGCGCTCGACTGCGACGCTGGTCTCAGCGTCCGTGCAGTCCTGCCATTCAGCGCGTCCAGTGGCGCATTGTTGGCGTATGCGCTCAAGCATGGAGGTGGTTTGTGGTGGAAGAGGTGATTTCATACAACGTTGAATTGACGGAAAACTGCTATTAAGCCATAAACGGTTAACCGAGGGTTAGCCCGCCTTACTTCTCTGACGCTGCACCCAGCCGCTTAGACAAACTGCTGGCTGCCTGCGCAAGCACTTGCGTGGGCACGCCATTGGCTTTGAGATCTAGGGTGGCGCTAGGACCAATGACCACCAAGGCGAGCACGATATGACCGAAGGCATCAAATACGGGGGTGGCGATGGCGCTCACCCCCCTGACCACACTGTCACGCACAACGCTGATATTTTTTTTGCGGATGACAGAGAGTTCTTTTTGAAACGCTGGGTCGCGCCAAGCCGAGCCTGCTATGCCTTTGGCGGTTGCCGTGGGTAGTAATGCTGCAAACAATTTACCAGAGGCCGTACCCTGTACGGAGATGGTCGTGCCAAGCCGAATGTTGACGTAGATTGACTCGGGGCCCGCTTCGGTTTTGATAATGGTCGGTCCCTGCGTACCCCACACCGCAATGGCTACGGTGTGCTGGGCGCGAAGTGCTAAATCGGAGAGCATGGCACTTGCCAACCGCACGGGATCAATTTGCTGCAAGCCAATCAGTCCGAGCTGTACACCAAACGCGCCAAGCCCATAACGGCCTGTATCGGCATCTTGTTCAATGAGTCCGAGTTTGCTAAAGCTCACCAAATACGGATGTGCTTTGGCAGGTGTCATTTTGGCAGCCAGTGCCAAGTCTTTCAGCGCCAGCGCCCGACCTGCATCTGCCAGCGCTTGCAGGAGTTTTCCACCGACCTCGATGCTTTGAATGCCACGTGATTGTGTTGCCATGATGGAATTGAGTGTAAACTATAATTTTTCTATAACAAACGGATTTCACATTCATGAATTCAATTTCGACCCAAATTCTCATCGTTGGCGGCGGCCCTGTTGGGCTGACGATGGCGGCGCTGCTGGCCAAGCGCGGTGTGGACTCGTTGGTGGTGGAGGCGGATGCGGGGTATTGCTCGGGAAGTCGTGCAACTTGCATCTCACGCCGCTCGTTAGAGATATTGAGTTGGGCGGGCGCAGAAGCCGCCATGATGGATAAAAGTTTGCCGTGGTCGGATGGACGCAGCTTTTACCGTGATCAGCAAGTGCTGCACTTTCAAATGCCCGCTGACTCGACGCAGCGCTTTGCGCCAATGGTCAATATCCAGCAGTATTACGTGGAAGCGTTTGTACATCAGGCTTTCAGCAATAGCGATACGGCTGTTTGGTGGGCTACGCGGCTAACTAGCTTGACTCAAACCAGTGACGGCGTGAGCGCCGAAGTGGTAGCGGCGGACGGCAAAAAAACGAGCATTCATGCCGCATGGGTCGTCGCCTGCGACGGCGGTAAAAGTACGGTGCGCGAGCAGTTGGGTTTGAAGTTAGCGGGGATGCAATACGACGGTCGTTACGTCATTGTGGATATCAAACAAAAAACCAAGCGGCCGACTGAGCGCTTGGCCTGGTTTGATCCGCCGTCCAATCCAGGCTCGACGATCTTGATGCACCGCCAGCCCGATGATGTGTGGCGTATTGACTATCAATTGCAAGACGATGAAGATCCTGATGAAGCCATCAAACCCGAGAATGTGCTGCCGCGCGTGCAAAGTCACCTCAGCATGATTGGCGAGGACGAGCCGTGGGAGGTGATTTGGATTGCCATCTACAACGCCAAGTGTTTGACGCTGCCCAGCTACCGAAAAGAGCGCGTGTTCTTTGCAGGTGATGCCGCACATTTGGTTCCGATTTTTGGTGTGCGCGGACTTAATTCTGGCTTGGACGATGCAGGTAATTTGGCATGGAAATTAGCGCTCGTTATTCAAGGCAAAGCGGAAGAAAAATTGCTGGATAGTTATTCGATTGAACGCGTCCACGCCACGCACGAGAACCTGCGCTACGGCGCGAAGAGCACCGAATTTATGTCGCCCCCGCATCACGGATTTCGCTTGATGCGCGAGGCGGCGCTGCGCTTATCGACGGTGGACAAAACAGTTAGCTCGCTCATCAACCCACGGCAAAGTTTGCCGATTGAATACACGGGCTCGCCGCTTAATCTGACTGGGCTTTCAGGCATGCCTGCCCCAGAGGCCATACTGGATAAGGCTTCCACGAGTGCGGGTGCGCATTTAACGCATCTCACGCAATACTTCGGTGATGCTTTTACGCTGCTACAGCTGGTTGATTTAGACGCAGGCGTAATCAAACAACATCCACTCGTTCAGGTGTTGGCACTTAAAAAATCCGAAGCGCCGCAGGTGTATGAGCGCTATGCAAGCCTTGGCGCGTTTGTGTTGATTCGCCCCGATGGTTATATTGCGGCTAGCTGGACCGAGGCTCGCGAAGTCAATCTGGATAAGGCTTTAGCCAAGATGGGAGTCATCCATGAATAGCCTGGAGTTGGATACTGCCTACACCGCTTTGGCCGAAGCGATCGGCCGCGTGGGTGAGGAAAACACGCAGATCATGCTGGCAACGCTTTCGCTGTCACTGATCGCAAAATTAGAGAATTCAGATGCGGCATTGCTGCTGATTGAACAGGCGGAAAAACTAACCGTGGATTCCCACCTTCGCGGGAATGACGAACTAAAAAGGAATGAACCATGACAACTAAAAAATTTGCATCGCAAGCCGACCTAGAAGAAAAGAAGGTCACGTTTGAGCAGCTCTCCGAGCACACATGGGCTTACACCGCTGAGGGTGACCCGAACACGGGCATTGTGATTGGCGACGATGCGGTGCTGGTCGCTGACACGCAGGCCACGCCCGCTATGGCTGCGGACGTGATTCGCCGCATTCGCACCGTGACCGATAAGCCCATTAAATATGTGGTGCTCACGCACTATCACGCTGTGCGCGTGCTGGGTGCATCGGCTTATGGTGCAGAGCAAATTCTGGCAAGCGAGGACACGCGTGACTTAATTGTGGAGCGTGGCGAGCAAGACAAGGCTAGCGAGATTGGCCGCTTCCCGCGCCTCTTTGCAGGCGTAGAAACTGTGCCCGCAGGCATGACGTGGCCGACCATGACGTTTGTGGGAAAGATGACGCTGTGGCTTGGCGGCGTAGAAGTGCAGCTCTTGCAACTAGGGCGCGGTCACACCAAGGGCGATACGGTGGTGTGGTTGCCCAGTGAGAAGGTGTTGCTCTCGGGTGATTTGGTCGAGTTTGGCGCAACGCCTTATGCGGGCGATGCCTACTTTAAAGATTGGCCCCAGACGCTGGATGCCATTGCGGCGCTCAAGCCAGCCAAGTTGGTTCCGGGTCGCGGCGCAGCGCTGCAAACGCCAGCCCTTGTTGCAGAAGGCTTGGCGCAGACGCGCTCGTTTGTGAGTGATGTGTACGCAAGCGTACAGGCGGGTGTGGCGGCAGGGCACGATTTGCGCCGCGTGTACAAGGAGACCTTTGACAAGCTCGCGCCCAAGTACGGCGATTGGGTGATCTTTAACCACTGTATGCCGTTTGATGTGACGCGTGCGTTTGATGAGGCGGGTGGTGTGCGCGACCCGCGCATTTGGACAGCTGAGCGCGATATTCAAATGTGGCAAAGCCTTGAGGGGTAGGGCTTAGTGATGAGTGATGTTTTGCATCCCGTTATCGTTGTTGGCGCAGGTCCTACGGGTCTCACGCTGGCTATTGACCTTGCGCAGCGCGGTGTGCGCGTGGTGTTAATTGACGGCGATGCGCGGCGTGCCAAGGGCTTGCCATCGGCTGGTTCAAAAGCCATTTGCTTTGCCAAGCGCACGCTGGAAGTATGGGACAAACTGGGCGGAGGGCTTGGGCAGCGCATGGTGGACAAAGGCGTGCCGTGGAATGTAGGCCGCGTATTTTTGCAAAACGATGAGGTGTATTCCTTTAATTTGCATGATGCCAAATCCGTTCGGCCCGAGCCTAGCGAAGCTTCTAACAAGCAGCGTCCCGCCTTCATCAATTTACAGCAGTACTACGCCGAAGCGTTTTTGATGGATCGCGCCAAAGAGTTTGCCGGCGGCGATACTCCGCGCATCGATATTCGACTCGGGCACACCGTTAAATCAATAGCGCAAGATGGCTCGCAAGCCACGCTGGTTGTGGCTTTGACGAGTGCTGATTCTCAATTGACTGAGTATGAAATCAGCGCTCGCTACGTGGTTGCGTGCGATGGATCAAGGAGTACGATTCGGCAATCGCTGGGGCTGGAGAGCCAAGGGCGCATCTTTCAAGACCGCTTTTTAATTGCCGATGTGCGCATGACGGCGGACTTCCCAACCGAGCGCTGGTTTTGGTTTGATCCGCCGTTTCATCCGAATCAAAGTGTGCTCTTGCATCGGCAGCCCGATAACGTGTGGCGCATCGATTTTCAACTGGGTTGGGATGCCGACCCTGAGGAAGAGAAAAAGCCAGAACGCATCATCCCTCGCGTGCAAGCCTTGCTGGATAAGGCTTCCATGAAGGCTGATTTTGAACTCGTATGGGCAAGCATTTATACGTTCTCGTGCGAGCGCATGGAAAAGTTTGTGCATCAACGCGTTATTTTTGCGGGAGATGCCGCGCACAGGGTTTCGCCATTTGGCGCACGCGGTGCAAATTCGGGCGTGCAAGACGCGGAAAACTTGGCTTGGAAGTTGGCGCTTGTTTTGCAGCAAGAGCAAGGCTTCGACAAGCTCAGCCCGAACGGGAATGCGATTAGTTCGAGTGGGAATAAAAAAAATCCGTTCGCCCTGAGCCTGTCGAAGGGCTTGTTAGAGAGCTACGGCATCGAGCGCGAATATGCGGCGGATGACAACATCAAGCAATCGACTCGTTCCACCGATTTCATTACGCCCAAGAGCGAGATCAGCCACGTGTTTAGACGCGCAGTGCTAGATCTTGCAAGGCAACATCCGTTTGCGCGTGCCTTGGTTAATAGCGGGCGCTTGTCAACTGCGACGTATTTGCCATCGAGTCCGCTGCACACGGCTGACGAGGCTGGTGATGTGTTTCCAAACGACGCACTGCGAGTGGGAAGTGTGCTGCATGGTGCCGCGCAAGGCGATATGCAGGTCATCAAAAAAGAAGCCGCCACGTATTTGATTCGCCCTGACGGGCACGTTGCGGCACGCTGGATGAAGCCCGCCGACGATCTAGTGAAAGCCGCATGGCGTAAGGCTTGCGGAGGAGTTGAAGAGGATGCATAAGACGCTCATTCCCGCGAAGGCGGGCATCCACACACAGCCTCATTTTGAATCAGCTGACGATTTTTATGAAGCACTTTTGGCGGCACATCAAGGGTTGACGACAGAGCAAAGTCATGCTTTGAATGCCCGATTGGTGCTGCTCTTGGCAAATCATATTGGATCGAATGCGGTTTTATCTGAGGCGCTGGCAGCAGCCAGAAATAGTCATCCCCGCGAAGGTGGCGCTCCGCAGCGTGAGGGTGAATGCCCGCCTTCGCGGGAATGACCGTAAAGGAAATAAAGATGACAACATTGACATATCAATCAGGATTTGGCAACGAGTTTGCCAGTGAAGCTATCGCGGGCGCATTGCCTGTGGGGCGCAATAGTCCGCAGCGCGTGGCGCATGGGCTTTATGCGGAGTTGATTTCCGGGACGGCTTTTACCGCGCCGCGTCACACGAATCGGCGCACGTGGGTTTATCGCCGCCAGCCGTCTGCTGTGATGGGGGAGTACGCACCGTATAGCCAGCCACTTTGGACGAGTCCTGATACATCGGTCGCCCTAGCGCAAGCCCCGAATCCACTGCGTTGGCAGCCGTTTGAGTTGCCTCATAAGCCAACTGATTTTGTCGATGGCATCCGAACGTTGGCACACAATGGCAGCATTGCCATGCAAAGCGGGATTGGGATTCATGTGTATGCGTTTAACCAAAACATGAGTCAAAACAAGAAGAGCCGCGCATTGGTTAATAGTGACGCAGAAATGCTGATCGTGCCTCAATTAGGTGCGCTGCGCATCACGACAGAGCTGGGCATTTTGGACGTCCGTCCGTGCGAAATCGCGCTCGTTCCACGCGGTATGGCGTTCAAAGTAGATTGCTTGCAGGCCACAGCGGATGGGGCACGCGAGCTGGGCGAGCATTCCGAATGTAGCGGTTATATCTGCGAGAACTATGGCGCACATTTTCGTTTGCCTGAGCTGGGACCCATCGGCTCAAACGGACTGGCCAATAGCCGAGATTTTTTAGCGCCATGCGCTGCGCTTGACGACTCGGTTGGTGAGTTTGAAATCATTAAAAAGTTTGCTGGGCATGTCTGGCGTGGCGTGGCACCGCGCAGTCCGTTTAACGTGGCGGCGTGGCATGGTAACTGGGTGCCACTTAAATATGACACAGCGCACTTCATGACGATTGGCTCGATTAGCTTTGATCATCCCGATCCGTCTATCTTCACGGTGCTCACGTCGCCGTCCGATACCGCAGGCGTGGCGAACTGTGATTTTGTGATTTTCCCGCCGCGCTGGTTGGTCGCCGAGGACACCTTCCGTCCACCTTGGTATCACCGTAATGTGATGAGCGAATTTATGGGGTTGGTGCATGGTCAATACGACGCAAAGCCAGGTGGATTCAAGCCTGGCGGGGCATCGCTCCATAATAGTTTTGTGCCGCATGGGCCAGATAATGAGGCGTTTAGCAAGGCATCGCAGACCGTGCTGGCACCGCACAAATTGGACAACACCCTCGCGTTTATGCTGGAGAGTCGCTATGTGTTGCAACCGACGGAATATGCAATGAAGAGTGACCGATTAGATAAAGATTATTTCAACTGCTGGAAGGGCTTGTCATGACGCAACTGAACCAAACACACGACGCTCAACTCACGAGTTGGGTGCCTTCTGCACAAGCGCTGGGTTGTGATTTTCCGATTCAAAATCTGCCCTTTGGACGATTTCAAATTCAAGCCAAACAAGATGACTGGCGCATCGGTGTGGCGATTGGCGATCAAATCTTAGATTTGCGCAGCGCCTTATCTGTCGTGGCTTGGCCAGCTGAAGTGGCGCGAATGCTTGGCCCATTGGCGGCGGGCGATTTGAATGCGCATATGGCCGAGTCATCCGTTAATCGAAGCGCACTTCGGGCTGCATTGTCAACGAGTTTGCAAACTGGCAGCGCACACCAAGCGGCACTTGCCAAGTGTTTGGTTGCGCAGTCGGATGCCCAAATGTCCGTGCCTTGCCGCATCGGCGATTACACCGATTTCTTTACCAGCATCCATCACGCAACAAGCGTGGGCAAACTGTTCCGCCCCGATAACCCGCTTTTGCCCAACTACAAATATGTGCCCATTGGCTATCACGGACGTGCGTCTAGCATCAATGTGAGCGGTACAAACTTCAAGCGTCCGCTTGGGCAGATACTGCCACCAGGTCAAGAGACACCTGTGTTTGCGCCATCCAAGCGGCTAGATTACGAGCTGGAGTTAGCGGCATACATCCGTGCATCCAACGTGCAAGGCGAGCCGATTAGCATGGTGGACGCGGAAGATGCGCTTTTTGGTCTGGGGCTTTTGAACGACTGGTCGGCGCGTGATGTGCAGGCTTGGGAGTACCAGCCGCTTGGCCCCTTTTTGGCTAAAAGTTTTGCCAGCACGGTCTCGCCTTGGGTTGTGACGATGGAGGCGCTCGCGCCATTCCGTTTGCCATTCACACGTGCCGAGGGCGACCCGCAGCCCATGCCCTACTTGACCTCCAAGGCTAACAGCGACAGCGGTGCGATCAATATCACGCTGGAGGTTTGGCTGCAAACGAAGACGATGGCGGATGCGGGCGCTCCCGCTGCGCGGCTATCGACTTCCAATTTTGCTGAGGCGTCGTATTGGACGCTGGCGCAATTGGTGGCGCATCACACGGTGAACGGTTGCAATTTGCAGGTGGGCGATATGTTTGGCTCGGGCACGCAGTCGGGCCCCAAGCTTGACGAGGGCGGCTCGCTGTTAGAGCTGTCAAAAGGCGGTAAGCAGCCTGTTGAATTACCAAACGGGGAGCGTCGCACGTTTTTAGAAGACGGCGATACGGTGATTTTGCGCGGCTACTGCCAATCCCCTGATGGGTCGCCAAGCCACGTTCGGATTGGGCTTGGTGAGGTGCGGGCAACGGTGTTGCCCGCCCGAGTCGGATGACCCAGAGCCGTTCGTACTGAGCTTGTCGAAGCTCGTCAACCAGCGCTTCGACTGGCTCAGGGCAGACGGAGTTTCTTTACTTTTGACCAGCGATTGCCGCTTGAATTTCCGCCATCAAGCGTGGATCGCTATGTGCAAAAGCCCACATCTCTTCGTCAGCGCGAACGGCTGCACGCTGTGCTTGCCACGTGGCGTAGGTTTTGGCAATCGCTGCGCTGGCTGTGTTGCTCAAGCGTGCAAGATACGCCGCTGTACGCTCTAAACGCGCTGCGCCTGTATGCGTGCTTTGGGTGGCAGGTATGAATGTATGTAAGGTTGTCATGATGAACTCGCTTTCTTAGTTTTGATGGTGTGATACTAGGGTAAGCACTAGTACGACTCAACTTTATATTAGTGATGTAATACATTCATAGTATGAATTTCAAAACACTCGATCTCAATTTGCTGCGTGTCTTTGACGAAGTCATGGCTGAGCGTAGTTTGACTAAGGCCGCGCATCACTTGGCACTGACGCAACCTGCGGTGAGCAACGCTTTGCGGCGCTTGCGTGAAACGCTGGGCGACGACCTGATGCGCAGAAGTAGCGTGAAAGGACAAGGGCAAGGACTAGAGCCCACGCCCCGCGCACTGGCTCTGTGGCCGCACGTGCGCGAGGCGCTAGCGCAGTTGCAAGCGTCGTTATCCCCCGACTCTTTCGATGCTGCTACGGCAACGAACACGTTTGTGCTTGCCATGTCGGATGCCACGGCGGCAGAGCTGCTCCCTAGTTTGTTGCTGATCACGCAGACCGAAGCGCCCAGCGTTTTGCTGCGCATCGTGCCGCTCACCACACGCGATCCGCGTAGGTTGTTGGAGCGCGAAGAGTTCGATTTAGCGATGGGTTATTTCCCCGCTGTTTTGGCGGATATGACGGCCAAGCTTCAGGCGGGTGGCGTCGCTAACTTTGCACATCAGCGACTCTACGATGGCGAATATGTTTGCGTGATGCGGCGCGGGCATCCGCTGGCAAAAAAAGCGCTCACCTTAAATGCATTTTGCGCGGCAAGGCATTTGCTCGTTAGCTTTTCGGGAAGGCCGTTTGGGTTTACCGACGAAGCCTTAGCCGCATTGGGGCGCAAGCGCCGCATTGTGCTGTCAGTGAATCAATCTTTTACGGCGGGCCGTGTGGTGGCGCAGTCGGATTTGCTCACTGTGCTGCCGCGCCATTTTGTGCGCGTTACCGATACCAGCGGCGAACTCGTGATTAAACGCTTGCCACTGAATGTGCCCGCCATTCAAGTCGATGCGCTGTGGCACAGGCGCACGCAGCAAAACAGCGCCCATCAATGGCTGCGCGGTGCCGTCGAGCGCTCAGCGCGTGGCGTGTTTGGGTAAGCCTGCGACGAGCTTGGTTTAGCCAACAACAATGTCTCAGGGCGAGATCATCTCGCTTAGCCGCTCATCAACACGGCTTTTTCCCATGCTCAGGTTTTATTCGCCTCAGCGGTTTTTTTGCATGACACACCTTTTACAATCAAGGGTTGCACTTAGCCTTTATGCCAACCCACATGATCCAAATTACTCTTCCCGATTCTTCCGTTCGCGAATTTGCCGCGCCTGTTACTGTGGCGGAGGTTGCCTTATCGATTGGCTCTGGGCTTGCTAAGGCCGCGCTGGCTGGAAAAATCGATGGCAAAGTCGTTGATACGAGTTATTTGATTTCGCAAAGCGCGCAACTCGCCATCATTACCGCCAAGGATGCTGAGGGCTTGGAGGTGATTCGTCACAGCACGGCGCATTTATTGGCCTATGCGGTTAAAGAGCTTTTCCCTGAGGCGCAAGTCACGATTGGCCCCGTGATTGAAAATGGCTTTTATTACGACTTTGCCAGCGTGCGGGCGTTTACGCCAGACGACATGGCGGCGATTGAAAAGAAAATGACGCAGCTCGCCGCGCTTGACGAGCCTGTCGTGCGCCGCGTGCTACCGCGCGACGAAGCCGTGGCTTATTTCAAAGGGCTTGGCGAGCATTACAAAGCGGAGATTGTTGGCTCAATTCCTGCTGGCGAAGATGTGTCGCTGTACCGCCAAGGCAAGTTTGAAGACTTGTGCCGCGGCCCGCATGTGCCGTCTACGGGCAAGCTTAAACATTTCAAGCTGATGAAGGTGGCGGGCGCGTATTGGCGCGGCGACCAAAAGAACGAGCAGCTCCAGCGCGTTTATGGCGTGGCGTTTGCGACGAAAGATGAGTTGCAAAATTATTTGACGATGCTCGAAGAAGCAGAAAAGCGTGATCATCGCAAACTGGGGCGCGAACTCGATTTATTCCACATTGATGAGCACTCGCCAGGCACGGTGTTTTGGCATCCGAAGGGCTGGACGCTGTGGCAGCAAGTCGAGCAATATATGCGCGCGGTGTACCGTGACAACGGCTATCAAGAAGTGAAGGGCCCGCAAATTTTGGATGCGGCACTGTGGGAAAAAACGGGGCACTGGGACAAGTACCGTGAGAATATGTTTACGACTGAATCGGAAAAGCGCGACTACGCCTTAAAGCCGATGAACTGCCCAGGTCACATCCTCATTTTTAAGCAGGGGCTCAAAAGTTACCGTGATTTACCGCTGCGCTTTGGCGAGTTTGGACAGTGCCATCGCAACGAGCCGACTGGCGGGCTACACGGCATCATGCGGGTGCGCGGTTTTACGCAGGACGATGGACATATTTTTTGTACAGAAGAGCAAATTCAAAGTGAGGTCGCCGCTTTTCATCAGCTGGTCATGGCTGTGTATCAAGATTTTGGTTTTACAGAAGTCGCCGTTAAGCTGGCACTTCGTCCAGAGGCGCGTATTGGCTCTGAAGAGTCGTGGGATTACGCGGAGAATGCACTCCGCGAGGCGATCAAGGCGAGCGGCGCGGCATTAGAAGAGTTGCCAGGCGAGGGCGCGTTTTATGGTCCGAAAATCGAGTATCACCTCAAGGACAGCATTGGTCGTACATGGCAATGTGGCACGATGCAAATTGATCCCAATATGCCCGAGCGCTTAGATGCGGACTATGTCGCAGCAGATAGCAGTCGCAAGCAGCCTGTGATGTTGCATCGCGCCATCGTTGGTAGCTTAGAGCGCTTCATTGGCATTTTGATTGAGCAATACGCGGGCGCACTCCCCGCGTGGTTAGCGCCGATTCAAATTGGTATCGCCGCAATTACTGATGCGCAGGCCGAATACGCGACCGAAGTGGCGAAAAAACTGCAAAAAAATGGGCTTAGAGTCCATTTAGATCTCAGAAACGAGAAAATAAACTATAAAATACGAGAGTTTGCTATGCAGAAGCTTCCCTACGCGCTAGCAGTTGGGGATCGCGAGAAGAGCACGAACTGTGTGTCGGTTCGAGCTAGAGGCCAACAAAACGCTGTCACGATGACCCTTGATGAATTCATTCATCAAGTGACGTTAGATGTGGCAAATAAAACTTGAAAAAGTTAAAACTAATTAGGATTTGAACCATCGCTACTGAATTCCGTCAACCGCGCCAACGTGAAGAGCGCAAACATCGCCTCAATCGTGAAATCATGGCGCCCGAGTTGCGCGTCACTGGGCCAGAAGGCGAATCGCTGGGCATTATGAGCTTATCGGACGCACTGCGCCGTGCGGGTGAGTTGGATGTGGATTTGGTAGAAATTGCAGCAACGGCTGTGCCGCCTGTTGCAAGATTGATGGACTATGGGAAATTTAAGTACCAAGAGGCGAAAAAAGCTGCCGAAGCAAAAGCCAAGCAGCATGTGATTGATATTAAAGAGATCAAGTTTCGCCCAGGTACGGATGATGGTGACTACAACATCAAAATGCGCAACATCAAGCGCTTTTTGGAAGAAGGTGATAAATGCAAAATCACGCTGCGTTTTAGAGGTCGCGAGATTACGCATCAAGAAATTGGAATGGCACTGCTCGTGCGCATTCGGGAAGAGTTAGGTGATTTGATTGTGATTGAGAGTATGCCCAAGTTAGAGGGGCGTCAAATGATCATGATGATTGCGCCAGGTAAGAAAAAAGCAGGCGCTGCCCCCAAAGCAGCTCCCGCCGCCGCAGCTAAGCCTCCAGAGGCTGTAGCCGCATAAAACTCAGGGTTAACAAGGGGCGCGAGCAGTTTGCGCCACACCTCGTGAGTTAAAAAAGTAGAAGGAGCATTGAAATGCCCAAAATGAAAACCAAAAGCGGTGCGAAGAAGCGTTTCCGCGTTCGTCCAGGTGGATCCGTTAAGCGCGGACAAGCCTTCAAGCGTCATATTTTGACTAAGAAGACCACCAAAAATAAGCGTCACTTACGCGGAGCAACCGCCGTTCATAAGACCGATATGGGTCGTATGGCGGATATGTTGCCAGGTCGTGGCATTTAATCAAGCGGACGTAAGGAGTAACAAACATGTCTAGAGTCAAACGTGGAGTCACGGCACGCGCCCGTCACAAAAAAATCTTAACCTTGGCCAAGGGTTTCCGTGGTCGCCGTGGTAATGTCTTTCGTGTCGCTAAAGAAGCGGTGATGAAGGCTGGGCAATATGCCTACCGTGACCGCCGTGCCAAAAAACGCGTGTTTCGTGCGCTGTGGATTGCGCGTATCAACGCAGCCGCCCGCAGCCTTGGCATCACCTACAGCCAATTTGCGAATGGTCTAAAAAAAGCCAACATCCAAATCGACCGTAAGGTGCTTGCAAACTTGGCAATTAGTGATGAAGCTGGTTTTGCGGCTATCGTTGCGCAAGTGAAAGCGGCGCTCGCTTAAACTAGAAGCTGGCCCCATTTTTGTTTGCACGAGAGGGTTGAAGTTTGCATAAAACTTCGACCCTTTTTTACTGAATCGTCATCAACGTTTGTTTTTGTCATTCCCGCGAAGGCGGGGCGCTACGGCTTGGATTCCCGCCTTCGCGGGAATGACGAAGTATGGTGGGAAGGACGAAGCATGGCGGGCATGACGAAGCATGGCCGGCATGACGAAGGATGGCGGGAATGACAGATAGATAGGATTTTTATGAGTGATCTAGAAGCTATTGTTGACAGTGCCACTGCTGCGTTCGCGGCCTGCAGTACGCCTGCCGATTTAGAAAATGCCAAAGCTCTGTACTTAGGTAAGTCAGGCCGCATCACCGAGCTGATGAAGGGCATGGCAGCCTTATCGATTGACGAAAAAAAACAATTAGGCGCGCAAATCAATGTCGCCAAGCAAGCTGTAGAGGCGCTGCTGAATCAGCGCCGCGAAGCGCTACTTGACGCGGCGATGAATGCACAGCTTGCGACCGAAGCGTTGGATGTGAGTTTGCCCGGCCGCGCCGCACGCGCTGGCGGCGGTTTGCACCCCGTCATGCTGACGCAAGAGCGTATCGAAGGCATTTTTGGTTCAATGGGCTTTGATGTGGCGGATGGCCCCGAAATCGAAAACGATTGGTTCAACTTCACGGCATTGAATACCCCCGAAGACCATCCCGCACGCTCCATGCACGACACGTTTTATGTTGATCCACTGGACGGGCAACCAACCGATACGCCGCCACTGCTTCGCACACACACCAGTCCTATGCAGATTCGTCACGCCACCGCGCACGTGAAGGCTTGGAAGGCTTCTGGTCAAGCGGTCATGCCTGAAATTCGTGTCATCGCACCTGGCCGTACCTACCGCGTGGACAGCGATGCAACGCACTCCCCCATGTTCCACCAGTGCGAAGGTTTGTGGATTGGTGCGAACGTGAGCTTTAAAGATTTGAAAGTCGTCTTTACCGATTTTTGCAAAACCTTCTTCGAGAGCGATGATTTGGTTTTGCGCTTCCGTCCTAGCTTTTTCCCGTTCACCGAGCCAAGCGCCGAGATCGACATTCAGTTTGCGCATGGTCCACTCGCAGGGCGTTGGCTAGAAGTCGCAGGCTCGGGTCAGGTTCACCCTAACGTTGTGCGCAATATGGGACTTGACCCCGAAGCGTACATCGGCTTTGCTTTTGGCATGGGCATGGACAGGCTGACAATGCTGCGCTACGGCGTGAACGATCTACGTCTCTTCTTTGACGGCGATCTTCGTTTTCTCTCACAGTTTCAATAATTAAAAAGAGGAATCAAAATGCAATTCCCAGAAAGCTGGTTGCGTGAATTTTGCAACCCACCGCTCACCATACAAGAGCTGGCCGACAAGCTCACGATGGCGGGTTTAGAGGTCGAGGAACTCACCGCTGTTGCACCTGCATTTAGTCAGGTTGTTGTGGGCGAAATTAAAGCATGCGTGCAGCACCCGAATGCCGATCGCTTGCGCGTTTGCCAAGTGGATGTTGGGCAAGCGGCACTTTTGAACATTGTTTGTGGCGCACCGAATGCACGCGTGGGTATCAAAATTCCGTGTGCTTTAGTTGGCGCGGAATTGCCAGCAGCCAAAGCTGCTGTTGACAGTCAACCATTCAAAATCAAATTGGGTCAATTGCGCGGCGTTGAGAGTCAAGGGATGCTGTGCTCGGCTAAAGAATTAGGCATTGCTGAAGGCGCTGATGCCGCGCAAGGCTTGCTGGAATTGGCCTCTAGCGCGGTGGTCGGGCAAAGCATCCGCGAACATTTGAATCTGGACGATACGCTCTTTACGCTCAAACTCACACCTAATTTAGCGCATTGTCTCTCGGTGTATGGCGTGGCTCGCGAGGTGGCAGCCATCACAGGCGCACCGCTGGTAGCGCCTAAATGGGTGACAAGCAAAGTTGATTTCACAGATGTCGTGCCCGTCAAAATTGAAGCGCCAGAGCTATGTGGTCGCTTTTCCGGGCGCATCGTGCGCGGTGTGAACTTTGCTGCAAAAACGCCCGAGTGGATGGTGGATAGATTGGCGCGTTGCGGTCAGCGCTCAGTGAATGCGCTGGTCGATATTTCTAACTACGTGATGTTTGAACTGGGTCGGCCATCGCACATTTTTGATCTAGACAAAATCCACGGTGGTCTCTTTGTGCGCTGGGCAAAAAACGGCGAAAGTCTCACATTGCTGAATGGCAGCACGGTCACGCTAGAGGAAAAATTTGGCGCGAAAGTCGGCGTGATTGCCGACGAGCAAGCGGTTGAGTCGCTCGCGGGCATCATGGGCGGCGACGCTACCGCTGTGAGCGAATCAACGCAAAACATTTACATCGAAGCGGCATTTTGGTATCCAAGCAGCATTGCAGGACGCTCGCGCCGTTTTAACTTTTCCACCGACGCAGGGCATCGCTTTGAGCGCGGCGTGGATCCAAGCACCACAATCGAACATATCGAACGCATCACCCAATTAGTCGTGCAAATTTGCGGTACCGCTCAAACCACGGTTGGTGCGATTGACGATCATCAGCCCAACGTACCAGCCATACGCAATGTGGCCTTGCGGGCATCACGTGCTGCCAAGGTAATTGGAATGCGGCTTACCAAAGAGGATTGCCGCAAAGCCTTGTCTAGCTTGGGCTTGCGGGTAGCAGATGATTTGACCGATGACGATAAATTGATGGTGACACCGCCTGCCTATCGCTTTGATTTGCAAATCGAAGAAGACTTGATCGAAGAAGTCATTCGTACCATCGGTTATGACCGCTTGCCGACTAACAAGCCGCTTGCGCCGACCGCGCCCAAATGGCGCTTGGAGACAAAGCGTTCTGACTTCGCCGTGCGTCGTCAGTTGGCGGCTTTGGGTTATCAAGAGACGATCAACTTTAGCTTTGTGCCTGAGCAGTGGGAGTTGGAGCTTGCAGCCAATAAGAATCCCGTGCGCTTAACGAATCCGATTGCCAGCCAGATGAACGTCATGCGCTCGTCTTTGCTGGGCTCGCTCTTGGCGGTTATGAAATACAACCAAGATCGCAAAGCCAGTGATGTGCGCGTGTTTGAGCTGGGGCGTGTGTTCTTGCGCGACGCGTCTGCGGTTGATAGCGACCGCTCGGTGAAAGGTCTCTATCAGCCACTGCGCGTGGCAGGACTGGCAAGCGGTGACGCACAGCCGTCCAACTGGGCAACACGCAGCCGTAGCGCCGATTTTTTTGATGTCCGCGCCGATGTCGAGGCGCTGTTTGCGCCGCAAGTGCTGGTGTTCAAAGCGGCGCAGCATCCAGCGCTGCATCCAGGGCGCTGCGCCAGTGTTCATGTGAACGGGCAAGCGATTGGCTTCATAGGCGAATTACATCCAAAATGGAAGCAGTCGTATGGCTTGGCAAGCGCACCCGTGTTGTTCGAGCTTGACCTAGCGGCTGTCACATCGCGCCAGTTACCGACGCTGCAAGCCGTGCCTAAAGTGCCATTTGTGCAGCGTGATTTGGCGGTTGTGGTGAAAGAATCCATCACGCACGCGCAGCTCATGGACGCGATTGCCAGCGCACAGCAAGCACTCATCAAAAACGTGGCTTTGTTTGATGTTTACCGAGCTAAAGCGGGGGATGCCAGCATGGCTTCGGACGAAAAAAGCCTTGCCGTGCGCGTAACCCTTGGGGACGCGGAAGCAACGCTGCTAGATTCGCAAATTGAAGCGGCGATGGCTGCCGTGCTGGCAGCGCTGAGCGAAAAACTAAAGGCAAGGTTGCGTTAACCACTGCGGTGATAATACTTCTTCAATCAAAAAAATAATTATGAAAATAACGCTCGATACCCTGCAAAATCCCGTACTAACGAAGGCGGAATTATCAGAAGGACTCTACGCGAGCATCGGATTGTCAAAGCGCGAATCCAAAGAAATTGTGGAGGCCGTGTTCGACTTGATGTCCGAGAGCTTGGTCGCTAATGATGATGTCAAAGTTTCAGGTTTTGGAAACTTTATGGTGCGCGGCAAAGCGGAGCGCCCAGGGCGTAATCCACGCACGGGCGAGGCAACCTTAATCGCTGCAAGGCGCGTCGTGACCTTCCACGCCAGCCCGAAATTGAAAGAGCAATTGCTCTAAAAAAGAATAGTCGAGATCAGCCATGAGCTTTGACAAAAACGCACTCCCGCAAATTCCAACCAAACGCTATTTTGCGATTGGCGAAGTGGCTGATCTGTGCATGGTCAAACCCCATGTCCTGCGCTATTGGGAGCAAGAGTTTACGCAACTTCGGCCCATGAAGCGGCGCGGCAATCGGCGCTACTACCAGCATCACGAAGTGCTGATGATCCGCCGCATACGCGAGTTGCTGTATGAAGAAGGCTTCACGATTAGCGGCGCTAGAAACCATCTTGGTGGCAGTGTTGCGCCAAGCTCTGAGGCAGCGACGAGCGCACCCGTGAATACCGAGTCACCCGATTGGTTGCGCGAAGAGTTGCAAGCGATCCAAAAGATTTTGAAGGGGAAAATCTAAGCGCTTTTTGAGCGGCTCGTTATAATCAACGGCTTCGGTGTGTGGCGCAGCCTGGTAGCGCACTTGCATGGGGTGCAAGGGGTCGAAGGTTCGAATCCTTTCACACCGACCAACACTAAATTTAAGAGCGTTCACTAGCATACAGTGAACGCTCTTTTTCATTGGGGAAACAGCCGCTGAGCCGTTCATACTAGCCAAAGTGCTAGGCGTTGACCCGCTGGTGATAGAGACCGCAGCTTGCCCACGTGAAGGACGCGAACGGACGTGCTTACAACCGTACCCAGTACCTCAAACAACGAACCGCCATGATGCAAAATTGGGCGGATTATTTGGACGTTTTGAAGAGCGAGAAAGTTATTCAATTCAAGCGCAAAGCGGCGTAAACATGGACGGCACTTTGATAACCCTCACAGGCAACGAGCTAGGCATTCATACCAGCACAAAAGAGCTTCGCCATGCGGCCATGCGGTACGCGGAGCAGCACTTGATTGGGTGCGAGTTCACCAACGCGGACAGCGGGCACACGATCAAAGTGACTAGGGCGTGATTACATCAAAGCCGCGCACAAATACCTTGCAACGGTGTTAGTTGATGGTGAGCTGCTTAGCGTTGGTATTGTCAACCGTGAAAAGTGTGATGGATATGAACACTACGACCACTTTGTGATTGGAACAACGTAAAAACAAAAAACGGACACCGTGTCATTGGTGTCCGTTTTTCTTGCTTGGTCAGTGTAGCTCTGGCGCGAATACTGTGACGCTTCGGTGAACCAGCCGATAACCAAGCCATGCGGTAACTTTAGAGCGGTGTCACATTTTTATAACTGACCGAGTCGCAAAGCCTCAATGGCGGCAAGCCTTGCCAAACGTGCTTTGCGAGCCTCATAGGCCTCGCGAGCCTTATCTGCATTGGCCTTTGGCCATGCATCCCATCCCGTTTTTGTGCCTGAGACGTTTTCTAATTGGATGCAATCAAGCGGGCAGACGGGAATGCACAGTTCGCAGCCTGTGCAGTTGGCTTCGATGACGGTGTGCATTTTTTTGTTAGCGCCCACGATTGCATCGACGGGGCAGGCTTTGATGCACAGCGTGCAGCCGATGCACCAGTCTTCGTCAATCCACGCCACGCTGCGCGGGGTTTCTCGGCCGTGCGCTGGGTTGATCGGTAGGATGGGTTTGCCGGTGATGTTGGCGAGCCTTGAAACGCCTTCGGAACCCCCAGGTGGGCATTGGTTGATCGGAGCTTCGTCGGCGGCAATGGCTAGGGCGTAGCCTTCGCAATCAGGGTAGCCGCAGCGCGTGCACTGCGTTTGCGGCAGTGTCGAGAGGATTTGAGTTGCCAGTGTCACGCGCGTAGGTTTTGATATTCCGCAAGTGAAAGTGCGGGCTTGTTTGAGGCCAGTATCCTCTTTTGAAGCTTGGGGTGAGTCGCTTGCATTTCCCGATGTGAGGCTTTACTCGCGCACTGACTGGCTGACAGGTTGACTGGCTCACTCACTGCTGGTATTTGGCGATTAGTGTTTTGATTTGTGGATAGACCTGATCGCGCCATCTGCTGCCGCTGAAGATGCCGTAATGTCCAGCACCTTTGACTTCAAAATGTTGATGCTTGGTTTTAGGAATGCCCGTACACAGCCCGTGCGCTGCTTCGGTTTGACCAATCCCTGCAATATCATCCAACTCGCCCTCAACGGTGAGCAGTGCGGTGGTTTTGATGTCTTGCGGTTTGACGCGCTCTAGTTTGCCTTTGGCGTTTTTGACATCCCACGTGCCTTTGACGAGTGCAAAGTCTTGGAAAACGATTTTGATGGTCTCAAGGTAATAATCCGCATCCATATCTAGCACGGCGTTGTACTCGTCATAGAACTTGCGGTGCGCTTCTGCGCTTTCTTCGTCGCCTTTGACCAAGTCTTTAAAGTAGTCGTAGTGGCTCTTTTTATGCCGATCCGCATTCATAGCAACAAAGCCCGTGTGCTGCAAGAAGCCTGGATAAACGCGCCGTCCTGCACCAGCAAAATTGCCGGGTACGGTATAGATCAGGTTACGCTCAAACCAATCAAAGCCATTTTTGGTGGCGAGATTGTTCACTGCGGTTGGTGTTTTGGTGCCATCAATGGGGCCGCCCATCATGGTCATTGAGAGTGGGGTTGTCTCGCCGCGCGACGCCATGAGCGACACGGCTGCCAGTACGGGCACCGTTGGCTGGCAAACACTCACAACGTGGCAATTGCCATGCTCGGCTTGCAAATAGCGAATGAAGTCTTCGACATAGTGTACGTAGTTGTCTAAATGGAATTCACCATCCGACAGCGGCACGGTACGTGCATTTTTCCAATCGGTCACGTAAACATTGTGATCGCCAAGCATGGTGCGAACCGTATCGCGCAAGAGCGTCGCATAATGCCCCGATAGCGGCGCAACAATCAACACAACGGGCTGCTTTTGCAGTGTGCCAAGCATCTTGGCGTTGTCGGTGAGGCGCTTGAAATGGCGCAGTTCGCAAAATGGCTTATCCATCGCGACTTGTTCAAACACCGCAACATCAGAGCCATTGACAGGCACACTTTGGATATCAAAGGCAGGCTTTAAATAATCTTTGCCAAGGCGATACATTAAATCGTAGCTGGCGGATAAACGCTGGGTCAAAGGTTGAACAAATTGACCGACAAATGGATTGCTGGCGTAGGGCGCCACAATGGGTGTTGAGGGATTCGCCAACAGCTTGGCGGTGGTACGTGCAAACTCAGCAAACGGTTCCATAAAACTGCGCTGTGCTTCGTAGAGTTGGTACAACATGAATGATCCTTAAGTGATGAGTTGCAGTTATTTCAAGCAATGGGCTTGAAAATTAATGCTGCACTGCAATATAACATCTTTATTCTAGCGAAAAACTTACTTTTTATGAACTTGTCCACATTCAGCCCCACGAAACGCATGCCTGTTTTATTTCTGGGACATGGCAGCCCCATGAATGCGATTTTGGACAACGATTACAGACGCAGTTGGCAAGCGCTAGGCCAGGATTTGCTGGCAAATTACCCAAAACCGCAGCTTATTTTGTGCATCTCGGCGCATTGGGTGACGCGAGGTTGGTATCTCACGGCGATGGAACAACCTAAAACCATTCATGATTTTGGCGGTTTTCCGCAAGAGTTGTTCAACCAGCAATATCCCGCGCCAGGCAACCCCGCTGCCGCGCGAGAAATAGCCGCCAACATTGGCGCAGGGCTAGATCAAGCAGAGTGGGGCTTAGACCACGGTGCGTGGGGCGTTTTGAAGCCGATGTTTCCAAATGCAGACATTCCCGTGATTCAACTAAGCCTAGATTGGCACGCAGCCCCCGCCCAGCATTTTGCGATGGGACACAAACTGCGTGCCTTGCGTGACCAAGGCGTGCTGGTTATCGCGAGCGGCAATACGGTTCATAACCTTGGCATGATGGGGCAAGGTGCGCCCTACGACTGGAACGTGCAGTTCGATACGTTTGTCAAAAATCATATCGAAGCAGGCAGCTTGGCAGAGCTGGCCAAGTTTCAAGATTTAGGTGCGGTGGCAAACCAAGCGCATCCCAATATCGACCATTATTTGCCGCTGCTGCACGCGGCGGGCGCGGTGGATGAGCATGATTCGGTTCGGTTTTTTAACGAGCGCTACGATGCGCGCTCGCTGGCGATGCGCTCGGTTATTTGGGAAGCACGGACTTAAACCGCTCAATTCGCTCAGGTGTGGCGGGGTGCGTTGATAAAAACTCTGGAACATTCACTTTCGTTTTTGATTTTGAATCGGGCGGTTGCCACGCCATCATTCGCGTAAAGAGTTCAGCCGTGTCGGCGCCAGAGAGCTGATTGGCTTTGAGCGTTGCGATGGCAAATGTGTCGGACTCCGTTTCGCGAGTGCGCGAGTAATGCAAAAAACCAAGACCTGTGCCGACCGTGGCAATGACGCTGGACGCATCGCCCAAATAGAGAGAAAAGAACAGTCCTATTGCACTGCTTTGGATGAGACCAGACATGGCATGACGCTTTTCAACGTGCCCCCACTCGTGCGCAAGTACGCCCATGATGGCGTCGTCATTGGGCGCAAGTTTGACCAACTCATCAAACAGCACCACCGTGCCTGCTGGCAAAGCAAGGGCGTTGGGTCCCATAGCGCTTGATCGAAACAAGAGATGCATCTGCTTCGCGCTGGTACGCGTGCCAGCGGGTGCGATGAGCGCAGCGAAGCGCTCTTTGATGCGAGCCTGCGCCGCAACATCTAATTGACTTGGTTGAGCGAAATGCCGGTCGATTTGCGCCAGTGTTTCGCTATTTAAGCGCTGGACGTAACTCTCGGGAATCCACGCCGCCGCGTAGCTTGCTGCGACGGGAAGCCCCCATTTGTAAAAGGCGAACAGGGTTGCCAATAAAAGCAAAGCCGCTGTGCCCGCCTTGCGCCAACTGATTTGGGCACGTTCCACCCACGACATGGTTTTTCCCTGAGCCGTCAACCATGTTTGCAGCTCGGGCGACTCATCCACCTCGATATGCCCAGAGGGCAACGTCAGCACGCGCGGCGTATGTGCGAATGGCTCGTTAGCTTGCC
Source organism: Cytophagales bacterium (assembly GCA_030054145.1). Lineage (GTDB taxonomy): Bacteria > Pseudomonadota > Gammaproteobacteria > Burkholderiales > Burkholderiaceae_C > JASGCK01. The sequence continues at coordinate 25,242 of JASGCK010000007.1, forward strand.
AGTCGTGCGCCGCAAGGGTCATGCCTTGCGCGGGCTTGTCTGGTGTGGCTTGCAGCTCGATGCACAGTTCACCATTGACCCTGCTTGAGATGATGCACGGCACAGCCCGCGTGCTTTGTCCATCAAAAAATCGAGCATTTAGCATCCGATCAAAGTCCTAAGTCAATGCCTAAAAAGTCCGCCGTTTCTTGCCCTGCGGCGCTCGTATTGGCAGAGTTCAAGATGTTGGCAAAGTGATCAGGCTCACCCGTCCAACTGACACATTCCAAACGGTACTTCATCATGCGAATCACAGCGTAGGGGCGGTATAGCCCAAGCGTGATAAGGGTTAGCAGCGTGTTGACGATTTGGATTTTAAAGATACCGCCCAGCGTGGCTGTGCTGTGAAATGGCTGTCCGCCGAGCGAGGTGTTTGACCATACAAGGTTTTGCATACGCGAGATGAAGTAGGGCGAAAGCGTTGAGAAAACTACAACGAGGACGACTATGCCAATGAGAACGCTAGCGATGATGCCGCCTGTACTTGTCATCATGGAGGTGGCTTTGGATGCGAAAACAAAAATGATCGGGATACTTGCTATCACGATCAAAACCATCGTTCCAGCATAGATGGCTAAAAATTTGAGATACAAACCGTAGAAATTTCCTGCCGTTGCTCGTAGCGAAAACGCTGCATTTCCAAATGACGAACCATCGGTGAAAAACCTGCGTTGCCGCCAATGAAAATAAGGCCAAAGCACAAGCGGTAATACGCCTAGACTGGTTAAGAGGCCAGCCTTTCCTGTTTGAATCAAATCAATAGCGTCGGTATAAATAAAAATCAGAGTTGGCACCATGAATGCAAGCAGCATCGGCGCAATCGTGATGTATGACTCGCGTAGCAAGCCATTAAACCGAAAGCGTATGCCGCGATAACTGGCGTTGTAGTTCCGAAAGCGTAACGCACTTTGCACCAGCCACGGAACGACCAGCACCAAGATCGCCGCTACGATAGTTGCAAACAAACTGGACATATCGCCTAGACGGGAATACGCGATCAGGGCAACAATGGCAATCACGCGCCCCTTCAAAATCGCCACAGGCGAGCCATGAAATTGAAAACCACTGCCCGCAAGCTGCGTGTTGCGATAAAAGTACTGCACGCGCCGCACTTTTGCCCACGCCGAGTAAATGCCCAGCGTCAAGATGGTGAGCGTCAAATTAACGATCCAAATACGGAAATACTCGCCGCCCTTGCCTGTGAATTGCAGTTGCAGTTTGTTGGGCGCGGTGTTCCCTATGGGGGCTTGTTCTGGTTGAAATAGCTCAGTCAAAGTATGCTCCTTTTGTTGAAATGATGACTTAGATTTTGATGGTCGAGAGAGGCAAATCACTCACCTCCGCCAGCAACTTCGCCAGTTGCAAACCTGCGCTCTTTAGCAGGGCGCGGCCCTTATCCGCCGTGGCTTGCGCGGCATTGCCTGCTGCGCCAGAGGCGTTGTAGTCCTGCATTTGCCAGCCCAGCTTGGCGCTTTTGCCGTTGCCTAAAACGGGGTATGTTTTCGCGCGATCTTGCGAGGTTGAATGGAAATTTTTAGCCAGTGTCATGTCCACCAAATCAGGGCGCAGCGCCAGCATCATCGAGGTTTCGATATCGCCCGCATGCACGCCAAAGCGGTGCTCGTCCGCGCTAAACAGATTCGCGGCATCGCCCAGCGGCAAGTTGTACCAAGACGTGTGATACACGATGAGGTTGTGCGCGGTGCGTAGCTCACGCGCCACCACATCCATCAAGCCCACATTGCCGCCGTGCGAGTTCAGCAGCACCAGCTTTTTGATACCCGTACGCGCAACAGACGCACCAATCTCCATCCACAGCGCCATCACCGTTTGCGGCGACAGCGTGAGCGTGCCCGCAAAGCCTAGGTGCTCGGTGCTGAGCGAGATTTTTTGCGTGGGCAAAAAGAGAGCGGGTACGGCATCAGCGGCAGCAGGCTCACCCGCCTTGCCCCAGCCCATGTGCGGCAGAGCCGCTTTAATCACGCCATCCACCAACAGACTATCCACATTCAAAGGCAGATGCGGCCCATGCTGCTCGGTCGCTGCCACGGGTAGCACCGCTACAAGCCTTGCTACGTCTGGGCTAGCGGCTAGATCGGCGAATTGCTTTGTTGTTAAATCTGACCAGAAGGGGTAGGCAATATTCATAAGGACTCCAACCACTTCACAACTTCTGGAATGGCCTGCGTTTGGGTGCTGAAGTGATCGCTATCAATTGTCACGTAAGCACTCTTAGGATGCTTAGGCGCTTGATTAAAAATATAAGCCTCGCCTAGGCGAGCCAAGCTATCTTGGCTGCCCATCACGATCAATATTGGAATCGGTTTACTGATACCGCGGGCAGACTTTGGCATGACACCAAGTCCCTCGGGGTCAAAATAGGAAAGATAGTTTTTAGGTGTCGTAAAAATGGTTTTTTTGCGCCCTTGGTTGCTATCGTCAAAGCTTGTTTTTTCATCTGCTTTTCCATCGGCAATCATCTGCTTTGCTTTGCTGACACTGCTTGCGAGGGTTTGCCTAAATCCGCCAATATCTGGTACATGGCCGGGTGCCATCAAGATGATGCCATCCACTTCGCGGCCTGATCCTGCAAAAGCAATAGCGCCGTTTGCGCCAAAACTTTGACCGCCGACCACAATGCGCTTTGCTCCTTTGCTCCGCAAAGCTTTAGCGGCAGCATCAATTTCAGTCAGCGCGGTAGGGTAGTCAACGTCGTACTCACGTCCCTCAGACCACGGCATTAGTGGAGTTACGACTTTGAAACCACGCGACTCCAGCTCGCGAGCCAATGGCGCCAATCCTAAGGTTGACTTAGCCCATTTGCCATGCATCAAGACAACGCCGACATCCTCATTGCCTGCGAAGCAAGCGACGGAAAAAGCGAGGATTAGGAATGCGAGTAATTTTTTCATTGGCTGCTCCTAGTTGGCAAGCGCCCGCTCAATATCAGCCGTCAAGCTCTCAGGCTTGTCCAAGGGCGCATAGCGCTTGATGACCTGACCATCGCGCCCAACGAGAAACTTGGTGAAATTCCACTTGATCGACTGACTGCCCAGCAAACCTGGCGCTTCCTTGGTCAGCCACTGATACAGCGGGTGCGCCTGGGCACCATTGACCTTGATTTTGGACATCATCGGAAACGACGCGCCAAAGTTCATCTGACAAAACGACGCAATCTCCTCATTGCTGCCAGGGTCTTGCCCGCCAAACTCATTGCTCGGGAAGCCAAGCACCACAAGGCCTTGCGCTTGGTACGTCTCCCAAAGCTTCTCCAGTCCACCAAACTGCGGCGTGAACCCGCAGGCGCTAGCAGTGTTGACGATCAGCATCACCTTGCCCGCGTACTGCGACAGCTTGACAGGCTTGCCGTCAATGCCCAGCGCTTCAAAATCGTTGATGGTTTGGGACATGATGATTTTCCTTTTTATGGTACTGCTGCAAGCCTTATGGAATGTGGCCTGGCGGACTTTGACAGCCAACATACCTTCAAGTGCAAACATTGGCCTGTCGCAGTTGGATTGATTTGAATATTTGAAATACTAAATATTTTTGTATTTATTTGAAAACCACTTCTCAAGTGAATCGAGTAGCGCATTCCTTGTTTGAATTACGTTTTGAATCTGTAAAGAATTAACATCAATCGGTTGCCTTGTACTTTGCTCAAATTCACCTCCTGTGCACGCATCGGTAAAGTTGACGTAACTTATGAGAAGGTAGTCTCCACGCTTGTAGTCGGGAATTCGTAGTAGATCAATTTCAAGCGCATCGAGTGCCCACTTGATTTCAGGTGCTAAGTTTGAATTTGCATCTTGATAATATTTGCGTACTTGGGTAGAGATTTCTAGTACAGTTTTCTTAGAAGCGTCGACTAGCGAACGATATTCTTTTCTTGCCTCGCGCTGATCGTTTTTATAGTTAACAAACCACCAACCAACAATTGTCAGCAGTAAGGGCGCGTATGAAACCCACTCCGCCATACTGATTGCAGTTAAGACGTTCATTTAGCAGCTTTATGAATATAGTGCCAAATCCTCGTTTCATATGAGGGGCGATTTGAGTGGAAAAAAAGCTTCTTCTTTAATGCGTCCTCATTAAATCCGCTGCGTATCAACCCTCCGAAAGCTTCTTCTAAAAATGAAGAACCATATCCGCTTGTACCGTCCAAATCGATATGAAGTAAATCTGAAGACTTAAGCTTAGGTATCAAAAAATCTTCTCTAAAGCCCTCGCCAGTGTAAGGGCCATCACGACGATTACGACCAGCAGGTGAAGGAGAGAAGTCTTTAGCAATAGAAATTTTTTGTGCAGTGTTGTTCATGTTAATTGCTTATGAATTAAGGGAATATTCCAAAGTATCAATGTCCCGAGGGTTTCAACATCACATTGGTATCCGTTACCACCTCCACTTACAGAGTAAGTATATTGCGCATGACCTGAGATGATACTCATACGGCCAGAGTCGGTCAACGCGACAAAATCCTTCATTTCTGGAAGCCCATTCCCTCTAAATGGCAAGCCTGTACTTGACAACATCCCTCCTAGGAAAATTTTGTGCGTCCTTGAAAAATCTAATTTCAATTTAGAACTGCCTTTACGTAGGGTCGTCCAAGCTGAATCCAAAACTTGTTGTATTTTTTTACGACTTTCTATTTTTTCCGCGTGAAGTACTGGAATGGAAATAACTGTAGTCTTCGAGCGGTCACCACCAGTCATTGATTGATGACGACGGACATTACGGTTCCAAATTTGACATGCGATTATTTTTCGCTGTAGTCTAATCTCCCAAATAATACGGTTTAAATTTGGTTTCTTCATTAAGTGTCAGTGCTTAAAAATAGTAACTGTGGAGCTTATTTCCCAAAACTGTCTTTAAGTCCCACCGAATAATTAAACACCAGCCCCCCAGCCGCATGATCCACAAGGTCCGCGCAAAAATACCCATGCCGCTCAAACTGAAACTTTTGATCGGCTGTACTTGCAGCTAGCGACGGCTCGACCTTTGCTGTCACGACTTTTAGGCTGTTTGGATTGATGCTCGCCAAGAAGTCTTTGCCGCCTGCATCGGGCTGCTCGTCTAGGAAGAGGCGGTCGTACATTCGCACTTCTGCGTCTACGGCATCGTGCGCGGAGACCCATGTCATCACGCCTTTGACTTTGTAGTTGCCACTCGTTGCGCTGCCGCTTTTGCTGTCTGCGTAGTAGGTGGCTTCTACTTCTGTGACTTTGCCTGCTGCGTCGGTTTTGTAGCCTGTGCACTCGACCACGTAGCCGTATTTGAGTCTGACTTTGTTGCCAACGTAGAGGCGGTGGTAGCCTTTTTCTGGCGCGGCTTGGAAGTCGCTGGCATCAATCCAGAGTTCTTTGGAGAAGCCAAACTCGCGCCTTCCCAGTTCTTCGTGATGCGGGTGGACTGGTGCGGAGCAAGGCTCCACGTGGCCTGCGGGGAAGTTGGTGATGGTGAGTTTGATGGGGTCTAGTACCGCCATTGCTCTTGGCGCAGTTGCGTCGAGTGTCTCGCGCAGGCAGCCTTCTAGGGTGCTGTAGTCGATCCAGCTATCGGTTTTGGTGACGCCGATGCGTTCGCAAAAGAGTTGCAGCGCTCTAGCTGTGTAGCCACGGCGGCGCAGCCCTACGAGGGTGGGCATACGTGGGTCGTCCCAGCCGCTGACGTGTTTGTCGTTGACGAGTTGCGCGAGCTTGCGCTTGCTGGTGACGACGTAGCTTAAATTGAGCCGTGCAAATTCGTATTGATGGGGTAGTGGGTTTTTGAATAAGCCCGCTTCCGCAAGCCTTGCCAGTAGCCAATCGTAGAAGGGGCGTTGGTCTTCAAACTCTAGTGTGCAGATGCTGTGGCTAATGCCTTCAATCGCGTCTTCAATGGGGTGCGCGAAGGTGTACATGGGGTAGATGCACCATGCGTCGCCGGTGTTGTGGTGGTGCGCTCTGCGGATGCGGTACAGCGCGGGGTCGCGCATATTGATGTTGGCGTGTGCCATGTCGATCTTGGCGCGTAGCACGGCGGAGCCGTCTGCCAGTTTGCCGTCCCGCATTTCGGCAAAGCGTGCTAAGTTCTCGGCAACGGTGCGCGAGCGATATGGGCTGTCAACGCCTGCCTTGCCAAAGTCGCCGCGATTCGCTCTCATCTCGTCCGCGCTTTGCTCGTCCACGTAGGCGAGGCCTGCTTCGATCAAGAGCACGGCAGCGCGGTGCATTGTGCCGAAGTAGTCGCTAGCTAAATACAGATGCGATTGATGTCCAGCGCTGGTGGTCTCCGTCCAATCAAAACCTAGCCAGCGCACGGCATCGATGATCGCGTCAACGTATTCTTGACTTTCTTTTTCTGGGTTGGTGTCGTCAAAGCGCAAATGGCAAACGCCGCCGTAATCTCGCGCTAGACCAAAATTGAGGCAAATACTCTTGGCGTGACCAATGTGCAAATAGCCATTGGGTTCGGGCGGGAAGCGGGTGACGACGCGGCTGACGGAGCCGTCGCCTAGATCGCGCTCAATTAATTGGCGCAAAAAATTGCTGGTTTTTGTGGTTGCGGAGGCGGCAGAAGTGGCGGCAGAAGTTGTGGCAGAAGAAGTCATCTGCACATTTTAAGTTGCCGATGACAAGGGCTTTGTGTAACTAACTTTAGTGCGAGTGGCGCGACTTGCGACCACCGCCCGCGCCGTGCGCACCAAATCCGTGGGAACCATTGCCACCATTGCCCCCTAAATTGTTGGCGTTACCTTTGGCGTAGCTGGGAAACTTGAGTGAGCTAATCAGCGCCTTGAAGCGACCTTCCCACATTTTGTCGATGACTTCGATTACGGGAGTGAGTTCTTCTTTGTCGAAGTGCCGCTCCATCAGCGTCGTGACATCGCGCACCAATAGATCGCGCTGCACTTGCATGATGGCAGCGGGTGTGGGGCCAATAAACAAGACAAAAAAATCGTCGCGGGAATCGTCTTCTTCCTCTTCGGCATCAGGGTTGCTCGGCTCGCTTGCATCGCCCTCGGTGGGCTCGTCCCATTCGTCGTCGTCGTCGAACTCTAAGTCGTAAAAACTCACTTCCAGCGTTGCGCCTTCGCGCGAGATGTCGTTTAAACCCATGACGAGCTCATCGAGCGTTTCGCGAAAGTCCACATCACCCGCTACGCTCCAGCAAAAATGCAGCACATGATCGGGCTCGCTAAATTGAATGCCAGGCTCTTCATCGTAGAGACTCAGGCCGCCTTGCTTGGCAAAGTGACGCTTGGTATACGCAAGTAGCGGCGCTAAAGCCGCTTCGATTTCGTGTTGGGTAATCCCTATGCGGCAAGGTACATCGCCGTGGATGTGCATTTCGAGTGGCTGGTTGTGGTCTTGCATGATGACCGTATTGTACAAACGGAAGCAAACGAAAAGTGTTGAGTGGTGCCTGAGACCGGAATCGAACCGGTACGCCCGCTATGAACGAAGCGGCGGATTTTAAGTCCGCTGTGTCTACCAATTTCACCACTCAGGCACAGCCCTGATTCTACATGGCGCGAGGCGTGGGTACTCTCGGTGTGATAATAAAAAGTCACATCCAACGTTGAAAGAAGGAATTTGGCTATGCATCATCCTGAGGGCAGTATTGACACATCGGTCATAGGCAGCGTGCTGCAAATCAGCATTAACCGACCCGCCAAGCGCAATGGTTTTACCCCCAAAATGTTTCGCGAGCTGGGCGAGGCTTATACCCGCCTTGATGACGACCCTGCACTGCGCGTAGGCGTGCTTTGCGCCGAGGGCGATCACTTTACGGCAGGGCTTGATCTGCCGACGATTGCGCCCCTCATGCAACGCGGCGAAAAAGCTGTGCCACTGGGGCTGGTTGATCCGCTTAATTTGGCGATGGATGGTTACCGTCGGCGCACCAAACCGATGGTGGTTGCCGTGAAAGGCATTACCTATACGCTGGGTATTGAGCTGATGTTGGCAGCAGATATTGTGATTGCCGCGAATGACTGCCGCTTCTCGCAACTCGAAGTACAGCGCGGCATCATGGCAACGGGCGGCGCAACGCTACGCATGGCAGAGCGTGCGGGCGCGGGCAATGCGCTACTGCATTTGTTGACTGCTGATGTGTTTGGTGCGGAAGAAGCACTAAGGCTCAATTTCGTGCAAAAAGTGGTCGCCCCTGAAGCGCTCTTGGCCGAGGCCATGCGCACGGCAGAGTTGATTGCAGCGCAAGCGCCGCTGGCGGTCATTGCGACGCGTCAAAACGTGCTCAAAACGATTGAGCATGGCCCCGTGGTGGCGATGCAAGACTTCATCTCTGTGCAACAGCGCTTGTCAAAATCGAACGATGCTGCGGAAGGCGTGGCCTCGTTTGTGGAGCGCCGAGCCGCAAGATTTAGCGGCTCCTGAGTTTGCCAACAATCCCCATAGGGAAGTAATAAACCTTGAGCCAACTGGCGGCGACGCGTGATAGCCAATAACGCATAAAGCTTTGCTCACGCAGTAGTTGGCGAAACTCTGAGTCTGGTGGCTTTGCTGTGATCAAGATGGCATCCAGCCAGCGCGCATCCAGCCAAGACCAGCGCTGGTGCCGTCCGTGACTGCGCCCCTTGCTGGGCGATACTCGCAGCCGACCCATCCATCCCAGCCGCAGTCGTTTGACACTTCCTCAATCACGCTAAAAATGTAGTCGTAGCTCATCTCACCAAGATCAGGCTCATGCCGCATTGGCACGCCTGCAATTTGAAAATGTCCCACGCGGCCCGTGGGCAGATACTTTTTAATCTTCATCGTCAAATCGCCCTCCACAATTTGGCAGTGATAGAGATCAAATTGCACTTTCACGTTTGGCTCGCCAATGGCTTCAATGAGTTGGTGCGCATGATCTTGTCGATTTAAAAAGTAGTTGGGAATATCGCGCGTGTTAATGGGTTCAATTAGCACATTCACGCCCAGCAGCGCGGCAGCTTTTGCCGCGTAGCGGATGTTGGTGATGTACGTTGCAGTGAGCAACTCCCTAGCGATGCCCTCTGGCATCACTCCCGCCATGACGTGCAGGCGAGGGCAGTGCAACGCTGTGGCATATTCCAGCGCAAGCGCTATGCTTGTTTGAAACTCCGCTTCGCGCTCCGCTAGGCAAGCCAGCCCGCGTTCGCCCGCATCAAAATCGCCTGGAGGCGCGTTAAACAAAACTTGCTGTAAGCCACATTCAGCAAGCCTTGCCGCGATATCTTGTTTGTCGTAAGCGTAGGGAAATAAAAATTCAACGCCTTTGAATCCGTCTTTGGCGGCAGCCGCAAAGCGATCACATCCTGAGCGGTCTAAGAAAGGCCGCTCGGGGTAGAGCATGGAGAGATTGGCGGCAAATTTCGGCATGAATGATTTCGTTCTAGTTGTGTTTGATTTTGATGCGCCAGTCTTCAGTCACTAATCCGTCCATCATTTGAAACGCCTGATCGCTTGTCACCAAAATCGCACCGACAGCGGCAGCGTGCGCACCGATGAGCATATCGAGTGAACCCAGCGTATGGCCTTGTAACGCCATGCTGGCTCGCAACAACCCGTAACGCTCCGTGACCGTGTTATCCCACGGCAGCGCGGTGACGCGACGTAAAAACTCCCTCACAGCTCGCGCAAGATGAGTAGCCTCTGGGCGCTTGGCGATGCCAAATAGCAATTCACCCTCGGTGATAGCCGATAGGCACAAAGCGCTCATTGGTACAGCGAGCAATCGCTTTGTGACCGCAGGGTCAGAGCGCAAAAAATAGCTGACCGTATTGGTGTCCAGCATATAGCGCACAGAACTCACTTGCGCCAACCTTCAAATGGATCGCGATGTTGAGTGGACATAGCGTGAGCGGATTGACGCTCTTCGTGGCTTAAAAAATCAGCAGGAACGTCGGCAGCTTGCAAAACTTCAAAAAAACCATCCCACGTGGTTGGCTTGCGCGACAAAATGATATCGCCTGTGCTTGCATCTTGCCGAATAAAAACCTCTTTGACTGTGCTCGTATCAAATCGATACATCAACGGTAACCGTACCGCTTGGCTGTTGCCGTTGTTAAATAATTTAGCGACCTGTTGCATGATGACCTCCGCAATTGTGCCGATTGTATATATGAAAATATATACTTTCTGGACGGCTTGAGCGACGGGTCTATTCAACTATGCAGTGAACGAGCAATTAAAACTTCACCGTACTCATACGCGCAGAGATTGCGTAGAACTCGCGAATCGTCTCGTCGATGATGCCCTGCACCGAGGCGACGCTATGAATCAACCCCGCCGATTGCCCAGCCAGCGCAGGCGCAGCTTCCATATCGCCGCCAAAGTACACCTGCTGGATGCCTGCAAACTCGGTCGCAGACATCACGCCCGACTCCAGCATGGCGGTGGTGCGCTCGGTCTTTAAAGCGCGAATGCACGGCGTAGATTTTTTGTTGAGCACATACGTGCCCGTTGCCTCTGCATCCACAATCGCTTGCTTGAAGTTGGCGTGGACGGGGCTCTCTAGGCTTGCCACAAAGCGCGTGCCCATTTGGATAGCCTCGGCACCTAGCGCAAACGCCGCTGCCATGCCGCGCCCATCGACAATGCCGCCCGCTGCGACCAGCGGCACATCCACGCATTCGCGAATCGCTTGCAACAACACCAGTGTGCTGACTTCTTCAGGATTTTTAAAGCCGCCGCCTTCCGCGCCTTCCACCACCAAGCCGTCAATGCCCGCATCCACGCACTTGAGTGCGGTATCTAGCGTGGGTACAGCGTGATAGACGACGATGCCGGCGCTTTTGAGCGGTGCAATAAATTTGGCAGGACTACCGGCCGAGGTGGTCACAAATTTCACGCCCGATTCGCAGACAAAACGCAGCATCGCGTCGTCTTTTAAAAACCGAATCGGCAGGTTGACACCAAACGGCAAACCAAGCGCCGCCATCGCCGTGATCTCGGCTTTGCAGGCTTCGGTTTCACCCGACGAGGTTTCAATAATGCCAAGACCACCTGCCCGCGAGACCGCACCCGCTAAGGCGCGGCGGGCAATCCAGCCCATTGGGGCTTGAATAATGGGGTAGCGAGCGCCTGTGTGGGCGAGGACTCTGTTGGCGGTAGGGTGGGTAGTCATGTGTGGCGTAAACAATGTGAGGTTGTGCGATAGAACGGGTTACGATGATTCCTTTTTCATCATCTTATAGGGACACCATTATGACGAGCAATTTCACGCAAAACCTTTTTTCGCTCCAAGGTCGCGTTGCCTTGGTGACGGGCGGCTACCGAGGCATTGGACGCATGATTGCCACGGGCTTTTTGCAACAAGGCGCGACGGTCTATATCTGCGGACGCAAGGCGCTGGAGTGCGATACCGCGGCCAAAGAGATGAGTCAGTTTGGCGCGTGTATGTCGCTGCCGTGCGATATCTCACAGCCTGAAGGTGTCGCTGATTTGGTTGCGCGATTCCGTGCGCGGGAATCCAAACTCGACATCTTGGTCAACAACGCAGGTGCTGCGTGGGCCGAGCCATTTGAGCAGTTCCCCGAAAAAGGCTGGGACAAAGTGGTCGATCTCAACATGAAAACGCCGTTCTTTTTAACGCAAGCGCTTTATACCGAGTTGCAGGCAAGTGCCCGGCAAGCCGCGTCTAGCATGGGTTCGCACTGTGCCAAAGTGATCAACATCGCCAGCATTGATGGCGTGTCGGTTAACCCTCTGGAGACGTATTCTTATGCCGCCAGTAAAGCGGGCTTAATCCATTTAACCCGCCGCATGGCACTGAAATTAGCGCCCGAAGGCATTGCGGTATCGGCCATTGCCCCAGGCGCGTTTGCGTCCGACATGAACACCGTTGCGCGTGATCACGCGGTGGAGACCGCCAAGCGCATTCCTTCGCGCCGCATTGGTACGGCGGAAGATATGGCGGGCGCGGCGATTTATTTGGCATCGAGGGCGGGCGACTATGTGATTGGCTCGACGCTGATTGTGGATGGCGGCGTGACGTATGCTCGCGGCTAACAATAAACAACACAGAAAGAGCGCAGCATGAGTGACACCACAGCCTACACACCACCCGCTATTTGGACTTGGGACAAAGCTAGCGGCGGACGCTTTGCCAATATCAATCGCCCGATTGCGGGTGCAACGCACGACAAGGAGTTGCCCGTGGGCAAGCATCCGTTTCAGCTTTATTCGCTGGCCACCCCGAACGGCGTGAAGGTGACTGTGATGCTAGAGGAGCTTTTGGCACTCGGTCATACAGGTGCTGAATACGACGCGTGGTTGATTCGCATCAACGAGGGCGAGCAATTTAGCAGCGGCTTTGTGGCGGTCAATCCGAACTCTAAAATCCCAGCGCTGCTGGATCGCAGCAACCCAAGCCAGCCCATTCGCGTGTTTGAATCGGGTGCGATTTTGCTGCATTTAGCCCAAAAGTTTGATGCGTTTTTGCCCAAAGATGTGGCGCAAAAAACAGAATGCCTGTCGTGGCTGTTCTGGCAAATGGGCAGTGCGCCCTATTTAGGCGGCGGCTTTGGTCACTTTTATGCCTATGCGCCAACCAAGATGGAATATCCGATTAACCGTTTTGCGATGGAAGTGAAGCGCCAATTGGATGTGTTGGATAAGCGGCTGGCCGCTACGCCATACCTTGCGGGAGATGAGTACACCATTGCGGATATGGCGGTGTGGGCTTGGTACGGCGCGCTCGTCAAAGGGCAGCAATACGAGGCGGCTGAGTTTTTGCAAGTGCAGACATACACCAACGTTGTGCGCTGGACCGATCACATAGCCATGCGCCCTGCGGTACAGCGCGGGCGGCTTGTTAACCGCGTGGTGGGCAAGCCCGAGAACCAGTTGCGCGAGCGGCATGATGCCAGCGATATTGACGAAGTGCTTGCCAAAGCACGGCACCTCAAAGCGGGCCAAGCGTCATGATTTTTTACGATTGCGCCACCGCACCCAGTCCGCGCCGAGCGCGTATTTTTTTGGCAGAAAAAGGCGTGCCACACGAGACCGTGCCAATCGATTTGCGCACGGGCGAACAGATGAGTGCCGCTTACCAAGCGATCAACCCGCAGTGCACCGTGCCAGCGCTACGCACGCCCGAGGGCTTGGTGTTGACCGATAACGCTGCCATTGCCGCCTATTTAGAAGCCAGCTATCCCAATCCACCGCTGCTAGGCGTGTCTGCTACCGACAAGGCTGACATTGCCAGCATGAATTGGCGAGTGGAGTTTGAAGGTTTGATGGCCATTGCCGAGGCGCTGCGCAACAGCACGCCTGCGATGGTGAACCGCGCCTTGCCTGGCCCGCATAACTACGCCCAAATCCCCGATTTGGCAGCGCGTGGCTTGCTGCGCGTTCAGCACTTCATGGATATGCTCGATGCGCACTTAGCACATCGTGAGTTTGTTGCCGCAGAGCAAATCAGCGTAGCGGACATCAGCGCCGTGGTTGCCGTTGACTTTGCGCGAGTCGTGCGGATCAAGCCTAGCGAGCAGCACGTCAACCTCTTGCGTTGGCGTGCAGCTATGGCGCTGCGGCCTGCGTTTGCCTGAGGTTAAAAACTCGCTAGGCCAATACCTGCAAGGCTTGCGGGCCAATAATGGCCTGGAGACCTTATCCTATATGGCTTCCGAGCATGGCATGGTGGTCAGAAAAGACAAAACAAAACGTTCGGAGGATGACCATTTACTTGGCATAGGGAAAATGGTCTGGTTTTGAACGTTTTCCTGACGTCAGAAAAACGTTACGCTAGCGTTTATTTGTTGAAGGAATGGGATTATGAAAACAGAAATGATTGAATCACTAACCAACTCTTTTGAAGAGCAAACGGGCGATACGCAAAGCTTTGCACTGATTCGCAGCAAGGGAGACGCGGCTCTTTTTGGCAAATCCACGCAGGCCATGAAGGCGCAGTGGCAAGTGCCCGAGAGTCGTCCGTTGGCGGACTTTGCACCAACAATTATTTTGAAAGCGAAGGACTTTGCCACAGAGATCACCAACTTCAACGCGCGGCAGCATTCGATGCGGGATGAGCGAGCGATTTCTAACGAGCACATCACTAATAACGAGGCCGTGAGAAACACGCTGTTAGAGCGTGGCATTCGTCCTGAAAGTCTTGCGCCTATGGTGGATGTGCTCTCGCGCATTCATGCTGATGAGCCTGAAGTCGCTTGAAGACCTTCCTCGACAAACTACGCGGCGACAAAATGCCCATTGCGCCTCGTGCGCGGGGTAGGGCGATTGCATTGACTTGGCTGGGCTGCTGGTTGGCGGTTGGGCTGCTTGCGTGGCTGAGCGTGCATTGGCAAGCCGCGCTTTTAATGGCGCCATTTGGCGCATCGTGTTTACTGGTGTTTGGTTATCCTGACGGCTTTTTTTCGCAGCCGCGTCATGTGGTTGTTGGGCACGTTTTAAGCTCCTTGATTGGGCTGCTGCTGTTGCGCTTGTTTGGCCCTGCTTGGTGGTCGCTGGCGCTGGCGGTTGCTACGGCTGTGGCGGCGATGATGTGGCTGCGCGTGGTGCATCCGCCTGCGGGCGCAAACGCCATCATCATTTTTATGACGCAACCGAGCTGGGAGTTTTTGCTCTATCCCTCGCTGGTTGGTGCTTTGCTGATTGTGGGCGTGGCTCTGATTTACCACAACATCACGCGCCCACAGCGTTACCCGAAATATTGGTAGTGATGGCAAACGCAGCAACGCACTACGACGTGATCATTATTGGCGGCGGCGCATCGGGGCTTATGTGCGCCATGACGGCTGGCGGGCGTGGGCGGCGGGTGCTGGTGCTGGAGGGCAGCAACAAAGTGGGTAAAAAGATTTTGATGTCGGGCGGTGGGCGCTGTAACTTCACCAACCTTGAGGTGTTGCCAAAAAACTTTATTTCAAACAATCCGCGCTTTTGTATATCGGCGCTCAAGCGCTACACGTCGCGCGACTTTATTGCGCTGGTGGAGAAGCACAACATTGCTTATGCCGAGCGCGATCTGGGCAAGCTGTTTTGCCTAGACTCGGCCAAGGACATTTTGAATATGCTGCTAACAGAAGCCGCCGCTGCGAGCGTAGAGATTCAAGTCGGCCGCAAAGCCACGTCCATCAAGGCCTTGCAGGGCGGCGGCGCAGCGGGCGGGTTTGCCGTGGACGAGTTCACGTGCGAGTCGTTGGTGATTGCCAGCGGTGGTTTGTCGATTCCAACGATGGGCGCATCAGGCTTTGGCTACGAGGTGGCACGCCAGTTTGGGCATACGGTGCTGCCAACCCGCGCAGGCCTTGTTCCGTTTACGTTTAGCGATAAGTTCAAGGATGTGTCGCAGCAGCTATCGGGGCTGGCAATGGATGTGGATTTGTCTTGCACGAGTGCAAGCTTCAACGAGGCGGTGCTCTTTACGCACCGAGGGCTGTCGGGGCCTGCGGCATTGCAACTCTCTAACTATTGGCAAATGGGCGAGCCGATTGCGCTCAATTTATTTCCAAACGAGAGCGAATCTGAATTGCTGGACTGGCTACTTTCGCGCAAAAGCAAGCATCCTCAATCGCTTTTGCGAACGCTGCTCGCAGAGCATCCAACGGTGCGTTTGGCAAAAAGTTTGGTGCTGGAATTACAAGCGGCGCTGTGGGATAAATACGCGGAGTGCGCGATTGCGCAAATGCCTGATGCTGCGCTAACCCTTATTGGACAAGGCTTGCAAGCATGGCAACAAAAGCCATCGGGGACGGAGGGCTACCGCACGGCGGAGGTGACGCTGGGCGGCGTAGATACCAAAGAGTTGTCTTCTAAAACGATGGAGTCAAGCCGCCAAGCGGGGCTTTATTTTGTGGGTGAGGTCGTGGATGTCTCGGGGCACTTGGGTGGCTACAACTTCCAGTGGGCGTGGGCGAGCGGGCACGCGGCGGGGGAAGTGGTGTGAGGCTTTAGTGGCGCGTGGCCTTGGCTGCGTTAGTTGGAAGGCGGCTTAGTCG
Organism: Cytophagales bacterium; assembly: GCA_030054145.1. Taxonomy (GTDB): domain Bacteria; phylum Pseudomonadota; class Gammaproteobacteria; order Burkholderiales; family Burkholderiaceae_C; genus JASGCK01. Next base: position 41,204 of record JASGCK010000007.1, read on the forward strand.
CGGTTTGAAATTCTTTTAAAAGTAGCTCGGCGTTTTTTTTCGCTTCGGGACTGTTGACGTAATCCATGTACTCTTTATGATTTTTTTTCATCGCTCTGATGAGCTCTTGCAAGTTTGCGGGGTTGGCTGGCTTTAAGAGTGTTCCCGAAACAGGACTTGCCTCACGGCTTAACCCGTTTGCTTTATTTTGACCGGAGCTAGTCACGCTGGTATTCGCTTTCAAAATACGCTTCGTCAAATACACGTCCGCCCCCGTCAACATGCTGTATTCAACTGGGGATTGGGTATCGCCGCTCTCCGCCTTCACAGCTTCGCGGGTGCGCTTGAAAACTTGCTCAAGCGGTATATCGGGCACTTTCAACCATTTGGACAAATGCTTGGTATAGAGTCCGTGCCCGTCTGCGCCGTCTGCCGCCACGTGCCCAGGCTCGGTGGCGAAGGCGACTAGCGCGCCTGCTGGTGGGGTCATTTGCGCAAGGCCGACTGCCGCGCTGCTCTCGCCCCCGTCCGCATTGCCGCGCTGAGTTGCCAAGAGTGGATTGTTGCGACACGCATCCAAAATCAATAAATTGAGCTGCGCGCCCGTGTCACGCACGGCTTGCAGCATCACGTCCACGTCTAGCGCCGCGTCGCGTGCATCGGTGTCCCGTTCGGGCTGAGCCTGTCAAGTGGCAGCTAGCGCCCGCTTACGACATCACGCACGCCTACAACCCGCAAAGCGCGTGGGTGAATCAGCACCTCATGTCGGTGAATGGCAAGTTTGCCAATATCACGTTGCAGGATATTGAGGTCGTGGCAGATCGGTATGAGATGCGCAAGCTGGTGAAGCCCATCATCGCAAAAGCTAAGGCGGCTCTAGCGCGTTGGCCGCATTACGCAACCGAAGCTGGCGTTGGGCAGCAGGAAACGGCCTCGATCGCGCAGGATATTGCCCAGTGCGCTAGTGGGAGCGATAGCCTCTAGTTTGTGTCGTTTTGGGAAATGGGGTTTGATCGTCATAGAATCAAACCTTCATCAGCAACGTTCGCTGTGACACAAAGGAGCACATCATGGCAAAAGGTATTCAAGGCGGCAAAGAGGCCAAAAAGCCTAAAAAAGATAAATCGCCACCCAAAGTGCCAACGGGTACGGCTGAGCCAGTACGCGCGACCATCGTGACGGCCATCATGCCTAAAGGCAAGGAAAAGAATAAGTTCAAGTAGTTGGTTATAATGCTAGCTGTTCAAAATTTTGCTTCGCTTTGAAGCATTGCACGGTACGGGTTTGATTCATCTGTACCGCAAGTTGTGTGGCGATGCCACAGAAAGGGAATCATCATGCTAAAAGCTACTAAAGCTGAAGTTGTTAAAGCCAATGCGCGTGCGGCAAACGATACGGGAAGCTCTGAGGTGCAAGTGGCACTTTTGACCGCTCGCATCAACGAACTCACCCCTCATTTCAAACTGCACGCTAAAGATCATCATGGTCGCCGTGGTTTGATTCGTATGGTGAATGCACGTCGCAAATTGCTGGATTATTTGAAGTCCAAAGACGCTGACCGTTACACCGCTTTAATTGCAAAATTAGGACTGCGCAAGTAAGCTGGGCTGCGTCAATCATCGCTTCCCAAAATTTAAAAACGCCTGAGTTAGTCCACTAGCTCAGGCGTTTTTTACTTCTTAGGAATCGGTTTTATTGTTGTATTTGTTGTTATTTATTGTTGTTATTGATATAGAAGGAAAACACGATGAGCATTTTTAATAAAGTTACCAAGACCTTTCAATGGGGTCAACACACCGTCACGATGGAAACGGGCGAGATCGCACGCCAATCTGGCGGAGCTGTGATTGTGAATGTGGACGGCACGGTCGTTCTCGCTACGGTCGTTGCATCGAAAACTGCGAAGGCAGGACAAGATTTTTTCCCGCTCACAGTGGATTACATAGAGAAAACATACGCCGCAGGCAAAATTCCAGGCAGCTTTTTTAAGCGCGAAGGCAAGCCATCTGAATACGAAACACTCACCAGCCGTTTGATTGATCGTCCGATTCGCCCGCTCTTTCCTGAAGGCTTTTTTAACGAAGTTCAAGTGGTCGTTCACACCCTGTCTTTAAACCCTGATGTTGAGGGTGACATTCCTGCACTGATCGCGACTAGCGCGGCGCTAGCGATTAGCGGCATTCCATTTGCTGAGCCAATTGGCGCGGCGCGTGTTGGCTATATCAATGGCGAATATGTGCTTAATCCAAGCAATGCGCAGCTCGCAACATCGCAAATGAACTTGGTGGTTGCGGGCACGGCTGGTGCCGTGCTAATGGTTGAATCTGAAGCGCAGCAATTATCCGAAGAGGTGATGCTGGGCGCTGTGGTGTTTGGTCACGATGCCAGCAAGGTTGCAATTGACGCGATTCATGAGCTTGTGCGTGACGCAGGCAAGCCCGCATGGGACTGGACAGCGCCTGCTAAAAACGAGCCTTTGATTGCCAAAGTACAAGCGCTTGCCAGCGACAAACTCGCTGCGGCGTACCAACTGCGCAACAAGCAGCAGCGCACACAAGCTTGCCGCCAAGCCACGGCTGACGTGATGGCAGCGCTTAAAGCTGAAGGCGCTGAGTTTGATGCGGTGGCTGTTGAGGGCATGCTGTTTGACATCGAAGCCAAAATCGTTCGTGGTCAAATTTTGGCGGGCGAGCCACGGATTGATGGACGCGACACACGCACGGTGCGTGCCATTGAGATTCGTAATTCAGTGTTGCCGCGCACGCACGGCTCGTCGCTGTTTACACGCGGCGAAACGCAGGCTTTGGTTATTACCACGCTGGGCACTGAGCGCGACGCGCAAAGGATTGATGCGCTGTCTGGCGAGTACCAAGACAACTTCATCTTCCACTACAACATGCCCCCGTTTGCAACAGGCGAAACGGGCCGTGTGGGTACGCCAAAACGCCGCGAAATTGGTCACGGACGTTTAGCCAAACGCGCACTCGTTGCGGTGTTGCCAACCAAAGAAGAGTTTCCGTATACCCTGCGTGTGGTCTCCGAGATTACTGAATCCAACGGCTCTAGCTCAATGGCTTCGGTCTGCGGTGGTTGCCTCTCGATGATGGACGCGGGCGTGCCTTTAAAAGCGCACGTGGCGGGCATTGCTATGGGTCTTATCAAGGACGGTAACAAGTTCGCCGTGCTGACCGACATCTTGGGCGACGAAGATCACCTTGGCGACATGGATTTCAAAGTCGCTGGCACAACGAATGGCATTACGGCCTTGCAAATGGATATCAAAATCCAAGGCATTACCAAAGAAATCATGCAAGTGGCGTTGGCGCAAGCCAAAGAAGCGCGTATGCACATCCTTGGCAAAATGCAAGAAGTGATGGCAGCGCCAAACACCGAGGTGTCTGACTTCGCGCCGCGTTTGTACACACTCAAAATCAATCCAGAAAAAATCCGTGATGTGATTGGCAAAGGCGGCGCGGTGATTCGTGCGCTGTGCGAAGAGACGGGTACGCAAATCAACATCACCGACGAAGGCGTGGTCACGATTGCATCGAACGACACTGCAAAAGCTGAGGAAGCCAAGCGCCGCATTGAAATCATCACCGCAGAAGTGGAAATCGGTAAAGTCTACGAAGGTCCTGTGACCAAATTGTTTGACTTTGGCGCACTTGTTAATTTGATGCCAGGTAAAGATGGACTCTTGCACATCAGCCAAATCGCGCATGAGCGTGTGGAGAAAGTCAGCGACTACTTAACCGAAGGTCAAATCGTCAAAGTCAAAGTGATGGAGACAGACGACAAGGGCCGCGTGAAGTTGTCGATGAAGGTGTTGACGGAGCGTCCCGATCACCAAGCCCAGCAGCAAACAATGGGGGACTGACCCCGACTTTTTAGCGAAGCGAAAATGGGGGACTCTCCCCCATTGGCTTGCGGAAACGACGTAAACATGAAAGCAATTGAAATCACCTCATTTGGCGCACCAGAAGTGCTGGTGCTGGGTACGCGTCCCGATCCTGCTGTTCCAACTGCGGGCTCGGGCGAGTTGCTCATTCGCGTCACGGCTTCGGGCGTGAATCGTCCAGATGTGTTGCAGCGCACGGGCAACTATCCTGTGCCAGCTGGTGCGTCCGATATTCCTGGCTTAGAAGTGGCTGGAGCAATTGTGGGTGGGGACGCCAAGGCGATGGCTGATGCGGGTTTCAAGATCGGTGATCGCGTATGCGCGTTGGTCGCGGGTGGTGGCTATGCAGAATTGTGCGTTGCCCCAATCGGTCAATGTTTGCCTGTGCCAGAAGGTTTGTCCGATATGGAAGCGGCATCGCTTCCCGAAACATTCTTTACGGTGTATAGCAACGTGATGGATCGCGGCCGTTTGCAAGCGGGCGAGACCCTGCTCATTCAAGGCGGTACCAGCGGCATTGGCGTGACCGCGATTCAAGTTGGCAAAGCGTTTGGCGCGACAGTTATCGCGACCGCTGGTTCAGACGAGAAGTGCCAAGCCTGTTTAGATTTGGGCGCGGATGATGCCATCAATTACAAGACGCATGACTTTGCGGTTGAGGTCAAACGCATCACGCAGGGCAAAGGTGTCGATGTGATTTTGGATATGGTTGCGGGCGAATACGTGAAGCGCGAAGTGGAATGCCTTGCCGAAGACGGACGCATCGTCATTATTGCGGTGCAAGGTGGAACCAAGGCTGAGGCCAATGCAGGTCTTGTACTGCGCAAGCGCTTGACGATTACAGGCTCAACGCTGCGGCCGCGTTCTGTGGCATTTAAGGCGGACATCGCCGCATCGCTTAACGCGCGTGTCTGGCCGCTCTTGGCGAATAAAACGATCAAGCCCGTGTTGTTTAAAACTTTCCCCGCCGCACAAGCCAGCGCAGCGCACCAGATGATGGAGTCGAATCAACACATTGGCAAAATTGTTTTGACTTGGTAAGGAAGGCTTGAAGATGCGCACCAAACTCATTGCTGGTAATTGGAAAATGAATGGAACGCTCGCTGACAACGAGCTGCTTTGCAAGTCAATACGCACGGGGCTTGCGGGCGTAGATGCTTCGCAAGGCACGTCTGTTGTGCTCTGCGCGCCATCGGTCTACTTAAGTCAATTGCAAAGCTGTCTAGCAGGCTCATCCACCATTCACCTTGGTAGCCAAGATGTTTCCAGCCACGACAAGGGCGCTTTCACAGGCGAAATTTCCACCGCGATGCTGAAAGAATTTGGCGTGCGTTATGCCATCGTCGGTCACTCCGAGCGCCGTCAGTATCACGGCGAGACAGACGCGGTTGTCGCCTTGAAAGCAAAAGCAGCACTAGCGGCAGGCATCACGCCGATTGTGTGCGTGGGCGAGTCGCTCGCCGAGCGCGAAGCGGGTCTAACCAATGATGTGGTCAGGCGCCAGTTGGCGGCAGTGATTCACGAAAACGGTCATTGCATCAGCGAAATCGTCGTTGCCTACGAGCCCGTTTGGGCGATTGGCACAGGCAAAACCGCCACGCCTGAGATGGCGCAAGCGGTGCATAGTGTGCTGCGGGCGCAGCTTCATGCGGCTAGTTCTGTGGCGGCCGAGCGTGTTCAAATTTTGTATGGCGGCAGCATGAATGCCGCCAACGCGGCATCGCTGTTGGCGATGGCTGATATTGATGGCGGACTCATTGGCGGCGCGGCACTTCGGGCGGCTGACTTTTTAAGCATCATCGCTTCGGCAAAATAAAACTTATTCAAAAATTAGTCTACTTAGGAAAATAAAAAATGGGCATTCTGTTAAACGTTGTGTTGGTTGTTCAAATGATCGCGGCTATTGTCATGATCGTGCTGGTGTTAATCCAGCAAGGCAAGGGCGCTGATATGGGCGCAGCCTTTGGTTCGGGTTCTTCGGGCTCACTCTTTGGCGCATCGGGCGGGGCGAGCTTTATGTCACGCACAACGGGTGCGTTGGCGGCGGTGTTTTTTGTTTGCACGCTGACGCTGGCTTACTTTGGTAATCTCAAGCCAGCTGCAACGGGTAGCGTGTTGGAGAGCGCTGTCCCTGCATCCTCGGTGACACCATCCAAGCCTGCGCCTGCTGCCTCGGCAGCAACAGGTGCAGCACAAATTCCTACGAAATAAGTGATGTGCTCACTGCGGGCAAACCCTTTTTCAGGTTAAACTCAGTGGCTGTTCAGAACACGCCAATCCTCTAGTGATTTGGACAATTTGTTTTTCATGCCGTCGTGGTGAAATTGGTAGACACGCTATCTTGAGGGGGTAGTGGCGAAAGCTGTGCGAGTTCGAGTCTCGCCGACGGCACCATCACACAAATAGATAGCCTGCCCTCATGCAATTAGATCAATATCTCCCCGTTTTATTGTTCATCATGGTCGGCACTGCAGTTGGCGTGATTCCTCAAGTTTTGGGCTACATTCTTGGCCCCAATCGCCCTGATGCGGCAAAAAATTCTGCTTTTGAATGCGGCTTCGAGGCCTTTGAAGATGCCCGCATGAAGTTTGATGTGCGTTACTACCTAGTTGCCATCTTGTTTATTCTTTTTGACTTAGAAATTGCGTTCCTATTTCCTTGGGCTGCGGCGCTCAAGGAGTTGGGCTTAATTGGTTTTTTTGAAGTGTTGACGTTCCTGACTATCGTGGTGGTAGGCTTTGCTTACATGTGGAAAAAAGGGGCGCTGGATTGGGAATGACGCAAGCATCATGGATTGGGAATAAGGATTAAAAATGATTGAAGGCGTTTTTAAAGAGGGCTTTGCCACGACGAGTTACGACTCAATCGTCAACTGGGCCAAAACAGGCTCAATGTGGCCCATGACGTTTGGTTTGGCTTGCTGCGCAGTCGAGATGATGCATGCGGGCTGTGCGCGCTATGACCTTGACCGCTTTGGTGTGGTGTTTCGCCCAAGCCCTCGTCAGTCAGATGTGATGATTGTGGCTGGCACGCTGTGCAACAAAATGGCACCTGCGCTGCGCAAAGTTTATGACCAAATGTCCGAGCCGCGCTGGGTGATCTCAATGGGATCATGCGCGAATGGCGGCGGCTACTACCACTACAGTTACTCAGTGGTGCGCGGCTGTGACCGCATCGTGCCAGTTGATGTGTATGTGCCAGGTTGTCCCCCCACGGCCGAAGCGCTGCTCTACGGCATCATTCAATTGCAGCAAAAAGTGCGCCGCACTCACACCATTGCAAGGAGCTAAACAAGTATGTCTCTTGCAAAATTAGAAGCACTCAAATCTCACATTGAAGCCATTGTGGGCGATAAAGCCAAAAGCATCACGATTGATGCGTTTGGCGCTGATGTGGGTGAGTTGACTATCACTGTTTTTCCGCAAAATTACCTAGCCGTTGCTAAAGCGCTCAAAGATGCATCGGGTTGCCAATTTGAGCAATTAATGGATGTGTGCGGCGTTGATTACTCGGCCTACAAAGAAGGCACTTACGTGGGCAAGCGTTACTGCGTTGTGGCGCATTTGCTATCCGTGAGCCTCAATCAACGCGTGCGTTTGAGAGTGTTTGCTGCCAACGACGATATGCCGATTGTTCCTAGCCTGACAGAGATTTGGAGTAGTGCCAATTGGTTTGAGCGCGAAGCTTTCGATTTGTTTGGCATCGTCTTTGATGGGCACAACGATCTGCGCCGAATTCTCACCGACTATGGTTTTATCGGTCATCCCTTTCGCAAAGATTTTCCGACCAGCGGTCATGTGGAAATGCGTTACGACGAAGCCGCCAAACGTGTGGTCTACCAGCCCGTGTCGATTGAGCCGCGTGAGATCACGCCGCGCATTATTCGCGAAGAAGGCTATGCAGGAATTGGGCGTTGATCATGGTCGAAATTAAAAACTACACCCTCAATTTTGGCCCTCAGCATCCTGCCGCGCATGGTGTGCTGCGCTTGGTATTGGAGTTAGACGGCGAAGTGATTCAACGTGCCGATCCGCACATCGGTCTCTTGCATCGCGCCACAGAAAAATTGGCTGAGAGCAAAACTTATATGCAATCGCTGCCCTACATGGACAGACTCGATTACGTCTCGATGATGTGTAACGAGCACGCATATTGCTTGGCAATCGAAAAGATGATGGGCATTCAAGTGCCCGAGCGTGCCCAGTACATCCGCGTGATGTTTGCTGAAATCACGCGTATTTTGAATCACCTCTTATGGGTCGGTTGCCACGGTCTCGATTGCGGCGCAATGGCGATCATGCTCTACGCCTTTCGCGAACGCGAAGATTTGTTTGACATCTACGAAGCCGTCTCGGGCGCACGGATGCACGCGGCGTATTTCCGCCCAGGCGGCGTGTACCGCGATCTGCCAGATCAAATGCCGCAGTACAAAGTGAGCAAGATCAAAAACGCTAAGGCATTGGCAAAACTGAATGAAAACCGTCAAGGCTCGGTGCTCGATTTCATCGAAGACTTTGCCAACCGTTTCCCCAAGTGCTTGGACGAGTACCACACGCTACTCACCGATAACCGCATTTGGAAGCAGCGCACGGTAGGCATTGGCGTGGTCACGCCAGAACGCGCACTCAACATGGGCTTTACAGGCGCGATGCTGCGCGGCTCAGGTGTGGCGTGGGATTTGCGCAAAAAACAACCGTATGACGTGTACGCCAAAATGGATTTTGATATCCCCGTTGGCAAAACAGGCGACAGCTACGACCGTTACCTCGTCCGCATGGAAGAGATGGCGCAATCCAACCGCATCATCCAGCAGTGCGTGGCTTGGCTCAAAGCAGATGCTGCCAAAGGTGCTGGCCCCGTGATTACCGACAACCACAAAGTGGCGTCGCCTGCTCGCGAAGGCATGAAGTCAAGCATGGAAGAGCTCATCCATCACTTCAAACTCTTCACCGAAGGCTTTTGCGTCCCCGAAGGCGAAGCCTACGTGGGCACGGAGCACCCCAAAGGCGAGTTTGGTATTTACATGGTGAGCGACGGTGCCAACAAGCCCTATCGATTGAAGATTCGCGCCCCAGGCTTTGCGCATCTCGCAGGCCTTGATGAGCTTGCCAAAGGGCACATGATTGCCGATGCGGTGGCCATTATTGGCACGATGGATATTGTGTTTGGTGAGATTGACAGGTAAGACATGCCTAGTACTTTAACTTCCTTACTCGTCTATTTGCTAGCAGGTGTTTGCTGTTTCAATGCAGTGGCACAGTCTCAGACCAGCGAAAACGCGCAGGTTAAAAATCTCGTGAATCAAATTATCGAGGTGATGTATATCAAGCCGGCCGTCAGCCTGTTCACTGACAACATAGTTTTGAAACTCTTTAAAAACAAATGTGAATTTAATAATAAAGAGCGTCTCGAACCATGCCAGCTACTGATTAAAAACTACGACTTTGAGCTTCGTAAAAATTTGAACTCTAAATTGTTTTTCAAATCACTTCAAGCAAGCTATGAATCAGAATTTACTCTAGCAGAGCTTCAGCAGATATATGACTTCCATACTTCACCTGTTGCATCAAAAATAAGAATGAAATTGCTGCCACTTATCTCTGGCGATATGACATTGGATCTGCAATTGATTAGTGTTCAAGCATTTGTAGCGGCGCAGGAAAATACTGAAAAGCAAATAGGTAAATCTCTTGAGTCTTTGATTGCCGAATCTAACGCGAGAGGTAACTAGTTATGGGACGCATCGTTTCTCACATCACCATCTCTAACCCCGTGCATAGCGACTGCAAAGTATCTCTTAATGCACTGGTGGATACGGGTGCGTCTGCGCTGTTGCTGCCCGATTCCTATCAAAGCAAACTGGGTGACATGGAAGAATTAGAGCCAAGCTTCTGCACGTTTGCCGACGGTTCTAAAAAACTCTCTCGTCGCTTTGGCCCCGTCAGAATTCAAATGGACGGCTTCCCTGTGATCTATAACGAAGTGATGTTCCTGCCCCCAGACGCAGAAGGCAAGGATGTAGAGCCATTAATTGGCTACATCATTCTGGAGCAATCCCGCGCTGGTGTCGATATGGTGGGACACCGTTTATTCAAGGTTGATTCTTATGACCTTAAAGGCATCCGATAAAAATGTTTGAACAAAAAACCTTAGACCGTTTCGCCCGCGAAGTTGCCAAATACCCCGCTGATCAAAAGCAGTCGGCTGTGATGGCTTGTTTGGCTATTGCGCAGCAAGAGCTCGGCTTTGTCTCGCCTGAATCCGAAGCTGCGATTGGCGCTTACCTCGGCATGCCTGTGATCGCGGTACACGAAGTGACGACCTTCTACAACATGTACAACCAAGCGCCTGTGGGCAAGTTCAAGCTGAATGTTTGCACCAACTTGCCTTGCCAATTGGGTGCGCATGGCGGTGGTCAAGCGGCTCTTGATCGCGTTTGCAAGCGACTCGGCGTTGAGCCTTATGGCACAACGGCTGATGGTGTGTTTACCGTGCAGCCCAGCGAGTGTTTAGGTGCTTGCGCCGATGCGCCCGTGATGCTGGTGAATGATCGCAATATGTGCAGCCTGATGACGTCAGAGCGTCTTGATGCACTGCTGGATGGTCTGAAAAAGGAGGCTGCGTAATGTTGTCTGCCTCCACACACCATCTGCTCGCGCAATTTGCCGCAACAGGCAACGAGACATCGTTTCATGGTCGCCACATCAATCCGCAAATCATGGCGGATTTGAATGGCAGCAATTGGTCACTCAAAGACTATGAAGCGCGTGGCGGTTACGCGGCGCTTAAGAAGATTTTGGGCAAAGACGGTTCTGGCGCTGAACCCTTAACGCAAGATCAAGTGATTGCAATCTTGAAAGAGTCTGCCTTGCGCGGACGCGGCGGTGCGGGCTTCCCCACGGGTCTCAAGTGGAGCTTTATGCCCAAGACGTTCCCCGGTCAAAAGTACATCGTGTGTAACTCGGACGAAGGCGAACCAGGCACGTGCAAAGACCGCGACATCTTGCAATACAACCCGCATATCGTGATTGAGGGGATGATCATTGCAGGCTTTTCGATTGGTGCGTCGGTTGGCTACAACTACATTCATGGCGAAATTTTTGCGACCTACGACCGCTTTGAAGCGGCGCTAGAAGAGGCACGCGCAGCGGGTTATTTGGGCGACAACATTTTGGGGAGTGGTCTGAATTTCCAGCTCCACGCCCACCACGGTTTTGGTGCCTACATCTGCGGCGAAGAAACTGCGCTGCTCGAATCCTTGGAAGGCAAAAAAGGTCAGCCTCGCTTTAAGCCGCCGTTCCCCGCCAGCTTTGGTTTGTATGGCAAACCCACCACGATCAACAACACCGAGACTTTCGCGGCTGTGCCGTGGATTATTCGCAATGGCGGACAAGCCTACTTAGAGTGCGGCAAACCCAATAACGGTGGCACAAAAATTTTCTCCATCAGCGGCGATGTCGCGCGTCCTGGCAATTACGAAATTCCGCTGGGCACGCCGTTTGCCAAGTTGTTGGAGCTTGCAGGCGGCATCCGCAATGCGGACAAGGGGCGCACACTCAAAGCCGTGATTCCAGGTGGCTCGTCCATGCCCGTGTTGCCCGCCGAGATCATGATGGCAACCGACATGGACTACGACAGCATTGCCAAAGCAGGCTCGATGCTGGGTTCAGGCGCGGTTATCGTGATGGACGACACCCGCTGCATGGTTAAGTCCATGCTGCGCCTCTCCTACTTTTATATGCACGAGAGTTGCGGTCAATGCACGCCATGCCGCGAAGGTACAGGCTGGCTGTGGCGCGTCATTAACCGCATCGAGCACGGCGAGGGCAGAGCAGAAGATTTGGATTTGCTGAACTCAGTCGCCGACAACATCCAAGGCCGCACCATCTGCGCCCTAGGCGATGCAGCCGCCATGCCGATGCGTGCCTTCATCAAACATTTCCGCTCGGAGTTCGAGCACCACATCACGCACAAGACTTGCCTTGTGCCACAAGCGTGAGATTTTGAATATGAGCATGATTGAATTCGAACTCGACGGTAAAAAAGTAGAAGCCGAAGCTGGCAGCATGGTGATTGCTGCCGCTGCGGCTGCGGGCACGTTTATCCCGCATTTTTGCTATCACAAAAAACTCAGTGTCGCGGCTAATTGCCGTATGTGCTTGGTGGATATTGAAAAGATGCCCAAGCCCATGCCTGCTTGCGCGACGGCGATTGCGCCTGGCATGATTGTTCGCACCAAGAGCGACAAAGCGATCAAAGCCCAGCAATCGGTGATGGAGTTTTTGCTGATTAACCATCCGCTGGATTGCCCGATTTGCGACCAAGGGGGCGAGTGCCAATTGCAAGATTTGGCTGTGGGTTATGGCGGTTCGTCTTCACGTTATGAAGAAGAAAAACGCGTGGTGACACACAAAGACGTGGGACCACTCATTTCTATGGAAGAGATGTCGCGCTGCATTCATTGCACGCGCTGCGTGCGTTTTGGACAAGAGGTTGCGGGCGTGATGGAGCTGGGGATGATTCATCGCGGTGAGCATTCAGAAATCACCACCGTTGCGGGTGATACGGTGGATAGTGAGCTCTCGGGCAACATGATTGATATCTGCCCTGTCGGAGCCTTGACTAGCAAGCCTTTTCGCTATTCAGCTCGCACGTGGGAGCTATCGCGCCGCAAGTCGGTGAGTCCACATGACTCCACGGGTGCGAACTTGATCGTTCAAGTCAAAAACAACAAAGTCATGCGCGTCGTGCCGCTTGAGAACGAAGCGGTGAACGAATGCTGGATTGCTGACCGCGACCGTTACAGCTACGAAGCGCTCAATAGCACCGAGCGCCTAACCACACCCATGATTAAGCAAGGCGGCGTGTGGAAGGATGTCGATTGGCAAACCGCGCTAGAGTACGTGGCAAACGGCATCAAGCAGATCAAGCGAGAGCACGGCGCATCTGCTATCGGTACGCTGGCTAGCCCGCACAGCACGGTTGAAGAGTTATTCCTAGCCGCAGCGCTGATGCGCGGCATTGGTTCTGACAATATCGACTACCGCCTGCGCACGCTTGATTTCACGAACACGTCGGCGCCCCATGTCCGCTGGCTGGGTACTTCCATTGCGTCGCTGTCGGATATGCAGCGCGTGTTGGTTGTGGGTTCTAACTTGCGCAAAGATCATCCGCTGTTTGCGCAGCGCATTCGCCAAGCGGTGCGCAAAGGTGCGCAGGTCTCGCACATCAATGAGGTGAATCGTGACTGGGCAATGCACCTTGCCAATAGCATCATCGCGCCAAGCAGCGATTGGGCTGCCAGCCTTGCGGATACACGCTTGCAGCAGTGGCTGGGCGCACCTGATGTGGCGACGGGTAAGAAAATTATTTTGCTAGGCAACGCTGCCGCGCATCACGCGGATGCATCCAAGCTGTTAGCGCTTGCCCAGCAACTTGCGGCAAGCACGGGTGCAGTCGTTGGTTATCTCACCGAAGCTGCCAATACGGTGGGGGCGCAGCACGTCGGGGCGCTGCCGCAAACGGATGGCCTGAATGCCTCACAGATGTTGGCCTCTGAGGGTGGTGGCTTGAAAGCCGCGCTGCTATTGGGCTGTGAGCCAGCGTTTGATTCGGCTGCTGGACAAGCGGGCGTTGCCGCACTTGCCAGGATGCAAATGGTGGTGTCACTCAATGCATTCAAAACCAATCTGGACTGCGCCGATGTGCTCTTGCCTATCGCACCGTTTACCGAAACCTCGGGCACGTTTGTGAATGCGGAAGGTCGTGCGCAAAGCTTCCATGCGGTCGTCAAGCCACTTGGCCAGACGCGCCCCGCTTGGAAAGTGCTGCGCGTTTTGGGCAATATGCTGGGCGTTGCTGGTTTTGAATTTGATTCGTCGCAAGACGTGCTGGCTGCTGCCAATTTGGATCATTCCAAATTAAGCAATGCCGCCAACCCAAGCGCAGTAAGCCTTGCAGAGGCAACGGCCTTGCAAGCCAAAGCGGATAAGCCTTGCACGGCATCCATCTATCAATTGGATGGACTCGTGCGCCGCGCACCTGCACTGCAACTGACCGCTGATGCGCGTACCGCTCACTGGGAGATCGCAGCATGATTGACGCTATCTTTAACTTTGGTTTGAACCTTGTCGCCGCCACTTGGTGGACAACGATGGCGTGGCCTGTGATTTGGGCGCTCGTCAAAATTGTTTGCGTGCTGGTGCCGCTGCTTTTATTCGTTGCCTATCTCACGCTGTGGGAGCGCAAAGCGATTGGCTGGATGCAAATTCGCATCGGCCCTAATCGCGTGGGACCACTCGGGTTGTTACAGCCCATTGCCGATGCGCTGAAGCTGCTGACCAAAGAAATCATTGTGCCAAGCGCCGCGAACAAAGCGCTGTTTTTACTCGGGCCGATTATGACCATCATGCCAGCGCTCGCGGCATGGGCGGTGATTCCGTTTGGTCCCGATGTGGCGCTGGCGAATATCAATGCGGGTCTCTTGTTCTTGATGGCGATTACGTCGCTTGAGGTCTACGGCGTCATCATTGCGGGCTGGGCATCCAACTCCAAATATGCGTTTCTTGGCGCACTACGTGCCTCCGCGCAAATGGTGAGTTATGAGATCGCGATGGGCTTTTGCTTTGTGATTGTGTTGATGGTCTCCGCGTCGCTCAATATGACCGACATCGTGATGGGGCAAGCCAAAGGTCAATTCGCCGAGATGGGGCTTAACTTCTTGTCATGGAATTGGTTGCCGCTGTTGCCCGTGTTTGTGGTCTATGTGATCTCTGGCTTGGCCGAGACCAATCGCCATCCATTTGATGTGGTGGAGGGCGAGTCCGAGATTGTCGCGGGTCACATGGTTGAGTATTCGGGGATGTCGTTTGCGATGTTCTTTTTAGCTGAGTACGCCAATATGTGGTTGGTGTCGATTACCACCGCGATTATGTTTTTGGGTGGCTGGATTGCGCCTGTGGAGGCACTGTCATTTATCCCTGGTTGGATATGGCTTGGCATCAAAACTTTTTGCGTGGTGACGCTATTCCTGTGGGTTCGCGCCACGTTCCCGCGTTTTCGCTATGACCAAATCATGCGCCTTGGCTGGAAGATTTTTATCCCCGTGACGCTTGTTTGGTTGGCGGTGGTCGGCGGATGGATGCAGACTTCTTGGAACATTTGGAAATAAAGAGTTAAAGCCGATTAGGACGAATGACATGACCAATTTTTCCATTAAAGATTTTTTAAACAGCTTCATGCTGACGGAGCTGCTCAAGGGCATGGTACTCACGGGTAAGCACGCATTCCGCCGCAAAATTACGGTGCAATTTCCTGAAGAAAAAACACCGATTAGCCCACGTTTCCGAGGCCTGCACGCGCTGCGCCGCTATGAAAACGGCGAAGAGCGCTGCATCGCCTGCAAGCTGTGCGAGGCCGTGTGCCCTGCTATGGCAATCACGATTGAGTCTGAAGTGCGCGAAGACGGCTCGCGCCGCACCTCGCGCTACGACATTGATCTGACCAAGTGCATCTTCTGCGGCTTTTGCGAAGAATCGTGCCCTGTCGATTCAATTGTTGAAACGCACATCCTTGAGTACCACGGCGAAAAGCGCGGCGACCTCTACTTCACCAAAGATATGCTGCTGGCTGTAGGCGATCGCTATGAAAGTGAAATTGCTGCCAACAAAGCGCAAGACGCTAAGTACAGGTGATTAAGCTATGAGTCTGTATAAATACATCATCATCATCATTGCTTCTAGCATTTTTTCTTTGACTGGGTTAGCTCAAATTAAGGATGGAGCTCAAGTCGAACAATACTTTAAAGTTCCTCAAAAAGATGGGGAATTCAGAGCGGTAGAAGTGAAAGACGTCGCCACTGGAAAAACTCTTTTCGCTAGTATCGCCTGCACAAAAGTGGCACCTAAAGACGTTGTTTCACCACCATCCGACGGGCGTTATGACCACTGTTTACGATTAGGGGATATCAAATTAGGATCTGATTTACCTATTGTTGTAGCTGGCATTCGCAAAGTATTTGGAGATGTGCAAACCGCACCTAGCAATGAGCCACTTCCAGTAGATCACACTCAAATAGCTGGATTGTTAGATGCAGCAAATTCTGCTGGTAAAAATTTACTATCTAATCCTAGAAACTTAGGCAAGAGTCCCGATGGTATTACCACTTGGCTTTACCCTACACAACCCGTGATTCGAATTTCGAGCAATGAATTCGTTGGCATGCGTAGTTATTTTGTCGCATTTGTCGATTCAGGGAACTCAGTCAAAACTTTTCAGCTGACTGGCCTGAAAGGCGAGACGACTGATAGGCTCGCATTCGCAGGAATCACACTTGGCGCAAGCAAAGAGTTGGTGATGGACACCCTCGGGCTACCAGCCAGCGTGCTTGACGTTCCTCAAATCAAAGGTAAACAATGGAACTACTCCCCTTTTCCTTTTTCGATTGAATTTAAAGATAACGTCGTTTACTCGATACGAGTCACAACACCAACCCCAGAATCCCTACGAATGGGTTTCACCCCTTTGAAATCCATCCCCGAATAAATAATTATGGACATCAAAACTGGATTTTTTTATTTCTTCTCAGCCGTGCTGCTGTTCGCGTCGTTTCGCGTCATCACCGCTAAGAACCCCGTACACGCAACGCTATTTTTAGTGTTGGCATTCTTTCAGGCTTCCGCGATTTGGATGCTGCTTAAAGCTGAGTTTCTCGCCATTGCCTTGGTGCTGGTGTATGTTGGCGCGGTGATGGTGCTATTCCTCTTCGTTGTGATGATGCTGGACATCAACATGGACAAGGTGCGCGATGGTTTTTGGCGGCACTTTCCACTGGCTGCAACCATTGGCGTGGTCATTGCGCTGGAGATGATTTGGGTCATCATGGGGAATGTGCGCAAAGCTGAACCGACGCAAACCGCTGCTGCGGTAACTCAAGCGGTTGGTCAATATTCCAACACCAAAGAACTAGGCAAGCTGCTCTACACGCAGTACATCTATCCCGTGCAAATTGCCGCTGTGATTTTGCTGGTTGCCATCGTGGCAGCGATTGCCCTCACGCTACGCGGGCGCAAGGACAGCAAGCATACCTCTGCGCACGAGCAAATCAAAGTGAAAGCCCGAGACCGTATGGAAGTTATCAAGATGGAGGCCAGCGTATGACGGTCACACTCAGTCACTATTTGTGTTTAGGCGCACTCTTGTTTGCCATGTCCGTTGTCGGCATTTTTTTGAACCGCCGCAATCTCATCGTGCTGCTGATGGCAATTGAGTTGATGCTGCTCGCTGTCAACATGAACTTTGTCGCTTTCTCACATTATTTAGGTGATATGCACGGACAAATTTTTGTCTTCTTCATCTTGACCGTTGCCGCAGCCGAGTCCGCTATTGGTCTTGCGATTTTGGTGCTGTTGTTCCGTAACAAGCACAGCATTAGCGTTGAAGAACTGAACGAGTTGAAGGGTTAATCAGATGAGTCAAACACTTTCAGCTTCAACGCTTCTTACTATCGCCTTTGCCCCGTTAATGGGTGCCATCCTCACGGGCGTATGGGGCACCAAACTTGGCGGCAATTGGATTGGCAAACGCCTGACACATACCATCGCGGTGCTGGGCGTGCTGCTGTCGTTTGTTCTCTCTGCGCTGGTGCTCAAGCAAGTGATTGACGGGGCAACTTTCAATGCCACGGTTTATCAATGGATGGTCATTGGTCATCTCAAAATGGAGGTTGGTTTTTTAGTTGATAGCTTGACCGCCATGATGATGTGCGTGGTCACCTTCGTGTCGCTGATGGTACACATCTACACCATTGGCTACATGGAGGAAGACGAAGGCTACAACCGCTTCTTCGCTTATATCTCGCTGTTTACTTTTGCCATGTTGATGCTGGTGATGAGTAACAACTTGCTTCAGCTCTTTTTTGGTTGGGAAGCTGTGGGCTTGGTGTCGTACTTACTCATCGGTTTTTGGTTCAACAAGCCGACCGCTATTTTTGCCAATATGAAAGCTTTTTTGGTGAACCGCGTGGGTGACTTTGGTTTCATACTGGGCATCGGACTGATCGTTGCTTTCACAGGTTCGCTCGATTACGCGGAAGTGTTTGCCAAGTCGTCTGAGTTGGCAAAGCTGTCTTTGCCTGGTACGGACTGGATGCTGGTTACTGTGATTTGCATTTGCCTATTCATCGGCGCGATGGGCAAGTCGGCGCAATTTCCGCTGCACGTGTGGTTGCCCGATTCAATGGAAGGTCCAACGCCGATTTCTGCTTTGATTCATGCTGCAACTATGGTGACCGCTGGCATCTTTATGGTGGCACGTATGTCGCCGCTGTTTGAGCTATCCGACGCAGCGCTGTCTTTCATCATCGTGATTGGTTCGATCACGGCACTGTTCATGGGCTTTTTGGGCATCATTCAAAACGACATTAAGCGCGTAGTGGCGTACTCGACGCTCTCGCAACTGGGTTATATGACGGTGGCGCTGGGCGCATCGGCGTACTCGGTGGCGGTGTTCCATTTGATGACACACGCTTTCTTCAAAGCCTTGCTGTTTCTTGGCGCGGGTTCGGTCATTATGGGCTGCCACCACAATCAAGATATCCGCTTTATGGGTGGTTTGCGTAAATATATGCCGATCACCTGGATCACTTCTTTACTCGGCTCACTGGCACTGATTGGTACGCCTTTCTTTGCAGGTTTTTACTCCAAAGACTCGATCATTGAGGCGGTTCATTTCAGTCATCTGTGGGGTTCAGGCTTTGCTAACTTTGCGGTGCTGGCGGGCGTTTTCGTGACAGCGTTTTATTCGTTCCGTATGTACTTTTTGGTTTTTCACGGCAAAGAGCGCTATGACCAAAACCCAGATGCGCAGCACGACGATCATCACGCTGCCCATGCCGACCAGCATAGCGATCATGGACACAGCAGCAAGCCACACGAAAGCCCGTGGGTCGTATGGCTTCCGCTGGTGCTCTTGGCCATCCCATCTGTTGTGATTGGTTTCTTCGCCATCTCGCCGATGTTGTTTGGCGATTTCTTCAAAGGCGCTATTTTTGTGAATGAAGCGGCGCATCCTGCTATGAAGGAGTTGGCGGAAGACTTCCACGGTGCGACACAAATGGCTTTGCACGCCGTGACTACCTTGCCGCTGTGGCTCGCCATTGCGGGTGTGGCTTTGGCGTACTACTTGTATATGGTCAATACAGCGCTGCCAGCCAAGATTCAGGCACGTGTGCAGCCGATCTACAAGTTGCTTGAGAACAAGTATTACCTTGATTGGTTTAACGAAAACGTGCTCGCACGCGGCGCACGAATGCTTGGCACAGGGCTTTGGAAGCAGGGCGATCAGCGCATCATTGACGGCGGCATTGTCAACGGCTCTTGGAAGCTGGTGGGCTGTTTCTCGAACATTGTTCGTCGCTTGCAAACGGGCTATCTCTACCACTATGCACTGTCCATGATTGTGGGCATCTTTGTGCTGATGACTTATTTTGTGTGGATGGCTAAATAATGAACACCACTCCTTTTTTATCGCTCGCGATTTGGATTCCAATTGCCTTTGGCGCTTTCTTGCTTGCATTTGGTCGTGACACGCAAGCCACAATGGTGCGCTGGATTGCCTTAATCGGCGCAGTCATGGGGCTGTTAGTAACCCTACCGATTTACGATGGATTTAAGCTGGGTACATCAGCGATGCAGTTCGTCGAAAAAACGTCTTGGATTAGCCACCTCAACGTGAATTACTACCTTGGCATTGACGGCATTTCGTTTTGGTTTGTGCCGCTCACCGCCTTCATTACCGTGATTGTGGTGATCGCCAGCTGGGAGTCCATTACGACGCGCGTCAATCAATACATGGCGGCGTTCCTGATTTTGTCGGGGCTGATGATTGGCGTGTTTTGTGCGCTAGACGGAATGCTGTTCTACGTCTTTTTTGAAGCAACACTCATCCCGATGTACCTCATCATTGGTGTGTGGGGCGGGCAAAACAAAATCTACGCGGCGTTTAAGTTTTTCCTCTATACGCTGCTGGGTTCGCTACTGACCTTGATTGCGCTGATTTATTTGTACAACGCCGCAGGCAATAGTTTTGATATTTTGGCGTGGCATCAATTGCCACTGACCATGAAGGAGCAAACGCTGCTTTTCTTTGCGTTCTTCTCAGCCTTTGCGGTCAAAGTCCCCATGTGGCCTGTCCACACATGGTTGCCTGACGTTCACGTGGAAGCGCCCACGGGCGGCTCTGCCGTGTTGGCCGCCATCATGCTCAAGCTGGGTGCTTATGGCTTCCTGCGTTTCTCGATGCCGATTGCGCCCGACGCTTCGCATGAGTGGGCTTGGCTCATTGTGACGCTCTCGTTGATCGCCGTGATCTACGTGGGCTTGGTGGCGATGGTGCAGCAGGACATGAAAAAGTTAGTCGCTTATTCATCAGTCGCGCACATGGGTTTTGTGACGCTGGGTTTCTTTATCTTTAGTGACCTCGGCATGGCAGGCGGTCTTGTGCAAATGATTGCGCATGGTTTCGTCTCGGGCGCGATGTTCCTTGGCATTGGCGTGCTCTACGACCGTATGCATTCGCGCCAAATTGCGGACTACGGCGGGGTGATTCATTCCATGCCCAAGTTCACGGCGTTTGCGCTTTTGTTTGCGATGGCAAATTGCGGCTTGCCAGCAACGGCGGGCTTTGTGGGCGAGTGGATGGTGATTTTGGCTAGCGTCAAAGCGAATTTTTGGATTGGTTTGCTGGCGGCGACGGCGCTTATTTTTGGCGCAGCTTATACGCTGTGGATGTTCAAGCGCGTGTACCTAGGCCCCGTGGGCAACGACCACGTCAAAGAGATGCTAGACATCAACTCGCGCGAATTTTTTGTTATGAGCTTGCTTGCGGCCGCCGTGCTGTACATGGGCGTGTATCCGCTGCCGTTTACGCAAATCATGGATGCATCGGTGACCGATTTGCTGAGGCATCTCGCCACGACTAAATTGAAATAACCAACTACTTGAGCCCCGAACATGATTGATAAATTCAGTTGGATTGCTATCTCACCCGAGATCATTTTGCTTGTTGCCATCTGCGTGATTGCGCTCATTGATCTGGGTGTAAAAAGCGCGGGTCGTACAACGACCTACGTGCTAAGCCTTGTGACGCTTGGCTTCTTAGCACTTTCTTTGGTTCACGCCGCAGGCAGCGGCACGCTCTACGGCTTTAACCGCATGGTGGTCAGCGACCCGATGGGCAATTGGCTCAAGTGCTTTGCTACGCTCGCCACAGCAGTGACTTTGGTCTATGGTCGCCCGTATGCACAGGCGCGTGGGATGCTGGGATCAACCGACGCCAAAGACGGCGTGGGTGGTGAGTTTTTTACGCTTGCCATGTTCTCCTTGCTGGGCATGTACGTGATGATCGATGGCAATCATCTACTCGTCATTTATCTGGGGCTTGAGTTGCTCACCTTATCCAGTTATGCGCTCGTTGCGCTACGCCGCGACCACGCGCAGTCAACCGAAGCTGCGATGAAATATTTTGTGCTGGGCGCACTTGCCAGCGGCTTCTTGCTTTATGGCCTCTCCATGATTTATGGAGCGACGGGTTCGCTTGAGCTCTCCGCTATTTTTAAGGCGGTGTCCACTGGTCATTTAGAGCACCAATTGCTGGTCTTTGGACTGGTCTTTATCGTGGCTGGTTTGGCATTCAAACTGGGCGTTGTGCCGTTCCATATGTGGGTTCCAGATGTGTATCACGGCGCACCGACCGCCGTCACGCTAATGATTGGCGGCGCTCCCAAACTGGCGGCGTTTGCCATCGTGATTCGCTTGCTGGTGGAGGGCTTACTGCCGCTAGCGGCAGATTGGCAGCAAATGTTGTTCCTGTTATCGGTTGCCTCATTAGTCGTGGGCAACTTGGCAGCTATTGCGCAAACCAACCTTAAACGTATGCTGGCGTTCTCTACGATTGCCCAAATGGGCTTTGTGCTCTTGGGTTTGATGTCGGGCGTGGTTGATAAAAACGTCGCTGGCGCGGCCAATGCGTACAGCGCGGCGATGTTCTACATCATCACCTATGTGCTCACCACACTGGCAACGTTTGGCGTGATGCTGGCGCTTTCGCGTCAAGGCTTTGAAAGCGAAGAGATCAGTGATTTGGCTGGACTGAATCAGCGCAGTCCGCTTTATGCAGGCGTGTTGGCCACTTGTTTATTCTCGCTCGCAGGCATTCCGCCCTTGGTTGGTTTTTATGCCAAGTTATCGGTATTGCAAGCGCTTATTACAACGGGAAGCACCGTACTCATTGGCCTTGCCATTTTTGCCGTAATCATGTCGCTCATCGGCGCGTTTTACTATTTGCGCGTCGTCAAAGTCATGTATTTCGATAGTCCTGCACAAACCGCAGGCATCACGCCTGCCAAAGATGTGAGTGTGGTGCTGGGACTCAACGCAGCCTTGCTGTTTGTCCTTGGGTTGCTACCCAGCGGTCTTATGGATTTGTGCTTTGGCGTTATCAGCCAAATGCTTAAAAACTAAAGCCTCAACGGTCACAGTCTATGTCACAAACGGGCTATGTCTATTTTGTGATTTGCCTCGCTTTTTTTGCTGCAAATCTTCCCTTCGCGCTTCGCACTCTAACGGGCAAAGGCACAACCAGTCTGCCTTGGCGAGCAGTTGCGCTCATTGCAGCTTATTTTGCCGTAGGCTTGATCGGCTTTGCAATCGAGTCGAATTTGGGCAAAACAACAGGTCAAGGCTGGGAGTTTTACGCCATCACTTTTGCGCTATTTGTAACGCTAGCCTTTCCTAGTTTTGTCTATCGCTATTTGCTGCGTCATAAATGACTAACCCCCAAGATCGCGACAAACATCTGATCGAAACCACGGTCAGTAGCGAGTTGGTGTATCAGGGTGATTTTTTGCACGTCAAGCACGATGTGGTGCAACTGCCAAATGGCAAAACTGCCATGCGTGAACACATTATTCATCCTGGTGCTGTCGTCATTATTCCGATTTTGGATAACGGCGAAGTCTTATTAGAACGCCAGTACCGATATCCGCTAAGCCAAGTGTTTATTGAATTCCCAGCAGGTAAGCTAGACGCAGGCGAAGCGCCGCTGGCTTGCGGCAAGCGCGAACTCTTAGAAGAGACCGGCTACACGGCGAGCGAGTGGGCGTATGCAGGCAAGATGCACATCGCCATTGCGTATACCAACGAGGTCATTCATATTTATTTCGCCAAAAACTTAACGGCGGGCAAGCAAAAATTAGATAGCGAAGAGTTTTTAGATGTCTTCAGCGCCAAACCCGAGCAAGTATTAGCGTGGAGCCGCGACGGCGCGATTACCGACTCTAAAACCTTGACCTGCGCACTGTGGCTACAAAACTATCTGTCAGGTCAATGGCCTTTGGAGTGGGTGAAGGATTAAAGCCCTAGCCAATATATTTCAGGCGTGTAGAATTCCAGCATGGCTGAAATATTAATTCTTGATGAAAGAGCGCGAACCAAAGGAGGCGGTACTGTCCGCGTACAACTTTGGCAAAACCAACATACGCTTGCGATTACTTCTTACGCGATGGCATACATCAATGACAACATTTGCAGCGTAGATGATGGTCGAGTTGTGGGCTTCGACAATGCTCATGCGTATCTAGGGCATCCAACAAAACATCATCGACATTGGATGGGCAACGTGAGTCATAACAAAAACTTTGTGTCTGTGAGCCAAACTAAAGAGCGGTTTCAGAGAATTCTGACTTGGATGAAGCAACATTACAAAAAGGGGTATTGAGATGAAAAATAAAATGAAAGAAAAAAAATCACCAGCTGGATTCACTGATGAAAACTTTCATATTCCACATCACGTTCAAATTGGTGGTGAAGCCGAACTATTCGCCAGTGTGCAAAGCGCGTTAGAGCAAGCAGAACGTGGAGAGGTTATCCAACCGCGCAGCGTGATGTATGTTGCTCCTGACACTATGAGAGAGGCTCTCGTAGATTCGCGTGCTCGAATCATGGAGTACGTCTGCCGTGTAGACGAAGTTCACTCCATCGAGGCGATGGCTAATGAGTTAAACAGGGAAAGAAGTGCTGTCAGTCGCGACGTGAAAGTTCTTGAAAAGATTGGACTCCTTGCCGTTCAGGAGTGTGTCCATGCGGGCCACGGAAAACGAAAATCAATTGCTTTGGCGCACGAAAATATTGAAATTCGGTTGCAATTCGAGGCTAAAAAATCCAGACCAATTTAAAGCTCAATCTCAAACGGACTCATTAAAGATCGCTCAGAAAATATGAACCTTGCCATAAAAATAGACCGTCAATTCCTTTGACGTTGATTAAAGCCCTCAAAGGAATTGACGGTCTATTTTTGTGGCTAGGTTCATTCGTTACGTGAACTGGAAAGTGCGTTTCTCGGGGGTGACTAATTAACTTGCCTCAAGCGGAATCCCTTACCTTGCATGCAAAGTTTCAGCAACTCACTTTGGTGAGTTGAATCAGTTTTATTCAACTTAATTTGATATTGACACTCAGAAACAGCCGTATCTCTATCTGTATTTGTGACACCAGTTTTCACCCAGTTATACTGTGGAGGTGCGGCGCAAGCACCAAAAATCAGAGCAGAAATAACAATTGAAATTTTAGCGAACATTATTATACTCCCCTTTAAAAAAAGTATACTATACAGCACATTTCTTAACATTTCTTTACATCGCATAGAAATAAAACAGCCTGTTTATCAAAAAAGAAGGCAGTACCGCTTCGCTACATGGTCATCCCTGCAAAATTCAAATTCACCCCAGCATCCGCAAAGGCGCAGCCGACAAATTCAACTGGCGTAAGCCAGCGATTGTGAAACTTAGCGCCGCTACTGACCCAGCGATAGACATGAAAATTAAACCCAAGTAGGTGCTACATCAACCGTATAAATGGAAAAAATCGAGTTTTAGGCTAAAAGAAAAAGCCTCTTAGCGCAAACGAACTAAGAGGCTTATCTATTAAATGGCGGAGTGGACGGGACGACTTTTTGACAGTCCGCTCATTCAATTCCACCTTCAAAAAATCCGTTTTTCCGCTTGTGCGGGGGTTTTGAAATGTGTGGGGATGAAGTGTAGCACCGAGCTTTGAAAATTTTATATGGTACGCAGTCGCTCATCAAGATAAAACTGTTTGTTTTTTTAGTATACTTAAAGTGGTACAGCGTACTTTTAAACAAACAAGGAGCTTCAATGTTTTCCAGTAAACGCGTTCGAACAATATCTCAATTTGCATCGCTCATAAATAATCGCGCAGTTTTTTATTTTGGGATACCAGCTGCGGAACACGAGTCCACACTACTAAAAATTGGATTTGTTACTCCTCTCGAAGCAGGGCAAGTCCTTCTTCCTATTGCTATGGGACGTATATCAGATTTCAACGCCAACGGTAAAGAAAAAATTAGACGTGATCTTCCGATGATCCCTAAAGTGTTTCATCAATATCGAACTTGGACAGATTGGCATGGGCACTCACATTCGGGATTTGTATTTCAAACACGCAGTGTTTATCCTAGAGACTACATTGAAGCACCTGAGGTATGTTTAACTCTAATGAAGTCCAAGGATGGCAGTCTTGTTTTACTCAGTCAAAAAATGACCTCTGCAGAGGACGAAGCGCAACTAATCCACGTTGCTAATTTATTTTTAGAGCTGTTTGGCAAGTTTGATGTCTATGGCGAAACCATTGAGCCAGCTTTAACGTATAAAAAATTGAACTGGGAAATTTTGCCTGCTGGAACTTATCCTTGGGATAGAGTGAGGGCCACCATCAATGAGCGGCTTTTGCGTAAGAGTGATAGCCAAAAAGCAGTAATTACTCAAAGAAATTCACACATTGCCAAATTCAATCCTAACTTTATTGCTAGTGGAAGCGCTGGATTTGGTGGTTACTTTGTTTACGGCTTTCCCAAAAAGAATTTTTATTTATTGGAATGTCCAGATTTTGGTAACGCCACTTATGTTCTTGGGAACGATTGGGAAAGAATTGCCCAACTCACAAAAAGAGAAATCATTCAAAATTCTCTATATGAACGACGAATCATTCATGGTCAAGACTGGGAGCAACGAATTGTTACCTTACTTCAATGAATAAAGACTCAAGTGAAAAGTCTGACTAAGTTAAGCCCTACCATTTGGCATGCATGTGCGCGGGCTAAACATGAGCACTACATCGCCAATTTCCTCGGTCTCGGCGCTTCCCACTCATCATCCCCAACATAGGTAAGCGCAGGCAGTAGCAGCGTCATTTTCTCAAAAGCCTCTTCTTTGGTGACCTGCTTCCATGCCAATTCTTGCTTGCGCTCTGGCTTCAGAAAGTGCTGGTTTTTGCGAGCTTCGACCTCATCAACAAATACCCGTTCTAAGCCTTTGATCTGCACCAAGTCAAGCGCGGCATGGTCGTAGGCTTTTTGATCCTCGGCAATTGCGTCGTGGATGGCTTGCTTGGGGGCTGGGTGTGTGATAGCGCGTAGGTGCTACGCTGAAAAATAAAAAGCCTCTTAGCGCAAACGAACTAAGAGGCTTATCTATTAAATGGCGGAGTGGACGGGACTCGAACCCGCGACCCCCGGCGTGACAGGCCGGTATTCTAACCAACTGAACTACCACTCCGCATTAAGTGGCGACCCTACGGGGATTCGAACCCCGGTACTCACCGTGAAAGGGTGATGTCCTAGGCCTCTAGACGATAGGGTCAAAAATTTGAGGCAATTTCTACATTTTGATTAAATCCTCTGGTGGAGGTAAGCGGAATCGAACCGCTGACCTCTTGCATGCCATGCAAGCGCTCTACCAACTGAGCTATACCCCCAACTCGCTGACCCTGAGTCGTCGCTGATTCAGATTCTTGTTTACCAAACCCAACCGTTGAATTCAATCAAGCCTTAGATTATAGCTTGAATTTATGCATGGCTCAACCTGCGCAGCACTGTTTTTGAGTCAAATAGCGCAAGCATGGCATCCACAGCAGGTGTTTGTGCTTTGCCCGCAACCAGTACGCGGACAGGCATGGCCAATAGCGGCATTTTGAGACCTGTCTCGGCGAGAGTTGCTTTGATTGCCGCCGCAATGCCCGCTTTGTCCCAAGCCAGATCTGACAAGGCTTGTAGTTTGGTTGCTAAAAGCGCGATAGCGGGTTTGACGGCATCTGTGACGTGCTGCGCTCGCTCGGTTTGGTAGCTGTCCGTGCTGCGATCTGGCTCGGTATAGAACACGTTTGCCCAGTCGGTTAGTTGCAGGATTGTTTCGCAGCGGTCTTTAAATAGGGCGCAGATATTGGCAAGTGACGCTTCGACAGGCTCGGCGCGAATGGGCGTTGGCGCGCTGCCGCGTTTCGTTAGTTGCTCGGCTACAAGCCCCGCCAGCCGTGCGTTGTCGGCTTGCTTCATGCATTGCGCGTTGACCCATAAAAGCTTGGCGGGATCCCACTGCGCTGGGCTTTTGGATAAATGCGTGCCATCAAACCACGCCACCATTTGCTCAACCGTAAAGAGCTCTTGATCGCCGTGACTCCAACCTAGCCGCGCTAAATAGTTGAGCATGGCTTCAGGCAAATAGCCGTTTTCTTCGTAAGCCGTCACGCTGACCGCGCCCCTGCGTTTGGAGAGCTTTTGTCCATCGTCACCCAAAATCACGGGGCAATGCCCAAACTGCGGCAGCGGCGCACCAAGTGCTTTAAAAATATTGATTTGCCACGGCGTATTGTTGATGTGTTCGTCGCCGCGAAAGACGTGGCTAATTTGCATATCCCAATCGTCCACGACCACTGCGAAGTTGTAGGTCGGAATGCCTAGAGCGCCCGTTGGCGCTCCTTCGGGGGCTTGCCGCTGGATGATGAGGTCATCAATTTCGCGGTTGTTAATTGTGATTTCGCCTTTCACTAAATCCATCCACGTCACGTCACCATCCGCAGGATTTTTAAAACGCACTACAAAAGGAAGTGGCTGGCCAGAATCGTCCAAAGGCACGTCTGGCAAGGTTTTGCCAGCTTCGGGTCGCCAGCGGTTGTCGTAGAGTGGTTTTTCGCCGCGTGCTTTTTTGGCTTCGCGCACGGCATCCAGTTCAGCAGGTGTGCTGTAGCAGCGGTAGGCTTGGCCGCTCGCAATCAACTGATCAATCACCGCTTGATACCGCGCAAGGCGTTGCATTTGGTAGATCGGGCCCTCGTCGTAATCGAGTCCTAGCCATTTCATGGACGCAAGAATTTGATTGACCGAATCCTGCGTGGATCGCGCTACATCGGTGTCCTCAATCCGCAGTACAAACTTGCCGCCATGATGCCGTGCAAAAGCCCATGAATAAAGGGCTGTGCGTGCAGTACCTAGGTGTAGAAAGCCCGTTGGTGAGGGCGCAATGCGTGTGCGAACTGACGTGTGCGTCGTCATGCGCATGCCATCACTTTGGCAATGCTCTCGCACACGTAGCCAAGGTTTTTGGTGTTGAGCGCCGAGATCGCAAGACGACCTGAGTCAACGCCGTAGATGCCGAACTCGGTGCGTAGTCGAATCATTTGTTCTTTTGATAAACCTGAGTAACTAAACATGCCAATTTGCTTTGTGATAAAGCTCATGTCTTCTTTCACGCCCGCTGCTTTGAGTCCATCGACCAAGCCCGTGCGCATGGCTTTAATCCGCACACGCATCTCTGCCAGTTCCTCTTCCCACAAGGCACGCAAAGCGGGCGTTGTCAGCACGGCCGCGCACACGGACGCACCGTGGGTTGGCGGGTTGGAGTAGTTGGTGCGAATGACGATTTTGAGCTGCGAGAGCACGCGGGCGGCTTCTTCTTGATCGGTGCAAACCACGGACAAAGCGCCCACACGCTCGCCGTACAAGCTGAAGCTTTTGCTAAAGCTGGTGGAGACCAAAAAATCAAGTCCTGCGGCAATGCATTGACCAACGACTGCGCCGTCTTCTGCCAAGCCATAACCAAAGCCTTGATAAGCCATATCCAAAAAGGCGGTGAGGTTGCGTGCTTTGACAACCGCAATCACTTCCTTCCACTGCGCGGCTGTAAGGTCGTAGCCCGTGGGGTTATGGCAGCACGCATGCAGCACAACAATCGTGCCTGCTGCGGCTTGGTTGAGGCTAGCTAGCATTCCAGCAAAGTGAATGCCGCCCGCATTCCTGAGCGCTGCGTCGTAGTAGGCGTAGGTCTCGACGGTGAAGCCTGCATTGGTAAAGAGTGCGCGGTGGTTTTCCCAGCTTGGATCGCTGATTAAAACTTTGGCGTTTGGATTCATGCGCTTTAAAAAGTCCGCGCCAATTTTGAGTCCGCCAGTGCCGCCAAGTCCTTGAACGGTTGCCACGCGGTTGGATGTGTAGGCCTCGCTGCTCGCACCAAAGACGAGTGACTGCACCGCTTTGTCGTAAGCCGCAATGCCATCAATTGGCAAATAACCACGTGCCTTGGGGCTTTGCATCATGGCGTTTTCTGCCTCTTGCACGCAGCGCAGCAGTGGAAGCTTGCCGTTATCATCAAAATAAACGCCCACACCAAGATTGACTTTTTTGGGATTGGTGTCGGTATTAAATTGTTCATTCAAACCCAAAATCGGGTCACGCGGGGCAAGCTCAACGGCGGAGAAAAGAGACATAGTCAAATCCTAAAGTGCAAAGGATTTGATTTTAAGTGATTGATGTTTAAGCCAGCGGCGCGAAGGAGGCGCTGCTTGAAGGCGCAACCGCCGCGCCCACAATACCGTGCCGCTTGAGTGACTCCGCCACAAAGCCCGAGCGCTTCATCTCTTCAACAAAATGACGCACATAGTTGGTTGCTGCTTCGCCGCGATGGTTCGGAATGCCCATAGCCTGCGCAATGACCATAAAGTTGGTGTTGAGTAAACGCAGTTTTTCTTGGCCCAAGAGTCGCTCGATATCCGACTCCAATTGCTGCCGCACGCCTGCTGCCACATCGCTACTGTTTTGCAAAAACGTATCTGTGACGGCTTGCGACGTGGTCGCGTGTACCAGCGTGGCGTGCTTCAAATGGCGCGTTAAAAATAAATCGTAGGCGCTACCTTTGGCGGCGGTAATCCGAATGCCCGTTTTGTCCACGTCCTCATTCAGTTGCAGCGGCGAGTGTTGCCGCACCAGGTAGTAGCCCTCGATGTGAATATAGGCGGCGGTAAAGCGAATGCCTTCGCCGCGCAGTGGATCAATCGCAAAAAACCCGATGTCCGCTTCGTTGTTAGTAACCGCTGCAACCGACTTGGCTGCGGCATCAAATACTTTGAGCTCAAGCGCCACGCCTAGCCGCTTGGCAAGCTCGCGTGACAAGTCCACCGACACGCCAAACACCTCGCCCGTGGCGGCGTTTTTGTTAGCCAAAATTGGATTGCCTAAATTGATGGAGGCTCGCAGCGTGCCGCTGGGGCAGAGCAGGGGTGAGCAAGTGGCGGATTCAAGTGGTGAAGTCATGGTGTGTCTTTCGTCAGTGTTGGTCTGGCTAAGTTGGGTACAGGCCATTTCGGCAGCGTGCGTCCAAGCGCGATAGCGGCTTGCAGTTCGCCAATGACGCTCTCAGGATCGGCCGCAGCAGTGACCGCGCTAATCACAGCAACGCTGGATGCGCCGCAGCGCATGGCCTCGGTGGCACGCGCTGCATCCATGCCCGCAATGGCAACGACCGGAATACCCAAAGGATGGAGCTTGCTACACCAATACGCAAGGTTGCCATTGCCCTGCGGTATCCACGGCATGGCTTTAGCAAAGGTGGGGTGTATCGGGCCGCACGCGATATAGCTGGGGCGAATCGCCAGCGCTTTGCACACTTCCCAGTAGGCGTGCGTGCTGATGCCAAGGCGCAAACCCTGATCGGCTATGGCTTGCAGCTGCGCACCCCCGATGTTGTCTAAATCTTCTTGTCCAATGTGAACGCCATAAGCGCCTTCTTCCAGGGCCAGCCGCCAGTGGTCATTGATAAAGAGTTGTGCGCCGTAGGTGTGGGCGGCCGCAATGCTGGTTTTGATCTCGCGGCGCAAGTCGCCGTGCGCGGCATCCTTCATGCGAAGCTGCACTGTTTTCACGCCAGCTTGAAGCACGCGCGTCACCCAATGGCTTGAATCGACGATGACATAAAGCCCCAAGTTTTTATCGAGCAATGGCTGGAAAGCCACGTCCGCCTTGGCTTGCAAAGGGGTGATGCTGGGAAGCCTTGCCCTGATTGACATGCGGGCAATCACGTGCGCTTCGATGTCGATAAATCCCAAACTTTTGGCATGGGCGAATGCGGACTCGCTAAACGACTCATCCGCTTCGTAGTGAATCCAGCCTGTTGCAAGATCGGTTGATATGAATTCAGACGTCATCGTCGCGCTCACAGCACAAATGGCTGACCCGTGACGGGCGTGGTCGCCACCGCCATGTCTTGCTTCGCCATCACGCCCGCTTCGTAGCCCAGCCTGCCCGCTTCAATCGCCAGCTTAAAAGCGCGAGCCATGACGACAGGATCATGCGCCAGCGCCACCGCAGAATTGAGTAGCACCGCGTCAAAACCCAGCTCCATCGCCTCGGCCGCATCGGACGGCGAACCAATGCCCGCATCCACCACCAGCACGGCATCAGGCAGTCGCGAGCGCAAGGTGCGCAGCGCGTATGGATTGATCAATCCTTGCCCCGACCCAATCGGTGCGCCCCACGGCATCAAGATGCGGCAGCCCACGTCCAGCAAGCGCTGGCAGCTCACCAAGTCGTCGGTGCAATAGGGAAAAACTTCAAAGCCATCGCGCGTCAGCTGCGCGGCGGCAGTGACGAGTTCAAACGGATCGGGTTGCAGCGTGTACTCGTCGCCCACCACCTCTAACTTGATCCAATTCGTACCAAACACCTCCCGCGCCATCTGCGCCAAAGTGATCGCCTCGCGTGCCGTGCGGCAGCCTGCGGTGTTGGGCAACAGGCGTGCGCCACTGGCTTTAATCGACGCATAAAAATCGTTGGAAGCCGCGCTAGACGCGCCTTGCGAGCCGCTATGCCCGAGTTGACGCTTCAGGCTCACGGTAACCACTTCCGCGCCCGAGGCGGCAATCGCATCGGACAAGACTTGCGGCGAAGGATAAAGCGCCGTGCCTATGAAGAAGCGGCTGGTGAGTTCGGCGTTGCCTAGTTTGAGTGTGGAGTTTATGGTCATTCTGGGATGATTTTTTGTCTTGAATCTGTGATGATGCAATCCGTCTCGCAAGGCTTCAATTCCACCTTACGCTTGATGCTGAGTTTGTAAGGATGAGAATTCATACGCGGACGAGGTTGAGTAAAGTTATGCCAATGTAGCAATACGCCTCGCAGGCCTTGCAGCACGAGGCTTGTGACTGGGTATTGCCCGCGCTACGCGCGGCAATTTCACTTGTACAGTCGGTGACATACCTGCTAGATCTGCCATGTTTAGTAGGGTGTCCAAAGAAAATAAATCGATATGGCCGCGCTTCAAATCTGAGAGACGTGGCTGCGAAATGCTCAATAGCACGGCAGCGTCTTTTTGTGTGCCTTCAAACTTGGCGAGCCATTTTTGTAGCGCCATCAGAAGCAGCGATTTGGCTTTCATGTTGGCAGCCTCTTGTGGCGTGCTCGAAATGGCATCCCATACGCTGGTGAATGTTTGGTTGGTATTTGCAGTCATCCTAGTTGCCCCTTTCAATCAATAAATCTTTTAGTCTTTGCGTCGCCAAAGCAATGTCCCGCTTGGCCGTTTGCTGCGTCTTCTTTTGAAAGCAGTGCAGTACGTAGACAGCATTCGCAAATCTCGCGACATAAATGACGCGGTAAGTACCTGACTCGTCTCGCAACCTGATTTCCTCCACGCCCTTACCAATGCTGGACATAGGCTTGAAGTCACTGGGTTGCTCACCGCGTTGCACTTTGTCAAGCTCAAATCCTGCTCGCCGTTTAGCACTTTCAGAAAACGACATCAAATCATTCAGGCTACTGGCACGGAAGTTGAGTGGCTTCATGTTGTTCAACTACATGATTTCAAATTATATAAGTTTTTGTAATTTATGGCTGGCTAAGGTATCACCCACCCGTAATCGGCTGAAAAGTAAACACCGCATCGCCCTCAATGAGGATGCGCTGCTCGCGCTCGGTGCGTGGTACAAAAACTTGATTGACCGCTGTCGCTAGAGCTTGCGGGGTATGGCCTAGCGCGGCGATGAGGCTTGCAAGGCTTATTCCGCTTGGCTCGGCGCGTGCCTCGCCGTTCAAAGTAATGCTGATGGTGCTGTTCATAAATTCTCTAAGGCTTGCTCCACAAGTGCTGGCGCAATCAGCCAGCCGTGGCGAAAGAGTCCGTTGATGCGCGTGAGTCCGCCAGTTGACTCCATGCGGGGCAGATTATCGGGCAGGGCAGGGCGCAGATTGGTCTCGCTATGGATGATGCGGGCTTCGGCAAGTTCTGGGATGACGCTGTGCGCCGCAGCGAGTAGCTCCACCGTGCTGCGTAGCGAAATGGGCGAGCGATCTTCGCTTTCAATTTCACTGGCACCCACCACGATGCGGTTGCCTTCCCTTGGCACAAGGTACACGCGGTGGCGCGGATGCAAGAGCCGAATCGGGCGCTGGAGTGCTGCGCTGGGCGCGTGCAACCAAAGGATTTCTCCACGGACTCCGCGCACTTGCCAGTCAGGGCGTGCGCCTGTGCCGCGTACATCGAAAACTGAATCGAATGTGTACACAGACCGTTCGCCCTGAGCTTGTCGAAGGGCTTTGTACGCTATGGGCTTCGACAGGCTCAGCCCGAACGGCTCAATCGGCTCAATCGGCTCAATCGGATCACTCGGCTCACTCGGATCACTCGAATCACTCGGCTCAATTGGCTCAATTGGCTCAATCGGCTCACTCGAATCACTCGGTTCACTCGGATCAATCCGTTCGAGCGGGGTCGTCTCAATCATTCCTTGTTCCAGCTGAGTGACGGTCTCGCCCCAGCGCCAAGTTGCTCCTAGTTTGGTTGCCGCAGCCGTGAGTGCTGTCATCGCTTGCACCGTGTCGATTTGTCCTTCAAGCGGTAATAGCCATGCGCGTGAAGCGGTGTGAACTGCTGGCTCGGTTGTTTGCAAAGCCTCGCGTGATAAGGCTTGCGGGGCATGGGGCGCATACTTGGGCGGTGTTTTGTGCGCCAGCAAATCGAGCATGCGCTTGGCTGCGCCTTCGTCACCCTTGTGCGCAATGAGCAAGCTGCCAAGTTGTTTGAACATCACGGGATGCTCGGGCGCGACTTTGCGTAATTCAGTGACGATGCTTTGCCACAAATCAAGCGAGCGCACGCCTTGTTCAAACACCGCAAGGTTGGCGGTCTCTAACTCCGCCATGGGTGAGAGCATTCCCGCTGCCGTCCAGCCCGCAGCGCCTCTTTGCTCGGGGCTTGCGGCCCGGTCAAATACCGTGACCGAATGCCCCGCGTGGGCGAGCTTAAATGCTAACAATCGCCCGAGTAAGCCTGCGCCTGCGATGCCGATTTTCATGCCCATGTGATCCGATTGTTCATCTGGCTAAGTATAGAATCACTCTTTCGCTGGGGGTGTTGCAATTTGGACATTGCGACTGAGAAAGTCCCTTTGAACCTGATTGAGGTAATGCTCGCGCAGGGAAGCTAAGAAAAGTCGCTAAAGATTCTCAACTTTTGCATCAAGACTTTTCGCCAGCCTCTCTGTTTTCATTGATGGAAACAATAATGACTGATACAAAGAACCTTCAACCCATGCCAAGCGAGCAGCGTGTCTTTGGCTTTCGTGATCACGCCTCGCTGTGGTTTAGCTTGGGTGTTGGTCTGTTGGTGATGCAGGTTGGGGCGTACCTCATTCCTGCTATGGGAACGCAAGCGGCTTTGGCAACGATTGTGCTGGGCTCGATTCTGGGGGCAGGATTTTTAGCTTACGTGGCGCAATTGGGGGCGGATCGCGGCCTCTCTAGCGCGGGGCTGATTCAACAAACATTTGGCGCTGGTTTTGCCAAGCTGCCGATTGTTTTAAATGTTGTGCAGCTCTTGGGCTGGACGGCGTTTGAGCTGGTCGTTATGCGCGACGGCACAGCGGCCATGCTGGCGCAAGCAACGGGCATCAAGGCGGCGTGGATTCCCTATGCGGCGACGCTGGTTTTTGGCGTGGCCTTGTATCTGCTGGCTGCTGGCTCGATGGTGCGATTGGTGCGTCAATTGATCGGCAAGTATGGTTTGCCGTTGGTGGTTTTATCGTTGCTATGGCTGACGATTCAGTTTGTGCTGCAAGCGGGCAGCAACCCGGGCGGCTTTGCAGCGTTTTGGAACAGGCCAGGTAATGGCTCGATGAGTACCATCGCCGCCATTGATTTAGTGATGGCCATGCCCGTCTCGTGGTTGCCGTTGGTGGCCGACTACGCGCGTTTTGGCAAAGAGTCAGGCGGCTCTCAAACTGCGCTGCGCGGCACGTGGCTCGGTTATGCCATTGCCAATATATGGTGCTATGGATTGGGCGTGCTGGTGGTAAGCGTTGCTGCGCCAAGTGCGGACTTGGTGACCACGCTGTTGCTCGCGCAGTTTGGGCTGATTGCGCTTGGGCTAATCTTGATTGATGAGCTTGATAACGCTTATGGCGACGTGCATTCGGGCGCGGTGTCGCTCAATCATTTGTCGGCGAGGCGCACCGTGCCCACGTGGGGCAAGGTAATGGCTGTGGCAGCGATTGCGGCGGCCATGCTGCTTGATATGCATGGGCTTGAGCCATTTTTGCTGACACTCAGCGCCATCTTTGTGCCACTCTTTGGCGTGATTGCCGCGTGGCTGTGCGCGGGCGGCAGGGCGACCGAGTCGCGCATCAATGTGCCGCTTGCCGTGATTTGGCTTATTGGCATGGCGGTGTCTTACTTTGCACCTAAGCTTTACCCAAGTATTGGGCAGTCGATTCCAGCGTTAATCGTCACGCTGGGGTTGACGACGGCGTATCGCAAACTGGCTAAATAATTTGCATCGCAATAGGCGCAAAGCCATGATTAAGTGGCCCGTGACCCGCGCCTATGGTTACCTGGCTACCTGCCGCAATCGCTTGCAGGATATAGCTTCGCGCTTTGGCAACGGCTGCGTCTAATGGCAGCCCCATGCCTAAATAGCACGCCATTGCAGACGACAGCGTGCAGCCCGTGCCGTGCGTGTTGTGGCTAGCTATGCGCGGGCTGGAAAAGCTGTGCAGCTTGCCGTTTGCGAGCAGCACATCGGTAACATCGTCGCCCGCCAAATGCCCGCCTTTTAGCAGTGCCGCTTTGGCACCGAGTTGAACTAAATCGTGCGCTGCCGCGTCTAGTTCGGCACGGCTGTTGATCGGGCGCCCCAAGAGCAAAGCGGCTTCATCTAAGTTTGGCGTGATAACCGTCACCAGTGGAAATAGCTCCTTGACCAGCACCGCCACCGTAGGCGGGGCGATGAGCGCGTCGCCGCTGCTTGCCACCATCACGGGGTCTAGCACAATCCTCGAAAGATTGTGGCTCAGTTGGTATTTGCGGATCGCATCGGCAACCACGTGGACGACCTCGGGGTCGTGCAGCATTCCAATCTTGACTGCGTCCACGCCAATGTCAGACACCACTGCGTCAATTTGCGCCGCCAGCATTTTGGGCGACACCGCCTCGATGCCCGTCACGCCAAGCGTGTTTTGCGCCGTGATAGCGGTGATGGCGCTCATGCCGTAGCAGCCCAGCGCCGCAATGGTTTTGAGGTCCGCCTGAATGCCCGCGCCGCCGCCGCTGTCGGAGCCTGCGATGGTGAGGATGCGGATGTAGGTGGAGGGGTTATTTTTTTGCATGGCGAGAATCATATAGGCGTTATCCTATGCGCCTATGTCTGACCCAATCAACACCCTTCTCGCGCCGCAAACGACCGCCTCGACTGATGATGCGGCCAGCGGCGGGCAGTTTGTCTCTTACGAAGGCTCGCCGTTCCAACTCTTCCAGCCGTATCCGCCTGCGGGCGATCAACCTGAGGCGATTGACAAGTTGGTGGCGGGTTTAAATGATGGCGAAGCGTTTCAAACTTTGCTGGGTGTCACGGGCTCTGGCAAGACTTTTACGATGGCCAATGTGATTGCCCGCATGGGCAAACCTGCGTTGGTATTTGCGCACAACAAGACCTTGGCCGCTCAACTCTACTCTGAGTTCCGCGAGTTTTTTCCGAAGAATGCGGTCGAGTATTTCGTCAGCTACTACGACTACTATCAGCCCGAAGCGTATGTGCCGCAGCGCGATATGTTTATTGAAAAAGACAGCGCGATTAATGAGCACATCGAGCAAATGCGCCTGTCGTGTACCAAGAGCATTTTGGAGCGGCGCGATGTGGTGATTGTGGCTTCGGTCTCCGCGATTTACGGTATTGGTGAGCCCGAGAGCTATCACCGCATGATCATGACGCTGCGCGAGGGCGACACAATGAGTCAGCGTGATGTGATTGAGCGCTTGGTGCGGATGCAATATGACCGCAATGAAATCGAGTTTGGGCGCGGAATGTTTCGCGTGCGTGGCGATACGGTCGATGTGTTTCCAGCGGAGCATTCGGAGTTGGCCATTCGCATTGAACTCTTTGACGATGAGGTTGAGACGTTGCAGTTATTTGATCCGCTCACGGGCCGCATCAAAAGCCGCATTCCGCGCTTTACGGTGTATCCCGCCAGTCATTACGTCACGCCGCGTGACCGAGTTGTCGCCGCGATTGAGACGATTAAAGAAGAGCTACGGGAGCGTGCCAGGCAGCTGCTGGATATGGGCAAGCTGGTGGAGCACCAGCGCCTTGAGCAGCGCACCAAATTTGATTTGGAGATGCTGACTGAAGTTGGGCATTGCAAGGGCATCGAAAACTACACGCGGCATTTGTCGGGCGCTGCGCCTGGCGAGCCGCCCAGCACGCTGACCGACTATATGCCCAAAGATGCGCTGATGTTTATTGACGAGAGCCACGTGATGATGGGGCAACTCAGCGCCATGTACAACGGCGACCGCTCGCGCAAAACGACGCTGGTGGAGTATGGTTTTCGGCTGCCAAGTGCCTTAGACAATCGCCCACTCAAGTTTGAAGAGTTTGAGCAGCGGATGCGGCAAGTGATTTTTGTCAGCGCGACACCAACCGAATACGAGCGCTCGCGTAGCGGGCAAATCGTCGAGCAAGTGGTGCGTCCGACGGGGCTGGTTGATCCAATCGTTGAGGTGCGCCCCGCTACCACGCAGGTGGACGATGTGCTGTACGAGATCCGCGAGCGCACTAAAAAAGGCGAGCGTGTTTTGATTACGACGCTGACCAAGCGGATGGCGGAGCAGCTCACCGAATACTTGAATGACAACGGCGTGAAGGTGCGCTATTTGCATAGCGATATCGACACCGTGGAGCGTGTGGAAATTTTGCGTGACTTGCGCCTTGGTGCATTCGATGTGCTGGTGGGTATTAACTTGTTGCGCGAAGGACTCGATATCCCCGAGGTCTCGCTGGTTGCGATTTTGGATGCGGACAAAGAAGGTTTTTTGCGCAGCGAGCGAAGCCTCATTCAAACCATTGGACGCGCCGCGCGTCATGTGAATGGTCATGCGATTTTGTACGCCGATCGCATCACGGACTCCATGACAAAAGCTATGGGCGAGACCCAGCGCAGGCGCACCAAACAAATCGCCCACAACCTTGAGCGCGGCATCACCCCGCAAGGCATCAACAAAAAAGTTCGCGACATGATTGATGGCGTGATGAGCAGCAAAGCAGGCAAGGACGCCGCCCGCGAAGCCGAGCGCCGCGATATGTTACGCGCGACAGGCGTGGAAGAGTTCACCGAAAAAGACCTGGCCAAACGCATCAAACAGCTAGAGAAGCAAATGTTTGAAGCCGCGAAAAATCTGGAGTTTGAACAAGCCGCGCGGCTACGTGATCAGCTGGCGCAACTCAAAGAGCGCGTGTTTGGCGCGGCTGCGCACGATCAGGTTTAGGTTTAGGTTTAGGTTTGAGTTGCCAGCCGAGTTTGATGCCGCGCAATTTGCTTGCGCACTTGATTCGGTGCTGTGCCGCCCAGCGTATTTCTTGCCTCTAGCGAGCCACGCAGGCTCAGGCATTCAAATACATCTGCTTGGATATTGGCGTTAAACGATTGCAATGTTTCAAGCGACAAGGCGCTTAAATCTACGCCTTGATGGATGGCGTATTTGACGGCTTTGGCGACGGTTTCGTGCGCATCGCGGAAGGGCAATCCGCGCTTGGTCATGTAGTCGGCAAGGTCGGTCGCGGTGGCGTAGCCCCTGCTGGCGGCGCGCTCCATCGCTTCGGGTTTGATGGTGACGGATGCCATCATTTCGGCAAAGATGCGCAGTGTTTCTTTGAGCGTATCCACCGTATCAAAGAGCGGCTCTTTATCTTCTTGGTTGTCTTTGTTGTAGGCCAGGGGTTGCCCCTTCATTAGCGTGATGAGTCCCATTAAATGTCCGACCACGCGGCCTGTTTTGCCGCGTGCTAGCTCGGGCACATCGGGGTTTTTTTTCTGCGGCATGATGGAGCTGCCGGTGGTGAACGCATCGCCAATTTGAATAAAGCCAAAGTTTTGGCTCATCCAAATAATCAGCTCTTCGGACAAGCGGCTGGTGTGAATCATCACCAAGCTGGCGGCTGCCGCAAACTCAATGGCGAAGTCGCGGTCGCTTACCGCATCCAAGCTGTTTTGGCAGACTTGTGGCTGGCCTTTGTCGTCCACCATGCCAAGCGTTTGAGCGACACGCTCGCGGTCAAGCGGATAGCTCGTGCCCGCAAGCGCCGCGCTGCCTAGCGGCAGGCGATTCACGCGTTGACGCACGTCCATCATGCGTTCGGCGTCGCGCGCAAACATCTCCACATACGCCAGCATATGGTGTCCAAAACTGACGGGCTGGGCGACTTGTAAATGCGTGAATCCTGGCAGGATGACAGCCACATTTTTTTCTGCAATGGCAAGCAGTGCAACTTGCAGCGCAGCCAGTAAATCAACGATGAGGTCAATCTCCGTGCGCAACCACAGCCGCACGTCGGTTGCGACTTGATCGTTGCGCGAGCGCCCTGTGTGCAAGCGTTTGCCTGCGTCGCCAACTAGCTGCGTGAGTCGCGCTTCGATGTTCAGATGCACGTCTTCTAAATCGAGTTTCCATTCAAACGCGCCCGATTCAATCTCGGTTTTGATTTGCGCCATGCCGCGCTCAATGGCGGCGAGGTCGTCCGCGCTAATGATTGTTTGCGCAGCCAGCATTTCGGCGTGCGCCAGCGAGCCCGCAATGTCCGCTTGCCACAGACGCTTGTCAAAAAACACGCTGGCGGTGTAGCGCTTGACTAAGTCGCTCATGGGTTCGGAGAACAGCGCCGACCACGCTTGGGATTTTGTGTCTAATTGGTTCATAGCGTTATTATCCCAGCCCATGCATTCATCTCACACGCCCCAAAAAATCACCATCGCCACGCGCGAATCACGCCTTGCGCTGTGGCAAGCCAATCACATTAAAACTTTGCTAGAAGCGCGGGGCTGCACGGTCACGCTGCTTGGCATGACGACGCTGGGCGATCAAATTTTGGACAAAACGCTCTCCAAAGTGGGCGGCAAAGGTTTGTTTGTGAAGGAGCTGGAGACCGCGCTGCTGGACGGACGCGCCGATCTTGCCGTGCATTCGCTCAAAGACGTGCCAATGGATTTGCCTGATGGCTTTGCGCTGGCCGCCGTTTTAGAGCGCGAAGATCCGCGTGATGCGTTTGTGTCGAACGATTTTGCAAGCCTGACTGACTTGCCGCAAGGCGCTGTGGTGGGTACTTCCAGCCTGCGCCGCGCGGTGCTGCTCAAAGAGTTGCGTCCTGATGTAACCATTGAACCGCTGCGTGGCAACTTGGATACGCGCCTTGCTAAGTTAGATGCGGGCCATTACGCTGCGATTGTTTTAGCTGCCGCAGGTTTGAAACGCTTGGGGCTTGGCCAGCGCATCCGCGCCGTGTTTGAAACCAATCAAATGTTGCCCGCTGCCGCGCAAGGCGCACTGGGACTGGAAATTCGCGCCGATCGCGCCGACTTGATGGCGCTGCTTGCACCACTGAGTCATCCGCCAACGCTGCTGGCAACGGCTGCCGAGCGAGCGGTCAGCCGTGCGCTTGGTGGGAGTTGTTCCATGCCTTTGGCAGCGCACGCTACGTGGGTTGGCGATAGTTTGTTTTTGCAAACGGCTTTAGGCGATGAGCATACGGCGCACATTCGCCGCGCAGACGCTCGGGTGATTGTGACAACGCTGGGTCAAGCGGAGCATTTGGGTCAGTCTGTTGCCGCGCGGCTGATGTGATGAGGGCAATCGTCACCCGCCCCGAACCCGAATGCGCCGCTTGGGTGAGCGCTATTCAAGCAGAAGGCTTATCCGCTGTGGCTTTGCCGCTTATGGATATTGCCAGCAGGGCGTTTGCTTTTGATGCCGCGAAAAACTACGATGCGTTTGTCTGTGTGAGCCGCAGTGCGGTGAATGGCTTTTTGCAAAGTCAAAACATCAAAGTGCTAGAGGGCAAGCGCTGCTTGGTCTCTGGGCTTGGCACGCGTGCAGCCCTTATCCAGCAAGGCATACAGGCAAGCTGCATTGACTCGCCCGCTGCTGCGTCAAATCAATTTGATTCCGAGGCGCTTTGGACGCTTGCTAGCCAGCGCGATTGGCGCGGCAAGCGTGTGCTGGTCGTGCGCGGCGCGAATGCGCAAGGTGAGCCAGAAGGTCGCCCTTGGCTGGCAGATCAGCTTGCTGCTGCTGGGGCGAGCGTTGATTTTGTCTCCACTTACGAGCGCCGCTTGCCCGTGCTCACGGATGCGAGCCGCGCCATTTTGCAAAGCCCGCAAGCGGATGATGTATGGCTCTTTAGCAGCAGTCAATCGATTGCGCATCTCAAGCTGCTTGCGCCCTCCACCGATTGGCGCGGGAGCCGCGCCATTGCCACGCATGACCGCATTTCTATGACAGCAATGGACGCAGGCTTTGGCAATGTGCAAATCGTGCGACCTGTGATTGGCGATGTCGTTGCTGCGCTGCGCTCAAAAGTTTAAGTCGCATGAAAGGCCGTGCGTACCGCTTCAATGCGTGCGCGGTTGACACCAAAATCCTTTCGCCCCAAACGGCTACTAGAGCGCACATGGATCACGTGATTGGCTGGGTCTTGCCAGAACTCCACGTCATCGGTAAATCGAAGTAACAGCGTGGTCGATTGCGCATACAAATAGCGTCCAGAGGGCGAGGTCGCATTGGTGATGATTGAGGTGCGGGGTAAGGCCGCGACTGCTTGCTCAAGCTTGCTCCACGCCAAAGCCGCATCGCCCGTGTAGCTCAGCGGTGCGATTTCGGCATACGTCCGCATGGGGTGTTCTGGATAGAGCGACGCTTGGCTAGAGACACTGTTTTCGGTTTGCGATGGTGGTTTGAGTCGTCCGTCAGATACGCCCAAGTCGCTGGGTGCTTTGCCGCGCAGCAGCCCCCATTGACCCGCTAGGATGAGGGCAGCGCCAGCTGCGGCACTGATCAGTAGCACAAGTCGAATTAGCATTTGAAGACTCCCAAGTTTTTGAAACCACTACAATTTATTATGCCTCGTCATGCTTTATGGCGGGGTTTATCGCTTATTGTGAAAGAGATTCAAAGTGGCAGGTCATTCCA
Source organism: Cytophagales bacterium (assembly GCA_030054145.1). Classification (GTDB taxonomy): domain Bacteria; phylum Pseudomonadota; class Gammaproteobacteria; order Burkholderiales; family Burkholderiaceae_C; genus JASGCK01. The sequence goes on from JASGCK010000007.1 coordinate 83,703, forward strand.
AGTGGGCAAATATCCAACACCGCAAGGGTAGGCAAGACGAAAAACGGCAAAAGATTTGGACTCGCGTGGTGCGCGAAATTATGGTTGCGGCGCGTACCGGCGGCGGCGATCCCAGTGCCAATCCTAGGCTGCGCCTTGCGATTGAAAAAGCTAAAGCATCCAATATGCCGATTGACACCGTCAAGCGCAACATCGACAAAGCGACGGGCAATTTAGAAGGCGTGTCCTACGAAGAGATTCGCTACGAGGGCTACGGCATTGGCGGCGCGGCCATCATGGTGGACACCATGACGGATAACAAGGTGCGCACGGTGGCCGAGGTGCGCCATGCGTTCTCCAAGCACGGCGGCAATATGGGTGCGGAAGGTTCCGTGGCGTTTCAGTTCAAGCACTGTGGGCAGATGATTTTTGCGCCAGGTACAGATGAGGATGCGCTGATAGAAGCTGCGCTAGAGGCTGGCGCAGCAGACATCATCACCAGCGATGATGGTGCAATTGAAGTGCTGACTGCGCCGCTTGATTTTGAGGCGGTGAGGGCGGGCTTGGAAGCTTTGGGGTTTCAGCCTGCGATAGCGGAAGTCACAATGCGTGCCGATAACGCGATTGAAATGTCTGAGTTGGACGCAGCCAAAATGCAAAAGTTGTTAGATGTTTTGGAAGATTTAGACGATGTGCAAAATGTCTTCCATAACGCGGTGCTTTGATAGCTTTGATAAGACGATCATGCCCGCGCAGGCGGGAATCCATGACTCCCCGTCTGCGCGGGGATGACGAAAAATTTGAATGTATAGAAAATAAATAAATGAATATTCTTGTCATTGGCGGTGGTGGTCGTGAACACGCACTCGCATGGAAACTGGCGGCATCGCCGCGTGTGCAAATGGTTTATGTTGCGCCAGGCAATGGCGGTACGGCACTTGATTCGCGCTTGCACAATCTGCCAATTACCGATAACCACGAGTTAGCGCAGTGGGCGCTGGATAACAAAATTAATTTAACCGTGGTGGGTCCCGAGGCACCGCTGGCTGCTGGCGTGGTGGACTTATTTAGAAGCAAAGGTCTGCGCATTTTTGGTCCCACGCAAGCGGCCGCGCAGCTTGAGAGTTCGAAGGCGTTTAGCAAAGCTTTTATGGCGCGTCATGGTATTGCGACCGCGCATTACGCTGTATTTACCGATGACACGCTGGCGGCGGCTCATGCTTATGTTGATAAGTACGGCGCACCGATTGTGGTGAAGGCCGATGGCTTGGCGGCGGGCAAAGGTGTGGTTGTGGCAATGACGCTTGAAGAAGCGCATGATGCCGTGCAAGCCATGATTGGCGTGGGCTGCGCGGCAGGTAGTCGGATTGTGATTGAAGAGTTTTTAAGCGGCGAAGAAGCCAGCTTTATTGTTTTGTGCGATGGCAAAAATGTGACGGCGCTTGCGACATCGCAAGACCATAAGCGCATTGGCGATGGCGATACGGGTGCCAACACGGGCGGTATGGGCGCGTACTCGCCCGCGCCTGTGGTCACGCCCGATATTCATGCACGGGTGCTGCGTGAAGTGATGATTCCAACCATGAAAGGCATGGCGAAAGATGGCATCACGTACACGGGATTTTTGTACGCAGGCCTCATGATTGGCAAAAGCGCGGATGGTAAAACAACCATTCAAACGCTGGAGTTCAACTGCCGTTTGGGTGATCCTGAAACGCAGCCCATTTTGCTGCGCCTCAAATCTGATTTGGTCAGCGTTTTGCTGGCAGCGACCGATGCGCGGCTCGATACCGTTGATTTGGAATGGGACAGGCGCACGGCGCTGGGCGTGGTGATTGCGGCGCATGGCTACCCTGCAACGCCGCGCACGGGGGATGTCATTCGCGGTATTCCTCATTTAGCGCCAGAGACTGAAGTGCAAGTTTTTCATGCAGGCAGTCAGCGTAATGCGGCGGGTGATTTAGTCACTTCTGGCGGCCGCATTTTGTGCGTGACGGCACTGGCGCAAACCGTGAAAGCCGCGCAAATGCACGCCTACGAAGTGGTTCAGCACATTCAAATTGATGGTGCGCAGTACCGGACGGATATTGGCCACCGCGCTTTAATTGGCTAACGATTGCGATTCGGATGATGAACACCAATTACTTTATTCAACTCCAGCAACGCATCACCGAGGGTTTGTCCAGCGTGGATGGCAAAACCTTTTTGCGTGACGAGTGGCGCAAAGAAGCGCATGAGCCGCTACAAGGTTTTGGCACGACTTGCATTCTTGAAAATGGTCATGTTTTTGAGCGTGCTGGCGTTGGCTTTTCGTGTGTGAGCGGCGCAAAGCTGCCCTCTTCCGCCACGGCGCATCGCCCTGAGTTGCAAGGCGCACCGTTTGATGCCACGGGGGTATCGCTGGTGATTCATCCGCGCAATCCGTATGTGCCAACCGTTCATATGAATGTGCGAATGCTCACCGCCAAGCCCGTGGGAGCCGCGTCCGTCAGCTGGTTTGGCGGTGGCATGGATTTAACGCCGTACTACGGATGGCGCGAAGATGCGGTGCATTTTCACCAAACCTGCAAAGATGCGCTCGCACCTTTTGGCGCGGACAAATATCCGCGTTTCAAAAAATGGTGTGATGACTATTTCGTTTTGAAGCACCGCATGAATCTGGATGGCAAGCCCGAGCAGCGCGGCATTGGCGGTATCTTTTTTGATGATTTTTCAGAACTTGGCGCTGCCAGTAGCCAGCTCATGCAATCGGTGGGTGATGCGTTTTTAGCGGCCTATTTGCCGATTGTTTTGCGCCGCAAAGAAGTGCCTTATGGCGAGCGCGAGCGAGCGTTTCAACTCTATCGTCGTGGTCGTTATGCCGAGTTCAATTTGGTGTGGGATCGCGGCACACATTTTGGTCTTCAATCGGGCGGACGTACCGAGTCTATTTTGATGTCGATGCCGCCACAGGCTTCGTGGTCTTACCAGTATGTGCCCGAATCAGGTTCGCTAGAGGCTGCCCTGTATACTGAATTTTTACCTATTCAAGATTGGCTAGTGTCCCCATGAAAAAAAATATCGGCATTTATGGTGGGGCATTCGATCCACCGCATCTGGCACACGTGGCATTGGCGCGTGCTGCCATGACGCAATTTAATTTGGATGAGTTGCGCGTCATTCCGACGGGCGACGCGGTACATAAGCGCCGCGTGCTCAGTCCTGCATATCACCGCGTGGCGATGGCAGAGTTGGCGTTTGCGGATCTGCCCCGCGTTGTGATTGACCCGTGCGAGGTCAATCGGGGCGGGGCTTCCTACACGATTGATACATTGATCGAGTTACGCGCGGCATATCCTGATGCCCATTTCACACTCATCATTGGGCAAGATCAATTGACCGCATTTCACACATGGCAGCGTTATCAAGACGTTTTGCAGATGGCCACTTTGGCCGTGGCGGTGCGCGGCGGCTCCAGCCCGGTTGCGTTAGCTATTCCCTACAGCGCGATAGATTTTGCGCCGCAAACCGCTAGCTCTAGCGATATTCGGCAAATGGTTCGTTTGAAGGATGCGCAATTTGCGGCGAAAATGAGTCCATCCGTTGCAACGTATATCCAAGCGCACGCACTCTACACAACTCATTGACTATGGCTACTCTTAAAAAACCTACCGAAGCATTTATTCCTGTGCCCAAAGCGCCGCACTCTCCTGTGCGTACGGTCATGGTGAAAAAAGACGTGCAAAAGTTGCAGCGCGTGATTGTGGATGCGTTGGAGGATGTTAAAGCGGTTGATATTCAGGTCTACGACACCGAGGCGCAAACGGCTTTGTTTGAGCGCGTGATTGTGGCCAGTGGTGCATCGAATCGTCAAACAAGAGCCTTGGCTGCTAGCGTGATAGATGCCGTTCGCGAAGCGGGTTTTGACAAGCCACGCATTGAAGGCGAAGACAACGGCGAGTGGATTATTGCGGACTGTCACGCCATTGTGGTACACATCATGCAGCCTGCGATTCGGCAGTATTACCACTTAGAAGATTTGTGGGGCGAGAAGCCCGTGCGGCTGAAGTTTGGTGCGCCCAAACCAGCTATGCCCGTCAAAGAGGTCAAGGAGAAAAAGCCTAAGACTGACAAGAAGGCGGCTGCTAAAAAAACGCCCGCTAAAAAAACACCAGCTAGACCAGCGCCAGCTAGACCAACGCCAGCAAAAAAAACGCCAGCAAAAAAAATAGCGGCTAAAAAAGCGCCAGCTAAAAAGGTTGCCGCCAAAAAAGCATGAAGCTAGTCATCGTGGCGGTTGGGCAAAAAATGCCCGACTGGGCACAGACCGCCGTGGATGATTACGCCAAGCGTTTTACCAACGACTTGCGCCTTGAGATAAAAACTGTCAAGACGGAAACCCGCACGGGACAAGGCTTGGAGGCGATATTCAAAGCCGAACGCTCGCGCATTGAAGTGGTTTTGCAAACACTGCGTCACCCCAGAGTGGTTGTGCTCGATGAGCGGGGTCGTCATCTCACAACCATGCAGCTTGCCGCCAAAGTCAAAGATTGGCAATTGGGCGGCGACGATGTGGCGCTGATTGTGGGCGGCCCTGATGGCCTAGAGCCCGCATTCAAACAAGCAGCGCACGAGCGCATCAAGCTCTCCGACCTGACCTTGCCACACGCTTTGGCACGTGTGCTGCTGGCCGAGGCGCTGTACCGGGCGTGGTCAGTCAACGCGGGACATCCTTATCATCGGGAGTGATATGAAGCCTTCGTTTATTTACCTCGCCTCGCAAAGCCCACGCCGTGCCGAATTGCTTGCGCAGTTGGGGGTATCGCATCGCTTATTGCTTGCAGACGCGGATGAAGATGCCGAGAGTTTGGAGGCGATACAGGGCCGCGAGAGTCCCACTGCTTATGTGCAGCGCGTCACCAAGCTCAAACTAGAAGCGGCCGCGCAACGAGCCAAGCGCCGTGGGTTATTGGATGCGCCGATTGTGTGCGCGGACACCACCGTTGCGCTGGGACGCACGATTTACGGCAAGCCCGAAAGTCCTGCGGATGCAGCTCGAATGCTGATGGATCTCTCGGGCAAAACGCACCGCGTTTTAACGGCGGTTGGCGTGACTCATGTGGCGGGGAAAAAGCGAATCAATGACTTTGCGCTGTCCGAATCGCGGGTCACTTTTGCGTCTCTGTCTCAAGCCGACATCGCGGCGTACATCGCTACAGGCGAACCCTTTGGCAAAGCGGGGGGCTACGGCGTGCAAGGGCAGGCGGCTGCTTTTATTGCAAAAATCTCTGGCAGTTACAGCGGCATCATGGGGCTGCCCTTGCACGAGATGGCGGCATTGCTAAAGGCGGCTCAATTTTTATGAATCAAGCTGGCATGAACCCCGTGCGCATCCCCATTTTGATGTACCACCAAATCGACCGCATTCCGCCCAAAGTCAATGCGGACGGGGTGCGCGCTAAGTTCCGCAGTTTGATTGTGCCCTCTCGCAGTTTTGCGCGGCAGATGTGGTTACTCAAAACGTTGGGCTATCGCGGCGTGAGCATGAGTGAGGTGATGTCTTATTTGCGCGGTGAAAAAACATTTGCCAAAGATGGCAAAGTCGTGGGCATCACGTTTGATGACGGCTATCAAAACAATTTGACTTTGGCGCTACCTGTGCTTCGGCGTTATGGCTTTTCATCCACGTGTTACGCGGTTAGCAGTTTGGCTGGCAAAACCAATTGCTGGGATGCGGATAGGGGCGTTGCCTCCAAGTCCTTGATGAGCGCTGACGAAATGCGAGCATGGATTGCTGGCGGGCAAGAGATCGGTTCGCACACGCAGCATCATGTGGATTTGCGGGCCGTGGATGCGGTGTGCGCACAAGCCGAGATTGCCCAATCGAGGGCGGAGCTGGAATCCTTGACTGGCAGGCCTTGCAAGCATTTTTGTTATCCCTATGGGAGGTTTGATGCAAGCCATGCGGCGATGGTGCAAAGCGCGGGTTACGAGAGCGCAACGACGACCGCGCATGGCTGCGCGAATGCAAACTCGGATGCGATGCAGTTGGCACGAATCGGGGTGTTAAAAAATACGAATCTTTGGCAGTTTTGGCGCATGACTGTGTTCCCCCCGCACTTTGCACCTGCCTCTGCACCTGCACCCACACCCACACCCACACCCACACCCACACCCACACCCACACCCCATTCGGGTGGCACTGTTTGAAAATGAAACTCGCTGTCTTCAACCGTCACTTTTCACGCCGTGCCGGCGGGGCTGAGAGTTACGCGGTTGCTTTGGTTGAGGGCATGGCAGAGCAGCATGATGTGCATATTTTTGCGCAAGTGATTGATCATGCGCATCCAAGGGTGACGTATCACAAAGTGCCAGGCCCGCTGCACAGGCCGCGCTGGCTGAATCAATTGTGGTTTGCTGCGTACACGTGGTGGAAGACGAGAGTTGGCTTTGATGTCGTTCATTCGCATGAAAACACGTGGCACGGACAAGTGCAAACGGTACACGTGCGCCCGATTCGCTACAACTTGTTTTACCCCAATCATCAAGCGCTGCAAGGCTGGCGACGCGGTTTGCGTTGGCTCTCAATTGTGAGCAGTCCACGGCTTGCGGCTTATGTGTGGCTGGAAGCCGCACGGATGCGCCAGCGCTGTGTGGTTGCGGTGTCGGACGAGATGCAGCGGCAAATGTTGACCGCTTATCCGCATTTAAAAAAAGCCGCCGTGCCGGTGATCTTGCCAGGCGTGGGTCTGCCTCATGCCAGCTTGACGCAGGCGCAGGCGAGGGCGCAATTGGGCTTGCCAAGCAGCCCATCGCAGGGTGCGCAAGGTGTGCAAGGTGCGCAAGGTGCGCAAGGTGCGCAGGGTGCGCAAGATGTGCAAGGTGTGCAGCTGATTTTGTTTGTGGGTAACGACTATGCCCGCAAAGGTCTACCTGCTTTGCTTGCGGCCGTGCCTGCCTTGCAAGCCAATATCCACGTGCTGTGCGTGGGTGCTGCTGCGCAAGTGCCCACATTTCAATTGATGGCGGCACAGCTTGGCATCACCGAGCGCGTGCATTTTGTGGGTGCGCTTGCGGATATGTCGCTGGCGTACCGCGCTGCCGATATGTTGGTGCATCCCACGCTAGAGGATAGTTTTGCGATGGTGGTGCTAGAGGCCCTGTCGTATGGCTTGCCCGTGGTGGTGAGTTGCGCCAAGTACTGCGGCATTAGTGCGCTGTTAAAGCATGGTGCGGATGCGCTGCTGCTGGATGATCCGCGTGATGCGGTTGCTATTGCAAGCGCCATTCACCGTGTGCTCCAGCAACCACTACTGCGCCAAGCCTTATCCGATGCGGGTTTGCACTTTGCCGCGCAGCACCAGTGGCATAGCGCTGTGGATCGTTATGTGCAGATTTATGCGGGGGCCATCGGCTCGGCAATACCGCCAACGACGTTGCTAAAGCCGCCATCGACGTAAGTGATTTCGGCGCTCACGCCAGCAGCTAAATCTGAGAGCAAAAATGCGGCGACGTTGCCCACGTCTTCAATGGTGACGTTGCGGCGAATCGGCGAGGTTTCTGCGACGACGCTCAAAATTTTGCCAAAGCCTTTGATGCCACTTGCTGCCAAGGTTTTGATGGGCCCCGCGCTAATGCCGTTGACGCGTATGCCTTTGGGTCCCACCGATTCAGCCAAGTAGCGCACCGAAGCTTCCAGCGATGCCTTCGCCAAACCCATGGTGTTGTAGTTGGGCACGACGCGCTCTGCGCCCAAATAGGTGAGTGTGAGCAAGGCCGATTGGGGATTGAGCATCGGCAATGCGGCCTTTGCCATGGCGGGGAAGCTATAGGCACTGATGTCGTGCGCGATCTTGAAACCCTCGCGCGATAAGCCTTCTAAGAAATCACCTGCGATGGCTTCGCGCGGCGCAAAACCAATGGCGTGTACAAAACCATCAAACGTCGGCCATGTGTTTTTTAAATCAGCAAACATCTGCGCGATTTGCTCGTCGCTGCCCACGTCGCAATCGAAAATCAGTTTGGAGTCAAAATCAGCAGCAAAATCGGTGATGCGATCTTTGAAGCGCTCGCCCACGTAGCTAAACGCAAGCTTGGCCCCTTGCGCATGACAAGCCTTGGCAATGCCGTAGGCGATGGAGCGATTAGAGAGTACGCCTGTAATGAGTAATTTTTTTCCTTGAAGAAAGCCTGTGTTGCCCATGATGAACCTGTTAGAAAAATTAAAAGAGCGATTCTCGCATGGCATGGATGAGTTGCGGAGGAATTGGCAGTGGTCGTATTTGCCGCCCATGATGATTTATCTTGCTGCAGGCGTTCAAGGTTTTTCTGGCATTGCGGGGACGTTTTTTGTGAAGGAGCATCTGAGCCTGTCGGCGGAATTTTTAGCCAGCCTCGCGTTTTGGTCGGCAATGCCCTACGTCATCAAAATGCCGATTGGTCATTTGGTGGATCTGCTATGGCGCTACAAAAGTTGGTTGGTGTATCTTGGCGGCGTGTTGATGGTGGCAAGCTATTCCATCTTTGCTGGCCTGCTCAGCGATCCCGCGCACATGAATCATTACGCTTCCACGACCACGTGGTTTGTGCTGGCAACGCTGCTACTGCCAATGGGCTTTGTGCTGCAAGATGTGGTGGCAGACGCGATGACGGTAGAGGCTGTACCCACGCACGATAGCCTCGGGCAGCCCTTGCCGAACGAGGCTTTGCACGCAATGCATACGACGATGCAGACGCTGGGGCGAGTCGCTGTGATGAGCGGCGCACTCTTGGTGGGGCTAATTAATGTGTGGCTGTTTGCAGGCGCGGAAGCACTCTCGCAAGCGGAAAAGTCAACACTTTATTTGCGCGTTTATCAAGGCTCGCTTGCCATTCCTTTGATGTCGGTACTGGGCATTTGGCTGTGGCAGTGGATGAAAAAGGGAGCAGGCTCTGTCATTCCCACTAACGCTGTCACTCCCGCTGACGCCGTCACTCTCACTGACGCTGTCATTCCCGCGCAGGCGGGAATCCACAGCCTCCCCGCGACCAAACCCGACATCACTCTTTTAGCGGGCAGTGCCATTTTTATCGCCTTCTCCGTAGGCATGGGTTTGTTGCCGTGGCGTTTTGGGCAAGAGCTCGTCTTTGTGGGCTCACTCGCGATTTTGATTTTTTTGATTCGCAGCATGACAAGCGAGCTACCGCGTGAGGCCAAGCAAACCTTGTGGGCAACTGCGATGGTTATTTTTATGTTTCGCGCTGTACCCAGCGCTGGCGAGGGCGTGACGTGGTGGGCCATTGACGTGCTGGGGTACGACCAGCATTTTCAAGCCGTTCTCTCGTTGATTAGCTACGCGCTGACGCTGGCGGGTTTGTTTGCGCTGCGCGGTTGGGTGGCGCACCGCTCGGTGGCCTCTACCGTGGTGTGGCTTAGCGTCGCACAATTCATCATTGCGCTGCCCAATATCGGCATGAGCATGGGGCTGCACGAATGGACAGCCCGCATGACGGGCGGCGTGGTCGATGCAAGATTTATTGGTATTGCCGATACCGCGCTAGAGTCGCCGCTGGCGCAAATCGCCATGATTCCCATGCTGGCATGGATTGCGCAAACCGCGCCCGCCAACTTAAAAGCGACGTATTTTGCCGTGATGGCTTCGTTCACTAATCTGGCGCTGTCAGCCGCGCAGCTGGGAACCAAGTACCTCAATCAAATTTTTGTTTTGGCGAGGGAAGTGAGAGACCCAGCTACGCAAGTGGTTACCGTGGCAGCGCAATATCAGGACTTGACAGCGATGCTGGTGTGGGTAGCTTTGCTGGGGCTATGCGTGCCTTTAGCGACCATTCTTTTTTTAAATCGTATCAATAAAGCTACGTAACTTATCTGAGCGCGAAGGATGCTTCATCTTACGCAGTGCCTTGGCTTCGATTTGGCGCACGCGCTCGCGCGTAACGTCAAACTGTTTGCCGACTTCCTCTAGTGTGTGGTCGCTGGTCATCTCGATACCAAAACGCATTCGCATGACTTTGGCTTCGCGCGGGGTGAGACTGTCCAGCACATCTTTCACAATATCGCGCAGACCCGCTTGCACCGCCGCGTCCATTGGCGCGGTGTTGACCGAGTCTTCGATGAAGTCGCCCAAGTGCGAATCATCATCGTCGCCAATCGGTGTCTCCATCGAAATGGGCTCTTTGGCGATTTTCATGATCTTGCGGATTTTGTCTTCTGGAATCTCCATCTTCTCCGCCAGCATGGATGCATTGGGCTCAAAACCGTGCTCTTGCAAGTGTTGGCGCGAATAGCGATTCATCTTGTTGATGGTCTCGATCATGTGTACGGGAATGCGGATGGTGCGAGCTTGATCGGCGATTGAGCGCGTAATCGCCTGGCGAATCCACCATGTTGCATAGGTGGAGAATTTGTAACCACGGCGATATTCAAATTTCTCGACCGCTTTCATCAGTCCGATGTTGCCCTCTTGAATCAAATCTAAGAATTGCAAGCCGCGATTGGTGTATTTTTTGGCAATTGAAATAACCAAACGCAAGTTGGCTTCGATCATTTCTTTTTTGGCGGCGCGTGAGCTGCGCTCGCCGTCATTCATTTGCTTATTGATGTCTTTCAACACATCAAGTGGCACGACCAGCTTGGCTTGCAGGTTAATCAGTTGCTGCTGCTGATCTTGAATGGGCGGGATATAACGCGCAATGGTTTCGCTCCAAGGCTTGCCTGCTTTGGCTTGCTTTTCAACCCATTTGAGGTTGAGTAAGTTAGGCGGAAAGTCTTTGATGAAAACCTCTTGCGGCATACGGCATTTTTCGACCACAATGCGGCGCAACTCGCGCTCTTTTTTGCGAACCTCTTCAACGTAGCCGCGCATTTTTTGGCAGAGACGCTCAATGGTTTTTGCCGTAAAGCGAATGAGCATGACTTCGTCTTGCATCGCCTTTTGTGCCTTGATGTAGGCGGGCGATCCATAGCCGTCTTTGTCGAATGCTTTATGTACTTTTTCAAATAGTTTGGAGATGCTGTCGATGCGTGCGAGCGCTTCTTTTTTAAGCTCTTCCAGCTTACGGGTCATTGCTTTGGAGCCGCCTTTGCCATCGTCGTCTTCGGCCGCATCGTAATCGTCGAAGTCCTCTTCGGCAACGTAATCGTCGGCTTCGTTTGGATTGACGAAACCGTCGATGATGCTGGAGACCACCACTTTGGGGTCGTTGCGGATGGACTCCGCCATTTCAAACACTTCGGCAATCGTGGCAGGGCAGGCGCAGATGGCTTCCATCATGCGGTTTAAGCCGCCTTCAATGCGTTTGGCGATTTCAATTTCGCCCTCGCGCGTGAGCAACTCAACCGTGCCCATCTCGCGCATATACATACGCACGGGATCGGTGGTGCGGCCAAACTCGCTGTCCACGGTGGAGAGCGCGGCTTCAGCTTCTTCCTCGGCCTCTTCGTCAGAGCCAGCGGTGGGCGCGGTATTGTTTTGAAATAGCGTCTCAGCGTCAGGCGTGGTCTCGTACACCGCCACGCCCATGTCGTTGAGCAGCGAGAAGACGACCTCCAATGTTTCAGCATCAACCAGCTTGTCGGGTAAGTGGTCATTGATCTCGGGGTGCGTTAAATAGCCGCGTGTTTTACCAAGTTTGATCAGTGTTTTTAGACGCGAGCGGCGCTTGGCAAGGTCTTCTTCGGAGAGCACCGTATCGTCAAGCCCAAACTCTTTCATCAAGGCGCGTTCCTTCGCCTTGGACAGCTTCATGCGAAGCGGTTTGACTTTCTCTGCTGGTGCGTCGTCGGCTGGCAACTCGCCTTGCAACTCTTCTTCGATGTCGAGCAATAGATCATCATCTTCAAGCTTGGATTTTTTAGTCGCCTTGCTCGCTTTTGTTGCTTTTGCTGCTTTGGCAGGCTTTGCTGGCTTTTCGGGCTTTTCGGCTTTGGCTGCTTTGGTGGTTGCCTGGGTCGTTGTCGCGGTTTTTTTAACCTCGGCTGGGGGTGTTATTTTTTTAGCTGGCATGGTGCACTTTGGGGGAGGAAAAAGTGGATTATACCAAGGGAGTGACTTTCAGCAGGTGCAAACGCTTGGTTTTGAGTGCTTCATACCTCTCTCGTAGCCCTTTGTTTTCGGGGTTTTTGACAAATAATTGCAAAACTTCTTGCTCTTCCATTTTGAGCCGCTCTACCTGCTCCGCATTGAGGATGGTTCGCAGCTCTTCGGCATTAAATTCACCGCCAGTCTCGGTGTTGGCACGCATCTGTTTGACGGTAAAAGCTGCAAATGGCTCATCTTGCAACGCCGTTGAAAGAGCGGCCCAGTTTTGCGCACCATATTCCATAAATTGATGATCCAGCCACGTAAACACTTCGCCATGCGGTGCGGGCAAATCGCACAGCAAATGATGCTCTTCTGCTGTGAGCGTTCCCCATGCCGTGTTGTCTGTGAGTAGCAGTCTGAGTGCTTGATCGGCACGGCTAACGGGCATGGTGCGAGTGGTTGCTGCGTGGGTACGCAGCGCAGGCTTGTGGGGCACGCGAGAAGGCATGGATTGATTTTTAACGCGCCATAAATTGAGCAGCTCTTGCTGCCCAATTTGCACTTGCTCCGCAATGCTTGATGCCAGTTGGCGCTTGAGCGCACCATCGGGTAGCGGCATCCACAAGGACATGGCTTGCGAGCTCATTTTGGCGCGTCCTTCGGCAGAGGCAAGATCGCAATTTTCAGACGCTACTTCAATCAAAAAGCGTGACAGCGGCTTGGCGCTTTGCACATACTTTTCAAACGCTTGTGCGCCGTGTTCGCGGATAAAGCTATCGGGGTCATGCTCATCGGGCAGAAATAAAAATTTGACTGTGCGCGTATCCGTGGCCAATGGCAGGCTGGCAACCAGTGCTTTGTGCGCCGCGCGAACGCCTGCTTTGTCTCCGTCAAAACTAAAGATCACGTTGTCGGTTGCGCGAAATAACTTTTGCACATGGTCGCTGGTGCAGGCCGTGCCCAGTGTGGCCACGCTATTGCCAAAGCCCCACTGCGCTAGCGCCACCACGTCCATGTAGCCTTCGGTAACTAAGCCGTAACCTTTGTCGCGGATGGCGGTGCGTGCCTCGTAGAGGCCATACAGCTCGCGGCCTTTGCTAAACACGGGCGTTTCGGGCGAGTTCAAATACTTGGGCAAACTGTTGTCCAGCACACGTCCGCCAAAACCAATGCATTCGCCCTTGGTGTTTCTAATCGGGAACATCACGCGGTCGCGGAAGCGGTCGTAGCGCTTCACCTCGGCGCTGCGCCCCGCCGCATCGCTGCTCTTTTGCTCGTCGGTGTTTTCAATCACCAGACCCGATTCCACCAAGAGCGCGTCGGCGTAATCGGGGAACACCCCCGCCAAGCTGCGCCAGCCCTCTGGCGCATAGCCCAGGCCAAACGCCTTGGCAATGTCGCCAGACAGTCCGCGACCTTTGAAATAATTTTTCGCCTTGTCGGATAGCTTTAGCTCGTTTTGGTAGGCCTTGGCAGCGCGTTCCAGCACTTCGGTTAGCGTGACTTGTTTGGCCTTGATGTGCGCAGCGCGGGCGCGGTCTTGCGCACTGGCTTGCTCTTGGGGCACGACTAGACCAAATTGACCCGCCAAATCGTGTACGGCCTCCACAAACGTAGCCCCTGTGTGTTCCATTAAAAAAGCAATCGCATCGCCGCTTTTACCGCAACCAAAGCAATGAAAAAATTGCTTGGTTGGACTGACCGAAAACGAGGGTGATTTCTCGCCATGAAACGGACACAGCCCCATGTAGTTTGCGCCGCCCTTTTTCAGCGTGACGTGCCGTCCCACGACATCCACGATATCGGCGCGGTTGAGCAGTTCTTGAACGAAGGTTTGGGGAATGGACATGGGGATAGCAAATGCGGAGCGACAAGTGTAATGGCGCTTGTTGGTGTGCGTCGGATGTGTCTGTTGGATAAGTGCGTTGGCTGTGTCTTGCGCAGACTGCGGGGACTGGGGCGGCGCAGGTAGCGGCGCTTAAAGGTTTATGGTCTGATCGCCCTGAGCTTGCTGACCCTACGGCATACGTCAAACAGTTACGTGCCCCTAGGTTTTGATGTTGATTGACTCTGATGTGCTGATTTGGTTGTTGCGTGGCAACGCCCATGCTGCGCAAACGCTAGAGGCTTTGCCCGCGTGGTCGATTTCTGCGGTCACCTACATGGAATTGGTGCAAGGATGCCGCAGCAGGACAGAATTAAAAGCCATGCAAAAAGCTTTTCGCGCCACGCCAAACGAGGTGTTGCCGCTCACCGAGGCGATTAGCCAACGTGCTTGTGATTTAGTGGATGCGTACACACTGGCGCATGGTCTACAGATGGCGGACAGCTTGATTGCCGCGACGGCGTTAGAAAACGGCTTACCTTTGCTAACGGGAAACGCCAAGCATTTCAAAGCGATTGCGGGGCTGGAGGTGCGGGCATTTAAAGTGGCAGGGTAGGTAGTTCAAGCCCAAGTCCAAGCCTAAGCTCAAGGCCTAGGCTAAAACTCAAACCTTCGTCGGCGTTTTATTCCCACGCTCCACCGCAAATTGTGCAATGGCCTTTGTCGCGCTGTCCGCGCGTTTGATGTCGTCCACCCCCATGAGCGTCGTTGTCCAAAGCTTGGCTGTCACGTCGCATAAGGCGTAGCCGCGCTGGTCGCTGTTGAGGTATTGAACTTGCGGATTGTCTGCGTAGAACGTGGGTTCGCGCTCGGGATGCCAATTCGTTTGCGAGCTGATGCTCGTGCCGCAAAACTCGGTGGCAACATTGTCAATTGACGCAATGACATTCAAGTGTACGTCCCCGCCAATCAACACGGGATGAAGGCTCGTGTTGGCTTTGCAGGTATCCAACAAACGCGCACGCGCTGCGGGATAGCCATCCCAGCCGTCCGTCCAAATACGCTGCGCCTGATGGCCAGGTGCGTGGATGCGGGAGAGCATGGTGCTTTGCGCAATGATGCTCCAAGGCTGGGAAGCCTTATCCTGCTTGGCATCTAGAGCAAGACCTTCTGCAAGCCACGCCTCTTGTGGCTTGCCAAGCATGGTGCGGTTGGGGTCTGCTAGCTCTGGGCACTGGGCAGGTAGAACCAGGTTTGAGCCAGCGCGGTTAGGTTTTGTGCAGACTTGGTAGTCGCGGAATTGGCGGCAATCGAGCACATGAAACTGCGCCAGTTGTCCCCAAGCCACGCGCTGATGGACTCGCACGCCGTCGTTTGAGCCTGACCTCGATAAACCCGCCAAGCCACGCGCCAAGGCGCTTGCGGGCAATGGCATATGCTCGTAAAAGGCTTGATACGCAGCGGCGCGGCGGGCTAAAAACTCGGATGGCGATGTCAGCACTTCTCCTCGGTCATTGGCGTAATCGTTCTCGACTTCGTGGTCATCCCACGTCACAAGCCACGGGCAGGCAGCGTGCGCAGCTTGCAGCAGTGGATCGCTTTTGTAGAGCGCGTAGCGGTCGCGGTAATCGGCTAGCGTGATGGCCGCTTGCAGGGAATGCGGGCGCACAATCGATTCGGGCGGTCGTCTGGCGCTTGTTCCAAAGCCTCGACCCTCGTAAATGTAGTCACCCAAGAACACGACGAGGTCGGGATTGTCAGCCGCCATTTGCCTGTACGCAGCGTAATGACCCACTTCCCAGTTTTGGCAGGAGGCAAACGCAAAGCGCAGCTTGTCCCGCTTCGCGCGGGGCTCGGGCGCGGTGCGCGTGCGACCCACGGCGCTGATCTGTGCGCTAGCGCCGCTGCCAACGATGAAACGGTAAAAATACCAGCGATCAGCTTGCAAGCCACGCAGTTCGGCGTGTACGGCATACCCTAGCTGGGGCAGCGCTGTAGCCGTGCCTTGCAGGGCCATGCGTTCAAATTGTTCGTCATGTGCGATCTGCCAAGTCACGTTCATCGGTTGATCGCCCCATGCCAACATTTGGCTGGAGACAAGCTTCGTCCACAGCACCACGCCGCTTGACGTGGGTGCGCCGCTGGCAACACCCAATTGAAATGGATTGTCGTTAAAGACAATCTGGCTATAAGCCTTGTGCGATAAGGCTTGCAGAGCCGCACTGGCGATGGTTAGGCGAATGAGTTCACGTCGATTGATCATGTTTAATCTCCTAAAACAATGCCTTCGCGCCGTGGATCAGCGCCGCCAAAAAATCCGCTGCTGGTTGTTTGAATGCCTTGCAAGCCACTGGGCAAGGGCACCTCTATCACTTCGTGACCGCGTGCTTTGAGTGACTCAATCGTGGACGCGGGAAAGCGAGCTTTTTCTAAGAAAGTGGGGCCATTCAAGCTGCCAAAGTTCGGCAAATTGATCGCCTCTTGCGCGTTCAAACCCCAGATCAACATACCGTACAAAGTTTTCGCGGTGAAGTGCGTAATGAACGCGCCGCCAGGACTGCCAACGCTGGCGACAAGCGCTCCCGTGGCTCCGTCAAACACCAGCGTGGGCGACATCGACGAGCGCGGACGCTTGCCCGCCTCTACGCGGTTGGCAATGGGTTTGCCGTCCGCGCCGCGCGGGGCGAAGCTGAAATCGGTGAGTTGGTTGTTGAGCAAAAAGCCGCCCAGCAAGGGCTTGCCATCGACAGCCCCTCTGCCGCGATTGACCATCAAGCGCGAACCCCATACCGATTCAATGGTGCTGGTCATGGCAAGCGCATTGCCATCGGCATCAACAATGCTGATGTGGCTGGTGCCTTGCTCCACTTGGTCTGGCATCGGTGCATAGCTCGAAAGCCTTGCTCCGCGTGGCTCGCCAGCCTTGGCGATTTTCATGGATCGCTCGCCAATTAATTGGGCACGAGATAAGAGGTAATCGGCTGCGATGAGGCTTCTCCAGTCGCCAGCAGGAGGTGATGCGAAGTCGGGATCCGCAATGTACTGGGCCCGATCAGCAAAAGCCAGGCGCGAGGCTTCGAGATAGGGATGCAAAAAATCCGCATCCAATGATGCCGATTGAGCGTTCATCATTCCGAGTATTTGCGCTATCGTGATCGCGCCCGAGCCGGGCGGCGGCATTCCGCACATCACATATTGCTTTTGGCGGACGGCATACGCTGTGCAAAAAGCCGTTCGCGTCTTGGGCGTGTAGTGCGCTAAATCTTGCATCGACAGCGTGCCTGCGTTGGTTGAATGCGACTGCACTTTGCGCACAATCGCCTCAGCAATGTCGCCCTCATGCAGCGCTTTGGCTCCATCACGCGCGATGAGCTTGAGCACTTCAGCGTACTCTGGGTTTTTGAGGAGATGCCCCGCAGGCCACGGCTGACCTGATTGGTCGTAAAAGTACGCCAGCGCGACGGGGTCTTTTTTGAGATGCACTTCGAGCGCGAGCAGCGTACCCATGCGCGGGCTGACTGCGAAGCCATTGGTTGCTAAATCAATCGCGGGCTCGAAAAGCTTTGCCCACGGCAGCTTGCCATGCTGCTGATGTGCCAGCTCTAGCATTTTGACCACGCCAAGCGTTCCGACTGAGCGCCCGCCGACCACGGCATCCATGAGCGCCATTGGTTTTCCGTCTGCGTTAATGAAGAGGTTTTCAGTAGCGAGTGCTGGTGCGGTTTCCCGGCCATCGTAGGCTTGCAGCCCACACGGTGCTTGCCCTTTGACAAGCTCAGGACGAGCGGGACTGCATTTTTGAGAGGAGTCGCGGTACAACAAAAACGCGCCGCCGCCAATGCCGCTCGATTGCGGCTCGACCAGCCCTAAAACCATCTGCACGGCAACCGCTGCATCGACGGCGCTGCCGCCTGCTTTGAGGATGCGATAACCCGCTTCGGTTGCAAGCGGATTCGCAGCAGCAACAGCGAACTTGGTGGTTGCTACGCCGCGTTTTTCGGTGTAGCCCGATGCGCCTTCGGGTTGAATCAGTTGCGCTTGAATGGGCGCGTTTGCGCAGCCCAGTAAGGCCGCCAGGCCATATCCAGCAAGGGCTAGGCGGAGCGACCTCATTTTCTCGATGTGTGCAATTAGCGCGGAGCCAAGCGAATCGCGCCGTCCAAGCGAATCACTTCGCCATTGAGCATATCGTTCTCGATGATGTGCTTAGCCAGTTTGGCGTAGTCGTTCGGTGTGCCAAGGCGGCTAGGGAACGGCACGGCTGCCGCGAGTGAGTCTTGCACGTCTTGCGGCATGCCAAACATCATCGGTGTGCCGAAGATGCCAGGTGCAATGGTCATATTGCGGATGCCATCGCGTGCTAAGTCGCGGGCAATGGGAAGGGTCATGCCGACCACGCCGCCTTTGGTTGCGCTATAAGCCGCTTGACCAATTTGTCCGTCGTAGGCCGCAACCGATGCGGTGTTGATAATCACGCCGCGCTCTTTGGTGGACTCGGGTTCGTTTTTGCACATCTCGGTAGCTGCCAAGCGGATCATGTTGAATGTGCCAATCAAATTGACGCTCACGCAGCGCACAAAGGTCTCCAGCGCGTGTGGCCCGTTTTTGCCCACGGTTTTTTCGCCAATCGCAATGCCCGCGCAGTTGACCAGTCCCATGAGCTTGCCCATGCTGACGGCTTTGGCTACCACGGCTTTGCCGTCGTCTTCGCTGCTGACGTTGCACTTCACAAATTCGCAGCGGTTCGCACCACCGAGCTCCTTGGCAATCGCTTCGCCTTTTTCGACTTGCATATCCGCAATGACGACTTTTGCACCATTGGCTACCAGCATACGCGCCGTGCCCTCGCCAAGCCCTGATGCACCGCCCGTGACGATAAAAACTTTATTTGCGATATCCATTTGTAGATTTCCTTAAAAAGATGAGTAAGTGAGAGAGAAATTATGATTATGGGATGAATCACAAAAACTTTTCTGACAAAAATAATAAATGGAAGCGGCGCACGGCAATTGCGTTTGCGTTGTGCGCGGTTGCTATTTTGGCGGCTTGTAGTTCAATGCATCCCCCCGCAGGCTCAACGCCAACCGTTGATAGCACGCCCACTAAAGTGCCTCTCAAAGTAGGGCTTGCGCTGGGAGGGGGCGCAGCGCGGGGCTTTGCGCATATTGGTGTTATCCAAGTGCTAGAGGAAAACGGCATCAAGCCCGATTTGGTTGTGGGTACGTCCGCAGGTAGTTTGGTGGGAGCCATTTATGCGACGGGCAAGGATGGCCGGGCGCTACAAAAAATTGCCGAAGACATGGATGAATCAACCATCACCGATTGGACGCTGCCATTTTTTAATCGCGGCGGGGTGCTGCGTGGCGATGCTTACGCAAGGTTTGTGAGCGCACAAGTGGATCGCAAATTGATTGAACAAGCCGCGCTGCCCTTGGGCATTGTGGCGACGAATCTGCAAACGGGGCATGGCGTGCTGTTTCAGCGCGGCGATATTGCGACGGCAGTCAGAGCATCAAGCGCCGTGCCAGGGATTTTTCCGCCCGTCAAAATTGCCGGGATCGATTACGTGGATGGCGGGCTGGCATCGCCCGTGCCTGTGCGCTTTGCAAGGCAAATGGGTGCGACGTTTGTGATTGCGGTAGATATTTCGGCAGCGCCCGATGGTGAATCGGCCGATGGCACTTTGAATATCTTGCTCAAAACATTTAGCATCATGGCAAAAAGCATCAACGACTTTGAGCTTAAGAACGCCGACATCATGGTGCGCCCCGCCTTGGTTGGGGTGAAGAGCTCGGACTTTACCGCGAAGAGGCGTGCCATCGATGCGGGGCGTGCCGCCATGCTGGCGGAGTTGCCGAGGCTTAAAGCACTGCTGCTGGCGCAATAGACGAAGACGTTGCCGTTTTTGTGATAGCTTTCCAACGTGCTTGGTTTTGCAGGAGCCATTGCTGCGCGGGTGCTTGCTGGCGGTTTTTCCAAGGGTGAAAATCGCGACTAAAAAACGTCAACATCGGTGGCAACATGAGCCAGAATATGCCTTGGGTTGGGTGAAATTCGTAGACTAAAAAATGCCACCATGTGCTGGGTTTGAATAGCGTTTTGTCACGCCACAGGTTATGGGTGGTTTGTGCAATGACATCGGTTGTGAACCACCAAATAGCAAAGAGATAACTCACGATTCGGTTGCTATATCTGCCGCCCAGCGCCGTATATAAATCAAACGCGAGTGAGCGGTGTTCGCTCTCTTCGCTGCTGTGCCAGCGCCATAGCGCCTGCATATCGGGTGTGGCGGAGTCTAGTAATTTTGGATGCGCAAACATCACATCAGCGAGTATGGCTGTCATGTGCTCGTAGGCTACCGTGCTGGCTAAAAAGTTAAGGGGATGTATGCCTTTGGCTTTGAATTTGGCAAAGCGCTTAGTAATCCAGTGCTCCCAGTGGTTCACGAGACCTTGGCTGGCAAGCACGGCGTTGTAGCGCTCGTGGATATGGCGGTGTGTTGCTTCTTGTGCTACGAAATCTTTGGCGCTTTGCCGAAGCGCATCGTATTTTTTGTCCGCAGGCAACAGGGGTAAGCAATCACGCACTGAATCGATAAATGATTGCTCCCCAGCAGGAAAACTCATCGATAGCGCATTGAAGAGTTGCGTTCGGAATGCGTCCTTATGCCAATGACGTGGAAATCCACTTTCGAAATTAATAATAAATTGGCGAACCGTCAGGTCAGGGCCGTGGTTCAATTTTTCAGCTGTCATGTGATGCTCCTTCGCAATGCACTGACTATACTGAGCATTCCTCAGATTTCAAACTCGCCTTTTACTCATATTGATTGCATATTCTATGGCTTATAAAAAATCCGCTGATACTTCACTGAAAGCCCCGTCTATCGTCAGGCGAGAGCCCGTGCAGAGTAGGGCGCAGCAAACCATTCATACCATTTTTTTGGCGACTGCTCAGATTGTTGAGCAGGATGGCGTTAGTGCTTTATCGACGAATAAGATCGCGCAAAAAGCAGGTTTTTCAATTGGTACGCTTTATCAGTATTTCCCAACGAAGGAAGCCATCTTGCACGCGATGACTGCTCAAGCACGGCGTGCGCATATGAATCAGTTGCATCAGCTATTGCTGGATGCAGAGCAGCAAAGCGCCGTTGACTTTGAAGGGGTGCTGCGTCAATTTATCCATATGAATGTGCAGACTTTTGCAAAAGGTAGCAAGACTTGGCGGGCACTCGTTCGGTTTGCGTGGCGACATGGTGATAACGATCAAATGATTGCTGCGACGCGTGAGACCAGCGATCGAATTGCGGTCACGCTCTCGCGCAAGCGTAAGGCGGGTTGGCGTGCGCCTACACCAGCGTTGATATTTGTGCTGACGCGTGCAATTTTGGGCGCTATTCGTAGCGCGGCATTAGAAGACTCGTCGCTCTTGGACGGTGAAGAGTTGGAGGACGAGCTTGTGCGCTTGGCTTTGGGGTTATTGCAAGAGTCATCTTCTTCAAAAGAAGAGGTAAAAAAAAGACCCAACCTTAATCATGACGATTGAGGCTGGGTCATTAAGAGATCCAGTAAACCAATGTTTAGAGTGGATCCGAGGAGACAACTGGTTTGAAAACGCGCGCTTGGCGCGTTTCAAAAATTAACGCTTTTTGCTAGGAGTAGCAGCCGATGTTGCAGAGGCAACAACAGATTGAGCAGTAGCTTGGGCTTCTTTCAGCTTACCTTCAACGGTCGAGCGGATTTCAGCGCCGCTGGTTGCAGCGATTTCATACACTTTGCGACCATAGGCAGAAACTTTTTCAGCCAAAGGTTGGATTTGAGCGGATTGCAGAGCCAAAAACTCTTGCGCATCTTTCACGTTCAAAGCAGCTTGAGCTTGGGTAGCCGCATCGCTGAATGCCGCTTTAGCAGTTGCAAGGTTCAGTTCGATGATTTTTTCTACGCCAGCAAAGGCTTGTGCTGTCAGGCCAATCAGGCTCTCAACATTGTTCTTTTGGGCGGCGGTCACTTGGTCTAATGTAAACATGGTATTTCCTTAAAAAAGTTGAAACTTCAAAATTTGCAATGAGGTCCGAATGATCTCGTTGCCTGCCGCTCCGTTTATGTTGCGGTGCAGCATGAATTGAATTATAGGGTAAACCCGATTCTTTTCAAGTCTTTTTCAAAAAAAATGTTGCGGTGCAGCAAAATATTTGTCATTTTGTGCAAAAAGCAACAAAAAGGGGCTGATAGACTTCGTGGTTATGACAAATCCTACCCCCTCACAACTCTCAACTTCCCAAGTAAAAACACATATTGCGGATCCCGCAAGTGTGGACGCGGCCATTTTGAGTCGCTTTTCGGCGCGTGCCTATTTAGATAAGCCCGTTCCGCGTGCGCTGCTCGAAGACTTGCTGGATGTCGCTCGCCGAGCCGCTTCGGGTACCAATACGCAGCCGTGGAAGGCGTATGTGCTAACGGGCGCGGTGAAGGACGCACTCGTGGATAAGGTGTGCGCCGCGCATGATGCCATTCGTGCCAATCCTGCGCTGGCGACTGAATACGCCGAAGCCTATGACTATTACCCCGAGAAATGGATTTCTCCTTATATTGATCGCCGCCGCGCTTGTGGCTTTGGTCTTTATGGCGTTTTGGGCATTGGCAAGGGTGACAAAGACAAGATGCATGTGCAGCATCAGCAAAACTATCAATTCTTTGGTGCGCCTGTGGGCTTGATGTTTACGATTGACAAGATCATGGGACGTGGCTCGCTACTTGATTACGGGATGTTTATCCAAAACATCATGGTTGCGGCAAGAGCACGCGGTCTGCACACTTGCCCGCAAGCAGCGTGGAATGGCTTTTCTCAAATCGTCATGCCGCACATTGGCGCGGGCGAGAATGAAATGATTGTGTGCGGTATGGCGATGGGCTATGCGGACGAAGATGCGCTGGTGAACACCTTTGCAACTGAGCGTGAGTCGGTTCGGAGCTTTACGACTTGGCTTAGCTAGGCGCACGCAATGATTATTTCTAGTTTGTTAGATACCGACCTGTATAAGTTCACCATGATGCAGGTGGTGCTGCATCAGTTCCCTGGGGCACAGGTATCCTACAAATTTAAGTGCCGAAACGCGGGTGTCAATCTCGCGCAGTTTGCGGGCGAAGTGCGGGAAGAAATCAAAGCTTTGTGTGGGCTAAGGTTCACGGAGGGCGAGCTGGCGTACTTGCGCGGACTGCGCTTTATCAAAAGTGATTTCGTGGATTTTTTGGGCTTATTTCAGTTGAATGAAAAGTACATTCACATCACTGAGCAAATCACGGGCGAGATCGACATCAAAATCGAAGGCCCTTGGTTGCACACGATTTTGTTTGAAATTCCTGTGCTTGCCATCGTGAATGAGGTGTACTTTAGAAATACGCAAAAAGTACCTCATTTTTTGGAAGGCCGCGAGCGGCTCGCCAACAAAATTAAGCTACTTAAAAATCCACAAATTGCCAATCTGAAGATTGCCGACTACGGCACGCGCCGCCGATTTAGCAAAGCGTGGCACGAAGAGGTTCTGCGTGTTTTGACCAATGGTTTGGGTGCGCAATTTGCAGGTACGAGCAATGTGTTTTACGCGATGAAGCTAGGGTTGACGCCGCTGGGCACGATGGCGCACGAATACCTGCAAGCCGCGCAGGCACTGGGGCCTCGGCTACGCGACTCACAAACATTTGCGTTTGAATCTTGGGCGCACGAGTACCGAGGCGACCTTGGCATTGCGCTGTCCGATGTCTATGGTTTCGCCGCTTTTTTGCGCGACTACGATATGTATTTTTGCAAGCTCTTTGATGGTACGCGCCACGACAGCGGCGACCCGTTTGCGTGGGGCGAGGGCATGATTGCGCACTACAAAGCCAACCGCGTTGACCCGCTGACCAAGACGCTGGTGTTTAGCGATGGCTTGACTATTCCGCGCACGATTGAGCTTTACAAGCAGTTCAAAGGGCGCTGCTTACTGGCCTTTGGCATTGGTACGAATTTGACGAACGATTTGGGTGATCCGCCTGATCATGTGCCGCTGCAAATCGTCATCAAAATGACCGAGTGCAACGGTCAGCCTGTGGCGAAACTATCGGATACGCCGTCTAAAAATATGTGCGAGGATCAAAAATATTTGGCGTATTTGCGGCAGGTGTTTAACTTAACAACGAGCGACGAATAAATGAGCCACGCGCTGTCATCTGTGTGGGCCATTCCGTTTGCGGGAATGCTGTTATCGATTGCGTTTTTGCCCATGCTCGCGCCGCATGTGTGGCACAAACACTATGGCAAGGTGACGGCCTTTTGGGCGTTGGCATTTTTAGTTCCGTTTGGTGTCCTGTTTGGTGCCTCTGCTGCCCTGGGCGAGTTTTTTCATGCGTTGCTGGGCGAGTACATCCCGTTTGTGCTCTTGCTGGGCGCGCTGTATACCGTGTCGGGCGGCATTTACATTCGCGGCAATTTGCATGGCAGTCCCGCCCTCAATACCGCCATTTTGGCTTTGGGTGCGGTGCTCGCTAGCTTGATGGGAACCACGGGCGCATCCATGCTGCTCATTCGCCCGCTCCTACGTGCCAATGACAACAGGCAACACAAAGCACACGTGGTGATCTTTTTTATTTTTATTGTTGCCAATGTGGGAGGCTCTTTAACACCACTAGGCGATCCCCCTTTGTTTTTAGGCTTTTTACAAGGTGTTGATTTCTTTTGGACTTTGCAGCACCTCTGGCCAGAAACCCTGTTTTTGGTCGGTGCGCTTCTGTGCATTTTTTATGCGTTGGATTATTGGTTCTACCATCACCGCGAAGAAGTTTTCCCCCTTGATCCCACACCAGACGACAAACGCATTCGCTTTGATGGCGCGATGAATTTTTGGTTATTGCTCGCCATTTTGATCTTGGTGCTCCTCAGCGGAATGTGGAGGCCGGGCATCGTCTTCCCGGTGCTTGGTATGGAGATCGGTTTGCAAAGCGTTATCCGTGATGTGGGTTTGCTAGTTGTGGCGATACTGTCTTTCAAAATAACGCCTGCAAGCGTCCACGCAGATAACCAGTTCTCGTGGGAGCCAATGGTGGAAGTGGCCAAGCTTTTTGCGGGCATATTTTTAACGATTCTTCCCGTGATCGCCATGTTGAAAGAGGGCGCGGCTGGGCCTTTTGGCGCGGTCGTTGCGGCGGTTACGCACCCTGACGGCTCACCGCATCCAGCGGCTTATTTTTGGATCACGGGTTTGCTCAGCTCATTCTTGGACAATGCGCCAACGTACCTTGTTTTCTTCAATACGGCAGGCGGTGATCCAAAAGCACTGATGACCTCGCTAGCGCCCACACTTACCGCCATTTCTGGCGGAGCGGTATTCATGGGCGCGATGACTTATATTGGCAATGCGCCCAATTTGATGGTGCGCTCTATTGCACAAAATCGCGGCGTAAATATGCCTAGTTTTTTTGGCTATATGCGGTGGTCGGTGTGTGTACTGATCCCATTGTTTGTATTGGTAACATGGATTTGGTTATGACGCTATTTCAAACACTACAAACCGCCAACTCTGAAGAGGACGTGAAAGACGCTTACGTCAAGGCGTTAGGACTCAAGTCCTTGTCAAAGGGATTGATTGACATCCGTACCAGCGAGATTTGGTTCGAGGCCAAAGCAGCACTTACGCCACCTGCCGCCATGTTCGCGCAGCTTTTGTCGTATGTGCGAATGGCCATCAAAAACAGACCGCCGCACCAAGAGTACCGCGAGTACCTGCTAGAGCGGCGCGATAGCCTGCTGCCGATAGACGAGCGCAGCTTCAAAGGCGCGTACTACACGCCGCTTAAAGTGGTTGATAAAGCGTATGACCTGCTGGCAAAAACACTGGGTAAAAACTGGCAGCAAAAATACATCGTGTGGGATATGTGCTGCGGCGTGGGCAACCTTGAGGTCAAGCACAGCAACCACCGCAACGTGTTTATGAGTACGTTAGACCAAGCCGATTTAGACGTGATGAAAGCCAGCCAAACCTGCGTAGCGGCAACGCATTTTCAATACGATTATTTGAATGATGACATCGACGACTTTTGCCAGTTTGATTACAGCCTAACTAACAAAATGCCTCAAGCGTTGCGTCAAGCGATTGCAGATGCAAAAGCGAACAAAAAAGGCGCGAAGAAAATTTTGGTATTGATGAATCCACCTTATGCAGAAGCAACGAATGCCAACAACATTGCGATTGGAACAGGCGCTAAAAATAAAGAGGGTGTTGCCAAAACTAAAGTCGCAAATTGCATGATGACCAACTACGGCAAAGCCACAAATGAATTGTTTGCACAGTTTATGGTGCGCATTTCGCAAGAGTTACCGAATGCGATTTTGGCGACATTTAGTACGTTGAAATATGTGAACTCTCCCAATTTTGAGCAATTCAGAGCAATCTGGCGGGCTAAGTATCTAGGCGGATTCATCGTGCCTAGCAAGACGTTTGATGGACTCAAGGGCAACTTCCCGATTGGTTTTTTAGTATGGGATACAAATAAAAAATTGTCTCTGACTGAAATTGCGACTGAGGTATTGAACAAAGATGCGCAGTGGATAGGGGAAAAGCAGTTTTACAACTTGCCCAATGACTCGTTTTTGAATGTTTGGATCAATCGCCCTCGTGCAAACGAAGAACCCGTGATACCACTTAAAAATGCGATCACCCCGACGACTAGCGAGCCGCGAGTCAGCACATGGACGCGCGACGGTGTTGCTTATATGTATTGCGGGGTAAATGACTTTCAACACGCGGGTCAACAAACGGTGCTGATGTCCTCTGTCTATCATGGCGGCAATGGTTTCTATTTGACAGAAAACAACCTCTGGCAGGCTGCGGTGGTGTTTGCTGTCAGGCTGCTTATTCCACACACATGGATTAACCACAACGATCAATTTTTACAACCCACAGAGCGACTAACCCCGAGTTTCAAAAATGACTGTTTGATTTGGATGCTTTTTCATGGAAAAAACGCCACCGCAAGCGCCAACGATTTGCAGTGGAACGATAAGAAGTGGTGCATCGTCAATCACTTCATTCCGTTCACCGAAACAGAGGTCAACGCCAAAGGTCGTTTTGAGTCGTCGTTTATGTCGGACTACCTCAAAGGACTCACGCTTTCCAAAGAAGCAACTGCCGTGCTGAATGCCGGGCGCGAGATTTGGCGGGCTTATTTTGCGACGGACTTTGAGCGCAAAATTCGCACGGAATACAAGCTCAATCGCCCTGATGTGGGCTGGTATCAAATCCGCAAGGCGCTGGAAGCTGCGGGCAAAGAGAGTGGGAACGACTTTGATTTCTCAGTGTTCAAAGCCGCCTACGATGCGCTTTCCGAGAAGCTTCGCCCTATGGTTTATGAATTAGGATTTTTGAAATGACAGAGCAAAAAACAAAACCAAAAATCGGCATCGTGCGCGGTGTCTTCCCCGAAGTGCTTGCGAAATTACAGGCGCATTTTGATGTCGTGAGCAACCAGTCGGATGAGGTGCTAACCAAAGCGCAACTGATTGAAATGCTAAAGGATTGCGATGGCGCATTCACCACGGGTGGCGACCGTATGGACGCTGAGGTGTTTGCCGCTTGCCCTCGCTTAAAAATCGTTGCCAACATGGCGGTGGGCTACAACAATTTTGATATTCCTGCATTCAATGCCGCGCACGTGCAAGCGACCAATACACCCGATGTGCTGACCGAGACGACTGCTGATTTTGGCTTTGCGCTGATGATGGCGACCGCGCGGCGCATGACCGAGTCCGAGCACTTTTTGCGTGCGGGGCAATGGAATAAATGGTCGTTTGATATGTTTGCGGGTAGCGACATTCACGGCGCGACGCTTGGCATTTTAGGCATGGGGCGCATTGGGCAAGGCATTGCTCGGCGTGGTTCGCACGGCTTTGGCATGAAAGTGATTTATCACAATCGCAGCAAGTTAGATGCTGCAACCGAAGAGCGTTGCCGTGCCAGTTATGTGAGCAAAGAGAAGCTGCTCAAAACGGCGGATCATCTGGTGTTGGTGCTGCCGTACAGCCCAGAGAACCATCACACGATTGGCGCAAAAGAACTCGCGCAGATGAAGTCCACTGCGACGCTGGTCAACATTGCGCGCGGCGGCATTGTGGATGATGCCGCGCTGGTGCTGGCGCTTAAAAATAAGACGATTGCCGCTGCTGGCATTGATGTGTTTGAAGGCGAGCCGTCCGTTCATCCCGATTTACTTACCGTGCCAAACGTCGTGCTTACGCCGCACATTGCCAGCGCCTCGGTGCCAACGCGCATGGCGATGGCGGAGTTAGCGGCTAACAATTTGATTGATTTTTTTGCGGGTCGCGGGGTCAAAACGCCGATTAATACGCTGCCCTTGAGAGCTGACGCATGAGCTTGGAGTTCTTACTGATCTTGTCGCTAGGCCTTATTCTGCTTGGCCTGCAGCTCTATCTTGTTTTGAGACCGTCTGAAAAAGTAGGCGCTGCGTTGCAAAATTTAGAGCGCGAATTGCGCCAAGAATTAGCACTCACGCGGCAAGAGCAGGCGCAAAGTGCCAGTGGCTCGCGCTTAGAAGTGACGCAGACGCTGGGTGTTTTGCAGCAACAGCTGACACAGCAATTGGGGCTCTTGGGCGAGAGTAACGCGCGAAGAATGTTAGATGTGCGTGAGGCGCTAGATAAGCAGTTGGAGGCGCTACAAAAATCGAATAGCGCCAAGTTAGACGAGATGCGGCAAACGGTGGATGAGAAGCTGCAAACGACGCTGCAAGCACGGCTTGGTGAGAGCTTTAAGCAAGTGGCGGAGAGGCTAGAGCTTGTCCACAAAGGACTTGGCGAGATGCAAAGTTTGGCGCAGGGTGTGGGTGATTTAAAACATTTGCTCACGAACGTGAAGACGCGCGGTATTTTTGGCGAAGCGCAACTAGGGAGCTTGCTTGAGCAAATCTTTGTTGCCGAACAATATGCCGCGCAAGTAGCAACAAAACCAGATAGCCGTGAGCGTGTGGATTACGCCATCAAGATGCCAGGCCGCAGCACCGATGCGGATGGTAACCCACGTGTGCTGTGGCTTCCCATTGATGCGAAGTTTCCAACCGAAGACTTTGAGCGATTGCTTGAGGCGCAAGAACGCGCGGATGCATTGGCGGCAGAAGTGGCGGGCAAGGCGCTGGAGATGCGTATCCGTGCAGAGGCAAAATCGATTAGCGAAAAATATATCGAGCCGCCGTATACCACCGATTTTGCGATTTTGTTTTTGCCATCCGAGAGCTTATATGCCGAAGTGCTGCGCAGAGCGGGACTGATGGATTCGTTGCAGCGTGAGTTCCGCATCACGCTGGCGGGGCCGACGACGCTGCTTGCGATGCTGAATTCCTTGCAAATGGGGTTTAGAACGCTGGCACTCGAGAAGCGCTCTAGCGAAGTCTGGCAGGTGCTGGGCGCAGTGAAGACGGAGTTCGCTAAGTTTGGTGATGTGCTGGCGAAGGTCAAAGCGCAAACGCAGACGGTACTCAATACGTTGGACAGCGCCGAGCAGCGCAGCCGTGCGATGGGCAGGGCACTTAAAACGGTTGAGGCGATGCCTGAAGAAGCGGCGCAAAAGATGTTGCCTAATGAATCCTGAGCTGGCTCGTCTCATCATTGGTCATGTGTTTTTGCATAGCTGCATGGCGGGAATGCGGCTTGCCGCGCCGCTGTGGGCACTGCACGCGGGTTATTCGCCGCTGACCGTCGGTGTGCTGCTGGCGGCGTTTGCGCTCACGCAGGTTTTTTTGGCGCTGCCAGCAGGTCGCTTTGCTGAGGCGTATGGCCTTAAACGCCCCGTGCGCTGGAGCATTGCGGCCTCTACCAGCGGGGCGCTTTTGGCGGCGGCGTATCCGCATATCTTGACGCTGAGTTTGGCTGCTTTGCTGATTGGCGGCGCGACGGGCTCGACGGTTATTGCGTTGCAGCGCCACGTAGGACGCACGGTGATGGGACAAACGGAGCTGAAGCAGGTGTTTAGTTGGCTCTCGCTGGGGCCTGCGTTTTCTAATTTTTTAGGACCTGTTACGGCAGGTTTTTTGATTGACCATGCGGGCTTTCAGATGACGTTTTTTGTCATGGCTTTTTTCCCAATCACGATGTGGCTGTGGATGCGCCATACGCAGGAGCCCGTGATCAGTGCCGCCTCTAAAAATGCAGCAAAAAACAATGTGTGGGATTTGGTGCGCGAGCCTATGCTGCGCCGCGTGTTGATGGTCAATTGGTTTTTATCAGCGTGCTGGGATGTGCATGCGTTTGTTGTGCCCATTTTGGGACACGACCGTGGCTACAGCGCCTCGACGATAGGTTTTATTTTGGGCGCATTCGCAGTCTCGGCAACGGTGGTTCGCAGTGTGTTGCCATTTTTTGCGCAGCACATGACCGAGTGGAAGGTGGTCATGACGGCGATGCTGATTGCGAGCGCGATTTTTGGCGTTTATCCACTCCTTCCCAATCCGTGGGTGATGGGACTGTTCTCTATCGTGCTTGGGTTTGCGCTAGGCTCGGTGCAGCCGATGATTATGAGTGCGCTGCACCGCATCACGCCCGACGCGCGTCAAGGTGAGGCGATTGCCTTGCGGTTAATGGTGATTAACGCATCCAGTGTGGCCATGCCCATGCTGTTTGGTGCAGGCGGCGCGGCGTTTGGCGTGACACTGGTTTTTTGGGCTGTCTCGGCGTGGGTGGGTCTTGGAAGCCGCTTGGCGTATGGGATGCGTCATATTCCTGATGAAAATAGAGATGCAGATATGAGGATCAAATCATGAACATTGTGGTGATTGGCAGGCAAGATTTTGGCAAGGCTGTTTTAGAGGCTTTTCATGCACGCGGGGATCGCATTGTGGGTGTTTTTTGTGCGCCCGACAAAGAAGGTGCAAAGCCCGATGCGTTGGATGCGCGGGCTGTCGAGCTGGGGTTGCCCGTGTTTAAGTTCGCATCACTCAAAAGTGACGAGGCGCTGGCAACGCTACGCGCCTGCCATGCTGATATCGGCGTGATGGCGTACGTGCTGCAATTTGCACCGCAAGAGTTTGTGACGATTCCGAGGCATGGGATGATTCAATATCATCCGTCGCTGCTGCCCAAATACCGAGGCCCAAGCGCCATTGGCTGGGCGATTAGCAATGGCGAGACCGAGACGGGACTCACGATTTTTAGACCGACCGATGGTCTGGACGAGGGCCCTGTGATTCTGCAAAAAACTGCGCCCATTCGCGCTGATGCAACGCTGGGCTCGGTGTACTTCGATTACCTCTTTCCACTAGGCGTTGCCGCCATGCTGGAAGCCGCGGATAGCGTTGTGGCGGGCACGCATAAGGAGACGGTGCAAGACGAATCGCAAGCAGGCTATGAAGGTTGGTACGAAGCGCGGGCGGCACGCATTAATCCGTTCGCGCATCTTGATCAGACATACAACCAAATTCGCGCTTGCAATCCTGCGCCAGGTGCGTGGTTAGAGATTGCAGGTAAAAAAGTTCAAATTTTTGATTGCAACAAGCACACGCATCGCACATTTGGTCAGGTCAGAGCCAGAACCGCCAAAGTTGGGCACATCAGTCAAATCACGGATACGTCGTTCTTTTTTGTTTGCAATGGCGGCGAGATTGAAGTGTTACGCGCCAAAGCGGAAGACACTAAAAAAATCAGCGGCGCTGAAGTTGCTACGCATCTCAAATTGAGCGTAGGTTTGGCGATTGCGCTTTAGTTTTAGCTATTGGCGCCCATTAATTTGATTGGCGTGATCTCGACCGAGTCCACCTCTGTGCTCATCCAAACACCGCCATCTTGCACCGAGACATTGATCTGCATCCCACGCTGCGCAAGCTTTGCCAGTGCTTGACTCTGCGCCGCTTCGATTTGCCAAACGGTTAAGTTGCTTGCGCGAGTGAGTTTGCTGGCGATGTTTTTCCACCACACATCGGTGCTGCTGGCAAAGCCATAAACGCTGATGCGCTCTGAGCGACTGGCAGCACGCATCAGGCGCTTGTCGTCGGGTTGCCCGACATCAATCCAGTGCCGCACGGCTTCGGTGTAATCCTTGTGCCACAGCGCAGGCTCGTCCACGTCCCATAAATCTTTCGCAAAGTCGAGGTTGCCTGCTTTGTCGTCGCTTGGCACGTTGAGGGCAAACGCGAGCAAGCGAATCATCATGCGCTCATCGGTCTCGGAGGGGTGACGCGCAATGGTGACGTTGTGGTCGGCATAGACATTTCTGTCCATGTCGGCAATTTGCAGCTGGGCTTTGTAGATGGTGGCTTTGAGGGACATAACGGTGCTTTAAGATTGACTATTCTATGAGCGATACACCAGCTACAACCATTAAAAATTATTTAACGCCAACAGGCTATGCGCAACTGCGTGCCGAGTGGCAGCAGCTGATGGATGTGGAGCGTCCCAAAATTGTGGAGACGATCCACTGGGCGGCAAAAAATGGTGATCGTTCTGAAAACGGTGACTACATTTATGGCAAGCGAAGGCTGCGCGAGATTGACCGCCGCATTCAGTTTTTAACCAAACGTTTAGAGATTGCCGAAGTGGTGGATGCCAGCATTCACGGTGCTTCCGAGCAAATTTTCTTTGGTGCAACGGTGACTTATGTTGATGAATCAGGTGAGGAGCGTACCGTGCATATCGTAGGCATTGACGAGGCCGACAGTTTGGCGGGGCAGGTCAGTTGGATTTCGCCAATTGCCAAAGCTTTGTTAAAAAATAAAGTGGGCGATGCGGTGCGCTTGATGACACCTAGCGGCGTGCAAGAAGTGGAAATTTTGCGGGTGGTGTATCCGTCAAGCGCACACGCCTAAGCAAGAGTGACTAAACCCGGGTTGCTTTCAGTACGGCTTTGACGCGCGCGAGGCTTGCCAGCACTTGCTTGAGATGGGGGGCATCGTGTACGGTAATGCGCAGGCGCAGATCGGCAATGCCCGTCGTGGGTTCTTGCACCATATCAATATGCACGATGTTGGCGTCCGCTGCGGCCAAGGCGGCGGTAATTTGGGCGAGTACACCTTGGCCATCGGCAGCATCAATTTGAATGGAGACAATGAAGTTGCGGTCGATGTCGTCGCTCCAAACGGCGGGCATCATGCGGTCAGCATCTTTGCGCACAAGGCGTGCCGCCACCGTGCATTCTTTGCGGTGAATGATGAGTCCTTCGCCGTGACCTAAGTAGCCGACAATCGCATCCTGTGCAATCGGGTGACAGCAAGTTGCCATCACCATGTTGACCGATTCGTTGCCGTCCACAATCAGTTGGTTGGCAGCAGCATCCGCCCTCAGCAAAACACTGCTGGCTAGCAGTAAGGGGTCAGGCGTTTGTCCTTGCTCGGTTAGCAGTTTTGCCAAACGATTGGCAACCACCGTCGCCATACGTTTACCCAGTCCTATATCAACTAATAATTCATCTGTCGATTTATTGCCTGTGAAGCGCAACGCCTTATCCCATAAGCCTTTGTGGCTAGGGCTGGAGCCGGGTATTGCTGCATAACCTTCTTGGCGAAGTGCTTGCAACAATAGTTTTTCACCCATTGCAAGCGATTGACTTTGCGCTTGCGTTTTCATGAAGTGCCGAATTTTGGAGCGCGCTCTTCCTGTGCGGACAAAAGATAACCAAGCAGGATTGGGCTGGGATACGGGCGCGGTGATGATTTCGATTCGGTCGCCGTTTTTAAGCTCGGTGCGCAGTGGCGCTAAGTCGCCATTTACTTTGGCCGACATACAGCGGTCGCCAATGGTGCTGTGTACGGCATAGGCAAAGTCAACGACGGTTGCGCCGCGCGGCAGGGCGTAGATTTTATTTTTAGGCGTGAAAACATAAACCGCATCGGGGAACAGATCAACCTTCACGTGATCCCAAAATTCGGATGCATCAATGGTTTCATTTTGAATATCGAGCAAGGACTCAAGCCAATGCGCGCCAATGTGCTGACCCGCTTGCCCTGCCGCCAAACCATGACCTTGCGTTTTATAAAGCCAGTGCGCCGCGACACCCGACTCAGCAACCCAGTGCATGGATTGCGTGCGAATTTGGAACTCGACCGTCACGCCTGATGGACCTACAAGCGTGGTGTGCAACGATTGATAACCATTGGCTTTGGGGATGGCGATGTGGTCTTTAAAGCGACCAGGCACAGGCTTGTAGAGATGATGCAAAACCCCCAGCGCTGTATAGCAGGCGGACTGGTTATCGACGATGACGCGAAAGCCAAACAGATCGTTAATATCGGAAAAATTAACGTGCTTGGTGCGCATTTTTTTGTAAATGGAGAACAGCGTTTTTTCGCGTCCAGAAATGGTTGCGGGAATCTTGGCTTGTTGAAAGGCGGTCTCTAGGTCTTTTT
The DNA here is from genome assembly GCA_030054145.1 of Cytophagales bacterium. Taxonomy (GTDB): domain Bacteria; phylum Pseudomonadota; class Gammaproteobacteria; order Burkholderiales; family Burkholderiaceae_C; genus JASGCK01. The sequence continues at coordinate 117,881 of JASGCK010000007.1, forward strand.
TGCCGCGCTGGATAAGGTCTCGGGCGCGGGCGCGGGCTTTGGCCGTTGCTTGTGTCAAGGTCTGGTAACGCCAAGGCTTTAGATATTTGAACGATAAGTCTTGCAACTCGCGGTACGTTTGATTGAGCCCCAGACGATGCGCAATAGGTGCGTAGATGTCCTGCGTTTCGGTCGCAATGCGCATCCATTTAGCGGGCGGTGAATCGCCCAGTGTGCGCATATTGTGGGTGCGATCGGCTAGCTTGATCAGAATCACTCGCACGTCGCTTGCCATGGCCAGCAGCATCTTTCTAAACGATTCGGCTTGGTTTTCTTCCCGAGTGGTTACGGGCAATTTCTCAAGCTTGGTCAGACCATCTACCAAATCGGCTACGGTGCTACCAAAGCGCTCAATGATGTCGCGCTTGGCAATACCGCAGTCCTCTAGTGCATCGTGCAGCAGCGCCGCGCACAGCGCCTGCGCATCAAGTTTCCAGTCGGCGCAAAGTCCCGTAACGGTGAGAGGGTGCGTAATGTAGGGATCGCCACTATGGCGCATTTGCCCAAGATGCAACTCATCTGCCCAGCGATAAGCTTTGCGAACGAGCTCAATGCTTGGCGCATCTAAATATTGAATTTTGGTAAGCAGTGAGGCAAAGCTGGCTTCAGTTGCGCTCACAGAGGCGGCTTTTGAACTAGCGGCCATAGTGGGGCGCGAGCCTTAGATGACTTTGCGCAGCATTTCAATGCCAATGTGTCCTTCCGCAATTTCACGCAGTGCGGTGACAGCAGGCTTGTTTTTGCTGGCGATTTTTGGCGTGTGACCCTGACTGAGCATCCGCGCACGGTAAGTTGCACTGAGTACCAATTGGAAGCGGTTTGGAATCTTTTTCAAGCAGTCTTCGACGGTAATGCGTGCCATGGTGTTTTTTAAATAAGTTGGAGTGCGAGAAAGGTATCCGTGCGAGCTTTTTTTTGTGCCTCGAAAGTGAGGCGCTCCGCATGAACAATGGCTTTGAGATCGAATAGGGCGCTCTCAAAAACTTCGTTGATTATAACGAAGTCGAAGGCTTTGGCCTGTGCGATTTCGTCCGCCGCGTTTTTCATGCGTAGCGCAATTTTGTCGGGAGCGTCCTCGCCGCGTCGCTCAATGCGGGCGCGTAGCTCCTCCAGGCTAGGCGGGAGAATAAAAATGGAGATGCTATTGGCATACATACGTTTGACTTGAAAGGCACCTTGGTAGTCAATCTCCAAAATAACATCGTGTCCTTGCGCGACGTGTTCCTCAATGGCGCGTTTGGATGTGCCTGAGCGGTGACCATGAACTTGCGCCCACTCTAAAAATGCGCCATCGGCAACCATCTGGTCGAACTGTGCGTCGCTGACAAAATGGTACTCACGCCCATCTTTCTCTTGACCGCGCGGTGCCCGCGTGGTGTGCGAGATTGACGGCAAAACGCGATGGTCAAGCTCACGCAGTGCTTTGACTAGGCTTGATTTGCCTGCACCACTGGGCGCTGCAACGATGAAGAGGTTTCCTGGGTAATCCATAAGGCCGTAAGGGGTAGTAGAGAGGGGGGTGCGGTGGGCGTTATTCGATATTTTGAACTTGTTCGCGCAGCTGCTCAATCAGCACTTTCATCTCAATCGCAATGCGGCTGCTCTCTAGCGTGGCGGACTTAGAGCCCAAGGTATTGGCTTCACGCTGCAACTCTTGTATCAAAAACTCTAACCGCTTACCAAGTTCGGTATTTTTGCTGTCGCTGCCTTTGGTCAGCAAAGATTCAATTTCGTCCAAGTGAGACCCAAGTCGATTGACTTCTTCGGTGACATCGATTCGAAGTGCAAAAGCCGTTGCCTCGGTCAGCGCACGCTCTTCGGCAACGCTGGCGCTTATTCTGCCGCCACTATCAGCGACTGCATCATTTAAGCGTTGGATAAATTTTTGCCGTTGCTGCTCAATCAATGCGGGGATGAGCGGGATTACTGCGGTGCGTTGCTCGCGCAAGTTGCGAACCTGATCAAGCATGACACCAGCCAGTTTGCCGCCTTCCACACGCCTTGCTTGCACAAAGTCGTTCATGGTTGTTTGCATCAATGCAAGCAGGGCGGTATCGCTAGGGCGCGCATCGGCGGATGCTTCATTGTTTTTAGCGATGAGCCCAAGTATTTCTGCCACCGATAGCGCGGCAGCGTGCGGCGCTAGTGCCTGAATGCGTGTTTGCTGCGCCAGCAAGTGGGTGATTCGATCTGGGTTGAGTTCATGCGCTAACTCTGTAGCTTCATGTTTCGATTGAACGCTGAGTTTGATTTCGCATTTGCCGCGTTTCATCAAGCGGCTGGCGATATCGCGTAATTTGGGCTCTAGATACCGATAGTTATCGGGAAGTTTGAAACTGATATCCAAAAAACGACTATTCACACTCCGAATATCGAGGCTGATGTCGAGGTTCGCCCCCGTGGTGAGCGTGCCTGTGGCAAACCCCGTCATGCTGTAAACTGCGCCGTTCATTACGTGATTATGTCAAAAACAAAACCCGCAGCACTCCCCCCAGACACCTTGATTGGAGGTTACCGCATTGTTCGAAAGCTCTCGGTTGGCGGATTTGGCGTGGTTTATCTGGCAAAAGATAAAAACCAAGGTTGGGTTGCGATCAAAGAATACTTACCCGCCTCGCTGGTGACAAGATTGGAGGGTGAACTGTTGCCAAGCGTCTCGGAGGATCGATTACCGCTGTATTGGTTGGGACTCAAAAGTTTTTTTGATGAAGGGCGTGCGCTGGCGCAAATTTCTCATCCTGCGGTTGTGGGCGTGCAAAACTTCTTTCGCGCCAACGAAACCATCTACATGGTGATGAATTATTTGCAAGGTGCGACTTTGCAAGAATTTATTGTGACAGCGCGTGGACTGAAGCGCAAAAAAATACTTCATGAGTCAACCATTCGCTCTTTGTTTGGCGAAGTCTTGCATGGGCTGCGTATTGTTCACCAGTCCAAAATGCTGCATCTCGACATCAAGCCAGCCAACTTGATGATTACCAATAGCAATAAGGCTGTGCTGATTGATTTTGGGGCGGCGCGGCAAGTGATTCATAAGACCCAAGACGCGGCAATGCGACCTATGTACACCCCAGGTTTTGCAGCGCCAGAGATGTACCAGCGTGATGGTCAGCTTGGGCCTTGGACGGACATCTATGCGGTTGGCGCGTCCATTTATGCGTGTATGAATGGCTATCCCCCCGTCGATTCTGTAAGTCGTTTGTCTAAGGATAAACTCAGCTTGCTTGTAGACCGTTTACGAGGTGTTTACTCCGATAATTTGATTGAGCTGGTTGAGTGGTGTATGGCACTTGATCCACAGGCTCGGCCACAATCGATCCTGACCTTGCAAAAACAACTCGCTGATATCTCCGCGCTGCGCTACCAAAATCTTGGTTTAAGGCAGCGGGTTCGTGTTGGCTTAGGAAAGTTATTTAAATGAAATTTTTGGTATATCAACGCAGCGAGCAAGGTGGGCGTGCGAGCAATGAAGATCGTGTCGGGTATGTGTATACCCAAGAGGCGGCCATTTTTATTTTGGCCGATGGCATGGGCGGTCACGCTTATGGCGAGATTGCCGCACAAATAGCGCTGGAGTGTGTGTCTGATTTGTTTGAGCGCCAAGCCCTGCCAACGCTGGCTGATCCGCGTGAATTTTTGTCGAACGCTTTTATGTATGCGCACGAGAAAGTTTTTCAGTACGCTCAAGAACGCGGTATGCGCGATGGTCCCCGAACCACACTCACCGTGCTCGTCATACAAAATGGGCAAGCGACTTGGGCGCATTGCGGTGACTCCCGGCTTTACTGGATTCGCGCTGAGCAGCTGTTAAAACGCACGATTGATCACTCTTATGCGGAGCAGCGGTCGGTCGGCGCAATGGCAGGAACGCGTGCGCAACAATTGGCAAGAATTCGCAACAGAAATATCCTATTTACTTGTATTGGCTCGCCATTTGCACCGATCTACGACGTGAGCGAAGTGATGACGATTGAGCCTAGTGATAAATTTTTGCTAGCCAGTGACGGCTTATGGAATGCCATGCCAGAGCCAGAGATGATTCGCACGCTCGCCTTTCATTCGGTGACGCATGGCGTTCCAGAGTTGATTAATTGGGCGTTAAAAAACAGTGGCTCGTCGGGCGATAACGTCACGGCGATTGGTGTTGAATGGAAAGGTAGTTAATTCATGAGTTCTGACATTTCGAGCGTATTGGCTTCGCGAAAAACGAGGGCCGCATCGGAGCTGCGTCCCGTGACGCTCACAAGGCGTTATACGGCGTATGCCGAGGGCGCAGTATTGATAGAGTTTGGCGCAACCAAGGTGCTTTGCACGGCATCGGTTGAGGAGCGTGTGCCACCGCATAAACGTGGCTCTGGCGAGGGCTGGGTGACAGCGGAGTACGGAATGCTGCCTCGCGCCACGCACACCAGATCTGACCGCGAAGCCGCACGCGGCAAGCAAAGCGGTCGTACCCAAGAGATTCAGCGTTTGATTGGGCGCAGTTTGCGTGCAGTCTTTGATCTCAAGCTACTTGGCGAGCGCACGATCTCACTGGACTGCGACGTGATTCAAGCCGATGGCGGTACGCGCACCGCCGCTATCACGGGCGCCTATGTGGCCGCGCACGATGCCGTGACGTGGTTACTAGCGCAAGGAAAAATAACGGCGTCGCCGCTCACCGATTCTGTTGCCGCGATTTCGGTTGGCATCGTGCAAGGCGTACCGCTGTTAGATTTGGAATACATAGAGGACTCTGCCTGCGATACCGATATGAATGTGGTGATGACGGGCGCAGGCAATTTTGTGGAAGTGCAGGGCACAGCCGAAGGCGCAGCGTTTACGCGCACCGAGATGAACGACCTGCTAGCCCTTGCTGAGAAAGGCATCAAAGAACTCGGCCAATTGCAAAAACAAGCATTGAGTCAATGATTGATTCGTCCCCGTTCATCCTGAACTTGTCGCAAAATGGTTAGCATGAAGTTAGTTTTAGCCTCCAACAACCAAGGCAAGTTATTCGAGATGCAAGCGCTGTTTGCGCCTTTAGCGGCGCAGGGCGTGACGATTATTTCGCAAAGCGAGCTGCATGTGCCCGAAGCCCCAGAACCCTTCAAAACATTTTTAGAAAACGCGCTGGCCAAAGCCCGCAACGCCGCCATGCATACGGGGCTGCCTGCGCTGGCAGACGATGCGGGGCTGTGCGTGGATGCCTTGCATGGCTTGCCCGGTGTCGATACGGCTTACTACGCCACCCAGTTTGGCTTAGCGAAGGGCGACAACAATAACGTGACGGCGCTGCTTGATCAGATGAAACGTATCGACAACCGCCGCGCCGCGCTAGTCAGCACGCTGGTGGCGGTGCGCACGGTTGACGACCCCGAACCCTTGGTAGCGGTAGGCCGCGCGGTAGGCGAAATCACCAAAGAGCGAATCGGTGCGGGAGGCTTTGGTTTTGACCCCGTGCTTTTTATTCCAGCAATTGGCAAAACGTTTGCCCAGCTGTCGCCTGAAGAAAAAAATGCGCGTAGTCATCGTGGTCAAGCGGCGCGGTTGATGGTGGAACTCATCAAAAATAATTGGCTGTAAATCAGTTCGAGTTTGATGAACGATATTCAACATTACCTGCGGGCGGGGCTTTTGCAATTGCACAGTTTGCCGCCACTGTCGCTCTACATTCACTTGCCGTGGTGCATTCAAAAATGTCCTTACTGTGACTTCAATAGTCATGCCGTGCAGCGCATGGTTGGCTCTGTAGGCCATAGCCAGCAAGGCTTGCAGCAAAGCACGCAGCAGCGGTATATTGCCGCGCTGCTCGCCGATTTAGATGCGGCGCTACCACTCGTGTGGGGGCGCACCGTACACAGCATTTTTATGGGCGGCGGCACGCCTAGTTTGTTTGCGCCCGAGCACATTGCCGATTTGCTCAGTCAGATTCGGGCAAGGCTGCGCTTGTCCGCCGAAGTTGAAATCACGCTAGAGGCAAATCCTGGCACGTTTGAGCGCGATCGGTTCAAAGCCTTTCGCGAGGCGGGTGTGAACCGCTTATCGGTTGGAGTCCAAAGCTTTAACGACAAGCATCTGAAAGCCTTGGGGCGCGTGCATTCCAGCGCTCAAGCCAAAGCCGCGCTAGAAGAAGCGGCTGCGTGTTTTGACACTTTCAATCTAGATTTGATGTATGCCTTGCCAAACCAAACGATGGAAGATCTGCGACTTGATGTGGATACAGCGCTGAGCTTTCGACCGCCGCACTTGTCTATTTACCACCTCACGATTGAACCCAACACTTATTTTGCAAAATACCCGCCGCCAACGCCTGATGAAGATACTGCGTATGCCATGCTTGACGTTCTGACAGAGCGCACAACGGACGTGGGTTTGCAGCGCTATGAAGTCTCGGCATTTGCACAAGAGGGACATCGCTGCTGGCACAACCTGAACTATTGGCAGTTTGGCGACTACCTTGGCATTGGCGCGGGCGCGCACAGCAAACTTAGCTTCGCGCATCGCATCATCAGGCAAGTGCGAACCCGCGAGCCGCTCGCTTATATGGACGCGGCACTCAGAGGCGATGCCGTGACGGTGGACGAGGATATCAAGCATAAAGAGTTGCCGTTTGAGTTCATGTTGAATGCACTCAGGCTCAAAGATGGCGTGCCGCTGAGCTATCTGACGGGCCGTACAGGGCTTGGCGTGAATGCAATACAAAACGCTTTGCAGACCGCGCAGAATAAAGGTTTGATGCAAACACTGGACGCACAAAAGTTGCAAGCAACGGAGCGCGGCTTTGATTTATTAAGCGATTTGCAAGAACTCTTTTTGCCAGCAACTTAGTCGATGCGGTTAGAATCCTCGCTCCAATCCAATTGGCAAACCTAAATAGGGAAGCGTGGGAGAGTGGTTTAATCCAGCGGTCTTGAAAACCGCCGAAGGTGTGAGCCTTCCGTGAGTTCGAATCTCACCGCTTCCGCCATTGGCAAAACGAAGGATATTCATCATGTTTTGCATACCTCCCTTATCAAAAATAACTTGTATCGAAGACCTTCGTGCTGTGCACCAAGCGCGCACGCCGCGTATGTTCTACGACTACGCCGACTCAGGCTCGTACACCGAGAGCACTTACCGCGCCAATTGCGATGACTTCAAAAATATGAAGTTTCGCCAGCGCGTTGCCATCAACATGGAAGGGCGCACAACCGAGAGCATGATGCTTGGGCACAAAGTCGCAATGCCCGTGGCGATTGCGCCTGTGGGACTGACGGGGATGCAAAGCGCGGACGGTGAAATCAAAGCAGCACGCGCCGCTAAGGCTTTTGGTATTCCGTTTACGTTGTCCACCATGAGCATTTGCTCGATTGAAGATGTCGCCAAGGGCACGGACGGACATCCGTTTTGGTTTCAGCTCTACATGATGCGCGACCGCAATTTCATGATGCGTTTGATGGATCGCGCAAAGAGCGCAGGCTGCTCGGCACTGGTGCTGACGCTAGATTTGCAGGTGCTTGGGCAGCGTCATAAAGATATTAAAAATGGCATGACTGCGCCGCCCAAACTCACGCTCGCCAACATCGCAAACATGATCACCAAACCCACTTGGTGCTTAGGGATGCTGGGAACAAAACATCACGGCTTTGGCAACATTGTGGGGCACGTCACGGGTGTGGACGATATGAGTTCGCTGTCCAGCTGGACGGCTCAGCAATTCGACCCGCGCCTTAATTGGGAAGACGTGCAATGGGTCAAAAACTATTGGGGCGGCAAGCTGATTTTGAAGGGCATTCAAGACCCCGATGATGCAAAGCTTGCGGTGCAATCGGGTGCAGATGCACTGATCGTCTCCAACCACGGCGGACGGCAACTAGACGGCGCGATTTCAAGCATTGCGGCTTTGCCAGCCGTTGTGCAGGCGGTGAACGAGGCAGGCGGCACAGCAGCCGGCATCGAAGTCCACATGGACGGCGGCATCCGTAGCGGTCAAGACGTGCTCAAAGCCTTGGCGCTAGGCGCAAAAGGCGTGTACATCGGCCGCGCCATGGTGCATGGCCTGGGTAGCTATGGTGAGGCGGGTGTGACCAAGGCACTCACCATCATTCAAAAAGAACTAGAGACCACGGCAGCGCTGTGCGGCGTGACCAAGCTGGATAACGTGACGACGGGGATTTTGCAGGCTGGGACGTTTTAACCAATTTGCTTGGAATTACGACTCATCTCTTGCCTCTTTGATGAGCGCAAGCGCAACAATCTGCTTGTCATGTAACTGTTTTTTGAAAGCCCCTTCATAAATTCACTATTTCCCATGCGCCGAATTGCCCACCTCGACATGGACGCTTTCTATGCGTCGGTGGAGCTTTTGCGCTATCCGCAGCTCAAAGGCTTGCCCGTGGTGATTGGCGGCGGCAGGCGGCGCGAAGACAATGCCATGCTCGCAGCCCTTGCTGGACGTGGCCTGCACGAGATACGTTTAGATGAATTTTTGCGCCTGAAAAGCTACACAGGGCGCGGCGTGATCACTACCGCTACCTACGCCGCACGCGCGTTTGGGGTGGGCTCGGCAATGGGACTCATGAAAGCTGCCAAGCTGTGCCCTGAGGCGATTTTGCTGCCCGTTGATTTTGACGAATACCGCAAATACTCGCGGGCATTTAAGGCGGTGATCCAAGAGCTTTGCCCCGTGATGGAGGATCGCGGCGTGGACGAGGTGTACATCGACTTCACGGGCGTGATTGGCGGGCAAGCGGAAGGCGGACGGGCGCTTGCGGAGCAACTGCAACGCACGATTTTTGAGACGACAGGATTGACTTGTTCGGTTGGCGTTGCGCCCAACAAGCTGCTCGCAAAAATGGCGAGTGAGTTCAATAAGCCAAATGGCGTGTCGATTGTTTATGAGGATGATTTGCAAAGCAAAATTTGGCCGCTGGCGGTGCGAAAAATTAATGGCATTGGCCCCAAGGCGGAGATCAAGCTCACGCAACTTGGCATTAAAACCATTGGGCAATTAGCGGCGCGAAACGAGGCCACCTTGATTGAGCACTTCGGCAAAGCCACGGGCAGTTGGATGAGCCGCGCGGCGTGGGGCATCGATGAGCGCGAGTTAGAGACAAGCAGCGAACCCGTGACGATTAGCCGCGAGACAACGTTCGAGCGCGATATGCACGCCGTGCGCGACAAGGCGGAGCTGGGCGTGATCTTCACAAGGCTGTGCGAGCGGCTAGCCGATGACTTGCAGCGCAAGGGCTACAAGGGCAAAACCATTGGCGTGAAAGTGAAATACAACGACTTCAAAACTGCCACGCGCGATCACACCGTGGACGTACCGCTAAACGATGCCAAGGCGCTGCGAGCCGCAGCGGGCGTGGCTTTGAAGCGAATGCCACTGGAGAAACGCATACGACTCTTGGGCGTGCGCGTGGGGCATTTGATTCAAAATTTGGATTGACTCAGCTCCTCAAACACCCGCGCATAAAACGCATGGCGTGAGGGGTGGATGGCGGTGTCCATTGGCTCGTCCGACAGGTTCGCCAGTACCGCGCACTGCGGCTCATGCAAATGCGTGCAGTTATAAAAACGACATTCGCCATCGTACTGTGCAAAGTCGGGCATCAGTTTTGCAAGATGCATTTTGTCTACGTGATGCAGGCCAAACTCTTGAAAGCCAGGCGAGTCGATGATGGCGGATTTTTTGCTTTCATCCAGCCAAAACCAGCTCGTCGTGGTCGTTGTGTGCTTGCCCGAGTTAAGCGCCGTGGAAATCTCGCGCGTGGCTATTTCCGCGTCAGGTAACAAAAGGTTAATGAGTGAGCTTTTACCCACACCCGATGCGCCCATGACGAAGGTGGTTTTGCCCTGCAAAACCTGTAAAAGTTGCTCCACAACCTCGATCCGTTCGGACTGAGCTTGTCGAAGTCCTTGATTAGTTGGGCGCGGCACTTCGGCGGGCTCAGTGCGAACGGGTCGTGTAGGCTTAATAGCCAGTCCCAGCACGTCGTAGCCCATGCGTTTGTAGGGCGCAAGGCGCAGCATCGCGTCGTTAAACGGCACAGTTAAATCGGCTTTATTCAGTACGATGACAGGTGTTATTTTCGCGGCTTCGCACGAGATTAAAGCTCTTGCGAGTTGGCTCTCAGAGAACACGGGTTCGGCGGCAAGAACGAAGAGCACAAGGTCTAAATTGGCGGCAAATTGTTTGCTGCGGATGTCGTCTTGGCGGTACAGCAAATTGCGGCGCGACTCTATTTTTTCAATCGTGCCCTCATCTTTGCTGGCTTGCCACTGCACACGGTCACCGACCACGCATTGATTTTTTTTACCGCGAGCGTGGCAAATCACGCGCTCGCCAGCAGGCGTTTCTACGACAACGTGATGGCCGTGCGAGCCAACAACTAAGCCGCTATTCAAGCCATCATCCTCATGCAGTCAACCTAGCCAAGCGTTCGGTCGCGGGCGGGTGCGACGCATAAAAACGCATATAGAGCGGGTCGGGCGTGAGCGTTGAGGCGTTGTCCTCGTACAGCGTGAGCAGCGCCGATGCCAGCGCCGCGCCATTGCTATGCTTGACCGCATAAGCGTCGGCCTCGAACTCGTCTTTGCGCGAAAAGTAAGAGAACACGGGGGTCACAAAAAACATAAACACGGGCACGGCAATCATGAAGAGCAACAGCGCCAGTGCGTCGTTGCTACCAGTCATGGAAGGCTGCACGCCAAGCCCCGTATAGAACCAGGTCTGCGTGGCTAGCCAGCCCAGCAGTGCAAACCCCGCAAACGACACCACGAACTGCAGCACCATGCGCTTAATGATGTGCTTGTGGTGCGCGTGACCGAGTTCATGCGCCAGCACGGCTTCCATTTCGTCATGGTTGATTTGCTTGAGCAGCGTGTCGTAAAACACCACACGCTTGGTTCCACCAAAGCCAACAAAAAACGCATTGGAGTGCGCCGAGCGCTTGCTGCCGTCCATCACAAAAAAGCCACTAGCGTTAAAGCCGCAGCGCTGCATGAGCGCGGCGACGCGGGCCTTCAGTGCTTCGTCCTCTAGGGGGGTAAATTTATTGAATAGCGGCATGATGACAGTGGGCGCAATCCACATCATGAAGAGGCTAAATACCGTCAGTGCTCCCCAAGCCCAAAGCCACCATAGTTGCCCCGCAGCGCCCATTAAATAAAGCACCAGCGCAACAAGCGGTAGTCCAATCGCAGCGCCAAGTAGCGTGCCTTTGACGAGATCAATCGCCCAAGTTTTCCAGGTCATTTTGTTAAAGCCAAAACGCGCTTCCAAGCCAAAAGTTTGGTAGAGCGACAGCGGTAGCTCAATGACCGAGCCAATCACCGTAAACGTCACCAAGAGCGCCATTTGTTGCCCAAAACCAGCGCCAAGCCACTCAATCAGCGCGGCATTCTGTAGCGCTAAACCGCCCAGCAGTGTCCAACCTAAAAGCACCACACAACCCAACACATCCTCCCAAAAACCGAGGCGCGATTTAGCCAGCGTGTAGTCCGCTGCTTTTTCGTGATTAGCCTGCGAGACCTTATTGGCAAAGGCCTTTGGCACTGCACCCCTGTGCGCGGCAACGTGCTTGGCTTGACGCAGCGAGAGATAAGAGCGAACTAAAAAACCGCCGAGCAAGGCGGCGGAGAAACAAAGTGTGAAGAGATAAGAAGGTGTCAGCATGGAATCAGATTATCCGCGCCCCGCTGACACGGTAAACGACTTCTATTGTTTTGTCCAAACGTCTAGCGAGAGTGCGCTAAGGTCTGGCTGGCGTCTGACCCTGTTTTTGCGAAAACCCCGTTCACTCTGAGCCTGTCGAAGGGGAATTTATTATGATGATGATTCCAATTCTTTGTTAAGGAATTCAAGCTATGTTAATCATCAAACCTTATGGCTTTTCAAAAACTGAAGTTTGAAGTTACCCCGATTTGACGGACACTTTGTCACAACGACAGAAGGAGTCCGATA
>JASGCK010000008.1 GCA_030054145.1 Cytophagales bacterium
TTTTCGTTCCGTACAAAAGCAGTTTACAACCCGAAGGCCTTCGTCCTGCACGCGGCATTGCTGGATCAGACTTTCGTCCATTGTCCAAAATTCCCCACTGCTGCCTCCCGTAGGAGTCTGGGCCGTGTCTCAGTCCCAGTGTGGCTGGTCGTCCTCTCAGACCAGCTACAGATCGTTGCCTTGGTAGGCTTTTACCCTACCAACTAGCTAATCTGACATCAGCCACTCCAATCGCGCGAGGCCTTACGGTCCCCCGCTTTCATCCGTAGATCTTATGCGGTATTAGCGTAACTTTCGCTACGTTATCCCCCACGATTGGGCATGTTCCGATGTATTACTCACCCGTTCGCCACTCTCAAAGTATTGCTACTTCTACCGTTCGACTTGCATGTGTAAGGCATGCCGCCAGCGTTCAATCTGAGCCAGGATCAAACTCTTTAGTTCGATCTTGAATTGTTTTTTGTCATCAGCTGTTACCACTGATAACCACTCATATAAACGGAATTGATGATTACTTCTATTCTATCTATGTGAGCGTTTTCGGTCATAAAGACCATTGTTCTTTGAACATGGCTTCACCTCCAACGCCCACACTTATCGGCTGTATTTTTTTAATGATCAACTTTTGTTTTTCTAAACTTATTTGCCGCGATGTGCAAAGAGGGTCTATTGTGCCACGTTTTTTATCTACCCTGCAATCTGTGTGGTTATTTGAATTTCTCCTAAACCACTCAAACTACTTGCCCGTTTCACAACCCTTGCGATGAAGGGGAACTGCGAAGTATAGCAGGGTTTTTACGGGTACGCTACTTTTTTATTGCACGCCTAAAATTTGCCATCTGCGTAGGGTGCATAGAAAACCGCCGCAAACCCATAGCCAGCAAGGATTGCGTATGCGACTCATCGCCCGCTATTTCTCCGCAAACACTAATAGGTTTTCCCGCCGCATTGCATTGTTTAATCGTTGATTCAATCAAAAACTGTACGGCTGGATGCATGGCATCGTAGAGATGCGCAACCGATTCATCGGCGCGATCTACAGCCAATGTGTATTGGGTTAAATCATTCGAGCCTATCGAGAGAAAGTCAAAATATTTTAGAAATATGGGAACAATTAACGCTGCTGCGGGGACTTCAATCATGGCACCTAAGCCAATTTCACCGTATGGCACGTCCAATGCACCCATCTGTAGCCTCGCTCTCTCCAGCATCAGCAAACATTGCTTGATTTCGCTCTCATGCGCCAGCATTGGAATCAGCACCTCGATACGCCCATGCACAGCCGCTCGAAGCAACGCCCGTAGCTGCGTCAAAAACATCGCAGGTTCAGCCAAACACCACCTGATTGCACGCAAACCCAATGCTGGATTAGGCTGCGAGTCTGCGTATCCATGTCTGGCATCTAGTGGCTTATCCGCACCAATATCGATTGTTCGAATCGTGACGGGGAGTCCCTTCATAGCCAAAACAACATCACGATAAGCGGCGTATTGTTCATCTTCATCTGGCAACTCGGCACGCCCCATGAATAGAAACTCAGTTCTGAAAAGTCCAATGCCTTGTGCACCAGCCGCCAGTGCCGCTGCCGCATCACTTGGCAGCTCAATATTGGCCAAGACTGTAATAGCCGTCCCATCGTCCGCCAACAAAGCAGCGGGCATGGCATTTTTGGATTGATTTGCCAAATGCGCCTGCCAAGCGACCAGACCATCGGATTGTTTTTGTTGATACTGCGCAAGAATATCTGTTGTGGGATCAACAATCAGCACACCCGCATCGGCATCCACAATCACCCAATCGTCATGCCGCACCAGATGGCTCGCGCTCTTAGCGCCCACAATGGCAGGAATGCCCATGCTGCGCGCAACAATGGCAGTATGCGAAGTCTTGCCACCCACATCGGTCACAAAGCCACTAAACACATCACCCTTAAAGTGAATCATGTCGGCTGGCGATAAATCGTGCGCGATCAAGATTAAAGATTCATGTTGACTGTGGTCTTGCTGAATGAAGGCTCTTTGCGGGCGCGCATCCGTCAATTGTGCAATTAGTCGCTCCACCACTTGCTCTAAATCCCTTTTGCGCTCGCGCATATACGGATCGTGCACTTCATCAAACTGCGCTGCAATCACTTCTAGCTGTGCGCCAAGCGCCCATTCCGCGTTGTAATGACGCTCTTCGATAAAGTGCCGCACCCCATCTGCAAGCGTCTCATCTTGGAGCAACATCAAATGCACATCCATGATGGCCGATAACTCCTGCGGTGCTTCTTTGCTGGCACTCATCATCTCACGAACCGCCGCATCGCGGGCGATGCGAACTCGATCAAGCTCAGCCTGAACCTGATCTGCCGTAATAAAGTAATGCGCCACATTGGTGCGGCTTGACACGATTTTGACCGCGCGACCAGTCGCCACGCCATTTGCAGCGCCGCCAAGACCTTGCCCAACAGAGATTCCGTGGACGCTAAAGGTCATGGTTCGCGCCCAATCACTTACTCACCTTCGCCAAACTTATCGTTGATCAACTGAACAAGCGCCGCCATCGCCTCGGCCTCTTGGTTGCCAACTGTCTCCAGTTCCACAGTTGCGCCTAAACCCGCCGCCAACATCATCACGCCCATAATGCTTTTGGCGTTAATACGGCGCTCCCCTTTGGTTAGCCAAACATCGCACGGAAAACTACCCGCCACTTTGGTGAGCTTGGCACTGGCTCTGGCATGAAGACCCAGCTTGTTAGAAATCGTCATGGTTGTTTTCATAATTAATTACTCAGTTCATCCTCGGTTTCTAAGTCACCGCTACCGCACCCAAACTACCGCCCAATAACGCCTTTTCCGCCATCATGGGCAAAGGCTCGTCCCAATAAGTCATCGCTCTAAAGAGCATCGGCAAACTGGTGCCTGCCACGCACTGGACTTGTGTCCCCGTCACTAATTGCTTCGCCACATTACACGGGGTTGCACCCAGCACATCGCTCATCACTAACGTGCCCGTAACACCCGATCCCTGCGCCGCAGCTTGAAGCAAAGCGCGCGCCAAGCCAAGCGTCACATCAGGCGACTGATTGGGCTGCACATCCATCACCGCCACGCGCGAAGCCGCATCAGGAAAGGCGTGCAGCGCCGCACTGCGCAAGGCAGAAGCTAGTGGCGCATGGGCAATGATGAGGATGCTATTCATATTTTGTGATGGGCGTTTGATTCAGATTATCGCCGCTAGCCATGACCTAAAATTTACCATAAACCACAAGGAAACACATGGGCAACCGACTCTCACAAATCGCCACGCGCACGGGTGACGATGGCACAACTGGACTGGGCGATGGCGCACGCGTTCTCAAATCTGCGCCGCGTGTGTGCGCCATGGGCGATGTGGACGAGCTCAATAGCCACATCGGACTGTTGCTCTGTGAGAGCTTGCCGCAAGACGTGCGCGAATTGCTGATCGATATCCAGCATCAACTCTTCAACCTAGGCGGCGAGCTGTCCATTCCAGGCTTTCAGCTACTCAAAGAAGAAGCGGTCATCCAACTAGACGTTGCACTGGCGCATTACAACGAGGCACTGCCCAAGCTGCAAGAGTTCATTCTCCCAGCAGGCAACCGCGCCGCCAGTCAAGCGCATATCTGCCGCACCGTCGCACGCCGCGCCGAGCGCTGGGTCGTGTTGCTGGGCGAATCAGAATCCATCAACGCCGCGCCGCGCCACTACCTCAATCGCCTAAGCGATCTGATGTTTGTGCTGTCCCGTGTGCTCAACCGCATGAATGGCGGGGATGATGTTTATTGGAAGAGCGAGCGCATGGCGCAAGCAACAAGTTAAAGTCGCGCCGTGCGCATTCCTGCGAAGTGCAACTCAAGAATCAAATTAACAATTTCGTCGTTTGAGTAGTTGCCCTCGCTTTTGAGTGCCTCCAAAACCGGATCGCAAGCCCTCGCATACAAGTTGTAGAGCACGAACTCTGATGGAAAACTGGCGGCAATATCCCCATTTTGTTGGGCCTCGCCAACCCAAATCCCAAGCTTCATCGACAACTCAAACAATCGCGCCATATAGTCTTCATTAGCCTTGAGCGCTTCCGATAAATTTGAGTTTTGCGCAGGCAAGCTGGGCATTTTCCCTTCTATCTTGGTTCGCATCGCCCATGCTGTTATGCGCCGCAGCTTTTGCACCGCAGGCAAGTCGGCCATGTCCCGCAATCGGTTCACCTCTTCAAGACCGATACGAAGCACTTGAATCATGGCCTCGCCAGCTAGCGACTCTTTACTGTCGAACAGGTTATACAAACTGGCTTTGGACAACCCCGCTTGCAAGGCCACTTCATCCATCGTCATGGCTTCATAACCCCTGCTAGCCAATAATAGGTTTGTCGCAGCCATGACGGCATCAATTTTGACCTGCACAAGTTTGGCTTTGACCAAGGATTTTGGGGTTTGAACAGGATTTGTCATCGCTAAATTCTAAATCAGTCAGAGGTCAAAAAACACAGCATTGCAAAAATTATACTAATGAGTTATGATTTCATACCGATAAGTCAAAAACAATGAATTCACTCTCACCTCAACCTCGCAAAGTAGCCATCATTGGCTCTGGCATCGCGGGTCTATCTGCGGCTTACGCGCTACGCAACAGTGCGCAGGTCACATTATTTGAAGCAGGCGCTTACTTTGGAGGTCATGCTAATACAGTAGAGATTCAATTAGATGGAAAAGCATTTGGTGTTGATACAGGTTTTTTGGTCTACAACGAAAAAACCTATCCAGGACTGATTCAATTATTTAAAGCACTTGAGGTCACTGTTGCCCCCTCGGATATGGGCTTTTCTGTGCAAGTTTTTGACCGTGCCAAGCGCAGGGAGTGGGCCGGCAATAGTCTGCAAAGCGTCTTTGCGCAAAGACGGCAGTGGTGCAATTTGCGGCATTGGCGCATGCTATTTGACATCGTGCGATTCAATCGCATAGCAACTGCTCTCGCGATCAAAGAGGATGCCGCCTGGCCCAACGTGCAAACTGTTGAGGATTTTTTGCGCGAGCATTCTTTTGGATCCGCATTCATAGAAGATTATTTTTTGCCCATGATTGCCTGCATTTGGTCATGCCCAGTCAGTCAAATGAAGGCCTACCCCATCCGCGCTTTGCTACGGTTTTGCCACAACCATGGCTTATTGCAACTCACCCGCCGCCCCCAGTGGTTGACGGTCGTTGGTGGTTCCAAAAATTACGTCCAGCGAATTGTGGCCAGCACACCTGACGCGCGTCTTCAAACAAAAGTTGTTCGTCTTGGCAGAAGCAGTGAGGGTGTGCAGCAAGTCTTCACCGAAAACAACCCTAAGCCTGAGCATTTTTCCGCCGTGATTTTGGCTTGTCATCCAGACCAAAGTTTGCAAATACTTGGCGGCGAAGCCTCCGTACAAGAAAAAAACATTCTGAGCAAAATTCGCTATCAAACCAACGAAGCCGTGCTGCATACAGATACCTCTGTGATGCCCCATAACCGCACCGCGTGGGCGGCTTGGAACTATGAGCGGCACGCACCCCATCCTGCCGCCAACCCCAGCGAGGTGAACCAAGTTTGCTTGCACTATTGGCTCAACAAACTACAGCCACTGCCAACCGATACGCCCATTTTTGTTAGCCTCAACCCACTCAGACAACCCGATCCAGCGAAGGTTTTGCAGCGCATTCAATACGATCATCCCATCTTTGACTCGGTCGCGCTCAAAGCCCAATCAGAGCTGGCGCAATTACAAGGAAAAAATCGGACTTGGTTTGCGGGCGCATGGTGTCACTATGGCTTTCACGAGGACGGCTTTCAAGCAGGTCTTGCCGCTGCCCAAGGGGTTCTACAGTCATGAGCGCTCCACTACAGCCGCTACTTGCTAGAGGCTCAACTTGGCATTGCCGCACCGAGCCTGCACGCAATGCATTTAAGTACGATGTGTATTTTTTAATACTCCCCATGCGAGCCATGCGTTTGCAGCAAGCGCAAAACAAGACAAGCCCACTATCACGAAACAAGTGGAGTTGGCTTAGTTTTTATGACGCCGATCACGGCACTCGCGGTTCTGATGCTTTGGCTTGGGTAGAGTCATTGCTTGCCACGGCGGCAATTGATCATCTGGACGGTGAAATTTGGCTACAAACATTTCCACGCGTGCTGGGATATGTCTTTAAACCCATCAGCATTTGGTATCTTGTCCGCAGCGACGAGAGCCTTGCTGCCGTAGTCGTTGAGGTCAACAACACCTTTGGACAGCGTCATGTTTATGTGCTCTCTGGACAAGGAGTGGCGTGGAATAAAGTCTTGCAGCTTGACAAGGCATTTCATGTTTCGCCATTCTTTCATGTTTCAGGCAGCTATCAATTTAGATTCACCAAAAGTGATGGCGCAATTGCCGCCTACATCACACACGGTACGCTACAAACGCACTGGATAGGCAAAACAGCACCATTGACCAAACCACGAGCCATGCGTGCATTTCTTTCATCGCCGCTGATGACCTTTGGTATCGTCGCACGTATCCATTGGCAAGCCGTGCGGCTTTGGTGGAAAAAAACGCCCTTCTATTCGTTACCCGAAGCGCCCGCACAATGGATAACCCACGCCCAATTTTCAACCTAACCAACATGAAAACTAAGCCGTCCCACCCCGCACTATCTGCGCTAGCGCGACTGGCCACTGGGCAACTGCGGCTAACGCTGCCCAATGGCGACACGCACACATTGGGCGATGATGCTCAAACGATCCAAGCCGAAATCACTATTCACGATTTAGCCGTCTTGGATGCCACTCATCAATCGGGCGATATTGGATTTGCCGAGAGCTACATGGCGGGGCACTGGACATCACCCGATCTTGCGTCCCTGCTACGGCTCATGCTAGCCAACCGCGAGGCGCTTGAGCGCATGATTTATGGTTCGTGGTGGGGTGGATTTCTCTATCGCATCACGCATCACTTGAAGCGCAACAGCAGGCGCAGAAGCCCCAAAAACATCCGCGCACATTACGACCTTGGCAATGACTTTTATCAGTTGTGGCTAGATGCTGGCATGAGCTATTCCAGCGCGTGGTTTGGCGGACTTGAAGTGGCTGATGGTGACGATGCCAAACAACTTTTAGCCGCGCAAAACGCCAAAATAAAACGCGCACTCAAACAAGTAGGCGCATCCAAAGGTGTGCGTCTTGCTGAAATAGGCTGCGGCTGGGGTGCTTTGGCTGAAATGGCTGCGCTTGAGTTTGATGCGCACGTTGATGGCATCACGCTCTCCAATGAGCAATTGACGTGGGGGCAAAGCCGCATGGCGCGTCAGCACATCAGCGAGCAAGCTCATTTGATGTGGCTTGATTACCGTGATCTGCCAGCCCGTGCAAAACCCGCACCCTACGATGCCATTGTGAGCATCGAAATGTTTGAAGCGGTCGGCAAACAATATTGGCCAGACTTTTTTAGCGTTGTCTTTGAAAGCTTAAAAAAGGGCGGCGCGGCGTGCATTCAAACGATTACGATACGCGACGATTTATTTGCCAAGTACGAAAAAAACACCGACTTTATTCAGCAATATATTTTTCCAGGCGGCTTCCTGCCTAGCGACAAAACGTTCAAGCAAGCAGCGCAAACGGCGGGCTTGGTTGTCGAGGATGCGTTTGCATTTGGCGCTGATTACGCCCGAACGCTAGCTGTTTGGCGACGCAACTTCATGGCGCAGGAGTGCGCCGTGCGCAACCTAAACTTTGACACCCGATTCATCCGGCTTTGGGAGTTTTATTTGGCTTACTGCGAAGCGGCCTTCGCACAAGGCTCGACCAATGTTATTCAGTACACACTCAGGCGGCCTCTATGATGAAACACATTGGCAGCGCAGAGCTACGTTTTTTTGGCTGGCGCATCTACACAGCCACGCTATTGGCAGCGGATACTTTTGAGGGTGTCCACTACACACAAAGCCCCGTGGAGTTGCGCATCACCTATCACCGCGCGTTAGAAGGAAAACTCATCGCAGAGCGCTCGCTGCTTGAGATGCGGCGACTAGGCGCCATCAGCACAAGCACAGCCCACACATGGCTGGCGCTGATGATCCAAGCTTTCCCAAACGTCGCCATTGGCGACTGCCTCAGCGGACAAACAGACGGCAAAGGTCTCATGGTGTTTAGGCATAACGACATCATCACCACGCAAATACACGACGTTGATTTTGCTGATCGCTTTTTTGGTATTTGGTTGCACGAGCAAACCTCTGAGCCTCTGATGCGAATGCAATTGTTTGGCTTATCCAAGGCGGCATCATGAGCCTTAATCCAAAAATAAAAGACTGGCGCGGCAAAGTTGTCTGGATCGTTGGAGCATCAACAGGAATTGGCCAGTCGCTTGCGCACATACTGCACCGCCAAGGCGCTGTGGTTATCGTGAGCGCAAGAAGTCAGGACAAACTCTCGGCTTTTGTCGCGCAGCACGCTAGCAGCATCGCATTGCCACTTGATGTGACGGATGCCGCGCAGGTCACTCAAACCGCAGAACAGATTTTGTCGATGCATTCACGCATGGATATGCTTTTTTATTGCGCTGGCTATTACACCGCGCAAACTGCATCCAACGTCAAGGATCCATTTTCACTAGCAGCGATGCAACAGCATATGACGCTCAACTTCAGCGGCGCGCTCACCGTGCTACACGCCTGCTTTCCAAAGGTCGGACATATCGCCTTGGTGGCAAGCGTGGCAGGTTACCAAGCTCTGCCCAATGCGCTTGCTTATGCGCCGTCTAAGGCCGCCATGCAGCGCCTCGCAGAAGGGCTTTATATCCATTTGCATGGCAGCGGAGTGGGCATCACTTTAATTAACCCTGGGTTTGTACAAACCCCCATGACCGCGCAAAACAACTTTCATATGCCTGCGCTCATTTCGGCGGAGACCGCTGCCAAGGCCATTCTCAAAGGATTAGCGGCTGGTCGGTTTGAGATTCATTTCCCACGCCGCTTTACGCTTTGGGTCAAACTTTTGTCGCTACTGCCCTATCGAATGTATTTTGCGGTTTGTCGCGCCATCATGCCGCGCCCAACATCTCAAGCCCCAACAACACTATGACAACGCCACTACAAAATCTTTGCCATTTCTACGAGCACTTAAGCCTGCAAAGCCTTGCGCAAATCGATCAAATCTACGCACCGGATGCGCAGTTCAAAGATCCATTTAACGAGGTTCAAAACCTTGCGTCTATCAAGGCTATTTTTGCGCATATGTTTGTAGCCACGCACCATCCTAGATTCAAAATCTTGCAAACGGTGCAAGAAGGCCATACCGTCTGTTTGATTTGGGATTTTTATTTTGAAAAGAAGGGCTTTGCCAATCCCGTTTGCATTCACGGCACAAGTCTTATCGCGTTTAACGCGCAAGGTCTCGTCGTGAAGCACCGCGACTATTGGGATAGCGGCGCGGAGCTTTATGCGAAACTCCCGTGGGTGGGCCGCTTCTTCACTTGGCTGGCAAGGCAGTTCACAACACCTTCGCTCCATCCGCAATCGCGCACTGCATGACCTCCTCCATCATTCTCGACACCAATATCGTTTTAGATTTATTTGTTTATAACGACCCCCAGCAAGCCACATTGAATAAGGCTTTGCAAGCAGGCAGCCTGCGGTGGCTTGCTACGCCTGCCATGCGAGACGAGCTAGCTCGCGTGCTCGACTATCCGCAGGTTACCAAACGGCGGCTGGCCAATCAGCAATCAGCCGATACGGTGTTGGCGCACATGGAGGCGCTAGCTCAATTTGTCACGCCAGCCATTCATGCGCCCTACACCTGCAAAGACCCCGACGATCAAATCTTTATTGACTTGGCGTGTGCGTACCAATGCCACTTGCTCTCCAAAGATAAGGCCGTACTGGCTATGCGCTCACGGCTTGCCAGACTGGGCGCTACCGTTACCCAGCACTACACTCAGCCTTTATGACCGACTCACAACCGCAACCACTCGCCCCCATGCCCCAAGGCGAGCGTCGCTTGCTCTACATCTTGGGCGGCATCCAACTCACACATATTGTTGACTTCATGATCATGATGCCGATAGGACCCCTCCTCTCGCGCGATCTAGGCGTTGCCACGCATCAATTCGGCTTACTGGTCTCCAGTTACACCTTTGCGGCTGCCATCGCTGGGTTGCTGTGCGCCATGTTTATTGACCACTTCGAGCGCAAACGTTTGCTACTCACGCTTTATGCCTTATTTGCACTCGCAACATTGGCCTGTGCGCTTGCACCTAACTACACAGGATTGCTCATTGCCAGAGCCATTGCGGGCGCATTTGGCGGCGTGCTCGGTGCCATGGTTAGCACCGTTGTGGGTGATCAAATTCCGCCTGAACGACGTGGGCGTGCTGGCGGCTATATTGCGGCATCTTTTTCACTAGCAACCGTAGCTGGCGTACCACTAGGGCTATGGCTCGCCAATCACACGCCCGTGCTAGGCTGGCGGGCACCATTCGTGTTTGTCGCGCTAATGAGTATGCTGCTAGGCGTTACCGCTTACAAGTGGCTGCATCCCAAAGCCAATCTGGATCAGGCTTTGCAGCCAGATGACTTATCCAAACCTGAGGGCATTTGGCTTGGTGCATGGCGGCGTATTCGCGATACGCTAGCCGACCCCGTACACCGCTGGGCCACGCTGTTTATTTGCCTCATCATGTTTTCGGCCTTTAGCGTCATTCCCTTCATCACCATTTATGCAACTGGGACGGTTAAGTTTCCCGAGACTTTGCTGCCCGTCATGTACTTGGTTGGCGGCACGTGCACGCTGCTATCTAGCCGCTGGATCGGCAAGCTCACCGACCGCATCGGCAAACGCAAAAGCTTTCTGATTTTTGCGCCATTAGCCGTCATTCCCATGCTCATTACCACCAACTTAACGCAAGTTCCTGTATGGGTTTATATGTTGGTTAGTACCAGTTTTTTTGTATTGGTTAGCGCCCGCATGATCCCCACCATGGCACTCATGAACGGTGCTGCTGATCCCAAACTGCGCGGCACATTCATGAGCTTATCGGCGTCCTTCCAACAAGCGGCCATGGGGCTTGGCGCATTCGTCACGGGGCACATTGTCAGCACCACTAGCGCTGGCGTGATGACGGGCTACAACTACGCAGGCTATATCGCGCTAACGGCCACGTTGCTAGCGCTGTGGGTCTCCAAAAAAGTCGTACAGCGCGGTTGATCTTGCGCTTATTTCCCCTGCGCAATCTCCATAATCAAACGACTAGAAAGATAGAGCCGACGCGGGATTGCGCCAATATCGGCGTACTCCTCAACGTTGCTGTGATAGCCAAAACCTGGTAGCCCCAGCGCCTCCAGCACGGGCTTGCCCGAGAGAGCCGCAAACGCTGCGTCCGTGCCCGCGCCCGTCACAGGAACGACGTAAATGCTGCCCCCCACTTCTTTATAAATCTCTACCGCTTTAGTGACGAGCGCTTTGCCTGCTGCATCGGCAATAAACGAAGGACGAAATGGCGGCACGATCAAGGTGATTTCACTGCCCGCTAATTTTTTGTTGGTAACGCGTTCTTTCAGTTTTGCCAGTGCCTCATCACGGTCTACGGGGCTCAAGTAGCGCAGCGTGGCGGTAATCGTTGCTTCATCAGGAATGATGTTAAAGACCGCGCCCGATTGCGCAATCGTCCAGTTAAAGCGCAGCGCTTTGTCCTTGTTATCCAGCCCCATCGTGGAGAGCACAAAGTCCGACATTTCCACCAGTGCGTTCACGCCTTTTTCAGGCTCTGCGCCTGCATGAGCTGACTTGCCTTTTATTTTGACCGTCACGCTCACACTGCCAGAAGCCGCCAAAATCATGGCCTCTACGGGCACGGACGAGGTAGGTTCATACGACAGCGTCACATCGTGCTGGCTAGCCAGTTGCTGAATCAGCGCCTTCGAACCATCCGACCCAATCTCCTCATCGGTGTTAAACATCATCGTAATTTGCGCGAAGTCCTTAAAGCCTTGCTTTTGTAGCAAGCGCACCGTATTCAAAATGGTTGCCACACCGCTTTTAGCATCCGCTACGCCAGGGCCGTAAGCACGCTCAAACGCCCGCTCCACCTCGCCTGCGGGCGTTTTTACTTTTTCTACTCCTGTAGCAATCCGCCATGGCTGCTTGGCAAGCGTGCCCTTGACGTGCACCGTATCCATATGCGCAATCATCAAAATCTTTTTGCTGCCTGTGCCCTTAATCGTGCCGTAAATATTTTCACCAACCGCAGGGTTTTCAGTGCTGAATGCCGCTTTGCTGCGCGTCACGCTTGCGCCCAGCGACTTCAATTCGCCTTCCAAATAATTGGTCATCGCCGCCATGCCCTCAGCGTTAGCCGATCCCGTCTCGATATTGACGAGGTTCTTAAGCGTTTCAATCGTTTGCGGTTTAGCAGCAGTCGCAGCCGCAAAAAGCGCCTCGTGCCGGGCGGGTGTCTGTGCAGCAACGACCCCAACGACAAGCAACAAAGCCAAGGCAGATAAACGAGTATTCAACATGAAAAGCCCTCTAAAAAGGAAAGCGCACATTGCAACACCAAAACGAACAAAAAGGTAGCGTATTTACCCCAACAAACGTAGCACTTCCGACAGCGCAAACGCCGTGGTTTGCTGGCGCACAGCGGCGCGATCACCCGCAAAGTGCTGCGTGCAAGTCGTCACCGCGCCGCGCACAAAAAATCCAAAACACACCGTGCCCACAGGCTTTAAATCCGTGCCCCCGCCAGGACCCGCAACGCCCGTGACCGCCACGACCACGTGCCCCGCAAGCCCCGCTGGATATGGCCTGCCAGCCATTGCCTCTGCAATCGCCCGCACACAGCCGCCCGCCATAGCAGCCGCCACCTCTTCAGACACCGCGCCATGCCGACGAATCATGCTGGAGGACACGCCCAGCATCGCCGTCTTCGCGTCGTTGGAATAAGTAATAAAGCCGCGATCAAACCAAGCGCTTGACCCCGCCAAATCAGTGCAAGCAGCCGCAATCATCCCGCCCGTGCAGCTCTCGGCGGTAGCAAGTAAAAGACCACGGGATTGGAGCTTGGTGGCGAGTTGCTCAACTAACTCTGATGTGGGTTTTTGAGCCATTTATTAAATCAAAGTGAGTTGTTTTTTACTTTTAACTTTGCTTTGCCACAAAGCTTGTGACGCAGACCTTGCTGCGCCTAGATTGTTGGCTACGTACGCATTCAAAGACTTAACGACTGATTGACCAATTGCCTGCGCCAAATTAACAGGCACGGCATTGCCGATTTGCTTATAGCACGACGAAATACTGCCTTCAAATTGCCATGCATCAGGAAATGTCTGGATGCGAGCGTATTCACGCACCGTGAGCGGTCTGGTGTGCTCTGGATGGCAACGCTCGGTTTGCTTTTGTGCAGGATTGCACGTCAAAGTCAAGCTGGGCTCGTCCCATGACAAACGCCGCGCCATACCCGTTTTTCCGCCTCCCATAAAAAAGCTCTTCATCATGTAGCTTTTTTGAATATCGAGCGGCAAGTCACGCCAGTAGCCGCCTGGCGGGACAATATCCATGATTTGCTTCTTTTTTAAAGGATAGGTTTGTCCTTCTGATTTGGGAACATCCGTGTCAAACAAGCGTCCTTTTTTAAGCGCATCCTTCATGGTGTAAAGCTCTTTTTGAGCCTTTGGAAAATCAAACTTCAAACCAGCACCTTTGCGCAAACCCACAATGAGCAATCGTTCGCGCTTTTGGGGCACGCGATGATGAACAGCTTTGAGCACACGCGGAGTCAGCACGTCGTAGCCCAGCTCGTCGAGCACGGACACCATGCCTTCCAAAGTTTTGCCGTTGTCATGATTGAGCAAGCCGCGCACGTTTTCACCCACACAAATCAGCGGTTGAATTTCTTTAACCGCCCGCGCAAACTCAAAAAACAATGTACCCCGTGCATCTTCAAAACCAAGTTTGCGTCCTGCATAGCTAAAGGCTTGGCAAGGAAAGCCTCCAGTCACCACATCAATTCGCCCAGCGAACTCGGTGAAATCTAACTCCTTGATATCCCCTTGCCGCACATCCCAATGCGGGCGATTTTTAACCAGCGTTTTACACGCATCTTTATTGAGTTCATTCAGCATCACGCACTGCAAGCCAGCTTGTTCCATGCCAATAGCCAAGCCGCCCGCACCAGCAAAAAGCTCGATCACACTAAAGGCTTGCGTCGGCTGCTCCGCCTCGGATTTAGCTAGGACAGGTTTTTCTACCACGTCTGGCAATGTGTAATACATAGATAAAGCTGGAGCACGTAAGATTAAAAACTATCGCTTGATTCTGCCAGACCTTTAGAATCAAATGGGTCAATTGAAATCAGCTCGATACGCGGGAAACTCCTAGTGTTATTGAGCGCCAAAACATTTAAACTGAAAATATATACAGTCATTTTAGGGGGCAATTTATGAACAAAGCTATCGATTTATTTGCAGGCGCTGGCGGACTTTCTTTAGGTCTAAAAATGGCAGGATGGGATGTCCGTGTGGCAGTGGAATACGATGTCACAGCTATAGAAACTCATCGGAAAAATATGCCCGATGTCCTGCATATCTGCGATGACATTCGAGATATTGACTTCACTAGCTACAAAGGCGAGATTGATTTGGTCGTCGGTGGTCCGCCCTGCCAACCGTTCTCTGTTTCAGGCAAACAATTGGGCAAATTAGATGTTCGCGACATGGTTCCAGAATTTGTTCGCGTTGTACGAGAAGTTCGTCCCAAGTCTTTTTTAATGGAGAACGTTAAAGGTCTAACGTCGCCACGCTTTATGCCTTACTTGTTGTCGCGTATAGAGGAGCTAAAGGAAATTGGTTACGACGTTCACTGGCAAGTACTTAACGCTGCCGACTATGGCATCCCACAAAATCGCCATCGCTTATTTGTGATAGGTGTTCCTATTGGAACAAAATTTGATTTCCCCACGCCAACACATGGGCCTGGTCGGGATAAAAAATACCACACCGTTTCCGAGGCATTGATTGGCTGTCCGAAGGATGAACTCAATCGCACCAAAGTCGTATTTTGTAAAAATCCAATTCTGCGCCGTAGCCCTTACGCGGGCATGTTGCTCAACGGGAAAGGTCGTCCACTCAACATGAATGGTCCAAGCCATACTATTCCAGCTAGTGCTGGCGGCAATCGCACGCACATCCTTGATCCTCAACGGGTTCTACTCCGCTACCACACCCACCTCACGGACGGTGGCAAAGCTACTGTGGGCGAAGCGGAAGGCTGCACCCGTTTAACCGTTCGTCAATCGGCACGTCTACAAACTTTCCCCGATTGGTTTGAATTTGTGGGACGAAAAAATCAACACTATGCCCAAATTGGGAATGCAGTCCCACCTGAATTTGCCGCTATTGTTGCGAAAGCTTTGCACAACGCGATGCAAAAAAAGACACGTGGCATAGACCGAAAAACTACAATACATTCCTAAAAATTTACAGCGCCTTCATCAACTTTAACCATTCCTGCACGTGCTTATAGTTAGCGCCAAGCTCGTGCAAAGCATCGTGTATAGATCGCAATAAAGCAGCACGCTGGCTTGGCTCAAAAAGAATTAATACGCTTGCAAAAAACGGCATTGCTTCCGCAACGTTGACATCAATACCACGGGTGAACTCATGCGCCATACGCTGCAAAGCAGCCTCAGAGCTGTCCATTAGCGGATTAGCCTGCACGACAAATAATAAATTTTCAATTTGAGCTTGACGTGCTTTCAAAATTGAGGATTCGATATCGCTTGAGGTCAAAGTTCTGTCTTTAACTTCTATGGCGTAATCAACTTTACCCAAGCGGACTCTTTCAACATCACCCGCCCGATTACCCGACGCGTCAGACGAATTTGCCGAGTACGAACGAACTTCACCAAACTCGCTAAACGCTTCTGTGAATGCTTTAAATACTGCGTATGTAACAACCTGAAGACGCACACCATTTGATCGCTCGCCTAGAAACTGAACCAATACTTTCACCACGTCGTCAAGGCTTGCCCGCGCGGGGCCAACATAATCTCGCTTATTATTTTCAAGTGAGCGACGGGCTTCAATAAGAATGAGTCGCAGCAACCTTTTTGCCTCTTGATGACCTTTCTCTTGTACGTGTTGCACCACCTTAAAAAGACGTCCATACTGCTCGCGATTCCTCGCCTTACTCTCCATCTCTTCGCCAAAATTTTTATATCGCGCTGGATGGTTAACGTATGGATCAAGGTTCGTGCCAGGGAACGGCTTTCCAACCTCCTGATTCCAAGACACCACAACATTTTTGACAAGCATACGTACATCAATAGCGCCCTGTAGTGATGAGCTGCCTTGCAAGCTCAAGGCATTAACACTTTCCTCAGATGCTTTGGCTAAAATTTGACCAAGCAGCACATACGGATAAGTACTCCCGCCATTGACAATCAGCTCTTCGAGTTCTGTCCCCCACACACTGTCGCGTGCTTTCTCAAGCTCGTCGATGACAAGCACCTTAAGCCACTCAGCATTTAATAAAGTCTTAGCCGTTTGGTGAAGAGGGGGAAGCGTTTTTACTTCTTTTTTTAGTTTTGTAGCCATGCGCAGCGGGTGTTTAAGAAAAAATGTAACTCTAGCAGACGACCAAGCTTGCCAAGTAAATCAATATCTAAAGTCTCAAAACCGCACCACCGCAAACACCACCAACACACAAAACGCTGCCACCAAGTCGTCAAACAAAATTCCAAAACCACCGCGCCAGCCAAAACCTTTGAAGGTGCGATCAGCCCAGCCCACGGGGCCTGGCTTAGCGGCATCAAAAAAACGGAATAGCACAAACGCGCCCAGTTGCCCCCAAAACGTGGTGGGGCTGACGAACCACAAAATCAACCAAAACGCAACGATCTCATCAATCACGATGCTGCCAGGATCCATCACCTGCAAGTGCTGCGCGGTGCGCATCCCCGCCCAGATGGAGACGATGGCAGTTGCGGCAATGACCCAGCCAATTTGTACAGGCGCTAATAGACTTTGCAGCACCCCAAACGCTAGCCAAGCCCATAGCGTGCCAACTGTGCCTGGCGCTAATCGACTAAGCCCCGAACCAGCACCCAGCGCAATAAAGTGCGCGGGATGCGAAAACAAAAATCGCGCAGTGGGTTGCAGCGGCGGGATGTATGGCGGGGTGTATGGCGGGGTGTTCATGTTGATGTGAAATGATCGAACGAAGTAAAGGTATTTTCCAGCGGCAACCCAGCCGCATCCAATAACCGCCATTCATGCGGCGCCTCTATTGCGCCGATGCGTGTGACTCTGATACAAGCCTTATCCGATATGGCTTGCAGAGCATCGCGCTGACTTGGTGGCGCGGTAAATAGCAGCTCGTAATCATCGCCGCCAGCCAGCGCAAAATCGGTTCGCCCTTTGATCCAATCGGTCTGCACGCTAGCGCCCACATTCGACGCTTTCAGGATGTGTCCAAGGTCGCCCAAGAGTCCGTCGCTGATGTCGATGCAAGACGTGGCAACACCGCGCAAAGCCACGCCTAGATTGACTCGCGGCGTGGGACGCTCTAGGCGATGGCGCACGGACTCAAGCTCTGCGGCATTTGCTTTGACATTGCCGCGCATGATTTCCAGCGCCAGCCGCGCTTGCCCAACGTGATCAACATCAGTGCCCGAGACATACATATCATCACCAACTTTTGCGCCGTTGCGCAGCAAGGCCTTGCCCGTCGGCACTTCGCCAAACACGGTGATACAAATGTTGAGAGGTCCTTTTGTTGTGTCGCCGCCTACGAGCGTGCAGCCATGCACATCTGCCAGCGCAAACAGTCCGCGTGAGAAACCGTCAAGCCACGCTTCGTTCACTTCAGGCAATGCCAGCGCAAGTGTGAAGGCTCGAGGCGCTGCGCCGCAAGCTGCAAGGTCAGACAGATTTACCGCTAGCGCTTTGTGGCCAAGCGCTTCAGGATTTACATCAGGAAAAAAGTGCCGTCCCTCCACCAACATATCGGACGAGATGCAAAGCTGCATCCCTGCCGTGGGCGTGAACACCGCGCAGTCGTCGCCAATGCCTTGCTCTGGTCGACGATTAAAGTATTTAGCAATTAAGTCGAACTCACCCATTTGCGACCTCGGTCATTCCCGCGCAGGCGGGAATCACTTTTTAAACGAATGCCTGCCCGCATCGGGGCTCACGGCATCAAGCACGAAGAGTGGAATCTCCACATCAAAACGTTCGCCGTCTTCCGCCACGCAAAAAAAGCTGCCGTGCATCGTGCCGCTAGACGTGGCAATGCGCGTGCCGCTGGTGTATTCAAACGACTCGCCTGGTCGCAGATACGGCTGGCGCCCCACCACGCCAAGACCTTTGACTTTTTGGATGAGGCCATTGGCATCGTTCACACTCCAATAGCGCGAAATCAATTGCACGCCCACTTGCCCCGAGTTGATGACCTCGATGTTGTAGGCAAACGTGTACACGTCGTCCATCGGGCTCGACTGCTCGGGCAGATATTTAGGAATCGCGCTAACTAACATTTGGTATTTGGACATGAGGAGTGCGCTGCTTGTTGATGCGAAAATAGTAACATGAAAAAACCCACGAACCCATACGTTATTGCGCCATCCATTCTCTCAGCCGACTTTGCACGCCTTGGCGACGAAGTGAAGACCGTGATTGCCGCAGGCGCGGACTGGATTCACTTTGACGTGATGGACAACCACTACGTGCCCAACCTCACGTTTGGCCCCATGATTTGCGGGGCGCTCAAACCGCACGCCAAACGCGCCGACGGCACGCCCGTACCCGTCGATGTTCATCTAATGGTGCAACCCGTAGACGCACTAGCCGCAGCCTTTGCCGATGCAGGCGCGGACTACATCAGCTTTCACCCCGATGCGTCCAACCACGTACACCGCTCAATCCAAGTCATCAAATCCAAAGGCATCAAAGCAGGCCTCGCGTTCAACCCCGCGATGGAGCTAGACGTGCTCGATTGGGTCATCGACGATTTAGATTTGATCTTGGTGATGAGCGTCAACCCAGGCTTTGGCGGACAAAGCTTTATCGACTCCGCGCTACGCAAAATTGAGCTTATTAAAAAGCGCATCGAAGCCAGCGGCAAAGACATTCGCCTAGAAGTCGATGGCGGCATCAAAGTGGACAACATTCGCAGAGTTGCAAACGCTGGGGCAGACGCTTTCGTCGCGGGTAGCGCGATTTTTGGGAAGGCGGATTACAAGGGTGTGATTGATCAGATGCGGGGGGCGCTTGCCTAGCACTAAAATCTAGTCAACCAATTGGGAGACGAGCATGCTACAGACTTATCACGCAGAAATTACGGGAACACACCTGCAATGGCTAGGGTCTGCGCCTGCGAACCCATTGCGTCAACGTGCGGTTATTGTGTTTGATGCGCCAGTGCCACAAGCTGTATCTGAGCCTACCAAACCCACTAGCAGTTTTATGGCTGCAAGAGGAGCACTTGGTAAGTCAACCAGAGAAGAAGTGTTAGCTGAACTAGCCGCGATGCGCGACGAATGGCAAAGATAACACCCGAGTCAGTCGTTGGGCAACCGTTGCTTTTTGATAGCAACATACTGATTCTTCATCTTCGCTACGCTTTAGATGACTCCACTACGAAGCTACTGGATACAGCGGTACAAAACAAACTAGCTGTCATTTCAGTTATCACTCGTTCTGAAGTGCTTGCGTGGTCACGCCACACAGATGAGTCGCTTGAAGCAGCGCAAAGTTTATTAGCTAACTTTGACAGCATTCCAGTCGATAACCAAATAGCCGATGCTGCGGCTCAAATTCGCAGAAGCGTGAATAGCAAGTTACCCGATGCGTTAATTGCCGCTACGGCGTTAGAAGCGCAACGGACATTAGTCACTGCCAACGTGCGTGATTTTGAAAAGATTGCGGGCTTGGCGCTTGTTGCGGTGTAAGGCGGGCGTAGATGCTTTCGTCGCGCACAGCGCGATCTTTGGGAAGGCGGATTACAAGGGCATGATGATGCGATGCGGGGGAAGTTGGTTTAACTTAAAAACACTATCGACATTGACCCTCAAGTCTCGAGCCATTCCAGCGAACGTTGGAAGCAGAGATTCCGTTTGGACAATCTAACCAGTAAACGCCACCGTAACCGCCATAGGCATCCCCAACTGTGATGATGCCACCTGCGTAAGACCTGTTCACGTTTCATAAAACAATAAATATGTAATAATTATCGTATTACCTTTCCGCTGGGAGCGAACCATGACAATGACCGTAAAACTGGAAGCCTCGTTCGAGCAAACACTCCGCGCACGCTGTGCTGAACTCGGCAAAACGGCTAGTGACTTCATGCGCGAAGCGTTGGAAAAGTATTTGGAACTCACCAAACCGAAAACCGCATCGGCTTTTGATTTAGGCAAAGATTTATTCGGCAAGTACGCCAGCGCTGACGATAGCGGCTCCACTAATCGCCGTGCGCACCGCGCAGCGGCACTAAACGCCAAATACGCCCGTCTTCAAAAGCGGTCTAGCAAATGAGTGTTCGAGTTTCTGCGGCGGTAATCGACACAGGTCCGCTCTACGCACTCTTTGATAGCAAAGACCGCTGGCATAAAAAGACGCATGCGTGGCTTGCGCAGAACCCGAAAACTCAGTTGATCACCACATGGATGGTGCTGGCCGAAGTCGGGCATTTACTCAGTCAACGCCTGCACAACCAAGCGGCATTGGATTTTTTAACTTGGATTCAGCGCGGCGGAGTTTCGATTGACACGCCTGAACAAAATTTAACACTCGATCACATCTTGGCAACTTGCACGCGTTACGCAGACTTACCAATGGATTTGGCAGACGCTAGTGTTGCGGAAGCTGCCACTCGGTTGGGAGTCAGACACATCTTGAGCGTTGACCCAGATTTGACGATTTTTAGAGACGCTAAAGGTCGCGGATTGAACAATTTGCTAAACTAGCCCCCATGTCCACGTCTTCAAACTTTCTATCCAGCAAACAAGCACACGCTTGGGCGCGAGGAGCTTGGCTTTGGCGTACGCCACATTCAGCCTGCCTCTAACTCCTGCTGGCCGCGCCCCTCGACAAGCTCAGGGCGAACGGTCTCATAAACCCTCTCGGTTGATAGAAATTTTGAAAGAAACGCAATGACGGAACTTGAATTCAACACGTTAGCCGCACAAGGCTATAACCGCATCCCGCTCACTTTGACGGCTTTTGCGGATTTAGAAACGCCACTCTCTCTTTATTTAAAACTTGCTGCGCCAGCAATCGGCGACTCGCCTACGCTCGGTGGCGCAGGCGCTAACAGCTTTCTGCTGGAATCTGTGGTCGGCGGTGAGCGCTTTGGGCGCTATAGCTTTATTGGCCTGCCTGCCAGCACCTTGCTTCGCGCCTCGGGCTTTGGCAACAACGCTAAGACCGAAGTGGTGACAAATGGCGCGGTTGTGGAAACCGACACAGGCAATCCACTCGACTTTATTGCTAGCTACCAAAAGCGTTTTAAGGTGGCGCTCTCTCAGGGTTTGCCGCGTTTTTGCGGCGGGCTTGCGGGCTATTTTGGTTACGACGCGGTGCGTTACATCGAGCGCAAATTAGAGAACTCTTGCCCACCCGACGAGTTGGGTACGCCCGATATTTTGCTGCTCTTGTGCGAAGAGCTTGCCGTGATTGACAACCTCTCTGGCAAGCTCCATCTCATCGTCTATGCGGACCCTGCTGCCCCGCAGGCCTTTATCCATGCGGCTTCCAGGCTAGATGCCCTGCGCGAGCAGTTAAATAAATCGGTTCAAGCGCCTAGCGTTGCGCCCACTAACCCGCAACCAACGATTCGCGATTTTGCGAAGGCGGACTACATCCGCGCCGTAGAAGAGGCCAAAGAAATGATTGCCGCTGGCGAGTTCATGCAGGTACAAGTGGGGCAACGCATCAAGCGTGCGTTTACGCAGTCGCCGCTGTCGCTCTACCGTGCGCTGCGTTCGCTCAACCCCAGTCCGTATATGTATTTTTACGATTTTGGTAGCTTCCAAGTGGTGGGTGCATCGCCTGAGATTTTGGTGCGGGAAGAAAAAATCGGCATAGGCGAGCATCTCAAGCACCTAGTCACCATCCGCCCATTAGCAGGCACGCGCCCACGCGGCGCAACGCCTGAGCTGGACAAAGCCGCCGAGGTAGAACTAATAGGCGACCCGAAAGAGCGCGCCGAGCACGTCATGTTGATTGACCTTGCGCGTAACGACATCGGGCGCATCGCACGCATTGGCAGCGTCAAAGTGACCGAAGCATTTGTCGTCGAGCGCTACAGCCACGTGATGCACATTGTGAGCAACGTCGAGGGCGAACTACTCGCTGGTATGTCGAACATGGATGTGCTCAAAGCGACCTTTCCTGCGGGCACGCTCACGGGTGCGCCCAAGGTTCACGCAATGGAAGTGATCGATAAGTTAGAGCCCATCAAGCGCGGCATCTACGGCGGCGCGTGCGGCTACATCAGCTTTGCGGGCGATATGGATGTGGCAATTGCCATCCGCACGGGCATCGTCAAAGGCGGCGTGCTCTACGTGCAAGCGGCAGCGGGCGTGGTGGCGGACTCTGTACCTGAACTCGAATGGCAGGAGACCGAGGCCAAGGCGCGTGCCTTGCTCCGCGCCGCAGAGCTGGTTGAGGAGGGCTTTTGAGATGAGTACGATGACCACCCCTTCGACAGGCTCAGGGCGCACGACAGCTTGTCAAGTTCTCATGTTAGACAACTACGACAGCTTCACCTACAACCTTGTGCAGTATTTTGGCGAACTGGGCGCTACGGTCACGACCGTGCGCAATGACGAAATAACGGTTGCACAGCTTCAAGATCGTTTTGCTTCGGGCGACTTCAATCGCCTCGTTATTTCCCCAGGCCCTTGCTCGCCAAGGGAGGCGGGCATTAGCGTTGCAAGCATTCGGCACTTTATGGGCAAGCTGCCCATCCTTGGTGTGTGCCTTGGTCACCAAGCCATTGGCGCGGCGCTTGACGGCCGCGTGGTTCGTGCCCAAGTGCAGATGCACGGCAAGGTCAGCACCATCACGACAACGGAGCAAGGCGTGTTTGCAGGCTTGCCGAGGCAGTTCGCTGTGAACCGCTATCACTCGCTCGCCATCGAGCGAGCAACTTGCCCGCCAGAGTTAGCAATCACCGCATGGACAGACGACGGAGAAATCATGGGCGTGCGCCACAAAGCCTTGCCGCATAAGGTGCGGATGGAAGGCGTACAGTTCCACCCTGAGAGCATCTTGACCGAGCATGGGCACGCGATGCTGAAAAACTTTTTGGATTAAGGCTCATTATGACAACCACCATTCACCCCATCACCCCCATCGAAGCGCTGCAACGCGCGATTGAGCATCGTGAAATTTTTCATGATGAGATGCTGCACATCATGCGGCTCATCATGCGCGGCGAGATGTCGCCTGTGATGATGGCGGCGCTCATCACGGCGCTGCGCGTCAAAAAGGAAACCATTGGCGAGATCACCGCTGCGGCGCAGGTGATGCGTGAGTTTTGCACGCCCGTTCATGTTGCCGACAAAACCCATTTGCTGGACATTGTGGGCACAGGCGGCGATGGTTCGCACACATTCAACATCTCAACCTGCGCTATGTTTGTTGCCGCTGCCGCAGGCGCGCGCGTGAGCAAGCACGGCGGCCGCAGCGTCTCTAGCAAATCGGGCAGCTCTGATGTGCTGGAGAGTTTAGGTGTCAACATTAACCTCGCGCCAGACCTTATCGCACAGTCGATTGCGGATGTTGGCATTGGTTTTATGTTTGCACCAAACCACCATCCCGCCATGAAAAACGTCGCGCCTGTACGCAAGGAACTGGGCGTGCGCACGATGTTTAACATTCTGGGGCCACTCACCAATCCTGCTGGCGCACCGAACATTTTGATGGGCGTTTTTCATCCCGATTTGGTCGGCATTCAAGTCCGTGCTTTGCAGCGTTTGGAGACCGAACACGCCTTGGTGGTGTATGGCAAAGACGGTATGGATGAGGTAAGCCTTGGCGCAGCAACGCTGGTTGGCGAACTCAAAGATGGCGTGGTTCGAGAGTACGAAATTCACCCCGAAGATTTTGGTATGCCCATGATTAGCTCCCGAATTTTGCGGGTCGAAACGCCCGAGGCCTCTAAAGCGCTGATACTGGATGTTTTGGCTGGCACAGGCTTAAAAGCCGCGACCGACATCGTTGTGCTTAACGCTGGCGTGGCACTCTATGCGGCCAATGTGGTTGCAGATATTGAAGCTGGCATCGTCCGTGCGCAAGAAGCCATTGCCAGCGGTGCGGCTAAACGTAAACTAGATGCGTTTGTCGCCTTCACGCAAGCGGCAACCAAAACATGAACACCCAAAAAACCAAGGTTCGCCGCCGCACTGTTGAGGGGCGAACGATTGCCTCTCACGGCTACGAGAGTGAC
Source organism: Cytophagales bacterium (assembly GCA_030054145.1). Lineage (GTDB taxonomy): Bacteria > Pseudomonadota > Gammaproteobacteria > Burkholderiales > Burkholderiaceae_C > JASGCK01. Next base: position 24,446 of record JASGCK010000008.1, read on the forward strand.
CTTTGGCAGGATTTTTATCACCTCTGCCTGACGGCTTCATGGGCTAAGTTTTTCGCAGCAGCTGCGCTCACGTTTACATTGCTTAATGTATTTTTTGCTTGCTTGTTTTTAATTCAACCCAATAGCATCAGCAATCTCTCGCCGCCCAACTTTTGGGGTGCATTTTTCTTTAGTGTTGAGACAATTGCCACTGTTGGTTACGGCGATATGCATCCGCAAACCCTTTACGGGCACTGGCTAGCAACCCTCGAAATATTTATAGGTCTCGTGTTTGTTGCCGTTCTCACTGGGTTGATCTTCGCTCGGTTTTCAAAACCTAAGTCGCGCATTTTGTTTACGGATCGCCTCATTTTGAGTGACTTCAACGGACAGCCAACTTTAATGCTCCGCGCTGCCAACGCACGGCAAAATCAAATTGCCAACGCCACAGCCAAAATGCACGTACTCACTCAAGAAGTCACGCTGGAGGGTAAGAAGATCCGCCGTATCTATGATTTGGAATTAGTGCGAAGCGATCAACCCATGTTCTTTTTGACGTGGACCATCATGCATGCCATCACGCCCAGCAGTCCACTTTATGGACTCACAGCCGCGCAAATGGCGTCAAAGGATTTAATCTTTTTGATTCGCATCGTGGGCTTTGACGAAGGCATTGCACAAGATATACACATGCGCCAAAGCTACTCGCACGATCAAATTGTTTGGGGACATCAGTTTGTAGATGTGTCGCACACCGATCCACACGATCACACGATCCATATCGATTACAAAAAGTTCCATCTGACACATCATCAAACCAAGCAACCTGAAGCTACGGAGACCCATGCACCATGAGTGATATCTTGAACAAAATCGTAGCCGTTAAGCACGAAGAAGTCACCGCTGCACTCAAAACCAAACCGCTCGCAACTGTGCGGCAAGATGCTGAAAGCCGCGTGTTAACGCGTGACTTTGTAGGCGCCATGCGTGCAAAACTCGCCAAGGGTCATGCCGCCGTGATTGCCGAAATTAAGAAAGCCAGCCCGTCTAAAGGCGTGCTGCGCAGCGACTTTATTCCTGCCGATATTGCCCAAAGTTATGCCGAGGGCAACGGCGCAGGCAAGGATGCCATCAGCGCGGCGTGCCTCTCGGTGCTCACGGATCGGCAATTCTTTCAAGGCTCGGTGGACTACCTCAAGCAAGCGCGGGCATCGGTACATTTGCCCGTGCTGCGCAAAGACTTTATGGTGGACGCATACCAAATTTATGAGTCCCGCGCAATGGGCGCAGACTGCGTGCTGCTGATCGCCGCTTGCTTAGATGATGCGCAGTTAAAAGAGTTTGAAGCCATTGCCATCAGCCTTGGCATGGCGGTGCTGGTCGAGGTGCATGACGGCGCAGAACTTGCACGGGCGCTCAAGCTCAAAACTCCGCTCATCGGCATCAACAATCGCAATCTGCGCACGTTTGACGTGTCGCTCGATACAACGCTGGCGCTCATCAAAGACGTGCCAGCCCAGCGCATCTTGGTTACGGAGAGCGGCATCCTGTCGCCCGCAGACGTGACAAAAATGCGCGGCGCAGGTGTTCACAGCTTTTTAGTTGGCGAAGCTTTTATGCGCGCCAAAGAGCCAGGACTTGCACTTGCAGAACTCTTTGTTTGAAGTAGGCAGCATAGGCGCGAAGCCGCATTTGCAAAGCTGCGCAGGCGCACAAGTTGCCTTTGTATTTTCCTGCCCTGGCCAAAAAGAAGAGCTGCTGGGTCATCCCTGCGCGGGTGCAACGGGGCGCAATTTGGATGCGGCACTGCCCAAGCTTCATGCGCTCTTGCCCTCGGTGTTTACTTCACCCATCCGCCGCAACTATGTGCTCACCAACTCGTGGCCGCACATTGAATATGCCGCGAAGACGGGGCGTTCGGAAGCAACCGCGCTGGAGGTTTTGTCGCCTGATAACTTGCACCGACTTGAAAGCGAGCTGGCAGGCATCACAACGATTTTGATTTGCGGGCAAAAAGCTAAACACGCGGTTGTGGAATTGCAGGCGAAAAAACGGCTGCTGCCCCAGACCAAAGTCGCTATCGCCATGCATCTCTCGCCGCTTGCAGTCAATAGTCATGTGGCTTGGCGCGGCAAATCAGGCGACGAGCGGTTAACGCTTTGGGCGGCAGATGTAGTGAGACAATTAGGCACATGAATCAGCCAATGTCTACTGTGAGTGAATCTATCCAAACTTTAATGCAGCGCCTTGGGCAAAACGCCCGCGAAGCCGCAACCGCTATGGCTCGCGCCGATAGCAGCGTTAAAAATAAGGCACTCAAAACGCTTGCAACATTGCTGCGTAACAACATCGCGGCACTGCAAATTGACAATGCCAAAGACTTGGAACGCGCCGTGGCAAACGGCTTGTCCGCGCCGATGGTGGATCGCCTCAAACTTGACCCCAAAACGCTAGAGACTTGCGCCGTGGGCTGTGAACAGCTTGCCGCGATGCCAGACCCTATTGGTGAGATGACCGCGTTCAAAGCGCAAGCCTCGGGCATCCAAGTTGGGCAAATGCGCGTGCCGCTCGGGGTGTTTGGCATGATCTACGAGAGCCGTCCCAACGTAACGATTGAAGCCGCCAGCCTTGCCATCAAATCGGGCAATGCCTGCATTTTGCGCGGCGGTTCAGAAGCGATTGAATCTAACCGTGCCTTGGCAAGCCTTGTCCAGCAAGCCCTGCGAGACAGTGGCCTGCCAGAGACCGCCGTGCAACTTGTGCCGACCACTGACCGCGCCGCTGTTGGCGAGCTCATCACCATGCCCGCGTATGTGGATGTCATCATCCCACGCGGCGGCAAAGGTTTAATTGAGCGCGTTAGCGCCGAAGCCAAAGTTCCTGTTATCAAACATTTAGATGGCAACTGTCACATCTATGTAGATGAGGCGGCGGATCTGGCGATGGCGCTCAACGTGTGCGACAACGCAAAAACGCAAAAGTACAGCCCTTGCAATGCGATGGAGTCGCTGCTGGTTGCGCGTTCGGTTGCGGCAGAATTTTTACCAAAAATTGCCGCTATCTTTGCAGCGAAAGGTGTGCAGATGCGCTGCGATGCGGAAGCACTGACCATCCTTCGACAAGCTCAGGATAAGCCCCATACCGTTCGGGCTGAGCTTGTCGAAGCCACAGAGGCCGATTGGTTTGAAGAATACCTCGCGCCCATCATCAGCATCAAAGTCTTGGACGGTGTGGACGCGGCCATTCGCCACATCAACCATTACTCTAGCCATCACACCGACAGCATCATCACAAGCCACGACCAGACTGCAAAAAAGTTTTTGCGCGAGGTCGATTCCGCTAGCGTGATGGTCAACGCCAGCACCCGTTTTGCGGATGGTTTTGAATACGGTCTTGGCGCGGAGATTGGCATTAGCACCGATAAGTTCCATGCCCGAGGCCCCGTGGGCATTGAGGGTCTGACCTCCCTCAAATACATCGTGCTTGGGAATGGTGAAGTGCGCGGCTAAAGTTTCCTTTGCGTGCCCTCATCGCGCACACGCTGCTGCAACTGGCGTACACGGCTATCCACAATCGCGGCATCAACCTTGTCGGCAGGCACACCTTGCCGCATGAGGTTTTGCACGGCGATGTACTGCGCCAAAGCAGCGCTGTCATCTAACTGCGCACGAAAGGCTTCAGCGCTGGCCATAGCAGATCTGGTGCGCTGACCTTGTGCTTGCAGCACACGCGCCAACTCGGTCCAAGCATCGGCATCACTTGGGTTGTCGCTGGTCCAGTCTTGCAAGCGGCTAGCGGCCGTCGCTAAATCAGCGACACGGGGCTGTGGCCGTATCAGCAACTGCCGCACCGCGTAGAGCATCTCGACGCGGTTTGGACTGGCTATATCTAGCGCCGTTGGCAATTGCAACTCGGCTCCCAGCCAGCGCACCTGCTCTTGTACAGCTGGCGGGGTTTGACTATTCAAACTGGCACGCAGGCGCTCGTAAAACTTCTGCGCCTGCGCACGGTCTCGCAGTTGCCATGCGGCGAGTGCCGCCGCGTACTGCGCTGCGGGATATTGCGCGCTGCTAGGCACGGCTGCTTCGGCTTGCTCAAGGTAGAACTTTTGCGCATCGACTCGCTGATCTGCTAGCACACCCGCACGCGCCGCCATGAAACGATGCAAGTCAAGTCGCGCCGCAATAACGGCAGCGGGCGGTTTCATTGCGCTTGTTGGCTGTAGCGCACCCACGCGGGCTCGCATATCGGCCACACGTTCGGTGGTGAGCGGATGCGTGCGTAAATAGGGGAAGCTGCCGTTATCGGACAAGCGCGAAGCCTTACCCAGCATTTCAAACATGGCAACAAAGCCTTCGGGGGCGTAGCCTGCGGGCTGCATCAAGGTGAAGCCAAGGCGGTCGGCTTCGCGCTCAAAATCGCGCGAAAAGTTAAGCTGCCCTTGAATGCCCACGGCTTGCCCCGTTGCCAACGCGGCACTGGTCGCTTGCGGATTACTTCGCATCGCCAACAAACCGATCAAGATACTGGCGACCAACCACGGCGTTTGAGCGCTCTCTTTACTCATCCCGCGCGAGATATGACGCTGCGTGACGTGCGTGACTTCATGCGCAAGCACAGAGGCCATTTCATCCGGCGTTTCCGCCAGCGCCAGCAAGCCCAAGTGAACCCCAAAATAACCACCAGGCAGCGCAAAAGCATTCACACTTTTATCGCGAATTAAAAACAAACGCCAAGCAAACTGCGCATCCATCTCTGGCGGCAAAGCCCCGTTTTTCTTGGCTTGCTGATACAGCGGCTGCCAAATGCTGGCAAGGTAAGCGTCTAGCGCAGGATCGGATACATACTGCGCATCGCGATAAATTTCGCGCCCAATTTGATCGCCCAACTGGCGCTCTGCGCCCAGCGTCATCGCCGTGTCATCACCCAAATTAGGCAAAGCGGATTGCGCTTGTAGCGCTTGGCTTGTCGTGCACAGCAAACCTGCCGCGACCAAAGTCATTGTCAATAAACGAAAAATATTCATACCGTGAGTTTGTAGCATCAAATCACGTGCGGTTTATCATCCCGCCATGACTACATCAAACTTTACATCACCTACCCATACACCGCTGACGCACTCGCCGCTCACGCACTTCAATAGCGCAGGACAAGCGCACATGGTGGACGTCTCCGCCAAGTCAGCCACACACCGCGTCGCCATCGCGTCGGGGCGCATTGTGATGTTGCCCGCGACATTCCAACTGATTGAACAAGGCAACGCCAAAAAAGGCGATGTGCTGGGCATTGCACGCATTGCAGGCATTCAAGCCGCCAAAAAAACCAGCGACTTGATTCCGCTTTGTCACCCGCTAGCGCTCACGCGGGTCAATGTTGATTTCACCCCCGAAGCGCACGCATCACATCCCGCGTGGCTGTGCACCGCTACGGTCGAAACCGTGGGCGTGACGGGCGTGGAGATGGAGGCGCTGTGCGCTGTGCAAATCGCCCTACTCACCATCTACGATATGTGTAAGGCGGCGGACAAAGGCATGACCATCACAAGCGTGCGCTTGGACGAAAAAACAGGCGGCAAATCTGGACGTTTTGTTCGGTAAAGCATTTTTGCGACAAGCCTTTTTGCGACAAGCCTTTGCCCGGAGCGCATCACTTATCCGCCCCCATCACTAAATCGGGCAAAAACGTCACGATCTGCGGGAACACCGTTACCAGCACGATGCAGACGATCAGGCAAACAAAAAATGGAATGGCGGCTTTCGCAATCGTGTTGCTATCTTTGCCCGTCATGTTTTGCAGCACGAACAAGTTAAAGCCGACTGGCGGCGTGACCTCGGCAATTTCGACCAGCAGCACGATAAAAATACCAAACCAAACCAGATCAAAGCCTGCTTTTTGAATCATCGGGAGCACCACGGCCGAGGTAAGAACAATCATGCTGATGCCATCGAGCGCCGTGCCCAAAACCAAATACACCACGGTCAGTGCGGCAATCAGCGTATAGGGCGACAACTGCTGACTGCTGACCCACTGCGCTAATTCGCGCGGAATACCTGTAAACGCCATCGTCTTGGTGAGGAATGCTGCGCCAGCCAAAATAAACATGATCATGCAGCTCGTGCGTGTGGTTCCCATTAAACCTTCTTTAAAGTTTTGCCACGTCAAGCTGCCGCCCATCGCAGCAATCGCCAGTGACCCCGCCACGCCGTATGCTGCGCATTCGGTTGCGGTGGCGTAACCTGCAATCAAAACCCAGCAAACAAAGACGATCAAGAGTGCGCAGGGAATCAACTGCCCCGAAGCTTTTATCTTTTGCATCAAGGTCGTGGGCGGATCAGCTGCGGGCACTTGGTCGGGATGGCGCCAACTCCACCACATGATGTAGCCCGAGAACAAGGCCATCAGCAAAAATCCAGGCAAAAATCCCGCAAGAAAAATACGAATGATGGATGCATCGGCAGCGACGGCGTACACCACCATCGTGATGGAGGGCGGAATCAAAATACCTAGCGTACCTGCGGTTGCCAAAGAGCCCAGAGCTAGCTTTTCAGAATAGCCACGGCGCATCAGCTCGGGCAGCGCTACTTTGCTAATCGTCGCGCACGTAGCCGCAGAGGAGCCTGAGACCGAGCCAAAAATACCGCAGCCCAAAATGGTGGTGTGCATCAACCTACCGGGCACAGCGTTCAGCCAAGGCCGCAGTCCCTCAAACATTTGCTCCGATAACTTGGTGCGAAATAAGATTTCGCCCATCCAAATAAACAGGGGAAGAGCGGCAAGCTCCCACGAGGCATTACTCTCCCAAAACGAGCTAAACAAATTTTTAGCTGGCGCAGTGGACGTAAAAAATGCCTGTCCTATCCAGCCACAAATAGCCAGCGTCATCGCAATCCAAACACCGCCCGAGAGCAACACCAGCATGAAAAGCAGCAAGATGCCACCCACGATTAAGATATCCATAAAGGCTTTCTAAAGTGGCAAAAGCGCACTAAACATCCGCGCTGAAATCACCTTTGGCATGGCGCTCCTCCACTAGCCGCACAAACGTTGGCACGCCGCCCCTCAGCACAATCACCAACTCATCGAGCACCGCCACAAAGAGCAGCACCGATCCCACGGCAAACGAGCTTTGCGGAATCCAAAGTGGTAACGCTAAAAGTCCTTGCGCCACGTCATTGAACTGGTAGCTCTCAAACGTAGTGCTGCACGCGGCATACGCCAAATAAGCCGTAGCGAGCGTGCCAACCAACAACGAGCCTATCTCGCAAGCGCGTCTGGCTTTGGTGCCCAGCTTCTCTAGCACCAAAGTCACACGCACAAAGTCACCATGCTTAAAAGCGTGCGCCATGGCAAAAAATGCAGCGGCGGCACAAAACCACGCCACCACATCGTTGATTGCGCCTGTGCGCACGCCAAACTCACGCAGCACCGATTGACCAATCATGAGCGCACCAATCAAGCCAATAAATAGGGCCCCCAGTGCGCCGCAAGCAAGGTAGAGCTTGTCTAACAAGACTCTCACTTTTTAGCCTTGAGTTTGTTGTACTCCGCAATAATGGACTTGCCTTCGTCGCCCGATACTTTGAGCCAATCACTGAGCATAATTTGCCCAATTTGTTGCAGGTCTGCTTGCAACTTAGCAGAGGGCTTGAGGATTTTCATACCCTTCTCGGTGAGCAATTTTTTGTACTCGTCATTTTTAGCAATGGAGACGCTCCAGCCACGCGCCTCGGCATCGGCAGCGGCTTTAAGCAGCGCAGCCTGCGCCGTCGCATCCAATGCGTTGAACGACTTTAGATTCACAATCACCGCGTTTTTGGGTAACCACGCCTGCGTGTCGTAGAAGTATTTAAGAGACTCGTAGGTCTTGCTGTCATAGCCCGTAGAGCCTGAACTCATATAGCTTTCAACCACACCCGTTGCCAAGGCTTGACTCAGTTCAGCCGCCTGAATGGTCACGGGCTGCGCACCCACTAACTCCGCAATTTTTGCTGTGGCTGGGCTATAAGCACGCCATTTGATACCGCGCAAATCAGCCACCGAGGCGATCTCGCGTTTGCTAAAAAGCCCTTGCGGCGGCCAAGCAACGCTATAGAGCAACTTCATGCCTTGCGCTGCAAGCGCCTTATCCATTGCGGCTTTGGAGGCAGCGTAGAGCTTTTTGGCATCGTCATAACTAGCCGCTAAAAACGGTACGCCATCTAACGCATAGAGCGGGCTTTCGTTAGAAAAATTCGCAAGCAACACCTCGCCAATTTGCGCTTGACCGCCTTGCACGGCACGCTTAATTTCATTTGCTTTGAACAGCGATGCGTTGGCGTGAACTTGAATTTTGAGCTTGCCTGCGCTCGCCGCATCCACATCCTTGGCAAACTGCACCAAGTTTTCGGTATGAAAGTTTCCTGCCGCATAAGCTGCGGGCAAATCCCATTTCGTTTGGGCAAAAGAAAATGACGATATGAGTAAAGTCAGAGCGAGTAATGAGCGTTTCATAGTTATTCCAGTAAAAGATAGAGCAGATAGAGCGATGCTACAAGAGCAACTACTCTAGCCACTATATGGCTTGATTGAATTGGTGTTTTCCCTTCAGCCTTTTATTATTTTCTATCGCGATTACCATCCTCTTTATGAATCTACGCTTTGTCGAGGCTTTTTATTGGGTCGCAACTCTCAAGTCTGTGACGCGGGCTGCTGAGAAGCTGCACATCACACAGTCAGCCATGTCAGCGCGGATAGCGGCGCTAGAGGAGGAACTAGGTGTCTTGCTGCTAGACAGGCAAGGCAAACAATTTCGCTTAACGACAGCTGGTGGACGATTCATCACCTATGCGCACAACCTCCTTGACTTGCAGCGAGCGGCTAAAGAGGAAATGGGATCGGACATGGTTTTATCGGCCTCTTTGCGGGTGGGGGCTATTGAGTCGGTCTTGCACTCTTGGCTTATTTCATGGATCGAAGTCCTACGTGCCGAGCATCTAGGCCTTGCGTTGGAGCTGACGGTAGAGACAACGCCCGTGCTCATGGATCAGGTGCAGCGCGGCGCACAGGACATTGTTTTCACAGCATTACCGGCTAGTGGCGACAACGTTCGCAGCAAACCTTTGCCAGCTATGCCGATGTGTTTTGTGGGGAACATTGAACAACACCGCAAACGACTTTATATGCTGTCTGAGTTGGCCAAGGATGAGTTGATGACATTTCAGCGCGGCTCACAGCCTTACGTGGCACTGCAAGATGCTTTGCGCCAGGCGCAAGTGAGTGAAAAACGAGTACACGCTATTTCATCCATTTCGGCTATGGGTCAATTGGTACAGGGTGGATTCGGTGTAGCCACATTACCCGTGGCTGCGGCACAGCGGATGGTTCAAACTCACGGACTGCGGTTATTGAAATGTAAAACGCAGTTGCCACCTCTGCCGATTTTTGTCAGCTATCGCAGTGATCCGGCAACAGGTTTAGTAGACAAAGTAGTCAAGTCGGCGCAAAGTTTTGTTGAGTAAATAGCGGTTTTTCCTAGGGTTTATATTTAGTTCACCAGAGATAAATCATCGGAATAGTTGATGAGATAACAAAAAAATTTTGCGTTTGCTTTAATGGTGTGGCGTGCTCAAAATCCATCTCATGTTTACACAGGCAACACCATCAATCTCAAACTCGGCACTCGCCCTACAGGCGAGGTTGTCTATCCGTAATGGTACGTGGACGGGACATACCAGCGGGTTGGCTAAAGGTCATGTGCAAGGTAATGTCGTCATCTTGCCCCAATTGTTGGCGAACGATTTTCATCTTTTCTGTCAGCAAAACCCTAAGCCCTGTCCATTGCTGGCAGTCAGCGAGCCTGGTCAGACGCTGCTGCCCACTTTAGGGGCCGACATTGACATCCGTACCGATGTACCGCAGTACCGTGTTTGGCAAGATGGCGTGCTAGTTGCTGAGCCTACCGACATCAGCGGACTGTGGCGAGACGATTTGGTGACGTTTGTGATTGGCTGCTCTTTTTCGTTTGAAGAGGCGTTGCAAGAGACCGGCCTGCGCATCAGACATATTGATCAAGGCGTGAATGTGCCCATGTATCGCACCAACGTCGCGACCCAATCGGTGGGTGCATTCAGTGGCCCCATGGTTGTCACGATGCGGCCGTTTAAAGCGGCTGATGCGATCAAAGCCGTGGAAATTACTGCGCGTTTCCCCAATGTTCACGGCTCTCCCGTACACATTGGCGACCCCGCGCTGATTGGTATTGCAGATTTGACTAAGCCTGATTACGGCGATGCAGTCGATGTGTTACCAGACGAAATTCCCGTGTTTTGGGCTTGCGGTGTCACGCCGCAAGCGGCAATTACCCAAGCACGTCCCGAGTTCTGTATCACCCATGCACCGGGGGCGATGCTGATCACTGACCTTTTGAATCACCACTTGTCTACCTAGTCTTTTTAAAAATGGAGTTACGAATGAAAAAACTACTAATCGCTTTAGTTGCTGCTACCGCAATCGGCAGCAGTCTTGCACAAACCAAATGGGACTTGCCTTCGGGCTATGGCGCCAATACTTTTCAGGTTCAAAACCTGACTCAGTTTGCGGCAGAGGTGGATAAAGCCACGGCAGGCAAACTAAAAATCAATATTCATCCAAACGCTTCGCTTTTTAAGGCTAATGAGATCAAACGAGCCGTACAGTCAGGTCAAACCCAAGCGGGCGAATTTATTTTGTCTTTGTTTTCTAACGAAGCGCCTATCTTTGGCGTGGACTCCATTCCATTTTTAGCCACCAGTTATGCGGACTCCAAACGGCTAGATGTCGCATCGCGATCTTTGCTAGTTAAAACGCTAGAGGCGCAGGGCATCAAACTGCTGTACACCGTGCCATGGCCACCGCAAAGCTTGTATTCCAAAAAGGCAGTGACCAAGTTGGCTGACTTGAAGGGCACCAAAATGCGCGCCTACAACCCTGCCACATCCTACATTGCACAAGCTGTGGGCGCACAGCCCGTCACCATTCAATTGGCGGAATTATCAGCCGCACTAGCCACTGGCGGTGCGGACAACTTTCTAACTTCGACCTCTAGTGGCATTGACAGCAAACTCTATGAGAGTGTTAAGTTTTTCTATGATGTCAACGCATGGTTGCCGCGTAATGCCGTGGTTGTGAATCAAAAAGCTTTTGATGCTCTTGACAAGGCAAGTCAAGATGCACTGCTGCAACAAGCTGCCATTGCTGAGACTAGAGGTTGGAAAATCAGCGAACAAAACAATAATGACAATCTCAAAGAGTTGGCCGTCAAAGGAATGAAAATTGATACAGTCGTTGGTGAATTACTGAAACAAGAACTCAAACCGATTGGCATCACCATGACAACTGACTGGCTTAAAGTGGCTGGTCATGAGGGTAAGGCTGTCATTGATGCGTACAACAAAAAGTAATACGCCACATGAATGACTCACTAACTTTACCGCGCTCCATGCTGCGCAAAGTCTTGGACATGACTTATCTATCGGCGGCCGTGCTAGGTGCAGGATGCGTTGCCGTGATCTGCGGACTTATGGTCTTTCAGTCGCTGGGGCGCGGGTTGGGTGTCAACACAGGCGCGACAAATGATCTTGTTGCGTGGCTGTGCGCGGCGGCGGCTTTTTTAACAATGGCTCACGCTTTTAAGCATGGTGACTTTGTGCGTGTGACGCTGGTATTGGAGATGGTGAGTGCTAAAACTAGGCGCGCTATGGAGCTAAGCAGTTTGTTCATCGCAACGCTTGCCGTAGCCTACCTCGCTTGGTGGGCCTGTCGCTTTACCTACCAAAGTTATGAATTCAATGAACTGGCTCAAGGTTTATTGCCACTGCCAATTTGGCTGCCACAACTGAGCTTTGCATTTGGGTCGGTGTTGCTACTCGTTGCAGTGATTGATGAGTTTGTCATTGTGGCGAGCGGTGATGTTCCCACTTTCGTCAGGCTAGCTGAAGAACGGCATGCCAAAGGCGATTTTTCATCTGACATCTGAGAAAGAACGCAATGGACATCTTAACGATTGGGGGGATATTGCTGCTTTTGATGATGCTGCTGCTGGCCGGTGGCGTGTGGATTGCAATGACATTAGCGATCTGCGGCTGGGTCGGACAAGCATTTTTTACCTCCACACAGCCTGGACTTAATTTGTTTTCAGCCTTCTGGGAAAGCAATGCGAGTTGGGAGCTAGCTGCATTGCCTCTTTTTATTTGGATGGGGGAAATATTGTTTCGTACCAAGCTAAGTGAAGAGATGTTCACGGGCCTCGCACCGTGGCTCAATCGCGTGCCAGGCAGGCTGTTTCACACGACAATTTTGGGATGCGGTATTTTCGGTTCGGTCTCGGGCTCGTCTGCGGCGACGTGTGCCACTATTGCCAAGGTCTCGCTCCCCGAACTTAAAAAACGTGGCTACAACGAAGAGATTGCGCTTGGATCATTAGCCACGGCGGGTACTCTGGGCATTTTGATTCCCCCGTCCATCACGATGGTTGTGTACGCAGTAGCAGCGGATGCCTCCATCATCCGCATCTTTTTGGCGGGATTTTTACCTGGCCTTTTGCTCATGGGACTGTTCTCAGGTTACATCGCATGGTGGTCGATTCGCAACAAAGACAAGATGCCGCCCAAGGAGCCCGCGACGAACTTAAAAGAAAAAATTCGACTATCGAAAAATTTAATACCTTGCGCTGTACTGATTGTGTTCATTTGCTGGTCATTAATCGCTGGCTGGGCCACTGCCACAGAGTGCGCGGCGTATGGTGTTGTCGGCTCCTTGGCCTTGGCGCTGTGGAGTCGTTCATTGACATGGGGCAACTTTAGCGAGGCGCTCATGGGTGCGACTCGCACCAGCTGCATGATCATGTTTATCTTGGCGGGAGCCGCCTTTTTAACCAAAACGATGGCCTTCACAGGCGTGCCGCGTGAGCTAGCCATCTGGGTGGACTCTTTGCATCTGTCGCCTTATGCCTTGATTGCATGCTTGGTTTTTGTTTATCTGGTTTTAGGCACCGCACTAGACGGCATCAGCATGATTGTGCTAACAGCTGCTGTGGTGATGCCAATGGTGCAAAAGGCTGGATTCGATTTAATTTGGTTCGGTATCTTTGTGATTTTGTTAGTTGAAATTGCCGAGGTGACACCCCCAGTAGGCTTTAATTTATTCGTCCTGCAAAACATGACTGGTAAAGACAGCAACACTATCGCCAAAGCGGCCATTCCGTTTTTCTTTTGTTTAGTCGTCTGCATTGCGCTGGTGACCGTGTTCCCGCAAATCGTCACCAGCTTGCCTGATTGGGTAATGGGCGTAGCGAAGTAAACTGAAACGAAATCATGACACGCATGCATACATCACACACAACAAATCATTTATGGCAATTTTGGATTGATCGTGGCGGCACATTTACTGACGTGGTAGGACGCAAGCCCAATGCTGACGGTAGCTACAGCCTAGTGACGCACAAGCTGCTCTCGGAAAATCCAGAACAATACAAAGACGCGGCCGTGGCCGGTATCCGCGCTTTGCTTGAACAGCACACGAAACTTGCCAAAGGCGCGTTGATCACCAGCGATTGGGTGGAGTGCGTCAAAATGGGCACGACCGTGGCAACCAATGCACTCTTGGAGCGCAAAGGCGAGCCAACCGTTTTGATCACAACCCGTGGATTGAGAGATGCGCTGCGCATTGCCTATCAAAATCGTCCCAGATTGTTTGACCGGCACATCGTCCTGCCGGAACTACTTTATAGCCATGTGATTGAGGCGAACGAGCGCATGGGAGCGCATGGCGAGGTCGTGCAGGCACTTGACGAAGCGCATCTCAGCGCCCAGCTGCAAGCCATACGGAATCAGGGCTGCACCAGTGCCGCTATTGTTTTTATGCATGGCTATCGCTTCCATGCGCATGAATTGGCAGCGGAAAAAATCGCACGTTCACTTGGGTTTACACAGGTCAGTGTGAGTCACCAAGTGAGCCCTTTGATGAAGCTGATTAGTCGCGGCGACACCACGGTGGTGGATGCTTATCTATCGCCCATTTTGCGCCGCTATGTAGAGCAAGTCTCTAGCGAATTGCAAGGCGTGCCACTTTACTTTATGCAGTCATCAGGCGGGCTTGTTTTGGCGAATTCTTTTGCGGGCAAAGATGCCATTTTGAGCGGGCCTGCGGGCGGCATTGTCGGCATGGCGCGAACGGCGCAAATGGCAGGTGAACACAAAATAATTGGCTTTGATATGGGCGGCACCTCGACCGATGTGTCGCACTTTGCGGGGGAGTTTGAGCGCGAGTTTGAAACGCAGGTCGCAGGCGTGCGAATGCGCGCCCCGATGATGAGCATTCACACCGTCGCCGCAGGCGGTGGCTCGGTGTTGCAGTTTGACGGCAGCAGGCTACGTGTGGGGCCTCAAAGCGCAGGTGCCAATCCAGGCCCCGCCTGCTACAAACGCGGCGGACCACTGGCGGTGACCGATGCCAATGTGCTGCTTGGAAAAATCCAGCCCGACTACTTTCCTGCCTTGTTTGGCAAGGCGGCCAATGAACGCTTAGACGCACAAGTGGTACGCGAGCAGTTTGAACAACTTGCCACAGCCACAGGCAAATCAGCAGAGCGCTTGGCAGAAGGTTTCTTGCAAATTGCCGTGCAGCAAATGGCCAACGCGATTAACAAAATTTCTGTCGCTCGTGGCTACGATGTCACGCGCTATACCCTGCAATGCTTTGGCGGTGCAGGCGGGCAGCACGCCTGCTTGGTTGCGGACGCACTCGGTATGTCCAAAGTGCTGGTGCATCCGCTGGCGGGCGTGCTCTCGGCGTATGGCATGGGGCTGGCCGATCAAACCGTGATGCGCGAACAAGCTATTGAGCAAGCCCTGACTACGCAGGCGTTACCCGTGATTTTTAATACACTGGCTACGCTGGAGACCACAGCCAGTGCGGCTCTCAAGGCACAAGGGCTGGGAGCGTCCAAGGCACGGGTGCTGCGGCGTATGCATATTAAATACGATGGAACGGACACCGCTTTGGTGATTGATGTGAGCGCTCCTCGGCATGAACTAAACCTCAGGGAAACTCAGCTTGCGCAAATCGCAGATGAGATCCAAGCCCAATTTGAAGCGGCCTATCAACAACGTTTTGCCTTTTTAATGCAAGGCAAAGCTTTGGTGGTTGAGGCGGTATCGGTTGAGGCCATTTGCGCGGGCGATGCGCCCAATGAGTCGCCGCTTGCCATGCACGCGCCGCGCGAAACACCCGCCGATAGCCACGTGCAGATGTACAGCGATGGTGCCTGGGTCAGCGTGCCGCTGGTGGTGCGTGCCTCCATGCGCGGCGGCGACCATCTCACGGGCCCCGCCATCATTGCCGAGCCCAGCGCTACAACCGTTGTGGAGAGCGGCTGGCAGGCCAAGCTCACCGCGCACAACTGCTTGCTGTTGTCACGCATGACTGCGCGTAAAACCTCCTACGCTGTTGGCACGCAGGTCGATCCCGTCTTGCTGGAAGTGTTCAACAAATTGTTTATGAACATTGCCGAGCAAATGGGTTTGCAATTGCAAAACACGGCGTACTCGGTAAACATTAAAGAGCGGCTCGACTTTAGTTGTGCGCTCTTTGACGCGGATGGCAATTTGATTGCCAACGCGCCGCATATGCCGGTGCATTTGGGTTCAATGGGCGAGAGCATTAAAACCGTGATTCGTGACAATGCCGACTCCATGCGCCCTGGCGATGTGTTTGTACTCAACGATCCCTATCATGGAGGCACACATCTGCCTGACGTGACGGTGATTACGCCCGTTTATTTGAACGAAGGTGGCAGCGAGGACAGACCGACGTTTTACGTTGGCTCACGCGGTCATCACGCAGACATTGGCGGCACAACACCAGGCTCGATGCCGCCCTTCTCCACCACGATTGATGAAGAAGGCGTGCAAATCATCAACTTCAAGCTCGTCAAAGAAGGCGTGCTGCAAGAAGAGACCATGCTTGAGCTGTTGCGCACGGGCGGCGGCACAACGCGCTATCCCAGCCGTAATCCCGCACAAAACTTAACGGACATGAAGGCGCAAATTGCCGCCAATCAGCGCGGTGCGCAAGAGCTGCAAAAAATGGTGTCTGAGTACAGCTTGCCCGTTGTCAAAGCCTATATGCAATATGTGCAAGACAACGCCGAAGAAGCGGTGCGGCGCGTCGTCGCGCAATTAAAAGATGGCGCTTTTACGTTGCCGCTTGACAACGGGGCGCACATCCGCGTTGCACTGCGGGTGAACGCGCAAACGCGCAGCGCTGTGATCGACTTTACCGGCACATCCGAGCAGCAAATCAACAACTTCAATGCGCCGCGTGCCGTGTGTATGGCGGCTGTGCTGTATGTTTTTAGAACGCTCGTCGATGACGATATTCCACTCAACGCAGGCTGCCTCAAACCCATCACGGTGGTGATTCCTGAGGGCTCGATGCTCAACCCCCGCCCGCCCGCATCGGTTGTTGCGGGCAACGTCGAGACGTCTAGCTGCATCACAAATGCGATTTATGGTGCGCTGGGCATGATGGCCAGCAGTCAGCAAACCATGAACAACTTCACCTTTGGCAACGATAGGCATCAGTACTACGAGACGATTAGCGGTGGATCGGGTGCGGGCGAAGGCTTTCACGGCACGTCGGTTGTGCAAACGCACATGACCAACTCGCGCCTGACTGACCCTGAAGTGCTGGAGTTTCGATTTCCCGTGCGCCTGCAAAGCTTTGAGATCCGGCACAACTCTGGTGGCACAGGTCAATGGACGGGCGGCAATGGCGGCGTGCGCCGCATCGAATTTTTAGAACCCATGACCGCCAGCATCTTGTCCAATGGGCGCATCCACGGGGCTTTTGGCGCTGCGGGCGGAGCGGCGGGGGCCGTTGGCATCAACCGCGTGGTACGCCGCAACGGCTCAGTTGAAACACTGGGGCATATCGGTCAAGTCCAAATGGAGCCGGGGGATGTGTTTGAAATTCACACCCCTGGTGGCGGTGGATTTGGGACGGGGACCGGCCATCAAAATTGATGGGCTAGTCCCAGCAACACGCGAAAGGCACGCGCAAGGCAGACGCGCTGCCTAACCGCCCACCACGCAAATCTTCAGCATATTCGTGCCGCCTGGTGCGCCCATAGGTTCGCCGCAAGTGATGGCATACACGTCGCCTGCCTTCACAATTTTGCGCATGAGCAGCCTTGTTTCTGCTTGCTTGAGTGCCGTATCGCGGTCGGCGCTGGTGTCCATCAGGAGCGGACGCACATTGCGATACAGCGCCATTTTGCGCTGCGTGACCAAGGACGTGGTGAGTGCATAAATCGGAATATGGATACGGTGGCGACTCATCCACAGCGGGGTTGAGCCGCTTTCGGTCAACGCCACAATCGCTTTGCAGCCCAAATGATGCGCGGTAAAGAGCGCACCCATAGCAATGGTTTGATCGATGCGGCTAAAACTCATTCCCGTAAAGTCCGCATCCAATTGCACATCCTCGGCGGCTTCGGCTGCAGCGCAAATCTCGCTCATGGCAATCACCGTCTCTAGCGGATATTTACCCGCCGCGCTTTCGGCCGAGAGCATCACCG
This sequence comes from Cytophagales bacterium, assembly GCA_030054145.1. Taxonomy (GTDB): domain Bacteria; phylum Pseudomonadota; class Gammaproteobacteria; order Burkholderiales; family Burkholderiaceae_C; genus JASGCK01. The sequence goes on from JASGCK010000008.1 coordinate 42,018, forward strand.
CATCGGTTCCGTCTAACACCGCGTTTGCCACATCACTCACTTCGGCGCGAGTGGGCACGGGCGCTGTGATCATGCTCTCCATCATTTGCGTGGCCGTAATCACCGTTTTGTCCATCGCGCGCGCCATGCGAATCATTTTCTTTTGCAGCGCGGGCACCGCAGCGTTGCCAACTTCAATCGCCAAATCGCCACGCGCCACCATGATGGAGTCGGATGCCGCAATGATTTCTTCTAGTTTAGGAATCGCCTCCGCGCGTTCAATTTTGGCAATCAGCGCAGGGCGATGGCGATACTCGGCACCCGCCACGTTGCACAGTTGCCGCGCCATTTCCATATCGGTTGCATTTTGCGGAAAGCTCACCGCCACGTAGTCGGCTTGGAACGCCATGGCCGTTTTAATGTCTTCCATGTCTTTGGCCGTGAGCGCAGGCGCGGTCAAACCGCCGCCTTTTTTATTAATGCCTTTGTTATTGGAGAGCTTGCCGCCAACCGTCACCGTGGTGAACACTTGTTCGCGCAGCACTTTTTGCACGGTCAGCACAATCAGACCGTCATTTAACAGCAGCACATCGCCTGACTTCACGTCGCGCGGCAACTCTTTGTAGTCAAGTCCAACCGCTAAATCGTCGCCGAGCTCGGTACGCGCCGCGTCCAAAATAAAAGTAGCACCTTCAACGAGCATCGTGAAATCTTTGGCAAATTTACCGACGCGGATTTTGGGCCCTTGCAAGTCCGCCATGATGGCAACCTCGCGCCCCGCCGCCTTGGAAGCCGCACGCACCATAGCCGCGCGGTCGATATGGTCTTGCGCCACACCGTGACTAAAATTCAAACGGACAACGTTCACGCCCGCCTCAATCATCTTTTGCAAAAGTGCTGGTTCACTTGATGCGGGACCCAATGTCGCCACAATTTTGGTTGCATGCCTTGCCATCATTTTTCCTTGAGTTACGTCGCAATGACTGCCGCGCTCACAGTGAATGCGGCTGGCGTGATGATAAACGGCTTATCCATGCGCCCTTTGCCAAGCGCAGGGCGAACGGCGCGACAACGCGACGGCGAGACAACGAAACGGCGAAACGACGCGACGGCTCAGCGCCGCCGACTGTGCAACAAGGCCACATTCATTTCGGCGGACAACGTGCTGGCATAGAATTTTTCTATCATCTCAACCGAAGTTCTGGCGTTTTTAGCGAGCGTCAACAAATCAATGCCGCCGCCATAAATCAAGCGAAAAGTAATCGACGTATGCCGCAGGCTATAAAGCGAGCGCGAAATGCCGTGCGGCCCTTGCTTGATTTGCAGCGTATTCAAAATCCAATTAAATAACCAACCGCACACATCCAAAACCAAGGCGCGATTGGACTCCGCTGGAAAAAAAACATAGTCGCTCGGTTTGCCAAAACCTTTGCTGGCGTTATATGCCAGTAAGCGCTCAAACAAACTGACCGCAGGCGCAAGGCTGACGCACGGGGCATTGTGCCGCTTGATCTCGGGCGAGGTGATGCGCAAATAATGGAACTCGCCGCGCACGATTTCAATATGCTGATTTTTTAGTTGCCTGATATCACCTGGACGAATAAACGTGTACACCATAAATCGGATCAGCCAATTCATCTCAATTGGCATGATGTGGTATTTGGTTGTGATCCACGGGCGCTTGCCATTCCACTCATCAAACGTTTGTCCGCGTAGCTCTTTTGAGCAGCGCAGAATTTTTTTGTACTCAGTCAGCGTAAATGCGCCGCGCGAGGCTGGCTGCGCTTTCAAATTGGGAAAAAGCGGCATTTGACTCAAAGCACGCTGCCGGATGCACAGTTGCAACAGCCGCCGCAGAGGCACCAAATAACCTTGAATGGTGGTGGTCGTCAACTTTTTAGCCGTCAAGAAATTGACGAACGACTCAATCGTTTCGGTGTTAATTTGTGCCAACGGCTTGGTCTTAAAAAAATCAAAAATAAATCCCTCAAGCCGCACCCGTGCAATGTGATACGAGGTCAATTTAATTTCGTCACGCGCCACCTTTTGCTGCTCGGCACCAAGCACCAACTGAATCAAATCATGCAGCCGCATTTGATTCGCCAACTTAGAGAGCTTGGGCATCGCCTCTTGCCGCGAAGCCGCTTCGCTCACCCGTCCCTCGGCAACCAACCGCGCATAAAAATCTTTAGCCAACTCAAAAGCGTCGGTCACGCTGGTGGATTTCAAACTTTGCGCGATGTAGCGCCCATTGCTAAAAATACGCACCTGCCAATAACGGCTGCCCTTGATTTGAAACACACACAGCTGCTTGGGCAACCCCTCCACGCGCTGCATCGTGGCTTTGATCGGTGCCGTTCTAGAGCGATACGCCAAAAAACTGGCCTCGTTAGCAGCCGCAGCAGGTAAAAAATCCATGAATAATCCTCAATCAAAGCAAATGCACAGTCCACAATACTTAAGTAAAAATATTTATGTACTTTCAAATATTATAAAAATAATTCTTACAAATCAAACATCTATTTAATTATTTTTGCCTATAACAGTAATAACCCTTATTGCTGTTGCTGCTTTGGTAGCAACTGGCGCTTTTGCTCAAACTGCAACGCCTGCGCAATTGAACCAGCCAGGCATGGCCGTTTTGCCTTCGTCTACTAGCAGCCTGACTATCGGCGGCATGATTGATGCTGGCGTGTTTCGTCAAGTGTCTGCAACCACAGGCCAGTCAACTGTTAACGTTGGCAGCAACACAGCGTCACGCCTGCGTTTCGTCGGCGTGGAAGACATGGGCGGCGGCAACAAAGCTACCTTTTGGCTGGAAATGCAACCAAGCGTGACTGACGGTACAACCGGCAGTGCTGGCTTGTTTAACCGTGGCGCTTGGGCTAGTTTGTCTGGCGGTTGGGGTGAGGTTCGTTTAGGCCGTATGGGCACTAACACGATCTCTGCTGTCATCGTTCCCGATATTCAACAAGGCGGCGCGTTCTACGGTTTCTACGGTGGCGGCTTCTTGTTTAGCGGTATGGGTGGTCCAGGTGCGCAAGGCGCTGCATGGTTTGCTGCTAACCCAACACGTGGTGGTGGCTTGCAAGCTAGCGGAACAACTGGTAACACCACAGCTCAAGCATCGTCTACCACGAACTTGAATCAAACAGACCCAGCAAAAACCGCTATTGATTCAACGCGCTATAACCGCGCTATTCGTTACAGCCTGCCAGCTATGCTAAACGGCACGCTGACTGCCAACATTACTTCTGCCTATGGCAACACGGGTAATGGCGCTGGCGGCGGTTCGCAAGGTGTGGATGTCAGCTACAACGCCGGCGCGCTGAGGTCAACTTTTGCTTACCAACGTGCTGGTGCTGAAGCAGGTAGCGATGCAACTGGTTCACTCACCACCTTGGGTGTTAACTACAACTTTGGTTCGTTCATTTTGGGCGGTGCTTTGCAATCAGAAAAAGCTTCTGGTACGGGCATCGTCTTCAATTCGGGCCGATCAGCTGGTTTAGCCGCCTTTGTGCCAATGGGCGCTGCAACACCGTTTATCAAAATTGGTTCACACAGCTATGACACTTTAGGCACGAACACCTCTATGGTGAACGTTGGCGTGACATACAGCTTGAGCAAAAAAACCTTGGTGTTTGTTGATTACGCTAGAAATGGCGCCACCAATACAGGTACCGCCGCTAGCGGTACTGTTGCCGCAGGCAACGTAGTGGCTGCAGTCGCTGTTGCAGCACCACGTTTGTTCTCCGTTGGTTTGCAAACAAACTTCTAATCCACTGCGGGACTTGCGCCCGCAATTGGTTGGATAGTTAAACGCACAAAAACCGCTCCAAGAGCAATCTTGGGGCGGTTTTTTGTTTTGTGTGTGCTGTGTCAATTTGCTATACTGAAAAGCATGTCCAAAGTTGACCGCATCAAAGAAAAAATTGGTTGGTACAAGGTGTTGTTTGGCGTGCTTGTTGCATCGCTTTTTTCACTGATTGCTTGGCTTATTAGTAATTTACAAACAGCCGCGACATGGCAGCTGGTTTGTACGATGATTGCCTGCATTGGTTCGGGTGTTGTTGCGGCGGCGATTCATCTAAATGCACAGAAACAAATTGACTTATTGGAGGATTTATGACTTTCCCAGAAATTGCACTTGCTGTTAGCTTTGCCTCGCTTGTTTTAATGCTCGCTTTCGTCTCCTACGACACTTTGCGTCGCCCATTGATCAAATAGTTCATCTGATCACTTTTTAAAAACCGCTCCAAGAGCAATCTTGGGGCGGTTTTTTGTATGTTGATTGATGTGTTGGCTAGTAAAATTGACGATTTATAAATAAGGACTTTTATGGCACTCGTCTCCATGCGCCAATTGCTCGATCACGCAGCTGAGCACCAGTATGGCATTCCCGCTTTTAACGTCAACAACTTGGAGCAAGTCCAAGCCGTTATGCAGGCTGCGGACGAAGTGGGCGCTCCCGTTATTTTGCAAGCTAGCGCTGGGGCGCGTAAATACGCGGGCGAGGCGTTTATTAAACATTTGATTTCTGCTGCGGTCGAGATGTATCCGCATATTCCGCTCGTGATGCACCAAGATCACGGACAAAACCCTGCGGTATGTCAAGGCGCGATTGATTTGGGCTTTAGCTCGGTGATGATGGATGGCTCGCTAGAAGCCGATGGCAAAACGATTGCGAGTTACGAGTACAACGTTGACGTGACGCGCAAGGTCGTCGATATGGCGCACAAGCTAGGCGTGACGGTGGAAGGTGAGCTGGGCTGCTTGGGCAGCCTTGAGACCATGAAGGGTGACAAGGAAGACGGCCACGGCACGGACGCGACGATGACGCGCGAGCAGCTGCTCACCGACCCCGAGCAAGCTGCGGATTTTGTGGCACGCACGCAGTTAGATGCACTCGCTATTGCCATTGGCACGAGCCACGGCGCGTATAAATTTACGCGCAAACCCACAGGCGACATTTTGGCAATTGACCGCATCATGGCGATCAATAAACGCATCCCCAATACGCATTTAGTCATGCACGGCTCGTCCAGCGTGCCGCAAGATTTGCTGGCCACTATTCGCAAATATGGCGGCAATATGAAGGAGACCTACGGCGTGCCCGTGGAAGAGATTCAAAAAGCCATTCAATTTGGTGTGCGCAAAATCAATATCGACACCGATATCCGCCTCGCCATGACGGCAGCGGTGCGCCAATTTATGTTTGAAAACCCAGATAAATTTGATGCGCGTGAATGGCTCAAACCCGCTCGCGCAGCGGCGCAAAGTATTTGCAAACAACGCTACATTGAGTTTGGTTGCGAGGGCCAAGGCGCAAAAATTAAAGCAGAATCGCTGTCTGCGATTGCTGGCAAATACGCCTCGGGTGCGCTGGCGCAAGTGGTTCAATAATACAAGTGGTTCAATAATGACAACCCCGTTCGGACTGAGCTTGTCGAAGTCAAGCAGCCCTTCGACAAGCTCAGGGCGAGCGGATGTCGCCTAAATAACGAAATGCCTTAGATGATCCACTCATTGCCTCTTCACTCGCGCGGCAAGGTTCGCGATAACTACGCTGTTGGCACGGATCGCCTACTCATGGTTGCATCGGATCGCATTAGCGCGTTTGATGTCATTATGGGCGAGTCCATTCCAAACAAAGGCAAGTTGCTCACGCAAATGGCGCTGTTTTGGTTTGAGCAGTTACAGGGCATTTGCCCAAATCACCTGACGGGGCAAGCCCCACTATCGGTTGTGAGCGAGTCTGAGCGCGAGTTCGCGGCAGGGCGGTCGATGCTGGTGAAGCGCCTCAAGCCGTTGCCTGTGGAGGCCGTGGTGCGTGGCTATTTGGTTGGTAGTGGCTGGGCGGAATACCAGACTCGCCAAACGGTCTGCGGATTGCCCTTGCCAGCGGGATTGAAGAACGCGCAAAAGCTGCCCAAGTCCCTCTTCACGCCCGCAGCAAAAGCGGCGGTGGGCGAGCACGACGAGAACATCAGCTTTGCCCAAGTGGTCGCCACCATTGGCGAGCCGCTGGCGCTGCAAATGCGTGAGGTGAGTATTCGCTTATTTGAAACCGCAAGCCGTATGGCGCTTGCAAAGGGCATCATCATTGCCGATACCAAGTTTGAGTTTGGACTGGACGAGCACGGCACGCTGACGTTAATGGATGAGGTGCTCACGCCCGATAGTTCGCGCTTTTGGCCTGCTAGCAGCTACGCGGCTGCGTTTGCGGCAGGTAAAAATCCGCCCAGTTACGACAAACAATTTTTGCGCGATTGGCTGGAAGGCCAAGTTGCGCTTGGTCTTTGGGATAAGTCAGCGCCTGCTCCGAAGTTGCCCAAGGAGGTGATTGCGGCCACAGCGGCGAAATATCAAGAAGCGCTGGAGGTGCTGACTTCAAACGCGATGGATTCGCGCCTGCACGCAGATCCATTGACGACCGCGCCCATTGTTGGCATCGTCATGGGCTCCAAAAGCGATTGGGCAACCATGCAACACGCGGCGGCTATCCTCGCCGAGTTTGGCGTAGCGTTTGAGGCGAAGGTCGTCTCGGCGCATCGGATGCCAGACGCCATGTTCGCTTATGCCGAGGGCGCAGCTGGCCGAGGTTTGCAGGCCCTCATCGCGGGCGCAGGCGGTGCGGCGCATTTGCCAGGCATGCTTGCCGCTAAAACCATTGTTCCTGTGCTGGGCGTACCTGTGTCGTCGCAGCATTTAAGCGGACAAGATTCGCTCTACAGCATCGTGCAAATGCCCAAGGGCGTGCCCGTCGCGACTTTTGCTATTGGTGACGCTGGCGCGGCAAACGCGGCCTTGTTTGCGGTGGCGATGCTGGCGTGCTCAGACAAAGCTTTGGCAAAAAAATTAACGGCTTTTAGAGCCAAGCAAACCAAGCTTGCCACGGAGTCGGTGTGTGAGTAGAGAAACAACACAGAGCGGCAATCGTCACAAAACGCTAGGTGTTTTGGGCGATGGACAGCTCGGGCGTATGTTTGTGCAAGCCGCGCAGCGCTTGGGCTTTGAGGCCGTGGTCTTGGCTCCCCAAGCCAATTTGCACGGTGCGCCCAGCCCCGCTGCGCAGGTCAGCCACCACGCCATAACGGCGGACTATGGCGACACGGTCGCACTCAAGCAATTGGCAGCGCAGTGTTTTGCCGTAACGACCGAGTTTGAAAACGTGCTGGCGGACAGCCTTGCGCTCTTGGCTAAACCCGAGCACCATGTGCGCGTCTCGCCCAAAGCCGATGCCGTGCGGATTGCACAAAATCGCATCCTAGAGAAAGCCCACTTCCAAAGCTGCGGTGTACCGACTGCGCCCTATGTGGTCATTGATTCGCAGCAGCAATTGGGCGCGGTTCCGCCCGACTTTTACCCCGCCATTTTGAAGACCGCTCGCATGGGCTACGATGGCAAAGGTCAAGTCACCGTGCGCAGCGCCGCTGAGCTACGCGCCGCGTGGCAAGGCCTATCGCAAGTGGCGTGCGTGCTGGAGCGTCGCTTAACACTGGCGTCCGAATGCTCGGTCTTGCTGGCAAGAGACGAGTCGGGTCAGCTGATTCATTGGCCGGTTCAGCGCAACGTTCACGTCAATGGCATCCTGTCCACCACCGAAGTCGATCTTGCGCCTTTGGCAACGGACGCACAACTGATTCGGGCCGCACAAACAATTGCCACGGATATGGCCTACGTGGGTGTGCTGTGCATCGAATTTTTTATCTTGCAAGATGGCGCTTGGGTTGTCAATGAGATGGCACCGCGCCCGCACAACAGCGGACACGTCACGATGGATGCCAGCTCTCTCTCGCAGTTTGAAGCGCAAGTGCGTGTGGCAGCGGGCTTGCCACTGGTGCAGCCGCGCCAACACGCTAGCTGCGTGATGGTGAATCTGCTGGGTGATCTGTGGTTTGATGGCGCAACTGACACCACGCCGCGCGAGCCTGACTGGGCAAAAGTTTTAGCGCTTGGCAACGCCGCTGTGGGTGTACACCTGCATCTGTACGGCAAAGCACAGGCTCGCCGCGCCCGCAAAATGGGACACATCAACGTGACAGCAAGCAACCTAACGGCAGCATGGCAAACCGTCTCATCGATTCAGCACATCTTGCACTAGCCCCTGTGCCTGCTGCCGCGCAGGCGCTGGCAGCGGGCGAGCTTGTTGCCTTCCCGACTGAGACGGTGTACGGCTTGGGCGCGGATGCAAGCAATGACGCAGCCATTGCCAACATCTTTGCGGCCAAGGGTCGCCCGAGCGATCACCCACTCATCGTGCATCTGGCAAGCCCTAGTGGCGTCGCGGCGTTTGCCTCCGATGTCCCCGCTTTTGCGCAGGCACTCATTGCCGCATTTTGGCCAGGGCCGCTGACTGTCATTTTGCCGCGCAAGCCCCGCGTCGCAAAGGCTGCGGCTGGTGGACAACACTCAATTGGGCTGCGCTGTCCGTCGCACCCGATGGCGCTCTCGCTGCTCAGAGCCGCCCACAAGCTAGGCGTGCTGGGCATCGCCGCGCCAAGCGCCAATCGCTTTGGGCGCGTCAGCCCCACCAGCGCGGCGCACGTGCGGGACGAGTTTGCCCAGCGCTTTTTGATTTTGGACGGCGGCGATTGCGCTGTGGGCATTGAGAGCACCATCGTGGACTGCACAAGAGGCGTGCCGGTGTTACTGCGTCACGGCATGATCGCCGTCAAAGCGCTGGAAGCGGCTTGCGGCGAGCGCGTCTATTTGCCGCATGAGCTAGAGGCCTTGCTGGGTAAGGCTTCCCAAGCACCCAAGGCATCGGGCACGCTCGCATCGCACTACGCGCCACGTGCCAAAGTGCGGCTGCTGACCGCACCGCTCAACGCAACCACGCACGCAGCGCTCTATGCAAGAACGCGGGCGCACTGGCAAGCGGGCGCACATCAAACGCTCCGCGCCATGCCCAGCAGCGCAGAAGCGGCCGCACACGAGCTATTTGCGGTGCTGCGCGAACTAGACGCAAGCGGCGTGGCGGAGATTTGGGTAGAGACACCGCCCGCTGATGCCGCTTGGGACGGCGTGCGTGATCGTCTCACTCGCGCAGCAGCAGACTGCGCATAAAGTTGGTTAAAGTGGTGTGATGAGACCATCTTTCTATTAAGATCACACGTTGCTTGGAGAACCCCTTTTATGACTGCACATTTTTTAACGCGTTTGATATCACTGACAGTTTTAGCGTTGAGCACATTCTTAGCCGCTTGCAGTGGATCGACCTCGATTTACAAACCCTTTGTCCCCACTCGCGTAGTGATTTTTGGCGATGCGTTGAGCGATACAACCGCCAGCGCACAGTACACCGTGAACACCTCGCCCTACGATGCATCCGTTCTCAACAACTGGGCTAGGCAAGTTGCCGCCAGCTATGGTGTGAGCACGATTGTGTCCTATGCAAAAGGCAATGCCCGCATCACGAACCCAACTGGCGCGGCGGGCACAGCGGTCATGTCCATCACAGCGCAAACGGCCAAGTTTTTGTCCGATGGCTATTCGTATCAAGAGGGCGATTTAGTCATCATCAATGCCGGTTTTAGCGATGTCATTGCTGAGGCGCTCTCCACTAGCTCAACGGCCAACGCCGCCGCTGCGGGTACCGCTTTTGCTAACCTTGTTCGCTCCCTTGTTGCGGCGGGCGCAAAGCATGTGCTGGTGAGCAATATGTATGACTTATCGATTACACCCGCAGCCATAGCAACGCCTGTTCTTGCGCCTAATCTTGCGCTTAAAAACAATACACGCGGGGCTTTCACCGTGGCATTTAATGACGCATTGAAATCGAACCTTGGCAGTGCCAGTCTGACTTACATTGGCGACAACGTTTATGTGGTGGATGCTGAGTTTTATATGAATCAGGTGTACAACCTGCCCAATACCTATTTATTTACAGATGCAGTCACGGTCGCGTGCAACTCACCCGATGCGGGCGCTGGCATTGGCCTTGGCATAGGACAAATCAATTCCCGTTTATGTACCGCATCCACGCTCAACGCGGCCGCCACGTCAACAACCTATAGCAGTCTTCCATACGATAACTACGTGTTTGCGGATGCCATTTATCCAACGCCCGCTTTTCATCGCGCGTTTGGCTCTTTCGCATACAGCAAGCTGATTACGCGCTGGTAAGCACGCCATCAGCAAGCGGGCTATTGTGCTGCCGTCCAGCTAATCAGTGCATCAAATAGCCCGGGTGCTTGGGCAATGACGGCTGGATTGTCCGAGTTAACAATGGCAACCAGCACGTAGCGTTTGCCCAGCGTCTTTTGCGAGTCAACATAGCCCGCCCTTGCGGCAACGCTGTTCAAACTCCCCGTTTTTAAGTGCGCTATGCCAAGAGCGGCTTTGCTGTTGCGCAGTGTGCCGTCCACGCCGGTTTGCGGTAGCGAAGCTATCAGCTCTGGCATAAACGGCGCGGCATAAGCGTCTTGCAGCAATCGCGCCAATGCGCCGCTCGTGATGCGCTCGCTGCGCGAAAGTCCCGAGCCGTTGTCAACCGTGGGCGCGTCCATGCCCGCCGTCGCGCCATACCGCGCCCGCCACCAAGCCGCCAGCACGGCGCGTGACGCTTCAAAGCTAGCGGGTTTGCTGCTATCCGCATTCAAACTGAGTGTTAAAAAAAGCTGCTGCGCCATCACGTTATTGCTAAATTTATTCATGTCGCGCATCACGTCGGCAAGGCTTGGCGAGGCCAGGGTGAACGCCAGCTTGGCTTGCGCGGGTGCTTGCCCTGCACGGCTTATTCCTAGGAGCTTGCCGCCCATACCCTCCCACAAGCCCCGCACTGCAAGGGCTGCGAAGGCGGATGGGTCTGCATAAGCGATTGACCAGACGCGCTCGCCGCAGCTTTTGGGGTAGCTGCCTAAAAAGCGAATGCGCTTGGCATCAGAAAAATCAGCCCGCAATGCGCTTCGGTAATCGCCGCAGTCCGCGTTGGATAGCGGCACGCTGGCAGGCATGGCAATGCCTGCCAGTGGTGGGTCGTATTGCACGGACGCAGCGTTCGCCCACGCATTGGGTGTGAAGGTCATCACCACCGATTTGTAATTGATGAGCAGCGCGTCGGGACTGGCGTTGTAGGGCTTGCTTGGCTCGCCATCAAACGCGGCGGGATTCGTAGCGGGCACGGCAAACGCGCTGTTATCCAGCACCATGTCGCCATTGATGGTTTGAATGCCAAGGCTGCGGATGCGGTTGAGCAGCAACCCGAGGCGCTCCACCACCAGCTTGGGGTCGCCGCCGCCTTTGATGATCACATCGCCATTTAAAACACCGTTTTTGATAGCGCCATCTTTACCCGCCGCGTCAATCAGCACCTGCGTTTGCCAGGTGTAGGCAGGGCCCAGCAAATCGAGCGCCGCCGCGCTGGTCACCAGCTTCATGGTGGACGCGGGATTCATCGCCGCGCTTGCGCGGTGTGCCAGCAGCGGCGCGGCGTTGGCTACGCCAGCATCCACCACATAGAGCGATACCGCCTCTTTGGGAATGCGTGCGCGGACGAAGGCGGCTTCTAGGTCGGCGGGCAGACTTTGCGCCCACAACGTAGGTGCAAATAACAGCAACAGGCAAGAGGCAAGCTTGGATAATAAGGGCATGACAAATTCTAAGTCCCGCATGGTGGGCATTGCCGCCGCCATCATCACTATTTTTATTTGGACAGCGTTTGTCGTAGTCGGCAGAGCATCCGCCCAAATGTCGCTCGCACCGCTGGATATGGTGTTTGTACGGTTAATGGGTGCGTCGCTCGTGGTGTTTCCTTGGAGCATCTACTTAGCCAAAACAGGCGCTGATGCAGGCGCAACCGCTACAACCGCTACAACTGCTACGACTGCTACAACCTCTAGCCTGTTTGGCCTCTCGCCGCTACCGCTGCGCCAGACCTTGGTGCTGGGTTTGTTTGGTGGAGTGGCTTTTTCACCGCTCGCCTATACCGCCTTTCTTTTTGCGCCTGCCGCACACGGCGCGGTGCTCATGCCCGGCACGCTGCCGCTGTCTACCGCTTTATTTGCGCTGTTGATTTTGAACGAGCGCTTCACGCGCCAACGTGCGCTGGGCTTGGCTTTGATTGCTTGCGGCGGACTCTTGGTCGGCGGGGTCAGTTTGCTCAAAGCGTTTGACGGCGGCAGCGTTTGGGTCGGCGATGTGCTCTTTATTTGCGCGTCCAGCTCGTGGGCGGTGTATTCGGTGATGGCGCGCAAATACAAGGTGGATCCCGTGCGGGCCACGATTGCTTTTACGGTTTTTGCTGTGCTGTGTTTTGTGCCGCTTTATGGGGTACTGGCTTACCTGAAAGCCTTGCCGTTTGGCTTAGAGAGCCATCTCGCAGATGCGCCGCAGCACGAAATCATCTTGCAATTGCTCATGCAAGGCATTGGTTCTGGCGTGATTGGCAACATCGGCTTTACCATGATGCTCAAAGCCTTTGGCCCTGTGCGCACGACCATGCTCACGGCGCTTGTCCCCTCGCTGGCGGCGCTATCGGCGGTATTCCTGTTGGGCGAGCCGCTTTATTGGAACTTGATCGCAGGTCTCGTGCTAGCCTTATCGGGCGTGGCTTTGGGCGTATGGTCCGAGGTTAAGAAATGAAACTTTTGGCCTTTGATACCAGTACCGACACGATGTCAATTGCCGTACAAAACGGTGATGTGGTGCATGAGTTCACAGGCGCAGGCGCAGCGCAAGCATCGGCACGGTTGATTCCTGAAATTCAAGCACTCATGGCGCGTGCGGGACTTGCCTTTACCGATTTAGACGGCATTGCTTTTGGCGCGGGTCCAGGCGCGTTTACCGGATTGCGTGCCAGCTGCGCCGTAGCGCAGGGACTTGGCTTTGCGGCGAACGTGCCGCTGCTGCCAATCAACACCTTGCACGCCGTAGCGACGCACATCCACGCGCAAACGAATGCGCCCCTCATTACGGCGGCGCTAGATGCTCGCATGGGCGAGATCTATTGGCAGGTGTTTGACTTCACCCGTCATCCACGCGGCGTAGCGCTGGCGGGCGGCGAGCCACAGCTCTCCAAAGCTGATACGCAAAGCTTTGCGCTTTGCACCTTGCCCACAGCCCGCACCCTGCTTGGCCTGGCGGGCGATATGCTCGCTAAGGGCGAGCAGGTAAGGCCTGCACAGGCACAGCCCCTTTATGTGCGTAATAAAGTGGCGCAAACCACGGCTGAGCGCGAGGCACTCAAAGCGTGACAGCCGCGCAGCATCTTGTTTTGACGCGCCAGATCGAGGGGGAGACCCGTGCGACCTTAACGCTCATGCGCGGCGTAGACGATGCCGAAATCTTGCATATCGAAACCCACGCAGAGCACCGCAGACAAGGGCTTGCGCAGGGGTTGATAGCAGAAGCCATCGCATGGGCGCGACGCAACCAACGACAAGCGATTTGGCTAGAAGTGAGAGCCAGCAACGCAGCAGCGATTGCGCTCTACGGCAAAACGGGGTTTGTCCAGATCAGCACACGTCAGTGTTACTACTCTGATGGCGAAAACGCGCTTGTGATGAAATACACCCTATGACGACAAATTTAGTCTTAGATCCAAGGCAACGCGCCATGCTGGCCGAAATGGGCGTGCGCGTGTGGTTGCCAAGCGATACTTTGCCAAAGGCCAACTCCGCCGAGGCTGCGCCTGCCCAGGCTAATCAGGGCCCCGCATCAACCCTTCGACAAGCTCAGGGCGAACGAGAGGCGGGCGCAAATGCGATGTCCTTACCAGTGCGGCGCGAACCACCGCTGCGCCTGCCCGTGCTCGATACGCCACCTGCCGCCGCAAACGCCGCGCCCACACGGTATGTCATTGGCAATTTGCCAACCCAGCCTGCGGCATTTGACTTGGTGCTGCTGGGTGAGCCCTGCACGGGCGATGCCGAGCGCTTGTTAGCCAACATGATGAAAACGCTGAGCGGCAACATTTTTGTAGCGCAGATGGTGGCAGCACAAAACCATGCGCAGGATGCGGCAACTGTATTGGCAGATCAGCTAGTGCAGATTCCTGCAAAAGTGATCGTGGCGCTGGGCCCACACGCAGCGAAAGCGCTGCTGGGTGAGGCGGCTACGGCCGTGCCATTCGGTAAACTACGCGGCTTTGCGCATCCTGTGGAGGGACTGAGTAGCCAAGCCATCGCGACCTACCACCCACTTCAACTGCTGCGGCAACCAAGGGCAAAAGCACAAGCATGGACCGACTTACAACTTGCAATGAAAGTCGCCAAGGCCCGCGGCGGGGCTGATAAAGTAGCCATCTACACGCCCTTGTCCGCGCGGGTAGATTGAACAGTGAATGCAAGTCACAACAAATAATTATTTTTTTGGAGCTTTTTATGCGTATTGGCCTTCCCTTAGAAACGACCCCTCGCGAAACCCGCGTGGCGGTGACCCCCGAAACGGCGAAGAAATTGATTGCACAAGGTCATCACCTTTTTGTGCAATCTGGCGCGGGCTTAGCCGCCAGTTGTACCGATGCGGCATACGCGGCGGTCGGCGCAACGATCACCGATAGCAGTACCGCGTTGACGTGCGAACTCGTACTCAAAGTACGCAGCCCTGCCAGTCACGAATTAGCCGCCATGAACAGCGGCACAACGCTGGTTGGGATGCTCAATCCCTTTGACAAAGAAGGCCTGCAAGCCTTGAAGGACAAGGGCTTGACGGGCTATGCGCTGGAAGCCGCGCCGCGCACCACGCGCGCGCAATCGATGGACGTGCTCTCTAGCCAAGCCAATGTCGCAGGCTACAAAGCCGTGATGATGGCAGCCAACGCCTACCAGCGCCTCATGCCCATGCTGATGACGGCGGCGGGCACGATCAAAGCGGCGCGTGTCGTCATCTTGGGCGTAGGCGTGGCAGGTTTGCAAGCGATTGCCACCGCCAAACGCCTTGGCGCAGTGATTGAAGCCTCCGATGTGCGCCCCAGCGTAAAAGAGCAGATCGAATCATTGGGCGCAAAGTTCATCGAAGTGCCCTACGAAACCGACGAAGAACGCGAAGCGGCGCAAGGCGTGGGCGGTTACGCCAAACCCATGCCGCCCGGCTGGCTGGCACGCCAAGCCGTAGAAGTGGCCAAGCGCGTCGCCAATGCCGACATCGTGATCTCGACCGCACTGATTCCTGGCCGCGCCGCACCAACGCTCATCACCGAGGACATGGTCAAATCCATGAAAGCGGGCAGCGTGATTGTGGACATGGCGGCTGGCAAAGGCGCGGGCGGTGTTGGCGGCAATTGCCCGCTCACCGAAACCGATCAAACCGTTGTCAAGCATGGTGTCACGCTGATTGGCGAGACCAATATCCCAGCGCTGGTAGCGGCCGATTCGTCAGCCCTGTACGCCCGCAATGTGCTGGACTTCTTAAAGCTCATCGTGACCAAAGAAGGCACGCTGCAATGCCCAGCGGATGACGACATTGTTCAGGCTTGTTTGATGACGAAATAACAATCCCCGTCGTTCCCGCAAAAGCGGGAATCCACGGCAATGCCATATTTTTATTAAGGAACCCAAATGGAAGCAGTCTCCCCCACCATTCTCAACCTCATCATCTTCGTGCTCGCTATCTACGTCGGCTACCACGTCGTGTGGACGGTCACTCCCGCGCTGCACACGCCGCTGATGGCGGTGACCAATGCGATCTCAGCCATCGTCATCGTCGGAGCCATGCTGGCTGCGGCTTTGACGGAAACGACACTTGGTAAAACAATGGGCGTACTGGCCGTAGCGTTGGCGGCAGTCAACGTGTTTGGCGGATTCTTAGTGACGCGCCGAATGCTGGAGATGTTTAAAAAGAAAGAGCGCAAAGCCACGCCTGCGGCTGAAGGAGCAAAAAAATGAGCATGAATCTCGTCACACTTTTATACCTCGTCGCGTCCGTGTGCTTTATTCAAGCGCTCAAGGGCTTATCGCATCCGACCACCTCCATTCGCGGCAACGTGTTTGGCATGACGGGTATGTTGATTGCTGCTGTTACGACGGCAGCTTTAATTTATGAGCTGTCTAAAGGCTCGCTCACGGGCTTGTCGTGGGTGCTGCTTGGGCTTTTGATTGGCGGCACGGCTGGCACGATCATGGCCAAGCGCGTCGAGATGACCAAGATGCCTGAGCTGGTCGCTTTTATGCACAGCATGATTGGTTTGGCGGCGGTGTTTATTGCCATTAGCGCAGCGGTTGAGCCCTATGCGTTTGGCATTGCCGCAAAAGGCGCGGCTATCCCTGGCGGCAATCGCATCGAGCTGGCGCTAGGCGCATTCATTGGTGCGGTCACGTTTAGCGGATCGGTGATTGCGTTTGGTAAGTTGTCGGGCAAATACAAATTCCGTTTGTTCCAAGGTGCGCCTGTGCAGTTCAAAGGGCAGCATTCCATCAACCTCGTGCTGGGGTTGGCAACGCTGTTCTTTTTGTTTGGCTACTGGCATTCGCAAAGTGATATGGATTTCGCGCTGATTGTGGCGCTGGGCTTTATTTTGGGCGTACTCATCATCATCCCCATTGGCGGCGCGGATATGCCTGTGGTCGTGTCCATGCTCAACAGCTATTCGGGCTGGGCGGCGGCGGGCATTGGCTTTTCGCTGAACAACTCGATGCTCATCATTGCAGGCTCGCTGGTTGGCTCTAGCGGCGCGATTTTGTCCTACATCATGTGCAAGGCAATGAATCGCTCGTTCTTTAACGTGATTTTGGGCGGCTTTGGCGGCGAGGCTACAACGGCAGCCGCTGGCGGAGCGGTTCAGCGCAACGTCAAGAGCGGTAGCGCGGACGATGCCGCCTTCGTTTTATCGAACGCCGAAACGGTCATCATCGTTCCTGGCTATGGTCTTGCGGTCGCACGCGCCCAGCACGCGGTCAAAGAGCTAGCGGCCAAGCTGACCGAAAAAGGCATCAACGTGAAATACGCCATTCACCCTGTGGCGGGACGTATGCCAGGTCACATGAACGTGCTCTTAGCCGAGGCGGAAGTGCCTTACGACCAAGTACACGAAATGGAAGACATCAACGGCGAGTTTGGTCAAGCCGACGTAGCAATCATTTTGGGCGCAAACGACGTGGTGAATCCTGCGGCAATGACCAAAGGCAGCCCGATTTACGGTATGCCGATTTTGGAAGCCTACAAAGCCAAAACCGTCATCGTCAACAAGCGAAGCATGGCGGCAGGCTATGCGGGACTCGATAACGAACTCTTCTACATGGACAAAACCATGATGGTGTTTGGCGACGCGAAGAAGGTGATTGAGGATATGGGTAAGGCGATTGAATAATTAGTGACACTCTGCATAACCACGTCCCGTTCGGACTGAGCCTGTCGAAGTCCTTGATTTGATTAGGGTAACCCTTCGACAAGCTCAGGGCGAACGGGGTTTTGCAGAGTGTCCTTAGGCATCAGGCATCAATAATGATGCCTAAGCTGCGCAATCAAAAGTTGCTGGCCTTCCACGCGGTACACCATCCGATGCTCGTCCGTTATGCGGCGTGACCAAAACCCTGCTAGCGCGTGTTTGAGGGGTTCTGGTTTGCCCACGCCTTCAAAGGGATCGCGGGCGGTTTCTTTGATGAGTTTGTTGATGCGCTCCACCATGCGCTTGTCTTGCTTTTGCCAAAACAAATAATCTTCCCAAGCACCATCGGCAAAGATGTCATCCATAGATGGCGTGCGCTATGCTGCTGCCAGATCAGGACTTGTGGCTTCGATGAGTTGGCGTTTAACCCCCGCCTTGTTACTCAGTTGCTCAATGGCTTTGAGTAGGCGTTTCGCGTTAGCGGGGCTACGCAGCAAGTAAGCGGTTTCCTCTAGCGATTGATAGTCTTCTAGCGAGAGCATGACGACTGACTGCTGCTCGGAGTTGCGCGTAATGATGATGGGGTCGCGGTCATTGCAAACGCGATTCATGGTTGAGGCGAGGTTGGCGCGAGCGTGGGTGTAAGTGATGGCATCCATGTGATAAACCTGTACAGAAACAAGTACACATCATAACGTGATTTGAACTCTGAATTCCCGCCTTCGCGGGAATGACGACGCTCGCCTTAAATGTTTGATTGGATTTTTTTCACCAGCGCCGTGGTCGAGTAACCATCTACAAACGAGAGCGCCAGCGCTTTGCCGCCGTAGCTCTCGACTAGCTTTGCCTCGGCAAGTTTGCTCATGTCGTAGTCGCCGCCTTTGACCAGCACATCGGGGTGCAGCTCGCCAATGATTTCTAGCGGCGTGTCTTCATCGAACCATGTCACTAAGCTGGCTGACTCCAGCGCCGCGATCAGGTGGGCGCGGTCTTGTTCGTTATTGAGTGGCCTGTCAGGCCCTTTGCCTAGGCGCTTGGCAGAGGCATCGGTGTTCAAAGCCACGACCAGTGAGGCTCCCAGAGCACGTGCCGCTGCAAGGTACGTCACATGGCCTTTGTGGAGCACATCGAATACGCCATTGGTAAAAATAACGGGCTTGGGCAGTTTGGCGATAGCGAGCTTGGCCGCTTCGCGCGAAACGATTTTTTGAGAAAAGTGAGAAAAGTGAGAAAAGCTCATGCCACTTTGGGCGCAAGCGTTGCCGTTATTTCTTTGCGGAAACGGTTCAACTCTTGCACCGTCGTAAAGCTGCGCTCCATCAGCAAACTCATGTTGTGCAAGATGCGCTCGACGACTTTGTTTTCCCACACGGCATCAAAATTAATTTGCTTGTCCAGCCAGTGCTCTAGCCACTCGGGGTTGGGTAAGCGGCTTTGAATGGTGTCGCGCGGAAACAGCGCCTTGTTCACGTGCAAATTGGTTGGATGCAGCGCCTGCGCGGTGCGGCGAGCCGATGCCATCAGTACGCCGATCTTGGCAAACGAGGCTTTGGCTTCTGCACCAAAATTCGTAATCGCACGTTTCATGTAACGCAGGTACGCGCCGCCATGCCGCGCTTCGTCTTGACTAAGCGTGGTGTAAATGTGTTTGATCACCGGCTCGGTGTGCCAGTCAGCCGCGCGGCGATACCAGTGATTTAGGCGAATCTCGCCGCAAAAATGCAGCATGAGCGTCTCTAGCGGCGGCGCGGGCTCAAACTCAAAGCGCACATCGTGCAGCTCTTGCTCGGTTGGGACTAGGTCGGGGCGGAAACGGCGCAAATACTCCATGAGCACCAACGAGTGTTTTTGCTCTTCAAAAAACCAAATCGACATAAAGGCGGAAAAATCGCTGTCGTCTTTGTTATCACGCAAAAACATCTCGGTCGCAGGCAAGGCTGACCACTCGGTGATGGCATTCATGCGTATCGTTTGCGCTTGCTCTTCGCTCAAACTGGCCGCATCAAACTTGTCCCACGGGATATCTTTGTCCATGTCCCAGCGGACCGATTCAAGCTGTTTAAAGAGTTCTGGGTAAAGCATGATTGAGCCTATTTAAGATGGTTTGCGCAATTTTAACGTCATAAGAAGCGAATAAGCGGCACAGATCAGGCCAAATCCCGCACTCGCATATTGCCACATCACGGCATCAGGGTAGCCCATGTTTGTGACGAAAAGGCTTGCACTGATGAGCAGCAAAATAACCGATTGGCATGACAAATAGATCACGCCGTGTGTCCATGCCCGCTGGTGCAAGCGGCACGCCAGCTGCCAGCCCAATTGACCGCAACCAAACCCAAGCAACGCACCGACTAAAACATCAAGCGGCCAATGTGCGCCCACGGCAATGCGCGACAAGCCAACCCAACTTGCCAGACACAAAATGCCTATTAATCGCCAACCGCGCAATTTGAATCCCGCGATGAGCAACGAGGCAGCCACAAAGGCGGATAGCGTATGTCCTGATGGAAAACTAACCAGCTCCAACTTATGCCCAATCAGGTGAAACTGCTCAGGCGCAAGCACCGCAGGCGGCCGCAGGATTTGCAGCCACTCTTTGAGCGTAGTGCTCACCATGCCGCCCACCACAGCAGAAATAAAAAGCCCCGTCATGACGTCGCTGCGCTTCAATTGCGGCAGCATCAGTGGTGTGCATAGTGCAAAAATCACGCTGGTGTGCCCCGTAATCGTCAAGCTTGCCCATAGCCAGTCGGGCAGCGCAGCGCAGGCGCTATTGAGCCAAAGAAAGAGTGCTTGGTTCATGGTTGCGTACACAGGTAAAAATCAAAGTTGGCGTGCGCACCTTTGTAAGTACCCGCCTCGCCGTCCAGCTTGCGGCAACCCACGGGGCGCAGTAGCGGCATTTGCGACCAATCGACCCAGATAAAAGATTGCCCGTATTCCAATGCGCCAAACCACAACTCAAACTGTTTGTTTTTGCCGTCCAGCGCCAGCACCTTGGCGGGGCGAGCATACCAAGCTAGGCGACTAGCCAGCGTCCAATTGCTGACGGCTAGTGCATTGGCGTGATGCTCGGTTTGCAACGCACGAGCCTTCACAGACGCGGCTTGCCAGTCATGCAAGTCGGCGAATGGATTGTGAGTTTTAAAAAGCGACTGGCCTTGCCACTGCCCACCATTCAACATAAAAAAACCAACTGCCGCGATCAGCAAAACTTGCCACGCACCTAGCCCACAGATCAATACCCATGCGGCTTTGCGAGCACTCCACAGATATTGCAAACCAAGTGCAGACAGCGGCAATAGCGCCAACCACGCACCCGCTGTCCAATGCGGCAGCGCGGCACCTTTGCTAGACAACCACAGCGTCACGAGTAGCAGTGGCAAACCAAATGCCAAGCAAACCCGCGTGAGTTCGACGTGTTTTTTGCGTAATCTCAACAAGTAAACGAGCAGCCCAATGAGCGGCAACAAACCATACGCAATTAATTGAACAGCGCCGTAAGCCAATACCCGCTTGGCTTGCCAAGCATTCGTATTGCCATCCGCGTGATTGATTTGGTAAGCAAACGACACCCAATCATGCTGGGCATTCCACAGCAAGACAGGTGCAATCAAAACCATTGCAATCAGCGCAGCAAGCCAAACGCCACTTTGCTTAACAAGCAAAGCGCCATACTGTGGCAGTAACACCATCGCCACGCCTAGCGCTAAAAAAACGCCCGTGTATTTAGTCAACCCCGCAAGCCCTAATGCCACGCCAAGCCACAACCAGTATGACTTGCGCGATATATCAAACGACAACTTCCAGGTCAAAACCATCACCCAAAGCGTCAGCGGTAACAGCAACGTATCAGGAACCAAAGCCAGCCCAAGCAATTGATGCATGGGTGAGAGCAAAAACAAAATCAGTGCCCACACGGAAAAGCGCCACAGCGCCCATGCAGTCACGCCCCACAGCGCAAGAGGCGAAGCACGCATCAGCCAATCCCCAGCCGCCCACAGATTGCTCGCCCAAACAAACGGCATTTGCACCCAGCCAACTAGCGGCGGATGATCAAAATACGACAGCGCAGGATGCAAGGCGTAGAGCGCGTAGTGTGCCTCGTCCACCGACAAGCCAAGCGCAAAGCCAAGATAGATATGCCCTGCAAGGCAGATAGCACACGCAAGCCATAGCAGATAAGGCTTTGGCTTAAGCATAGGTTTGCATCGCTCGCCCCACCTCATCATCCAAATGCGGCAGCGTGTTAAAGGTAAGCAGCACGCAGCGCTTGGGCGTAACCAATAACTCGCTCACAGCGGTGTTGCGCATTCGCATATTGAGCTCAATCCCCGCTTCGTGCGAAAGCCCCAGCACCTGAGCCACCGCGCTCGATAGCGGGCCACCGCTAGACGAGATCAAAACCGACTGCGCATCCGAGTGACGAATGTCATCCAGCACCGCCATCACGCCAGCGGCAAACTCGGCATAGGTCGTCATGCCCGCAGGCTGCACCTCGCCGCGCATCCACGCGCCAATGCCTTTGCGCAGCATCGTAAAGTGCTGCTTGTAGCCCGCGCCAGAAGTGGGCGACTTGAGGGTGGCGAGTTGCTCTGAGCTGAGGATCGCGCCAATAACAGCTTCGGAGTCGTACTCGTTCAAGCCTGCCCGCAAAGCCATATTGGGCAAGGGCTGCGCGAGGGCTATTCCCTGATAGGTTTGCGCATGACGACGTAGCGTGCCTGCATAAGCCGCATCAAACGCGATGCCACGCGCAGCAAAATAGTCGCCCAGTCGCGCCGCTTGCGCGTGCCCGCGTTCACTTAAATTGTCGTAGTCCGCCGCGCCCAGCGAGGCTTGTCCGTGGCGCACGAGATAGATTTTTCTCTCAGCTAATTGAGTGATGCGATTAGACATCCAGTTGTCCATTCAAATGGTTGCCGGGCGGCGTAACCCCCAAATGCCGAAACGCCGCCAGCGTCGCAATGCGCCCGCGCGGCGTGCGCTGTAAATAACCTTGCTGAATCAAGAAGGGCTCAATCACGTCTGCAATCGTGTCCGTCTCCTCGCCAATGCTCGCGGCAATGTTGTCCAGCCCCACGGGGCCGCCGTCAAACTTGAAGATCACCGCTTCCAGCACCTTTCTGTCCATGACGTCAAAGCCAATCAAGTCCACGTCCAGCATAACCAGCGCCGCTTCCGCCATGCTTTTAGTGATGTGCCCATTGCCCTTTACGTCCGCATAGTCGCGCACGCGGCGCAGCAAGCGGTTCGCAATGCGCGGCGTTCCTCGGGAGCGACGCGCGATTTCAAATCCTGCCTCAGCGTCAATCGTGGAGTTCAAGAGCTTGCTGCTACGCATCACGATACGCGCCAGCTCCTCGGGCGTATAAAACTCCAGCCGCATCACAATGCCAAAACGGTCGCGCAGCGGATTCGTCAGCATCCCCGCACGGGTGGTCGCGCCCACCAGCGTAAACGGCTGTAAATCCAGCTTGATCGACCGCGCCGAAGGCCCCTCGCCAATCATGATGTCGATTTGGTAATCCTCCAGCGCGGGGTACAAAATCTCCTCCACCACGGGCGAAAGCCTATGAATCTCGTCAATGAAGAGCACATCGTTTTTCTCTAAATTCGTCAGCAGCGCCGCCAAGTCTTTGGGCTTTTCCAAAACAGGCCCCGAAGTCTGACGCAAATTCACCCCCAGCTCATGCGCCACGATGTGCGACAGCGTGGTCTTGCCAAGCCCAGGCGGGCCAAAGAGAAGCACATGATCGAGCGCTTCCGAACGCTTCTTAGCCGCGCCAATAAAAATCTCAAGCTGCTCGCGGATTTTGACTTGCCCCACGTACTCATCCAAGAGCTTGGGGCGCAAGGCGCGTTCGATGGCCTCCTCTTGCGGGCTGACGGCGGATGCGGAAATCACCCGATTTTTTTCGGGTGAAGGCGCGGCTGAGGCGAAGTTGTCGGAAGTGATGGTCATTGGATCGCTTAATCAGGACTTATTTTGTAGCTCACGCTCAATCTCTTCGATGCTAGGCAAGTTGGTTTTCAAATTGTCGGGCAAAGATTGCCGCGAAAGTTCTCATATATTTGAGATTTCTTGTGGAGAATCCTTTCATGTCGGGGAAGGCAGTACGCAAATCAACCGCAAGTCTTTCAATGACTTTAGTGCCCCAACTTTGCTGCGCTTGTCTCTCCAAAATATCGCGCCCTATTTGCCAATAAAGCACAACCAGTTCTTGATTAACCGAGCGTGCGGCGCGTTGCTGCGCAGTATGGATACGGGTTTTTAAATCGATCAGCCACTCGGCATAGCCAGCAGGCGCAGGCAATAGTTTGGCTGGTGTGGACTGAGCGTTAGCGAAAGTGGGCATCATGGCATGAATAGCTGATTAAATTGTTTGCGAGTAGCAGGCGAACAAGTTCAATTTCTGTTTTAAGAAGAGGGCGAATTTCAAACATCACTTCGCGAGTGCTTTGAGTGCCAACTTAATCCCCTCACTAACCCCCACATCCGCAGGCAAGGCTTTGAGCGCCAGCCCCGCGTCGCGGTCGGAGTAACCCAGCGCTACCAGTGCTTGCAAGATGTCGCTTTGGTTGTCGTTTGCCACGCTCACGCCGCCTGCACCAGAGCCCAAAATACTATCCCCTAGTTTTCCTTTTAGTTCTAGCAGCAGCCGCTCCGCCGTTTTTTTGCCAATGCCTGGAATTTTGGTGAGCCGCCCCGCGTCTTGCTTGGCGACGGCCTGCGCGATGTCGGCAACGCTCATGCCGCTGAGGATTGAGAGCGCGGTGCGCGGGCCTACGCCTGAAATTTTGACGAGTTGTTTGAAGCCTGCGCGTTCGTCGCTGGTTGCAAATCCGTAGAGCAAATGCGCGTCCTCGCGCACGATCAGGTGCGTGAGCAACGCGACGCGCTCACCAAGCTGGGGCAGGTTGTAGAAGGTGCTCATGGGCACGAGCACTTCGTAGCCCACGCCGCCGCAGTCCACCAGCACTTCGGGTGGATTTTTTGCTGCCAAGATGCCTGTCAGTTTTCCGATCATGGTGTGCCTATCATTAGAGGATTCCTTCTTTTTATCTATATGAGATTATCACCCGCATGATTCTTCGTCACACCTTCTCGCCGCCCACATCGTCAAGTGCCAATCGCCGCCTTAACCACCTGTGCGGTGCGCTGGATGAGCACCTGCGAATTTTGGAGACGGCCTGCCAAGTCAAGATTGCACATCGGCACGAGCAGTTCAAAATTGATGGGCTCAAACGTGACGCGACCCGAGCGCTCGAAGTGCTGCAAGCGATGTACGAACTGGCCGATAAGCCAATTGAGCCTGAGACGATTCAGTTGATGCTGGCAACCGACGCATCGCTGAAAGCCACGTCTGGCAAGGCTTGCGAGGGTAGCGCTTTTGGCGGATTGACCACGCGCCGCGCTGATTTGCGTGCACGATCCGACAACCAAGCAACGTATCTTGCCAACATCGCATCCTGCGACATCACTTTTGGCATTGGTCCTGCGGGTACGGGCAAAACGTATTTAGCGGTTGCGGCTGCCGTTGATGCACTCACGCGCAACAGCGTGCAGCGCATTGTGCTGACGCGCCCAGCCGTGGAGGCGGGCGAGAAGCTGGGCTATTTGCCTGGCGATTTGGCGCAAAAGGTTGACCCCTATTTGCGACCACTTTATGACGCGCTTTACGACCTCATGGGCGCAGACAAAGTGGCGAAAGCCTTTGAGCGCGGTCAGCTAGAAATTGCGCCGCTGGCGTTTATGCGCGGGCGCACTCTGAATCACGCTTTCGTGATTTTGGACGAGGCGCAAAACACCACGCCCGAGCAAATGAAGATGTTTTTAACGCGCCTTGGGTTTGCGTCCAAGTGCGTGGTGACGGGCGACGTGAGCCAAATCGATTTAGCCGAAGGGCAAATCAGCGGCTTGATTGATGCCGAGCGCGTACTCAGACGACTGGACGGCGTTGCCATCACGCACTTCACCACCAGCGACGTGGTGCGCCATCCGCTGGTGGCGCGAATTGTGGATGCTTACGCCCTTGCTAGAAAAGGTTAATTTAATTGGGGACAGACCCTAATTATTTTGAACCGTTATCGCTAATCGGAAAAGCCTTCCCTAATAATTAGGGTCTGTCCCCAATTAAATTAACCGCGCCATTTGCGCCACGCCCGCCAGCCCAGCAGCACGGCCAAAATCGCCGCATAAACAAACACTTCGGCAAAATTATTTTTACCCGCACGCATCCAAAAAAAGTGCAAGATACCCAGCCCCGCAATCACGTAAACCAGTTTGTGCAACGTTTGCCAGCGCTTTGCCCCCAGCCACTTAATCGCTTTGTTAAACGAGGTGAATGCCAGCGGCGCAAGCAGCGCGAATCCCGCAAAGCCCACCAAAATGAACGGGCGCTTGGCAATATCTTTGGCGATCTCGGGGATGTCGAACTCTTTGTCGAACAGCGAATAGCTCAGTAAATGCAGCACGACGTAAAAGAAAACATAAAGCCCTAGCATCCTGCGAAGCCTTGCCAGTTGGGGCGTAGCAGTCATCACACGCAGCGGCGTAATGGCCAGCGTGATGCATAAAAAGCGCAGTGTCCAGTCGCCCGTTGCGCGGATGATGTATTCGGCGGGGTTGGCACCCAAACGCCCTTGGTCAAACACGGCGGCGTAGGCTAAATTTAAAAAGGGCAGCAAACACAGCACAAACAAAATTGGCTTTGCGTAAGGCTTGGCAAGGTAAGGGCGTAAGTTCATAACAGGCAGTGAAATTAAAATGAATGGTTATCCGTCGCTTTATTGCTTTGTCGTTTTCATTTACCTATCTTACTCATGAAATTCATTCGCTTCTCCGATTTGTGCGCTAGTGGCGCTGCCCGTGGCAAACGCGTCTTCATCCGCGCCGACTTAAATGTACCGCAGGACGATACGGGCAACATCACCGAGGACACGCGCATCCGCGCATCCGTGCCGTGCATCCAAATGGCGCTAGCCGCTGGCGCAGCCGTGATGGTGACATCGCATTTAGGCAGACCAACCGAAGGCGCATTCAAGCCCGAAGACTCGCTCGCGCCAGTGGCTAAAAGGCTTGCCGAGCTGCTGGGGGTTGACGTACCGCTAGTCGCTAATTGGACAAGCGGCGTTCAAGTGGCGGCGGGCAAAGTCGTGATGTTAGAGAACTGCCGCGTGAACATGGGCGAAAAAAAATGCGACGAAGCGCTCTCAAAACAAATGGCAAGCCTGTGCGACATCTTTGTTCACGACGCATTTGGCACCGCGCACCGCGCCGAAGCGAGCACTTACGGCATTGCCAAATATGCCCCTATTGCCTGCGCAGGTCCGCTTCTTGCCGCCGAAATGGACGCGATTAGCAAAGCGCTCGCCAATCCCAAACGCCCGCTCATCGCCATCGTGGCAGGCAGCAAAGTCAGCACCAAACTCACCATCCTAGAGGCCTTATCCAGCAAGGTGGACGGCTTGATTGTGGGCGGCGGCATTGCCAACACCTTCATGCTGGCAGCGGGACTCACCATTGGTAAATCGCTAGCCGAGCCCGACTTGGTGGACGCGGCCAAAGCGGTGATTGCGTCCATGAAAGCGCGCGGCGAGAAATTAGGCGACGCGAGCATCGCCGTACCGATTCCAACGGATGTGGTGTGCGCCAAAACGTTTAGCGCGGATGCAGTCGCAACCGTTAAGCTGGCAACCGAAGTAGCAGACGACGACCTTATCCTAGACATTGGCCCGCAGACCGCGTCCTTATTGGCTTCCCAGCTCATGCAGGCTGGAACCATTGTCTGGAATGGCCCCGTGGGCGTGTTCGAATTCCCCGCATTTGAAAACGGCACCAAAACCATAGCCGAAGCGATTGCCAAGTCAAGTGCGTTCTCCATCGCAGGCGGCGGCGACACGCTGGCAGCCATTGCCAAGTACGGCATTGAGAAAGATGTGAGCTACATCAGCACAGGCGGCGGCGCTTTCCTTGAGGTGCTAGAAGGCAAAACCTTACCCGCATTTGAAGTACTCGCAAGCCGAGCAGCATAAAAAAACCGCACCAAGATTGCTCTTGGCGCGGTTTTTGTGCATTTAACTATCCAACCAATTGCGGGCACAAGTCCCGCAGTGGATTAGAAGCTTGTTTGTAAGCCAGCAGAGATCAAGCGTGGTGCAGCAGCAGCTGCTCCAGCCACTACGTTGCCTGCGGCAACAGTACCGCTAGCGGCGGCACCTGTATTGGCGGCGCCATTTCTAGCGTAATCAACAAAGACCAAGGTTTTTTTGCTCAAGCTGTATGTCACGCCAACGTTCATCATGGAGACGTTCGTGCCTAAAGTGTCATAGCTGTGTGAACCGAATTTAATAAACGGTGTTGCAGCGCCCATTGGCACAAAGGCAGCTAAACCAGCTGATCTGCCAGAATTGAAAATGATGCCAGTACCAGAAGCTTTTTCTGATTGCAAAGCACCGCCCAAAATGAACGAACCAAAGTTGTAGTTAACACCCAATGTGGTGAGTGAGCCGGTTGCATTGCTACCTGCCTCAGCAGCAGCACGTTGATAAGCAAAAGTTGACCTCAGCGCGCCAGCGTTGTAGCTAACATCCACACCTTGCGAACCACCGCCAGCGCCGTTACCCGACGTGCTCGGGCCATAGGCAGAAGTAATGTTGGCATTCAACGTGCCGTTTAGCATAGCTGGCAGGCTGTAACGAATAGCGCGGGTATAACGCGTTACATCGCCCGAGGTAGACGATGCTAGACCAGCAGCAACACCACCGCGTGTTGGATTAGCGGCAAACCATGTCGAGCCTTGCGTACCTGGAGCAGCCATACCGCTAAACAAGAAGCCGCCGCCGGAGAAGCCGTAGAACGCGCCGCCTTGTTGAATATCGGGTACGACCACAGCAGAAATCGTGTTAGTGCCCATACGGCCCAAACGAACTTCACCCCAGCTGCCAGACAAACCAGCCCAAGCGCCACGGTTAAACAAGGCAGTAGCGCTGGTTGCACCGTCAGTCACGCTTGGTTGCATTTCCAACCAAAAGCTAGCTTTGTTGCCGCCGCCCATATCTTCCACGCCGACGAAACGCAAGCGCGACGCTGTGTTGCTGCCAACAGTAACAGTTGACGCGCCTGTAGACGCAACTTGACGAGTCACGTCAGCATCAATCATGCCGCTGATAGTGAGTGTTGATTGTGCAAAAGCGCCAGATACAATCATCGATGCCGCAAGGGCAACAAGGGTTTTTTTCATGAGAAATGTACTCCAATATAAAAAAAGAAACGTCAAATCATCAATAGGTTTGACATCAAAAGGACTCCCAAGAACTGGAAGCTAGGTGTATTAGACGGGAGAGTAGTTAGTTTTGCAAAGCGATTTACGCCAATTTTGCCAAATGAAACGCTTTTTTGTGGCGCGGGTGCAACAAAGGTGTGGGGGTAGGGGCGATAAGGCTGTCGTCATAGCGGCGCTCCTTTACCTTGAATCATGAGTGAATTTACGCCCCATCTCTTCTCGCTTTGAATCCAACATATGGTGGGCCGTGTAGGACTTGAACCTACGACCAAGGGATTATGAGTCGGGGGCTAGGGTTTACGCCGCTGCCGCAAGTGGGCGGCTATACAAACGCATTCCGAGTGCGCGTGTGCTGGCGCTTATCTCGCGGTGATTGGCTCATTCGCCCGCCTTGCTCCTCGCGCCCTGATAGGCGGTTTTTGTCTCCGTCACGTTTATGACACATTTTGAGGGATGACTAAGTGGCGCTTCACAAGGGAAAATGGCGAAAACGTACAGCGCAACAATCCAGAAGACTTCGGTTTACCAAAACACGGTATTTCAGCTTCGTGAGACTAAACCGTTATCAAAACCAAGTACGACTTTAGCTATGGGAACTGACGCTCGCTGCTGTTGTGACCCGATAGAAAACAATGTAGTTGGGGTGGACAACTATTTCGCGCAAGCCTTCAATTTTTTGGCTCGACTTGTACAAATAAGGATGCTCGGATGTATGCTCCAGCGCCGATTCAATTAGCTCAAAATTTCCGCTAAATCCTCCTTCGCTGTACGCCTCCATTCAATTGGCAGCATACAAAGGTTTAGATGATTGAAGCAAAGCACGCATTTCAAATAACACTTGGTCATGCGATACGTTGGGGTGTGTATCGGCTAGGCTTTTTTGCACCTTCCCTTTTAGCCAAGTCAAATAGCTCTCTTCCTGCTCGGCAGTTTCAAACTCTGACACTAGGGGCGATAAGGCTGTCGTCATAGAGGTGTTCCTTTGCTTTGCTTTGAATCATGAGTGAGACCAGCGAGAATTATTTTATAGCCGTCATTAAACGTCTATGCGGTTGGAAGTTTGTTGGAAGCTTATTTCCGCCAGTTTTCAATTAGTAAATCAGGTACGCGCTGAAACTCGCCAGTGTTATCTGTGACCAAGATGTAACCATGTGTCCTTGCGATGCCTGCAATCATTGAATCGCGTTCACCGATCGTTTTACCGACATTGGCCAACGCAGCATGAAGCTGTCCACCGAGTGCCGCCGCCGCAGTGGTCATTGGAATCACACGGGATTTTTCAAGCAGCACAAGCGCCGCAGTAGATGACTTTGTGGGCACTTTAGCTTTTTCGGCCATGCGAAAAATTTCCCACACTGTGATGACAGATACCGCGAGAGTATTGCCAGTCATTTGAAGCAGTCTGCGCTCGATTAACTCGTAACCTTTGGACTTATTAACTAGGTGCAGGAGCACAGTCGTGTCGAGCAAATAACGAATCATTTTTGCGCGGCAAGCGCTTCGCGAAAGGCTTCAATTTTTACGAGCAAATCTACCCCCCACTTTGTCGGCTTAAGCGGACGGGAGCTATCAATAGCGCCATGCTTAGCTTGTGCGCGTGGCTTAAGATTATGCAAAGAAGTTGGTTTTTTTGTAACTGGCATAGCTGTACCCCTATCGTTAAGAGATTTTACGCATTCAAATTTCCGTATCGGCTTCGCTTGTTTTTTAAAGTTCCGCGCTCTCGCTCTAAAACTAGGGCTAACAACACCATTAACGATCTCGTCAAGACTAGCGACTTTTTGAGACTTGCCCTGAAATATGGTGAGCCGTGTAGGACTTGAACCTACGACCAAAGGATTATGAGTCCCTTTGATAACCCTACTATAAGTCTGCATTATCCAGCGCTCATAGCAGAAACGCAGTCCTACAGCAGCAATAACAAGGCATTGAGTCGCTATGCCGTTGACACTTTGTTGACAGTATTTAAGAGGCGGTGCAGGTCGATGACCATTGTCACAATACCGCTATCGTCTGCGACAACACCAGTCTTCTTAAAGCCTTTGCGCTCATAGAACGAAATTGAAGTTGGTTTAGCGTCCACCACCAAGAAGCGACATCCAGAATATGGCATCACCCGCTCAAGGGCGACACCAATAACAAAATCAACCAATTGGTTACCAATACCCTGCCCTTGCAAGCTAGTGTCCACTGCCAAACGTGCCAATTTAAGTGCCGGAAAGTCTTTGTATCTAAAGCCGTCGACACGCTCAGTTGGCTCTAAATATGAGACCGAAACTTGACCGCAAACAATGGTGACATATGCGCGAACGCGAGCCGTATCTTTTTCGGCATACACGAAAGTACGAGCCAAGTTTGCAGCGTGCAATGGTTTAGCTTCTTTACGTAAAAAGATTTTTAATGCAGTAAGCGAGGCATCACCCAAACTGAGTGAGTTGCAGCCATCTGCCGCACCAATTTCACGAAACTCGAAATTCACGCAACTTGCAGAGCCGACCGTTTTTGAACGTTCAACTTTAAATTAACAAAGCCTTTTTTGTCAAATTCATGCAACAGGCGAACGCCATTTTGAGCCGCTGACTTTGCAGCTTGACTAACACGACCGTGCTTCATGAAGCGATCAAATGCTTTCGCATCATCACCTGTAAAGGTTGTAGAGCCAAGGAAGGTGCTATAAATTGCCATTAGGAAAGTTTATCACACCACTTAGGCTATCGCCGACACTTGGTTGACAAAACGAAGTTTTGAAGAATCTGCAATCTCTCGCAAACCCGCATGGATAGTGGTGGGCCGTGTAGGACTTGAACCTACGACCAAAGGATTATGAGGCCTTTGGCGAAAAACTAGACCCATCTCGTAAGTCCATGATATCAAATGGGTTCTTCAAAAATCCGCACCACCAAATTTCTTCAGTTTTCAATTAGGCTGCGTATAGGCTACACAAACTCCCCACTGGAACGCGCTCCAATCGGCCTATGGTCAAAGCTCCACACCTCTGACGGGTGCAAAAAAGCAGGCAGAAAATTGAGGGGTACTGGGTGAGCAAATAAAAGAGCGCTCGCAGTGGCTCGTCCAACGCCTCATCACCAAGTTGACATCCCAACGTTGGGGCCATAGTAGAATCTAAGATTAGGGCCCCTAGCTCATGCTTGGTTAGAGCAGTGGACTCATCAAAACGGTGACCTTCATCAGAAATGGTGATTGAAGAATCGGGTTAATTCAGGGAAACCTACAGCGAAAGCCAAGGCAATCCTGAGCCAAGCCCACTCTACAGAGTGGGAAGGTGCAGAGACTAGCGGAGGGGTACAGCCCCCTTAATGACCGCCAAGAACGCCCGACACCTGAACAAGCTCTCACAAGAGCGTTGAAGGTGGTGAGATAGTCCAGCGAGTGGGGAAACTCACACAAAGCTGAATCCATTGGTGCCGTGTTCGACTCACGGGGGGCCCACCAAAATTGTGAAATTCGTAGCCTATCTGAGAGCGTGGAGCAGTTGGCTATCTCAACTTGACTCCAAGTTGAAATCAAACGCCTATGCTGACAATTGAGGCATGCATCTCTGCGACGCAGCCAACCTACGACACTTCTCTCGGGGGAATGGCGGGATCTCCTTTTAGCTGCGGCATTGTCTTTGCAATCAATTTAACTCCAGGATCCTTAGCGCCTGTCAAATGCTTAGTAATGGACATTTGAATTAGGTGCGCGATCTCTTTCAACGTGGTGTTAGATACGTAGCTGTAGCGATACTGAGTCCGCAGCGCTCGATAAACACTTAGTAGGTAGAACGAGTTTTTATGAATGCTAGCAATGTACGCTTGGATCGCGTCATGCCAACCTCTTGGCTTTTGTGCTATCAACAAAAGTGCCAATTCATGCTTTCTGAGCTCGATCGGTTCTTTGCTGAAAACATCCAAAAACAACGGTCCCATTTTCTGTGAATGAAGATCGTCTCTAGACCACCCCACTACGTTCACAGGAATCTCCATCAAAATTCCAATCACACGCTCCTTGGGCGTCGAGCCAAAATTTCCATCCAAGACAAAATTCACTCCATCAAATAGCGCCTGCCCTTTCTCGGCCAATACTGGCATTACAACGAGCAACACCATTGTCAATTGCTCCCAGCATTGAAGAATTTCTTCCAAAAGAGCTCGTTTGTAAATAGGCGCGACATAGTCACTGTTACGAAGAGCTTTTGAAGCGGCTCTTAGTGTTTGCATCAAGCAAGTGATCGTCTGCTCAGCCAATACACTGATGCTTTGGTCGTAGGGACGTTTTGGATCGTAATCACGATCCGCAAAGTGGTCTTTAATCTCCGAAGGCAAGTTGGAGTCTTGGATTCCGACCTCTATCTCGTCGGTCATCTTAGCCAAAGCTTCTTCAGTCGGCTGCCACTGTGCAAGCCGATATGGATCCATATTTTTTGGAAATCCGCACTTCTCGTCGATTTGAAGTCGAATGGTTTCAAGATCCTTAGTCAACGACTTCACAGCATCTTCACGTTGCCGATCAATTCCAGTATAGAACTCCACCACCTCTGGCATGCCCGCATACTTGAAGTCGCTGAGCATATAAGTTGCAAACGACGGCTCGTGATGCATCCGAAGTGCTGCGAAATAGTAAATCCAGAAAGAGAATTTGAATGCGAATTTCCCATCTCGTGGGACCAGAATATTGTTTGCACTCAATATGTCGAAGACCACCTGCACCTCAAGATCAATATATCCGTCTCTGCAGCACTTCTGAAGAGATGCGATGAAGTAATCTCTAGAAAATGTGAAGACCCCCTTTTCAAGTAACGAAGCACAGAAATGTCCGAGCACATACTCGCAGTCCTTAAGATCTGGGCGTGCTTTATAGCTGGGGATGCTTTGAGCATTGAAAAGCAAAAAAAGTATTCGCTTAATCATCTCCGAACGGTTTACCGGGCTCGAATCAAAATCAACCTCAGAAACCTTTAAAAGTGTCAAACAATTCAAAGGGGTTCTGTGAAGATTGAGCATCTCCAAGTCGGCAACAATTTTCGTCATCACATCGTTGTCGTCCCCAATCTCAAGTTGGTCGTTGTATTCAGTCACTATTCCTCGAATGAGGTCTCTAGATAGCGTCCAAAGATAAAGTGATTGGAACGTGACGCCTATTTCGGGATGGGTTTTCTGATCTGAATGAAGTGTTGCCGGGTCTACGGTATACATGCAAATAATGGGGACGCTAGGAAAGTGCTCCGACAATTTCCTCACTATCTTCCATACATCTTTTCCGGAGGGACTTACAGTGTCGATTACCAAGCACCTCACTTGACTATGCGCAAGTCCAACCTCGCTTAGTTCCCTAGCAGTGGTCTCCTTCACTGTGCCAGGCTTCAACTCGCTTGCATCGAAATACAACCAGAGATCGCCGCGCTGCTCCCACGCCGTTTTCACTAAATAGTAAGATAGGCAAGTGAGTCCAAACTGAGGCAAGGCATGCACCAAACTGGAAATAGGTGCCTCAATCAATGACATTAAATTCACTGGAGCAATGGACTGCTCATCCCTCTCCACCTCGGGCTTAGTCTTTAAAACTGGCTCAACCCAAACACGAGGTTGTCCTGAAAATGATACCAACGCAGCATCTAGCCGCTTGGAAAAGTACTTCAGCACAGGATCATTATCAGAAGAATTTGTTGTCGACTTGTGGCTAACGGAATAATCTTGAAAAAGAACCCTTCCATTGTCCGTATTGGAGAAGCTCACACCAGAAACAAACGATTGATTTTTTGTCCATTGCCGATAGACGAGCTCCCTTGGTCCACTTGATTCATCAATCACCATAATTGAGTAACCAAGCAAATCATGTTTGGAGCTGTACAAAGCTGGGGAGCAACATTCAATTAGCGACTTGCCAGCTGAAATTGAGTGCAAGCTTTCCTGTTCGTGTTCGTGACCGTACAAACGCACTGAAAAATGTTTATTTAATAGAACTTTGAGCTCACGCTGTGCCGACTCGGTCAACCAATGAAGGGGATGGTGCATCACCAAAATCTTCCACTTGGCTTTAGAGTTCTGCAACCAATTGTGCAATGTCCGGGTATCAATACCTAATCTGCGCTTGTCAGGTATTTCAATTTCTCCTTTGAACAGCCCACCGCTACTGCAAAGAGCAGTGTTGAGGCAATAGACTCCAACATCCTTGGTTAAATCCCAACCTGCTCCAGAAGGTGCAAGTGCACCAACGCCGAATGAGCAGAATTTTTCTTGAAACGCTAGGTAATTTGAAAATTTCTCAGTAAGAACATTTGGCGCATTCAGAACAAAATCATTGAACTCTTTCTCAGCCAAGTTCTGTGAAACCACACCTTCGTGCACAACCAGCTTATCCTTTACTAGATTTCTAGACAAATCATGGTTTCCAGGAACACAAATTCGATGAGTCTTGGGGATACCTAGCTCAATTAGTTTTTTGTCAAAAACGTTTAGGAAATCGGTGTATTGCGGCTCACTGTCCCCGGCCTGAGCGATATCCCCAGAGAATGCAACAAAGACGCTTTCCGCAGCAATTAGTTCAAGCTGATTCTTCAAATCAGCGAATAGCTCGTCGACAACAACCGCATGACCTTCAGAACGACCAATGACGTTATGAAAATCGGATAAGTGAACTATCGCTACTGCCATTTTTTTCTCCCCGCATAGTTTTATTGATTGGTACTCTTTGGCAATCGTTTCAGACTGACCAGACCAATTCCTGAATAGTTTATACGAGGGATGTCAGCACTACGAATCCACCACTCCAGGATGTGCAAGGCTACGATCATGGACTCTTGTACGTAGCTGATTCAGTACTTCACCTCAGGGACAAGTTCTCCAGAGAGCGAATAGTCATCTGCCTTGGTTCAGACAACACTGCGTTCTCTGGCGCAACCAATCATTTCGCATTTGCCCACTTTGAATATGGCAGTCAATGTTATTCTGAAGCCACCACTGCACATTGAGCGACGAACGCAAGGACGATCTCAGCAAATGGAAATTACGTCTCGGCAAATGTGTAGCCTAGAAATTTGATCTACTGGCTAGGCTACATATAGGCTACACCAAAGACCCAAAATAGCCTGGAATTGGCTTGCAGGCGACTGTAAGTTATTGATTTTATTAGGTCAAAAAATTCACTGAACTTTATGAGTCCTCTGCTCTAACCAACTGAGCTAACGGCCCACGTTCGACACTTGGGTCTCCGATTCTAGCCGCCGCGCGCCACGCTGTCCGTTACAGTTGACGTATGACCCACTCCACTCAAACCGCACAAAAGCCTTGGCTAGTTCTTTTCTTAAGTATTGGAGCTATTTGGGGTAGCTCTTTTTTGTTTATGCGCGTCGCTGCAACCGAGTTTGGAGTCTTCCCAACCGCTTGCCTGCGCATGGCGATTGGCGCTTTGGCTATGCTGCCACTCTTGGCATGGCGCGGGCTTTTGGGGCAAATGATGCAAAACTGGAAACTCATCGCCCGCGTCGGCTTGTTTAATTCTGCCATTCCGTTTACCTGCTATGCGTTTGCCGTGCTACACATCACCACGGGGCTATCGGCTATTTTGAATGCCACCGTCCCTATGTTTGCGGCTTTGGTGGCTTGGCTTTGGCTAGGGCAAAAGCTCAGTCCACAACGCGTGGCAGGCATCGTTATCGGCTTTGTCGGCATTGCTTTGCTGGCAGGCGACCAAGCCGCCCTCAAAGGCGATGCGGTGTGGCTCTCGATTGCGTCTATCGCAGCTTGTCTGGTGGCGACGCTGTGCTACGGCATCACGGGGAATGTGATTAAGCAGCATCTCTCGCACTTACACCCGTGGGTGATTGCGGGCGGCACGATGTTGGCTGCTGCGCTGTGGCTCGCCATTCCCGCACTGCTGAACTTGCCCGCGCACATGCCTAGTGCGCACGCTTGGGGCGGTCTCATCCTGGTGGGCGTGCTGTGTAGCGCCGTGGCTTTTATGATGTATTTTGAGCTTTTGCAGCGCACGGACTCCACCAAAGCCATGAGCGTAACTTACCTCATCACCGTTTTTGGCGTTTTTTACGGCGTGCTGTTTTTAGATGAGCGGCTCACGCTGTGGATGTTGTTTTGTGCCGCAGTCGCTTTGCTGGGTACGGCGCTGGCAACGGGCTTGATCAAGCCGAGAGAGGCCAGCGCGGTTTAACGGCGAATGAATAATCTTTGGCTGGAGTTGCCACGCCCGCTTGAATCCGCAGCGCTGCGGCTAGCGCAATCATCGCGCCGTTGTCGGTGCAAAGGCGCTGCTCAGGGTAATGAACGCGGATGCCGCGCTTGCTGCATTCGCGATTGAGCGACTCGCGCAAATGCTGATTCGCCCCCACACCTCCCGCCACCACGAGCCGCGCAAGGCCAGAGCTAGCAAGGGCTGCCAGCGACTTCTTCACCAAGCACTCGACAATCGCGGCTTGTGTGCTGGCAGCTAAATTGGCGATTTGCGTTTCGGTTAATGCTGAACTCACTAGCTCCGTTTGAGCCAAGACCGCCCTCTCCGTTTGCGCCGAAACCGCCTCATCTGTTTGCGCCGAAACAGCCTCCTCCGTTTGAGCCAAGACCGCCTCCTCCGTTTGAGCCAAAACCGCCCCCGCCGTTCGGGCTGAGCTTGTCGAAACCACCAAGTTCGCCTCTTTCACTTTTTTAACCTGCGTCAGCACCGCCGTCTTCAATCCCGCAAACGAAAAATCAAGGTTGCCGCTGTGCAAGAGTGGACGTGGCAGCTTGTACGCGGCGGAGTCGCCCTGCTCGGCAAGCCTTGCCAGCAAAGGGCCGCCAGGGTAGTCCAGCCCGAGCAGCTTGGCGGATTTATCAAACGCCTCGCCTGCCGCATCGTCAATCGTTTCGCCTAAAGTTTCGTAATCCCCCACGGCATGAACGCGCATCAGCTGCGTATGCCCGCCCGACACCAAGAGCGCGATGAACGGGAACTCAGGCGGATCAGCGCTTAAAAAGGGACTCAGCAAATGGCCTTCTAAATGATGCACACCCAGCACGGGCACGTCCAGTGCGGCTCCCAGAGCACAAGCCGCGCCAGCGCCCACCAGCAAAGCCCCCGCAAGCCCTGGCCCTTGCGTAAACGCCACCACATCGACATCGGCGAGCGTTTTGTGCGCGCCCGCTAGCACCGCCTCAGTCAGCGGCAACACGCGGCGGATGTGGTCACGACTTGCCAGTTCGGGCACAACCCCGCCAAAAGGTTGATGCATCTTGATTTGGCTGTGCAGCTCGTCAGCCAGCAGCACAGGGCGAGTGATCGAGTTCGACAAGTCAACTTCGACCAGCGCCACGCCCGTTTCGTCGCACGAAGATTCAATGCCAAGAATGAGCATCTGGTTAACTCCTCATTCTGCTAACTGCTAAGCCCGTCATGTCTGCCAGCTCGTCACTCCCGCGCAGGCGGGAGTCCTGCACAAGCCGTGGATCCCCGCCTTCGCGGGGATGACTGAGGTTGCTGGGATGGCTGAGGTTGCTGGGATGGCTGAAGTTGCGGGGATAACTGAAGTTGCTGGGATGACTGAGGTTGCTGGGATGACTGAGGTTGCTGGGGTGGCTGAAGTTGCTGGGGTGGCTGAAGTTGCTGGGGTGGCTGAAGTTGCTGGGGTGGCACATCATTTGCAAAGCGCTTTTTAGGTTTTCCACCACATCATCCCACGCATCTTGCTGGGTTTGCCGAAAGATGCGCATCCCCTTTGGATACCACGGCGAGTCGTCTCTATCGTTGAGCCAGCGCCAATCGGTCTCCACGTGCGGAATCATCACCCAGCAGGGCACACCGAGCGCCCCCGCCACATGGACGATGCCCGTGTCCACGCTGATGATGAGGTCTAACTGCGCAACCAGCGCCGCCCCATCGGCAAAGTCTGTCATGTGCGAACCCCACTCCAGCATGGGTTGATCGTGCGGCAGTGAGCAGACCTCCTGCGCGGCATCGCCCGTTTGCAGGCTGATAAACGACACGTTTGGCACATCCCACAGCGAGCGCAGCACGCGCACGCTGGCCAGTGAGCGGTTGTGATCGTTGCCGTGCTGTGGGCTACCGCGCCACGTGATTCCGACTTTTAATGTGCCGCCCTGGAGCGCCTGCGCAGGCAGCTCACTTTGCATTCTTGTGCGCCAAGCCTGACGGGCTGTGGCTTCGGTGGTGATGTACGGAATGGACGCTGGCAAGCTCGCCAGCGTAATACCCAGCGCGTGGGGCAGACTTTGGCCATAGCACCAATAGTCCATTGGCGGCCAAACGTCGCTCATGGATTCCACGCAAATCGCCTCGTCCACGCCAGGCACGGTTTGCAACAAAGTGCGCACCATCGGCTGGCACAAAATCGTCACCCGCGCCGCGCCGCGCTCCTTCAAGGTGTGTGCAAAACGCGCAAACATGATCTCGTCGCCATAACCTTGCTCGCGCATCACCATGATGGACTTGCCCGCTAGCGACTCGCCTGTCCAGCGCGGATACGGCGCGTTGTGCGACATACGCGGCTGCTCGCCCTCATTCACCAAGTAACGCGATTCAAACAGCGCCCAGCCCTCCTCGTAGCGCCCCAGCGCCAGCAAGAGCGAGCCAAAGTTCATGCGGCCTTCGCTAAAGTTCGGGTTGATTGCCAGCATGCGGCGAAAGGCGGCTTCCGATTCCACCCAGCGCTTTTCCCAGCGCAGCAGCATTCCGATGTTGTGCCAGCTATAAAAATGATGCGGCGCATGTTCAATCGTTTGTTGATAAAACGCCAATGCTTCGGCGCGGCGATTTTGTCCCGTCAAGAGCGAACCCAATGGCCAATAGGCGTTTTCATAAGTAGGGACCAGCTCAAAAATGCGATGCAGCAAAGCTTCGTAAGCGGCTAGATCGCCCGCCTCTTCAAAACGTTTGGCGGACGCGAGCATCCAGTGCGCAGCACTCTCCAGCCGCGCTTGCTGCAACTGCATCGTCTCGCGTGCCTGCACCGATTCGTGGCTGATGAAGTCGTCCCACACGCAAGGCGGATGATCAAAATGCGCCTTCAACTCAGCGTGCTCCTTCGCCACATAAAAGCGATTGACCGCATCGAAGTAAGCGAACTCGTAGCCTTGCGCTAAAAGCAGCGGCTCCCAATGCGCGTAGTGGGGAGTCGGCTGACCTGGCAATACACTCTCCAGCACAATGAGCCACGGACGAAAGCGCTGAAAATCAAGACCCCGTAAAACGTCCTGCTCAGCGCCTTCTACATCAATGCTGAGCAAATGAATGTCGCCTTCGGGGCGCAACTGCACAAGCACCTCGGTCAAGGTTTGTGTGGGCACAGTGGACTGCACCATTGCCAAACCTCGGGCTGCATAGTCTTTTGCAAAATCTAAATTAACGGTCGCGGCTTGCCCGTACTGGACGGGCAGATGGAGCGTCATTTCGCCCGTCGTCTCTGACCCTGTCACCGCCGTATTAATCAGCCGATCTTCGGGTCGGTGTTGCTGCCAAGCCGCATTAAAAATAGATTGCGGCTCAATCGCCACACCGCGCCAGCCCTTGTTGTACAAGGCATAGGTGTTGCTGTCGTCCACAGGATGCGACGCGCCCACGTCAACATAAAAGCCTTGTTGAACCAACGCCAACGCCCGCGCCAGCATCACGTCTTCAAAATTGCGCGTGTAGGAAATCATGGGCATTGCCAACTGACCAAGCGCCGCAGCTATTCAACGAGCGTTGTCACGCCAAGTACCGTTATGCCATCTCGCTCTGCGCCTTTGGGAATGCAAAGCAAATTCATGCCCGCCTCGTACACGCGGTAGTTTCGTGTGGCAAAAAAATCAACCAAGGCCGGTTTATCTGACTTCAACCACTCAATAA
The DNA here is from genome assembly GCA_030054145.1 of Cytophagales bacterium. Lineage (GTDB taxonomy): Bacteria > Pseudomonadota > Gammaproteobacteria > Burkholderiales > Burkholderiaceae_C > JASGCK01. Next base: position 82,386 of record JASGCK010000008.1, read on the forward strand.
ATGTGATCGGGCGATGCGTCTCTAGCAATGCAGTAGCGCCCATTAAAGCCTGCTCTTCCATGCCCTCAATGTCCATCTTGATCATGTCCACACGCGGCAGATCTAAGCTATCGAGCGTGATGGTGCGAACGTCCTCGGTACTTGCGCCTGGCATTTGCGTCAGCAGCTCTTGTTGCTCACCACCAAACTCCACGCTACCAAAACTTGTGACTTGGCGATAGTCCAATTTGGGAATGCCAATAAAGCCCGCTTTGTCCGACACCGCCGCATGATGGACGTACAGATTCTCTAGGCTATTGAGCGCCACACTACCGCAAACCATATTGAACAAAATGCGCTGCGCTTCAAAAGCAATCACTTTGCCGTCCGTGGCTTTCAGCAACTGAGCCATTGCTAGTGAATACAAACCAAAATTAGCGCCCACATCCAAAAACACTTGTCCTGCGGGCAACATTTGAATGATCTGTAGCAGGGTGTCAATTTCCCCATGATCCAGTGACTCACCCGTTTTAATGAGCGCGTTGGTTTGATTGGTATCAAAACGATTGACCAGCACCTGCCCATAACGACTAGGGACAACAAGGGTGTAGGGTAGTTCAGTAGGATTCATAACTTTGATTCTAATGATGCCTTTTATGAGCAAGCATGAAGCGACAATTAGCGCATGAGCACAGTCGCACCCTCTATCGCACACTACATCAAAGAAATTGGCCGAGGCAAGGACGGCGCTCGCTCGCTAACGCGCGAGCAAGCTGCCGATCTATTGACTTTGGTGCTAAGCGGCGCGGTGAGCGATTTAGAAGTCGGTGCGTTTTGCCTTGCCATGCGCATCAAGGGCGAGACGCGGGAGGAGCTAATGGGCTTTATGGATGCCGCCGAGGCGCAAATTCATGCCACTGCCCTGCAAGGCACAAGGGATAAGGCGTGCACGCGCCCCATCGTGGTGATCCCCAGCTACAACGGCGCGCGCAAGCTGCCACTGCTCACGCCGCTATTAGCCTTGTTGCTGGCGCGGGAAGGCTGCCACGTTTTGATACACGGGATGGACGAAGGGCAAAAAGCCGTCTCGGGTGTGCAGCGTGTCACGAGCGCCGAAATTTTTAATCAACTGGCGCAAAGCGACCTGTCCCTTGCGAACGTTCAGTACGTCTCGATCGCCAAACTTGCGCCCGCATTAAAAAAGTTATTGGACGTGCGCAAAGTTGTAGGACTGCGCAATAGCGCACACAGCGTCGTCAAACTCATCAATCCGTATCGCCATGCGCCCCATGTGCGCTCGGTACTGGTCAGCAGTTACACGCACCCTGAATACGCCGTCTCCATGCGCGAGGCGGTAGAGGGCTTTGGCGCAACCGCTCTTTTATTGCGCGGCACAGAGGGCGAAGCGGTTGCCGATCCGCGCCGCACGCCCGTGATGACGGGGCTTCGCGCGGGTAAGGAAGTAGTTTTGCAAGCGATGCAGCACGGCACACTGGGCGATTTACCCGATTTGCCAACGACAATTGACGCACCGCCGACCGCCGCTTATATTCGCGCCGCCCTAGCAGGTGCCACGCCCATACCCGCACCGATTCGTTTGCAAGTTGCGCACATTTTGAAACTTTTATAACCGCTATGAATGTTGTCATCCAACCGCCCTCTGGCTCAGTCACCCTAGTAGGTGCGGGGCCTGGTGACCCCGAGCTACTCACGCTGAAGGCCGTGCGAGCCATCGCCAGCGCCACGGTTATTTTGGTCGATGACTTGGTGAATGACGCAGTGCTCGCCCATGCAAAAAAGGACGCACGCATTGTCCATGTTGGCAAGCGCGGAGGTTGCCAATCAACCCCGCAAGCTTTTATCAACAAAATGATGATTGCCGAATACCAACACGGCGAAACAGTGGTTCGACTCAAAGGCGGGGATCCACTTATTTTTGGTCGCGCAGGCGAAGAGATTGCCGCACTGCGCACAGCAGGTATTGAATGCAAAATTGTCAACGGCATTACCGCAGGCCTGGCCGCCGCCAATAGCGTGCAAATGCCGCTCACGCACCGCGATTGGGCGCACGGGGTTATCTTTGTAACAGGTCACGCGCAAGCCAATGGAGAAATGACCAATTGGTCTTTACTGGGCCACATGGCGAAGCAAAATAAACTAAGCCTCGTCATTTATATGGGGTTGCAACAAGCCCCAAACATACAAAGCGGCTTGCTCAATCACATGAGTGGCGCAACGCCCGTTTTGCTAGTCCAAGCTGCCAGCAGTGCAAACGAAATCACGGCTCTCACTTGCCTTGCGGATCTGACGCAGACACTCGCCAAGTCTTCGCTTGCCAGCCCTTTAGTGATGGTTATCGGCGATGTCGTTCGCGCCGCAGCGGTCGCGCCTGATGATCTGGTCAGTTTAGTGAAAGATGGTTATAATACTCGGCTGGTCGCTTAACCGATCAATTTCCGGAAATTGAAAATTTATTAACCACTTATTTATAAGGATACTGACATGAACAAGTCACTCGTATTGGCCGCCTTGATCGCTGCCGCTGCCCTCGCCGCTTGCGGTAAAAAAGAAGCTCCTGTTGAAGCACCTAAAGTTGAGGCTCCTAAAGTTGAAGCTCCTGCTGCTCCAGCCGCAGCTCCAGCTGATGCTGCATCAGGCGCTGCTGCCGCAATGACTGACGCTGCTAAGGGCGCTGCTGATGCCGCTAAAGGCGCTGCTGGTGCTGCCAAAGATGCTGCTAAAGGCACAATGGACGCAGTGAAGAAGTAAGCTCTTCTTAGCAACCTCTCAAAAACCACTTTCGGGTGGTTTTTTTATGCCTACTCGCTATTCGGTAGCTATCGCCCACACAGCAATGGCGCTTAAGATTGCTTACATGTTATAGTTCGACCAACAGCCCCACAGCCCTCTATGTTCGGCAGTCTGCATCAGCAAGACGGTTATAGAGATCCGCCGAGAGGGCTGTTGTCTTTTCTGCTCCCTGCGGAAAGCCCTTTGGGGATGACATCGTCCACGTAGACCACGCCTTTAATATCGGAGCGTATGGGAACAAGCAGATGGTAGTTTTGGCCAGAAAAATCCAACATTAAAGTGCCGTGCAATCGCGGTCTCTTACGCTCATCAATTGAAACCTCAGCAACATCTGAACACCCAAATGCCAACCATTCTGCATATTGTGCCGACGAAAATCCATCCTTCAAAACGCGGCTTTCGTAACCATGACGTGGTTTTAGATCTAAGATTTCAGGACAAATGTATTTGTTGTCTTGCCAAAGAGTACGTAAAAAATCTGTGATTTTTACTTTTTGCGCTGCTGTCAAAACGACAGCTTTGTAGATAGTGTCTTTGCCTAACATACCTGCGTCAGCACGAGCAAGGAATTTAGTAAGTGCTACTGTGGCTTGTTTGGTGAGTGCCATATTCTTATCGATTATCTAACACCGACACATAGGCGGTTGTAACGGCACCTTTGGACATCAATTTCGCTAATGGCCTCTTTTGTGTGGGAAGGCTTGTATATATGTGCTCACTCAATTTTTGAGGCTTCGTTGACCATGATGCGTAGCGCCGTCTAGTCCATTGCCCAGCAAGCAGGTGCATGCTTCATTTAAAGGATTTTCGAGGGTGTCGAAGTTGGTTTTGAATGTTGCACTAACGGCGCTCAAACTGCCAACCAATCAAATCCATTTTCTGCATCAGCGACGCAAATGTCGCTGGGGTTTGCGTTTAGCACTTGTGCAAGCGCCGCTTGAGCCAGATCGGTTTTGTTATTTTGCAAACTTAAATGCGCGGCAACAACGTGCTGCAAACCATGATGCGAAACGGTTTGCAAAAACTGTGCGGCTTGCTCGTTACTCAAGTGCCCGTAATTGCCCGCCACGCGTTGTTTGAGAAAAGGCGGATAAGCCCCCGCAGTCAAAAGATCGGCATCATGATTGCACTCAAGTATTAAAGCATCTAACCCCTGCATACAGCTACTGACGTAAGGTGTTGTGTGCCCAACATCGGTCAGTAATCCAACCGTTTTTTGTCCATCACTCACCACCAGCTGCAGTGGCTCTTTGGCATCATGCGCCACCGTGAAAGGACGAAGATGACAGTCGCCTATCGCAACGCCAACGCCATCGGACACAAAGCGTACATATCCGCCCATGTCGGGCGCGCCAATGGCGGCGTAAGTGCCTCGGCTCATCCAAATAGGCACGCGAACTTGCAGAGCCAATTGCCGGGCACAACCGATGTGGTCGCTGTGCTCGTGGGTGACAAACACCGCATCCAAGTCTTCTAACCCAAGCCCTCGGCGAGCTAGCCGCTCCTCTAAATGTTTATAGGGCAGACCGCAATCAATTAACAGCCTTGTTGTGGTTGTGCCTGAGCGGGCCTCTAGCAGCGTTGCATTGCCAGAGCTACCGCTTCCTAAGCTACAGAACCGCAAAACGAGGGCGCACTTATTGCAAGTCGTCTGACAGGACTCTGAGGATCGTTTTTGCCTCAGTCGTGGCTAGCACATTGCCCGCAGCATCGGCCACTTGAACGCGCGTGCTAGCTGCCGCGTCGCTCTTCAAAATGACTTGGTACTTTTGCAGCGACTCTTTGGCTTTAGCACCAAACAAGCGAGCAAAAAATCCTGGTTCGTCTTTATCAGCACCAGGCTCAACATAGCGCACAAAATAAATCCCTTTCGTGCGATCACGGTCTTCTACAGTAAAGTTAGTTCGGTCAAGACTCAGCCCTACGCGCCGCCAAGCTTGCTCATACGCCTCGCGTACCAACAGGCTCAATTGTGTGCCCTCTTGCACAACCATCGCGCGGCGTTCAGCAATCTGCGGGGTTGCTCGCGCTGGTGTTGTTGCTGTAGGCGCTACGGCAATAGGTGCAGCACTCTTTGCTGCCGAAGCCCCTGCGGCTGCAGTCGCAGGTTGATTCATTGCTGCCGCTGCAGTGGCAGGCGTGGCACCTAAACGCACCATTAAACGCTTGAGAAACTCCGCCTCTAATTCTGGATCAGCTGGGCGGGGTCGCCACATCATTTTTTCTTTCTGCGCCGTGACAAAGTCTTCCACCATGCCGCGGTGAGTAATATAAATTTCTGTGCCGCCGCTCGCCGTTTGCTCCATCCGCGTGCGATATTTATCACGCTCATTCGTTGAATAAAGCGCCTCAAAAACCTTACCTACCGTTCGGCGGAACCAATCCTGCGGAATCTTGGCTCGGTTTTCGTTCCACTCCGTCTCCATGATGCCAATATCTGGCTGATCAAGCGCAAGCGTAAATCCGTTATCAACCCAAAAAGCCCTCACCTCGGTCCACAGCGCAGCAGGCGGGCGACTAGCTACCAGCCAACGCTGCGTGCCTTCACGTGCAACGCGAACGTCACCCAAAGCGCTAGCCGCTACCGCGCTATCAGCCACCACGGCTTGCTGCGCTGCCGTGCTGCTATAAGCGCTCGCGTTAGCCGCACCACCCACAGGCACAAAAGCCTGCGCATTTTTAGTCAGCTGCGACAGGTCGGGCGGAACTTCTAATCGCGGCGCAACTTGGCCTTGCGATTTGTAGTCAACTTTGTTGCCCTCAAATGTTGTCGTGCAGGCCGTCAGTGTTAGCAACCCAAACACGAGCGTTGCCCAAATATTTATTTTCATCATCAGTCTTTCAATAATCCAGTCACTCGCATGGCTTGTTCAAGCACGCCTTGCGCAGCAGTAGAGAGCGTTGTCATGGGCAGGCGCATCGCACTGCCGCACAACCCCATTCGCGCGGCAGCCCATTTCACAGGAATCGGGTTGGCCTCAACGAATAAGTTTTTATGTAGCGGCATAAGTTCAAATTGCAAACGCATTGCCGTTGACACATCACCGCCAACAGCCGCCAAGCATAGCTCGTGCATTTTGCGCGGCGCAATGTTGGCAGTTACGCTGATATTACCTTGCCCGCCGCACAGCATCAGCGCTACTGCGGTTGGGTCGTCGCCCGAGTAAATGCCAAAGCTTTTATTGCCCGCACGATTCAAGCCTTTATCTTGCACAGCCTTAATCAGCCACTGCGCGCGTTCAATATTGCCCGTTGCCTCTTTAATGCCCACAATGCCATCGACTTGGGCAAGGCGCATCACGGTGTCGTGCGCCATATCCGCTACCGTGCGACCTGGCACGTTGTACAAATACATAGGCAAATCAACGTTTTCGATGATTTTTTTGAAATGCAAATACTGCCCTTCTTGCGTCGGGCGGTTGTAGTACGGCACGACTTGCAGCTGGGAATGCGCACCCACTTTTTTGGCGTAGCGTGCCAGTTCAATGGCCTCAGCGGTGGAGTTCGCACCGCAGCCCGCCATGATCGGCACAAAGCGCTCCGTGTGCTTGGCGGCTTGCTCGACTGACACACGAATGATCTCGCAGTGCTCCTCCACACTAACCGTGGGCGACTCGCCCGTTGTGCCAACCACGCCAATGCAGTCCGTGCCTTCAGCAATATGCCAGTCCACCAACTTACGCAGCCCTGCGTAGTCCACACTGCCGTCATCCAGCATAGGAGTAATGAGTGCAACGATGCTGCCAGTAAGCGGCGTGGTGGAAGTCATAAATGAAATTTGAGTAAGTCTGACGAAGCGCTCATTTTAGCCGCCACCTTGGCGGCAACCACACGCTGCACAAAGCGGCTGGGCTCAGTTAAAAACCCGTCTTCATAGGCGACGATATGGAGATCTTTGCAAAGCGATAACAATTCTTGACTTCGCAATAAAAAATCAAGGCGCGATGGCTTGCCCACGGTCTCATTGCCCACCGCAAACGTCTCGTAAATCAAGATGCCACCCTCCTTCAAACTGGCAAGCAGTTGGGGGAAAACGGGTCGCCACAAATAATTAGTCACCACCACCGCATCAAACGTTTCGCCCTCCAGCGGCCACGGCGCGTTTTCAATATCGGCTTGGACAATGCGTGCGCTTGGCGTTTGCTTGGCCACCGCTTGCAAAGCGACGAGGGAAATATCTAGCGCCGTAACCGCGCATCCTCTTTGTGCAAAGAATTGTGTGTGCCGCCCTGCCCCGCAAGCCACGTCCAGCATGGCTTGCGCGGGCTTGATCAAGTGCGCCCAGCGTGCCACCCACGGCGATATCACCGCCTGATCCAAATGCGCACTCACGAAAAGCAAAACCAAATTTGATTGGTCATCGTCACCACAAAATCGGGTTGCGTGTACGCAAGGAAGACGCACAGCAATACCGTCATCCCCGCGCATACAACGAGCCATTTACGCACGTGCAATCCCCGCTTCTTTCACTGGCAAATTGATAAGTGCCGCAAACACGCCCAGCGCAATGGACAACTGCCAAACAACATCGTAGCTGCCCGTCTTGTCATACAAATAACCGCCTAGCCACACGCCCATAAACGAGCCGACTTGATGACTCATAAACACAAAGCCACCCAGCATCGATAAATGTGCCACGCCAAAAATTTGTGCCACCGTCGCATTGGTTGCCGGCACGGTAGACAACCACAGCAGGCCCATGACAGCGGAGAAGATGTACACACTCATCGGCGAGAGCGGCACAGACAAAAAGATCGTAATTGCCACCGCACGCGCGCCATAAATAAACGACAAGATGTAGCGTTTGGGCATACGCTGCCCAAGTGCGCCCGCCGCATACGTGCCAAACACATTAAAGAGGCCAATCAGCCCCAGCGCATACGCCGCCACTTCGGGTGAGAGGCCTTTGTCTTTTAAGTAGCTTGGCATATGCACGCCAATAAACACCACTTGAAAACCGCAAACAAAATAGCCCGCCATCAAGAGTTGAAAGCTCGGATACTTAAACGCCTCTTTCAGCGCTTGCACAATCGATTGCTCACGCGCCGGGGTTTGCCCGCCCGCAAAACCTGGCTCACGCAATCCAAAAGCAAGGGGGACAATCGTCAAAACCGCGACGCTCAAAATCATGAGCGCTTCTTTTGCACCAAAGTTTTGAATGAGTGCGCTCTCGGTAGGCACCATCAAAAATTGACCAAACGAGCCCGCTGCTGCCGCTACGCCCATCGCCCACGAGCGCTTATCCGCACTCACGTTGCGACCAATGATTCCGTATACCACGGCATACGTTGTGCCCGCCTGCGCCGCGCCAATCAAAATGCCCGTAGATAACATAAATATGAATGGCGTGGTGGCTTGTGCCATGCCATAAAGCCCCAGCGCATACAGCACCGCACCGCCCACAATCACACGAAAAGCGCCAAACTTATCCGCCACCATGCCCGCAAAAATGCCAAAAAATCCCCACGACAAATTTTGAATGGCAATGGCAAACGAAAAGGTCTCACGCGACCAATGCTGCGTCTGCGTAATCGGCTGCAGCCACAGCCCAAAGCCGTGGCGAATGCCCATCGCCAGCGTCACGACCATCGCACCGCAGAGCAAAACTTGACCCATCGAGAGTGTTTGAGGGGTTGTAAGAGAGCTGTTTTGTGACATAGTGACTCCTCGTATGTGAACCTCAAATTATGCGCGGGATAATTGCCCCCTGTGCTATCCGTTGTCCAAGTCACCCTTCCCTTCTTCGCGCTTGTCTTGCTAGGCTATCTCGCCACGCGGCGCGGACTCCTGCCTGTGGCCGCCATTCCTGGTCTCAACGCCTTCGTGCTGTTCTTTGCGCTGCCCTGTATGCTGTTTCGATTTGGCGCATCCACCCCCATTGCGCAGCTACTGGATGTCAGCGTCTTTATTGCCTACTTGCCGTGTGCGCTCATCATGGTGTGGCTCACCATTGCACTCACCCGTTCGCGCAAAACCAACTGGAACAATGCATCGCTAGGCGCATTGGTTGCAGCCTTTCCAAACACAGGGTTTATGGGAATGCCGATGCTGGTGGCGCTCTTGGGCGCAAAGGTCGCGGGGCCCACAATCATCACCATCGTAATCGACATGGTCATCACCACATCGCTGTGCGTGGCACTGTCACGCTTAGATGCGGCGGGTGAGCACGGCGCGTTGGTGGCACTCAAGAAAGCCTTGCTGGGCATGGTTTCCAACCCGATGCCTTGGGCGATTTTGCTCGGCACTGCGTTCTCCGCCTTTCATTTCGAGCTGCTCGGCCCTGTTGCCAAAACCGTAGAGCTGCTGGGTAACGCTGCCTCGCCCGTCGCTTTGTTCACAATTGGCGCTGTACTCGCCAGAACCAGCATCGCCGCAACATCGCGCCCAGATCGCCCCGGGGCGCTACGCATCTCGAACGACTATTGGTTGATTGCACTACTCAAACTATTTCTGCATCCGCTGTTGGTGCTGCTAGTTGGCTCTAGCGCCATCCAACTGGGGCTGCCGCTTAGTCACTTTGCGCTCACCGTCATGATCCTAGTTGCGGCACTTCCCAGCGCCAGCAATGTTGCGCTACTAGCCGAGCGTTTTGAAGCCGACACCGCGCGCATCGCTCGCATTATTTTGGTCTCTACTGCGCTGGCGTTTTTTACTTTTTCGGGTGCGGTGGCGTTGTTGACTTAAATCGTCAAGGGATCCACATCCAGCGCCCAGCGCAACACGCCTGTTGCCTTGAGCGCCCGCAAATGCGGCTGCCACATTGCCAGCATACGCTGCAAAGCCATACGGGACGTGGCCTCTACGAGCATTTGCGCACGCTCGACGTTGGCGATGCGCTGCATCGGCATCGGCACGGCGGGATAGAGCGTGACGTAGTTTTTAGACGCAGGGTCGCGAAACAAATCAAACTCAGGCTCCTGCGCAACAACCGCCGCAGCGCTGTCCAAAAACGCCTGCGCGAGCTCTTGCGTTCGCCCCTCGGCACGCAGCAATGCTTGGTAACTAAACGGCGGCATGGCGGCGGCTTCGCGCTCGACTAGCTGCATCTGGGCGAAGGCAGGATAGTCGTGCGCTGCCAGCGCCGTGTAGAGCGGATGCGTGGGATGCTGGGTTTGCAGCCACATTTCGGCTGTGCCGCTCATGCTCGCATCCCGCCCCGCACGGCCTGCCGCTTGCATGAGGAGCGAGAACAAACGCTCAGGCGCTCTAAAGTCTGCTGCAAACAAAGCGCTGTCGGGGTTCACCGCTGCTACCAGCGTTATGCGCCGAAAGTCGTGCCCCTTGGTCACCATTTGCGTGCCCACCAGCACATCGACCTGGCCCGCATGAACGCTGGCCATTTGCGCTGCCAAGCTGTCTTTGGTGCGCGTCGAATCCGCGTCCAATCGCAGCACCCGAAATTTTTCGCCTAACTGTTGAATTAGCAACTCCTCCAGTTGCTCCGTCCCGCGCCCTTGCATCCCAATATCCAAATTGCCGCACAGCGGACATTGACGCGGCACAGCCGTGGTGAGCGAGCAATGGTGACAGCGCAAGCGCCGATCTTTTTTATGAAAGACTTGATTGGCACTGCAATGAGGGCAAGCGCTTTTCCATTCGCACGAGCCGCAGTGCAAAACGGGCGCATAACCTCGGCGATTCAAAAAGAGTAACGATTGTTCACCGCGCTCGGCGCGTTCAGTTATCGCCGCCATTAAAAGCGGCGCAAGACCACCCGCCATCAACTCACTTTTTTGCTGCAAACGCATATCGACCCGCACCACCTTGGGCATCGTTGCCGCATGGATACGGGACGGCATATCGAGTCGCTGGTAGCGCGATGGCTTATTGCCGACAGCAACGGCGTTATGCCAAGTTTCAATAGATGGCGTAGCCGATCCCAAAATCACTTGTACGGCTTCGCTAGTGCCACTATTGCCGCTATTGCCACGGTACACCGCCAAGTCCCGCGCCGAGTACCGCGCACCATCTTGGCTTTTGTAGCTTGGGTCGTGCTCTTCGTCCACCACAATCAGGCGCAAATGCGGCATGGATGCCAGCACCGCCAAGCGCGTGCCCAGCACCAACCGTGCCCGCCCCAGATGCGCCGACAGCCAGCTCGCGGTGCGCTGCGCAGGCGTCATGCCGCTGTGCATCAGCACCACCGTGCCCGCGCCAAAACGCGCTTCGATCCGCGCTTGAAACCGCGCCTCCATTTGCGGCGTGAGATTGATCTCGGGCACCATCACCAACGCCTGCGCCGCAGCGTCATCCGCCAAAACTTGCTCCACTCGGCGCAAATAAACCTCGGTTTTACCGCTGCCCGTTGCGCCAAACAAAAGCTTCGGGCGTGTGTCCGCGCTTTGCAGCTGAGCCAGCACTTGCTCTTGCTCGGGGCTTAACTCGCAGACGGCAGCGCTCTTGCCAATCAAACCGTCATTCCCGCGAAGGCGGGTCGCCATGTTGACGCTCGTGGCTTCTTGCCCGTCTACGGCTTGTTCCTGTGAAGACGGGGACGGGAATGACATGAATTGAGCCCGCTTTTTCAGCAACCGCGCAAACTGCACCGCATCCAACTCGCGCAGTTGCGGCGGCAGCGCCGCCATTGCCAACTCCCCTGCAAAACGCTGGTAATAGCGGGCGGCAAACCGAATCAAATCCAGCCACGCCTTGCCTAGCGGCGGCACGTCCAGCACCGCTGTAATTGGCTTGAGCGTTGCCAGCGCTGGCGAATCAGCACTCGCCGCATCCGCCGCCCAAACCACCCCCAGCAACTCCCGCGCACCCAGCGGCACACGCACCAAAGTGCCCAGCGGCAACGCGGCGCTATGGCCATAACTTAGCACTTCAGGCAGGCGACTGTGTGCGGGCGTGGGCAGCACAACAGACACAGAAAACAATACCTGAGTTGAGCGAGGGGGAATTATATTTTTTTGATCCAATTTATCATTATTAACCGTGTAAAAAAGCTTCACTATCTTCGCTAAGTCCTTGATCTGTCTTAAGCCCAAAAGACCCCCAAATTTTGTGGATAACTTTGTGAATGACTCCCTGCGATTCCCCGCCAAGCCCCATCAATCAAGGCTTCATTTAAATTGCCAAGCAAATAAGCAAAAACTTTTATTTTATATAAATCAAACACTTAATATCATTCACCCGTATAAAAGCCAATCTAAAAAAAGTCTTGACAAGCCTTATTTGGGTTTTTATTTTGTGTGTATAAGAAACCCCCATAAGAATCAAGGTCTAAGCGGATCATGCCGCGTGAAACACGCCAAAAATCAAGCTTTGTACGGGTTAGGCACGCCCAAACCTTGCAATATAAGGGTCTCCAACCCCTCCATCTTGGCAGCCTTTGCTGCGCCAAGCTCGTGGTCATATCCCATCGCGTGCAGCGTGCCGTGAACGAGCAAATGCACGCCGTGCGCCCGTAAATCCTTACCTTGCTCAGCGGCCTCCCGCGCCAGCACGGGTGCGCAAAGCACTAAATCGGCCAAGAGCACGGGGGACAAGGCATAGTCAAACGTCAATACATTGGTGGCGTAGTCTTTTCCGCGATATTGCAAGTTAAGCTCGCGCCCCTCGTCCGTATCGACCATGCGCACCGTCAACTCAGCGGCTTGCAGCGCTGGTGCGGCGTGCGCCAGCGTGTGTTTGATACTTCTCATCACCACATGGCGCGTTAGCGCCTGCCGATAAAGCGCCCAAGCCGCATCCCTCTTAGGGTTTGCCCATTGAAGTGAGAGTGCGAGATCGGGGTATGCTTGCTGGTTCATATCAAGGGTTACTTCTCTCAAAATTTAAGCATATGAAAAAACAAATTATCGCCGCCAGTCTTATCGCCGCGCTGGGTCTGGCTCATACAGCCGCCCAAGCGCAAAGTGTCAACGTCATTTGTTCGGCACAAGCCGAGTGGTGCAGTCTGATCGCCACCGTTTACGCCAAAACAACGGGGGTCAAAATCAATATGAGTTTGAAGGGCTCGGGCGAGGCGTTTGCACAGCTCAATGCCGAAAAAGAAAACCCCAAAACCGATGTCTGGTTTGGCGGCACGGGTGATCCGCATTTGCAAGCCGCAGAGCAAAACCTGACACTGGAATACAAGTCAAGCACGCTGCCGCAGTTGCAAACTTGGGCGCAAGAACAAGCGAAACAATCGGGTTACAAAACCGTCGGCATTTATTCAGGTCCGCTCGGTTTTGGCTACAACACGGAGCTACTCAAAAAGAAAAATATGCCCGTGCCGCAAACGTGGGAAGACCTCACCAAGCCGATTTACAAAGGCGAAATTCAAGTCGCCAACCCTGCATCCAGCGGCACGGCGTACACCATGATTGCCACGCTGGTGCAGCTAATGGGTGAGGACAAAGCGTTTGAATACATGAAGCGTTTGCACAAAAACATCAGCCAATACACCCGCAGCGGCACAGGGCCTATTAAGGCAGCAGCGCGGGGCGAGACCACCGTTAGCATCAGCTTTGTGCATGATGCGCCAGGCGAGGCGATTCAAGGCTTTCCTGTGCTGGCCATAACACCCAAGGACGGCACAGGTGCTGAAATTGGCTCCATGAGCATTGTGAAAGGCGCAAAAAATTTAGCAGCTGCCAAGAAGTTTTATGAATGGGCGCTCACCCCCGCCGCACAGGAACTTGGCGCTGCGGCCAAACAATTTCAAGTGCCCTCCAATAAAGCCGCCAAAGTCGATAGCCACGTCCCCGACTTTAAAAAGATCAAGTTCATTCAGTACGACTACGCCAAATACGGTGCGTCTAATGAGCGCCGCCGCCTCATTGCAAAGTGGGAAAAGGAAGTGAATGCTTTGCCAAGATAATTGACTCCCCCTATGGATTCCCGCCTTCGCGGGAACGACGGATCCACGCACCTTTATGCTTTTTCTTCTCTCTATCGCCCTTGCGGTTTTCGTTGTCTCTTATTTACTTGCCAAGCGCGGCTGGTTTAAGGGCGACGTTTTTGTTGCCAGCGCGGTGCTGGGTTGTACGGCGCTGCTGATCATTTTTATTGCCTATCCCGTTGGCAAGTCGCTCATGGGGGCGCTTTATACCGAGGACGGTGCGTTCTCTCTCATGGCACTTATAGAGCGCGGTGCGAGCGAACGTATTTGGGGGCTGGGCTGCCTTAATCTGGCCACGCCTTCGCGCTGCGGTGTGGCTTGGAACACCTTGTATCTAGGGCTTTTGACAGCCAGCGGCACCGTTCTCATGGGAACGGTGTTGGCGCTACTTGCAGAACGTCATGTCGCAAAAAATAGCAAGCTGCAAAAACCGATGCAACTCTTGTCAATGTTGCCCATCATCACGCCGCCATTCGTTGTAGGTTTAGGCTTGATCTTGCTGTTTGGCCGCGCAGGTGTGGTCAATCAACTTTTAGAGTATGTCTTTGGCATCGAGCCTTCGCGCTGGTTTTATGGCGTGCTGGGCGTTTGGATTGCGCAGATGTTTGCCTTTACGCCCATTGCCTACATGATGATGCGCGGCGTAGTACAAGGCGTGTCGCCCAGCCTTGAAGAAGCCGCACAGTCCTTGCGTGCCAACCGAGCGCAAACCTTTTATAGCGTCACGCTGCCGCTGCTCAAACCGGGCCTTGCCAACGCATTTTTGGTGGGCTTTATTGAAAGCATGGCGGACTTTGGCAACCCGATCATCGTGGGCGGGCAATTTAATGTGCTGTCCACTGAAATCTTTTTTGCCATCGTCGGGGCGCAATACGACCAAGGCCGCGCCGCCACACTGGCGCTCATTTTGACGGGCTTTGCACTCGTCGTATTTGCCGCCCAGCGCGCCTTTTTGGCCAAACAAAACTTCACCACACTCACAGGCAAAGGCGATGCGGGCTTGCCTGTCAGCTTGCCCGCTGGCGTACGCCGCACCGTGCTGGGCTTAGCTGTGCCGTGGCTGATGTTTACCATCGTGATTTATCTTTTCGCTTTTGCAGGCGGCTTTGTCAAAACGTGGGGACGCGACTACAGCCTGACGCTTGCGCATTTCAAAACGGCGTTTGATTTTGAGTGGGGCACTTTTGGCGGAGCCACATCTTCGTCGATTGTCTGGGCAGGCACAGCTTGGAACTCGCTATTCACCACGGTTAAGCTGGCCGCAATTGCTTCGCCCATTACCGCCGTCCTCGGGCTTTTGATCGCGTGGTTACTGGCCCGCACCACCTTCAAAGGGCAAAGCTTGTTTGAGTTTGCCGCGCTGCTGGCGTTTGCGATTCCTGGCACGGTGCTGGGCGTGAGTTACATCTTAGCGTTTAACGTGCCGCCCATTGAACTGACGGGCACGGCGACCATCATCGTGCTGTGCTTTATGTTTCGCAATTTACCCGTGGGCGTGCGAGCAGGCACGGCAGCGTTTAAGCAAATGGATAAATCGTTAGACGAAGCATCACTGATGCTGCGCGGCAATACGCTACAAACCTTGCGCTATGTGGTGCTGCCACTGCTCAAACCCGCACTCATTGCCGCGCTGATCTACAGCTTCGTTCGCGCCATGACCACAGTGTCAGCGGTTATCTTTTTGGTGACAGCGGAAAACGAGCTTGCCACGACCTACATCATTGGCCGCGCAGGCAATGGCGACTACGGCGTGGCGCTGGCTTACTGCACCATGCTCATGCTGTGCATGGGACTTGCGATTGGGCTGATTCAATTTTTAGTGGGCGAACGCAAATTGGGTCGTCGCGCTCCCGCACTGGTAAGCACACAAGGAATGACATGATCGAATTTAAAAGCGTCTCCAAACGCTATGGCGATAACAAGGCTGCCGCCTTGGCCGTGGACAACATTAGCTTCACCGTGCCTACAGGCACACTCACCACCTTGCTCGGGCCTTCGGGCTGCGGAAAAACGACCACGCTGCGCATGATTGCGGGCTTAGAGTCACCCACAGGCGGTGAGATTTGGATGGCAAGCAAGCAAGGTCAGAGTGAGAGCGTCATAGAAAACGTCACGCACCGCGCCGCGCACGAGCGCAACGTGAGTCTCGTGTTCCAAAACTACGCGCTCTTTCCGCACATGAGCGTGCTGGCGAATGTGAGCTATGGGCTCAAAATGACGAACGTTAAAAAAGCTGACGCTAAAGCCCGCGCCACCCTAGCCCTTAAAAACGTCGGCTTAGTCGGCTTTGATGACCGCCTGCCCAGCGAACTCTCGGGCGGTCAGCAGCAACGCGTGGCACTGGCTCGCGCCTTGGTGTTAGAACCCGCCGTGCTGCTGTTTGACGAGCCTCTCTCCAATTTGGATGCGCAACTACGCCGCGCCATGCGCGAAGAGATTCGCCATTTGCAGCAGCGCCTCAAACTCACCGTGGCTTACGTCACGCACGATCTAGTGGAAGCGCTCGCGGTGTCCGACCACATCGTCGTGATGGACAAAGGGGCAATTGCCCAGCAAGGCACGCCGCAAGAGGTGTTTGAACAGCCGAAGAGCGAGTACGTTAAAAATTTTTTGGGCGAAGCCGCGCTCTTGCGCGATGACATTGATCGCTTTTTAAAATGGCAAAAATAACCGCCACCCAGCCTTGAACCATGAATCAACTCGATCAACTCAAACACTACACCACCGTTGTTGCCGACACGGGCGACTTTTTGCAACTGGCGCAATTTAAGCCCACTGACGCGACCACCAACCCGTCGCTGATTTTGAAAGCGGTGCAAAAAAACGAATACGCGCCGCTCATGACCGATGTCATCACCGCACATCGCAATGAACCGTTAGATGCGCAAATGGACAGACTTTTGGTGCGCTTTGGCTGCAAGATTTTGGATGTCGTCCCAGGCCGCGTCTCCACCGAAGTGGACGCGCGGCTAAGTTTTAACACGGCCGCCACGCTGGCGCGAGCAAGGCGCGTGATTGCGCTCTACCGCGCTGCGGGCATCGACACGAACAAGCGCGTGCTCATCAAAATCGCCGCCACATGGGAAGGCATCCAAGCCGCAGCAGAGCTGGAGCGCGAAGGCATTCACACCAACCTGACTTTGCTATTTGCCAAGTGCCAAGCCATTGCCTGCGGAGACGCGGGCGTAAAGCTGATTTCGCCCTTTGTCGGTCGCATTTACGACTGGCATAAAAAAGCCGCAGGCGTAGCGTGGCATGAAGCCGAACGCAGTGGCGCAAACGACCCTGGCGTGCAATCCGTCACCGAAATCTATAACTACTACAAACGCTTTGGCATTGCCACCGAAGTGATGGGCGCAAGCTTTAGAAACCTCGGACAAATCACGGCACTAGCTGGTTGCGACTTGCTCACGATTGCACCCGATTTGTTGGCAGGACTGGCGGCAGCAGATAGCACATTACCCAAGGCGCTAGATGCGCAGGTCTCGTCCAGTATGGCTTTGCAACGCATCCACTACGACGAGGTCGCGTTTAGATTCGCGCTGAATCAAGACGCTTGTGCTACCGAAAAATTAGCGGAAGGCATTCGCGCCTTTACCGTCGATACTGAAAAATTAGAAATGCTCATGCGTGACGTGGATTCCCGCCTTCGCGGGAATGACAAATAAATATCAATCTATGAATCTCAATTTAAAAGATTTTTTTGCCACTGACCCACAGCGTTTCGAGCATTTCAGCCAATCCATCGCTATTGAAACAAACGCTAGCCAGCATTCCATTTTTTGCGATCTGTCCAAAAATTTAATTGACCGCAGCATGGAGTTCACACTCATTGCACGCGCCGCCCGCGCGGGGCTAGAGGTCAAGCGGGACACCATGTTTGCGGGCGAGGCGATCAACAACACCGAGGGCCGCAGCGTCTCGCACGTGCGCTTGCGTGATCCTGCGGATACCGAAGTTCGCGCGGTGCTAGATGCGCTTCTGACTTACGCCGAAGTGATCCGCGCCGATGACAGCATCACCGACATCGTCAACATCGGCATTGGCGGCTCAGACCTTGGCCCAGCCTTTGCAGTGCGGGCACTCGATCAATTCGTCAATCATAAAAAAAGATACCACTTCGTCTCCAACGTCGATGGACATGAAATGAACGCCGCACTGCGGCACTGCAAACCTGCCAGCACGCTGTTCATCATTGCGTCCAAGACTTTCACCACGGCCGAGACCATGCTGAACGCCAGCACCGCACGGGCGTGGTTTATTGCCAATGGCGGCACGGCGGATGGCTCCAGCCAGCTCGATACCTCACGCCACTTTTGCGCTGTGACCACCAACGTTGCCGCCGCCACAAACTTTGGCATCAACACGACGTTTGGCTTTTGGGATTGGGTCGGCGGGCGTTATTCCATCTGGTCTGCGATTGGACTGTCCCTCGCCATTGCCATAGGGGACAAGGGTTTCAGAGCATTCCTTGCTGGCGCACACGCCATGGACAAGCACTTCAAAACAGCGCCACTCGCGCAAAATCTGCCCGTGCGTTTGGGCTTGCTGGATGTGTACTACCGCAATGATTTGAAGTTTACGAGTCGCAATGTCGCGCCCTATTCATCAGCGCTGGGCAGGCTTCCCGCGTATTTGCAGCAACTAGAGATGGAGAGCAACGGCAAGTCGGTCGATAAAAACGGCAAGCCACTCGCCATGTCCACAAGCCCCGTCGTGTGGGGCGAAGCGGGAACCAACGGGCAGCACGCCTTTTTTCAAATGCTGCATCAAGGCACGGATGTCATTCCTGTCGAGTTTGTCGCCGTCAAGACGCCCACATTCGATGCTGGTATTGGCTTCCCCATGAACACTGCCTCGCAAGCCAATCAGCATAAGGCTTTGCTGGCCAACGCACTCGCGCAAGCGCAGGCGCTGATGCAAGGCAAGGCGGATGCAGGCGGTCATAAAAACTTCGCAGGCAACCGCCCCAGCACGTTCATCTTGCTGGACGCACTCACGCCCGAAACACTAGGCGCTTTGATTGCGCTCTACGAGCACCGCGTGTTTACCAGCGGCGTGCTGTGGGGCATCAATAGCTTCGATCAGTTTGGTGTGGAGCTGGGGAAGGTGCTAGCAAAAGATATTGAGCCGAGGCTGGCTAATGGCGATGCGGACGGGCTTGATGCTTCTACGGCTGGGTTGCTCAACATTTTTTACCCATAAGTTTGAGGCGCTACTCGACTCCATATTCATGGATATACTTAAACCAGAGCAACTGGATTTTGTGACTCGAAATTAATTAACTTTATTAAATATCTCGTATGAAAAATCAACTTTATAAATTAGCACTTCTTTCTACCGTATTACTTTGCGCTTGCGCATCGCCAACAGTTGTTCAATCAGTTAAGCCAAATGATGCCAGCTTAAATTGTGCTCAACTTCAGAATGAATATGTAGAGGCAGAAAACTTCCGCAGTGCTGCGGATAAAGAAAAAAGCGTAACGGGTGGTAATGTTTTAAGAGCCGTTTTATTTTGGCCTGCAATTTTAGGTACTGCAGCCAATGCGAATGAAGCCATTTCTGCGGCCAACTCACGTAAAGTCTATCTAGCCAACTTAATGAACCAAAAAAATTGTGCCATGCCAGCCCCTACTCTGCCAGCAGCATCTGAGTCAGCTAGCACTACCAGATCTAACAAGTAACTGATTTCCAGTTTTATTAATTGGGCGTAATTGGGTGTTTTTACGGGTGTGTTTTCAGTCGCTCCACGTGCGCCGCCAGCGAACGCATCGCAATGGGCCAAAGCTTCGGATTTACATCGTCATACGCCAGCGCAACCAACTCATCTAAAGCTAAATCTGGCATGGCTTCCATTGCTTTTTTCACTTTCGCTTCACGCCCGAGTCGATGTGCTTTAAGTTTGGTAATCGCGTCTTTGGCAAAACCTAAAACATGGCCGTGCGCAGGCAAGATGTAGTGAATGTCATGTTGCTCGCAAGCTGCGGTTAGCTTATCCAGCGACTGCAAATAATCGGTCATGTTGCCATCGGGCGGATCGATCACCGTGGTGCTGCCGTTCAAGATGTGATCGCCTGAAATGAGCAGGCCGTCCTCTTCTAGCACCCAGCAGACGTGGTTTGCGGCATGGCCTGGCGTGTGGATGGCGCGTAGCGTGATGGTGAGGTCGCCACCGCTAAGTGTGAGCACATCGCCGTCTTTGGTTTGCACATCGGGAGAGAATTCTGAATGCGGCCTACTGGTTGGTAAATGTTTCATGCCATAGATTTTTGGCTGGGAAGCCCCGCTAGCTAAGGCTTGCAGCGGTGCTGCCGCTGGCGAATGATCGGGGTGCGAGTGCGTGCAAATGATGGCGCGGATGTCGGGAGCACCATCCGCATGACGGCACGCATCCAATAGGCGCTGCACGTGCGCTTGGTCTGCATCAGGCGTGCTGAGGTCATACGTGCCATAAGGGCCTGGATCAACAACGATAAAGCCCGTCTCGGGTGTGCCGATGATGTAGCTATTGGTGCCAGGTCCCGTCATCATGCTGGGGTTGCCGCACGTCAAGCGGCGCACGTGTTTTAAGAGCGGGACGGCTCGCTCATGCGTCCAGTCGAGCGCGTGGCGTTTGATGCCATCGGGGCACACCAGCGCCAGTTCGCCGTAGGGGCTATCGTGCTCCATAAAGTAATGCGGCTTGCCCGCGATATGCCCCGAACGCGGGCAGCTACTCCAATGCGGGACTTGCGCCTCGCAAGCGGCAAGCACGGCGCTCACACTGTCAAACCGAGTGAACCACTCTAGCGTGCGGATGGTCGGAAAAATCATCGGGAATTGCTTGGCTTGATGCATCGCCAGTGCGTCGCTAGGCCGCACCCACGTTGGTCTGAACTGTTCTTGCTCGTCAGCCACAGGCGTTTGTCCATGCGGCATGGGCGCAACATAAAAGCGCACATCAAAACGCTTGGGCATATCACGGTCTGTGACCCAGTGCGAATGCCAGCGCAGTGCGCCATGATCAAGCGCAATGTTCAGCTCCTCCATGCATTCGCGCACGGCGGCCTCTTCAAACGTCTCATCACCGTCCACCACGCCGCCAGGGAAGACATACATACTTGGCGCAAAGCTAGCCGTTGGCGAGCGCTGCGTCATCAGCACTTCAAGTGCGCCATCCATCTCGCGCAACAAGAGCACCGTAGCGGCGGCGCGTGTGGCAGCGGGTTCAACGTAGTCGTGCAGATGCAGATGCGGGCGGATCATGCTGCCACCTCTACGCCCACTTTTTTGCCCGCCACCATTAGCTCGCCCCACGTCGTGCTGTCCACCACAATGCCATCGACGCTGCGACGGGCGCGGTACGTGCGCTCGGGGTCGCCAGCGGTCAAAACTCCGCCCGACCCTTGCGCGGCGGGGCTTTGTTTCAGCCAGTCGATAAAGCTACTGGCTTCTTGCGCAAAGATATTTTGCGTGCCCAAGCTCTCTGGCGACACCAAAATCGTGAGCATGGAGTTATAGACCGCACGCGCGTTATCGGCTGGGCGATGCCACGTACCGCCACCGCAGAGCGCTCCGCCCAACAGCTCGCAAGCAACCGCCATACCAAAGCCTTTGTGCTCGCCAAACGGCATGAGTGCGCCCAGCTTGACTTCGCCATTCGGATCAGGATTTTGCGACACCACCACCACGCCAGGGTTGTTAGTGGGAGCCCCGCGTTCGTCGATCAAATAACCATCAGGCACACGCTCGCCCTTGTTGTAAGCCACGCGCATCTTGCCCTGCGCGACGCGGCTGGTGGCGAAGTCCAAAATAAAAGGCTCACGATACTTGTCAAGCCCACCACTCTTGCCCAGCCCACCACTCTTGTCAAGCCCACCACTCTTGTTATTCCCGCCACTCTTGTCATTCCCGCGAAGGCGGGAATCCACGCCAATGGGCACACCAATACAACATGGGTTCGTCCCGTAACGTCCATCGCCGCCGCCCCAAGCCGCCACCACAGGACGCGCGAGTACATTCACAAAATGAATCGACACCAGCCCTTCGGCTACCGCCATCTCCGCAAAATGCCCGATGCGCCCCAAGTGATGCGCGTGACCCAGCGCCACGATACACGAACCGTGTTTCTTAGCGCGTTCAATGCCCATGCGCGTGGCTTCCACCCCGACGATTTGCCCATAGCCGCGCTGACCGTCAAGTCCCAAGAGCGCGCCCGAATCGAGATTGACTTTGACCGACGTGTTGGGGAATAAGCCGCCCTCCAGCACCGCATCCACATAGCGCGGAACCATGCCCACACCGTGCGAGTCGTGCCCACTGAGGTTGGCGAGCACCAAGTTCTCTGCCACTTGCAAGGCCTCAGCATCCGATGAGCCCGTGCCTTTGATGATGCGAGCAACGATGTCGGTAAGCGGCTTGGCTTGAATGAGTTTGTCCATCGCAGTTTTCCTTAAAAGTAGAATGATTTTTTATATTTTCACCGAGGTTTCACATGAATTTACGTGCGCCTGTCATAGGCAGTTTATTTTTGCTAAGCATGACGAGCGCCTCTGTGGTGACGGCGCAAATTGCGGATGAATCCTCTAACGCAGTCGATTCACGCAGCGATGCCCGCGCGATAGAGACCATCACGATTACGGCAAGGCGCTCGCTGAGTGAGCGCTTTCTGTCCACGGGTTCAATGGTGACGGTAGACCGCAAAGACATTGAGCAATTGGGTGCGGACTCGGTCGGCGATGTGCTGCGCCAATTACCAGGCGTACAAGCCACGCCCAGTGCGAACGGCACGCTAGAGATTCGGATGCGCGGCATGGATAAAAACGCCACACAAATTTTGCTGGATGGGCAGCGCGTGAGCAGTGCTAGCGCACAGCTGCCGTTCGATCAATTGCCTGCCGAATTAATTGAACGCATCGAAGTGGTTCGCGCCCCCAGCGCTGAGCACGCAGGCGCAACGGGCGGCACGATTAACTTGGTACTGCGCCAAGCAAGCGCGCGGCGCGAGACCAATATCCGCATCACCGACAACCATGTGTGGGGTCGCAACGCAGGACAACTTTTCTTTTCTAAAACGGGGCCACTCAGTGCGCAGCCTGTGCTGACACCCGCACAACTAAAAGAACAACTCGCTCAACTCGCCGCCGCCGACATACCCAGTTCTCCTTGGACTTATTTTTTAGCGGCATCAGCGACGCAGCAGCTCATAGGAGCCAACACACAGCGCGTCCTCTTGGGCAATCAAGCGTTGGTGTCGGACACCGATGGTGGTTCGCGCTATCGGCGATCCGAACTCTCACTCATTCCGCGCCTAAATGGCAAACTGAGCAGCAAAGATCAAATCACGCTACGTGCGACGTTGAACCACTCACGGCTTTATGGCGATGCTTATAGCAGCGGCACAGCCGTCGATGTGCCGCACGGCACCTATGGCACATCGTTTCACGAAATACAAGATCGGCAGCGCAGCTATACACAGCTAGGCGCTGATTGGATACATCGATTGGAGGGCAGCAAACTAGAAACCTCGGTCTCTGCTAGCAGCGCCTTCGACACCACCAATCGCAGTGGCAACAACGCACAAAACTATACGCCGCCCAGCAGCAGCGCCTACACTTTTGACGACGATAAGCGTGAGCGGATGTGGCTGCTGAAAAGCAAACTCACGGGCACACAATCTGATTTACTTTGGATGTATGGTTTTGAGTTAGAAGGACGTAGCCTTAGCGTAAACAACAGCAACACGCTTAGCGGTGCGCCCACCACGTTTGCAGCCGACGCGCAAATTGATCGGCGCGTACTTTGGGCACAAACGGAATGGGCACTGCCCGCCAAGACGACACTCACCGCAGGTCTGCGCGCCCAGCAACTGCACACCAAAAGCGGCGACCCGGCCACCTTGCAAGAGCAGCAGCGCCAATTCCTGCAACCCTCCATCCACACACGCACACCCATTAGCAAAGATATGCAGTGGCGCTTGAATGCCGCACGCGTCACGCGCAATCCGAATGTGTGGGACTTGCTCAATCGCAGCACGCCCAGCCAAGGCAGCAACAGCATCAACAACCCTGACAGCGCGGGCAACCCCAGCTTGCGCTCCGAGGTTGCCAATACGTTTGATACAGGGATTGAGTCCAAGTTAGGAAACACCGGGCAAATGGGCGCAGGCGTGTTTGTGCGGCAGCTATCGGATGTAATTGCGACCACCACGACCCTTATGAGCGGGCGCTGGGTCGCACAAAGCAGTAACGTTGGCAATGCCACGGTTTGGGGTGTCGAGGCGGATGCCAAAATCGGATTGGCCGCGCTTGGGTTGGGGAGCGATTGGACGCTATCGACCAATGCCAGCATCTTGCAATCGCGCATGAATACAGGCAGCACGGTAGGCCGTCGTATTCTAGGTCAAGCCAGATACTTAGTCAACGCAAATATTGCAAAGCCTCTGCGGCGCACAGGCGGCTGGTTTGGCGGGATGTCGATGTCGCTAGTTGGCGCCTCCGACTTAGACACATGGACAGGCATTACAGGCACGGAGCACGCCCGCACATCGCTTGACGTGTATGTGGGTAGCGTCTTCCCAAAACTGGGCTATTGGCGCTTAGGCGTTTACAACTTAGGCAATGCCAAATACATCCGCGACCGCAGCTACACCAGCGGCACCGTCGCGTATCAAGACAACTCGGTCATGACGCTTACGCCGCGTGTTTACTTCACGGTGGGGACGCAGTTTTAAAGTCACCAGCCATCACGGTGACCAGTCGCGTGGTGTCTAAAAGCTTGCGCACTGCGGCATCAACCTCTTCAATCGTTAGGCTTTGCAGCATCGCTGCCTTTGCTTCGTACCATGCGGCATTACGTACTTCACCGCTTCGCTCTTTATACAAAGCCGTGGCCATCTCATTCGCAATGTAGCCATCGCTTGCCAATCCTTGTTTAATCCGGTCTGCGGCTACGCGCTTAGCAAAGAAAAGCTCAACGGAACTCAATCCTTTGGCGCGTATGTCATCTAATACGCTGCTAACTGTAGTTTCAAACTTGGCTTTGCTTTGTGGGGCAAATGTGCCGTTGATACCAAAGATTGCCAACTTATCCTCCTCAGAAATATGGAGATAACTAGCAACACCATAAGACAAGCCCTCCTCCTTGCGAACCTTGGTGTAAAGCCGCGATGCGCTGCTCCCACCCACAAGCGCATTGGCTATGGTCATGGCGGTGGATTCGCGCGACCAAGGCTCTAGGCTAAAGCGATACGCCCCGCTCATCAATGCATTCGGCTTGTCGGGCGTTGCCACCTGAATGCGCTGGCCCGCATGAAGAAAGGCCTGGGCGGAAATGTGCCGATAGCTTTCGACTCCTCCGGGCGTTTGCCAGTCATCCAATAGCCGCGCAACATCGGCTTTAACGATGTCCACATCTAACGCACCTGCGGCAGCAAACTCGGCAACACTTGCGCCTGCGAACTGCGCCCAAAATCGCTTAATGTCATCCAATTTGAGTGCTTGCCAGCGCGCTAGGCTTTCCTTTTGCGTTGGCTGATAACGCGGATCATCTACTTCGTAGGCTGGCGCCATTGCACGGCGCAGTGCGTTATCGGCCTGAGCTTCAGGGCTATCCAGCGCCTTGGTTGCATGCGCAACAACCTCTTGCTGCCAAGTCTTAAATTTACCTTCGTCAAACTTAGGGTTACGAATCACGTCTTGCATCAATCCTGCGAACGCATGCCAATTTTGCCGCGTTGTTGAGAAACCAATCGTCATGCCGCCTGTTCCCGTATTGATCGACAACCCGCTTTGCAAACGAGTCAGCTCGTCTTTAATTTGCTCTTCGCTACGCGTTGTCGTACCCTTCAAGAGTAGTCCTGCAAAATAAGGCGCATAGCCCCAGCCACGCATGGACTCTAAATTGCCCCAGTGAATGCGCAGAGTACCCCTCATCACATCCCCCGCTGCTGGACGCGCCAACAAAGCCAGCCTTGTGCCGCCTTTTAAATGAATGCGAACTGTGCGTTTGTCGATCTCAGCAAACGTGGGCTCGAACTGCGCAAGCGGCACAAAGGGCAAAGCCGCCTTGCTAGTGCTAGCCGCTGATGGCTGCGCCACATAGTCTTTCAAATCAAGCGGCAGCGGGTCGGTGGCTCTTATCGAATTTGGCTCAGGAATAAACGTCACACGCACGCGGTTTGCATCAACCAAGTATTCTCTTGCGGCTCGCTTCGTGTCTTCAATCGTCACCTCTTTGACCTTCTCGGCATACCAAAAGGCTAAGCGCCAATCACCAGCAGCAGCACTCTCGGCAAGCAACCCGCCAAAGCCCTCTGCGCTATGTTTTGCCACTTCGCTGTTTGTTTGTGCTACCACTTGTGCTCGTCCCAGCTCTTCTTGAGTAACACCAAACTTAGCAATATCAGCTATATGTGTCAGCAGGAGTGTTTGCGTCATGTCTAACTTGGCAAGGTCAGCGACCCTGAGTCCAACGTCAAAGAGTCCGTAATGAAGCATCGAAGTATGTGCCGCCCATATTTGCGTACCCAGTGCTTGCTGTTCGATGTCAGTCTTAAAGCGCCCGCCAGCGCTATTTGCTAAGGCGTTCGCAATCACAGCTAAAACCGCGTCATCACGGCTAGCCCTAGGTGCGCCTCGCCAGCCAATGCGTACATTGATGTCAGCGCCTACACGGCGTACCGTCGCCTCACGCACGCCATCCTGCACGGGCTCGCGTGTATAGACGGTTGGCAGAGGCTGAGCTGGATTTTTAAGGGGTCCAAATACTTTTGCGATGTGTGCCAGCGTCGCGGACTCTTCAAATTTTCCCGATACCACGAGCACCATGTTGCTAGGTCTGTACCAAATTTTATAAAAAGCTTGCAAGCGAGCGATATCAACGTTTTCTATGTCGCTGCGGTTGCCAAGGGTCGAGTGCCCGTAGCCATGACTGGGAAACGCCAGCGCCATCCGCCTGTCATAGACCGCACGATCTGAGCTACCGCCTGCGCGCTCAAATTCATTTCGCACCACCGTCATTTCTTTATCTAAATCTTCCTTGGCAATATAGCTATTCATACTGGCATCTGCCAACCAGCCCAAATACCAATTTAAATTCTCGGTGCCAGGACTCATTGCCGCAAAGTATTTAGTGCTGTCTACTGTTGTCGCCCCATTGAAGCTAAGCGACCGTTCAGCAAACGTCTTTGTGGGATCACGCACGGCAGGTGTCCCCTTAAAGAGCATATGCTCAAGCAAATGTGCCATGCCGCCCTCGCCCAAACCTTCAACCGCACTGCCCGCTTTGATAACGAGATTGGCATAAACGCGCGGTTGCGAATTGTTCGGCGCGAGCAGCACTTGCAGGCCGTTGTCTAAACGATATTCGGTCACGCCCTCCATTTGGCGTATCTGCGTTTGCGCCGATACTTGGAGTGAAAGAATAAACCCAAGAAGTATGAGTGCTTTTTTCATCAAAGCATACTAACTTATCTATGTAACGCAAACGCGACGTTACATCACCGCGCCAAGCTGCCAAGGCACAAATTCGCTTTGCCCATAGCCATGCGCTTCGCTCTTGGTCGCTTTGCCAGAAGCCGCATCCAGTATGGCTTGGAAGATGATTTGACCCTTCTCGGCAACGCTTGATCCGCCGTCCACAATGTCCCCGCAGTTGATGTCCATGTCATCTTCTTGCCGCTGCCAAAGCGCCGAATTGGTCGCGAGTTTGAGCGATGGACTGGGCGCACAGCCATACGCCGAGCCGCGTCCTGTGGTGAAGCAAATCAAGTTTGCGCCGCCCGCCACCTGACCCGTGGCGCTAACGGGGTCGTAGCCTGGCGTGTCCATAAACACGAAGCCGTGCGCGTCCACGGGCTCGGCGTATTCGTACACGCCATTCAAGTTGCTGGTGCCGCCTTTGGCAACCGCGCCGAGCGACTTTTCTAAGATGGTCGTGAGTCCGCCCGCCTTGTTGCCGGGCGAGGGATTGTTGTTCATTTCGCCGTCATTGATATGCGTGTAGTTTTCCCACCATTTGATGCGCGCAATCAGTTTTTCGGCAATCGCGGGATGAATCGCACGGCGCGTGAGCAAATGCTCTGCGCCATATATTTCGGGCGTTTCCGAGAGAATAGCCGTGCCGCCATGCGCTACCAGTAAATCCACCGCCGCGCCCAGCGCAGGGTTGGCGCTAATGCCCGAGTAGCCATCCGAGCCGCCGCACTGCAAGCCCACCATGATGTGCGAAGCGGCGCATGGCTCGCGGCGCACATCATTCGCCTTTGGCAGCATCTGCTCAATCAGCGCAATGCCTTTTGCCACGGTCTTGGTCGTTCCGCCCGTGTCTTGAATATTGAACACTTGAAACGTGTCGCCTTCCGCCAAACTGGATTTAGCCAACCACGCATTAATTTGATTCGACTCGCAGCCCAAACCTACCACCAGCACACCCGCAAAATTGGGGTGCGTGGCGTAGCCCGCAAGCGTGCGCTGCAGCACCTGCAAGCCCAAACCCTCGCTGTCCATGCCGCAGCCCGTGCCGTGCGTGAGCGCTACCACGCCATCAACCATTGGAAAATTTGCCAGCGCCGCAGGATTGGTGCGGCGCGAGAAGTGATCCGCAATCGCACGCGCCGCCGTTGCCGAGCAATTAACCGACGACAAAATGCCAATGTAATTGCGCGTCGCCACGCGGTCATCTGAGCGCTTGATACCCATAAACGTCGCTCTTTGCGCTTCGGGCAAAGGCACAACGGGCTTGACCTCCGAGCCAATTGAATAATCACGCGTGAAGTCACCCTTGTCCGCGCCCATCCACAAATTTTGCGTATGCACGTGCTCGCCCGCAGCAATCGCCCGCGAGGCAAATCCAATGATTTGGTTGTAGCGCCGCACCGCATCACCAGCGGCTAAATCACGCATGGCAATTTTGTGTCCTGCGGGGATAAGACCACGCACGGCATGACCTTCGATGGTTGCGCCACCAATGATTTGGGTGCGAGCGATCACTACGTCGTCTGCGGGGTGGAGGCGGATAAATTGTGTGTTGTTCATAGCGGACATTAAAAAAGTTAAACTATCAAAATGAATTCCATTTTCGTTACCGTCGATCCCGAAGTCATGAGTGGCGCTCCCGTTTTCAAAGGTACGCGCGTCATGCTTCAAACTTTAATCGATCATATTGAAGCTGGCATAACGCTAGATGATTTTATGGATGGTTTTCCTTCAGTCTCACGCGAACAGATTCACTCATTCTTAAGTGAAAGTGTGCAGCACGCCAAGCAGCTTGTCGGCTTATAAAAATGGTGCTTTGCTTGCGTAGGCAATAGCTTTTTGAAAAGCGAGGGCGCTTGTGGGGATGGGTTGCAAAATATCCATCCATGCTTGAATGATTGCCGCTACCGCTTCGCGCGTCATGTGATTTTTGCGCGTGGCAACGTTATAAAACTCGCCTAGCACTTGCGTGGGAATTTGCCACGCTTCGCCGAGAGCCTTGTCGAATAAGGCTTTAGCGATGTCGTGCTTTGCGCCTTGACTGGGGTCGGCCGCATAGACAAGGATATTGGTATCTAGACTTTGTTGCACGGGCGCAGTAGCTCAGATGTCTTCGTAAGCGTCTTGTCGATTGAACTTGCCAGCGTAAGGCTTGCTAAATCTAAAGCTCAGTGCCTTGGCGATTTTTTTATCAAACGCAGCTTGCTCTTTGAGTGTGCGCAGTGCTTGTCCTTCTGGGCGAATAGGAACCAACTTTGCCATTGGTTTCCCGTGCTTTAAAACAGTGAAGGTTTTACCCTGAGAGGCTTGCTCCAAATACAGTGCGAAGTGATGCGATGCTTCCCGCGCAGAAATGACAATGCCGGAAGCAGGGGTCGCAAAATCAAACATAATTACCTTTCTTGCGCTTCAAGAATTTATCTAAACGCAATCATTGTTTAACAATTGTGTCACTTTAATACATCGTCTACGCAAGGATATAGCCACTATGAGACTCCAAAACAAACACGCCTTAGTCACCGCTGCGGGGCAAGGCATTGGCCGCGCATCCGCTATCGCTATGGCACGCGAGGGCGCACAGGTACTGGCTACCGATGTCAACCCCGCGCTGCTAGAGTCGCTCAAAGGCATTCCCAACCTCACCACGCAGGTGCTGGATGTGATGGACAAGGCGGCGATTACTTCGACCATTGCTTCGCTACCAAAGCTCAATGTGCTGTTTAACTGCGCAGGCTTTGTACACCACGGCAACATCGAAGCAGCAACCGATAAAGACTGGGACTTTGCGTTTGATTTGAATGTGCGCTCGCAGTATTGGGCGATTCAAGCGGCGCTGCCTGTGATGCTTAAAAATGGTGGCGGCTCGATCATCAACATGGCGAGCATTGTGAGCGTGCGCGGACTGCCCAATCGCTTTATTTACGGGGCGTCCAAGGCGGCGGTGATTGGCCTGACTAAAGCTGTCGCGATTGATTACGTCAAACAAAACATCCGCTGCAATTGCCTGTGCCCTGGAACGGTAGATACGCCCTCGCTGGGCGACCGCATCAGCGCCTTTGCCGATCCTGTGCAAGCCCGCAAAGACTTCATCAACCGCCAGCCGATGGGACGCTTGGCAACGGCTGACGAGATTGCGCCAACCGTGGTGTTCTTGGCCAGCGACGAGTCGTCTTTTTATTCTGGCGAAGCCATGCACGTCAACGGCGGCATGACGATTTAAACTTAGTTTTCTGAAAGATATTTATGCGCTCAAAATACATCCTAATTTTTACATTTCTCTTTTCAATTGGTCTTTTATATGGCTGCGCTGGCGCTCCTACGATCACGCCCTCAAAAGACAAACTAGTCTCCTTAGGTACTGCGAGTATCGACAAAGAAGTTGCCAAACCAAAGGAAATATTTTTTCGCGGCGGTCTTCAGGCGTGGGGCGCAGCACTTGGTGGAGCCCTTGGTGGCGCCTTGACTGCTGATGCAGGCAAATCTGATGCGACAAAATTAAATGAATTAATTGCAGCGCAACAATTGGACATCGGAAAAATGGTATATCAGGAGGCGACACGCCAACTTGCGAACAAAAAAAGCATAACCATTGTTGAAGGGGATGCCGCTAACGGGAAATTTCAATTTTTTGTAACTCACTACGGCTTTAGTAAAACGCACCCATTCGGTAGCACATACGATGTCAATATGGGTGTCCTAGCCAAATTAGTCTCTAAAACTGGTGAGGTACTCTGGCAATACAGTGACTTTGTTACTGGTCTGGCAAGTGACAACAATCAAGGTCAATCACTTGATGTTTATTACTCAAATCCAGCCACGTTAAAACCTGCCTTAGAAACTGCTGCTCGGGTTGTGGTCAGGAATGTGCTTGCTAACTTACCAAACTAAAAATACCACATGAACAACTACGATTTAAAAAAACAAACACGCTGTCATCACAGGCGGTGCATCTGGCATTGGCTTTGCCATTGCGACGCGCATGGTTGCCAGCGGCGCAACCGTCACGCTGTGGGATAGAGACGCGCAGGCTTTATCCCGTGCGGCTTCCCAACTAGGGGCGGCTGCAAGCACCGTCCAGCTTGACTTGGTGGAGCACGACCAAGTAGTAAAGGCAACTGCCGATACGGTTGCGCATTCGCCTAGCAAAACGATCGACATCTTGGTCAACAGCGCGGGCATTACAGGCCCCAACGAAACGCTGGCTAAGTACCCCATTGATGCGTGGCACCAAGTGATGCAAATCAATTTGAATGCGTTGTTTTATTGCTGCCGAGAAATCGTGCCTGTGATGCAAGCTAACGACGCGGGCAGAGGCTACGGGCGCATCGTCAACATTGCGTCGGTGGCGGGCAAAGAGGGCAACCCGAACGCCAGTGCATACGGCGCATCCAAGGGCGCGGTCATCACGCTGACCAAAGCGCTGGGCAAAGAGCTAGCCAGCACAGGCATTCGCGTCAATTGCGTCACGCCAGCAGCGGTGGATTCACCCATGTTTAGTCAAATGAAGCCCGAGTTCATTCAATACATGCTGTCCAAAATTCCGATGGCGCGGTTTGGGCAAGCGAACGAAGTGGCGGCGCTGGTGAATCGCTTTATCTACGGGGCTTCTAAGGCGGCAGTGATTGGCCTGACTAAAGCTGTCGCGATTGATTACGTCAAGCAAAACATCCGCTGCAATTGCCTGTGCCCTGGCACGGTAGATACGCCCTCGCTGGGCGACCGCATCAGCGCCTTTGCCGATCCTGTGCAAGCCCGCAAAGACTTCATCAACCGCCAGCCGATGGGACGCTTGGCAACGGCTGACGAGATTGCGCCAACCGTGGTGTTCTTGGCCAGCGACGAGTCGTCGTTTTATTCTGGCGAAGCCATGCACGTCAACGGCGGCATGACGATATAGAAAGTGAACTTGTGCCTACTGCGGACGCTCTTATTTCACCAAGAGTACAGGCTGCTTTGCGCTACTTGACACTCTTTGTGCGACAGAGCCAAGCAGCACATCCAAGAAACCATTGCGCCCCTTAGCACCCATCACAATTAAATCCATTTTTTCCTTATTGGCAAGCTTGATAATGACTTCGGCTGGATGTCCTTGCTCTATGACCATCGAGTGTTTAACGCCTGCCGCGTCCAATACTTTCTGCGCGCCTTTCAGATCTTTTTCGCTCATCTCGCGCAAATAGTCATCAATGCTCTCTTTAGAAAGAACCTTTTTAGCGTGATTGAAAGTGATGCTTTCATGGACACTAAGCAATGTTATTGTCACCTTGCTGCGAAAGTTTTTAGCCCACATGGCGGCATACTTCGCCGCTTGGAGTGACGCTTTGGATCCGTCTACGGGTAAGAGAATTTTCATGGTTTATTCCTATAAATTATTGATGTTTCCATGCTACCGTTAGCTGTTTGCTCAACATTGATGTAAATCAAATCTTTTCTTTATTACCCAGGGCACCTTATGAACAACTACGATTTAAAAAACAAACACGCCGTGATTACGGGCGGCGCATCGGGCATTGGCTTGGCAATTGCCCAGCGCATGATTGCCAGCGGTGCAACCGTAACGCTGTGGGATAGGGACTCGCAAGCCTTATCCAATGCGGCTTCCCAGCTAGGCACGGCTGCAAAGACCATCCAGCTTGACCTGGCGGATCATCCGCAAGTGGTGCGAGCAACGGCGGATACCGTGGCGCAGAGTCCCAACAAAACGATTGATATTTTGGTCAACAGCGCGGGCATTACGGGGCCGAACGAAACGCTGGCGAAATACCCAATTGACGCATGGCACCAAGTGATGCAAATCAATGTGAACGCGCTGTTTTATTGCTGCCGCGAAGTTGTGCCTGTGATGCAAGCCAACGACGCGGGCAGAGGCTACGGGCGCATCGTCAACATTGCGTCGGTGGCGGGCAAAGAGGGCAACCCGAACGCCAGTGCATACGGCGCATCCAAGGGCGCGGTCATCACGCTGACCAAAGCGCTGGGCAAAGAGCTAGCCAGCACAGGCATTCGCGTCAATTGCGTCACGCCAGCAGCGGTGGATTCACCCATGTTTAGTCAAATGAAGCCCGAGTTCATTCAATACATGCTGTCCAAAATTCCGATGGCGCGGTTTGGGCAAGCGAACGAAGTGGCGGCGCTGGTGACGTGGTTATCAACCGACGATTGCTCATTTAGCACGGGCGCGGTGTTTGATATTTCGGGTGGGCGGGCGACTTATTAATTTGCATCCAATTTGGAGTTTAAAAATGAGTCGAGTAACACAACGTGAAATATCACAACCAAAGACACAAGCAGAGCAATCTGCTGTTGATGCAGAAATTCAAGAGCGTCAAAAAGTTACGGATCATGAAATTCGTGAATTTCCTGTAAGCGTTATCGTAGATAAATTCACGATTGGACTTAATACTGACGAAGCAGAATTATTTATTCCCGATTACCAACGAGAGTTTGTATGGGATGCAAAACAACAGTCCCGCTTTATTGAATCATTATTGTTAAACATTCCCGTTCCCTACTTATTTGTTGCCGATATCGGCGAGGGGCGATATGAGGGGCGTTTGGAAATTGTCGATGGCAGTCAAAGAATTCGCACACTTGTAAATTTCCTAGAGGATAAATTTCGCCTCCAGGATTTAAATAAACTACCAAGTGCAAATGGATTTTTATTCAGCGATTTTTCTATACCGCGTCAGCTTCGATTAAAACGTAAGACATTGCGAATGATTGAACTCACAGAGCTTGCTGATGAAGAAGCTAGACGTGAAATTTTTGATAGATTAAATACTGGCGGCACCAATTTACAACCCATGGAAAAGAGAAAAGGTAGTCACGATGGTCCATTCCTTTCGTTTATCGAAGAGTGCGCTAAATCGCAATTACTTTTATCTCTCTGTCCGATTAGTGCTGTACGTATAAAACTCGCTGAATACCCTGAGCTTGTACTAAGATATTTTGCGTACATAGATAACTACCTACTGTTTGATAAATCAGTCGACGATTTTCTAACTGAGGCACTTAAACATGGCAATATTGAATTTGATAAAGAACGTTTGACAAATGAATTCAATCAAATGCTTTCCTTTGTCGAACGTCATTTCAACCTAGGATTTCGGAAAAATGAAAATAATAAATCCGTTCCACGGATCAGATTTGAAGCTATTGCAGTAGGAGTTACCCTTGCACTACGCGAGAATCCAAATCTTGTACCAGCCGATACGAATTCTTGGCTTAACAGCAAAGAATTTATTACTCTAACACGATCGGATTCAAGCAACTCTCGTCCGAAAGTTGCAAATCGAATCCACTTTGTCAGAGATAACCTGCTGGGCAAAGAAGTAAGTCGAGCCGACGAATGATTCCTAGCCGTGCATCATTTACCGAACGCTCAACTGAAGTTGAGTTGTATTTCGATTTTCTAAAAAATATCATTGACGATAAAGCGCAACTTATTTTTCCATCGAGAGGCCAAGCTTCTAACGCGTCTGCTGCTACCAAGGCAATTCCAATTAAGCTGTCTCATACATTAAAAGCAAATGGGTATCTACTTCTGTACAATCTAGTTGAGGCAACGATTGTTAATGCAATTGAAGATATACATGCGCAAATTAAAGCTGACGCTCTCATTGATGCTGACAAGTTGGTTCATAGCCTGACAAGGCAAACACTTGATCGGTTTAAAGGTAAGGGATCAGCAACAATAGATCAACCCGTAAATAAACTGCTACTTAGTCATTGGCTAGACGATCATCAAAAAAGTGTCGAAAACAATCAACATCCTGTGCTCCTTGGAAACGTAGATGCGAAAAGAATTCGCGAAGCGGCTGATTTATATGGATTTCAAGTTGCCACAAAAACAACCAATACATCAGTAGCCACTGCGGGTGAGCGCTTAGTAGAGGTCAAAGATAAAAGAAATGAACTTGCTCATGGGCGCGTCCCATTTGCGGAATGCGGACGAGACACCATACTCCCAAACCTGATTACCATTAAAGAGGCTGTTTTGATTTACCTAAACGATGTGTTACTTTCGATTGAGTCGTACTTGTCTGAGAAGAAATATCAGAGAAGTGCTTAATCAACGTGATGCCAACGGCTTCTCCTAACTTTGGCGGAACCGCATTTCCAATTAGCTTCGAAACGCGCTTTATAGAAATTAAGTTGTTTGCTGAAGCAAACTGATAGTTGATAGGGAACGATTGGAAGATTGCTGCCTCTCGCAACGAAATTGCGCGATTTTGTTCAGGATGCCCGAATCGCCCGTTACCAAACCCACAACAAAGAGTCGTCATGGTAGGTGCTGGTTGATCCCATCTCATCCGTCCATAAACCCCCGCAGAATGTTTGCCGCTCTCTTTGCGATGGCACTCTGCCACCAACTCTTTCGGCCAGTCCCGCCAAGTTCCGCCTGGCTTAGATGCGCGAATGCGTGAGCTATTTAACGGCGATAACCGTGCAGATCTATGAAGCAGATCGTTTTTATCTATCTCTCCAGCATCAAGGACTGGAAGTTTACCAATAGCATCTTTAACTGAAAGCCAATTCTTAGACCCACTATGCGTAGGGCTGGGCAATGAAATTTGACCAAGTTTTGAAGCAATGAGCACCAATCGTTTTCTCTGCTGTGGGACACCAAAATCTGCCACATTTACTGTTTGATATGCGACTTGGTAGCCCCCCTCTTTTAAGGTATTCAAAAAATCGACAAACGGCGCTTCACGTGCTAAGCCTGGCACATTCTCCATAGTTACAAATTCAGGTTTCGTATCTCGAATTAATCGAGAAAAGTGAAACAACATCCCCCACTTTGAATGATCTTTTGGCGCGTTTCGCGCATACGACGAAAAAGGTTGGCAAGGTGCGCACCCTGCAAGTAAACGTATGCTATTTGATGGCCATAGCGCATGAAGATCTGCCGCGCTTAGACTTTCAACACTTTTTAAAAGAAAGCGTGATTGAGGATGGTTTGCTTCAAATGGATGTGCGCAGCTTGGGTCTATATCTATGCCAGCAACAACTGAAATGCCAGCCTCGCGAAGGCCTTGCGTCAGACCACCCACGCCACAAAATAAATCTATTGCATATATCACCATCACCCTAATCCTCAAGTGTGAAAAATGAATTGTATTGCAGCGTATTTCAGCCAAACTAATTGAATAACAGCTTTAGTGGCTTGGCTCTCTACCGAAGACTGCTCGTTCAGTACGGGTGCGGTATTTGATATTTCGAGTGGGCGCGCGACGTATTAAAAAATACTCAGCCGTTCGTCCTGAGCCTGTCAAAGGATTGGCTCAATAAAACTAAGGACTTCGACAAGCTCAGCCCGAACGGAGTGAGGCTATGCCAAATGCCCTCAAGCAAGCGCCGCCCAAAACGCGGCGCTAAAAATCAAAAGTGCTCCCCACAGTACGCGCGCCTCTAGCACTGCCGCGCCAAACCATACGGACGAGAGGCTGGCAAAAATAATTTCCGTCAGCATCACGAGCGACGTGGTGCTGGATCTCAGCCTTGATGCGCCGTATTGCATCGCTAAATTGCCAAGCAAAAAGAATGCGCCCAGACCAACAACCGCCAACACCAGCGCAATCGAAAACCAAGGCAGCAATGGCACAACTTGAACCGACACACCAACCACGGCTGCGCCCAACGCTGCGATTGTTCCGCCTGCAAACATGGCGAGAAGTCGCCCCGTTTCACTCGACTGCTTAAATTTCAAAATAAAGGTATTGGTCAGTGCGAAAGTAAATCCGCCGCCAAGCGCCAACCAGTCGGAGAGCGAGCTAGGCACGGGCCACGGCGAGCTTGGTTTTTTAAGTACCAGCAAAACACCCGTCACGGCCAAAGCCAATCGGAGCAAGCCCTGCAAGGTAATGGGTTCTTTGAGTAACCATCGCGCCACAAGCAGCGCCCACGCTGGCATCAAATAAAAAAGTAGCACCACGCGAATCACATCGCCAACGGTAACCGCCCAGTTGAATGCCACGTTGGTAAAGCCCGATGCCAATGCCAAAAGCCAAAGTCCGCTAGGCGCACGCAACTCCTGCCATACACGTGGTTTGTAGAGGGTGACTGCCAGCAACACCGCCGCAAACGACAAGCCCGTTGCCCATAGCGGATGCAGCCCCGCGCCCTCCATCTGGCGCAAAGGCCACCAAGACACGCCCCACACAAACGCGTTGGTGATGAGGGCCGTGATGGCCCATAACTGAGAACTTTTCATTGCGAATCACATACCGCTCACGCTGAGCTTGTCGAAGTGCTTTGCACAAAACTAGGCTTCGACAGGCTCAGCCCGAATGGGCATGGGTTTTAACGCCAGCCGCGACCTGTGGGCGCAACGCTTGGACGCGGTGCGCGATCAGCACCTAGCGTTGGACGTGCGCCAGTATGTGCTGGGCGTGGTGCGCCAAAATCCTTGCGCGGCGTGTCGTGACGCGGTGCGGCGCTGAAGTCTTTGCGCGGCGCAGCAGGTGCTGCGAAATTGCCATCACCAAAGTTGCGACGCGGTGCATCAAAATTTGGGCGTGATGGGCGCTCTGCACGTTCCGCAAAACGATGCGCCTCTGGAATGCCACGTGGATCATGGCGTGGCTCGCGATTGGCAAAGCTATCGTCACGCGGTGCGCGGTCTGCGCGATCACCAAATGGGCGACCACGCGGTGCGCCACGATCTGCAAAGCCAGCACTTGCGCGCTCACCGAATCCGCCACGTGCTGGAGCGCGATCTGCGAAACCGCCGCGATCACCGAACGAGCGTGACTCGCCGCGACCTTGATAGCCGCCGCCACCATGACTGCGATCATTGAATCCACTTGCGCCGCCGTAGCTGCGTCCTCGACTGCCAGGTGCTGGCTTGGGCGAGAACTTGCTGGGCACGCGGCGTGGCTCTAGGCCTTCCACCACAGACGGCTCGACGCGGTTGTTGGTAAATTGCTCGATGCGTCTCCAGTTAAAGGCTTCCGAGTGATTGACCAAACTCACGGCAACGCCTGTGCGGCCAGCACGGCCCGTGCGGCCAATGCGGTGAACGTAGTCTTCCGATTGCTTGGGCAAATCAAAGTTGACCACGTGGCTGATATCAGGCACATCAAGTCCACGTGCCGCCACATCGGTGGCAACCAGCACTTGCATCTTGCCGCTGCGCAGCAAGCCCAGCGTGCGATTGCGCGCGCCTTGATTCATATCGCCGTGCAGTGCGCCAGCGGCAAAACCGTTGTCGGCCAATTGTTCGGCGAGTTGATCGGCATCGCGTTTTGTCGCGGTAAAAACAATCGCCTGCTTGACGGTTACGTCGCGCAGGATATGGTCTAGCAAGCGATGCTTGTGTCCCATGTCGTCGGTAAAGTGCATACGTTGTTCGATGGCGCTTTGGTCGAGTTTGGTGGCTTTAATCGAAATGCGCTCGGGGTCTTTCAGCATACGGCGTGCTAATGCGGACACGCGCTCGTCCAGCGTTGCCGAGAACATCACCGTTTGGCGACCTGCTGGCGTGCTGTGCAAGATTTGATCGATGTCGTCTTGGAAGCCCATATCCAGCATACGGTCAGCTTCGTCAAACACCATCATGGCAAGCTTAGACAGATCAATACGTCCCGAGCCGATGTGGTCAAGCAAACGACCTGGTGTTGCCACCAAAATGTCGGGCATACGCGCCAACATTTCTAACTGTTTGGGATAGGGCATTCCGCCCAAAATGCTAGTCACTTCGATGTGGCGCAGGTATTTGCCGAAGTCGGCAGTAGCGGCCGTCACTTGCTGAGCGAGCTCGCGTGTAGGAGTCAGCACTAACACAGAAGGCTGCGCAGGACCACGCGCCCTCGCGCCGCGCCCTGTCTTCAGGCCGCCTTTGTCAGCGTAGCGATCACCGCCTCGGTGATTTTTGCCAGGACGACCACGACCTCTGCGCTCTTCGACCATTGCTGGACGAACCGCTTCTAGCGATTCATCCACTGGAAGCGAAGCAATCTTGTGCAGTGCTGGCAGCATAAACGCCGCCGTTTTGCCAGAACCCGTTTGCGAAGACACGAGCAAATCGCGACCCGCCAAAAAAGCGGGAATGGATTTGGCTTGAACAGGCGTGGGTTCGGTAAAACCCAGATCAGTCAGTGCCCGCACAATGTCGGCATTTAAGCCAAGCGATGCGAACACATTGGTTTTGTTAATAAACGACAAAGCCGCATCGGCAGCGGGCTCAGCAGGAATTGCCTCGGGCGCAAGGCTGTCGCTATGCATAGGCTCAGCAGCAGAGACGATGGTGGTAACTTCTTCAAAAGAAGTTGTAGTTTGAATATCTGACATTAAAAAAGCTCACTAAAAATGTAGGAGCCACGCGCAAAACGAAAACACATCACTGCTGCAAAAGAGCGATGTTTTAAAAGTGCGAACTAGGCGCCGACGTTGGGCTAAATCTAAATCCTCGAATAGA
Organism: Cytophagales bacterium; assembly: GCA_030054145.1. GTDB lineage: Bacteria > Pseudomonadota > Gammaproteobacteria > Burkholderiales > Burkholderiaceae_C > JASGCK01. The sequence continues at coordinate 121,879 of JASGCK010000008.1, forward strand.
TTTAGCCTTAAACAGCAACGACGCCTTAAAGAGACAGGACTCGAATAAATTCAAACCCAGATAAGAGAAGGAGACGCTGCAACAATATCGTTAAAAGTTAAACGACTCGCGCATTATAGCTTAACGAGTTTTTGCGGACTGCGAATCAGGATCCTTTTTATCCTCTGACTCAGCTTCTGTGGCGGGTGGAGTCGTTGACTCCGTGAAATCTAATTGCAATTGTGATCCCTCTGGCATCTTAGCCCATCCCGTCACAATCAAATCCAATGATTTTTGAGCAGCTGGCTGTCCGCTACCGCTCATGGTTGAGCAAGTGCCACTGCCGAATGTCTCTGGAGTGGGTGACGCTAATCTAGGGAAAACAACCGCAGCAACTTGACTAATCGTAACGTTATCACCACCGCTAGCAGTCACAGCCAAAAACAACGAACGTACCAAACCACCAAGAGGTGTCGGAGGGATATCTGTTGGCGCAGGACCCACTCCCTTTAAAGAGCCATTACCAGTCAGACAGCCAACGACTTTAACCGTGCCGTTATCACTACTGATCACGCCAGAGCCGCTGTTGTTGATGTTGTTACCCGTGACTGCCACGCTGTTGTCGCCTGTCACGTTGCCCGTATTGGTGACGTTACCTGTGACATTGACTGTCACATTCCCACCTGTGATGTTGCCCGAGTTCGTGAGGTTTCCTCCCGTGACGTTAACCGCTTGCCCCGTGATATTGCCGCTATTGGTCACGTTGCCGCCCGTGACTGAGGCGCTTCCGTTGCTGCCGCCTGTCACGTTGCCCGTGTTGGTGACGTTACCTGTGACATTGACTGTCACATTCCCGCCTGTGATATTGCCGCTATTGGTCACGTTGCCGCCCGTGACTGAGGCGCTTCCGTTGCTGCCGCCTGTCACGTTGCCCGTGTTGGTGACGTTACCTGTGACATTGACTGTCACATTCCCGCCTGTGATGTTGCCGCTGTTGCTCACGTTGTCGCCTGTGACTGAGGTACTTCCGTTGCTATCGCCTGTCACGTTGCCCATGTTCACCACATTACCCGTCGTGTTCACGCCAATGCTGCCACCCGCAA